>JADKCV010000060.1 GCA_016718655.1 Flavobacteriales bacterium | reverse complement strand
CAGGCGGTGTGCGCACCAGGAGCGTGTTCGTCTCAGGATCGATACCGAGGATCATCTCCTCGGCAACGGGTACCATCACCTCCTCCGGACCGTGTTGGATAACCAGCACCGGGTTCTTCGCACTGCCTTCGATACCGGTCACCTCCCCCAGATCCCCATGCTCCTCATCAGCCACCATCATACCGATGAATTCCTCCGGGTCCCAGCTCTCATCGCTACCATCGACGAGCATACCGGGCGGGGCGAAAAGATCACGTCCTACCAGGATCGACGCGGTTTGCGGGTCGTTGAAGTCCTCGAACTTCACCAGGATGTCGCGCCCTTTATCGTGTAGCTTGCTGAAGAAGAAGGGCACCTTCTGTCCTTCGATGTCCACGAACAGACAGCCGGCGTGGACCAGTTCATCCAGGTCGGCATCCTCCAAATGAACCGTGAGTTCTCCTTGGTGTCCCCACGGTTTACCGAGCTTGCCGATGCGATGCAGGCTTTCGAGGTCCATGGTGGAAAGGTAATGCGGGAGGCACGCTTGTAATGAAAAAGCCCGCACCAAGCGGTGCGGGCTTTCAACGTGTTCGGTCAATTCCTACTCGGCAGCGGGAGCCTCGCCTTCTGCAGCGGCCTCAGGAGCGGCCTCCTCAACGGGTGCCGGTGCCACGTACGTAGCTGCAGCAAGTTTAGCGCTAAGGGCAGCGGCCATATCGGAGGCCTTCTTGGTCTCAGCAGCCAACCGTGCCTTCTTGGCCGCATCAGCGGTCTGGGCCAGACCTGACTTCTTGCTCTCGATCTTGGCGGTCTTGGTGTTCATCCAGCTGTCGAAGCGGCGATCGGCCTCTTCCTGGGTGAACGCCCCTTTCTTCACCCCGTTGGCGAGGTGGTTCTTGTACACGATACCCGTGTAGCTGAGGATGGCCCGGCAGGTGTCGCTGGGCTGTGCGCCTTTCTGCAACCAGTCCAGGGCCTTCTCGTTGTTCAGCTCGATGAAAGCGGGGTTCTGGTTGGGATCGTAAGCGCCGATCCGTTCGATGTATTTCCCGTCGCGGGGTGCACGGGAATCGGCTACTACGACGTGGTAGTAAGGCCGGCCTTTTTTGCCTTTACGCTGAAGGCGGATGCGAGTTGGCATGTCGCGGTTTGAGTTGGTTGTCCCGGAATTGGGGGTGCAAATGTGGGGAAAGATCCTGAGGAATCCAAATGCGGCCATTCGCCTTTAGCTACTGGCCGCTAGCTACTTAGAGGTTGACTGGTCGGTCATCGCACTACGCAAGGTGGTTACTGTGCAACTTTACAGCCATGCGGTTCCTCTCTATCCTACTGCTTCTATCAGTCAACGTTTCGGCCCAGCAAGGTGTGCTGCCGTCCATCATACCGGCGCCGGTGGAGATGCGGTTGACCGATGGATCGATCGACCTGCAATGCCCCTTCCTCGTCGAAGGAGGCGCGCCGATCGGACCGGGTCTGGTTGAACTGGTCCGAATGGACGTCGACCGTTCCGTTTCGACAAGCTTTCAAGAGTGCATGGAACCCAATGTGGTTTCCCTCGCCTTGATCAGGCCGGACACCCTTCTTCCACCCGAATGGTATTCCCTGTCCGTCACAGCAAAGACGATCACCATCAACGCGGTGGAGGAGGCTGGGCTTTTCCGTGGAAGCCGCACCCTGATCCAACTCCTGCAACAAGGCCGCACGACCGGCTCCCTCTCCTGCCTCACCATCTCGGACCACCCGCGTTTCCCGTGGCGGGGCATGCACCTGGACGTGTGCCGCCACTTCTTCCCCGTGGAGTTCGTGAAGAAGTACATCGACCTGCTGGCGCGGTACAAGATGAACAGCTTCCACTGGCACCTGACGGAGGACCAGGGCTGGCGGATGGAGATCAAGAGCCACCCGAAGCTCACCGAAGTGGGCGCTTGGCGGAAGGGTAGTCAGGTGGGACCGTACAGCCGCCGCGAATACGACAGCATCCCCTACGGCGGCTTCTACACGCAGGACGAGATCCGCGAGGTGGTGGCCTACGCGGCAGCACGGCACATCAACGTGGTGCCGGAGATCGAGATGCCGGGGCATGCCATGGCAGCCTTGGCGGCCTACCCACATCTGGGCTGCACGGGCGGACCCTATGAGGTACAGAAAGGCTGGGGCGTGTTCGAGGACGTGTTCTGCGCTGGCAACGACAGCACCTTCGACATGCTGGAGGATGTGCTCACCGAAGTGATGGAGCTCTTCCCCAGCCCGTACATCCACATCGGCGGCGATGAGTGTCCCAAGGAAGCGTGGAAGACCTGTTCCAAGTGCCAGGCGCGCAAGAAAGGCGGAAGGCCTGAAGGACGAGCACGAACTGCAGAGCTGGTTCATCCAGCGCATCGAGAAGTTCGTGAACGCCAAAGGCCGGAAGATCATTGGCTGGGACGAGATCCTGGAAGGTGGCCTGGCGCCGAACGCGGCCGTGATGAGCTGGCGCGGCACCGAGGGCGGTATCGCGGCGGCGCGCAGCGGGCATTATGCGGTAATGAGCCCCGGCAGCCACTGCTACTTCGACCACTATCAAGGCGATCCCGCGAACGAACCGTTGGCCATTGGCGGGTATACCACGGTGCAGAAGGTCTACAGCTACGAGCCCATTCCCGCCGAGCTGAAGCCCGAGGAGCACAAGTACATCCTGGGTGCGCAGGGCAATGTGTGGACGGAGTACATCCTCACCCCCGAGCACGTGGAGTACATGGCCGTGCCGCGGATGCTGGCATTGGCGGAAGTGCTGTGGACGCCGAAGGAGAAACGGAACGAGGCGGACTTCATCGCCCGGCTGGAACGGGAGTTCCCGCGGTTGGAGACGATGAAGGTGAATGCGAGCAAGAGCTTGTACCAGGTGAGCATCCGCCCGGGACAGGGTCCCAAGCCGGGCAGCATTGCCGTGGGGATGACATTGGCCACGGGCGGTTCCTTCTCCATGACGGAGTTGCAGCCTCCGTTCGATAAAACCACCGCCCGACTGGGTGTCTACACCGGACCGGTCATCATCGACAGCGATCGCGAGCTGCATGGCTGGCTGCAGCGCGAGGGACTCACCGGTCCCATATCCAAGCGACGGTTCTTCTTCAACAAGGCCACCGCCCAGAAGATCACCTTGAGCACCCCGCCCAACGAGCGCTACAACGACGGCGGTGCCTTCACGCTGGTGGACGGCATCACCGCGCAGGAGAAGCGTGTGAACACCGAGTGGCTGGGCTGGCGCGAGGGCGTCACCATCACGGTGGACCTCGGCAGTGAGCAGGATGTTCGCACGGCAGGGATCGGTGCCTTGAACGAGACCTACAGTTGGATCCACATGCCGGAGCAAGTCGAGTTCAGCACGAGCAACGACGGCAAGACCTTCGTGTCGCAAGGCTCCGTGAAAGCAAGACCCGGAGTTGGTCGCAACGCCTACAAATTCGATCTGGTAACCAGGACACGCTACATCCGGATCACCGTAAAGCACCCAGGCAAGATCCCGGAAGGCTATCCCAGGTGCAGGAAGTGCAGCGTGGATGTTCCTGGACGAGATCGAGGTGCGTTAGAGGTATGATCTTTGAAGCATGAACGCCATGAAGCAACTGCTCCTCGCCGGCCTGTTCATCGGCAGCCTATCCGCATCGGCCCAGAACGTCATCTGGAGCCATGCCATCGGCAACTGGCGGAACGGCCCCACGGTCTACATCACGCCACTGATCGAGACCTCCGAGGCCTTCACCACGGCGCAATTGATCGCACAGTACAAGGCCGAATACCCCGAACTGAAGAACGTGACCGACCTGGACGTGCTACGTTTCGGGACCAAGGAAGAAGGCGAGGAGAGCCGACGGAGCCTGAATGCCAAGTATGGCATCCGGAAGCTTCCAGTGGTCATGCTGGAACACCCGAAGGAACAGCCCGTCACACCCTCCCCTGCGCAGCCCTGAGCTCACCAAGCGCACCGCGCCGGCACCTACCTTGACCGCATGTTGCGCAACGCGCTCCTCCTACCCCTATTCCTGACCGGAACGCTGACGGCCGCCCAATTGAACGACGGCCGCAACTCCTTCACCCGGGCGGATACCTTGCGTGGTAGCATCGGTCAGGAACGGGCATGGTGGGATGTGCGGCACTATGCCGTGTCCGTTACCCCTGACCTGGAGCAGCGCACGATCATGGGACGCACGTACATCAAATTCACGGCTACCGCACCTGGAAGGCGCATGCAGATCGACCTGCAGCGACCCTTGGAAGTGGATAGCATTCACATGTGGGTACCGGGCCCCATCCCGATGCCAGATGGTCGCTTTGTGGGTGAGACCGCCATCAAGACCGCGGTCCCGTTCAAGCGCGAGGGTGACGTCATCTGGTTGGACCTTCCACGGGACTTCCAACCGGAAGAGGGAGGCACCCTATGGATCGACTACCACGGCAAGCCGAAGGCAGCGAAGAACCCGCCCTGGGACGGCGGCTGGATCTGGAAGAAGGACGCACAGGGCAACCCGTGGGTGAGCGTGGCCTGCCAAGGCCTGGGTGCCAGTGTGTGGTATCCCTGCAAGGACCACCAGAGCGATGAGCCGGAGGAAGGTGCCACGCTCCGCATCACCGTAGCGGACAGCCTGCAAGCCATCGGCAACGGTCGGCTGCGCGGCACCTCGTCCAACGGCGATGGCACCACCACGTGGGAATGGCAGGTGAGCGATCCCATCAACACGTACAACCTTATCCCTTACATCGGCAAATACACCCATTGGAACGAGGTGTACACGGGTGTGGATGGTCCACTTCAATGCGACTACTGGGTGCTCGCCGGCAACGAGGCCAAGGCGCGGGACCAATTCAAGCAGGTGCCCGAGATGCTGCGCTGCTTCGAAGAATGGCTGGGCCCCTACCCCTTCTACCGGGATGGCTACAAGCTGGTGGAGTCGCCGCACCTGGGCATGGAGCACCAGAGCGCCATTGCCTATGGCAACAACTATGTGAACGGCTATCGCGGGAGCGACCTGAGCGGCACAGGACATGGGCTGGAGTGGGATTACATCATCATCCACGAGAGCGGTCACGAGTGGTTCGGCAACAGCATCACCACGGCTGACATCGCGGACATGTGGGTGCACGAGGGCTTCACCGACTACACCGAGACCCTCTTCACCGAGTGCCAACAGGGGCCAGACGCCGCACAGGAGTATGTCATCGGACTGCGCAAGAACATCCGCAACGATGTGCCCATCATCGGTCCTTATGGGGTGAACGAGGAAGGCAGCGGTGACATGTACTACAAGGGCGCCAACCTCATTCACATGATCCGGCACATTGTCGGCGATAGCACGTTCAAGGACCTACTGTTGGACATGAACCGCACCTTCAAGCACAAGGTGGTCACCAGTGCGGAGGTGGAAGCATTCCTCATCGGATACAACGACACTACCCGCGCACAGTTGCATCCCACGCTCTTCGATCAATACCTGCGCACCACGAAGATCCCGGTGTTGGAACATGCCGTGGTGAAAGGCCGCCTGTGGATGCGCTGTGCGAACGCGGTGCCTGGCCTCGAACTCCCGGTCAGGATGCGTATCGGCGATGGAACGACCCTCATTCCTGTGGATACCACGTGGCGATCCACCAGCGTGGACGGGCGATCCCGCAAGAAGGCACGTATCCAGGTGGATCCTGCGTGGTACGTGGAAACGCGCGCACTGAAGCGGCGCGAGATCAGAGCCTTGAAGGCGACCGAACTGAAGGGCCGTTAAGCGGGGAACTGGTGGCGGTGCTTGGCAAGCGCTTGTGCGGCCGTGGCCCGCACCTTGTTCGCGATGATCGGTGACCAGCCCAGGAGCAGTCCGGGCAACCCGAGGGCCTGTCGGCTCCAGCGCCAGAGGTCGAAGCGGTCCTGATGAACGAGGATGAGCCCGTCCTTCAAGGTGAACTCGGCCGCGATCACGTTATGCACCGGACGCTTCGTGCGGCTGAACGTGTACCACGCCTCCCAGCGCACACGCCCCCCGGTGGCGCTCTCCTCCAGCACGCGGAACGTGATCCGCAGGTCGGTGCCGCTGGTAAGTAGCATGCGCCACATGGACCGCACCCCAGCCGCATCCAGGTCGGTGAAGACCGGATCACTGAAGCGGGCGTCGGAATGGTAACACGCGCCCATGGTGGCCCAGTCGCGTTGGGAGAACGCCGTGTAGAAGCGGTGGAGCACCTGCATGCTGGTGAAGGTACGCGGATGCCGGAACTTCGCGCCATGTCGCACACGCACCACTATGCCCTCTCCATGGAGTGGACCGGCAACCTAGGCACCGGTACCGACCACTACCGCAGCTACAAACGTGATCATCGGATCAGCATCAACGGCAAGCCGGAGCTGCCTGGTTCAGCCGACCCGACGTTCCGCGGCGATCCGGGGCGACACAACCCGGAGGACCTGCTCGTGGCCGCATTGAGCGCATGCCACATGATGAGCTACCTGCATGTCTGTGCGATCAACGGGGTGGTGGTGACCGCCTACGTGGACCATGCGACAGGAACCATGGAGACCTCATCGGACGGCAGCGGACGTTTCCTTGAAGTGACCCTTCACCCCGAGGTGAGGGTGCGCGATGAAGCCATGGTATCGAAGGCGAGCGTGTTGCACCATCAAGCGCATGAACTGTGCTTCATCGCCAATTCGGTGAACTTCCCGGTGCGGTGTGAGCCGGAGGTGCGGTCGCTCAACTAGCCGTCCCGTGACCCGACCCGCGTTTCTGTTCGGAACGACGCAGCGCGACGCGGACAGCCCATAGTTGCATGCATCCTGCGAACAGGTACATGAACGGTAGGCCCTTCTTACCCACCGCAAAGAACTCGAACATGATGGTGAAGGAGAGCAGGGCCTCGATGCCAATGAAGACCGCATCCACCCAAGGATAGCGCTGTGCGATGCTGTGATGAAAGGCGGCCAGTGCAAGGAACAGTACTGCAGCGATCGCGAAGAGGATGTACGTCGCATGACCATGCTCCCAGCGCTCGAAGGCATGCAGGGCGATGAGCGCTCCTCCCAGGAAGTGGGCGAAACGAAGGATACGTTCCTTGCGGGGCGATCGCGGCGTGGACGACATGTGCACAAAGATGATGCGCGGAACACCATACGCAGCAGAGGGAACGGACATGCTGTGGAAAACTGATCCCCTTACCTCCCACCCACGCACGGTAACTTCGGCCTCCGCTTTCCGCCGAACATCCGATGTCGTTCTCGCACCTTCACGTCCACACCCAATTCTCGCTCCTCGACGGGGCCGCCAGCATCCCTTCGCTCTTCAAGAAAGCGGCGAAGGACGGCCAGCCCGCGCTGGCCATCACCGACCACGGCAACATGTTCGGGGCCTTCAAGTTCGTGGCCGAAGCGGGCAAGCACAAGAACGATGACGGCACGCCCAAGGTGAAGCCCATTGTGGGCTGCGAGTTCTATGTGGTGGCCGATCGCTTCAAGAAGACCTTCACCCGCGACGACAAGGACAAGCGCTTCCACCAGCTGATGCTGGCCAAGAACGCGGAAGGCTACAAGAACCTCAGTAAGCTCTGCTCACTGGGCTTCATGGACGGGTTCTACAGCAAGTATCCGCGCATCGACAAGGAGCTGATCGTGAAGTACCACGAGGGACTGATCGCCACCACCTGCTGCCTGGGGGCCAGTGTGCCGCAGGCCATCATGCGCGCCGGTGATGGCGACCTCTCCGCTGCCGAAACCGAGTTCAAGTGGTGGTTGGACCTCTTCGGCGAGGACTACTACATCGAGCTGCAGCGCCACGGCATTCCCGAACAGGACAAGGTGAACGCCGTGCTGGTGCAATGGGCCCGCAAGTACAATGTGCCCATCATCGCCAGCAACGACAGCCACTACACCGACCGCGAGGACAGCAACGCGCACGACATCCTGCTGTGCATCAACACCGGCGAGAAGCAGAGCACGCCCATCGCCACGGACGAGGACACCTCCACCAAGGACAAGCGCTTCGGCTTCCCCAACGACCAGTTCTTCTTCAAGACCCAGGCCCAGATGGCCGAGACCTTCGGCGACCTGCCGGAGGCCTTGGACAACACCGGCCTGATCGTGGACAAGGTGGAGACCTTGAAGCTGAAGAAGGACATCCTCCTGCCCAACTACCAGCTACCGGAAGGCTTCACCAACCAGGACGACTACCTGCAGCACCTGACCTATCAGGGGGCCATCAAGCGGTACATCAACGATGGGGTCTCGGGCATCGATTCGCTGGACCTGAAGATCAAGGAGCGGCTGGACTTCGAGCTCTTCGTGATCCGCACCATGGGCTTCGCGGGCTACTTCCTCATCGTACAGGACTTCATCAACCACGGTCGCAAGATCGGGGTGTTGATCGGTCCGGGCCGTGGCAGTGCGGCGGGCAGTGCGGTGGCCTATTGCATCGGCATCACCAACATCGACCCCATCAAATACGACCTGCTGTTCGAGCGCTTCCTGAACCCGGATCGCAAGAGCATGCCCGATGTGGATACGGACTTCGACGACGAAGGCCGCCAAAAGGTGATCGACTACGTGGTGGAGAAGTACGGCCAGAACCAAGTGGCGCAGATCGTGACCTACGGCAGCATGGCGGCGAAGAGCAGCATCCGCGATGTATCCCGGGTGTTGGACCTCCCCCTGCAAGAGGCCGACCGGCTCGCCAAGTTGATCCCGGAACGACCGGGCATCGAACTAGGCCGGATCCTGCGCGCGCCGTTGGACGGAGAAGGCAGCCTGAAACAGAAGGAGAACTTCAGCAGCGAGGAGATCGCTGCGACGAAACAACTGCGCGAGATCCTCGAAAGCGGTGAACTCACCGCCGATGTGCTTCGCGAAGCCGAAAAGCTGGAAGGCAGCGTGCGCGGAGTAGGGATCCACGCGGCAGGGCTGATCATCGCTCCAAGCGATCTCACGGAATACATCCCGGTGTGCACCAGCAAGGATTCGCCCATGCTGATCACCCAGTTCGATGGCAAGGTGATCGAGGACGCCGGGGTGATCAAGATGGACTTCCTAGGGCTGAAGACGCTCACCATCATCCGCGATGCACTACGCATGATCGATGCGAACCACGGCATCCGGATCGACATCGACGGCATTCCGCTGGACGACCCGAAGACCTACGCGCTCTACCAGCGCGCCGAGACCAACGGCACCTTCCAGTTCGAAAGCGCGGGCATGCAGAAGTACCTGCGTGAACTGAAGGCCGACCAATTCGGCGACCTGATCGCCATGAACGCCCTGTACCGTCCGGGGCCCTTGGAATACATCCCCACCTTCATCAAGCGGAAGCACGGTCTGGAACGGATCGTATACGATCTCCCCGAGATGGAGGAATTGCTGAAGGAGACCTACGGGGTAACGGTGTACCAGGAGCAGGTGATGTTGCTGAGCCAGAAGCTCGCGGGCTTCACCAAGGGCGACGCGGACGTGCTGCGGAAGGCGATGGGCAAGAAGGACCGCGCCACGCTGGACAAGATGAAAGGCAAGTTCCTGGAAGGGACCGCCGAGCGAGGCTTCGATGCCAAGGTGTGCGAGAAGATCTGGACCGACTGGGAGGCCTTCGCGCAGTATGCCTTCAACAAGAGCCACAGCACGTGCTACGCCTTTGTGGCCTACCAGACCGCGTGGCTGAAGGCCAACTACCCCAGCGAGTACATGGCCAGCGTGCTCACCCACTCGCAGGGCAGCATCGACAAGATCACCTTCTTCATGGAGGAATGCCGGCGTATGGGCATCTCCGTGCTGGGTCCTGATGTGAACGAGAGCCAGTTGCAGTTCAGCGTGAACAAGCAGGGGCAGATCCGCTTCGGACTCGGCGCGGTGAAGGGTGTGGGAGAAGCGGCGGTGGAGGCCATTGTCAACGAACGAAAGAGCGAACGCGGGCCATTCATGAGCATCTATGACCTGATGCGGCGTGTGAACCTGCGCAGTGCCAACCGCAAGGCTTTGGAAAGCCTGGCCTATGCCCGTGCCGTCGATGGATCCCCCAGGAGTCCCCGTGCACATTACTTCCACAGTGCAGGCGAAGGGAAGCCTACCTTCATGGAGACCTTGGTGCGTTATGGACAACAGAACCAGGACGGGGCGGACAGCGCACAGGTGAACATGTTCGGTGAAGCTGACGATGCGGCAGGCATACCCGAGCCCACCCTGCCGGCCATCGATCCATGGAGCGCGTTGGAACAACTCCACTACGAGAAGGAGGTCATCGGCTTCTACCTGAGCGGTCACCCCTTGGACGATCATCGGCTGGAGATCAAATACTTGTGCAACACCACCCTGCCCGATCTGAAGGACTTGGACAGGTTGTCGGGTCGCGACCTCACCTTCGCGGGGATCGTCACCAAGGCCGAACACCGCATCGCCAAGAGCGGCAAGCCTTTCGGAAGCCTTTCCTTGGAGGACCACCACGGCACCCACGAATTCATGTTCTTCAGCGAGGACTACATGAAGTTCAAGCTCTACCTGCAGACCGGCGCTTTGCTCTTGGTGAAAGGGAAAGCCATGGCGCGTACGTGGGGGCGTGACGAGGGCCAGATGGAACTGAAGGTCTACAACATCGACCTTCTGGGCGATGCGCGGGAGAAGTACATCACCAAATTGAACTTGATGGTGGACGCCGACCGGATGAGCGAAGTGTCGGTCCGGGAGCTTGGTTCCCTGCTACAGGCAGCGCCGGGTAAATGCAAAGTGAATGTGATCTTGAACAGCCCTTCGACCAATACCACGGTGGAGGCTGCCAGCAAGGTGTTACAAGTGACCCTTAGCGAGGAGTTGGTGCGCGGGCTGGACGGTCTGGCAGAGGTCAAGTGGACCTTGAACTAGATCGTGAACCGCCCTGGCGGGTTACCTCAAGGTCTTGGAGACTTACACTTTCGCAGGTCCTATGGCCTTCACATCGCACCTTACGATCGATAATGCCTCGCTTGGAAGCCTGACGGATCGGCAGACAACTTTCCATGGCAAGGAATTTGGCTAGGTAGGGTACCTTTGCGCACCAGCTCAAGGTCGGAAGTCGAGGCACCAATTCGAGCGTACGACCCTCGGCATCGAACATCAACTTGCAACCAACCAGCGTGTAAGCGCAACCAAGCCATGGCACTCGAATTCACCGATAGCAATTTCGAAGAACTCGTCCTGAAGAGCGACAAGCCCGTACTGGTCGACTTTTGGGCCGAATGGTGCGGACCCTGCCGGATGGTAGGTCCCGTGGTGGAGGAACTCAGCAAAGAGTACGAAGGCAAGGCCGTTGTCGGCAAGCTGAACGTGGACAACAACGCCGCCATCAGCATGAAGTACGGCATCCGCAGCATCCCCACTCTGCTCGTGTTCAAGAACGGCGAGATCGTGGACCGTGCAGTAGGTGCCGTCCCCAAGAGCCAACTGGCACAGAAGCTGGACGGGCAGTTGGCCTGATACACATCCGAACCGATGGGGACCCCGCATGACCGATGGTCGTGCGGGGTCCGCTTTTTGGGTCAGCACACGGCACGCTGATCAGTGTCCATCGAACCCCGTGGGTAATTCACTGAACATGGGGCAGCCGATCGCAGCTCCACCTCATTTCAAGAAGGCCAATGAGTTCCTGCGACTGGCCGAAGCCATCATCGAAAGCGACCCTGAGGCCCATAAGGACAGAAGCGGCGCGCATAATGAGGCGAGCATAAGCGACTCAGGCCTTTTCAACCTGCCTGGCAATGCGCCGGCCGCATAGTGGTGGCGATCGCCGACCTTTGTTCCTCAGATGCCCATCCAACAGCAACACCTCCAAGCGCTGAGCGCCCTTGAGTTCAAGGCACGGCAGGTGGTGGAGGGATTTCTCGCAGGTTTGCACAAGAGCCCGTTCCATGGCTTCAGCGTGGAATTCGCGGAGCACCGTGCCTACAACAGTGGAGAGAGCACTCGCCACATCGACTGGAAACTGTTCGCCCGCACCGATAAGCTCTTCGTGAAGCGTTACGAGGAGGAGACCAACCTCCGCTGCGAGTTGGTGTTGGACTGCTCCAGTTCCATGTACTTCCCGGACAAGGATCGTGTGCAAGGGTTCAACAAGGTGGAGTTCGGGGTGCATGCGGCGGCGGCCTTCATTCAATTGCTTCGCAAGCAGCGCGATGCTGTGGGCCTGACCATCTTCAGCGATGCGGTGAAGGTGGCCGAGCGTGCTCGCAGCAATGCCACGCACCTCCGTCATTTGATGGACCATTTGGAGACCGTTCTGGCTTCAACGGCACCGGCTCGAGGGCAGGGCACTCGACTGGTGAAGGCGCTCCATGACATCGCTCAACGGGCACATCGGCGCAGCCTGGTGGTCATCCTGAGCGACATGTTGGACGGCACGGATGAGGAGGATGCCATCTTCGACGCGCTCCAGCACCTACGCTTCAACAAACACGACATCATCCTGTTCCATGTGGTGGACCGGAAGCATGAGTTGGAACTGGACCTCCAGGACCGCCCCTACACGTTCGTGGATGTGGAGACCGGACAGGAGGTGAAGGCCCACCCTGCTGAGGTGCGCGAAGCCTACCGCGCTGCCATGGAAGCCCGTTGGCATCGACTGAAATTGAAATGCGGTCAGTATCGCATCGACCTGGTGGAGGCCGATATCCACGCAGGCTTCGAGCCCATTCTGATGCAGTTCTTGAACAAACGATCGCGGATGTACTAGGATCACTCACCGCGCAGCCATTGCACAGCGCGGTCCAGGGTGGCATCTCCTTCTGCACTTTTCGGCACCACCTCGTCGGGTGGCACTGCGCCGCCGTATGGGTTCAGTGCGCGGTCCACATAGACCGAGGTGGCAAGGAAGAGCATGGCACCATCACTGAGCTCGAAGTTGGTATTGGAGGTGGAATAACCCGCGGTCGCTGACCCGAAGCTGCGTGCTCCGTGTCGGCCACGGAAAGCCACAGCGACCACCTCACCGGAACTGGCAGTGGCAGGTCCGGTGAGCACCGCAACGCGCGGATCGGGTGCATGCAAGGTGTATGGGGACCGTGAAATGGCACATTGGACGGTATCGTCCATCGAACTACGCCCCTCGCCATAGGACCAATGGGATCGGTCCTCGCCCGCTCCGAAATACCCGCATACCCCATTGCCCAGCACAGGACCGATACCCGCCAGCATCGGCCAGCAATTACCACCTTGGTTCCCACGAAGGTCCAGCACCCATCCTTTCAGTCCGGGACGGTCCAAGGTGCGTATCAGTCCGTGCAGCGTATCGGCGAAGTGGGTATCCCATGCCGCGTTCCCTGAATTGAAAGGCGGCATGTTCAGGTAAGCCACATCCTCACCGATCAAGTGGCCGGTGGTGACGGGAAAGTCGAAGGCCTCCTCCGAGCCCGACATCGCATCATCATCCGTATCCGTTCCACGCCAAGCCTCCACTTCAGCCTTGCTCCAGTAGAAGCTGTGTTTATCAATGGTCTTCAGGAAGAAGTTGGCCACTTGTTGGAAGTCGTCCGTCGTGCGCCCATCCGCGAGCAGCTGCAACAGCTCGTCACGGAGCACAGCCGTATCGAGGGTGCTCCGGTACAGGGAATGTTCCGTGATCAACGCGAGCACTTCATCCGAATAGTTCAGCAGTTCAGACGCGACCGGAGTGTCCTTTCGAGGCAGTTCCTGCACACTGAAGTCATCAACAAGCAGGTCCACCGTGCTTTTCAGCTGGAGCCCGATGCGGAGGCTGCGTACCTGTTCATTGACCCAGCAGGTCAGCACAAGTTCTTCCCATCCCGGGTGCTGGGAAACGCCTTGTGGCCTGGCGACCTGGTAATTCAAGGTGCCCCCTTCATCCGTGGTGGAATAGGCGAACAACTCCACCCCTGCTTCTCCGCTATCGACCTTGACCTTGACCGAGACCCGCAGCTTATGGAGCCCTGTGTAGCGGCTCGTATCGTTATGAACGAGGTGGCCAGGGGCGCTTGGGGTGAAGTTGCCGTGGAGATACAGTGATCGCACACCTTCAACAGGCTGTTCCGTTGAAGGCTGCACCAGAAGACCATCGCTGACATACCAGAACAGGGGTCGAAAGGAGCCGGTATCCGGCATCATCTCGAATCCGCCGTTCTGAACGTGCTGTGCAATGGCGGGAACCGGCAAGAAGGCGAATACAACTGCCCATTTGATCATCGGATAAAAGTAGGCTCCGCTCCGCTAGGAAAGACCTGAAGGGTGGCACCGGCCTCGTTGGTCAGGAACGGAATTTTTCAACCCTCGTTTGCAGGTTCCCGTCGTAGCCCTACATTTGCACCCGCGCTGCTGGAAAGCGTCGCTGTACGGACCGGTAGTTCAGCTGGTTAGAATGCCGCCCTGTCACGGCGGAGGTCGCGGGTTCGAGTCCCGTCCGGTCCGCAAAAAAGGGTCATCTTCGGATGGCCTTTTCTGTTTCATACCCCATGCGTTCCCTGTGTTCCACACTTGTGCTTGCCCTTGCGATCGTCGCATCCGGCCAGGACGCATCGCTTGTACCCGGCATCCGCACCGAGCTGGCACGTGCCACCAACGATACCCTGCGCGCAGATGCGCTCGCTCGTCTTTGCTTCAACCTGATCCACGCAAACCCTGACAGTGCCCGCCTCTGTGGCGAACAAGCGCTGGCCTTGGCCACCTCCATTGGAAACCAACGTGCCATCGGCGATGCCCACAACAACCTCGGTTGGTTGGATGCTGGACAAGGACGGTTGGATAGTGCGGATGTCCATTTGGACCGGGCGTTGGCGCTGTTCCGCAAGGCCGGTCGGCCCGAGCACGTCGCTGTGACCTTGAGCAACAAAGGCTGGGTGGCCGAGAAACGCGGCGATCAGGTGGGGGCCTTGAAGCATTTCCTGGATGCCCTGCGCTCCAGCGAGCAAGCCGGGGACAGTGCGAGCACTTCCATACTCCTGTACTCCATCGGTATCGCTTACCGGAAAACAGGAGACATACCGCAGGCCCTGGAATTCCTGGAGCGGTCGGCGGCCTTGGAACGTGCGCTGGGTCGCACGAACAAACAGGCCAATTGCGCGGTCGCCATCGGAAACACCTACCGAGAGCAAGGCGACACGGCCCGCGCACTGGAACGCATGGCGGAAGCAGCGGCCATCTTCACCACACTACGTGATCATCAGGGCCTGGGCATTACGGCGGAGAACACCGGCGACCTGCTGGCCCCCCGCGACCCTGCCGCTGCGCTGAACGCCTACCGCACCGCACGCGCCCACTACGACACCCTGCACAGCACCACCGACCTTTCCTATGTGCTGCGCAGCTTGGGTGCCCTGCACCTACGCATGGGGCATATGGACGAAGCCGCCGAGGCACTGCGCACAGGCGAAGCGCTGGCCTTGGGCACCGGGGACAGCGAGCTGATGATGAACTACGCGTACAGCCTGGCTCAGTTGGCCCGTGCACAGGGTAACGCCGATGGCGTATTCAGCCACATGGAGCGCTACCTGGCACTGAAGGACAGCCTGCAGGGTGCCGACACGCAACGGGAGCTCGCACGCCTGCGCACCACATTCGACACCGAACGGAAGGAAAGGGACAACGCGGTGTTACGCGCTCAGAACAGGGAACAGGCCGAACGCATCCGGCGGAACCAGCAACGGTTGGTCGGCATCGGTGTGATAGCGTTGCTGGCGTTGACAGCCGCGCTGCTCTTCTTCCATAACTACCGGGAGAAACGGCGTCACGCGGGCTTGTTGGAGGGGCTGAACAAGAAGCTCGCGGCCAGCAATCAGGAGATCACGGAGATCAACGGACTGCTCGAGTTGAAGTTGTTGCGCAGCCAGATGAACCCGCACTTCATCTACAACAGCCTGACGAGCGCGGCACGAATGACACAGGCCGGAAAGCAACTTGAAGCCCTGGCCTATTTGCAGGGTTTCGCGCGTCTGCTGCGCCAGGTCCTTGACCATAGTGTGGATGACAGGGTGGCGGTGGAGGCTGAGGCCGACTTCCTCAGGCAGTACTTGAAGTTGGAATCCGTACGCTTGGAAGGATTGACCTTCGTCGTGGACATCGATCCGGAACTACTGGACGAGGAGGCGGAGGTTCCCGCCTTGATCGTCCAACCCTTCGTGGAGAATGCCGTGCTGCATGGGCTTTCAGGCAAGGAGGGAGAACGGAGGTTGGAAGTCCGGTTCCAACGCGCCGGGGAACGGGTGTGCTGCACGATCACCGACAATGGAGTTGGACGGCAGGCTACAGGTACCTCGACGCATACCACCAAGGACCATCGATCACTTGGCATGCAACTTACGCGCGAGCGACTCCTGCTGCTGACCAGAAGGTTGGGCGGTGAACGAGCTGTTCGGGTGGAGGACCTGCACGATAGCGGCGGGGCACCGATCGGCACGCGTGTCACCCTGCTGCTGTAAGGCGTTGGGTCCGCTATCTTGCCGGTCCAGCGGACAGGAATGATCAAGGCCTTGATCGTGGATGATGATGCGTCGAACAGGGACTACCTGCGTTCGCTGCTGGCCGTGCATCCGGAAGTAACGGTGATCGGTGAAGCGGGAACCATTACTGATGCACAAGAGCTCATCACCTTACAAGCACCCGACCTGCTGTTCCTCGACGTGGAGATGCCCGGCGGCAGTGGCTTCGACCTGTTGCTACGGCTGGGCAACTGGCCCTACGAGGTCATCTTCTGCACCGGCTTCCAGCGTTATGCGATCCAAGCCATCCGCTTCAGTGCCCTGGACTACCTATTGAAGCCGGTACAACCGGACGAGCTTGATGCGGCAATGCAGCGTTATGGAGAGCGCCACCCATCCCTCGATAGGAAGGTCGCACAGGAACAGTTCCTGGAGAACATCCGCCAAGCCGATGAGCAGCACATGAAGCTGACGCTCACCACCGGGGACCGCACCTACTTCGTGCCCCCCGCTGAACTGAGCCATTGCACCGCGGACGACAACTACACGGAACTCCATACCCTGGACGGCCGCAGGTTCGTGAGCGCTCGTACGCTGAAGGATTATGAGGACATGCTGTTGCCGTTGGGCTTCCTGCGTGTCCATCGGAGCACCTTGGTCAACAAGGCACAGATCACGCACCTCGACGATGGGCATGTGGTGCTCAAGAACCAAGCACGGCTTGAAGTGAGTCGACGGAAACGGGAAGAGGTATTGCGGGCATTGGCCTCCTGAGCCGTTCACTCGTTGCTCGCACCGCTCGCTCGGAACCGCTTTCGTTCGGTCCTGGTTTGGACCTGTTTCGTGTTTCCAACCCCGGAAGCGATGAAACACGAACGCACCATCCTCAACATCTCCCTCGGCCTGGCCATTGTTTCTCTCGCCCTTCTGCCCTTCGCTGCCGTTGCCTTTGACGCTTCCCACCAGGACCAGCGAGCAGGGTTCATCGCCAACAAAGGGCAGGTCCACGACCAGTTCGGAAGGCCGAACCAAGCCGTACAGTACCTCTACAATGGCCCCGGGATGAATGTACAGCTACGTAAGTGCGGGTTCTCGTACGACACCTATTCAGTGCGTGAGGAGGAAAGGACGCAAGGGTTGGAGCGTGCGCGTGTGAAGGACTTGCAAGTGGGTATGGATACGGATACCGCCCCGATCACCTACGACTTCCACCGCATCGACATCCACTTTGTGAACGGGGACCCGCAGGCAACGATCGTTCAGCAAGGCGAAAGCGAGGACTACACCAACTACTACACCGATGTGACCGGCGAGGCCGGTGCCACATTCGTCCGCTCCTACTCCACCGTCACCTACCACGACGTGTGGCCGAAGATCGATGTGCGTTTCAACAGCGGTGAGGATGGCTTCAAGTATGATGTGATCGTGCATCCAGGTGGTGATCTGAACGATGCACGGTTCAAGGTGGAGGGTGCTGCGATCAGCGAAAGTCAGAAGGGCAGGCTGGTCCTCGACTGGGGAAGTGGTTCACTGGAGGAGCTGATACCCGATAGCTGGATGGAACAGGGCCGCCGCAAGGAACGGGTGAACGCGCGGTATCGCATGGAGGGGAGCGACCGCTTTGGATTCGCGGTGGACCGGTCGATCAGCGGCACCTTGGTGATCGACCCGAGTCCGATCATTTGGGGTACGTATCTGGGAAGTGCGGGGCTCGACGAATCCCGGGCGGTCGCGTTGGGCACTGACCAGTTCAGCTTGGTCACTGGGTACACCACCTCCTTCTTCAACATGGCCACTTCGGGCGCGTTCGACATCAGCTACAATACAGGCGGCGACGCCTACTTGGTCAAGTTCGACCCCAATGGTGCTCGCGCTTGGAGCACCTATTTCGGAGGCCTTGGCAAGGATGAAGGGAACAGCGTCGCCTTGGGCCCCAACGGGGACGTGGTCATCGTGGGGACTACCGCGTCCCTATCGGGGATCGCCAGTGCAGGTGCTTTCCAACCTGCACTTGGTCTCGCCCAATCCACCGATGGCTTCATCGCTCGTTTCAGTTCGGCTGGCACACGCGTTTGGAGCACCTATTATGGGGATCCCAGTCGGACCAATTGTATGCCGTGAGTGTTTCCACAGCCGGCCACATCGCTGTCTGTGGTTATGCCATTTCGCCGGATGCATTGGGCACACCGGGAACAGCAGACCCATCATGGAACGGAGGTGGCGATGCGTTCATCGGATCGTTCACATGGAGCGGATCACGCCTCTGGGGCACCTATCTGGGCGGCAACGAAGGTACCCACGATGACGCGAGAGGCATCGCGTTCATAGGTACGACCGGCCTCGCTTGTCACTGGTTCAACTGAGGGAGTGACCGGTATCGCGACCAATACTGCTGGGCGCCAGCTGATCGTTTTCCGGAGGCGGCTTGGATGGTTATCTCGCACGATATGATATGACCGGCGCCAAGGTGTGGTGTACCTGCTACGGAGGCTCGGGGTTACGACACGGCCTAATGACGTCGACCATATTGACTGAATCAAGTTGCCATCTGTGGGCATACATCTTCCACTAACGCCATGAGTGCCCCAGGCGCTCAGCAGGGAACCCATGGTGGCGGAGGCAAAGATGGATTCGTTGCTGTTTTCACCATCTCCAATGGTTCACGCGTATGGGGTAGTTATCATGGGACCGGCCTTTCCGAGGAACTCCGTTCGCTTGCTGCGACCAACAACGGACACTTCTGTGTTGGTGGCCTTTCGCAAGGGTTCGGGACCGGCGCTTTCGTTGCCGACTACCGAAATGATGGCGTGCTCTACTACGAACCCGGATTGACCACGCAAGCGACCCATTGCACGGTGGCTGCGAATGTGGACCTGCTGGTGGCTGCCGGCATGACCGCATATGCAGGAGGGGACGGTTTCCGAGCGTGCATCAACCAGTCCATGGCGGTGGTGGCGGCGATGGGTTCCTCTTCCGCCTGCACTATGCGTTAGTGCCCTTGGGCATATTACCAAGAACGGAGGATGACCATTCCACATCAAAGATGGACACGATCCACGACGCGACATCAGCTTCACCGATCATCCAGCTTCGTGGCGACCAAGAACCGGTATTCACTCAAATAACGGTCTGGGACATGCAGGGCCGTATTGTCCTGGAACGGTCCCTCGATCGTGATGAGCTCGTGGTTGATCTTTCATTGGGTCTACGGCCGGGTGTACACATCGTAATGCTGGATGGACCGCTAGATGCTCGAAAGACCATGCGTTTCGTCATACCCTGAACCGTTCCCTCATCCATTGCGCCGCCGGCTCGACGTCCTTAGGGATCGATCGATCGGCGGCGCTGCTTTGTTGGACCTACGCCAAACCCATGCGCACGCTACCCACCCTCCTCTCCATCATCAGCGCATTCTCGCTGATCGCCTCCGGTGATGGATTCGTTGTGAACAAAGGCCAGATCCACGATCAGTTCCGGAAGCCCAATCCGGATGTACTGTACCTCTACAATAGCCCGGGCATGAACGTTCAATTGCGGAAGGACGGCTTCGCCTATGACACCTACACCGTGAATGAACTCGAACACGAGACGGATCGGGAATGGTCACGGAGCGAGGGAATGCGCACAGAGCGCGTGAAGTCGACCTACAACTTCCATCGCATCGACCTACGCTTCGTCACTGCCTCTGGTGATCACAAGATCATTTCTGAAGGCGAGCATGAGGACTACAGCAATTACTACACCGACATGACCGGTGCCGGAGGAGTCACCAACGTCCGGTCATATTCCACCGTAACGTATCGGAACGTCTGGCCCCATATCGATGTGCGTTTCAACATTGGTGAGGATGGCTTCAAATACGATGTGATCGTGCATCCAGGTGGTGAAGTGAGTACCGTGAGGTTCCAAGTGGATGGCGCTGAACTCAACGAAGGGGCGAAGGGGCGGCTTCTTTTCGCATGGGCTGGTGGGGCGTTGGAAGAATCCATCCCCGCTAGTTGGTTCGAACAGGGAGGTAGGCGCAGTCAGACACACATCACGTATGCGATCGAGGATGACGGAACGTTCGGTTTCAACGCCATGGAGCAGGGCGAGGGTACACTGGTGATCGACCCCACACCCACTGTGGAATGGGCCACGTTGTATGGTGGCAGCGGGACGGATATCGCCATCGAGACCGGCATGGATGCGCTTGACAATGTCTACCTCGCAGGGCATACCACAAGCGCCTCGTTCATCGCCACGGCGGGTGCATACGATGCCACCTACAGCGCCTCACAGGATGCCTACCTCGTCAAATTCAATTCGGCCGGGATCAGGCAATACGGCACCTTCCTAGGTGGAGCTGGCTCGGACATCACTACGAGCATCGCCGTCGGTGCCAATGGCATCACCTATGTCGGAGGCCATACCAATTCGACCTCGGGCGTCTCCTACCCCGACTATGCCGGGGTATACCAGTACATCCATGCAGAAGCTGTGGATGGTTTCATTGCACAATTCAATGATGCGGGACAACTGATCTGGAGCACCTACTACGGTGGCAACGGCGACGATCACATCCTATCGTTGGCCATAGGGCCTGACAACAACCTTTCCTTCTGTGGCAACACCGGTTCAACGAACAACATCACTGGCGCTGGCGCAGCGGACAATAGCTACGGTGGTGAGCAAGACGGCTTCCTTGGCCGGATGACGACAGCGGGTGTCAAATTGTGGTGCACATACTTGGGCGGGCCAGGAGCCGACTCCGTGAACGATATATGCCATGTGGGCTCGAATTCCGTGGCCGTGACGGGCTTCACCAAGTCCAACAGTGGCATATCCAAGTCATGGCCGGGCGTGCATGATCTGACCTACAACTCAGGGTCGGACGCCTTCATCGCGCGGTATGCCGAGAATGGACAAAAGACCTGGTGCTCCTATTATGGTGGGAGCTACGATGACGTCGCGAACGCCATCGCTTATGTAGGATTGAACCAAGTCGTCATCGCAGGAACCACAACCTCGTCAACTGGCATAGCCACTGCGGGTTCAACACAATCCGTTCTCAACGAATATCGCGACGGATTCCTCGCATCCTTTACTGTAGCCAACGGCGTCCGCACATGGGGAACCTATTACGGCACTGGGTCACAACAGGAGACCTTCAAGTCGATCGCCGCTGCCAACAACGGCACATTCCACGTCGCCGGGGTGCAACGCCCTTTTGCGAACCCGGCGGTCAGCTCACGGAAATTCCTGCTGTGTTACACGAACGCAGGAATTCCTGATGGCCAGTTGGATCTGTTGACCCAAGGTTACAATGACCAAACGAGTGTGAGCATGAAAGGGTCCACGCTTCTGGCCACTGTATGCCTGACCACCACCCTACCTTCCTTCCCGACCCCTGGTGCCCACCAGACCGTATCGGTCGGTGGAACGGATGCCGGGTTGATCAAATTGGGGTTGTCACCGGCCGCTATGGGAGCATCGCCGGAATTCGATCAACGGACGAACTTGCTGCGGGCAACGCTTTGCCATGGGCATATCAAACTGTCCCACGAGGAGGGCCAGCAGGCGCTGGACGGAAGCGGAATGCTCGGACTTTTCGATGCCATGGGACGCGAAGTGTTGACCACTACTTGGCCTACCGAAGCCGCAGCGATGGAATTGGACGCGACCCTGCCTCCTGGAACATACTTGGCTGTGCTCCGATCGAACGAAGGAGAACGGTCCTGGGGCCGATTCGTGATCCCTTGAGCCGCTGCCCTCGCATTGATGGAAATGCCTCGGAAATGATCATCTCGTGCAGATCGGATGCTGATCCGATCCACGCCAATTCAACCTGCCATGCGCACGCTCATCATTCTGTTCAACCTACTGGCCACTTTCTCCCTGTTCGCAGGGATCGGCCCCACGGGCTTCACTGAGAACAAGGGTCAGATCCACGATCAGTTCCGCAAGCCGAACCCTTCGGTGCTGTACCTGTTCAATGGTGTGGGTATGAACGTTCATCTGACGAACAATGGGTTCGCGTACGATACCTATACAATGGAAGAAGGTGAAGGAGGCCCCACCGTTGGGGATCCCGCTCATGGCATTGATGAAATGGGGCGGCCGATCCCGGGACCGATCCCGACCACCTACCGGTTCCACCGCATCGACCTGCGCTTCGTGAACGGCAACCCCGGAGCGGAGATCCTTCGCGAAGGTGAGAGCGAGGACTACACGAACTACTACACCGACGTGACGGGTGAAGCAGGTGCAACGTTCGTTCGTTCTTATTCAACCATCACTTACCGCGACGTGTGGCCCGATATCGATGTGCGATTCAACGCGAGCGCGGACGGATTCAAGTACGATGTGATCGTTAGGCCGAATGGCAACCTGTCCGATGTACGTTTCAGCGTGGAAGGCTCGGAGATCCGGGAGAGTTTGAAAGGCAGCATGGTGATCTCCTGGGCGGACGGGGAACTTGAAGAGTCCATACCCGAGAGTTGGGTGGAGGAAGATTGGAAGAAGTCCCTCATCAATGTAGGCTATGCGATCGGCAGAGATGGAACATTCGGTTTCCGGACCGAAGAGAGGACCGAAGGCAGCGTGCTTGTGATCGACCCATCTCCGATCATATGGGGAACCTACTATGGTGGCGCAGGCATCGATGTTGGCACAGGTACGGCATTGGACGGCAGCAACAATGCCTATGTCACAGGTCATACCAACTCCGCCATGAACATGGCCACGGCCGGCTCGTTCGACGCGACCTACAACCAATCCTCGGACGGGTTCATCGTCAAAATGAATGAGGCTGGCACACGGCTGTGGGGCACCTATTTCGGTGGTGCTTCGACCGACATCGCCAACGATATCGCTTCCAGCCAGGTCGGTGTGCTCGCCGTGGTCGGGTACACTAGCTCGACCTCCGGTATCGCCACCCCAGGTACGTTCCAGAGCAACGCGACGGACAACTATGATGGTTTCGTCATCCTTTTCAACCCCAACGGAACGAGGATCTGGGGAACCTACTACGCTGGTACCGGTAACTTCCCGAACCAAGAAGAGATAAGGGCCGTTTCGATCGCACCGGACGGTCGTATCGCGATCACAGGCTGGAGCACATCGATAGCAGGCATCGCCACGCCAGGGACGGAGAACCCGACGGCCGGGCACGATCTCCTCGCCGTACTCTCCGGGAGTGGCCAACGGCTCTGGGCGACCTACGTTGGGAACGCCCCCTGGATGGGCGGACTTCCAAGCGGAGTAGCCTTCATCGGGAACGACCGTTTGGCCGTTACGGGCACCACATACAACACCTCAGGGATAGCCACCAACACGCTAGGTCGACACGACGGTACATTCAACGGTGGCGCTGACGCCTATCTAATCAACTACAACGCCTTGAACGGGCTGCGGGTCTGGGGTACGTACTTCGGTGGCAGTGGTAACGACATCGTGCTTGACCTGGCCTACGCGGGTCTATCGAGGGTGGCGATCTGCGGCCGGACCGATTCCAATTGGGGCATCGCTTCGACAGGTGCGCACCAGACCTCATTCGCCGGTGGTATGAGCGATGGTTTCGTTGCTGTCTTCAACACCAGCAATGGCTCAAGGTCATGGGGTTCATATCACGGCACATCGCTCAATGACCAGCTCACATCCGTGGATGGCACGGAGAACGGCCACATCGCACTCGGAGGCATCCAGCACCTGCACGATCTCAATTCGCCTGGCCAATCGTTCTGCCTCGATTTCAGCACTGGTGGAACGCTTTACTATCAGCCCAACCTGGCCTTGGCGACCACCAACTGTGCGGTATCCGCCAACCCACATGGCATGATGGTCACGGGCACAACCACCTATCCCATCGCGATCAATGCCCCCATGGTCCATCAGACCCTCTACGGCGGTGGGAGTAGCGATGCGTTTCTCTATCACCTGCACTATTCCCTTGTACCGCTGGGAGCAACGCTTCAGGCCCCCGACCCATCACCTCGCGCCCAACTCAAGGTGCGATCAATTGGTGAACATGTGGAGTTGAGCTTGTTTGGTGAAGCGGGTCCTCTACCGACAGAACTAATGATCATCGACGCCAGTGGAAGGATCGTCTTGCGCAGGTCATGGGACGCTCATCTCGCCAAGCTGATCCCGATCCACGACGCGGATCCTGGCACGTACTGCGCCATTGCCGTGTTCACGGATGGAGCCATTTCCAACGCGCGATTCGTCATTCCCTGAGCCACTCCCTCAACACCCCGACCGCTCGCTCAAGAGGCCTTTCCCTCGTAGTTGGTCCATCGTTGCTTCGCGCCATGAACACGACCGAGATCCGCCTGGGTTCAGTGATGATAGCCATCCTGATCCACGCTGGAACCTTTGCCCAATGGAGCACCGACCCCGCGGCGCCAATGCCAGTCTGCAACGCGGCCAACGCCCAGCGCAACCTTGTAGCCATTGCCGATGCCGATAGCGGCTACTATGCCGTCTGGAGCGACCTGCGTAACAACGTGGACCGCGCGCAACTCTTCGGTCAGCACTTCGACAGCGAAGGAAACGCGCTGTGGACCGCGAACGGACAACTGCTTTGGGACCAACCTGGCCGAAGCGTGAACCAGCCCAGCGCGCTGCTGATGCCGGATGGTTCACTGATGATCGCGTTCGTGACCGGTTCGACCATCTACCAAGGCGACACCACAAGGGCCATGCGCTTCAACACCGATGGCGAACCATTGTGGCCGCAAGCTGCGGTGCTCACCAGCAACAATACCTATCAGAACCCGCGCCTGGTGGCCAGTGGGAATTGCGCCTACCTGATGGCCTACTGCTACAATTGTAACGGCGGCGGAGGCGGCTACCGCGCTCAACGGTTCGACATGGACGGCACCATCCAATTCGACCTGCCCGGGACATTGGTCGGCTTTGGAGGATCCGGTGCGTTCGAAGTCCACCCGGACGGCGCAAGCGGTATTCTCACTGTGGTCCGCGGTACGAATGGCGCAGGCACGCCTTTACGAGCGTTCCGTTACGACAGTCTCGGTGTTGCCGTTTGGGCAGGGGGCGTGACCCTTTCGGATGCAAGTGGACTGCAGTACGGCTTCTCCTCGAGCATGGATGACCAGGGTGCACTGACCACGGTGTGGGAGGTCGGTGGCAGTGACCTGCGCATGAATCGTATCGACACCGTGGGCGAACCCTTATGGACACCTGCCGTGCAGGTGGCATGTGACCAACCCAACAGCCAAGTGAACATCGATGGTCTCGTGCACGACGGAGCCTACTATGTAAGCTGGATGGACAACCAATCCGATAGCATCGGCCTCTATATACAACGGTATGATCTGGCCACGGGTGAACCGCAATGGATCAGCAGCGGCGTTCCCGCGATCCTGGAGTCCGTATACCAGCCGACCAGCCGATTGGTCCCTAGCGGCAGCGGTGCGGTGATCGCGATCATGGACATGAGCGGACCCAGCAAGTACGCGGCCATGCGTATTCGGGCGGATGGGACCCTCGCGTGGTCGGAGGTGGCATCCTTCGCCACGTCCTTCGGGCCGTCCAATGGCGAGCGGGTGGAACTCCCCGATGGCAATGGTGGCGCGGTGAGCTTCTGGAGGGGTCCCGATGAGAACCTCTATGCTGCACGCCTATTCCGTACGGGAAAACTGTACAACGATGTGGGGATCCGAGAAACCGTGAACAGCCGTTCGATCGCGGCTTTCCCGAACCCTGCGCAGGAGCGCGTCAGCTTCGGCCTACCTGACGGTGAACAGTTCGTCACGGTCGAGTTGCTCGATATGCTGGGTAGAATGACCACCGTCGAAGGGGATGGACGATCGATCTCCATCGCCGCGTTCAGCAATGGATCCTACACTGCACGGATCCGGACACCTGATTCGGTATTCATTGCGCGAATCATCAAGAACTGAACTCCATGAACAAGCTCCATCTCCTTTCATTGACACTTCTCCTTCTGGCCACCGCGTGCAAGAAGGACGATGATGATACAGCCAACCCAAGCGGTGGCGGCAACAATGGTGGTGGTGGCGGAGGGAACGTAGGGGCGGACCTCATAACCAACTGGAGTCCGCTCGTTCCTTACCGTGATCAAGTGGTCACCTTCACCGGAGGACCATTCAACACCGACCTGGCCGAGAACAGCATCACCGCTTGGGGTGAACCCTTTGAAGTGCTCACTGTCACCAGTACCCAGATCACAGCACGACCAGGCCCGAACATGGATACGGCCGTACCGGGCTACAACAGCGTGATCATCACCAGCGGCAACGCGGTGGACACCATTCCTTACGTCTATTGGAAGCGACCGTTCAACCTGATGTTCCTGGAGGACAACCTGGACGACGGGATCTCCGGTGCACCGGCTCGCCCTGGCGACCGGATCGTCGTCCGATGCATCAGCGCCACGGCATCCGGTATGTCCGTTAGTGTGAACGGGCAATCCATCACCGATCCCATCACCGTGGATTCAGGCTACTACTGCACACTCACCTTCCGCATCCCCGTGAGCATGGGGACCGGAGATGATGAGAGCACGTTGACGACAGCGCTCCTTTCCGCCACCAACAGCGACGGCCGCACGGATACGCTCACCATCGGTTGGGCGCCCACCCCGGACATGGAGATCTACGGGTTGGAACTTGTCGGTGGCGGGTCATCCTTCGATCTTTCCGAGATGAACACGAATGGACAAGTGCTCAACTTCCGCGTCTTTGGCAACTACTTGCACAGTAACCGGCCTTGGACGCTCACCGGTCCCTCTGGCACAGTGGGCACGTGGGGAACTGGAGGGTACGGCAATGAGTCCTTCATCGTCATCAATCCGATCAGCTTGCAAGAAGGGTATTACGTACTGGCCTTGAACGGCACGTTCTATTCCTACGGCTTCACTTTGGTCAACTGATGCGCAGTACACTTGTCATCCTCTCCAGCATTGTGGCCACGGTCATCACGGCTCAAGGGCTTGATGTACGCTCCGGGTTACCGAATTGGGGTGTGGATACCATCCAGCAGCACTACCTGCCGGACTGGCAAGGCACACATCTGCCAACGGAAGGCATCCATTGGACCTGGGACCTGGACTCCATCGACTTCGTGTTCGAGGGGGAAGTGACCGATACGGTGTGGCATCACAGTGAACATATCCTCCCCTCTTCGGGAGGTGCGTTCTCGGTGTTCTCCATGCGGAACCAACGCTACACCTTCTATCACCTGAACGCAGATACCTTGGTGGAGGACAGTGCTTGGGCGTTCATCCAGGGCACCACCGAGATCGGTTATCCCGCCGTTCCGCTCTGTTGGCAAGGCCAACAACTCGGAGATACATTATGGTACTTCGATCAGCTCGCAGGACTCCAGCGCATGACCACGTACCGGGCGCACCTCTCCCTGCGCACCGCGTGGATGCCTTGGTCAGAGCTACTCGTCTTCGAGGACCGCGTTCTCGACATCATCACCTACCGCATCCACCGGCGCGAGGACCTGGTGCGCGAAGTGGCGCGCTACGTGGTGGGCGATGGGCTGTACCTAATGTGGCCGGCCGATCCTTGAACCTTCATCCCAACTGCCCGCTGGTGCGGTTGTAGAGCATCGCCGGCCTCCACGGCCTGCGTTCGCCAAGGAACATGCGACGTGAGGTCCGCATCTCAGAACACCCGAAACGCCGAAGCAAATCCAGGCCCTCCACGTTCGTCATGGGCAATTGCGCCGTGTCGAACGAACACAAACGCTCACGCACCAACGGCTCTGCAAAGCGCGACTCGATGGCGATGATATGGCCTTGGAGCAAGGTGGGGAAATACGCGGCCACGATCCGGCCATCGACCTCGATCACTCGAGCATCCAAGAGATGATCCGCCAGAAGCAGTAGGCGATCCTCACCGTAGACCAGCTGATCCAGTTCGAGCAGTTGGGAGCGGTCGGCGACCGTCGAGGGACGCGACCGACTTTCAACATCTGCCCAACCGATCGGCCTGCTGAAATGCTGGTAACTTACCTCGTCCACGAAACCGAGGCCTGAATAGACCGGGTACCCCATGTCCGTCGCATCGAGATAGATGGTCCTGCAGCGCATCCTGTCGATGCGATCGATCAAGCGTTGGGTGATCGCCTTGCCATAACCCTTGTTCCGGTGGCCCGGGTGTACGATGATCTTGGCCAACCAGGCCGTGTCCAAATGGTAAATGATCGCTCCGACCGCGACGATCCGCCCGTCCACCTCCCCCTTTACTTGGTCATGGTGGGGCTTGTCGATGCATGTGCGGAAATCGCGTGGGATATCGTTCCACCCTGGAGGCTGGAAATCCAGCAACTTTTCGATGTCTCGCAATTCGATGGAGCTGATACGCATAGCCGCGAATATCGGGACCACTGACTCGACCGATCACATTCCATGCGCACCTCTCCCTGCGCACCGCGTGGATGCCGTGGACGGAGCTGCTCGTCTTCGAGGACCGCGTGCTCGACATCATCACCTACCCCATCCACCGGTGGAATGACCTGGTACACGAAGTGGCGCGCTATGTGGTGGGCGACGGGCTGTACCTGGTGTGGCCGGACGAGTGATCAACGTGCCCGCCAGTCCGCGATCGCCTCCAGGAATGCCTTGCCGAACTGGGCCGCCTTGTGGTCGCCTACCCCGTTCACCTGGCGGAACTCGTGCATGTTGCGCGGCTGCTTCTCGGCCATGTCCAGCAGCGTGGCATCGCTGAACACGATGTAGGCCGGCTTGCCCAACTCCTTCGCCAGCGCACGCCGCAGCCTCCTTCAATACCGCGAAGTGGTCCGTGGACGCGACCGAGGGCTCCACCACGGTGACCTTGGTGCGCTTGGGCCGCTCCTGGCGCTCCTTGATCGTATCGGGCGAGACCAGGCGCACGGGGCGTTCGCCGCGCAGCACCGACTCACCTGCGGCGGTGATGCGCAGGTGGTAGTGGTCCGCATAGGCGATCTCCAACAAGCCCAGTTGCAGGAACTGTTGGATGAACATCGCCCAGGCGAACGCGCTCGTGTCGTGCCCTGCGCCGAAGGTCTTGATGCGCTGCCAGCCCTTCTCGTTCACCTCGGGGCTATAGGTACCCTTCAGTACATCCACCAGCACGCTCATGCCCAGTTGCTGGCCGCTGCGCACCACGGCACTCAGTGCCTTCTGGGCGAGCACCGTGCCATCGAAGTACTTCGGCGGGTCCTTGCACACATCGCAGTTGCCGCAGGGCTCTCCACGTTCCTCGCTGAAGTAGTTGAGCAGGATGGTGCGCCTGCACACCTGTGCTTCCGCGTACTCCTTCATGCGGTCCAGCTTCGCGATCACCACCTCTTTGTAGCGCGGATCCTCGATCTCATCGGCGAACCGCATGTGCGTCTGCACATCGGCATAACTGTAGAACAGGATCGTCTCGGAAGGCTTGCCATCGCGGCCTGCGCGGCCGATCTCCTGGTAGTAGCCCTCCACCGTACCTGGCAGGTTGTAGTGGATCACGAAGCGCACATCGCTCTTGTCGATGCCCATGCCGAAGGCGATGGTGGCGCAGATCACATGCAGCTTGCCCTGGAGGAAATCATCCTGCACGCGGCTGCGTTCCTCGGGCTCCAGCTTCGCATGATAGAACGCGGCCCGTACACCGATGTCCTGCAACTTCTCCGCGAGCTTCTCGGCGCCCGCCCTGCTGTTGCAGTAGATGATGCCGCACTTCCCCGCGTGGCGTCCCACGATGCGTTCGATGGCCTTCCAGCGCTCCTGGCCGGGCAGCACGGCGAGCGAGAGGTTGGGGCGGTCGAAGCTGCTGATGAACACACGGTGGTCGTGCAGGCCAAGGCTTCGGGCGATGTCCTCGCGCACGGTGCGGTCGGCGGTGGCGGTGAGCGCGACCACGGGCACTTGAGGGAAGCGCTGCTTGAGCACGCGCAGGTGCTGGTACTCCGGGCGGAACGAATGACCCCAGGTGCTGATGCAGTGCGCTTCGTCCACCGCAAAGAGCCCGATCCGGAGAGCAGCCAGTTCATCCAGGAAGCCCTGCTGGAACAAGCGTTCGGGCGAAACATACAAGAGCTTGATGTCGCCGTTGCGTACCTGCTGCTGCACCAAGCGTTCCTCGGCGAAGGTGAGCGAGCTGTTGAGGTAGGCTGCCGCGATGCCGTTGCCTTGCAGCGCCTGCACCTGGTCCTTCATCAGCGCGATGAGCGGCGAGATCACAACGGCCAGCCCATCGAGGGCCAGAGCCGGCACCTGGTAACACAAGCTCTTGCCGCCACCGGTGGGCATCAACACCAGCGCATCGCCGCCCGCGATCACGTGATCGATGATGGCCTGCTGCTGGGGCCGGAAGGACTTGTAGCCGAAGTGGCGTTCGAGGAGTTCGAGGGGCGCGTTGCTGACGAGTTCCATGGCGATCGAAGGGTGACAAGGTATCCAGCCTTCGAGGATGATCCTCAAGCCCACCCCCGATCGGAACCTGACGAATGTCATCCAGCTCATCCACCCCAATACCCGGTTCGTCAGGATCGTCGCTTCGAACGCTGGGGCGCGTGCCACATTCGCAGCATGTTCATGCCGACCTACCGATCGATCAGGCGTTCGCTGATGCACCTCTTGCTGATGGCCTGGAGCGCATCGGCATGGGCACAATGTTCCAATTATGCCATAAGTATGCCTGACGGCGATGGGGATATGGAGATCTCCTGGAGCCTGGTGGACCAGGATGGCGTGATCTGGGCGAGTGGCGGCGCTCCCTACGATGCGGAACTGTGTTTGCCTGACGGATGCTACACCTTATTGATGTTCGACAGTGGAGGCGATGGATGGGACGGGTTGGACTGGGACATCGAAGCACTGGATGATAACTGGAGCGATCACGAGACCTTGAACAACGGTGGCCAGGACCTGGAGCAGCTCGAACTTGGCGAGGGTGATTGCAACAATGCGGCTGATTGTCCAGTCGGACAGGCTCCCTACTTCATTGCGGTAAGTCCAGGGGCACAACCGTTGCAGGTCTCTTGGTCCCTGTCGCTCAACGGAGTACCGATCAGTTCCGGGGGAGGCGGTGGCTTCGACACGCTTTGTTTGGCGCCAGGCTGCTTGGTATTGACCATGCAGGATTCAGGTGGAAATGGATGGCAGGGAGCCATGCTCACCATATCGGATGACAATGGTGACCCCGTTTTCGCACATACGCTGGCCGCGGGAAGTACGGGTACCACCACCATCAGCATAGCCGGAGGCGACTGCAGCGACCCGGGAGGCGGAGGACCGGGAGGTGGTGGGGGGGACCCGGGAACCGGACCCGGAGGAGGGTGCAGTGGTGCAGCGCCGGGTGGGGATTGCGCCATCGCCGGTTGTGCGTGTGATGGATACACCTTCGCCATCACCCCCGAGCGGATCGGGCAATGTCAATGAGATCCCTGCCTCGGGCTCGGTGAGCAATCCCCTGTTCTTCGGTCCACCTTGGGGCGGTACGGCGTTGAGCGGATGTCTGATGGCAGGCGAACTGAACAGCACATGGATCGCATTCACCGTGGCCACAGCGGGTTCGCTGCAATTCGCATTCGGTGCGGGCGGGCAGCAGCAGGGATTCTACGATTGGGCCATGTGGCCGCTCACCGGTGCCGCCACATGCACGGCGATCCGGAACAACATCCAAGCCCCTGTACGCTGTGTGTGGAACGCCACCACCCTCGGAGGGACCGGGCTGGCCAATACTCCACCCCCTGGAGGTGATCCTGGGAACTATGCCCCTGCCCTACCGGTCAACGCGGGGGATCGCTTCATCATCTGCTTCAGCAACTGGAGCTTCATCAATGCCATGGTGACGCTCGACTTCTTCGGATCTGCGGACATCCAATGCGGTACAGTGATGCCGGTGGAACTCCTTTGGGTCACGGCCAAGGTGGAGGACGCCCACGTGAATGTGGATTGGGCCACCGGTAGCGAACACAACAGCGACCACTTCGAAGTGCTGCGCTCCGGCGACGGGTCGACATGGGAGGCCATTGGGATGGTCACAGCCGCAGGCGACACATGGAGCACTACCGAATACCACTACATCGATGAGCTTCCCTTGCCCGGGCTCGATCACTACCGGATCAGGGAAGTGGATGTGGATGGCAGCAGCCAGGAGAGCGATGTGGTCACGGTCAACGTGAACCACCCCTCCGATGTGCGCATCAGCCCTCAGCCCAACGAGGGTCGTTTCGTGGTTACCGGCCTGGAGGCAAACGGCCTCACCCTGATCGATGGAACGGGCCGTGAGGTCGGAATGGACATCGCACAAGGACCTTGGCAAGCCAGCATCTCGGTAGCGATGGAACAGCCCGCTCCAGGCATCTACTTCCTGCACCATTCCTCGACAGGTCGTGCATTCCGTGTGGTCGTCAAGAGATCGCTCTGAAGGCGCAGCCGCTCGGACGGATGAAATCTTTCAATATTATTTGGAAGTTCAACTTACATGATCATATCTTTGACCCATCAAGGTAGACCATCATGGAACTCCACGAAGCCAAGGACAAGTTCATTCAGGCCTGGGGCGCGTTCGGCAGCCAGTGGGGTATCAACCGCAGCATGGCCCAGGTACATGCCCTGCTGCTGATCAGCCCTGAAGCGCTGAGCACCGAGGACGTGATGGAGCAGTTGAACATCAGCCGTGGCAATGCGAACATGAACCTGCGTGCGCTGATCGACTGGAACCTGGTGGATCGCATCCTCAAGACGGGTGAGCGCCGGGAGTTCTTCCAGGCCGAGAAGGACGTGTGGAAGATCGCCACGCACATCACCCGTGAACGCAAGAAGCGCGAGCTGGAACCCATGGTGCGGCTGCTGGGCGAGCTCAAGCAGACCTCTGGAACCACCCATGAGACCAAAGCCTTCAAACAGATGGCACACGACCTGCACGACCTCACCAGCCGCATCGATGCCGTGCTGGAGCGCAGCACCCGCAGCGATGTCCAATGGTTCCTGAAGGCCGCCTCCACCCTGCTCCGATGACCGCTGTTCTTTTGATCCAATGTTTCAATATTTCTTGAAACTTCAACACAACTCACCATGACCCGCACCGCACCCTCCACCCGGACCGGTCGAACTGGCCAAAGCGCAGACCCACGGGTGCTCGCCCACTTCCAGGCGAGCGCAGCGCTCTACCGGCTGTGGAGCCGCGAAGGCCACCTGCACTTCGGATACTGGCGCTGGCCCATGTCGCCGCTGGACCGCGCGGCCATGCTGGATGAGCTCGTCCACCAGGTGGTGCGCACACTGCAGCCCATGCCCGGTGAGCGTCTAGCCGACCTCGGATGCGGCTATGGCGCATCGGCACGCCTGGTGGCCGGGACCTACGCCACCTCCGTGGATGCCTTCACCGTGGTGGAACAGCAGGTGTTGGAGGGCCAGCGCGAAGCGGATCGGGAACGCGTGGATGTGACCATGCATCTGAGGGATTTCCGGCACACCGGTCTTCCTGCCGCCAGCATGGACGGCCTCTATGCCTTGGAGTGCCTGTGCTACGGCAGCGGTCGCGGCAAGGATGATGTCCTGGCCGAGGCCGCACGGGTGCTGAGACCGAGAGGCCGCATCGCCTTGGTGGACGGCTTCATCAGTAAGGAGCCACAGGGGTTCCGTCGTCGGATGGTCCGCACCGTGGAGGAGGGTTGGGCGGTGCCTTGCTTCCCCCGCGAACAGCACTTTCTGGCAGCCATGACCAAGGCTGGGTTCACCGATATCGCTGTGCGGGACCTCAGCTGGCATGTGGCCCCTTCGGCACTTCATGGCCTACCGCTGATGGCCTGGACCGAGCTGAAACGCGTGTTCACAGGCGTGAAGCTCGACCCCTTGGAACGCGCCCACCTACGCAGTTGCCTCTTCGGCATCGCACTCGGCACCCAGCGCGATCTGTTCCGCTATTTGCTGATCACCGGTCGAAAACGCTGAGGGCACCGATCACATCGATGAAGAACCCCTTCAGCATCCTGCGGCCATGAACCTCAACCTCCTCAGCTACCTGATCTTCCTGCCGGCCATGATGGCCATAGCAATGTGGACGGCACGCTCCTGCCACCGCAACGGCCGGGTGTGGATGCTGGGGATATTCGATGATGATGCGCCCTTCGTGGACGCTATCAACAACGTGCTCCTGGTGGGCTGCTACACCCTCAACCTGGGTTACGTGGCCATGGTGATGAGCCTGTGGGAACCCATCACCGGCTTGGAGCACATGCTGGCCACGCTGGTGCACCGCATCGCGCTGATCCTGCTCAGCCTGGCCGCCATCCACTTCACCAACATCGGCGTGCTCCTGGTCTGGAGCCGCTTAAGGGCGCGAGATCTCGCGCCCCAACAACCAACCCTTACCAACACTTCACTACCATGACCAACCTCACCGTCCTCACCTACTTCATCTACCTGCCGATCGTCCTCGCGCTCACCCTGTACGTGGCCCGCATCCTGTTCCGCAACGCGCGGGTGTTCATGCTGGACATCTTCAATGGTCGCGCTGAGATCGCCGACAGCACCAACCGGCTCTTTGAGGTGGGCTTCTACCTGCTGAACATCGGCTTTGCCTTGTGGGTCATGGAGATCCATGGACAGTTGAACGGCACCCAAGAGGTGGTGGAAAAGCTGGCCGGCAAAGTGGGCGGCTTCGCGATCTACCTGGGCATCGTGCTCTTCGCGCACCTCTGGCTCTTCTTCCGCGGCAAGCGCAAGGCCAGCGAAGCGCGCCGTCATGCCATTCCTACTGTAGCACCCCTCCAAGCCTGAGCCCCATGAAAAAGCACATCGTCCTCGCTGGTGGAAGCGGCCTTATGGGCCGGATACTTGCGCGGCACTTCCTGCAACGGAACATCCCTGTCACCGTCCTAACCCGGGGTAAGGGCGGTGAGCGGGACGGGGTGAGCCATGTGCGTTGGGACCCCGAGCATCCCCGCGATCTGGAGCAGCACCTGAACGGTGCACTGGCAGTGATCGGCCTGGCCGGTGCCTCCGTTGACCGGCGGTACAACGCCAAGGGCCGGTGGAACATCCTGCACAGTCGGATCGGCAGCACGCTGGCCATCGGCGATGCCATCGCACGCTGCACCGAAGCACCCGAGGCCTGGTTGCAGCTCAGTACGGCCACCATCTATCGGCACGCCGAGGACCGCGCCATGGACCAGTACACCGGCGAGCTGGGCGAAGGCTTCAGTGTCGAAGTGGCCCGCACCTGGGAGGCTGTGGCGAACAGCTTCACGCTGCCGCATACACGGACCGCACTGTTGCGCAGCTCCATGGTCCTGAGCCCCTGGGGTGGTGTTCTGCCACGGCTGGTGCAGCTCACCCGCGCTGGTCTGGGCGGCAAGCACGCTAGTGGTGAACAGTACGTCAGCTGGATCCATGCCGTTGACCTCTGTCGTGCGGTGGACCACATCCTTGCCCGTCCCGATGCCCACGGGGTCTACGACCTGGCCTCGCCGCAACCTGCACGCGACGGTTACTTGATGAGGCAGCTGGTCGCGCGGTACCAGCCCCTCATTGCACTGCCACAGCCCCGGTGGATGCTGAAGCTGGGAGCTTTCCTCTTGGGTACGGAGACCGAGCTCATCCTGAAAAGCCGACGGGTGGTCCCCACCCGACTGCTGCGCGAGGGCTTCCAGTTCGCACATCCAGGTATCACCGAGGCCCTCCTGGACCTGCTCGGTGAGCGCAGTGCAGCGCAGTGGGTATCGGTCACCCGGTGAGGGCAGGAGGCATGCTTCGATCGCCTTGGACCATTCCTCCCCGCCCCTCACCGTTCGTGTAACCCTCGCCGGTCATCCGCCGCACTCCGGTACTTTCGGACCATGATCGCGCTCAAGGGCATCCGCAAGGCCTATCACACCGGCAACAACATCCTGGAGGTGCTCAAAGGCATCGACCTGGATATCGGTGCTGGGGAGCTGGTGAGCATCATGGGAAGCTCCGGCTCGGGGAAGAGCACCATGCTCAACATCATCGGGATCCTGGACAACTACGACAGCGGGGAATACCTGCTGGACGGCATGCCGATCAAAGGCCAGAGCGAAACGGAGAACGCCATCCTCCGGAGCAAATACATCGGCTTCGTCTTCCAAAGCTTCAACCTCATCACGTTCAAGAACGCCATGGAGAACGTGGCGCTCCCCTTGTACTACCAAGGGGTGGCCCGACGTAAGCGGAACGAACTGGCCTTGGAGATGCTGGGCCGCGTGGGTCTGCGCGATTGGGCCACGCACATGCCCAACGAGATGAGCGGTGGTCAGAAGCAGCGTGTAGCCATCGCGCGTGCACTCATCAGCGAACCCAAGATCATCCTGGCGGACGAACCCACCGGCGCCCTGGACAGCAAGACCAGCGAGGAAGTGATGGCATTGTTGACCCAGGTGAACCGCGAACTGGGCAAGACCGTGGTGATCGTGACCCACGAACGCGAAGTGGCCGCCGCCACGGAACGCGTGATCTACCTACGCGATGGTTTGATCGAGAATGCGCACTTGGACCCCAAGAGCCTGAGCACCCGCATGGATGGCGTATTGGACGTGAAAAAGCCCGCTGGTGATGTTCGATAAGGAGAAATGGGGTGAGGTCTTCCAGAGCATCGGCAAGAACAAGCTGAGGGCTGTGCTCACCGGCTTTGCGGTATTCTGGGGCATCTTCATGCTCATCATCCTATTGGGAGCGGGAGCTGGATTGAGGAACGGCTTCAGCTACAATTTCCGCAATACGGCCACCAACAGCATCCGTATCTGGGGCAATGAGACCAGCAAACCCTGGAAAGGATTGCCACCCAACCGCAAGATCGAATTGGAGGATTCCGACATCGCCGCCCTGCGCAATGCCATCCCGGGGATACAGCACATCAGCGGCCAGTATAGCGTGTGGCGCGGACAGAGCAAGTTGCAGTACGGCATGAATTCCGGCAGCTACAGCATCCGTGGCATTGAACCGGAGTACCGCAAATTGCAGCACCAACGCATCATCGCCGGACGCTTCATCAATGAGGTGGACCAGGTACAGGACCGCAAGGTCATCGTCATCGCCGAGGATTGTAGGACCGAACTCTTCAAGAAGGAGGACCCGTTGCACCAGTGGATCAATGTGAACGGCATCCCCTTCGAGGTGGTTGGCCTCTATGCCTACGAAACAGGCGGGCCTGAGCGGGGTGAACGCAGTCCGGTATACATCCCGTTGAGCGCGGCGCAAAAGGTCTTCAATGCCAAAGGCATCGTGGACGATATCACCTTCAGCTTCTCGGATGCAAGCATCGCCGGCGCGAAACAGGCCCAGGAACGTGCGATCCACACCTTGGCCCGCCGCCATGACTTCGACCCCACCGACGATCGCGCGTTATGGGTGAACAATAACGTGGAGAACGTGGGCACCATGAGCAATATCTTCAATGGGATCACCGCCTTCCTCTGGTTCGTGGGCATCGGTTCGCTCATCGCGGGCATTGTGGGTGTCAGCAACATCATGCTCATCGTGGTGAAGGAACGCACCCGGGAGATCGGCATCCGAAAGGCGTTGGGGGCCACGCCTGCCAACGTCGTCGGTCAGGTCATCCTGGAGGCCGTCTTCATCACCGCCCTCGCGGGTTGGATGGGTCTGGTACTGGGGGTGTTCCTCATGGAGGGTATCGCCAGCGTCGTACCAGGCAGCGAGTTCTTCCGCGACCCGACGATCCAGATCGACGTGGCCATCTATGCCCTGGCCGCTCTGATCGTCGCAGGTGCCTTGGCCGGCTTCATTCCCGCCCGCCGCGCCGCAGCCATCCGTCCCATCGAAGCCCTACGCGACGAATAACGCCATGTTCGACAACGACCGTTGGGGAGAGATCTGGAACACGCTGAGCAGGAACAAGCTCCGCAGCTTCCTCACCATGTTCGGTGTGGGTTGGGGCATCTTCATGCTCGTGGTGATGCTGGGCATGGGAAATGGCTTGAAGAATGCTGTCCTGGGCGGGTTCGAGGGTTTCGCCACCAATAGCGCCTTCCTCTGGACGATGCCCACCACCAAGCCGTATGCCGGCTTCCAGAAGGGACGCAACTTCAACTTCGACAACGAGGACGTCGGCATCATCCGGCGCAATGTGCCCGGCATCGAGGTCTGCTCCCCGCAGCTGCAACTGGGAGGCTGGCAGGGCGGCAACAACGTGAGTTATGGCAACAAGATCGGTGCCTTCTCCATCTATGGAAGTGAGCCGGAGGTCATCCAAGTGGAAGCCATCCGCCTGCCGCAGGGACGTTTCCTGAACCACTCGGACCTGAGCGAGGAACGGAAGGTGGCGGTGATCGGCGTTGAAGTTGTGAAGCAACTCTTCGACGCCGAGGACCCCTTGGGCAAGTACATCAAGATCAACGGCGTGTACTTCCAAGTGGTGGGGGTGAGCAAGAAGAAGAGCAGTGCCGAGATGGGCGACAACCCCGATGCCAAGATCTACGTGCCATTCACCACGTTCCAGAAGGCCTTCAACAGCCTCAATGAGGTGCACTGGTTCACCATCGTGGCCAAGCCCGGGGTCGATGTGGGCGAGGTGGAGAAGCAGATCCGCGCGCTCATGGCCCGCAAGCACCGTGTGGACCCCACCGACGAAAGTGCCTTCGGCAGCTGGAACATGCAGGAGTTCTACGGCAAGATGAACGGCCTCTTCATCGGCATCGGTGGCCTCAGTTGGTTCGTGGGCATCTGTACCTTGCTGGCCGGGGTCATCGGCATCGGCAACATCATGCTGGTCAGCATCCAGGAGCGGACCAAGGAGATCGGCATCCGACGCAGCTTGGGTGCCACACCAGCCAACATCACCGGTCAGATCGTACAGGAAGCGCTCACCCTCACCTTCATCGCTGGTTATGTGGGTCTCCTGGCCGGTGTCGGTGTGCTCGAGGCCATACGCAGCGTGGCCGGTGATGCCGACTTCTTCAAGAACCCGGGTGTGGACCTCTTCGTGGCGCTGGTGGCCTTCGCGGTGCTCATCGGCAGCGGACTGCTCGCAGGTCTGCTCCCTGCGCGTAGGGCCCTTGCCATCAAAGCCGTGGATGCCTTAAGAGCCGAATGATGGAAAGAAGTTGTTGGTTGAAGGTTGTCCGGCTGGATGTTCGCATCCGGCCAATGCTCCATGGTCCTCAGCCTGATAAGTACCCAACCGAAGATCGGGTTCTGCGATATACCTGAATATCATGGCGACGATACGCAATTTCCAAGACCTTCGTGCCTGGCAGCAATGTCGGAGCGTTCGCCGGTTGATCAGCAAAGCGGTGAAAACCTGGCCAGCGGACGAGCGTTTCCGCCTCGTGGACCAGATCATCCGATCAAGCCGGTCCAGTACATCCAACATCGCCGAAGGGTATGGACGATTCCATGAGCGGGATAACGTTCGGTTCTGTCGCATGGCAAGAGGCTCGCTCTACGAGACCCAGGACCATTTGATCACAGCACTTGATGAAGGATGGATGCGCGATGAGGAAGTGAAGGCGCTCATGGTTCAGATCGAGGAGGCTATCATCACGCTCAATGGCTACATGCGATACCTGCTCCGACATGTGAACAACGTATCCGGACAGGTCTCTGAACCGAAGGAGAACTATGGGGTTCTGTCAGGAGATGAGGATACCGGCCCCAACGCTGACCATCCCCTCCTTGCCGACCTATGATCGATCATCGGAAGGACATTGCACAGCCGCAGTATATCACCGGACGACAGACAACAGAGAACCGACAACTGCCCTCAAACCATGAAACAGATCCTCAAGTACCTCCTCTTCATCGGCCTCGGTGTGCTGTTCATCTGGACCATGTACTTCCTCTACCAGAAGAGTGCCAGCGCTCCTGACGAGTTCACCATCGAGAAGCTCAAGCGCAACAACGTGGTGAAGAAGACCGTCGCCAATGGCAAGATCGTACCGCGCAAGGAGATCATGATCAAGCCCGTGGTCAGCGGCATCATCTCCGAGCTGTTCGTGGAGGCGGGTGACATCGTCACCAAGGACCAGCCCTTGGCCAAGATCAAGATCGTGCCTGACATGCTCAGCCTGAGCAATGCCGAGAACCGGCTGCGCAACGCCGAGATCGGTCAACAGAACGCACAGCTCAACTTCGACCGCAACAAGCCGTTGGCCGACAAGGGTGTGATCAGCGCAGCGGAGATGCAGACCTTCGACATCGCCCTGCGCAATGCCAAGCAAGAGGTGAGCGCCGCTCAAGAGGCCCTGCAAGTGGTGCGCGATGGCATCAGCCGCAGCAGTGCGGGCAACACCATCGTACGCAGCACCATCGCAGGCATGATCCTGGACGTTCCCGTGAAGGAGGGCAACAGCGTGATCGAGCGCAACAACTTCAACGAGGGCACCACCGTGGCCACCATCGCCGATATGACCGACCTTATCTTCCAAGGCAAGGTGGATGAGAGCGAAGTGGGCAAGGTGAAGCTGGGAATGCCCGTGGTGCTCACCGTGGGTGCCATAGAGAACGCCAAGTGGGACGCCGAGTTGGAGTACATCGCGCCGAAGGGTGTGGAGGAGAACGGCGCCATCCAGTTCGAGATCCGGGCAGCGGTGAAGCTCAAGGAAGGACAGAGCCTGCGCAGCGGATACAGTGCGAACGCGGACATCGTGTTGGAGAAGCGCGATAGTGTGTTGACGGTGGCCGAGAGCATCGTGGAATTCAACACGGCGGGCGATAGCGCTTTCGTACACGTGAAGAGCGAAGAGGATTGGAAGCGCACCTATATCCGGACCGGTCTGAGTGATGGACTGAACCTGGAAGTGTTGGAAGGCGTGGGCCCCGAGACCGAATTGAAAGGCGCCAAGAAGGAAACGGACGAGGTGGAAGTGAGCGTGGGCAGCGAATAACCGTTCGTGTTGCGGATATTCGCAGCATGAGCCTTCGCACGCACCTCCTCCTACCCGCTTTCGGCCTGGCGCTACTCAGCCACGCTCAACAGCCCGATATGAAGGCACTCGATGCCTACATCGCCGATGCCGTGGTGAATTCGACCAGCCCGGCCTTTCGGTGGGGATCGTGAAGGATGGCGAACTGGTGTGGAGCAAGGGCTACGGTAAGCTCGATCTGGCCAAGGCCGACCCTGTTACGCCGAACTCCATTTTCTTCATCGCCAGCATGAGCAAGGCCTTCACCGCTTGTGCCGTGGGCCTATTGGTGGATGATGGCAAGCTCGGCTGGAACGACCCGGTGGTGAAGCACTTGCCCTGGTTCAGCACACCGGACCCCTATGTGACCGAGCACATGATGGTGAAGGACCTGCTCTGCCACCGCAGCGGCTGGATCACCTTCGATGGTGACCTGCTCTGGTATGGAACGGAGCTTGACCAGCGCGAGATCCTGGAGCGCCATGCCCATGAGCCCTTCACCCACGCCTTCCGCGATGAGTTCGGGTACAGCAACCTGATGTTCATCGCTGCCGCGCAATTGATCGAGGCGGTGAGTGGCAAGACCTGGGACTCCTTCGTCACCGAACGCATCCTGCAACCCTTGGGCATGACGCGTACCACCGTGGAGACCGCCGACCTGGTGCGCTTCACCGATGTGGCCCTTCCGCACGTGCGGAAGGGACAGGACCCTGCCGCACCGCAGAAGAGCATGCCCTACCAGTCGCTGCAAGGGGCTGATGGGGCCTGCGGCATCAACAGTTGCGTGACCGACCTGGCCAAGTGGGATGCCATGTGGGCCAACGAGGGTAAGGTGGGCGACAAGGCCTTCCTCAGCGAGGCCACTTATACCACCCTCACCAGTTCGCACCTGCCCATGGGTGGCCGTCGCGATGGCGCCGCGCTCGGCTGGTTCCTGGAGGAGAACAATGGACACACCGTCATCACCCACAGCGGCGGCATGCCCGGCTTCATCCTCAACCATGCTGTGGTGCCTGACCAGGACCTTGCCGTCATCGCCCTGGGCAATGGCGAGACCTACAGCGTCTTCGCCATCACGAACAAGATCATGGACTTGTACCTCGGTGATGGCACCGCCGACCCGGTGTCCGACATGCTGCCCCGCTTGGCGAAACGCGCCGAACGTGAAGCCAAACGCCGTGCCGACCGCCTGACCGCCCGTGTTCCGAAGACCAAGCACTCCCTCCCTCTGGCCAATTACGTCGGCACCTTCACGGACAAGATCTATGGCTCAGCCACCATCACCGAAGTGAACGGCGCGCTCCAACTCACCTTTCAGCCCGCCAAGGACCTGCTCACCGGCACACTCGGGCACTGGCACTACGACACCTTCCAATGGCAGCATGCCGATCCCTTCCTGGAACCGGGCTACATCACATTCACCTTCGATGCGGATCATAAGGTGACCGGCTTCAAGGTGGACCTGCACAGCCCCGACTTCCACTTCTACAAGCTGGACTTCCGGAAGGCGAAGTGAATCGTACGCAGGCTTCCCCCGCACACACACCCGCTACCTTCGCTGGCATGTCGCGCCGCGCGCAGTCCATCGTCTTCTTCCTGCTCGTCCTGGGGTTATGCAACTGGCATCTGGACCGTGGCTTCAATGCGAATACGCTCAGTCGTGCCGCCATGGTGGCCGCTGTCGTGGAGCATGGCACACTGCGCATCGACGCTTATCACCACCTGACGGATGACAAGGCATTGGTGGATGGGCATTATTACTCGGAGAAAGCACCTCTTCCGGCGTTGCTCGTCATCCCCTTCTGGTGGACGGCCAAGACGTTGGGCCTCATCACCCCGGGTCCACATGGGCTGCTCACCGAGGACCTGCTCGCCTTGGGCGGTTCGCTGTGCGGCAGTCTTCCACTCGCATTGATGATCTTGTTCGTGTGGACCCGTTTGCGCGATCGAACGACGGTTTGGCCACCTGCGACAATGGCCACCCTTCCCTTCCTGGGTTCGTTCCTCTTCGTGTACAGCGGCAGTTTCACGGGCACCTCCTCGCAGCACTCTTCCTCCTCCATGCGTGGGACCAACGCAGGACCGAACACCACCTCCCGAGCGGTCTGCTGGCCGGGGCGGCGGTACTGAGCGAATACAGTCTGTTCGTGTTCCCGCTGACCTGGGTGGTCCAGGACCTCGTACAGCGCCGTTGGGGTGCCCTGCGTGGACTTGCCATCGGCGGTACTCCCATGATCCTGCTATTGATGGCCATGAACGCTGCCGTGAGCGGCTCACCATTCACCCTACCCTACTCCCACGTGGCCAGCCATGTGGACACCAGCGGTGTGTTCGGCATGTCCATCCCTGCATTCGATGCCTTGTGGGGACTGCTTTTCTCCTTTTATCGAGGCTTGTTCACGCACGCCCCGGTGGCACTGCTCTGCATGGCGGTCTTCTTCATGCGCCCCGAAATACTTCGACCACGAACTTGGTCCACGCATCCCTTGATCATACCCGCCATACTCCTGATCCTCATGATGTCGGCACACAGCATGTGGTGGGGTGGATGGGCCTTCGGTCCGCGCCACTTGAGCACTTTGGCCGTGCTGATCCTGGCCGGAGGGCTACCCTTGGTGCCCCACGCGGCATGGGCCCGTTGGACCTTCGCAGCGCTATGCGCCCTGGGCCTGCTCATCAACCTGGCCGCCAAAGGCACAACGGGGTACAGCCTTCCAACCCAGGTGATGCACCCTTTCACTGAGATGATCTGGCCCGGAGTGGTCGCGAAGAGCTTCACGGACATGCAGTGGACCAACGCCCTGGGCTTCTCAGGGGTCATGGGCATGGCCATGTTCCTCCTCGGACTGTTCGCATCATTGCGCTTCATGGCAGCCACGAGCCCGACCGAAACCCCGCGCTGATGCACCTGTTCCATTGTCCCGACCTCAGCGGCCAAACCGTGGAACTTCCCGAAGAGGAGGCCCATCATGCGGCTTCCGTGTTGCGCCTCGCAGCCGGTGACACCATCGGTCTGCTGGACGGCCTCGGCACACGGGTGACGGCCACCCTGCTCGAGGTCGGACGCAAGCGGGTGTTGGCGAATGTCACCGCACGTGAGCGATCACCTGTGGAGCGCCCGTTCCGGATCCACTTGGCCGTGGCTCCCACCAAACAGGCCGATCGTTTCGAGTGGTTCGTGGAGAAGGCCGTGGAGATCGGCGTGGACCGCATCACCCCCTTGGCCACAGCGCGCACGGAACGGACCAAGTTGCGCCGTGATCGCTTGGAGCGCGTGGCCATCAGCGCCATGAAACAGAGCCAACGCAGCTGGCTCCCCCGCATCGATGAGCTCACCGACATGAAGGAACTGCTGGCCTCGGACCTGCCTCCGCAGCGCTTCTTCGGTTGGTGCGAAGGCGAACACGCACCCCTGATGCAACGCTATTCCACAGCAGCGGATGCGGTAGTGTTGATCGGACCGGAAGGTGACTTCACCGCGGCCGAAGCGGGGATCTTACGTGCTCACCAGTTCCAGGCCACCTCCTTGGGCACTGCCCGCTTGCGCACGGAGACCGCGGCCTTGGCCGCCTGCACGTGGATGAGCCTCGCGCAGCAGCGGTAACTTCGTCCCATGTTCGTGCGCACCACCACCTTGCTTGTCCTGTCCACCTTGGCGTTCGTCACCACCGTGGCACGGGCACAGGGAACCTACCAATTGGCGGTGCTCAAATACAACGGCGGCGGCGATTGGTACGGCAATCCGACAGCGGTGCCCAATCTGGTCAAGTTCTGCAACCAACAGATGGGCATGGGCATCAGCTCCGAGGTACCTGTGGTGGAAGTGAGTAGCCCCGACCTCTTCACGTACCCCTTCGTACACATGACCGGCCACGGCAACGTGGTCTTCAGCCCGCAGGAGGCGGAGAACCTGCGCACCTACCTGATCGGCGGTGGATTCCTGCACATCAGTGACAATTACGGGATGGATGAGTTCATCCGCCCCATGCTGGCCCGCGTGTTCCCCGAGTTGGAATTGGTGGAGCTACCCTTTGCACATCCCATCTATCATCAGCAATTCAACTTCGCGCAGGGTCTGCCCAAGGTGCATGAGCATGACAACAAGCCCCCGCGTGGCTATGGGCTCATCTGGGAAGGTCGGACGGTACTCTTCTACGATGTGGAATGTGACCTCGGTGACGGTTGGGAGGATGCGGAAGTCCATGGCGATAGCGAGGCTACACGCACCAAGGCGCTTCAGATGGGCGCCAATATCGTGCGCTATGCGTTCAATGGCGAGGAGAACTGATCCCGCATCCTGATCGAACCGCCGACCTACGGCACCTGCTCCACCCGCACTGCCGTGGGCACGGCGCCGCCGATCACACTGAGTATCGGGTCCCGATCGTTGTTGGCACCGGTGTACTTGATGACACCATCAAGATCACCATCCGTGGTATGGTACCCTGTCGATGTGGCCGTGGGTACGCTACCTCCCACCTGTTGCAGGATGGGGTCACGGTCATTGTCCGAGCCGGTGTACTTCACGATGCCGTTGTGGGAAACGTCACCCATCCACAGCACACGCACACCGTCCACCGTGCGCATCGCATTGGTGCCGAACAACGGCACCGAAGGGTCGCTCAGGTCGATGGTGACCGGCGATGTGCCGAGTTCCACGGCTTCCTGGGTCATGGCACCCAAGTGATTGCGGTGCCGGAGCACGATGTGATACTCCCCGGGAGGCACCTGGAACCGCGGGATCGTCACACCATCCACGTCCACGATATCCCCCCCGCGTAAAAGCAGGCAGGACCGCGTGGCGATGCGTGTGGATGCGGCGGTACCCGTGCGCAGTTCGACCAGTACCCAATCCACCACAGCGTTGATGCCGCTGGTCTCGAGCACTGCGGCCGCCAGCTGCTCCCCACCACCTTGTCCGGCATGGGTGAAGCCGAGGGCGGTGAAGGGTTCTGATGGGGGTATCAGGCCTTGGGTCCTAAGGTCATCACGCATGAGTTCGGAGCCTGCCACATAGGGACCCTCAAGGAAGGCGCGCAAGGGCACCACGGCAGCGGCCTCACTGCACGCCGGCCCGGTCGCCACCTGCAGGAAGAGTTCATCGAAGTAGCTGTCGTTGTCACTGCCCGCTTGTCGCGTACCGGTGAGCACCACACGTACGGTGCGTGTACCCACCGGAAAGGTCACGTCGCTCTGTACGCGCGTCCATGCGCGTGCCGATCCGATCTCCGGTGCGTTGCCGAGCAATGCATTGGTGGCATCCCGGAACTCCAGAGCCATCCTGGGTAGGTCGCTGCCTTGCCAGTTGGCGAACCAACCGCCGTAACGCGCCACGGCAGCGCCTGCATCGATGGGAACGCTAGTGGAGCTGACGTCCACATCCTGATAGGCGCGCCCGAAAGCATTGTCCGTGCAGAGCGCTCCGACGGCGAAATAGCGGGTACCGAGGTAAGGGGTCGTTCCCGCGCATTGGCCTGCCGTCAACGACTCGATCACCCCGGCCGTGGCGGTCCAACCGGTAGTGCCGTTCTCCGCATGGCCATTGGCCAGCAGGTTCGGGCCCAGGTCGGATAAGCCCGTCTGAAAGCTCATCGGGGCCGACCAGTCGCTCCATTCCAAGCTGCGGTCCCGGTAGCGGACGCGCCAGTAATAGGTACTGTTCGCCACCAGCCCGGTCACGCGTTCATCGCTCAGGTCATCTCCGGACTGCGTGTTCACCTCGTTGTACCAGTTCTGGTACTGGCGCCAGCTGTCCACCAGGGGCGCTCCCCAATCGTTGGCTGTGGTGCTCAGCTGCCAATGGCTATCGCCTTGAGCATCCCCATCGGCATCGAAATACGCGGAGGACTTCAGTACCACACAGTCCGGCGATACCACATCGGCGCTTAGTGGGAAGACGGGGCTTGGAGTGATCGGTGCGTTGTTGTAGCGCCGTACGGAGATCAGGTCCTCCAGGGTGTTGTCCTTCACGTTCGTGGCATCGCCGAGGCTGAAGCGCTTCAGCGTGAAGCGGGGATCGGCTCCGGCCTCCACCTCAACCATCACGAAGCCGTATTCATCCTGGCTGATGCAGTACTCGGGATAGTCGATCTGCGCGAACTCACCCCAATAGTCGATGTTGCCTCCGGCGGTGGCGACATTCACCATCACATGGCTGTGATCCCGGCTCTGGCCGCGCGAGTAGCCGTGGGTGTGGCCGAAGAAGTGGACGCTGGGCTTGCCACTACCGGTGCTGAATTGCTCCAAGCGCTGGATCACCTGTCCGGTGTAGCTCAGGTTCCCGGCGATCCACAACTCGCTTTGATGCGGGTGGTGCAGCTGGGCAAAGACGAAGTCGATGTTCGGATCCACGGCCGCCGTTGCCAACACGCCATCCAACCAATCCAACTGCGTCTGGATGGTATAGCCCGTATTGCTGTTGAGGCCGATGATGCGCACATTGCTGTGGTCCTTGTACCACCAGTGCTCATTGTAGCCGGGACTTCCGTTCGTGGGCAGTTGGAAGTAGTTGAAGTAGTGGACCGTGTTGTTCTCGTGATTGCCCAACACAGGGTACACCGGCACGTAGCTGAACAACGGGTTGGCGGGGTCGAAGAAGGTGGTCTTCCAACTGGCGTAATTGGTGCCATTATCCACCAGATCGCCAGGGATGACGATCATCGCCAGTTCCTCGCTCAGGTCGGGGCCCATGCTATCGGTCACATGGTCGATGACACCATTGTGGACCACCTCCCAGAACTTGTTCGGCAGACCATTGTCCCGCTGCATATCGCTCATCGCCACGATGCTCGTAGGGCCTTCCGCGGAAGCCAAGGCGGGCGTCCTGAACTTGAAGATGGCCGAGACCGCAGCGCCGGTGACCACCCGGTAGTGGTACGCCGTGGCCGGCACCAGTCCCGTGAGCGTGACCGTGTGCAATTGATTGGTACCCGAACTGGTGAAGGCCGTGCCGCTCGCTGCACTGCCTAGGGATGTCGTAAGGCCATAGTGAACGGTGCTTTCCGCGCCGGTCGTGGTCTCCCACAGGATGGTCATGCGGGTGGGCTCGGCATCCTGCAAGTAAGGTTGGACCAGTAGCGTTTGTGCGCTCACCACGCAGGTGAAGGGCAAGCAGAACAGTGCAGCCAGGATACGTTGGAAGGTCGGCATGCTGCAAGGTAGGAGGAAGCGTTCGAAGGCGCCTGGCCAGTGCGGATCGGACCGGAGAACGAGCGCCAGAAGCACCGAGTAGCCATCGATCGTACGCGTAGTAACTTCGAACCTCCAACAGCGATCCATGAAAGCACGATACACGATCAGCGCCCTATCACTAACAGCACTGCAGGTATTCACGGCAACCCCATTGCACGCGCAGAACGCCTACCTCACGGGCAGCGGTTTCCCACGCTACATCAAGGCCGGCCAGGACCAGCCCGTCGTCGTGCGCGTGCGCAATGCGAGTAGCCCGGCCTATTTCTCCTTTGCGGTGAAATGGCGGTTGAACGGAGGCGCCATCCAGTCCATGTCCCCATTCACCGTGGGCGGCAACGGGATCATCAACAACTCGTACTGGGAAGTGGACCACCCGGTACCATTGAACGCTGCGCAGGGACCCAAGACCTTGAAAGTGTGGGTGGAAGTAACCGGTGATACGGACCACAGCAACGATACGCTCACCTATGCCTTCACCGCGTTGAACACGTGGGTAGAAAAGTCCGTGCTACTGGAAGCCCGCACCGAGAGCTGGTGCCCGAACTGTCCGTCCAGCAACAACGTGACCAACCTACTGGATGACGACCCGATGAACGCCATCGCCAAGTTCCATTTGAACGACGCGTTGGACGATTGTGCCGAGTGCATCACCTACTTCCAACAATACGACCAGGGCTTCACGCCAGCGGGCATCTTCGAGATGGGCGATCTGGGCACGTCCGTGCTGAGCGCCAACCACTCCCTATGGGCTGGTGAGTTCACCCAACGCCGCGCGGGCGTTTCGCCAGTGGAGTTGGACATGACGACCGGACTCAATAGCGCTACACGCCAACTCAGCGTTTCACTCACCGCTACCTACACCTACAGCATCAGTGGCACACACAAGATGAATGTCTACCTCGTGGAGGACCATGTACCAGGACCGCAAGTGAACGCGCCCGCGAACTACCTGCACCAGGGCGTGATGCGCGCGATGTTGGGCGGTGCGAACGGCAGTAGCGGCCTTATTCCCAATGCTCCGGTGGTGGGTACGCCGTACACGGCGAGCTACACCTATACGGTGCCGGACAACTTCAACTTGAGCAACCTGCGCCTGATCGGCGTGGCCGAGCATAGCACGGGAGCGGCGAACGGACGACATACCTTGAACACGTTGACCAGCACCGCGGCTGGCGTGGGTATCCGCGATCTGTCCTTGGGCAACAACAGCCTGAAGGCCTACCCCAACCCCTTCGTCAACGAACTTTACGTCGACGTGAAGGACCGCACCGGACCGGCACGTCTGGAGCTCGTTGCAGTGGACGGTCGCGTCATGCTTGAGCGAAACCTGGTGTTGAACGGAACGACCGCCACGCACCTGGACCTGAACGGTACGGACCTCGTTCCTGGCGCCTACCTGCTGCGCATCACCACGGACCAGAGCATGGCGGAACAGCGTGTGGTGAAACTGGACTGATCGTACATGGATCGTTATGGGGACGGGAGGGCCATCAGGTCTTCCCGTTCTTCGTTCGGATCAACGGCGGTACCGCGCCAGGTTGATCAATAGCACGCCGGTCAGGATCACCACCAGACCCAGGCCCTCGCGCCAGCCCAGCACCTCGTGCCCCACGAACACCCCGAGCAGCACGGCCACCACCGGGTTCACGTAGGCGTAGGTGCTCACCTGTGTGGCGGGCCGCACCTGCAGCAACCACACATAGGCACTGAAGCCGATCAGTGAACCGAACACGATCAGGTAGGCCAATGCGCCCCAAGCCGAAGCAGGTACCGCGCTCCAGTCCATGTCCGCCAGTTCACCGCGGCCGGCGCTGGTGAGCAGGAAGAAGAAGGCGCCGGTGAGCATCTGCCAACCGCTGTTCACCAGGTTGGGCAGTCGCGGGGGATGGTACTTGGCGTAAAGTGAACCGGCTGGCCACCCCACGATGCCGAGGACCAGGATGAAGAGGGCCGAGAACTCCGCAGTGACCTCCGCTGCGCCCAGCTGGGCCTGGATCTTGGCGCTGAACAGGAGCAACACACCTACGATGCCTGCTAGGACACCGAACAAGGTGGAGCGGTTCCGGAAGTTCACCTTCCACTGGGGTCGGTCGAGCACGATGAAGGACAGCGGTGCCACGGCGATCGCGATGGCCACCACACTGCTCGGGATGGTCTGCTGAACCCACACCACCGCTCCGTTGCCCACGTAGCAGAGCAGGAAGCCGGTGATCACTGCGGTGCGCAGGTCGCCGCGCGGGTGGATGGAATGGCCTTGTGTGAGGCTCCAGGCGAAGATGAGCACCGCAGCCACCAGGAAACGCGTGCCTCCGAGCAGGAAGGGCGGGAAGCCGTTGAGCGCTTCACGGATGAAGAAGTACGTGCTGCCCCAGATCAGGTAGATCGCCGCAAAGGCCAGGTAGACCTTCAAGCGCGAGGGGGGCACTGTGGGTTGCACGGGCTGCAAAGGTGGCGAACCCTTACCGGCCACGTGGTTCGATTTTGTGCAACCCGAGGAACGCCGGACCACGCACGACCAATGGCATCCTGTTCCGCGACGATATCCGTTACTTCGATGCATGCGTTGGTCGGTGGTCATTGCCTGCACGCTATCCGGAGCGCTCCACGCCCAGACCCTCTTCACCGGGCGGGTGGTGGACGCCGCGAGCGGAGCGCCCTTGCCCTACTGCACCGTGGCCCGCACCGGCAGCACCCAGGGCACGATCACGAACGCCGATGGCCTCTTCCGGATCACCGTAGGTGCGCTGGACAGTGTGCGGTTCTCGTTTGTCGGGTATACCACGCGGACACTGCCGTTCGGCCGACTTGCCGAGGGTATGGACGTACGCCTCGCGCCAGCAGCCATAGCGATCGGCGAGGTGGTCATCCGTCCCGATGATCGGCTCTACGAACGCGTCATCCGTGCGAACAAGTGGATCCGACAGGCGCCACCGATCGGGTCGAAGCTCTTCTTCGGCATGGAGAACTACAGCAGGGGCCTGCCCGTGGAGATGATCCACGCCTATTACACGGCCTCCCTGCGTGGTGGCGAACTCCTCGACTGGAGCTGAAGAACGGTCGCATCGGCGTCGCGACCACCGATGGACGCCTCTTCATCAACTACAACACCACCAAGGCCTTCGCACTCATCGCCATCACCGCGGAGGATAGCCCCTTCCCCACTTCGCCCTTGAAACACCAGCGTGCGAAACAGCTGCGCAAAGGCTTCATCGTGGAAGAGGTGAGTACCGCAGCCGGGAAGGATGGAGTGGACCACCTGCGCATCGTGCCCCGGACCAACAACCCGGAGGCCTTCACCACCGAGCTCTGGCTCGAACCCGGCGGCAATGCCGTTCGCGCGGTGGAGCTGCGGTGCAAGAACTGCCCGAAGCACCCCTTCATCCCCCTTTACGAGCACGGACGCATCGACACCGTGGACCTGCGCTACAAGCAGTTCTGGAGCGTGGGCCCCACCCCCTTCCCCCAGGTGATGCAACTGGACTACCACATGGCGTACAGTGGTCCCGACACGCACGAGGGCTTCACCACCCACGCGCTCATGCATGCCTACGACCCGGGCCAAGGGTTCACCCTGCCGCTCTTCACCTACCACGGCGAACTGCCCGACTACCGCAAGATCGGTTGGTTGCCGGAGGACACCGCCTTCTGGCAGCGCGTTCAACCGCCCCTGCCCACCGCGCGACAGGAACAGGCCATGCGGTTCCTGCGGATGAACGACATCAACCATGGGGATGGTTCAACGAGCTGGACAACGGCCGCAACTTCTTCAAACCGCCCTATGCCCTATGGTCCGCCGATAAGCGCGTCCGCCTCATCGACCTACAGGATGCCCGGGCCCTACCCGTCCCGGACCAGCGGCCGACCCCGAAGGACAGCTTGGCACTGCTCGTCCAGTTCTACCTGGACATGGACACGGTCAACGGGCGTTTCATCCACCGCTCGTTCACCGTGGTCGATGGCTATGGCACCGTGGTACCCGAAGCGCGGGAACCGTGGACCGACTGTTTCCAGAACATCTGGTTCGACCTGTGTGAGATCGAACGCCGTCGCATGGAGGCCGCGCTCAACGCCAGTGGCATGACCCCCGCCCGTGCCGAGGGCGTGTACGCCATGCACACCCGGGCCTTACAGCGCACCACCCTGCGCTACCTGCAAGAGACCGACAACGGCAAGCGATGCGAGGCCCTCTTCCCATGGAACGCCGTGGTGAAGGAGGCTCTGGGGATCGATAACATCGCCCTGCTGGGAATGTGACCAGCGGAACGCCCGCCTTGGCTACCTTTGGAACTCATCCGGTAAAGAGCCCATGAGCGTGAACAAGTCAGCCGCCCAAGCCGAAGTAGGAATGACCCTCGACGAGGTGCGCGAGGAGATCCTCCGTGACTACCGCATCGTACACGAGAGTCGCGAGGCGAGCCTGCTGGGCCGCAAGGAAGTGCTTACGGGCAAGGCCAAGTTCGGCATCTTCGGCGATGGCAAGGAACTGGCCCAGGTGTGCATGGCCAAGCAGTTCCGCAACGGCGACTGGCGCAGCGGCTACTACCGCGACATGACCTTCATGTTCGCCATCGGCGAGCTCACCGTGCAGCAGTGGTTCGCGCAGCTCTACGCCCATGCCGACGTGAACGCCGACCCCAGCAGCGCCGGCCGCAGCATGAACGGCCACTTCGCCACCCGCAGCCTCGATGCCAACGGCGAGTGGAAGGACCTGATGGCCCAGCCGAACTCCAGCCCCGACATCTCCCCACCGCCGGACAGATGCCGCGCCTGCTCGGCCTGGCGCAGGCCAGCAAGGTGTTCCGCAACAACCCCGCGCTGCACGGCTACACGCACCTCAGCGACAAGGGCAACGAGGTGGCCTTCGGCACCATCGGCGATGCCAGCACCAGCGAAGGCCACTTCTGGGAGACCATGAACGCCGCCGGTGTGCTGCAAGTGCCCCTGGCCATGAGCGTGTGGGACGATGGCTGGGGCATCAGCGTCAGCAAGGCCTACCAGACCACCAAGGGCAGCATCAGCACCCTCTTGCAGGGCTTCCAGAAGGAGGAGGGCACCAACGGTATCCGCATCTACACCACCAAGGCCTGGGACTATGCTGGACCTCAACCGCACCTACGAGGAGGCCATCGCCCTGTGCCGCGAGGAGCAGGTGCCCTGCCTGATCCACGTGGAGGAGGTGACGCAGCCGCAAGGCCACAGCACCAGCGGCAGCCACGAGCGCTACAAGAGCACCGTGAGCGACTGGATCCGCGACAAGGACGGCAAGCCGGTGGAGGAAGTGCCCCTGTTGGAGTGGTACAAGGTGTACGACTGCAACGTGAAGTTCCGCGAGTGGATCCTGAACTTCCGGCCGGGTGGTGGCCACGGAGGCCGAGAACTGGATGCCATCGAGAAGCCAGGCCAAGGCCGACGTGCGCGCGCCACAGAAGGCCGCGTGGGCGGCGTTCCGGGAGCCCGCTGAGGGGAGCTGAACGAGGTGCATGCCGATGCCGAAGCGCTTGCCGGCGAAGCACGCAACGGCGCGGCGGCACGGCACACCGTTGGCAACGAACCGCGCAGCGCCATGGACCCCGGCCGCAAGGAGATGGTGAGCGCCGCGCGCCAGGCCCTGCTCCCCTGGCAGCAACAGGCGCACCCCATCGCGAGCGCTTCAGGCCTGGATGGACGCGAGCCGATGGCCTCAACGCCGACCGCTACGGCAGCCACCTCTACAGCCAGAGCGCGAAGAGCTGCTTGCACGTGCCCGAGGTACCGGTGCAATACGCCACCGGCGAAGAGGTGGACGGCCGCATCATCATCCGCGACAACTTCGCTGCGCTCTTCGAGAAGGAACCGCTGCTGCTCACCTTCGGGGAAGACACCGGCAAGATCGGCGACGTGAACCAGGGCATGGAAGGCATGCAGGCCCGCTTCGGCGAACTGCGCGTGAGCGACACCGGCATCCGCGAGGCCACCATCCTCGGCCAAGGCATGGGCATGGCCCTGCGTGGCCTGCGTCCCATCGCCGAGATCCAGTACCTGGACTACCTGCTCTACTGCCTGCAGGGCATGAGCGACGACCTCGCCACCGTGCAGTGGCGCACCAAGGGCGGCCAGAAATGCCCGCTCATCATCCGCACGCGCGGCCACCGCTTGGAAGGCGTATGGCACAGCGGCAGCCCCATGGGCATGATCATCAACAGCGTGCGTGGTGTGGTGGTGTGTGTGCCCCGCAACATGCAGCAGGCCGCGGGGATGTACAACACCCTCCTGCAAAGCGACGATCCCGCCTTGGTGATCGAGTGCCTCAACGGCTACCGCAGCAAGGAGCGTTTACCCGCCAACCTCGGCGAATTCACCGTGCCCATCGGCATCGCCGAAGTGGTGCGGGAGGGCAGCGACCTTACCCTGGTGAGCTACGGCAGCACCTTCAACCTCTGCGCCACCGCCGCCGACCGCTTGGCGGACCTGGGCATCAGCGTGGAGCTCATCGACGCGCGCACCCTCCTCCCCTTCGACCGCACCACCGCATCGTGGAAAGCCTGAAGAAGACCAACCGCCTGCTGGTGGTGGACGAGGACGTGCCCGGCGGCGCCAGTGCCTACATCCTGCAACAGATCCTGGAAGTGCAGGGCGGCTACCGCTGGTTGGACAGCGCGCCCATGACCCTTCTGCAAAAGCCCACCGCCCGGCGTACGGCAGCGATGGGGATTACTTCAGCAAACCGAGCGTGGAGGATGTGGTGGAGAAGGTGGTGGGGATGGTGATGGAATAGCCAGCACAGCCATGTGCCAATTGATCTACATCGGATCCAGCGCTGACCTGGGTGAGCTCCCCTTCAACGCAGTTGCCCCGGGGTTCTACTACAGGCGGATCACAAGCGACGAGCAAGGCTACGACAGCGTTCAAAGACTACTGCCACTTCCCTATCTCTACTTCATGGGTGGATCCCAAGGATGCTCATGCACGTTGACCTACACGGAGCCATGGGAGAATGCACCGGAATTGAACGCTGAGCGCGAGATCGCCATGGCCGAGGTGGGCCGTATGCTTACGTTCTTGAATGAACAACTCCAGCGGGCGGAGCTGCTGTTGCTCTGTACTTGGTGGGATAAGGCAGAAGCGAAAATGGATGTGACCGAGACCTATATGCTTACAGGACTTGGCGATACGTTTGAATTTCCTTTGGACAAGGTTCTACGACTGCAAAGCCGATGAGCATGCATGAGGCAGGAACCCTTCGTTTATCAGGTGGCCCGGCGAAGAGTCATAATTGCGTTTTTCAGGTTTGAGGCTTGTCCTTTCCAAGTTCTGAACCCGGATCAGATTCTTTGTCCGCAGGTATCGGCGTCTCATTGAACAGTCGTTGCACTATGGACATTGATCGCTCCAACTCTTCCCTGTGTTCCAGCATGTCGAAGCACAGACCCATCAACACAGATGTCCGTAGCAAGATCCGCCGTAGCCTTGCCTCCATCATCTCTACAGTGTTGCTCCTCGTCAACACGAAGGAATGCCATCCGATGTGTTCATACTTGCTATAGTAGAACCATTGATCATAGGCTCGCCATAAGTTCACCGCCAAAGCTGAAGGTGGCTTCATCTTCATTGCCTTCTCCGCGATATCCGCATTGCTGTCCCACCGCTTTTTGGTGACCTTTTTTGGTCTCTTTGTCTTACAATGAGGACAGCTCATAGCTGGGTCAATCGGCTCCGGGTTGGCCTTATAGTAATCGGCCACTATATCACCGATCGTTCGGTTCAATCTTCCACCAATTGGATAGTCGAGATATTCCTCCGTGGTGAATTGCTTGTTCCTGTTGTACCGTTCTTCATGTGCTTCAACCTTTTCGATATCGGAACGGAACAACGGCATCAACTCCGCCTCGATCGTTAACTGTGTAGACGATCGCACGGCATGCCCGATAATGAGGAAGTCCGAGAGCAGGTTACGGGAGAGCAATCCGATACCATGCTCGTGTGCCTCGAGATCCTCTTTCACGAGTGTATGGATGGAATGGAGGTTGCGATCCACACGCTCCAAGGCGTGAAGGAAAGTCCATTCGACTATCGGCATGCTCTTGCTCGGATGGGCGGCGATGAAAGGTCGGACGATCGACCGGAGTTCTTCGATATCCTGCAGGATGGAGTTCATGCCCGAATCTACTCACGATGTCGAATTTAGACCTAAGCAGGGTGCTCTCACCCAAACCTCCGCAGTGGTCTGTCCGCTGCATTTGAGCGGACGACCCTGCGGCCAGCAGATGGACTTTTAACCTGCGTAGATCCTTCCGCAAAAGACCCTGCCCCCCTCGTCTCCTGACCAAATCCACCTAGCAGGGACACTGCACACCACCACAGTACCGTTCGCACGAAATGACACCAGCGCACCTACCGCACCACCATCACGCGACCGGCCCTGTTGGTGCTTCCGTGCTTGGCCACTACGTGGTAGGGACCAGCTCCCAAGGCGCTTACATCCACGGTGCTGCTGAGCCCCGTGATGCGTTCTTGGTGCACCAGTCTGCCCGTGGCATCAAGGACTTGTAAGGCCCAGGCACCATCCACCAGCGGCAGGTCCAACTGGAAGTTGTCAGTGACGGGGTTCGGGAATAGCCGTAGTGCAGCGGGTTGTTCACCCCATTCTGTAAGACCGGCAGGACTGTCCATGTGGTAGCGGACAACGACCACATCGGCATAGGCCGGCGCGAACCAAGCGAAGCCGCATAGGAGCGCCGTGCCGTCGGGTTGCACCAGAAGCCCAGCACCCGATGCATTGGATCCGATGAACGTGTTCACCACGCCATTCGCGCCGAATCCGTCATCCATCGCACCGTCGCTTTCGAAGCGCATCAGCAGGAACCTGTTGTCCGTTCTTCCTCCGGCAAGGATCTTCCCATCCGTGAGGACGACCACCGAGGACAAGGTGCTTGTGTTGCCGATAGGCATGAGCATGAAACCCTCGTCATCAAAGGAAGCGTCCACACTACCGTCAGCCAGATGACGCGCCAGCAGGACCTGGTAGATCCCAACCCCGATGTTCGCTCCGGCCACCACAATGCGTCCATCGGCTTGCAGCGCGATCGCGTGGTACATGTCATCGTTGCTGGTGAGTGCGCTCACCTGGATACCCGCTGTGCCGAACGTCGGGTCGAGCGAACCGTCCGGCGCATACCGCACGAGCGTGGCCTGGGCATCCGGCTCGTCCTGCAACACGGAATGGCCGGCAACCACGATAAAACCGTCCGGTTGCAGCACCACGGCGTTGGCTACATCCACACCGCCTGCAATGTCCATGATACGGATGCCATCGATACCGAAGCTGTTGTCGCGCGACCCATCGGCGTTGTAGCGCACCACGGCGTGATCGCCCCCGGCCTGTCCCGTCACCACGATCCGGCCATCCGGTTGAAGGACCATTCCATTGGCCCTATCATTTTGTGGACCCAGGTCGTCGAACAGGATGCCGTTGTCTCCAAAGGTGTTGTCCAAGGATCCGTCCGGTTGGTATCGCGCCAGCATGAACACGGAGCTCGATGCACCACTGGAGGAGAATCCCGCGATGATGATCCGACCATCCGGCTGGATGGCGACGGCGGTGGCCTGCGAACGAATGGTACCGATGGCAGTCGATGTGACCCCTGCGTTGCCGAACGAACTGTCCAAGCTTCCATCGGGCATGTAGCGAACGAGCGCCACCCGTTCCGAAGGTGCATCCGTGGTCGTGGCCATCCCAGCCACTACGATCCTACCATCCGGCTGCAGTGCCATGGCCAAGCCATAGTCGTTACCCGGGCTGATGTTCGTGACAGCGATGCCATCCGCACTGAACGTGCTGTCCGGATCACCCGCTTGCTGGGCGCGTGAAACGTGTGTAGTAACAAGGGTCAGCAGCAGGATGGTCGATCGGTATCGCATGGCTTTGGTATTGATCCGTTGAACGCAACATCCAACGCACCTCCGTGGCCATTCGTATGTTACCCGGGGATCAGAGCATGCGGGCAAGTCCGAACAGGGACTCTTCAGGCCTGCGCAGGGCCTTCCGCAGTGACCCTGCACCCTTGGGACGCCATCCGATCTCCGCAGTACGACCATCCCATTTTGATGAAGAGTGGGTTCATTGTACCGTTACTAACTGATGCGCCCCGCCCTTGGCAGCACCATGCTTCAACCTGCGATACGCCCCCCAGGCAGCGCGAACACCTTCCGCACCGTCCTTGTTGCATCCAGACACCCATCGGACCATGCGCTACCTCCCCATCCTCCTGTTGAGCGCATGGCTGCTGCCAGCGCGTGCGCAAACCACCTACGGCACCGAGCATTGGCTCACCTTCATGGAGAACCTGAACCTCCAATTCAATGGGCCGCCCAGTTTCCACATGGTGATCAGTAGTGAGGTGGGTACGGACGGCACGGTGACCATTCCGGCCACGGGCTTCTCGATCCCCTTCAGTGTGGAGGCAGGAACGGATGAAGAGGTGTCCTTGCCCACCAACATCTATTACGGCAGTGGCGATGAGGCCTTGTTCAACTTCGGCGTCCGAGTGAACAGCGACCTACCGGTGCGGGTGTATGCCTATCACGAACGCCCCTACTTCAGCGGAGCCACGCTCGTTCTTCCGCTGTCCGCTTTGGGAACGGATCACCTGGTACTGGCGCGTCCGGATGACAGTTCGGCCTCCCCGTCCGAATTGGTGGTGATGGCCACCCAGGAGAACACCATGGTGGAGATCACACCCAGCGTTCTCACGGTGAGTTTCCGTCCGCCGAACGTGCCGTTCAATGTCACGTTGAACGCCGGGCAGAGCTTGCAACTGCAAGCTTTCGGCGACCTGAGCGGAACACGCGTTCGCGCACTGGACGATAGTAAACCATTGGCCGTATTCGCGGGGGCTCGACAGGCGCTCGTGAATTGTGACCAGGGCGGGGCGGACGACCATCTGTACGAACAGGTGTATCCGCTCGAACTGTGGGGGCGCGACTATTTCGTGGTGCCCTTCAAGAACCGCGGGGGCGATGAGGTACGTATCATGAGCGGCGCACTCCCCGCACAGGTGACCGTAGGGCAGACCACCTACGACCTGGAAGCCGGTGAGGTCTTGGCCGTGAACGTGACCACGCCACTGCGCATCCTGAGCAATTCCCCCATCGCCGTGGGCCAATTCAACGATAGCCAGTCATGCAACAATGGTGCATACGGTGATCCGAACTATATCTTCCTGCCAGCAACTCCATTGCGCGATGAACGCTTCTTGTGGAATGCGCGGGAAGGCTTCAGCACGAACGAACAATACGTGAACATCGTCGCGCAACAGAACGGGGGCGTCGCCGGCATGTTGCTGGATGGCAGCGACATCAGCACCCAGTTCCAACCGATCATCGGCCAATCGAACTGGTTCTACGCGCAACTGAGCATTCCATCAGGAAGCCATGAACTGGTCTGCGATAAGCCGTTCCAAGCCGTCTCCTATGGCATGGGCTTCTACGACTCCTATGGCCTGGCCTTGGGCTTTGATGCCGCGACCGCAACAGGCCTGAACGAACCGGACCGGTCGTACGACCGTAGCATCACACTGGTCCCACGTGGCACCGGTTGGACGCCGGGCTGGGCGATGGACGGCACGGAAGTGCTGCATGTGATCGACATGGGCGGTCGCTTGGTACGGGGAGTTGGAACTTGAATCTGGCGGCACGGTGGACCTGAGCGGATTGGAGGCTGGCTCCTACCTCGTGGAGCGCTGGTCGGCCACACAGCGCACGGGGCTCGTGCGCGTGCTGATCCAATGAGCGAACCGCCCACCGGCCTTACTTTTCGGGCCATGGAAGCCGAACAGCTGGTGCGCCACCTCCGCCGTCTGAAACGAAGTCTCGAGCAGTTGGAATCGGAGTTCGCGCGGCAGCACGTGGACCAAGGCCTGTTGGTGGAGATCGACCGGATGGTGGACGAAGGGCTGACCTACGATACACGTCTCACCCGATTGGTACACCTGCTGGAACGTTTGCGGGAGAACACCCTCACACCGAGGGTGGAACTCTATTCGGACGGGGTCCGGGACTGTCGTCGAGCCAAGGCGATCATCGAAGAGCTGATGGCCGTGGTGGGATGAGCGTAGGCCTCCCTATGCAATGCCCCGATCTGCTTGCACTACCTATCGATCATTGAAGCTTCACTGCCCTTTGTCATGGAGGAAGGCGAGCCACACCATAGCGATCACTGAGACGACCAGCACCGATATGAAGATCCACTTGGTCGCAGGCAGGTCGGTAGGCTCCTCATCCTCGAGTGGTTCTGGCAACTTTCCGGGTTGGTTGTAGTGCTCATCCGTCATATCGTCGGTGATGCAAACCCTGGACCGCATGCACACGGATCATGCCTATGGTCATGATCCACAGTTGGTTGACGCGCTTGGCATGTGATCGTCCGATGATCGGTGGCAGGGAGGTTCGTCCACGATGTGTGGAACATCGGCTACCTATCCAGCCGGGAATACGGTCTTGGGGCTGTCGTGACGTCGCGCCCGGCACAGCAGCCCACACTTCCCGGGACCAACGTCACGATCCAGGGGCAGGTATTCCACACATTTCCTCGGAATTTCGGTCCACTTCGTTGGCGGCGGGCCTTTCATGAACGACCTTTGTGGCCCATGTCCATCACGCCCGCAGAGATCCAACAAGCCTTGCGCATCAGCAAGGCCATCGAGCTTCACCTCGAGAACACCCGGTCCGTGAACGTACGGAGCGAAGAACTCTATGGGGTGTTGGCCGACCTGAAGTTGGTGGAGCGCGACCTGCAACAGGGTCTCCACTTCCGCAATTTCCTGAAGAAGCTGGTGAAGGCGAACATGCTGAACCTGATCCCGCAGTGCCATGCCATGCCGCGCAGCGGAGGCAAGTACGATTGGACCTTCAACCGGGCTGCGGACCGCATGCCTGCGCGCAAGTCCGCTGCGGTGGTCGAGGGCTGATCCCTTCCACGATCGTTCTCTTTCGTGAATGCACTGCGCGCTGGAGCGGTTGTGCGATTCAGCGGATCATCACCGGCACGACACGCACCGGACGACCGGCTTCACTGAGGCGCATCAGGTAGACCCCACCTGGGAGGTCTGCCACGTTCACCGTGGCTCGCGAAAGATCTGTGGTAAGGTTCGGTACCGATGAACTGACCATCCGCCCGGTCGCATCAAGCAGGTCAATGGCATATACCGCACCCGGCCGCCCGGTCCATGACACGTGGAAGAGGTCGTCGGCCGGATTGGGATGGACGCTGACCGGAAGGGGTTGAGCGCCGTCCTCTTCAATACCCACCGCACTGGGATCCGCGAAGGTGGCGAAGGAGATGATCTGCTCCAGCCCGGCTCCGAGACCCAAGTCCACGAAACCACGTGAGGTGCTGAAGATGGGTCGGTTGAAGCCGCTGATGTAGTAGTACACATTGGTGGTCTGGAAATTCACCTCGAACCCGGTCTGGATGTCGTAGTAGTTCTGATCCACCTGGATCCGGGCCACGTTCTGGAAGCTGCCGAACGGAGTGGTCACGTTGCCATAGCCATTGTAAGTGCCTGTGGTGGTGCCCGAACGCGAGAAGTTCTGACCTCCATTGGTACCCGCTCCTGACCATTGATCGGTCCAAGTATCGCCCAAGTTCATGGGCAAACGGAACTGCAGTTCAGGGTTGTTCAGGATGACATGTTCCATAGGACCATATCGCCCGAAGGAATAGAGTCCGGAGGCGTTCAAGAGGCCATAGTTGAACAGGGTGGTATCCGTGATGCCGCGACTGGCGATGTTGGCCTGGGGATACGAACTTCCGTAGGGTGTGGCGTCAGGGTCCACCACCTCTGAGCCGGTGGGTGTGCCAAGCACGGCATTGCCCCGGTTGAGGGTGAAATTGTTGGTGGCTGGCCCAGGGTTGTAGTAGTTGCCCACGTAGAGGGGCACCTGCACACCGATATTCTCCTGCAGATCATCCACCGTCAGGACCGGTTGGGCCACGGTCACCAAGGAGGTGATACCAGCGATGGACAGAGTAATGTGCTTCATCCTCCAAAGATGGCGGATCGGTCGGAACCGTCGCTCGGATCAAGGCACCACGACACGCACCGCGGTTCGCATGGAGCGTTGCGCGTTGGACAGTTGCACCAGATATACCCCGGCCACCGGCACGGCGATGTGCTCCTCCCCGCCATCCGCCGCACCATGGTGGTGCATCCTACCTGTCAGGTCATGTACCTGAATGAGGTCGCCACGTACGGTCGAGCCGACGTGGATGGTCCCCGGCGAAGCACTGATGCGCGAACTGGAAGGCACTTCCGCAACGACCCGTGTAGGAAGGAGTGCCTCATAGCATCCGATGTCATAGTGGGCCCCTTGTGGCCGGGGTTGACCATCGAGGTCGACCGCGACCACGGTGGATACCGCTTGGGTCCCGGCGTCCACCTGCTGCGCAACGGGGCTAAGCGGATGGTGGTCCACCCCGGGATCCAGGAAGAGCTGGGACTGGGGAAGTGCGACCTGTGAGTGCGTGTCGAAGCCCAATGCCTGCCAGGCGACCAGATCGAGGATGGTGGCATCCCCATCGGGACTCAGCCGCCCGGTCACGAGGTTATGGTCGCTGACGAAGCCGGTGAGGGCGGTGGCATCCACCACGATGCTGCCACGGAACGGATGCTGGTTGATGAGGATGTTGTTCAGCACGTGGTTGCCGGTGCAGTCCTCCGTGATGTTCACGCACCATCGGGCATCCGTCGCTTGGACGATGGTATTGTTGTAAACCCTGTTGTTGATGCTGGGGCCGCCCCCATCGATCCGATACAAGCTGATACCGCTGGCGTGGTTATCGTGGAGCAGGTTGTTGAAGAACCACGAATCACGGACCCCGTCGCAGTTGATACCACTTCCTCCTGCCGTACCGTTGCCATGGATGACATTGCCGTACACCCTCGCATTGCTGATGATACCATCCCCACCCAAGCTGACATCACCGTTCATGTGGATGCCATTGGCATTGTTGTCGAAGCACTGATTGTAACGGATGATGGGATCATCCGCGCTGTTGCTGAAATAGATGCCGTGCTCCAGCACGCTGCCGCTGCACGCATTGTATTCGATGATGCAGTGCTCCGCGAAACCAGTGAGGATGCCCCACTTGCCATTGGCGGTGCAAGTGTTGCCACGTAGTGTGACATGGTCACTGAGCACGGTACGGATGCCTGTTCGGGGCATGCCGACCACCTCGAACCCTTCCACGACGACCCATTCCACGTTCTCCACATTGATGCCATCCTGTCCGTTGTATGCGCAAGGTGAGGTGATGACCACACCACCGGACGGAGCGATGAACACGATGGGGGCCTGAGCGGTCCCACTGTGTTCCATGGCCGCGAAACCCTGGTACGCTCCGGGCTGGACAAGCACACTATCACCCGCGACCGCTAGTTCGGCGGCGTGTTGGAGGGAGGCCCAAGCGTCCTCCGGTGTAAGGCCGGAGTTACCATCGTCACCGTTCGGACCTACGTGAAAGGTCGCCGATCGAGCCGAGAGGCTGAGCCCGAGCAGGAGGAGAAGGATGAACCGTTCCATGGACCGATGCTACGGCCCAAAGCGATACGGGTTCCCGCACTTCGCCGAACAACACCCTGCGAAGGACAAATGCGCACCTCATCGGGACGGGTATGATCACAACGCTTACATTCGATGTAACAAAAACCACACGCACATGGTCACACGTTACACGCTAAGCCTTCTCATCAGTACGGCAAGCTTCGGCTTACAAGCCCAGAGCTACTGTGAACCGACCTTCGTCAACGGTTGCTTCAATTGGCGCACTATCGACCTATCGGTGGGTGGCGCCACGTGGTCCGAAACCATGGCCCCCTGTGAGGACGGCATCCAAACGAATACCGTGGCCAACCTGGATGCAGGCGCGGCCACACCCATGACCGTGACCAACGGGGCATGGTGCGGCTGTGCCGTGTGGGTGGACCTGGACAACAGCAGCAGCTTCGAGCCCGCAGAGAACCTGTACTCCACGTATGTTGGAGGTAGCCCCAGTCATAGCTACCAATTCGACCTGACATTGCCCGATGATCTGCCCACAGGAACTTACCGTATGCGGGTCGTTTCGCCCTGGGGCAGTGACGGTACAACGCCAGGCGAGAACGGCTTCGGCCCTTGCGGTTCCTACCAGTATGGCAATTTCACCGATATCACCCTCAATGTCATCGGCGCGGCGCAGGTGCAGGAAGTGGCGGCAGAGGGACTATGGGTGGGACCCAACCCCGGCGATGAACAGTTGCGCATCCAGGTACCGCAGGGGTTACGAAGCCTGCAAGTGATCGCCATGGACGGCCGCGTGGTGACCGAACTGGGCGGTAACGCCGAACCTTGGCTGGAGGTTGATATGCGCGGCTGGCCGACGGGTTCCTACGTGGTGCGGGCCATCACTGGTGCGGGTGTGCTGCAGGCACGCTGGGTGAAGCAGTAAGTCCCCAAGCAGCCACGCTGGGCACTGGTTCGATACCTGTGCTTGGTGCTTCGCGGCGCAGGCCCTTGCTTTGCGGCGACCCAGCGCGGGTCGTACCGTCCGCTCCATGACCACAACCAACGCCCCTTCGTTCTCCAAGGTCGTACTCATCACCGGTGGCACCAGTGGTCTGGGGCGTAGCATGTGCGAACGACTGGCGGCCACAGGCCACCGCGTGTACGGCACCGGCCGCCAGGTGAAGGGGCTGGAGACGTTGAACGCCTACCACATGGTGGGCATGGACGTCACGGACACAGCCAGCGTCAACGCGGCCGTGGCACTGGTGCTACAGGATGCCGGCCGCATCGATGTGCTGATCAACAACGCCGGGTTGGGTATCCAGGGGCCGGTGGAGGACATCGATCCCGAGCTGGCGCACCAGGTGATGAACACCAACGTGTATGGACCACATCGGATGATGCGGGCAGTGCTACCGGCGATGCGGGCGCAGGGCAGTGGCGTGATCATCAACATCAGCAGCATCGCCGCCAACTTCGGGCTACCGTATCGGGGCTTTTACAGCGCCAGCAAGGCTGCGTTGGACCGGCTGAGCGAGGCCCTCAGCACGGAGGTGGCGCGCTTCGGCATCCAAGTGGTCACGGTGCAGCCCGGTGAATTCAACACCAACATCGCCACCGCACGCCTCCGTCCCAAGCAGGTCAGCGAGGCCCATCGACCCGGCTATGAAAAGGCCATGGAGGTGCTCGGGGGCAGCATGCATTACAGCCGCGACCCGGACGAACTGGCCCGCGTGATCGCCCGCATCATCGCTTCTCCCCGACCGCGTACCGTTTACCGGGTGGCCGAAGGTGTTCAGAAGATGAGCGTACTACTGAAGAAACTACTGCCCGGCCGCATGTTCGAACGCATGGTCCGCAAGCATTACGAGTGAGCACATGATCACCTACGACTCCTCGAACTGGCTGCGGGCGCTGGCCCTCCACAAGTCGGACACCTTCCGAAAGCTGTTCCCGATGCTGATCGTCGTGGGGCTCATCACCTTCGCCATCGGCTACTGGGAGGTGCGCTATCTGAAACTGGGCAAGGAGAGCTTCGTGAGCAACCTGCCCGTGATGCACAGCCTGCTGGGTTTCGCCATCAGCATGTTGCTGGTGTTCCGCACCAACACCGCCTATGACCGCTGGTGGGAGGGTCGAAAGCTCTGGGGTCAGCTGGTGAACGTGAGCCGCAACACGGCCATCAAGATCGCCGCCTATGTGCCTCCGGACGACAGCAATACCCGTACGTTCTACGGTCGACTGATCGCCCTATTTGCTGCGGAAATGAAGCAGCATTTGCAGTCCGAAAAGACCCGGCTGGCACTGGATACCCTCCCTCATCCGGAGATCCCCGACTTCGACCGCAGCAAGCACGTGCCCGCACAGGTGGCCAACTTATTGCAGCAGCGCACCGTGCGCCTGTACCGTGATCAGGTGATCAGCGGTGAACAGCTCATCGCCATCAGCAGCGACCTCTCCCAGTTCATGGATATCTGCGGGGCCTGCGAGCGCATCAAGAACACGCCCATCCCCTACTCCTACAGCAGTTTCATCAAGAAGTTCATCGTCATCTACGTGCTCACGTTGCCCTTCGGATTCGTCTTCTCCCTGGGCTACATCGCCATCCCCGTGGTGATGTTCATCTTCTACGTGCTGGCCAGCTTGGAACTGATCGCCGAGGAGATCGAGGACCCCTTCGGCAAGGACGTGAACGACCTGCCCATGGCGCGGCTCACCACCATGATCGACGGGAACGTGAAGGAGATCCTCGCCTGAGCCCCGGCTATTCGGGCTTCATCGCGTACCGCACGACCACCGGGGTCCGGCCCTTGCCCTCACTGCTCAGTACGAGATTACCGTCGGCGAGGAAGGTGATCCCTTCGGGTTTGGGCAACAGCCGTTCATCCAGCCAGGCCAGGTGCACCAGGGTACCGGCGCGGTCCACCACCAATAGCGATCGATCCACCGCCGAGAGCAGGTAGTAATGCCCGCTGCGCGGATGCACCGCGACGGAGCTGTAGCGCAGTTTCAGGGCCGGCACTTCACGGCCGTTGTCCGTGCGTTTCATGGGTATGGCGATGCCCAGGGCCTTGGCCTGTGTCATCAGGTCCTGCAGCGAGAGCTGGAGCACCTCCTGCACGGGATGCGTAGCGGACACGGGATCGAACGCATAGAGCACTCTTCGGTCCCGAATATCCGGACCACCCTTGGCAAGGTCCTTGGGCGAGACCAGGACACGGCCGGCCTGCTCATCATAACCCAGGCCTTCCAGGTTATTGTGCAATACGGCCAGACGGAAGGTATCCTGCACCGCGAACAGACCGTTCTGCGGCCGGAGCCGGAACACAAGACCGTCACTGCGCAGGGCCAGGTATTCCTCTCCCACACGGGTCAGCCCTTCAAAATCACCCGGACCGCTGAAGGTGGCCAGGGTGCTCACTGCTCCGTCACGCAGGTCGACACGGAACACTTTCCCCTGCTCGTCCTGCAGGCAGGCCACGGTGTTGGCGTCCACATCGGTCAAGGCCGATACCTCCAGCAACATGCCCGGGAGTTCATGCACGACCGTGGGGTTCGCCAGGTCGTAAGGCAGTGCCCGGGTCTGGGCGACCGCCATGGTGGCCAGGGCAAGGGCCCCGGGAAGAAGGTGGTGTCGGTACATCGCGCCACGAAGGTGCACGATCCGTGCCGGCAGGACCATTTGCCGAGCATCACCCGGCAAGAGGGCAAATCCATACGTTCGCGGACGCATGCCCGCCCTTTTCACCGACAAACGCACCGCCCTGCTCATCACCGTGGCGGCGCTGGGATACTTCGTGGACATCTACGACCTGGTGCTCTTCAACGTGGTGAAGCGCGAAAGCCTCGAGCACATCATGGGGGCAGGGCATCCGGGTATCAAGGATGTCGGCATCAACCTGTTCAACATCCAGATGCTGGGCATGCTCGTGGGCGGCATCCTATGGGGCGTGTGGGGTGACAAGAAAGGCCGCATCACCGTGCTCTTCGGCAGCATCCTGCTCTACTCGCTGGCCAACATCGCCAATGCATTCACCTTCGACCTGACCAGCTATGCCATCGTGCGGTTCATCGCGGGCGTCGGCCTGGCTGGTGAACTGGGCGCGGGCATCACGCTGATCACCGAAACACTGCCGGTGGGGAAACGCGGTTACGGCACCATGATCGTGGTCACCTTCGGCGCGCTGGGGGCGGTGTTCGCCGACGAGGTGGTGCGGCAGGGAAAAGCCTTGGGCAGCGTGTTCGAGCAGCTCACCGGAAGTCCGCTGATGGATTGGCAGGTGGCCTACCTCATGGGTGGCCTCATGGGTCTGGTGCTGCTCGTCATGCGGGTGGGCGCCTTCGAGAGCGGCCTTTTCCACCGCGTGAAGCAGAGTACGGCCCGCAAAGGCGACTTGCGCTTGCTCTTCAACGACCGCGACCGCCTGATGCGCTACCTCGGTTGCATCCTCATCGGGGTGCCGGTCTGGTATGTCATCGGCGTTCTGGTCAACCTCAGCCAGGATGTCTTCGTGCCCCAACTGGCGATCGACACCAGTGCACTGCAGGGCGAAGAGCTCAAGCGCATCAATGGAAGTGCCATCCGCTATGCGTACATCGGCCTGAGCCTGGGCGACCTGCTCAGCGGCCTGCTGAGCCAGATCCTGCGCAGCCGAAAGAAGGTCATCTACGGCTATCTCACGGCCAACCTCCTGCTCACCTTGATCTTCCTGTTCGGCCTGAACGGGGCCACCATCCAGACCTACTACTGGATGTGTTTGGCCTTGGGTACCGCCACGGGCTACTGGGTCATCTTCGTCACCGTGGCCAGTGAGCAGTTCGGCACCAACATCCGCAGCACCGTGGCCACCACCACCCCCAACTTCGTGCGCGGTGCTGTGCTGCCGGTCACCTATGCCTTCACCTTCCTCGCCGCACCCTTGGGCAACATCACCAGTGCCTTGGTCGTGGGCCTGATCTGCATCGCGGCGGCGTTCTGGGCCACCAGCCGGGTGCACGAGACCTTCCACAGCGACATGGACTTTGTGGAAAAGTGATGCTCTTCCAGGTCTCCATAACAAAGGTCTAGGGCCAAGTAATGGGTGTACTGGAACGCTGAAGGGGGGGCTGAGCGGTTCAACCAGGTGCGGCCATTGTTCTCAGGCCCCCGATATTCGCAGCATGCTATTCCGACCCGCCACCTTCGTCCTGGGCTTGGCCCTGCTGCTCACCCCTGCACTGATCACCGCACAGAAGTCCCTTACCAACAAGGACATCTGGGCAAGCCCCCTGTTCAGCGCCGAGATGGTAGGTGGCCTGGCGAGCATGAAGGACGGCCTTCACTACACGGCACAGGACCGCGAGGGTGACGAGAGCGTCATCAACCAGTACGCCTATCGCACCGGTGATAAGGTGGCCACATTGGTGCGTGGCAGCGAGCTCATCCCTACGGGTGGCAAGGAGCCGGTGGAACTGGAAGGATACAGCTTCAGCGGAGATGAGCGCAAGATGATGATCGAGTCCGCCGTGGAACCGATCTACCGCTACAGTTATCTGGCCTACCACTACATCTACGACCGGGCCAGCCGCAAACTGGTGCCACTGAGCGACCCTGCCAAGCCCAAGCAGCAGCTGGCCACCTTCAGCCCCGATGGAAGCAAGGCCGCCTTCGTGCGGGAGAACAACCTTTTCGTGGTGGACCTCGCCACGATGCGTGAGACGCAGGTCACTTCCGATGGTGCACGGAACAGCGTGATCAACGGGGTGACGGATTGGGTATACGAGGAGGAGTTCGCGCTCGTGAAGGGCTTCGCTTGGAGCCCGAAAGGGACCAAACTGCTTTACCTGCGCAGCGATGAGAGCGCGGTGAAGGAGTTCGACCTGGCCCTGTACAAGGGGCAGCTGTATCCCAGCGAGTACCGGTTCAAGTACCCCAAGGCCGGCGAGGTGAACAGCACCGTGGAACTGCACTGCTATGAGGTGGCGACGAAGACCTCGCGCGCCATTCCCCTGGGGGCCAGCGGCGAGGTGTACATCCCCCGCCTGGGTTGGACGCCGGATGACAATGTGCTGTGGTTCATGCGCATGAACCGCCTGCAGAACGAGAAGGTGATCGCCACGGTGAACCTGGCGGAACGCAGCGTGGTACCGGTGCCCAACACCGTGTACAATGAGACCAACCGCACCTATGTGGAGGTCACGGACGACCTGCACTTCCTGAGCGACGGCAGCGGCTTCGTGCTCACCAGCGAGCGTGATGGCTGGAACCATATCTACTTCGTGCCGATGAACGGCGAACCTCGACAGCTGACGCGCGGTGCGTGGGATGTGGTGAGCGTGAAGGGTGTCGATGATAGGACCAAGCAGGTGATCTTCACTGCTGCGAAGGATTCACCCGAGACCCAGCAGGTGCTGAGCACCACCCTGGCGGGCAAGGGCATCGTGGAGCTATCGCCCAAGGGCGGGCACAATGATGCGGAGTTCAGTGCCGGCTTCCGCTACTTCATCAACACCCGCAGCACGGCGAACAGTGTGCCCGTGGTAACGCTGCACCAGGGCAACGGCAAACTGGTGAAGGTGCTGAAGGACAACGTGAAGCTGCAGGCCGCCACCACGGAATACGGGTTGGTGACGAAGGAGTTCTTCACCTTCACCACGCCGGGTGCCGTGGAACTTCGTGGGTGGATGACGAAGCCACGTGACTTCGACCCAGCGAAGAAATACCCGGTGCTGATGGTGCAATACAGCGGTCCCAACAGCAACGAGGTGTTGGACCAGTGGGATGGTCGGGCACACCTGTGGCACACGTTGCTGACGGACCAGGGCTACATCGTGGCCTGCGTGGACCCTCGTGGCACCGGGCATCGGGGCAAGGATTTCCGCCACGTGACCTACGGCGAGCTGGGCAAGTACGAGACCGAGGACCAGATCGCGACCGCGCAGTGGCTGGCATCGCAGCCCTATGTGGACGGCGCGCGCATCGGCATCTGGGGCTGGAGCTACGGCGGGTACATGAGCAGCCTCTGCATCACCAAGGGGGCCGATGTGTTCAAGGCGGCCATCGCCGTGGCACCCGTGACCAACTGGCGCTACTACGACACCATCTACACCGAGCGTTACATGGGCATGCCCCAGGCCAACGGGCACGGCTACGACGACAACAGCCCCATCAATCACGTGGGCAAGCTCAAGGGCAACTACCTGCTCATCCACGGCATGGCCGATGACAACGTGCACTTCCAGAACGCCGCCGAGATGATCAACGCGCTGGTGAAGGCCAACAAGCCCTTCGACCAGTTCGCCTACCCCGACCGCAACCACGGCATCTACGGCGGTCCCACCCGCTTGCACCTGTATGAGATGATGACCCAATGGTTGGTGGAGAATCTGTGAGCAAGGAATAGGGGCGGGGGCAGGACCAGGTGAAGATCCACCACTGTTCCTTACCCCACGCCTTGTAGTTCAGTCCCTTTCCTACCTTGGCGCACCTCAACCCGTGAACCCTTCATGAGCAACACCACGACACCGACCATCGGTCACCCCCAAGGACTGTACTGGCTGTTCGCCGCAGAGATGTGGGAACGCTTCTGCTACTATGGCATGCGGGCCCTTCTGCTGTTGTACCTGGTGAAATCATTGGCCATGGGCGACAACAAGGGCTTCGCGGTCTACGGGGCCTACACGGCGCTCGTGTATGTGATGCCGGTGATCGGAGGCCGCATCGCGGACCAGATCCTGGGATCACGGTTGGCGGTATTGCTGGGAGGCATATTGATGGCCATCGGTGAGTTCATCATCGTAGGTGGCACGGAAATGCTGCTCTTCTGGGGCATGGCCGTGATCATCGTGGGCAACGGCCTGTTCAAGCCGAACATCAGCACGATGGTGGGCAAGCTTTACGCGGATGGCGACAACCGCAAGGATAGTGGCTTCACCATCTTCTACATCGGCATCAACCTGGGCGCGTTGCTGGCCACAACGGTGTGTGCCGAAGTGGGCAACATCTATGGTGCCAAGTACGGTTTTGCGCTGGCGGGCATCGGCATGCTGCTGGGGGTGATCGTGTTCCAACTGGGTAGCAAACACTACGCTGAAGTGAGCGCCCCACCTTCACCCGCTACTTTGTACAAGCCCAAATACGGCCCACTGAGCCCCTTCAACGCCGTGCTGGTATTGTGCGCCGCGCTCATTCCTGTGTTGTACTTCCTGTTGCGCAATACCAACATCGCTGGTTATGTCCTGTTGGCCGTTGCGGTGTTCGTGATCGGCAGCTTGATCGCACGCGGGTTGAAGGATGGGAAAGTGCAGTTGGATAAGATGTTCGGCTTCATCATCCTCATGCTCTTCAACGTGGTGTTCTGGGCCTGCTTCGAGCAAGCCGGCAGTAGCCTCACGCTCTTCGCGGACCGCAACGTTGACAGACACGTATTCGGTTGGGAAATGGGCGCCGCCACCACGCAGTTCTTCAACCCGGCCTACATCCTCATATTCGGTTCCATTTTCTCCATCATGTGGGTGAAGTTGAAGCAGATGGACAGGGACTTCAGCATCCCGATGAAATTCGGCCTGGGCATCCTCCAGCTTGGCCTGGGTTACCTGGTGATCCTCATCGCTGCACCGCTGGCCGTGGAATACCAAGTTCCACTGTGGACACTCGCACTGCTCTACATGTTGCACACCACGGGTGAACTGTTCCTCTCACCGATCGGCCTGAGCATGGTGACCAAATTGGTGCCGAAGGACATGACCGCAACGGCCATGGGCGCTTGGTTCCTCAGCATCGCTGGGGCCAACTATGCAGCCGGTATGCTTGCTAAATTGACAGGCGCTGAACATGGCGCAGGTGAAGCCGAAGTGTTGGACAAGGCCGCTAGCTTGGCCACCTACGTGGATGTGTATAGCACCATGGGTTACGTCACCGCTGGGATCGGTCTCTTCTTGATGGTGGTGAGCCCGCTGGTGAACAAACTGTTCCACGGCATCCGATAGGCATCGCGCATGTCCAACGCCACGCTAAAGTCCGGTAAACATCCTGCCGGCCTGCCCTTTCTGTTCCTCTCGGAGATGTGGGAACGGTTCGGGTATTACCTGATGATCGGCATCTTCCAGCTGTACCTCACGGACCCGCTGTCCACCGGTGGGTTGGCGATGGACCGCAAGGATGCTGCGGACATTTATGGCACTTTCATCGCCCTGGTGTTCCTCACCCCCTTCATCGGGGGGCTGCTGGCGGACCGCGTGCTGGGCTATTCGCGTTCCATCTTCCTCGGCGGCGCGTTGATGGGCCTGGGTTACATCGGCCTGTCGCTCCCGGGCATGACAGCATTCTATGTGTCGCTGGGCCTGATCATCCTGGGCAACGGCTTCTTCAAGCCCAACATCAGCACCCTGCTCGGCAATCTCTACAACGATCCGCAGTACAAGGACCGTAAGGACAGTGGCTACAACATCTTCTACATGGGGATCAACCTTGGTGCGATGGTGTGCAACCTGTTCGCGGCCTACATGCGGAACAAGTACGGCTGGGGCGAAGCCTTTGCAACAGCAGGGGTGGGCATGTTCATCGGCCTGATCGTCTTCGCCGTGGGACTGAAGCACTACCGCCATGCGGATGTGCGCAAGCCGGCCCAGAAGGAGGACATGAGCCTTCAGCGCGTGTTCGCCACGGTGTTCCTGCCAGCGATCATCGTGGGCATCGGTGGATGGAGCCTGCCGGGTAACGTGTTCGGCAGCGATAGCACGGATGCGTTCATCTTCGCCACCATCCCGGTGATCATCTTCTACGTGGGCCTGTACATCCGGGCCAGCATCGAGGACAAGCGATCGCTGGCGGCCCTGTTGAGCATCTTCGCGGTCAGCATCATGTTCTGGGCGGTGTTCAAGCAGAACGGCACGGCCCTTACCACCTGGGCACAGTTCTACACGGACCGCGAGGTGCCTGCCGTGGTCCAGCCGGTGACGGAGTCGCTGTACCTGGCCGAGCAGGTGGTGAACAGCCCGGATTCGGTCACCGCGTATGATGCCAATTTCAAGGTGGTGAAGGTGGATGGCCGGGAGGTGAGGGAATGGAGCAAGCCGGTGTACTTCAAGAACCTGCAACCGGCCTTGGCGCCACCCGAAGGGGCGACGATCCATCTCTTCAACACCGAACTATTCCAGAGTATCAACCCGCTGTGGGTGATCCTGCTGACACCGCTGGTGGTGGGCTTCTTCGCCCTGCTGAAGCGCCGGGGCATGGAACCGAACACGGCCACCAAGATCGCGTGGGGCCTGTTGATCTCAGCCCTTTCCACCTTGGTGATGGTGGCTGCGGTCTACGTCTGCGAGAACGGTGCGATGAAAGCCTCCAGTTGGTGGCTGGTGGCCTGCTATGGCGTGGTCACCATCGGCGAACTTTTCCTGAGCCCCATGGGCCTGTCGCTGGTGAGCAAGGTGAGCCCCAAACGCCTGACGGCCCTGATGATGGGTGGCTGGTTCCTGAGCACTTCGATCGGCAACAAACTGAGCGGTATCCTGGCCACCCTTTGGGATGGTTATGCGCACAAGAGCAGCTTCTTCCTGGTGAACTTCGCCCTGCTGGGCGCCGCAGCCGTCGTGATGTTCCTGATGCTGCGCTGGCTGAACAAGACCATTTCACAGCACTGATACGCCCCCGTCCCATGACCGGCACCGCCCCCACCCTCGACCAGATCCGCTCCTTCAAGGGCACCTACCCGAAGCAGCTCTTCTACCTCTTCGGCACCGAGATGTGGGAGCGCTTCTGCTTCTACGGCCTGCGCGGCATGCTGGTGGTGTTCATGGTGACCCAACTGGGGCTGGGCGACAAGGAGGCCAATCTGCAGTACGGGGCGATACAGGCCTTCGTGTACGCCTTCACCTTCCTGGGTGGCGTATTCGCGGATAAGATCCTGGGCTTCCAGAAGTCCTTGGTATGGGGCGCATTATTGATGATCGTCGGCGGGTTCACCATAGCCATGGCCCCCACGGAGCTCTTCTATATCGGCATCTGCTTCACCATCATCGGCACGGGCTTCTTCAAGCCGAACATCAGCACCATGGTGGGTCAGCTGTACAATACGGACGACCACCGCCGCGATGCGGGCTTCGGTCTCTTCTACATGGGCATCAACATCGGGGCCTTCCTCGGCGGGCTCCTGATGGTCTATGTAGGCAAGGAACACAGCTGGCGCGCGGCCTTCGCCATGGTCGGAGTGGTGATGATCATCAGCCTCATCAACTTCGCCTTCCGCCGCAAGAGCTTCGGCCCCATCGGCCTTTCACCCCTGGATCCCGACCTGCCGGCCGCCAAGCGCAAGGCCTACGAATGGGGTACCTACATCGGTTCCCTGGCAGTGATCCCCCTGATCCTGCTGATGGTGACCAACACGGCCTACACCGACCTGTTCATGTATGTGGTGGGCCCCCTCACGCTCATTTACCTGGCTTGGGAGATGCGCACCTTCAGCAAGGCCGAGAACCTGCGGTTGGCCGCGGCACTGATCTTCATCTTCTTCAGCATCTTCTTCTGGGCCTTCTTCGAACAGAGTGGTGGCAGCCTCAGCCTCTTCGCGCTGAACAACCTGCGCCCCACCCTCTTCGGATTCCCGGTGGACCCCAACAGCGTGAACAACGCGGCGAACTCGCTCTTCGTGATCGCCTTCAGTGCGGTGGTCGGTCTGCTATGGCTGTGGCTGAGCAAACGGAAGCTGGAGCCCAACAGCGTGGTGAAGTTCGGTCTGGGCTTCCTGTTCCTGGCAGGTGGCTTCTACATCTTCAAGAGCACGCTGGGTCTGTCCGATGAGAACGGGATCACCAGCACGGAGCTCTTCACCTTCGCCTGGTTCGTGATCACTTTCGGGGAACTGGCCCTGAGTCCGATCGGTCTATCGTTGATGACCAAGTTGAGCCCGGTGCGCATCCAAGGCCTGATGATGGGTATGTGGTTCTTGGCCAGCGCCTATGGGCAATACGCTGCAGGCCTACTGGGGGCTGGCATGAGCTCGGAGAACCCCGACGCCACCAATTACGAGAAGCTTGAGCTTTATACGGATGGCTATGGCGAACTCGGCCTCTACGCCCTCATCGCCGGTGTGGTGCTCATTGTCATTTCACCCTTGGTCCGTAAATTGATGCGTGGCGTGCATTGATCGATCTTTGACCTGAAAAGCACGGCACGGTCTTCGCTATTGCCCCCCTCACACTCCAGTCCCATGCGCACCCTCCTATTCTGCTTGGCCTTGGCACCATTGGTTCTTTCGGCCCAGACCGCTACGAAGCCGACCACCACTACTGCCGCCAAAGCGATCAAATGGGTGACCATTGAAGAAGCTCAAGCCTTGGCCAAGAAAGTCCCCAAACCGTTGTTCGTCGACGTGTATACCAGCTGGTGTGGTCCGTGCAAGATGTTGGATCGCAATACGTTCAGCGATGCCCGGGTGGCGGAGTTCGTGAACAAGAATTTCTATGCGGTGAAGTTCAATGCCGAGAGCGGTGACCCGGTGACCTTCAAGGGCCAGAAGCTGGAGAACCCCGACTTCAACCCGGCGAACACCGGTGGCCGCAACGGGACCCACCACCTGACCTATGCCATCGCGAACGTTAACGGGCGGATCGCCTACCCCACAGTGGTGTACCTGGATAGCGAAATGAACGTGTTGGCACCCGTACAGGGCTACATGACCCCGGACCAGATCGAACCCATCCTCACCTACTTCGGCGAAGGGCATTACAAGACCAAGGATTATCAAGCCTTCATGGGCACCTTCAAAGGGCATTGGACCGCCCCCTGAGCCCCGAACGAATGCGCATCGCAAGGCCGTCCGAACTTTGGACGGCCTTCTTCGTTCAATGGCCGCGCGGCTAAAGCATGGAATGACAAAGATCAGCCGGAAAGTTCGGCTGCTTGTTCGCTAACTTCGCCGCCATCCCAACCAAGAACACATCCAATCCTGCAACGGCGATGAGCGACAAGGCCCAGATCATCCTTGACGGAAAGACCTACGAATTCCCGATCGTTTCGGGCAGTGAAGGCGAAAAGGCCATCGACATCAGCAAGTTGCGTGACCTGAGCGGTTACATCACACTCGACCTCGGTTACAAGAACACCGGTGCTACGACCAGCGCGATCACGTTCTTGGACGGTGAAGAGGGCATCCTGCACTATCGGGGCTATCCGATCGAACAATTGGCCGAGAAAGCCTCCTTCGTGGAGGTTTCCTACTTGTTGTTGTTCGGCGAACTGCCGAATAAGAAGCAATTGGAGGAATTCGAGGGGAACATCCGGTATCATTCCCTGGTGCACGAGGACATGAAGCGGTTCTTCGAGCATTATCCTGCCAATGCCCATCCTATGGGCATCCTATCGGCGATGGTGAACTCATTGAGCACCTTCTACCCGAAGAGCCAGAATCCGCACCGTCCCCAGCATGAAGTGTTGCGCACCATCTATCGCCTGATCGCGAAGATGCCCACGCTGGCCGCCATCAGCTACAAGAACAACCTGGGCCATCCCTATATGTACCCCAACAACAAGTTGGGCTACGTGGAGAATTTCCTGCATATGATGTTCGCCATGCCCACCGAGGAGTACACGGTGGACCCCGTGGTGGCCAATGCACTGAACACCCTGCTGATCCTTCATGCGGACCATGAGCAGAACTGTAGCACCAGCACGGTCCGTATCGTGGGTAGCAGCCAGAGCAACCTCTACAGTAGTGTGAGTGCCGGTATCGCGGCGCTGTGGGGGCCACTACACGGCGGAGCCAACCAGGAGGTGATCGAAATGCTCGAGACCATCCGGAACGATGGTGGCGACATCCAGAAGTGGGTGAACAAGGCCAAGGACAAGGATGACCCGTTCCGTCTGTTCGGCTTCGGCCATCGTGTCTACAAGAACTTCGACCCACGCGCCAAGATCATCAAGAAGAGTTGCGACGACGTGTTGCAGAAGCTGGGTGTGAACGACCCGGTACTGGACATCGCCAAACAACTGGAGGAGATCGCCTTGAAGGACGACTACTTCATCAGTCGTAAGCTGTATCCGAACGTGGATTTCTACAGTGGGATCATCTACCGTGCCATCGGCATCCCCACGCGGATGTTCACTGTGATGTTCGCTCTCGGTCGTCTGCCCGGGTGGATCGCGCAGTGGAAGGAGATGGTGGAGAACAAGGAACCCATCGGTCGCCCACGCCAGATCTATACCGGAGCCACCAAACGGGATTACGTTCCCGTCAAGGACAGGAAATGAACCTTACTTGGCGGTGCGAACCGCCAGTGATCCGAAAGAAGGGAGGTCCAGTGGACCTCCCTTTCTCATTGCAACCGAACGGAACGGGAACAACCAGAATGACCAAGGTCATGGTCGACTGTTCGATCATGTAAGACCTTCGTTGGGTACGAACCAACAACCACCCGATATGAGCACAGCCACCCAACAACGTCAACACGTGTACATCTCCGACCTGCACTTCGAACACACGTTGTGGCTGAACAGTTTGGAGTTCTACCGCGATGAGATCGGCATATTCGAGCACCGCTTGGAGGAGGTCGCGAAGCGGTATACGTCGAGTGACGTCCTCGCCCAACTTGAGCATTTCCAGAACCAATACATCAGGCAGCGTGAAGTGATCGATGAGGTCCGTCACGACATCAAGGCACATGAGAACCTGTTGGAAAAGGAGGCACGGGAACACCCTGTCGCGATCGATCACCGTCATTTCACGGATCACGGTGATCTCCGTGAGCGGATGCAGACCTTCGAGAAACTCTACCGGGAACTGAAGGAAGAGTTCTACCGCTGGATCGGTCAATGGATGTGAGACCCCAGCCACGTTCCATCCAAGGCCCGCTGAAAGGCGGGCCTTGTCCGTTGCTGGAACACCAACGACCACTACCCGTTTCGATCCTCAAAGAGGGTCGGGTCCTGATCGATGTCAGTTTTCGGCTTGGACCGTACGCGTACGTTCGCACATTGTCAGTTGTGTCCCGGCCAAGCTGACCGCGTACCCATGCCCACGCCCCCCACCCCGATCACTTCGCTCGACCAGTTGGTGTCGGCCCTGAAGCATGGGCCCGGGCGAACGGGCTACTTGGAAATACTCGATCGGATCAGTATTCCTTGGAGCCAGTTCGAGCCGTATTGCCGTTGGCACGACAAGCACTACACGCGGACCTGTATCGCACGTACCAATGCTTTCGAATTGCTTTTGATCTGCTACGAACCGGGCCAGCGCACGAGTATCCACGATTATGCTACCGAGGAGGCTTGGGTACATCCCGTCTTCGGTGCGGTGATCGAGGAGCGCTTCGAGCCAGGACCCGAAGGACCACTTCGCAAGGTGAGCAGCGCCAAGCTCGATCCAGGATCGTTCTCCTATTTGCACAATGGACATGGTATCCATCGGTACGTGAACCCCAACAAGGAACGGTCCGTGACCTTGAACCTTTATGCCAAGCCATTGAGCAAGTGGAAGGTGTACGATGAGCGTTCTGGCGAGACGCACTCCCGCGTCGCCGGTGAACCTTGATCAGGTGCGGAACTTCGCGGTACCTTACCGACCATGACGCGTTCGCGATTCAGTGAGGAAGAGATCTCATCCATCTATGGCATGCTCTTCAGCAGCGCTGCGGAAGGGTTGGTGGTGGTGGATGGGACCGGTTCGATCTGTTTGTGCAACCCGCGCTTCGGCGAGTTGTTCGGATATGAGCCCAAGACCCTATTGGGCAGGCCCATCGAAGTGTTGATCCCATCGGCGGTGCGTGAGAAGCATCAGCATCAACGAAACGCCTATCAGCGCGACCCGCATCAACGACCCATGGGGCAAGGCCTGGATCTGAACGGTCAACGCAGCGATGGTAGCACCTTCCCCGTGGAAGTGAGCCTGAACCACTTCAACGTGGAAGGCGAGCGCTTTGTGATGGGCCTGATAAGCGATGTGAGCCGACGTCGTCGGGCGGAACTGGACCTGCAGCGGACCAACGCGGAATTGGAAGAACGGGTGGAGCAACGGACTGCTGACTTGAAACGGGCCGAACAAAGCGTGCGTGAAGCCTTGGAGGCTGAAAAGGAATTGAACGCCCTGAAGTCCCGTTTCGTGAGCATGGCCTCACATGAGTTCCGCACACCACTCAGTACCATCATGAGCTCGGTGGACCTCATTGCGCGTTACAGCGAAGGCCCTCAGCGCGATAAGGTGGAGCGTCACGTGTCCAAGATCCGCGGTAAGGTGCGAGAGCTCACCACCATGCTCAACGACTTCCTTTCGTTGGACAAGTTGGAGCAAGGCATGGTGCGTTGCAACCCACAGGAAGTGGATGTCGTGCACCTGTGCATCGAACTGGTGGAGGAACTACGCAGCCTGTGCAAGCCCGGTCAGGAACTCGATTACGACCACGAAGGCAGTGAGCGTTCGGTCCAACAGGACCGCCAGATGTTGGCCCATGTGCTGAGCAACCTGGTCAGTAATGCCATCAAGTACAGCCCGGAGGACAAGCGGATCAGCCTGACCACCCGGTTGATGGATGGGCTTTTACACGTGGAAGTGAAGGATGAGGGCATCGGAATACCCGTGGAGGACCAACAGCACCTGTTCGAACGCTTCTTCAGGGCCAGTAACGCCTTCACGGTCCAAGGCACGGGTCTTGGGTTGAACATCGTTCGCAAATACATGGACCTGATGGGTGGGACCATCGGATTCATCAGTGAACCGGGAAAGGGCACCACCTTTACAGCCCAACTCCCACAACACCATGCACATGAAGAACATCCTGTTGATCGAGGATGACAAGGATATGCGGGAGAACACCGCGGAGATCCTGGAACTGGCCAACTACCGGGTCATGAAGGCCGAGAACGGCAAACGCGGTGTGGAACTGGCACGTAAGGACCTGCCGGACCTCATACTCTGCGACATCATGATGCCCGAACTTGATGGGTATGGTGTACTGCATCTACTGGGTCGGGACCCGCACACCGCCGAGGTACCTTTCATATTCTTGAGCGCCAAGGCGGAACGCAGCGATGTGCGCAAGGGGATGGAACTCGGGGCGGACGACTACTTGACCAAACCCTTCGAAGAAAGTGAACTGCTCAACGCCATCGAAGGCCGCCTGAAAAGGAGCGATCTGTTCCGTAAGGGATTTGAGCGGAGCATGGACGGGTTGAACGCGTTCCTGGAAAGTGCTCGCGGTATGTCTGCGCTGAACGACATAGCAAGTGACCGTAAGCTACGCAGCGTGGCACGCAAGGAAATGATCTTCCATGAAGGGGATGATCTGCGATCCGTGTACTTCGTTCAAAGCGGCAAGGTGCGCAGTTTCAAAGTGAACAATGACGGCAAGGAACTGGTGACCGGTCTGTTCGGACCGGGCGACTTCCTAGGCTATATGAGCGTACTGGAGGGGGGGCGTGTGAGCGAAGGCGCGGAAGCGCTGGAGGACACCGAACTGGCCATCATACCTCGTGAGGAACTTCAAGCATTGTTGTACCGGGATCGCGATGTGAGCATGCGATTCATCAAGATGCTCACCCGCGAGGTCAAGGAGAAGGAACAGCAGCTGTTGAACCTGGCGTACACCTCGGTCCGTCAGCGGGTGGCACAGGCACTGATCCGCTTACACGCCCGTTATGGCCCCAACGAACCCTCGAACCTGGGCGTTCAGATCAGTCGTGAGGACCTTGCCACGATCGTCGGAACGGCTACTGAATCATTGATCAGGGCCCTTACCGACCTCAAGGATGCCGGCTTGATCGAGTCCCGCGGCAGGGAGATCCATCTGAAGGACCTGAAAGGATTGGAACGATTGGCGAATGACCATTGAGGACCCTCACCGTTACACACATGACGCCACGGCGTTAACTTGCGCCCGGAATACCCCGCACTGAAATGAAGAAAATGATCGGCTTCGCACTTTGGCTCGCTGCCTTGCTCATTCCGTTCCGTTCCGCCATCCTGGACACTCAGAATGTGGTCCTGGAGAATGGAAGGGCGAACAACATGGTGGGACTCGTCAGCTTCCTGGCCATGCTGATCCTCTTCTTCGTAGGCTATGCCTTGGTCGACTCCGCAGGCCAGAAGGTCGGCGAGGGCCAGCACGGCCACTGAAACGATCATCAGGCATTTGGCCATGGCCCACATCCTCCTTCCCACCGATTTCAGCCCGAACGCATTGAATGCTGCGCGGTACGCGGTGCAGTTGTATGGGACCGAGGGTAACACGTTCACCGTGCTGAACACGTTCATGATGCCTCGTGGCAGCGCGAGCACCATGTGGAGCATCGATGAGTTGTTGGCCAAGGAGGCTCAAGGATCCATGGACCTCTATGTGGCACGCCTCAAGGAGGATCTTGCTCCCTTGAAGCCGGAGCTGAAGGGGGACGTGGAACATGGTGACCTGCCCAACGTCATCGCGCGTTTCGCGAATGACCCCGCTCCTCCGGACGCCGTGGTGATGGGCACACAAGGTGCCACCGGCTTGAAGGAGGTCCTGCTGGGCAGCAATACTGCGGATGTCATCAAGCGCAGCGTTCTTCCCGTATTCGCAGTGCCCGAGAAGAACATCTATCGCACTCCCAAGCGTATCATCCTGGCGGACGACGGCGGCTTGGTGACCAAGGATACTGTGCGTCCCTTGTTGGACATCGCCCGATGGTCCCAGGCAGAGGTGATGATCGTGCGCGTGGTGAACGAGGAGACCAGTGTGGATGAGGGCGCGGGGTCGATCTATGACACCCTGCTCGGAGCCATACCACATTCCTTCCACTACATCTCGGAAGAGAACGTGACCAAGGCCCTGCACGATATGGCCGACCAGAACGATGCGGACCTTGTGGTGGTGGTACATCGGCACCGGGGCTTGTTCGACCAACTCTTCCACCGGAGCACCGCTTCGAGGCTTGCCATGCACACGCATATTCCCATGCTGGTGCTCCAACAACCGTTAGGCTGATGGCCGCCTCCTTTCGCGGAGGTTTGCCGTTGTTCGCGTTCAAGGGCATCCAAGTGAGGGTGCACTGGTCCTTCTTGGCATTGCCTGCGTTCATCATCATTTCCGGTTTGGCTGACGGTATTCCCTGGTCGGGCGTACTTCAACAGGTCGGTTTCATACTGATCGTCTTCGCCTGTGTCGTACTTCATGAATATGGCCATGCCCTGATGGCCCTGCGTTACGGGGTCCGTACACGGGACATCACACTGTTGCCGATCGGAGGTGTGGCCAGCTTGGAGCGTATGCCTGAGGATCCCCGGCAGGAATTCTGGATCACGCTTGCCGGGCCCCTTGTCAATCTGGTGATCGCAGGTCTGGCGTTCACCGCCATGGCCATCATGGGCCTCACTTGGCTTTTCGCGGATGTGGATCCGTCCCAAGGTTGGACAGGCGTTCTGGGCTTCCTGGTGACCGCGAACCTGGGCTTGTTCCTGTTCAACCTCATCCCAGCCTTCCCGATGGACGGCGGTCGCATCCTGCGAAGTGCACTGAGCATGCGTATGCCGCGGGTGAAGGCAACACGTATCGCTACCGGCATCGGGCGCGTCCTTGCCGTTGGATTCGTGATCTATGGCCTGTTCACCGGACAGTTCTTCACCGCGATCATCGGTGTGTTCATCTTCATGGCTGCCGGTGCGGAGGCCCGACAGGTCGGCCAACTGAACGAATTGGCCGGGGTGACTGTACGGGAGGTGATGCGATCCCGCTACTGGACGATACCCGGTCCGACCCCGGTACACGAGGCGGTGAACGGCTTGCTGGCCGGTGGCGACCACGCAGCGGTGGTGATGGATGTGATGGGTTATACCGGTGTAGTGGACAGGAAGGAACTGTGGGACCTGGTGGGTCGGGGTATGAAGGACATGACCATGCGTCAACTGCCCTTGCGCCGTCCCGACCCGTTGTCCACCACCATGGACGTGCGAGAAGCCTTGGCCGCGCTACAACGCAGTGGTTCCTTGCTTATTCCGGTCATGGAAGGGAATGATATTGTAGGCGTGTTCGAGATGGACAACGTCAATGAGTTCCTCCAACTGCGGCACGCGCAAGCCAATTGGCGACCCGACCAACAGGCCTGATCGAAGCTCAGCCCTTCACCTTCTTCTTCGGCTCGTGCAGGGTGAACACCCGGGAGATGTTGAATCCGAAGTGGATGTCCCCGTTGCCCCAGTCCCCGACGGTCTCCGTGATGAAGCCACGCTCGAACATGGCCGTGCTATTGGTGAAGTGCAGTTGGAACACGTGGCCACCGGTCTCGATATCGAACCCAAGGCTGAGGGAGTTGCGGATGTTGTCCGGTAATTGATCGGGTAACACATGGAAGTATTCACCGTTCACCGCGACGCGTTTCGACAGCTTCACACGAGCCGCACCGCTCACATGGATGATATCGTTGGGATCACCGGCCGTTGCGACCAGGTTGCGGTGCACCACGCCGGGGTTCAACTGCATACTGAAGGACTCGCTGAACTTGCGACCGATGATCAATTGCAGGGAATAGCCCATGCGATGACTGAAGTAATCCACGCGCGAGGTGTCGTACCAAGGAAGTTCCTCGGTGCGCAAGGTGGTGAGGCTCGTGGCGGCCACCACCGCGAGGGTGATCGGCATCCCACAACCTTCATCACACTGCCTGAGCAGCTTGTATTTCGCGAAACCATCCAAGGTCTTCTGGAAGCTGCTCCTTCCGATCCCCACCATCAGCCGGTCGGTCACGCCATAATCCAACCCCAAGCGAACGGTCGCACCATCAAGACCGAAGAACTCATTGACACCGCCGTTGATGAAGCCGAAGCGGTGCCCGATCTTGAAGTCGAGCACCCCATGTGCTGTGTTCTCCAAGCTGTGACCATTGATCACCCGGGTGGTCTTGAACGCCGCATTGGTGTACACCGGTCCAGTGGCCTCATCCTCGCCGAGCAGTTTGAGCAGGTCCTCGTCCTGTGCAGGTGCGGTGGACGAAAGGGCCAGTACGGCCATGGCGAAGAATGGTCGAAGGATCATGTGTCGGATGGGCATCGCATTATTCTGGAAGGGGACTTGCTGTGCGCAGGGATCACATCTTGGCGTACTCCATACGCACCTTCACGGTGATCTCCTCGGCGATGTTCTTGCGCACGACCCCCGGGATCTTGATCCCATGGTCCTCAGGCTTGACGATGAGATCGCTCGAGGCCGTGATCGCACCGGCGGCGTCAACCGTCACTTTCCCTTTTGCCGATACAGGCTTGGACACTCCATGGATGGTAAGGTCGCCCGTGACGGAGACCTCATAGGTGCCGGTCTTCTTCAATTGCTCGGCGGTGATACCGGCCAACTTGCCCTTGAATTCGGCCTTTGGAAAGGTGTTGCTTTCCATGTAGTTCTCGTTGAAGTGCTCCTGCATGAGAGCCTTCTCGAATTCGAAGGCCTTGATGAGCACGGCGAACTGCATGGCACCGGTGGTCACATCCCATACACTGGTCACTTTGTGGTTGTTCCCTTCGATGTTCTCCATGGGTGTGGCAGAGAAGAAGGCGATATGACCATTTCGGGTCATGTAGCGGTCTTGCGCACTGGCAGCAAGTGGCAGTAATGCGAGCGCGAAGGCGAGGTTCTTGAGGTGTTTCATCGGTTCTGGTTCGGTTGTGGACCCCTTGCGTTGGCGGATGCGCATCGCTTCAGGTCCGGTTGCGTTGAAGTCTATCGGTCAGGTCACCATGCGATCATCATGCCACGGGTGCGCAGCGCACAAGCACCACATCCATCAAGAGTCCCGTGCAGATGCCTTTCACCGTCACGCGGGAACCGCTGCGCCAGGTCAACGGCACTTCGGCCTCGGCGAATTCGCAGGTGACACCGGCCAATGGATCCCCGGTCTCCAGGACCACTGTGACCTTGCCATCCCCTGTCGGTTCCATGGTACGGATGGTTCCGCTGACCTGAATGGCCTGTTCGGTCACACCCACGTACTTCGCGGTCGCGGCGGTCTCATCCAAGGTGAACTCGGCAAGTAATTGCTCGGCCTCCAGCGTGGCGACGACATGAAGGTCATCAGCGCCCTTCACGCCTCGGCTGTACTCCATCAGGGCGTATCCACCGGCCACCGCGGCAATGGTAAGCCCAACGAATATCATGGTCTTGGGTCTCATGGTCAGTTGTTCGGGGCGCCGGCGCGGAGCCAAGCATCCAGGTTCGCGATATCACACGCAGGAAGCTTGCCGGAAGCCGGCATGATGGAGGGAATACCGTCAATGGCACGCGAGCGGATCCTACCGTTATCGGCTTGTGCTTTCACAGCGGTGTAACCGGTGAGGTTGGGGGACACGGAACCGTTCGCATGGCACCCGGCAATGGCACACCGGGTATTGATCAATGGCTGGATATCGTTCGTCCAGGTGACCAGAGCGGTATCACAGAACGAATTGGGGTACAGGGTCTCCTCGTTGTCGTAATAGCACCCGTTCGAACCCATAAGTAACACTGCGGCAAAGGCCGTGATCAGGATGACGTGTGACTTCATGATCAGTTGTTGGGCGCTCCGGCCTCGATCCAAAGAGTGAACTTGCGCACTTCGCAAGCGGGCATGATCGGGCTGCTGGGCGGCATGGCAACCCCTTGGGGATCGTGCGTCACCGCCCAACGTAGGCGACCGTCGTTGGCTACCGCGTTCAACGTGGCCCAGTTGGTGAAGTTCAGATCACCTTGGGGTGTCCCGCCGCTGTGGCACCCTTGACACCGTTGTTGCACCAAGGGCACGATGGTGCCTGAATAGGTCACGTTCGTTGTATCACAGGAGGCCGAGCAGGAATTGTTCTGGTAGCCTTGGGTGATCCAGGTCTGGATCAGCTGGATCTGCTGAGGGGTCAAGGGGTTCTGCGGTGGACGGGGCATGATATCATCCGGATCAGTCTCCGTGATGGCCTCCATCAGATCACCATCGCCGACGATCCCACTGTTCATCAAACTCGTGTAGCTCGTGATCTGGATCCAGTCATTGTCGTCCGTGGCCGTATTATGACAACCAGGTACTGCACAATTGCTCACCAGCAAGGGCAGCACCTGTTGTTGGAAATAGACCGTGTTCGGAGCACAAGGAGCAGTTCCACCACCGCCACCATCCCCATTCCCAACTGGATCGAATGGTACCAATGGGGGTTCGTGTTGGCAACTGGTGACCACGAAAGCCATTGTGCCCAAGGCAAGGGCCATCTTGGCTGCTGTTCGATGGATCTTTTGCATGAGCGCTGACCGCTTGTTCCCTTTGTCCGTGGTATGACGGATGTCACGAATGGTGCAAAAATACCCCGTTCAGCGCCCACTATCCGCCTGATCCGGACGAAGCGGGAATTTCACGGGACGAACCGGCGCCACAGCGCGTGTTGGCGTCGCGCCTGTTCCTTCTGCGCTCCAACAACAGGAAGGTCAAACCAATGACATCCAAACCATTACGATAACGGGGTTGGCAGTTGAGCTGAAGGATGACCCCCAAGAGCTGTTCGGAGGCAGTGTTCACGAGAACCCTGCGATCAGCCAGGTCGAGCGAAGTATGGGATGCCATGGTGGTACCGAGTATGAAGAGGGATGATCAGCGCGCAACGACGAATGTTCGACCATGTATCACAGCACCGTGGTCCCGCAGCTGTAGTAGATAGGCGCCAGTACCCAAGTTGGTCAAGATGGCACTGCTATGGATGATCCCGGTCGAGCGGACCACCCTCCCGCGCACATCCAATACCTCGGCGGTGAACCGGTCCATCAAACCACCATCGAGGATGTGCAGCGTGACCTCTCCGTTGTTCGGTCCGGAAGAAATGACCAGCCCACGAGCAATGAGGTCGTCCTCGGGCACCCCTGTTCCGGATCCAAGGTGGATGATGGTCCCAGCAGCCCCTACCGCAAGGCCCAGTCCTGAGGCATAGGTCACATCGCGCAATTCAGCGCTCACCGGGGTGGACATGGCGCTCCAGGAGAGTCCGCCGTTGGTGCTCCTTCGTACCGTGCCACCCACCCCGCACATGAAGGTCGCGTTGCCCAGGTCGGTCCACACCGCGTCGAGTTCCAAGCCGGTACCACTGGGCATGGGGACCCAGGTAGACCCTCCATCGGTGCTGCGCAGAACGTTCCCCTCGTCCCCCACGATCACGCCCATGGTCGGGTCGATGAAGCACACGTCATTGAGATCGTCCTGCACGGGCATCGTCACAGCGACCCAAGATGCACCACCGTTCATGCTGTGGATGGCAGTGCCATTCTTGCCCACCGCGATCCATTCCTGCGCGGTGATCGCCCACACGGCCTGCAGATCGTTCGGGGTGCCGGATTGGATCGCCGACCAATTGGTCCCCAGGTCGTCGGAAAGGAGCAGCGCCCCTCCCTCTCCAACAGCCACGATGCGATCACCCGCACGTGAAGCACTTACGAGTTCGCTGGAGGTGGGCACACTGCTGGAGGTCCATGATACACCAGCATCCGTCGAGCGAAGGATGATGCCACCGTCGGTCAGGATGAGGAAGGAGCTTGGACCGGTGCGCACCACCTCATTGAGGTCATCAGCATGTCCGGAGGCTATCGTTGTCCAGGACGACCCACCGTCGAGGGACCGGAGCAGGATGCCATCCTTGCCGCAAGCGAGGGCCAACTGGGGGTTGGCAATAAGGACATCCTCCAATTGTGTCAAGGTGCCACTGGGAACAGCTGTCCACTGGGGTGAAGCGGTCAGTGCCAAGGAAACGAGTCCAAGAGTGAGTTGTGTGCGCATGGCGGTCGTGTCAGGTGGCAACGAAGGTGAACGGCCACACTACCACACACATAGGCGGTCCGGACGGAACGGTAATTCCTGGCGATGAACCGGAATATCAGTTCACTCGCCCGCCAGCCAGCGCTTGAAGGCGGCGCTACGTTCACTGCTCACTATGGCATCTTCACCATAAGGAGGATCAAGTACCACCTTCACCCTGCTCTTGCTATAAGCCAGCAGTTCCTTGATGCTTTGTAGATGTACGATCAGCTGGCGGTTGAGCCGGATGAACTTCTGGGGATCGAGTTGAGCCTCCAACTTGTCCAAGCTCTCCTCCAAGGGCAGGTCACGGCCTTCCTTGGTACGCAGGAAGGTGTTCTTCATCAAGGAATGGACATAGGCGATCTGCTCCGGTTCGACCACCTTGAAATGTTCACCGTAACGAATGAGGAAACGCTTGATCGGCGTTGCTCCCGGCTTGATCGCGGACTGCCTGTGCAACGTGCTGTGATCACGCACCAACATGGATCTTTCGGCACGCTGCAAAGCGGTCTCCAGGTCCTCTATGCGGATGGGTTTCAACAAATAGTCCAACGCGTTCACACGGAACGCATTGAGCGCGTATTCATCGTAGGCAGTGGTGAACACCACCGGGCAAGGCACGTCCACCCGCTTGAAGATCTCGAAGCTGTCACCGTCGGCCAATTGCACATCCATGAACACGAGGTCGGGTGCGGGCTGTGCCTTGAACCACTCCACACTTTCAGCGACCGAAGGCAGATCGGCCAGCACCTCGATGGACGGTTCGATACTGGTGAGCATCTTGCGCATGCGGGTCGCTGCGGCTTGTTCATCCTCGATGATCAGGATCCTCATGGGTTCGGGGCTATCAATGGTATTCGGACGACGAACGTATGCGTTCCACGCTCCACCGACACCGGGCGTTCGGTGAGCGCTGCGTAGCGCTTGCGAATGCTTTCCAGGCCAAAGCCGGTGGAACGTGGCGGCGTTAGTTTGGGAAGAATGTTGTTCCGGACCACGAGCGTGTCATCCTCGGAGGAGATGACCACGGTGACCGGTGCGCTCCTGGTGGCTGCGTTGTGCTTGATCGCATTCTCCACCAGCAGTTGCAGCGTGAGGGGCACGATCATCATCGTACGTAGCCGTTCGGGCAGTTCCACCTGCAAGACGATGGCCTCCCCGAATCGACGCTGCTCAAGGCCCACGTAGGTACGTAACAGGTCGAGTTCCTCGTCCAAGGTGATCAGCTCCCGATCGCGCACCTGCAGGATGTTGCGAAAGAAGGTGCTCAATTGGTCCACGTGGATCACTGCCTTCTGTGGTTCGGTCTCGATGAGTTCAACGAGCGTATTGAAACTATTGAACAGGAAATGTGGATCGACCTGACTGCGCAAGGCCTCCAATTGGAATCGCACCTGTTCCTGTTCCATTCGTTGCTTGTAACGCAAACGACGGTCACGCGCCGCGATCAAGGCGATGACCAAGGCCGCGGCGGCGCTTAGCATCAGTGCGATGACCCAGGGCCGCTGCCACCAGGGAGGTTCCACGATCAGACGGAACCCGGTCCAGGCCGATGGCAATTCGCCCTCGGTACGTAGGGTCCGTATCTCGAACCGATAATCGCCCGGTGGCAACGCTGGGAATGATAGCTCACTTTCCCTTGTGCGTACCACCTTTTCGCTCAGCCCGAGCAAACGGTATTCGAACTGGGAGGATCCCATGTGCGTCTGGTCCGAGGACATATAGCGCATCGACACTGCACTTCTGTCATACGAAGTCCGGTACACCGTATCAGGTCGGTAACGTTGATCACCCATACGGACCTCGAGTATTGCCGGCGAAGGTGGAGGTGCCAACAACGTGGTATCGGCCAGGATCCGCACCAGACCCCGATCGGTCGCCAGCCATAGGGCACCTGAGGTATCGACCGCTGCGGTATTGAGCTCCATTTGAAGATCCTCCAGCCCCACACGGCCGGAAACATCGGTCCAGGACCCTGAAACCGGGTGATAGACAAGGACGCCGCGCGTTCCCATCACGAACATTCGCCCCATGAAGGGGATGAGCGCATGTATATCCGCATCCATCAGCCCCATCTCCGTGCCCAACTGTTCCCAACCACCAGCCACCGACCTGCACAGACCCGTAGCCGGGCCGCCAGCCCATAGGGTACCGTCCTTCCCTTCCGCCACCGTATAGAATGTGCGCGGTCCCTTCTCGGACACCTCTTGGGGCTTGCCTTGATCGACACGTACGACACCATGGCCATCGGTGGCTGCCAACAGGCTGCCGTCGTTTGACGCGACCAATTGGTAGACGAACCCTGTGCCCACGGCATCCAGATCGCTGTTCCGGCCTTGTCGCAGTACCGAGATACCCGCAAGTGTGGCGGTCCAGACATCATCGCCTTGAGCGAGCACGGACAGGATGTTGGGATCGCGCGGTGCTGCGGGAGGGGCCATGGGTTCGACCCCGGCCTTTCCCATCCGCCACAATCCACCGCCGAACGAAGCTCCCCACACCTCGCCGTGTTCACCGGCACTAATGGACACCAAGGGTGTCATGGAGGGAAGCTCCATCGGAAGCCGTGTTATGCGAGCGGCATCAGTGAAAGCATGTGAATGGGTGAAGGTCCCCTTGGGGGTCGCGAACCAGATACTGCCTTGGCTGTCGGTGCATAATGCCGTCACCCGATGCAGGTCCACCCCTTCATGGTCAGGAACGTGCAATACCCTCGGATCGCTTCGCTGAAGAACCTCGGACCCATCACACCACCACACCGCGCCCTCACCATCCACCACCATGTCGGTCACCATCGGCTGTTCGCTACCCTGACGCCACTGGTAACTGCCCCGCTCCTTCGCTTCCATCATCACCAACCCGTTCAACTCGGTTGCAGCCCAGATACGCCCGCGTTCAGCGAGCAAGCAATGAACAGCGCCGAATAGCTTCCCGAATGGGAGGACTTCCGCCTTGGTGTCGAGGGGGTCCCACTTGAACACTCCGGAACCAGCGGTGCCTGCCCAGATCCCATCGTACTCATCCACGGCAACGGAAAGCACCAGGTTGTCCGGGGCTCCGTTGCCCTGCTCGAAAATGCGAACCACGCGCTCGTTCGCGATCAGGGCAATGCCTTGGTCGGTGGCGACAACAACCCTTCCGTCCTTCAGGATCGCCAGGTCGTTCACGTGAACATCAGGCAACCCTTCTCGCGTACCGATGATCGATCGACTTTCCGTGCCTACCCGGTGCAATCCGCCGCCGAACGTGGCCAGCCAAAGGTTCCCCTGTTCATCGCTCGCCATGGCACGTACCGGTGCACGCACCCAACTGGTATCCCGGACGAGCGTATCGCATCCGAACCCATCACAACGCAGTAATACTCCTGATGACGACATGGCGAGGATATCATTCCCTCGTTCGGCCAAGGCCACCACCTTGTCCGGCTCACTGCGCCAGATCGCGTCCACCTGGTCACCATCGGTACGCAACAAGCCGACATCCGATCCGGTCCAGATGGCACCGTCGCGATCCTGCACCAAGCAAGTGATCCGAGGAGCGGACCTTCCCGATCGCACATCCAAGGAACGGGTGAACGGGAATTGCCCCCAAGCCGGAATAGCAGCGATCACGGACACTATCACGCTTGCCGCTCTGAGCATCACGGCTGTACCGGCTTGAACCGAACATCCACGCGAACGCGGACCACCGGGGAGATCTTCTGGTTCACGATACGCGGCACTCGGATGGCATGATCCTCAAGAAGGACATCGAACTCGGTAGTGACCCGGACACCTTCTGCAGCCACCACCAGTTTGCACGGAACGATCCGTTCCATGGTCACACCATGGATCGTGAACCGGCCCTTGGCACGCACGACATGGCTACCCGACACGTTCAGATCGATGGTCTCGATGATGCGTCCAGCGAACGTGGCGTCCGGATAGGTGCGACTGACGAGGTAATTCTCGTTGAAGTGTTCCCGTTGCAAAGGAGAGTTGAACCCCTGAAAGCGGGTGATGGGAACTTTGATGGCGAACGACCTGGTCTCCGGATCGAGTAGCCCTTCGCACGCCGAATTGGTGGCGGTAATGTGTTCGAGTGGAGCATCACTGACGAACGACACTTCGGAGCGGTCCACGTACATGCGGGACTGGGCGAACGTTCCGAGCGACATGAGGAACAAGAGGACCAGGATGAGGGTGCGCATGGCTCAGTGATGACCGATCTCGTGCCGAAGGTACTTTCCAAGGGATGCATCGGTGGTGACCTGGATCACCACGCTTAGGCTTGACACCATCGGTGCCAATTCAAACCAACGTTGTGATCACCTGACGACCATGACCCGCTCCACACTCCGCTTTCCGGAAAGATGCTCCCATTGCAGGGCATAGCATCCTACGGCCCAGCCGGATACATCCAAGGAACGTGCTCCTGACCAGGAGCCGAGTTCCAGGACCACACGACCTTCGGCGTTCAGGATCCGTGCGCCCAGCACGGTCGTTCCACTTTGGAGGATCAACACATCAGAAGCAGGCTTCGGGAATGCCATGTGATCAGGATCGTTGGCCTCGGCCAATGTGGTGAAAAGGCATTCGACCTGAGCCGAGACTCGCGCACTGACCACCGTGCTATCGATGAACGCCGCCAACGCGTTCAATTCCCCCTTCAGGTGGTGGTCCAGCCAAAGGCCCGCCAGATCGTTCACCACATCGTGTTGCTCCTCACGTGTGATGCTGAGGTCCGGACCACATGTGAATTCGCCGAACGAGCAATTGAAGTTGTTGTTGGCGAAGTAACAATGCCCACCACCTTGGACATTGACGAACGCTTTACAGGACGCCACGGAGGCCGCATACATCGGTCCTTGGTGGTCCGGAATGGGGGTCACGCAATCCTCCGAGGCCGCGAAAACGAGGGTGGGCACGGTCACGCTGCCAGCAGCAGCGGTCGCTGATGGGTCGGTTTCCGCAGGGGCCAGGTTCACCAGGGCTTGGATACCGGTGTTCCCTGCTGCCCCGAGAAAACTGGCACCCCCGCCCATGCTATGTCCCATGAGCGCAGTGGCCGGTAGGACATGGCCTTCGAACGGCGATCCGGTCTGGGTGTTCGCGGCTTGCAATGCGGAAGCGACATGGGCGAGATCGGCACCGAACGTGGCATGGTCAGGTGCGAAGCCTCCCTCCGTGGTGGGAAGGGCAACGATGTAGCCCTTGGGTACGAAATGGGACCAGATGTTGGCATACGCATCCGTGGTCATGACGAAGCCGTGGCCGAATACAAGCACGGGGAACCCACCCGTTGCCGTCGGAGCATCGGTCCCAGCCGTGATCGCCGGGTAATACACCTCGGTCGGAACATTCCTGTCACGGACCGGATCGTAGAAGGTGATGGATCGTTCTCCAATGGCAAAGGGCTGGCCATTGGCCACCAGAGCGAGGAAGACCGGGGCGGAGGTGGCGAGGGATCGCAGGTTCATGAGGCTCAAGGTATGTCACTAACCGCCTGCGCGGCGCGCTATGCACGTTCCGCTATATTTGGCGCCCCGTATCGGAGAGGTGCCAGAGTGGTCGATCGGGTCTGTCTCGAAAACAGATGTGCCCGCAAGGGTACCGGGGGTTCGAATCCCTCCCTCTCCGCCAAGGAAGGCCCAGCCACGAAGTGGCCGGGCTTTTTCGCTCCCTGACCGAGCCAAGCTTGCTTGGGCGAGGGAAGAGAGCGAAAAAGACCCCGAGCGCGAAGCGATCGTAGGGCTTTCCTTGAAGCCTCTCCCTCAATGGGAAAGCCCGCTTCGGGCAATCCCTCCCTCTCCGCCAAGGAAGGCCCAGCCACGAAGTGGTCGGGCCCCTGACCGAGCCTTGCTTGGGGAGGGGAGAGAGCAAAAAGACCCCGAGCGCAGCTAGGTCCCTCAATGGGAAAGCCCGCTTCGGGCAATCCCTCCCTCTCCGCCAAGGAAGGCCCAGCCACGAAGTGGTCGGGCTTTTTCGTGACCAGACCCAGCCAAGCTCGCTTGAGCTGGGGGTGGGAACGAAAAAGACCACGAGCGAAGCGCGAAGGGCTTCCTTGAAGCCTCCCCCCTTGGGAACGCGCGTCTTCACGCAATTCCTCCCGAACCTTTTCCGCCGCTTGGTCAAGGGAAAGGAACGAAAAAGGCCACGAGCGAAGGGCGAAGGGCTTTCCTTGGATGTTTCCCGGTATGGATCATACCCCCAACGTCACATCCTGCTATTAGGCGAAAAGGAGAGCATCAACGCTACATCGATGTTCCGGGCTGTTTCCTTTGCAGCATGACCGGACCCCAGTTCCTCTCCGACTTGATGGACCACGCCCATGGTTACACCCTCCAGCATTTGGAGCGGTTGAAGGACTCGGACCTACACCATCGCTTCGAAGTACAGGGGCACCGTTTGAACAGCGCCTTCTGGATCGTAGGGCATCTGGCTGTTTCCCAGAACTGGCTGATCCTGCGCGGCACGGGCGGTCCTTTCCAAAAGTTCAGTTGGGCGAAGCAATTCACCTTGGGCGCAACCGCTCCGGAGGCCTCGGAATGCCCACCTTGGGAGGAGGTCCTTGCCACCTACGAACGGATCCACGCCTTGGCAATGACACACGTATCCGGCTTGGACGAAGATCTGTTGTCAGCCCCCCATCAAGGTATGCTGAAGGTCGGAGACCAGGAATCGGTGCGTGGTATCATCAAGCACCACATCCGCCACGAGAACGCGCACAACGGTCAATTGGACTGGTTGTGCAAGCTCCACGGCCTGCCGACGATCTGATGTGTCAATGGATGTTGTGCCACATCAACCAGAACGTGACAATACCTCCGAAGTAACCTAGGGCGGCAGGGAAGGCCATGCGCCGCAGGTACCAAAGGAAGTCGATGCCAAGGATGCCCATGGCGGCCACGCCGGCAGCGGATCCAATGATGAGGATGCTGCCTCCGGTACCTGCGCAGTAGGCCAAGAGTTCCCAGAAAGGATGATCCACGGGGAATTGGGTCATGGGATACATGCCCATCGCGGCGGCTACAAGTGGTACGTTGTCCACCACTGAGCTCAGCACACCGATCACCGTGTTCACCGCGTACATGCTACCCAGCTTCTCATCCAACAGGTGCGCAGCATCGGTAAGATGCCCAGCCACCTGGAGTCCGGCCACCGCTGTCAAGATCCCCAGGAAGAAGAGCACACTGGGCACGTCGATCCTCCGTAGTACCGAGGTCACCATCAGGTGGCCCTTGTCGGTCTCGATCGTGTTCTTGTGCATGAGCTCGGTCACGATCCACATGATGCCGAGACCGAGCAGGATCCCCATATACGGGGGAAGGTGCGTGTACGTCTTGAAAAGGGGAACACCGAGCAAGGCGATCAATCCCATGATCAGCACCAGTTGCTGCTGACCGGATGAAACGGCCTTATGTCCTACGTTATCATCCGCAACGGCCTCGGGACGCTGGATGGTGCCCTTGAAGGTGAAGGTGAACCAGATGAGGGGAAGCACCAGACATACCAAGCTGGGCAGGAAGAGCTTCGCCACGATGTTACCCGCAGTCACCTGACCGCCGATCCAGAGCATGATGGTGGTCACATCACCGATGGGGCTCCACGCGCCGCCGGCGTTGGCCGCGATGATCACCATTCCTGCGAAGGTCCATAGGTCGTTCTTGTCGCGGATGATCTTGCGGAGCAGGGCGCACATCACAATGGCCGTCGTCATGTTATCGAGTGCGGCGCTCAGGAAGAAGGTGATGATGCTCAGCACCCAGATCAGGGTCACCTTGTTGGTCCCCTTGATCCGGTCCGTGATCACCCGGAACCCTTCATGTGCATCGATGAGTTCGACAATGGTCATGGCACCCATGAGGAAGAACAGGATGCTGGCGATATCGCCTAGATGCTCCAGCAGGTGGCCGGTTATCGCAGCATGGCCTGCGTGATCCCCGGCCGGAAAAAGCTCGTGTTGACCGACCATGATCATCACCCAGATCAATACGCCCGTGACCAGCGCTGAGGCTGCCTTGTTGATGTGGAGCGGATGCTCCAATGCAATGGCGAGGTACCCGATCACAAAGACCAAGGCTATGAGCGTATACATCCAAGGGGTGGGTTTGGTGGCCCAAATGTGCAGGTCGTCGAACCATTGCCGACGTCTCCCCCCTGCAATAGTTATGAACCGATGTTCGTGCGGTCCACGAATTCGCTCAATGCCACATCACCCAGAAGGTGATGATGCCGCCGAGATAGCCCAAGGCGGCGGGGAAGGTCACCTTCTTCACATACCATACGAAGTCGATGTGCATGATCCCCATGGCCGCAACACCGGCCGCTGATCCGATGATGAGCAAGCTTCCACCGGTGCCAGCGCAGAGTGCCAGGAGTTCCCAGAACAAGTGATCAGGCGGGAACTGGGTCATGGGATACATACCCATGGCGGCTGCCACCAACGGTACGTTGTCCACGATGGAGGAAAGGACCCCGATGGCCCCATTGATCAAGAAGATATTGCCCAAGGTCTTGTCAAGGGTCTGGGCCATCAGTGTAAGGTGACCGGCCACCTGAAGGCCTGCCACCGCCACCAGGATCCCCAGGAAGAACAGCACACTGGGCAGGTCGATGCGACGCAATACGGCGGTCACCATCAGGTCCCCACGCTTATCGACACCATGCTTCATGTGGATGACCTCCGTCACGATCCACAGAACGCCCAGACCGAGCATCACACCCATGAACGGCGGAAGGTGGGTGATGGCCTTGAATATGGGAACGAAGAGCAACGCGCCGACGCCAAGCATGAACACCAGGTTACGTTCACCGGTGGTCACGTTCCCTCCATGGTGACCTGAGGGCCTGATGGTATCGGGTCGTTCCACGTTCCCCTTCATGGTGAACGAGAACCACACAAGTGGAAGTATCATGGCCACCAAGCTCGGGGCGATGAGCTTGAGCATGATGTTCACCGTGGTGACCTGTCCGCCCACCCAGAGCATGATGGTGGTGACATCCCCGATGGGGCTCCAGGCACCACCTGCATTGGCAGCAATGACCACCACTCCGGCGAACAGCCAGAGGGTCTCCTTGTCCTTGATGAGTTTCCTGAGCAAGGCACACATCACGATGGCCGTGGTGAGGTTGTCCAACGCAGCACTCAAGAAGAACGTGATCAAGCCCACCACCCAAAGCAAGTTGGTCTTCTTTGTGGAGGAGATGCGGTCCGTGATCACACGGAAACCCTCGTGTACATCGATGAGTTCCACGATGGTCATGGCGCCCATGAGGAAGAACAGGATACTGGCGATATCGCCCAAATGCTCGAGGAGGTGACGGATGAGCCCTTCGTGTCCATGGGCCTCGCCCTCGGGGAGGATGCTGTGTTGACCCAGCATCAGGATGGTCCAGACCACTGCACCGGTAAGTATGGCTGAGGCCGCCTTATTGACCCGCAACGGGTGTTCCAAGGCAATGGCCAGATAGCCCAGGACGAAGACAACGGCCATCAGAATGAACATACGAAGAGCGTCATTTTTTGTGAAACGGCGCAAGGATACGTGATCCAGGCGCAGGTTGTTCCATCAACGCACGAGGCCACGCCCATGCGGACGCGGCCTCATATCCGGTTGCGATCGGCGATCAGGCCTTCTTCACCGGGCAGGTACTGATCCCGAAGATGCTGTACAAGGGGCAGCTACCCATGAGGGCCGTGAACAGGAACACTGCTCCGAGCACGAGAAGGACGATACCCAAAGTTCCGGTGACCGTTCCAGTGAAGTACAGAATAGCGAACACCACGGCAAGTGCGATACGGACCATCTTATCGATGCTGCCTACGTTGGTTTTCATGGGAGTATGGGTTATGGGTTGTTCAAGAACGTTCTATGACCAAGGCGACCAGCACAGCGAAGGAGATGCAAAGCAGACATACCAATGCAAGCTTCAACCACTTGGGCGCTTTGTTCACGGGACAAAGGTGTGGTGTGCCGGGAGCGCCAAGTGGTGACCGCGGTCACTACCTCACCCGCAGGCCATGTTCCCCCACCTCCACACGTCCATCGCGTTCCAATTTCTTCAAGGTGCGGGTGATGACCTCGCGGGCCGATCCCAGTTCCTGGGCCAGCTTGGAATGGCGTACATCCAACCACTCCGAGCCATTCACTCCGGCCATGCGATGCAGGTGGTCGAGCAATCTCGTCGGCAGATCGCCGAATGCCACTTGTTCCACGGTACGTAGCATGTCCGCATACCGTTCATCGTACAACTTGAACATGAGGTCAGCGAAAGAGGGATGATCCCTCAGCCAACCACGCACTTCGACCTCCGGGACCAGAAGCAGGTGCGAAGGCCGTTCGGTGACCGCATTGATCCGGCTCGGCGAGCGCCCCAGCAAGGCACTGAAACTCATGACACAGCTTTCTGCGGGACGGATGTGATAGAGCAACAGTTCCTTCTCCTCATGTCCGATATAGACCCGTACCAACCCATCTAGCACCACAGGTAATTCCTTCACATACCCGCCTTCGTGCAACAGTTCCACCTTGGCTGGCACCTCCACGCACCGCCCCTTGGCGATCATGGCATCGATCAACGCCGCGTCCAAGCCAGCCATTGCCTTCCGTAGCCGCACTTCATCCTCCATGGCCCGAAGGTAATCGGTGAAGGGTGCCTAAACTTGACCCATCATGCCTGCACAACGCCATATCCGCCTGCAAGCCTTGGTACTCACCATCGGCGTTGGGTTGATGGGGGTCAAGTTCATGGCATGGCGCCTCACCCATAGCAACACCATCCTGAGCGATGCGCTGGAGAGCATCGTGAATGTGGTGGCCGGAGCATTCGCCTTGTACAGTTTGTTCCTGGCCGCCAAGCCCCGGGACCGTGAACACCCCTATGGGCATGGTAAAGTGGAGTTCATCAGTGCGGGCATCGAAGGCGGGTTGGTGGTCCTTGCCGGTGGGGCGATCATCTGGCGTGCGGTCCAAGCCCTGCTCTCGCACCAACAGCTGCACGACCTGGAAACAGGCATCCTGTTGACCGGTGGCGCGGGAGCGGCCAATCTGGTCATGGGCTTGGCACTGCGCGCCCGGGGAAGGGCAGCCCGTTCCATCACCATGGAGGCCAGTGGTACGCACCTGCTCAGTGACGCCTGGAGCACGGTGGCCATGGTCGTTGGGCTGATCCTGATCAAGCTCACCGGCCTTGCGTGGCTGGACCAATTCTTCGCCATCGTCTTCGCACTGTACATCATCATCACCGGGCTGCGCATCTTCCGCCGCTCTGTGGCAGGCATCATGGACGAAGCGGACCTGGACCTGGCGACCACGGTCGTTCAATTGCTGGAGGAGCATCGTCGACCACAATGGGTGGACGTGCACAACTTCCGAATGATCACCTATGGAAGCGTGTTGCATATCGACTGTCACGTGACCCTGCCATGGTACTATTCCTTGGAGCAGGCACACCAGGAGATCGCGGCCGTGGAGCAATTGGTGAACGAACAACATCCCCAGGACGTCGAGTTGTTCATCCACATGGACCCCTGTGTCCTCGGTCGTGCGGTATTTGCCAATTGGCGAATTGTAGCGAACGGCGTGCACCGTTCAGCCAACGGATCACTTGGACGGCTGAGAGTGTGATCGGTAACGCCAAACACGGTGTCGCCGCACCCTAGCGTTGTAGGTGATGTTCGTCACTCGGCAAAGGTGCCCGACCAAGCGACCTTTGTACCGCCCATAAGCGGGTACGAAATGGAACACATGGGATCACCTTCAATGCCACGTATCGGGGACCAGGCCCCCGACTTTGATGCCAATACCACGCATGGCCCACTACGATTCAGTGAGTTCGCTCAGGGAAGTTGGGTCGTTCTCTTCAGCCACCCGGCGGATTTCACACCGGTGTGCACCACAGAGCTATCGGAGTTCGCGAAGGAAGGCGCGTGGTTCGCAGCGCGGAACACCAAGTTGATGGGCGAAAGCATCGACAGCATACACAGCCACGTCGCGTGGGTGCAGAACGTCCGGGAAAAGACCGGTGTATACCTGGATTTCCCGATCATCGCTGACATCGACATGAAAGTTGCGAAGCTCTACGGTATGTTGCATGAGAACACGAGTGCCACGGCGTCCGTACGAGCGGTCTTCTTCATCGACCCGAAGGGTATCATCCGTCTGATCATGTACTATCCGTTGAACGTGGGTCGGAACATGGAAGAGATCAAGCGGGTATTGGAGGCGATGCAGACCGCCGATGCGAACGGATGCGCGCTTCCTGTGAACTGGCGTAAAGGGGATGCGGTGATCGTGCCGCCACCCAAGACGTTGAAGGAACTGGATGCGCGTATGGCGGATACCTCGTTGGAAAAGGTGGATTTCTACCTCGCCAAGAAACAATTGGCCTGACCCAAGCGATCGCCGCCGCCATCGGCTTGTGGAAAATGAGGAACGCCCCTTGAAAGGGGCGTTCTTCGTTGAGATCGGGTGGAAGACCGGGCTTGAACCGGCGACCTTCGGAATCACAATCCGACGCTCTAACCAACTGAGCTACATCCACCATTTCCGTTCACCACCGGCGAACGGGCTGCAAATATAGAATGCCCCGTCCACATTTGGCTCACGGCGCGCCAAGGACCCACGACCACCCGTTGTCCCCGCACTGGCAACGGGCCTCCGTACTTTGCACCCCGCGATGCATGTGCTGTTCATTCCCAAGTGGTACCCTGGGCGTAACGATCCCCAATTGGGTGACTTCTTGCGCAAGCAGGCCATTGCCGTGTCCAGGACCCAGCAAGTGACGGTACTCTATGTGCTTGGTTTGAAAGACCCCGATGCCGTGGCCATGAACGAACTGGACGCGTCCGATGGCCCCTGGGAATTGCGGTGTTACTTCAAGGCGAGTACACATCCTTGGGCCGTGTTCCGACAGCCTGTGAACGCATGGCGTCACCTACGAGCTACTCGCAAAGGGTGGAGGCAGTTGACCCGGGAACGCGGGATCCCTGATGTGTTGCACGCCCATATCCTACTCCGACCAGCACTGTTCGCATGGGTGATCCGTCGCATTCATGGTATCCCGTTCTTGATCAGTGAGCAGAGCAGCGAGTACCTCAATGGCACGTTCGAGGCCCGACCGTGGTGGAAGAAGTGGTTGGCACATCGACTGCTACGCAGCAGTAACGAGGTGACGGCCGTTTCCGATTACCTCGGCGATCGGCTCAAGGCCTTGGGACTCGTGGACCGCTACGAGGTGGTACCCAACGTGGTCCCAGGTACGGATAGGCCACTCCCCCCACGGGGCGAAAAGGGGCGCTTTCTCATGGTGGCCGATCTGGTCGATCGTATCAAGAACGTCAGCGGTGTATTGCGCGCCCTTGCCACACTCGTTGCGCGCTACCCGGAAGTTCGGCTGACGATCATCGGGGATGGACCGGACCGGGACCGGCTGGAGCAACTCGCACACCAGTTGAACGTCCTTGATCGAGTGACCTTCCTTGGACGATTGGCCAACAGCGACGTATTGGACCATATGGGACGCACAGGAGCAGTGATCATAAACAGCCACGTGGAGACCTTCAGTGTGGTAACGGGCGAAGGCCTTGCACAGGGTAAGCCGGTCATCGCCACACGATGTGGGGGACCGATCGCGTTCATAACATCCGAAAACGGCTTTTTGATCCCCGTGAACGACGACAGCGCCCTTGTTGCAGCCATGGCACGACTGATGGAACAGTGGGGCACCTATGACCCTGCCCTGATCAGGGCCAGTGTTCAGGACCGGTTCGGTGAACGTGCGGTGGGTCAGGCATTCGTGAACCTCTATGAACGCGTTCGTCATGGCCGCTGAGCCCATTCGGATAGGTCTGGTGGCCCGATCCACCCATCTACCCGCCTGGCAGGGCGACCTGATCATCGCCTTACTGAAAGAGCCACGGGTGACCGTGGAGGTATTTGCTGCCATAGGGGGAAGCCTGCCGAGGACCAAGGGGCCCTGGCCTTCGCGCACGGTCATCCGCCACCGCACACGGGGCAAGGGATTTCCACACCTGCGAACCCGCGATGTCGAGGAGCTGATCAAGGGAACCCCTTCGCTGCATGGTGCTGTGTCCGATATCCACGAGGACCTGAGGAAACTCGATCTCGACCTCCTATTGGACCTTACCTCCACCCACGTGACGGGGTTGAAAGGCCTTACCAAACATGGCATTTGGTGGTTCCAGGAACGCAGACCATCGGGTTGGGGCGCAGTTCCTCCCGGAGTGGTGGAGTACATCCGGGGTGTTCACCACGCACGTATCGATCTGTGGCATGCCGATGTGCAAGGCGCGTGCAGGAAGCTTCGCACATGCACCTTCCTGGTCAACAAGGAACGCTTGGACCAGACCCTCTGCGATGTCCATGCACACTTGGCACACTGGCCTGCCGACCTGTTACGCGTTCATGGGGTGCTGGTTCCGGCCGATGCCGAACACGAAGAGGATGCCACCTTGACCCTCACCCCACCGGACCTGTGGCAACGCGCGAGTGCTTGGGTAAAAGCAGGTTCCTTCCGCAGGCCCTATACCCAGCCAGCCATCGAATGGAACATCGGCGTGTTGCCGCAGCCCATCGCTCATTTGTTGGAAGAACGACCCTCTCTGAACGTTCGTTGGTTGCCCGCACCACGTATGGGAAGCCATCGGATGGAACCGTTCCCGTACTTGGACCATGAGCAGGAATTGAACGTCATCTATCGGAAGATGACACCGCAGGGGCCGTCAACCTTCTCACGCGTTCGCCCCAAGAGCGACAATAACCTCAAGCGATCCAGGGAACTCCTCAAACTGGCCAACAGCGTTCACTATCCGTACACACTGGCCACCGACCAGGGTCCGCAGGTGGTCATCGCCATGCATCACCCGGAGCGGATCGAACTCCACAGCTTGGATGTCCGGAATGATGAGCTGGCCAAACGTCAGGTCCTGATGAGCGGAGCATTGCACTCCCCCACCTTGTTCCCGTGGAATGGCAAGTGGTGGCTGATGGGTACTTCCGTCGATCTCGAGCAGGAGGCCTTGTACATCCATTGGGCTGATGACATCACTGGACCATTCACACCGCATCCGCTGAACCCCGTGCGTGTGGATGCACGAGGAGCTCGACCGGCTGGAACACCCTTCATCCATGGTGGCAAAATGTGGCGACCGGGCTCGGATACGACCAACTCACTCTTTCCAAGGGTGGTGATCCATGAAGTGCTCGTGCTGAACGAACACGACTTCCAAGAGCGAGCCCATACCTGGATCGGCCCGTTCAAGGGTAGCCAATATCCAGCCGGGGTGCTCACCATCAGCGCCATGGGCGACGTGACCATGGTGGACGGCTGCCGGACGGTGACCCGGTCGCATGTGAGAACGGCCAAGGACCGAAGCCGGGAACGAAAAAAGGCCCGGAGCAACAAGCCATGATCCGTTCCATTCTCGGCACGGTGGGTACACGGATGATGATGACCGTGATGAGCCTATTGGTGGTGATGGCAGCGGGGCACGGGTTGGGTGCGGAGGGTGTTGGATCGGTGAGCTTGATCGTACTCGGGGCCGCTATCATCCTATTGGTCATGAACGTCGTGGCAGGTGGAGGTCTCGTTTACCTCACCCCACGTTATGGAACGGAGCAGTTGCGCTGGCCGGCGTACGGCTGGGTGACGTTCATCGGGTTGCTGGGATACGTACTACTCCGCCAAGTGCCAGTGGTACCTCAGGAATGGGTGATGCCCGTATCGATCATCGCCATTCTTCAAGGGCTGTTCAACGCCCACCTCGGCCTCCTCCTGGGGTGCCAGCGAATAGCAGCCCACAATGGTCTCCTGGTGCTTCAGAGCGTGCTATTGGCTCTTCTCTTCTGGGTACTGCTACACCTGGATGGTGCCGTGGTCATGGACTATGTCCACAGTGCGTACATGGCCCTTGGCGCCGTAGTCGTGATCTCGGGGGTACTCTCCATCCGGCGAAGGTCCAGCGATGAGGTCACACGGACAACGGCGTTGGCGCCCTTGTTCCGCCAAGGTATTCCGGCACAAGCCGCCAATGCCCTTCAACTCATCAACTACCGATTCGCTTACCTGTTGGTGGAGCGTGCCAGTGGGATGGCCGGATTAGGGCTGTTCTCGGTCACCACGCAATTGGCCGAAGGTGCCTGGTTGGTGCCCAAGAGCATCGGTATGGTGCTTTATACGCGAGTGAGCAATAGCGCTCGGTCCCGCGAGCAGGTGACGCTCGCATTGACCGCGGTGAAGGCTTCCGTGGCCACCACCGCCATGGCCGCATTGGTCTTGATCCTGGTCCCTGACACGTTCTATCGCTGGCTATTCGGAGCAGGGATCAACGGTCTATGGCCGCTGCTACTTCTTATGACGCCGGGGCTATTGGCCATGGCCGCTTCACAAGCGCTCAGCCACTACCTGAGTGGTTCGGGAATGGTGCTACAGAACGCCCTGTCCTCCGGCATTGGTGCCGTGGTCACACTGGGATTGGGAACTGCCTTGATCCCAACTCATGGGTTGCATGGGGCAGCGATCACCACCTCCTGTGCGTACATCGCCGCTCTCATGCATCAGTGGTTCGTATTCCGACGGATCACCAGAAGCCGAGCGAAGGACCTACTGCCGGTGAAGGGCGACGTGGAAGCCTTACGCACGTTGGTCGTAAGAGCGTTGGGGCGTTAGGCCAAGGTGGTCAGATCGGTGATCCCGGGTGGCCGCGCCACAGTGAATCCTTCACCGAACGCGACACTCAAGTATCGGCCCAATTCACGCGCGCGGCCTTCCAGGAAGGGCATGAACTCCGGTGTGGCGATCGGACTTACAGGTTCGGTGCTCGCCGGGTCGTGGAACTGCGAGGCGAAACAGTTGAGCGCGTTCGTCTTTCCCTGCCAATAGGCCGTGATGTCCACCACCAGATCCGGCTCCACCCATCGGTCCTGGATGGCATGCAGCAAGGTGGTGGGTCTCCATGGCGGCAGGTCCTTCTCTCCGTCCGACATGATGATGCGGCGCAATCCACTGAGGAACGCGGCCTCGGCGACCAATGCGGCGGCACGCCCATGGTCAGGATGCCGGTCACGTACCGCGTTGGTGATCACCACCCGTGGGCGATGTCTTCGGATGACCCTGACCACAGCGAGCAGCGATTCCTCATCCGGACGGAAGAAACCATCCCGTAAGCCCAATTGATAGCGGAACAGGGCCCCTAACACGACACGCGCATCCTCGGCCTCTTTGGCCCTTCGTTCAGGAGTGCCTCGCGTACCCAACTCACCCGCCGTGAGATCCACCAGACCAACTGAACGACCGAGGGCCACGTGGTGGAGTACGGTTCCGGCCATGCTGATCTCCACATCGTCCGGATGGGCTGTGATACACAGCAGGTCCACAGGCTCGGTCGACAGGACAGGATCGGTGCTCATGCTGCAAAGGTGCAGCGTCCTAGCGGATCAGCTGTTCAACCAGCCGATGACCTCTTCATCGAACGGCTCGATCGACGAGCCTAAGGATTTCACCAACCGGCCCTCTTCATCGATCAGGAACTTGTGGAAGTTCCACTTCACCGAAGCGTCCATCGCCCCGTTCAACGCCTTGGTGGTCAACCATTGGTAGATGGGAGAGGGAGCATTTCCTGTGATGGAGACCTTTCCCATCAGGGGGAAGGTCACCCCGTAGTTCTTCTGACAGAATTGCTCGATCTGCGCCTCGGTCCCGGGTTCCTGACCACCGAAGTCGTTGCACGGGAAGCCAAGGATCACCAATCCTTTATCGCGATACTGTTCATGAAGTTCCTGAAGCTGCTTGTACTGCGGGGTGTACCCGCATTCACTCGCCGTGTTCACGACCATGACCTTCTTGCCTGCGTAGACCGACATGGTCACCGCAGCCCCGTGGATATCAGTGGCTTCAAGGGTATGGAAGGTCTTCATGTTCCTGTTTTCGGTCTGTCCGCTGGAGGTGGATGTGGGTGCGACTTGCACGGTATTGAAGCAGCCCATGGTGAACAGGGCGAGCATCACGAGTAAAGGAGTACGGAGCAGCATGGTCGTTAAACAATGCAAGATGCGCATTGTTCCCCAAGAAGTGCTGTTACCTTTCGGAATGTTCTGCGTAAGAAGGACCATGATCGTTCGGCCCCTATCCCATCTTTTCCTGTTCCTGACACTCGGCTCCGCATCGTTCGGTCAAGATCCGGTGCGCCTGACCGATGTGACAGCGTTGGTGCTTCGACCGGAGGCGGGCCAGGACAAGGGACTCATGGCCGGATTGCAAGCTGCAGGTGTTTCCACGGAGCAGGTGGAACGGATCCGCAACCTGAGCGACCCCGGACTCTGGCCGTCGGGGCTGGCCTCGGATAGCGCCCGTCAAGCCAATCGCAGCGGTATCGGCAATATGGTGGCCTATCGGGTGTGTGACTATGCGACCGATGAAGGCTTGATGACCGTGGTCCATGTGCCCATGGCGGAGAACTATCAGATGAACGAGGAGTTACGGGCGAGGACCGACCTGTATCTCATCACCCGAGCCAGTGGCGTGGAGACCGTTGAACGAACCATTCCCCCTCCTCCACCCAGCAAGGGCCCGGCCTGGCAACGGATGCCGAAGGCCACCATCTTGAAGGCCGACGAGGTCTATGCCACGTATGATCTGGCAAAGGACCCTGAGGCCCTGGCCATGATGGAGAAGAAGGGATTCAGTCGACCGGAGATCGAGGCAGTGATCTTCAGGAGCCACGAACGGAACTGGCCCGAGGGCATTGCCCGGTTCGATGACCGGTATCCACGACTCTCCGACCTCAAACGATACAAAGCGTTCGCGGCAGGAACCTGGGCGGACAAGGTGCTCGTGGTGATCCCACAAGCCGCCAACAAACGGGCGAAAGAGGGTATGAGGCCCTATTTGGACTTTTATATGGTGTTCAAGTCCAGTGCGGTTGCCGTGAAGAAGGTGAAGCAGAAGCGCTGACCGAAAGGCACCGGTACCTTTGTACCGTGCGTGCTTCCGAGATCCTCTCCATACTCCGCTTGGAGGTTGCCCTTGACCTTCGTCAACGGGCTTCCTGGGGGGGTATGCTCCTCTATGTGGTGAGCGCGGTCTATGTCTCCTACCTGGCTGTGAAAGGGGGTTTGGGGGTGGCGCTGTGGAACGCATTGTTCTGGATCATCCTGCTCTTTGCCGCCTTCAACGCACTGTCCCGCTCCTTTCAACGCGAGGACCAAGGACGCCAACTCTACCTCCATACACTGGTCCATCCGAGGAGCGTGGTGATGGCCAGAACGCTATACAATGCGTTCACCATGGTGGTCTTGAGCCTATTGAGCCTGTTGTTCTATGCGTTGTTCCTGGGCACTGCGGTGTTGGAAGGTGCGGACCTCGGTCAGTTCCTGGTGGCGGTGGTGCTTGGAGCGATCGGGTTCGCCACGGTCCTGACGCTCATTGCTGCGATCGCTGCGCGAGCCGGGAACGGGTTGGGTTTGATGGCCATATTGGGGTTCCCGTTGGTACTGCCCATGCTGTTGGCGGTGATGCGCGCCAGCAAGCTTTCCTTGGATGGGGTGGCGTGGAGCGTGACCAGCACCTATTTCGGCGGATTGCTCCTGTTGGACGTGATCACCGTCACGCTGGCCTGGTTGCTGTTCCCGTACCTTTGGCGCGACTGAAAAGATGAAGCATTGGTGGTGGAAATTCATGGCAGTGGTCCTGCTGCTGATCGCGTCGATCGCCGGACTCCGGGTGCCGCTATCACCGGCCTTGGTCCATGTGTCCCCCAGCCGTATCATGCCGGGTGAAGTAATGATCGATGTGACCGGCTACAACACTCGTTTCGCCGATGGCATGAGGACATACTTGGTGAACGACAACCAGTATGTGTGTCCAATGCGTGTGGATGTGATGGATGCCACGCACGCCCGCATCGTTGCCGAGGTTCCCGCCGGAATGCGGGCCTCCATGACCGACATTGTCGTGCAAGGCATGACGTATCCTGGTGCATTCTTCACCGAAAGCCTGGGCGAAGGCATCGAAAGCGGTTCCTGTGCACCAACGCCGCCCAAACTCGACCTCACCGGCCTGGGCTTCACCTTTCCCAACCGCAGCATCCTATACGAGAGCATCCGGAACCTCTTTTTCCATGTACCCATGTGGTTCACGATGATCGCATTGATGGGCATCGCGTTCTGGCAGAGCATCAAGGTACTCGGCAACACCGACCTTGAACGGGATCGCGCTGCTAGGAGCGCTGTCCAAGTGGGCTTGTTGTTCTGCGGTCTCGGTCTGGTCACTGGCGCCGTGTGGGCGCGTGCCACATGGGGAGCTTTCTGGACCAATGATGTGAAGCTCAACGGCGCCGCAGTGACGGCGCTGATCTACCTGGCCTACCTGGTACTGCGGGGATCGATCCCCGACCTGTACAAACGTGCGCGCTTGGCGGCCATCTATAACATCTTCGCCTTCGTGCTGTTGGTGCTCTTCCTCTTCGTGGTGCCTCGACTGAACGAGATCGACAGTCTTCACCCTGGCAATGGTGGTAATAGCGGGTTCAATGACCTGGACCTGGACAACCGGCTTCGTATCGTGTTCTATCCAGCAGTTGCTGGATGGGTGTTGTTGGGCATATGGATGGTGGACCTGCGCACGCGGACCGCACGACTAATTGAACAAATGGACCGATGAGAGCATTTGCTACCACGGCACTCCTGACCTTGACGGCCTTGAACAGCATGGCCCAGGATGCCGCCCCGAGCTGGTTGGAACACACCCTGCATGGCAATGGAAAGATCAATACGGTGGTGGCCGTGGTGGCCATCATCATCCTTGGCCTAGGGATCTGGATGTGGCGGATGGACCGACGCCTTCGCGCCATGGAAACACGCCAACGCAACTAGTCAACCAACACGGGTAGGACCATGAAACGCAGCCACATCATCGCCATCGTGATCATTGCCGTCGCCATCGGTGCGCTGGTGGGTTCGCTCTATGATAGCAGCACCTACGCCGACCTGGACAAGGCCCTTGCCGATCCCGGTCAGGAGTACCATGTGGTGGGTGTGCTGGACCGTTCACAGGAGATCATCTATGAACCAAGCCTCAATGCCAGCCTGACCACCTTCACCATGAAGGACCTGAACGGGAAGTCCTGCCGGGTGCATCTGGCGAAGGCCAAGCCCCAGGACTTCGAGCGCAGCGAGCGATTGGTGCTCATTGGCGAAGCCACGCCTGAAGGCGACTTCCATGCACGGGACATGCTGATGAAATGTCCGAGTAAGTACAACGAGGAGCACACGATCGAGGGCTGATCCCGAAGATCCACTGATCGCTTTCGACCAACATCCCTTTCTGCAGGCCCCGACCTTCTGTCCGCACGCATGACCAACTACATCGGAGAACACACCTGGGCAGGCATCCTCGGTCACACGCTCACCTCGATCTCCTTCGTCATGGCGCTGCTCGCCGCGGTGGCGTATGTTCTGGCTGTCCAACGCAAGAATGACGATTGGGCCAGCTTGGGTCGTTTGGCCTTCAGGGTGCATAGTGCCGCAGTGATCGGCGTGGTGGCCATCCTCTTCGTGATGCTCTTCAACCATTGGTTCGAGTATGACTATGTGTGGAAGCACAGCAACCTGCAGATGCCGATGGAATACATCGCAAGTTGCTTCTGGGAAGGGCAGGAAGGGTCGTTCCTCCTCTGGACCTTTTGGCATATGGTGCTGGGCAACTTGTTGCTTTGGACATGGCAACGCGGCAGCAATGCGCTGTGGGAGGCACCGGTCATGGCTGTTATGGCGACCGTCCAAGTTTTCCTCGCCACCATGTTGTTGGGAGTTCATGTGGGCGACCTGCGCATCGGTAGCAGCCCGTTCCTGCTGATCCGTGAATTGGAGGAGAACATCGGCCTGCCCTGGACGGCCATGCCGAATTACCTGCAGGCCATCCCACAGTTCGCTGATGGCCGTGGCTTGAATCCTTTGCTCCAGAACTATTGGATGGTGATCCATCCACCCACCCTCTTCCTGGGCTTTGCGGCCACGCTCATCCCCTTCGCTTATGCGATCGCCGGCCTTTGGACACGGGAACGCAGTGCTTGGATGGCACCTGCACTCCCTTGGACCTTCTTTGGTGTGATGGTGCTTGGAACGGGCATCCTGATGGGGGGGGCTTGGGCTTATGAGGCGCTGAGTTTCGGTGGTTTCTGGGCCTGGGATCCGGTGGAGAACGCATCGTTGGTGCCTTGGCTCACGTTGGTGGGTGCAGCGCACCTCATGCTCGTGAACAAGCGGAAGGAGACCTCCCTCTATACTGCGTTCCTGCTCACGCTCATCACATTCATCCTGGTCCTGTATTCCTCGTTCCTCACGCGCAGCGGTGTCCTGGGCGATACCAGCGTGCACAGCTTCACCGGTGACGGCATGTTACCCGGTCTGCTCTTCTTCCTGTTGTTCTTCATCGCATTGAGCGTGATGATGATGTTGCCCCAGCGGACCCAGCGGCAGTTCTACGTGATCATCAGTTTTGCACTGCTCCTCATCGGGGTGTTGCTCGAGCAACAGGTGCCAGCGATCCTGCTGTTCGGAGCACTCACCATCGGGCACCTGGTGCTTGCTTACCGCACAGGCTTCTCGACATCCGACCCTGAGGAATCCTTGTGGTCACGGGAATTCTGGCTTTTCATCGGCTCGTTGGTCCTGCTCTTGAGCGCCGTGCAGATCACCTTCAGCACGAGCATCCCGGTGTTCAACCTGCTCTTGGAACCGCTGGTCGGGCCCTTGAACAGAGCTGGTGACTTCACCGGCTGGTCCTTCCTCAACGACCTGGTCAACAACAAGTTCGCTCCACCCGGCGAAGCCATAGCCCACTATAACAAGTGGCAGTTGCCCTTCGCCTTCATCGTGGCCTTACTGGTGTCCTTCACCCAATACCTGCGTTGGAAGGAGAGCGACCGCCGCAAGTTCTTCAAGGATATCGCTCTTGCGCTCATCGCAGCGGTGGTACTCACGATCATCGGCGTCATTGCGTTGGAGTACACCTTGCCCGAGGCGGACCTGGTAGCCTTGTTCTTCGCCACGGCGTTCGCCTTCACGGCCAATGTCGGATACATCATCAGCATACTCAAGGGCAGGCTGAAGAACGCAGGACCCAGCGTGGCACACGTGGGTTTCGCACTGGTCTTGTTGGGCGCATTGATCAGCACCAGTCGGCAGAACGAGGTGAGCCGCAATACGCGGAACATGGACCTTCGTTTCTTGAACGAGGCCTTCAGCAACAGTGAGGACATCCTACTGTATCGAGGCGATACGGTACGTATGGGTGATCACTTCGTGCACTACCGCGACAAGCGCAAGGACGGCGGCAACCTCTACTTCGCCATGGACTACTTCGCGGTGGAACCGCGCAGTTACCACGCTGGCGACACCGTGCGCGTGGGTGACATGCTCTTCCTGGCACGGAACGAACACCAAGCTGGGACCCATTTCCTGGCAGACCAACCCGCACACTGGGAAGCCCTGGAGACCTTCTCGCGCAAGGCGCTGTGGTATGCCGATGAATGGAGCAACAGCAGTCCCGGTGTACAGGAGTTCGAACTGGCTCCGTTCATCCAGATGAACCCACGATTCGGGAACGTTCCCGAACCCAGCACCAAACACTGGTGGCAACGCGACCTCTACACCCATGTGCGGTACGCGGACCTGGAGTTGGCCAGTGATACCGCCGATGATACGTGGATGCCGGACCGGCTCTATGACAAGACCGTGGGCGATACGATCGTCACCCCTACGGCGATCGCCATCATCGACAGCGTCTTCATCATGCGGGATAGTACGACCAAACGCATGCTGGGTGAACGCTACACGGTGTATGCTGCGCAGATCCGGGTGCGCGATCTGTATCAGAGCGACCGCTGGTTCGAAGCACGACCCGTGGTGATCTATTCCGAAGGGCAGCCCGTCATGGGCAAGGCGGCAGAGATCAAGTCGCTCCGGGTACGGTATGGACTGGCCACTGTGGATGGACCCACCTTCGTGGAGCCTGCACAAGGCCAACGGGGCACGGTCAAGTTCGGATTGAACGTGGCCGAGTCGGAGTTCGTGGTGCTCAAGGCGATCGTATTCCCGGGCATCAACATCTTATGGATCGGCTGCGTGCTGCTTGCGCTGGGCACGGGCATGGCGATCTGGCAACGTACGCGCCGCACCTCAACATCCAAGGCATGACACGCATCCTTTTGATCGGAACCGGCCGCATGGCTTATCAACTGGGACATGCCATCGTGGCTTCCGGTCTCGATCTGGTGGGTGTTGCCGGACGCGATGTTGAGGCACGGGAACGCTTGGCCCGGTTCCTGGACCGGAAGGCGTTGGACCTGACCAGACCCTTGCCGAAAGCCGACCTGGTGATCCTTGCCGTCAGTGATGATGCTATTGGAACGGTGTCCGCCGCCCTTCCTCGGACCGGGGCGGTGGTCGCCCATACCGCTGGTGCCATAGGCATGGATCTCCTCAAGGATCACCCGGATCATGGCGTTCTCTGGCCCATCCAGAGTCTCAGCCATGGCCAACCCATGGACATGGGCGACGTGCCTATGGTGGTGGATGCCAATGGTGAAGTGGCACGCTCGGTGCTGCTCATGGTGGCCAACAAGTTGAGCGAGGTGGTCCTGGAACTACCCTTGGAGCAACGTCAACGGGTCCACCTGGCCGCAGTGTTGACGAGCAACCTCACGGTGTGGTTGGTACGCGAGGGCCAGCGGTTGTTGCGCGAACAGAAGCTGCCGACCAGCCTGCTTACTCCGCTCTGGCGATCCACTGCCGCGCGTGTAGCCACCTTCGGCCCCGATCAGACGCTCACCGGACCAGCGCGTCGCGGCGACAAGGAGACCATTGGCCACCATTTGGAACTGTTGACCAAGGACCCTGAATTGAGCAAGGTATACGCCCTCTTGAGCGAACAGATCATGAAGGCGTTCGCCCACGAGTCACGATGAACGAACGGACCTACAAGGAGAAACTGGTGGCGTTGAACACGTTTATCTTCGATGTGGATGGTGTGTTCACGGATAATCGGGTGCTGTTGTATCCCGGAACGGATCCGATACGGACGTTCCACACCCGTGATGCGTATGCGGTACAACATGCGGTGAAAGAAGGCCTTCGGATCGTCATCATCAGTGGTGGTCGCTCGCAGGGGGTGGCCGATAGCTTTGCCCGACTGGGCGTCACCGAGGTGCACCTTGCTACTTCGAACAAGCTGGAGCGTTTCGACGAGCTCGTGGCCCAAGGGCTGGACCCTGCGCGAACCGCATACATGGGGGACGATGTGCCCGACCTTCGGGTGATGCAACGTGTGGCCTTTCCATGCTGCCCTTCCGACGCCGCCGAGGAGATCAAGGCCATCAGCGTACATCAGCGGCAAGGCCGGAGGATGGGGTTGTGTGCGCGACCTGTTGGAACAGACCATGAAAGTGCAAGGCAAGTGGCTCACGGATGGAGCACACACCTGGTAGTGATGAAGGACCTGATCACCCTTTCCCGGCCGGTCAACCTGTTGATCATCGCTGCGACCATGGTGGTGATGCGGGAAGGGGTCGTGGGGGGCTACCTCGAGCGTGGCTTGGAGCAATTGTTGATCGAGGATGGCCATGGCTTCACGCGCAGCGAACTGGTGCTTCCAGAAGGCTTCGGCCCACAACTCCCGATCCATCTGTTCATACTCCTGGTGCTGAGTACCGTGCTCATTGCCGCGGCCGGCAACATCATCAACGATTACTTCGACACTCGGATCGACCGGATCAATAAGCCCGGCGAGGTGATCGTGGGGCGCACCGTCAAGCGGCGCGTGGCCATGACCACGCACGTGGTGCTCAGCGGCATTGGACTGGTGCTAGGGACATTCGTAGCATGGCGGTCGGGTCAACTCAAGTGGGCCTTGATCCCCGCGTTCGCCATTGGGGCCTTATGGTCCTACAGCACCTATTACAAGCGACAGTTGATCATCGGCAACGGTCTCGTGGCCACGCTCACCGCATTGGTTCCCTTGACGGTGGGTCTGTATGAGATCCCCGCTCTTCAGCGTTGGTTGGCCGATCCGCCTATCATCACCATGCCCAATGGGGAACAATACCTCATGGAAGCCTCAGTGCGGGAACTCTGGTACTTCATCCTCATCTACACGGCGTTCGCATTCGTGAGCACCCTGGTGCGTGAACTTCAGAAGGACATGGCCGATGTGCGGGGCGACGAGGCGGAAGGTTGCCACACGGTGCCCATCGTATGGGGAATGAAGTGGGCCCGTGGAATGACCATGGCCTATATCGGACTGTTGATCATCGGGTTGCTGGCGATACGCATGTACCTCTTACGAGATCCTTTCTCATACTGGTACATCGGCATCGGTGTCATTGGCGCGCTGCTGTTATCGGCGGGTTTCACCTATCAAGCACAACAACGCTCGGAGCACGTTCGTGCCGGCCAATTGATGAAGTTGGCCATGGTCCTGGCCATCGGGTTCGCCGTATTCATTCGTACCCTGCCCTGATCCATGAACACTGCCCGCCCCCCCATCCACCCTTGGCGGTTGATCCTGGCCTCGGCATCCCCACGCAGGCGCCAACTACTTCAAGGATTGGACCTGCCGGTGGAGATCACCAGCGTGGAGGTGGATGAAACACCCCCTGAGGGCATGCCGGTGCAAGAGGTGGCAGAGCACTTGGCCCGCAAGAAGGCCCTGGCCTGGACCGGTGATCTCGCATCCGACCAGGTGCTGATCACGGCGGATACGACCGTTGTTCTGGGTGAGGTCCTCCTCAACAAACCGGTGGACGAAGCGGATGCGCGTCGCATGCTCGGGCTGTTGGCCGGCCGAACGCATCACGTGCATACGGGCGTCTGCCTTCGGCACATGCGCGGAATGCTATCGTTCACCGACGTGGCGGCAGTGAGCTTTCGAGCCATGACCGAGGCCGAGATCGGATATTATGTGGAGCGGTACCGCCCCTTGGACAAAGCTGGGGCCTATGGCGTCCAGGATTGGTTGGGCCACACGACCGTGGAGCGCATCGAAGGGAGTTTCTACACCGTGATGGGCCTTCCGTTGCACCGGGTGTATTCGGCACTGCACGGCCTCCATCCGTGACGTGGTCGACCATCGATCGTCAGAACAGTGCCCCTGTAATGGGTCTACCTTCGTACCGTTCCCAGACAACGACAATGAACATGAAGTACGCTCTTTCGATCGCCGGCTTGGTGCTGGCCTCCATCCCTTTCCACCAAACGAACGCTCAAGCACGGACCAAGGAAGGGTTCGCCACCACGTGGGAGCGCCCCATCACCGTGGTGCCGGATTCCCTGACCAACGGGGATCACAAACTTCCGGCTTACACCATTGCCGTCTTCGAGACCGATGCCAATGGGGTGATGGACCTCTGGAAGGCCGACATGAAGGCCTTGAGCCAGGAAGTGACGGGCAGCAGGCCTGCAAAAGCGAGTGGCGTGATACTGACCTCGGTGAGCGAAACCCCGACGAACCTGTTGGTGACGACCACCACGGAAAAGAAGGCTGACATGACCCGTATGACGGTGGCCTTCATCCTTACCGACTCCACTGCGGCTCCGGCCGATCCGCGGCAAGAAGCCTACATGCGCTCATTGGGCGTGAAGTACAACAAAGCGGTCGTTCAGACCCAGATCGACACCTACCAGAAGATGCTGGACAAGGCGGGGAACAAATTGACCTCGGCACAAGGAGACCAGGCCAAGACCCAGCAGAACCTAACCAAAGCGAACAGCAACTTGGAAAAGCTGAAGGCCAAGCGTGCCAAGGTGATGGCCGCCAACGCGGAGATCTCCGGTCAGATCGCGGGCCTGGAGAAGAAATTCGCTCTCACCAATGACCCAAAGGACCTTCAAAAGCTGACCAAGACGCGTGAAAAGCTGGCCAAAGGTGAGACCTCGGTGGCCAAGCTGATGCAGAGCGAAGCCAAGGCCCAGGGAACGGTGAACAAGTATCAAGAGCAATTGCCTGATCGCGCTGCGGACCAACAGGAGATCACCGCCACGAAGGAGGAATTGACCACCACGTTGAACGCCCTGAAGCGGAAGCACGATAGTATCCAGTGACCTGGATCGTCACAAATGGAGAAGCCCCGGGTTGTGACCCGGGGCTTCTGTCGTTCTCGCCTGATCGGTCCTACCGGACCAAGGTCACATGGCCCATCCGTTCCTGGGTAAGTCCCTTGGTGTCGATCATCCGAAGGCGCCATACGTACACACCCGGCGACACTTCGGAACCGTTCACGCGGCCATCCCAACCCTGTGATCGGTCATTGGTGGTGAACAGGACCTGACCCCAGCGATCATGTACGGCGAACTCGAACGCCCGTGGTGTTCCTACGGTGGTCACGACCCCGAAAAGGTCATTGTACGAATCGCCGTTCGGCGTGAACGCGTTGGGTATGTATGCCGCGAACTCGTCCTCCACACAGACCTCGATGGTGGAGGCATTGAAGCATCCTTCGGTGGTCAACACGTTCAGGCCCACGGTGTAGCATCCTGCATCGGGGTAAGTGAAGGCCACCGGTGATCCGGTCCCTGTGCTATCGGTAGGGTCACCGAAGGACCACGTGAGTTCCAGGTCGGATCCGGCAGGTCCATTGAACTGGAAGGTCGGGTCCTCCAGCGTGGTCACCGTCGGAGAAACGATGATCATGGCAGGTGGCGCAGGGAGCGCTCGGACCAGATCAGGCACCTCCAATGAGCCATCACATTCACTACCTGATTGGATGGTCAGGCGCACGGCATAGGAACCGGGTAGTTCATAACAGTGGGTCACCGTGGCCCCTTCCGATTGTGTGCCGTCACCGAGGTCCCATACCCGGTCACCATCGCCCATGGTGATGTCCGTGAACGTGACACAATGGGGTGCACATCCCACACTGTCCGTCCACGTGAATACCGGAAGCACGCCCTCACCAACGGTCACCAGCAGGTCATCAGGCGGTGAGGTACAGCCATTGGCATCGGTGGCCACCACACTGAACGTGGTCGTTAGCGCAGGAGCGATGCCGGGATCGGCCGGCGACCAATTGAACGAATATCCGGGAGTTCCACCGCCGCCCACCGGGTCGATCACCAGGACATCACCCGGACAGGCCTCCAGGTCATCCGGTGCGGTTACGGTCACCGAGGCAGGCTCATCGATCGTCACAGTGGCGGATCCCGTGCACAAGGAAGCATCGGTCACGGTACAGGTATAGGTGCCTGCCGATAACCCGTTGGCGGTCGCACCCACCGCACCTGACGGTGACCAAGCGTAGGTGAATGGTGCCGTACCGCCGGCCACGCTGGCTGTTGCGGTGCCACTTGCACCACCATTGCACACGGCATCCTGCCCCACCACAGCGACCACGATCGGCGATGAGGAACTGCCCAATTGGATCGTCTCCTCCAAGGTGCACGCGTTCGTCGCACTGATCACCACCGAGTAGCTCCCCCCGGGAATATTATTGAGCACTGCGGAGTTCTGACCACCAGGGCTCCAGATGATATCCAAAGGAGCGCTCGTACCCCCCACCAGCGCTGTGATCGACCCATTCGAGGCGCCACATGCGGGGTCCACGGTGATGAACTCCACGCCCAGCACGGAGATCGGCACCACCACCGTGGAAGGCGCATTGCAAGGACCCGACACCGTGAACGACACGGGATAGGTACCCGGGCCGGTGAACGTATGGGCGGGGTTGGCCAACGTGCTCGTATTGCTGGCGCCCGAAGCAGGATCGCCGAAGTCCCAACTGTAGCCGTTGGGGCACAAGGATGATGTATTGGTGAAGGTGACCGTGTTTCCGTCGCAGGTGTACGTGAAGGACGCACCATTCGGCGGAGCCTCTCCGACGAACACATTGTCGATGGCGATCCCATCATAGTCGTTGCACTGCGTACCTGCACCGAACACGAACCTGAATTTCACGCTAGGAGCGCCTGCAAGGTCGGGAAGACATTGCGAGGCGGTCACCCATTGCCCACTACCCTGCCCCCCGGAGCACGAGCCCACCGTGGGTCCCACCCTTCCGCTCCAGCCCTGCTTGGGTGATGCCAGATTGAGGTTGGTGATATTCCCGGTGTTGTACCAGTTGCTGTTCAAGCAATCCTCCACACCATTGAACTCCCCCACATTGGTCCAGGACCCACCAGCGTTCAGCGAGTATTGTAATCCCATACCATCGTAGGTGCGCTCGCACTCCCAGAAAATGTCGAAGGCGATATACGGATGGTCGACCGTGGTGAAGTTGAAACACGGACCTTGCAGGAAGCTCTGCTCACCATAGGTGTAGAAGGAACCGGTCAGCCCTCCGACACACCAGGCCCGTATGCCCGATGCAGCGCCATTGATGGTGCCATGCGCAGGTGTACCCCAGGCCCAGTCGTTCCCCGTCCCACCGCTCGTCCAAGCTGGTCCGGCTTCGAAGCCTTCCTCATAGGGGAACACGTTGATGGTGGTAGGGCATTGGGCGGCCAACCGACTTGGAGACACCGCCAAAAGGGTCAACACCAGGCACGGACCTATGGACCCGAATGGGAAGCATCGCATACCCAGCATCCACAGTAGGACGTTGGTCGCACGCGCTCCGTCGCCTGGCTTGTTCGTGGTGGGTGGACGGCTCATCCTATCGCAAGATGGTGATGCTGCCCGTGCGGCTGTGATCCACGCCATCGCCACCCCACGCTTCCACCGCATAGAAGTACGTACCCTCCACCACCGGTTCACCTGAAGGACCACGTGCATCCCAGGTACGGCCGGGCCGATCCAGGTAGGCTACCTCTTGGCCCCAACGGTTGTAGATGCGCAGTTCCATGCGCACGATCCGTTGAAGGATGGGCTCCAAGCGATCGTTCATCCCATCCCCGTTCGGTGTGATCACGTTCGGGACGATGATGCTGCTGACCTCGGCATCCGGCACTTGTCCCGGCGCTAGTACGGTGATGATGAGTTGATCGGAACCCGAACAACCATTGACCTCCAACGACAGATCCACGGGATAGCTTCCGGGCTCGGTGAACGTGTGTGTGACCGTACCCGATGAGGCTTGAGTACCATCACCCAGGTCCCAACCGATGTTGCCGAGCGGCTCACCAGCTGCGCTGAACACGACGGTGAACGGCGCGAAGCCGGTCACTGCGCTCGCTTCGATCACTGCCACGACGTTGGTCTGCTGCACGGTCACCTGGTCCGTGGCGGTCCCACATCCGTTCGTGTTCGACACGGTATACGTACCGCTGGCTGTCACGGTGATGCTCGGAGTGATGGCGCCCGTGTTCCAGATCACCGGGCCATTGCCTGTGGCGGTCAACACCGTGCTCCCACCAGAGCAGAACGTCGTATTGCCGGTGATGCTCACCACAGGTTCGGGAAGTGCGGTCACGGTGACATCAGCTGCATCGGTGCCACACGCATTCGTACCCACCACACTGTAGGTCCCTGCGCTGGTCACGGTGATCGAGGGGGCGTTCGAACCAGTGCTCCACAGGTAATCGCTTGCCCCATTGGCCGTAAGTGAGACCGATGCCCCTGTGCACAATTGCACCGGACCCGAAATGGAGACCTGAGGTGAAGGCAGCTGCACCACATCCACCTGAGCACTGGCCGACCCACAACCGTTGGTGGTGGTAACGCCGTACGTACCCGCGTTTGCCACGGTAAGCATGGGTCCTGAGGCACCGGTGTTCCACGTGAAAGGACCTGGCCCTTGGGCTGTGAGCGTGGTGGTCGAACCTGTACAGAAGGAGGCATCACCTGTGATCGAGACCGAAGGGAGTTCACCGGTGATCACCGTTATGAACAAGGAATCCGAACCGCAAGCATTGGTACCCGTCACCACAAAGGTCCCCGGCGCTGTGATCTGTGCCACCGCTGTGTTGGCTCCAGTGGACCAGGCGTAGCTATCGGCGCCAGAAGCGGTGACGGTCAATGGAACATTGCCACAGAGCAGCAAGGGTCCTGTTGGATCGACACTGATGGTGGGGCCCGAACCGGCCGGTATCACCAAGGTGGTGCACAGCGGGACGGCACACGAGGTGGTCACACACAACTGCAGCTCCACGGACCCGGACTCGCCGACAGCCGGCGTGTATGTGGTGTTCAACGCGTTCGGGTCACTGAATATGCCAAGCCCACCCTGCCATTGCACCGAGATCACCTCGCCTTCGACGGAACCCACCAGATCCACCGGTGCCCCACCGCACAGGAGTCCCAATGCCTGCGCCTCCACAACGAGCGGTTCGATCGGTGCCTGACAGCCGAAGTTCACATAGTCCACCACGGGTATTCCGGGCCAACTGAAACGGGTGGTGGCGCCGTCGTTCTGGGCGCTCACGCCAGCATAGGTCCCCTCATTGTTCACCAATAGTTCGCGCACATAGGTCGCTGTATCACTGCAGTTGCTGCTGGTGTGGAAGAGCACCAACGAGCGCAAGTTGGTACCAGTGGGCGGTTCCGTAGTGACCGGGTCGCCCACCGCTGGGTTATTGGCGAAGTGACCTTGTGTATTCCCCTCCTGTTGGAACACCAGGAACAGGGTGTCCACCAGGTTGGTGAAGGGATTGGCGGCCACACACATCTCAGTGCTGGTGACCATCAGTACCTGCGAACCGGGTGGAATGATACCGTTCACCGGTTCGATGAGGAAGCCACATGAGGCGACCGTCGCATTGAGTTGAGCGGTCAGTTGTGCAGTGAGGGTGTTCTGCACCAGTCCACGCCACGAGTTGTTCGGCCAATCCGCTTCGATGTCGTCCAACGCGATGGGGTCAGGTCCGGTCCTGAACCGGACCATCTCGTTCTGCCCTTCCGAGGAACCTGGGCACAGGTCCGATGGGTTGCAGGCGTCGACCAGTATGCTCTCGATCTCCAAGCATTTGATTGGGACCTGGGCCACCAACAGGGCAGGAACGAGGACCACTACAAGGAGAACGGAACGGAATGGGAACATGGACTGCACTGAACGGGGTGCAAAGGTCGGTAAGATCCCGCCACACCATGTCACCGGAATGTGAACAGATGCGCTAGTTCAACAGGCTGCTTTCCAGCCAGATGAAGGTACGCTCCGGATGCGCGACCCGTCCCTCGTTCGGTTCGCGGTGCTCGATGCGGAAGGCCACCTGGTCCTCGATACCGATATCATCCTGTTCCAAGGCGTTGTGGAAACCCAGGAGCATGCTGAACAGCAAAGGGCGGAGGTGATCGATCATGCCTGCTCTTTGGCGCGGTCCCAGTAGGTATCCATTTCTGCGAGGGTCATCTCCCCCATCACCTTGCCATCCTTGCGACTCTCGCGCTCCAGGTATTGGAAGCGCCTGATGAACTTGCGGTTGGTTCGCTCCAGTGCCTCATCCGGATCGACACCCAGGAAACGCGCATAATTGACCACACTGAAGAGCAGATCTCCGAGTTCATCGGCCTGTTTGGGCGAATCGGAATCCACCTCATGCCTCAGTTCAGCCATTTCCTCCTGCACCTTGTCCCACACCTGATCACGGTGCTCCCAGTCGAAGCCCACCCCACGCGCCTTGTCCTGGATCCGGATGGCCTTCACCATGCTGGGGAGCCCGCGCGGAACGCCTTCCAGCACGCTCTTTTCCTGACCTTCCTTGCCAGCCTTCTCCTGCAGCTTGATCTTCTCCCAATTGGCCTTCACCTCCTGTTCGTCCGCCACCTTCACATCGCCGTAGATGTGCGGATGGCGGTGGATGAGCTTGTCACAGATGCCATGGAGGACGTCGGTGATGTCGAAGGCACCCTGCTCAGCGCCGATCCTGGCATAGAACACCATGTGCAGGAGGATATCACCCAGTTCCTTCTTCACGCCGTCGAGATCCCTTTCCAGGATGGCATCGCCCAATTCGTAGGTCTCTTCGATGGTCAACGGCCGCAAGGTCTCCAAGGTCTGTTTACGATCCCAGGGGCACTGTTCGCGCAACTCGTCCATGATCTTCAACAGGCGAAGGAAGGCGGCGGCACGAGGGTCGAGGGTGGAAGCATCCATGCCACAAAGGTGAGGCGTGGATCCCCCTCATGGATGCACCGGTTCCATTCGACCTTCGATGTGTGCGCCCGATGACGACGCGGGTGCGATGCGCTGGCATACTTCGCAGCGGCACCGCCCGTTATCTTAGCCGACCTGCTCATGACCCGGCTGCTGCTGCTCCTTTCCGTGCTTGCGATCCCGCTCTGCAGCAACGCTCAAGGTGCCGGCACCCTCCAAGGGCAGGTCCGTGATGAACTTGGCAATCCACTGCCGCAGGCCAACGTGGTGGTCGTTGGCACCCAACTGGGCGCCGTATGCGATACGGATGGACGCTACACCTTGGACCTTCCGGCCGGTATTCCAAGCACGGTTCGCTGGAGCTACACCGGCCTGATCCCGGAAGAGCGCACCTACACGTTGACCGATGGAGAACGTTCCGTGGTCAACATCAGCCTCAAATTGCGTACGCTGGGTATTGTGGATGTGGAGGGGCAGCGACGCCGTGAACGCGAGGAGGGAGTAACCCCGATCGATCCGCGGATCGCGCGATTCAACCCCAATCCTCAGGGTGGTGTGGAGTCGCTTCTCATCGGCCAGATCGGGGTGGCCATGCGCAACGAACTGAGCGCCGGTTACAGCGTCCGCGGCGGGAACTTCGATGAGAACCTGGTCTATGTGAATGACATCGAGGTCTATCGGCCTTTCCTGGTGCGTGCCGGTCAGCAGGAAGGCCTCAGCTTCCCCAATCCGGACATGATCGAACGCTTGAACTTCAGCGCTGGCGGCTTTGAAGCGCGCTATGGGGACAAGATGAGCAGCGTGCTCGACATCCATTACAAACGTCCGAAGGCCTTCGCGGGCAGTGCTTCTGCTGGCCTCTTGGGCGGTTCGGTCCATGTGGAGAACGCCATGCGCAATGCGCGCTTACGCCAGATCACAGGCTTGCGCTATCGCCGGAACCAACTGCTGTTATCCGGACTCGATACCCAGGGTGAGTACCGGCCGGTGTACACCGACCTGCAGAGCTATTGGACCTATGACCTGACCGACAAATTGGAATTGGGCTTCCTTGGTCTTTACTCACGCAACACGTACGGCGTGGTCCCCCAGGACCGGGAGACCGAGTTCGGTAGCTTCAACCAGGCCCTGCGCTTCACCGTTTACTTCGAAGGGCAGGAACGCACCGCCTTCGAGACCTGGTTCGGGGCGCTCAACCTCAATGCCAAGGTCACTGACGACCTTCTGTTGAAGTTCACGGCGAGCGCGTTCAAGACCTATGAGCAAGAACGCTTCGATATCCTGGGTGAATACCGCCTGGGCGAACTGGAGCGCGACCTGAGCAGCGAACAGTTCGGGGAAGTGGTGCGCGACCTGGGTGTGGGTGGATACCTGGACCATGCCAGGAACGAATTGGAGGCCACGGTCATCACCTTGGCGCACAAGGGATACCTACAACGACCCAAGAGCTACGTGCAATGGGGCGCAGATGTGCGAAGTGAGGTCATCAGCGACAAGCTGAGCGAATGGACCCTGATCGACTCTGCCGACTACAGCACCCCGCAGAACACCGGCGAGGACCTGTTGCTCAACTACACCTTGAAGAGCAAGCTGGATGTCTCCAGTCTGCGGGCATCAGCCTACGCCCAGAGCACGTGGCGTTGGGATCCCGGCAACGACCGCTGGTGGACACTCATCGCCGGAGCACGTGCACAGCACTGGAACTACAACGGACAGACCGTGGTGAGCCCTCGAGCGCGCCTCACCTTCCATCCGGGTTGGAAGCGGGCTACTGCGGCAGGTGATACCGTGGACCGGGACTACAGCTTCTGGGCTGCCACCGGGCTCTACTACCAACCGCCCTTCTACCGCGAGATGCGCCGGATGAACGGCACGCTCAACCCCGACATCCGTGCACAACGATCCATCCACTTCCTATTGGGCATGGACCGCATCTTCGAGATCTGGGAGCGACCCTTCAAGTTCACAGCAGAGGCGTATTACAAGCAACTGGACGACCTCATCCCGTACAAGGTGGATAATATCAGGATCCGCTACTTCGGCGAGAACATCGCCAAGGGCTTCGCCACCGGATTGGACATGAAGCTCAATGGTCAGTTCATCCCGGGCATCGAGAGTTGGGTGGGCGCCAGCGTCATGACGATCCAAGAGGACCTGAAGGACGACCTGTATTACCTGCGGTACAACGCAGCTGGCGATACCATCCGGCCGGGCTTCACCACGGACCAAGTGGCGGTGGACAGCACCCGCTTCGAACCGGGGTACATTCCACGGCCCACGGACCAGCGCGTGAATGTGGCCCTCTTCTTCCAGGACGAGATGCCCCGTTGGCCCACCTTCAAGGTCCAGCTCAGCCTGGTCTTCGGCACAGGTCTACCATTCGGTCCTCCAGAGGCCGATCGTTACGCGGACACCCTGCGCACCAGCCTTTACCGACGCGTGGATATCGGCTTCAGCAAACAACTCCTGGGTGCGAAGGGCCAGGAAAAGACCAATTGGCTCCGCCACATCAACGACCTCTGGCTCAGCCTGGAAGTGTTCAACCTATTGAACATCAACAACACCATCGACCATACCTGGATCACGGATGTGAGTGGCCGCCAATACTCCATCCCGGACTTCCTCACCCCGCGACGCTTCAACTTCAAGGTGATGGCCTGGTTCTAGGACCGCATGGCGCCGAGGCATGCCTTTCCCCTAATTTAGCGCGGTCATGTCATTGCGTTCAGCACTCGTCCTATCCTCCGCTCTCCTGCTCTCGGGCTGTGCCACGCACAAGTTCGTAGCCGCATCGCACCCCAACAACAAGCCCGAAGTGGTGGTGTACATGAAAGGCAAAGGTGAGGAGGCCGTGAAGGTGATGGAGAAGGTCTACTATCCGAGCGGTCAATTGGAATACGTGGGCCGGTTCGAGAACGGCGTGGAGCATGGCATCTGGGAGTACTACTACGAGAACGGCACCCGGAAGTACACGGAGAGCTGGGCCAATGGCAAGGAGCACGGTGTGCATCTGGATTACAGCCCCGATGGCCAGGTCTACCGCGAACTGCATTACGAGAACGGTCGCTTGGTGAAGGAGGTGGACCGGACCAAGCAGTAGGTTCATTGCTCGGTCGTTGTAGGGAGGCATCGTCATCGGGCACGTCCCCGCATGGGTACATTGGTGCCGCACTTCCTTAGCCATTTGAGTATCTGGAACCGATATCCCGTTCGCTTCTTCGTCGTGTTCGGCGCGTTGGCCGTACTTCTGTTCGTGGCTGAAACCCTCAACGGCCGGGCCGAGCTCAACGACTTCCGCGTCTATTTCGGAGCAGGTCAGGCGGTGCTGCATGGTGCGCCCCTGTACGGTGTGGCGCACGGACTCGATTCCGGCCTCTTCAAGTATGCACCGCTACTGGCGCTGATCCACACTCCGCTCGCCGCGCTACCCTACCCGCTGGCGGCCGCGATCCACTACCTGCTCATCACCCTCGCCTTCCTCGACGCCCTTCGCCGCATAGACCGCTTGGTCCGGGCGCACCTGCTCCAAGGCGCACCAGCACGCTATGCGCCACTGTTCCTCCTAGGGCTCGTGGTCGTTGTCCACCTCCATCGTGAGCTCCACTTGGGGAACATCAACCTCTTCCTGCTCTGGCTGCTCGTTGTGGGACTGGAACAACTGGTGCAAGGCCGCGATCACTGGGCTGGAGTGCTCATCGGCGTGGCCATCCTCACTAAGCCGCACTTCCTGGTGCTCGCTCCGCTATTGGTCCTACGCGGCAGGTGGCAGGCGCTCACGATGGCCGGGGTGGTCATCGGCATCGGGCTCATGATACCGGCTCTGATACTCGGCTGGTCGGCGAACACAGAAGCACTGATGGACTGGGGCCGCACCATGGCCGAGCACAATACCAGCCTGATCTACACGGAGGGCGACGACCGTCGGGCCATCAACACCATCTACTCCGCCCTCTACCGGAGCGTGCTCCACCTCTTCTTGCCGGCGAGCGCTGCGGTGGCTTACGGCATCCTGGCCGTCATTGCCGGTTCCTTCGGCCTGTTCGTACTCAGCGACCGTAGGCCCGACGGATGTGCCCGCAACCCTGCTCGCTTCCCCTTCGAATACCTGCTGCTGGTAGGCCTCGTGCCCAGCATCACGCTCACCGACACCCAACACTTCCTGCTCGTGACGCCAGTCCTGTGTTTCGTGCTGTATCACCTCCTTTCGCGGCGCACCCCAGCGTGGTTGCCCTTCGTGGCCATCCCCCTGTTCCTTCTCTACGGAGGCAACTGGGAAGACGCCTTGGGGCCGATCTCCGATCGGCTGATCCAAGCTGGTATGCTCGGCATCGGTGCGTTCGGGATCCTGCTGCTGGCCGTCCTGCTGTTCCTGCGATCGAACCCTGGGCGCATCCCATCGTCCAATCCCACATGAGCCGCACCCTCTCCTTCCTGGCAGCGATCGCCCTGATCACCACCGCACGAGCACAGGACACCTACTACCCGCCCACCGTCGGCACCACCTGGGCCACCACCGACCCTGCGAGCCTGGGATGGTGCACCGATGAGCTGCCCGCCTTGCTCGACTTCCTGGAGTCCAGCAACAGCAAGGCCTTCATCGTGTTGAAGGACGGCCGGATCGTCATCGAGGAGTACTTCGGCACCTTCACGGCTGACAGCAGCTGGTACTGGGCCAGCGCGGGCAAGAGCCTCACCGCCTTCCTCGTCGGTCTCGCACAACAGCAAGGCCAACTCGACATCGATGAGCCCAGCAGCACCTACCTGGGTGAAGGCTGGACCAGTTGCACACCCGAACAGGAAGCCGCGATCACCATCCGGAACCAGCTGACCATGACCACCGGCCTCGACGACAGCAGTGGCCAGTTCGAGTGCACGGACCCCGAGTGCCTCACCTACCTGACCGACCCTGGCACCCGTTGGTCCTACTACAACGCGCCATACACCCTGCTTGACGGCGTGCTGACCGGGGCGACCGGTCAGAACCTGAACAGTTACATCTTCACCAACCTCACCGCGGCAACTGGCATATCCGGCCTCTTCGTGCAGGTTGAATACAACAACGTCTTCTTCAGCAAGGCCCGGAGCATGGCGCGTTTCGGCTTGCTCGCCATGGACCAAGGCAACTGGAACGGCACACCCATCCTGACCGATACCGACTACTTCACGGCCATGACGACCTCCTCGCAGGCGCTCAACCCTGCATACGGATACTTGTGGTGGCTGAACGGTCAGGAGAGCTACCTGTTGCCTGGTATCGAGCTCCAGCTTCCCGGTCCGTTGATGCCCGATGCCCCCTTGGATGCATATAGCGCCATGGGCAAGAATGGCCAGATCATCAACGTATCGCCAAGCACAGGGCTTGTGGTGGTGCGCATGGGGAACCTCCCGGATGGCCTCTTCGTACCCAACGTGTACAACAACGAGATCTGGCAGTACCTCAACGCCGTCATCTGCACAGCCACGGCAGTCCCCAGCATAGCCTCTGTGGCCGCGGCGGTCAGCCCGAACCCCACTATCGGACCGGTGCGGCTAGCGGATGCACCGGAGCATGGACCCGTTGAGCTCCTCTCCTCGGACGGTCGCGTCACCGCACTGACCGTTCGGAACGGTACGCTGGACCTCGGCTCATACACCCCCGGTCTCTATACGATCCGCTATGCGAACCTGAAGGGACGCATTCGTTCAGAGCGGATCCTCCTTGTCGGACCGGGTCGATAGCTGTTGCTGTATGAAGGGGAGTAGGACCGAACGCGGAACGGGCTTCCTGGAGATCAGCCTATCAGCCTGACTTGCGCTGAACGGACCCATTCTTGACCTGATCCACGCCTTCCCGGGGAGAACGCAAGAATGCCTCCCTACCCCCGGTTGATACGAGCTAGCTCCCCGCCCATTCCTGGGAAATTCCACCCCACAGCACAGGGCGCTGGCTGGCCAACAACGAGTTCCTCGGACACGGACCCGCCGCATTTCCCCACCTTTCGGTCCCATGATCTACGCGTTCATCAAGGCGCTTGTCCGCATCAGCACGGCCGTTTTCTTCAAGCGGATCGTGGTGGTGGGGCGCGAACGACTGCCCGAGCACGGTCCCGCGATCATCGTGGCCAACCATCCCAACACCTTGATGGACCCCTTGCTGGTCGCATCCGTGATGCAGCAGCAGGTGGGCTTCGTGGCCAACGCGGGCCTGTTCAGCAACGCATGGCTCGTGCGCTTCTTCCGCTACTTCCACGTCATCCCCATCCACCGCAGGAAGGATGTGGCGCCCGGCGAGCAACCCGACAACACCCAGGCCTTCGCCCAATGCCATGCCTACCTGCAACAGGGAGGCACCTTCCTCATCTTCCCCGAGGGCAGCAGCCATTACGAGATCAACCTGCGCGAGATCAGGACCGGCACCGCACGCATCGCCTTGAGCTATGTGGGTCCCGGTGAGCTCCGTATCATCCCGATCGCGCTGGACTACTCGGATGCTATCCAGTTCCGCAGCATGGTGCGCATCACCGTGGGCAGGCCGATCCGGGTAGCGGACCACCACGAGGCCCATCCGGGGAACGAGACCGAGGCGGTGGAGGCCTTGACCGAAGCGATCCGAAGCGCCTTGGCCAAGAAACTGCCCTGGACCACCGACAAGGCGCAGGAAGCCTTGCTGATCAAGGCCCACGCCTTCTTCACCACCTACGCGGCACCCGAGGCCGATCTGCACGAGAACCCCCATCGCTCGCTCGTCCTGCGCAAGCAACTGGCGGATACGCTGCATCATTTGAGGACCGCGATGCCCGGGCTCTATGAGCGGACCAGCGCTCGGTTGCTCGCCTTCTTCGATGCGCTGCGGGCCGACCGCATCACCCCGGGGTTCCATACCGATGCGTTCCGGCGGAAGCACTTCGCACTGTTGTTCCTGGGCTACTTGGCGGAGCTTGTCGTGCTGGCGCCGCTATACCTCTTCGGGCTGCTCACCAACTACATCCCCTACATCCTGCCCTCGCTCCTCTTCAAGGCCTCCCGGATGGAAGTGGAGTACAAGGCCCCGGTGCAGATGATCGTGGGACTGATCTGCTTTCCGCTATGTTTCGGCCTTGAGGCGTGGGCCTTCCATCGGATCTTCGACCCGCGCCCATGGACGTTCCTGCTCTTCCTGCTCGCCTTGCCCATCGCGGGCTTTGTCGCCCTATGGTACTGGACCGAACTGCAGCGCTTCGCGCGTATCCTGCGCTTCCGTTTCGTGGTACCTGCTGCGCGGAAGCGCGCGATGATCCAGGAGCGCGATGCGATCCTTGCCGCCATGATGGAAGCGCGGAAGGATGTTTAGTTGGGATCCCCAAGTGCTTAGCCAGCGACCGAGCCATACTGTTGAGCAATTCTCTGCCTAAGACAGGTCCTGTTCGGGTTCGAGTGTACAGGCCGTATTCAACCGGACACGCGAGAAGGCGGGCATCACCAAGCCTGCCAGCATGCACACTCATCGCCACAGCTTCGCGACACACCTCTTGGAACAAGGCACCGACCTGCGCTATATTCAGGCCTTGCTAGGCCATGCCAGCAGCAAAACCACTGAGATCTTCATGCTGAGCCTGTCGAAGCATACACCCATGTCAGCACCAAGGCCATCGGCAAGGTCCGCAGCCCTCTTGATGACCTGGACCTCTGAACACGATCTAGGGTTTACGTGCCGTAATAGTGGAATAGTACCATGTCCATATGCGAAATAACCCTAACTCATAGAACAACCCCCTAGTTAGGCGGCATACCGAAAGACATGGACAGTCAAATCGATATAGCCTTTCAGGCATTGGCTGGCGGGCCAATCACCATGTATCATGACATACGGATCCTGGAAAATGATCTTGTATGGTATAAGGAGAATAATTATAAGGTATATGATTTTGACACTACAAACTGGACAATTGGTCAAGCTCATTCGGAGTTGAAGAAGAAGATGGGATTCCCACATTATTACGGGAACAATTTGAATGCTTTCAACGACTGCCTTGGTGACACGTTTACAAAAGAAATGAAGGGCCAAGTAATTGTCTTTCGTCATTTTGACAAGTTCAGTAAGAGCGAAAAAGATTTTTGCCTCGGATTGCTCGACATCATAGCGGATGTTTCGCGGTCATGGCTTTTAGATGGGGAAAGACTAATTGGAATAATACAGTCAGATGATCCATATATTTCTTATGACAAAGTCGGCGGAAATAAGCCTTATTGGAACAGGCAGGAATGGTTGGATTCAAATAGAATTAAAAAATAAAGTACGACCGCCTAACATGCTCTTGCCGCAAGCCGCCCTCGTCCCGGTGCCAACTCCCGTTGTAGCATGATACCTTCGTCCAGAAACAAGATCACGAAAGGCGGCCTGCGGCAAGCGCAGGCCCATTTTACTCGACAAAGAACAAAATGAAATACAAAATATCAATAATATTATTACTGACTTGCATGATCCGCAGCAATGCTCAAGTTGTAGACACTCTAGATCAAGATGTAAGTCCAAAAAACGGAATAGAACAACTTGCCATAAAATATTACGGGATCGACTTCACAAAAGAACAAAGAAAGGAAATTGAAAATGTCGAGATCGAATTCATTTACCTAATTGACGAATACGGAGATCCCACGCTCTCAGAAATTAATGGAGTCAAAAACCAAGAAATTATCGATAGCTTAATAAACAAGACGAAGGAAGTCGAACGATTCTATCCAAGAGCTAAGAAATGGTGTAGCCGAACGCTCAATATACTTCATGAAACTCACATTCCCAGTTTACAAAGTTAACCAGCGCACATATGGAATGCTTCAAGGAAGCGCGTACAATGAAGCCAAACTTGAAGACTTTGAATATTTGAAGACATCAGGTCAGCGATTTGATATGAATATTGGCGGATTAGTTAATCAATTTATCGGGAATCCATCTCAACATTTAGGATTTGGGGGAGGAATGAAAATGGATATAAGCTATGCCGGTAAGAACAACATTATATATGGATTGAATATGAGCTTCTATGGGAATAAGCTAAAAAAGGAATATCCGATCAACTCAACACGTCCGCAATTTGAAGCTATACCAACACTATTAATAGGCTTGGTCTTCGGCAAGTGGTTCAACAACTTTAATATACATGGTGAACTAAACATCGGTATTCAAAACATAACTGAAAAAATTGACGAAAATGATACAGATTGGGTTCAACTTAATGGCTGGAGTCCAGGGCTTATAGTTAACTATCCGATCAAACTTGGAAGACCTGATCCAATATATTACTATGGCGAACCAACGCTCTTGGAAAACAATCTGAATTTACATGTTGGTTTAAGATATTTGAAATTTTCATTAAAGGAAGCAACTGGATTAATGCCGGAATTGGGTATTAGCTACAGAATGACAAGCAAAGGGGTCAATGCGTACAAATTGAAAGATGAATTTCTCAAAAAATAAATCACAGACTGTAACGAGTGATAGGAGATCAGACTTGCGATCGCTGCGTCCGTTCCATAAAACCGAGACCGTTGACCGCCGTTGCGCGCATTGCTTCGCCGAGCCTCGCAAGGACAGCCGCGCATCAGCGCCCAAACTTGGAATGACCACCGCCAACAGGAAGCACGCGGCTTTGTGACAGTCCCCCCACCCTACGCGAACTGCCTTACGCTCAGCGCGATGATCCGGCAGCACTCCATCAGCTGCTCCTCCGTGATCACCAAGGGCGGTGCGAAGCGGATGATGTCGCCGTGGGTGGGTTTGGCCAGCAAGCCATTGTCGCGCAGCAGGAGGCAGAGTTCCCATGCGGTCCTGGGTGAACCATCCACGGCGGTACGCGACTCGATCACCACGGCGTTGAGCAGGCCCTTACCACGGACCAGTTTCACGTAGGCGAACTCGTCCACCAGCTTCTGCATCTCGGCCCGGAAGAGGTGGCCCAAGCGCTCGGCGTTCTCGGTGAGGCCCTCGTCCTTCACGATGGCCAGGGCCTCCATGGCCAGCTGGGCGCCCATGGGGTTGCCGCCGTAGGTGCTGCCGTGGGTGCCGGGGGTGAAGACCTCCATCACCGCATCACTGGCCAGCACGGCGCTCACCGGGTACATGCCGCCGCTGAGGGCTTTTGCGAGGATCACCACATCCGGCCGTGAAACGCCGGCGCGCTGTTCGCACTGGCCGGTGGGGCAGCTGCAGCCGTTGTTGTGGCAGGAGGCCAGTAGTCGCCCCGTGCGTGCGATGCCCGTCTGGATCTCGTCCGCGATGAAAAGCACGTTGCGGGCCTTGCAGACGGCGATGGCGCGGGTGATGTAATCATCGGCAGGCACGTACACGCCCTTCTCGCCCTGGATGGGCTCCACGAGGAAGGCGCATACGTTCGGATCCTCCAAGGCCTTCTCCAGCGCGGGAAGATCGTCGTAGGGGATCACCTCGAAGCCCGGTGTGAAGGGCCCGAAACCGCCCTGGCTATCGGGGTCGGTGCTCATGCTCACGATGGTGATGGTGCGGCCGTGGAAGTTGCCTTCGCACACGATGACCTTCGCCTGCCCGGCCGGGATGCCCTTCTTCTCGTAGCCCCACTTGCGCGCCATCTTGATGGCGGTCTCCACCGCCTCGGCGCCGGTGTTCATGGGGAGCATCTTGTCGTAGCCGAAGGTCTCGCACACGGTACGCTCGTACTCGCCCAGCACACTGTTGTAGAAGGCACGGCTGGTGAGCGTCATACGCGTGGCCTGCTCCTGCATCACCTTCACCAGGCGCGGGTGGCAGTGACCCTGGTTCACGGCGCTGTAAGCGCTAAGGAAGTCGTAGTAGCGTTTGCCCTCCACGTCCCAGACAAAGACGCCCAGGCCACGGTCCAGCACCACCGGCAGGGGGTGGTAGTTGTGGGCGCCGTAGCGCTCCTCGAGGGCGATGGCTTTCTGGGACTTGCTTTGGGCGGTGGAAGTGTGCTGCATAGCTTGGCAGGCGCGGGGTCGGCGATGAATGAGCCTGCAAAACTAGGGTATCTTCGCCGCCTTCGCGGTCCGTATGATGGGCCCGTGCCATTGACCACGCCGAGACCCATGCGCCGTAGCAAGTACAAAGAGCCCCTGTTCATCGAAAACCTCGCCGTGACCAGCGCGGGTGCCCAAGGCAAGGCCATCGCCAAACAGGACGGCCTGGTGGTGTTCGTGACCGGTGCCGTGCCGGGTGATGTGGTGGATGTGCGTGTGACGAAGAAGAAGAGCAACTATGCAGAGGCGATCACCACGCGCATCGTGTCTCCTTCACCGGACCGGATCGCTCCGTTCTGCAAACACTTCGGAACCTGTGGTGGCTGCAAGTGGCAGGACCTCTCCTACCCCAAACAACTCGAGTACAAGCAGCAGCAGGTGATCGACAACCTGGAGCGGCTGGGTGGGCTGGAGTTGCCGTCGGTCACACCGATCATGGCCTCACCGGGTCTGACGCACTACCGGAACAAGCTGGAGTATTCGTTCTGCAATGCGCGTTGGTTCACGAAAGATGAGATGGAAGTGTCAGATGGGAATGCGCCTGAGCATTTGGGCGACTCCGGCTCGGTGTCCGGAGTGGCATTGCAAGACTCCGGGTCGGAGGCCGGCGTCACAAATGCGGTGCCGGACAAGAACGCGCTCGGCTTCCACATCCCGATGCGCTTCGATCGGGTGTTGGACATCAGCGAATGCTTCTTACAGCCTGCGCCGAGCGATGCCATCCGCAACTTCTTCCGCGCCCATGCACGGGTACATGGCCTCAGCTTCTACGACCAGCGCGCACATGTGGGCTTCCTGCGCACGCTGTTGATCCGCACCACGACCACCGGGGAATGCATGGTGCTCCTGTCTGTGGGCCACGAGAACGTGGAAGCCCGGGAGCGCATCCTGAGCGAACTGGTGCAGGCCTTCCCGCAGCTCACCAGCGTATTGTGGACGGTGAACACGAAGAAGAACGACACCATCTTCGATCTGGACATCCACGTGTTCCATGGGCGTGATCACCTGGTGGAGGAATTACCCGATGGTCCAGGTGGCAAGCCACTTCGTTTCCGCATCGGACCGAAGACCTTCTTCCAGACCAACCCGGAGCAGACCATCGCCATGTACCGCTTGACGCGCGACCTGGCGGGCCTCACCGGTGAAGAGAACGTGTACGACCTCTACTGCGGAGCGGGCAGCATCACGCTCTACCTCGCCGCGGCCGCCAAACATGTGGCCGGTGTGGAACTCGTGCCCGAGAGCGTGGCCGATGCCCGCGTGAACGCCGACTTCAACGGCATCACCAATGTGAGCTTCGCGGCGGGCGACATGAAGAAAGTGCTCGATCCCGCGTTCGTGGCGAAACACGGCAAGCCCGATGTGGTGGTGACCGATCCGCCGCGCGCCGGCATGGACGAACCCGTGGTACGCCACCTCTTGGAACTGGCACCGCCCCGGATCGTGTACGTGAGCTGCAACCCGGCCACGCAAGCCCGCGACCTCGCGATCCTCAACGAGCAGTACCGCATCGACTTCGTGCAGCCCATCGACATGTTCCCGCATACGTACCATGTTGAGAATGTGGTGAGGTTGGTGAAGCGGTGAGGATGTAGAACCGGGAATGGACGGGGATGAACGAGAATAAAGTGCAACGAGTGGGCAAGCTCATTTCGTGAGCGCTTGGGTTCAAAGTGGCCTTTGTAGGAAAACACCAAGGCCTCTTCACTGTCGAGAGGTAACGAACTCCCTTGATCTGTATTCATTAACGTTCATTCCTGTCCATTCACGGTTGGAACTATATTGAGCTGCCACCTTTACTTTGAGAGACCGAGGCAATAGGCAAGGCCATGAGCAACTTGAACTCTGACGATCAGGTCATCACACGTCCGATCATCGGTTGCGCTATGCGTGTGATCAACACGTTAGGGCACGGACTCCATGAGAAACCATACGAGAACGCACTCTGTGTGGAGCTGAAGACCCAAGGGATACCATTCGAACAACAACCACGCTTCCCGATCTACTACAGAACGGTCCAAGTGGGGGAATATGTGCCTGACCTGATCGTCGAACGTTCCGTTGTTGTCGATACGAAGACGATCGAAGCCATAGGGGATGTTGAGTTAGGCCGCATGTTGAACTACTTGCGGATCACCGGTCTGACCGTGGGACTCATCATCAATTTCAAGCGACCCAAGCTGGAATGGAGACATGTGTGGCTTCGTGACCACCACAGGTGAGGACAAACAACAGTTTATGGGATCCGATCTCGCGTCCTGTTAGGCATTCATTCACGTACATCACCGTCCATTTCCGGTTCCTTGCTCATGAGGTCGCCATTGCACGAATCGGCCCAAGTCGGCAAGGCGTTTTGACCAGGACGTAGTGCCCCATCCCGAGTATTCGTGATGGCTTGCGCGGTGTGACACCTCGGGTGCTGAGCTAGTTTCGGCGCTCCACCAGCTACCCATGAGAACCTTGACCATCGCGGTGATCACCGCATTCTTGTCCTGCACTTCAGCCCCTTCCCAGAACATGAACGGCGAGGACCTCCATGGAACTGAAGTGGAACAAGGAGGTTCCAGTAACTACAAGGAAGGCACCGACTACCACATCCTGCAGCGGGTGCGGGTGATGGACCAGAACGGATTCGGAAGGCCTGCGGAAGCGGCGAGTTTCTTGTTGCCGAAAGGGTGGAAGCTCTCCGGTGGCATCCAATGGCTCGTAGGGCATCCCTGTATGAACGAGAGCGTGGCCTCCCAGTGGTCGGCCACCTCGCCCGATGGGACGATGGAACTGCGCGGCTTTCCCGTGCGGAGTTGGCAATGGCACGATGACCAGCAGGTGGTGCAGGACATGATGCGCAACCAACAAGGTGTCATGAAGTCCTGCGACATCATGCCGCCGTACGATGCGGAAGCGTTCGTGCGTGAACAGGTGCTGCCTGAGTTGGGCGGAGCCAGCATCGTTTCTGCGGAGCCCGCAGTGGCCTTGGTGCGCACGATGGAAGAACAGGCACAGCGCAACAACGCAGCAGTTCTCCAAGCAGGCATCACCAACGCGGCGTTCCGGCCGAGCGCTACGAAGGTGCATCTGCGTTGGCCCGATGGAATGGAAGGCACCTTGCTTTGCAGCGTGGACCAGACCATCTTCATGATGCCGAACTACCTGCACGGTGGCATGAGCGGCAGCTATCAATGCCAGTCGAACTTCCGGTTGTTGGTCCGCTATCCCGCAGGCAAGCAGGAAGAGGCCGAACGCATCATGGGCACGGCCATCGCGAGCACGCGTTTCAACCCGGCCTGGCAGCAAGCCGTGGCGCAGGTCTTCAGCAACGTGGCCGCGGTGGAACGTACCGAAGCCGCCAAGCGCGCCGGTCTCTGGCGCGACGCGCAGAACTACACGAGCGACCTGCAACGGCGCACGTGGGAAGAGGGTCAGGCGAGTCGCGACCGCATCAACACCGAATGGGGCCAAGTGATCCGCGGGGTGGATGAATGGAAGGACCCCAGCGGTAGCAGCATCGAACTCAGCGCAGGGTACAATGATGCCTGGAGCCGTCCGGACGGCACGTACATCCTGAGCAACGACCCGAACTTCGATCCACGGGTGGTCTTGCAGGAGGATTGGCAGCGCATGGAGAAGAAGTAGCGCCCACCACTTCCTTTGTGGCATGATCGATCTCGACCACGCCTATTGGGAACAGCGTTACCTCCAGGACCTTACCGGCTGGGACATCGGTGGCCCGTCCACCCCCTTGAAGGAGTACATCGACCAGCTCACCGATAAGGACCTGCGCATCCTCATTCCTGGTGGAGGACGAGCCTGGGAGGCGGAATACGCGCACCGGCAGGGGTTCCGGAACGTGTTCGTCATCGACCTCACCGAGTTGCCTTTCAAGGACCTCCTGGAACGCTGTCCGGAATTCCCGCAGGAGCACCTGATCATTGGCGACTTCTTCGCTCACGCGGGTTCCTATGACCGCATCATCGAGCAAACATTCTTCTGTGCGCTGGACCCTGCACTGCGCCCGAAGTACGTGGATCACATGCACACCTTGCTGAGTCCTGGTGGCAAGGTGGTCGGTGTACTGTTCAACGATACACTGAATAGCGACAAGCCTCCCTTCGGCGGCTCCCGATCGGAGTACCTACCCTTGTTCACGCGCCATTTCCAGCACCTATCACTGGAGCCTTGCTACAACTCCATTTCGCCCCGTGCCGGACGTGAATTATGGCTGTCTGCAGCAAAGGAGGGCTATTACGTGCCCGTCGACTGCTCCTTGTACGATCACTTCGAGGCTGCGGCTACGCTGAAGGAGCACGTCCGTTTGGAATTGACGGATGGCAAGGTCCAGGAAGGGATCATCGTGGACCTCTTCCAGCGCGAAGGAGCCGAATGGCTGCGTCTTTCCGATGGCACGGAACACCGGTTGGACCGCATCCAAGCCCTCAGAAGGCCTTGACCATTGCTACAGTTGATCAGGACTACCGAACTTCCCGGCGTGATCATCAACAAACGCTTGAAACGGTCCACCCCGTCGTTGGAGGTTTATTGGAGCGCGATCCAAGAGGTTCGCCGCAACGAGCTCTCAGTGGTAAGGAACCTCATCCTGGATGTGTGGCCGCAAGCGCAACTGGATATGGCACTGAACATGCCCACGTTCCACTTGGAAGGAGAACCGTTCTGTGCATTGGCCGATCAGAAGAACTTCATGGTACTCTATGTGATGCCCTATGATCTTTTGAACGCGTTCCGGAACGAACTGATCGTACAGAACCATGGTCGCAGCTGCATCCGTTTCAAGCGATTGACGCCTGAACTGCTGGACCTTTTCGATCGTATCATCAAGTATACGGGGTCACGTTTCACTGAGAGCACGTACTACGGGAAAGCCTCGAACGCGCACACCTTCCTGCGCCACGTCCCGCTCACGTGAACCAAGCAGCCCAAAGGGTTTGCAGTCCGACCACGAGCACCAGGATCAATACGATTCGCTTGAACTGCCGCTCAGGTATGTACGCGAGGGCCTTCTTGCCGATCCATGTGCCCAAGATGCTCAGGATGGCCAATGCTGGTAGGTAGACCAGAACTGTGCTGTTGAAATAGCCTTGACCGCCATAGATAACGGCGCGCCCCAGGTCCACGCCCAGATCGATCCACGCCGAGGTCGCCACGAATGCCGCTTTCTCCAGTCCGAACGCAGCAAGCACCACACCACGCACGGCGCCCCCCGTTCCCACCAGACCGGCGAGGAAGCCTGACACACCACCCCCAACGACCGCGTTCCGCGTTGTGGGCCGGATGAGCACGTCGGGCATCACCAACATCCAAATGGCAATGAGGACCAGCACCACGCCCAACGTTACCCGCAACCAAACACCGCCCAACACACCGGTAAGCAGTGCACCGATGACCACCCCTACCACGGCAGGCACACCCAAGCGCAACACCAAGGACTTGTCCGATCCGATCCTGAAGAGGAGGATCTTCACCGTATTGCTGAAGACATGGAACAAGGCAGTGATGCCCAGGGCCTGTTCAAAGGCCATGAAGTGTCCCGCCAAAGGCATTACGAACAACGAGGATCCGAATCCACCGATGGTGCCCAGGACTTCAGCCGCCAACAGTAACACGTAGAACCAAAGATCATCCATACCCCACCAAGGTAACCACTCCTTGAACGGTCCTAATTTTGGGGCATGCGCATCATCACTCTTCTTCTGCTTTGGACCGTCTCCCCGCTCTCCGCACAGGTGACCCGCGTGCTCTTCATCGGCAATAGCTATACCTATTCGAACGATCTGCCCGGCCTATTCACGCAATTGGCCGGATCCTTGGGGAACACCGTGGAGACCGCCATGGTCGCTCCCGGAGGCTTCACCTTTGAAGGCCATACGACGAACCCGGCCTCTCAGAATGCCATCGCACAAGGCGATTGGGACGTGGTGGTCCTACAGGAACAGAGCCAACGTCCCTCCTTCCCGCCAGCGCAAGTGGCCCAAGAGGTCTATCCATTCGCCGAACAACTCGTACAGCAGATCGCAGCGGCCAACCCCTGTGCGCGGTCCGTGTTCCTGATGACCTGGGGCCGGGAGAACGGTGACCAGCAGAATTGCGCGTCCTATCCTCCGCTATGCACCTATACCGGTATGCAGCAACGCTTGTGGGAGAGCTATGTGGCCATGGCCCAGGACAATGCAGCGATCGTCGCACCGGCTGGATCGGTCTGGCGAGCTTACCGCAGCGCCCACCCCAGCGCACAACTCTACACGGATGGCAGTCATCCGAACCTGCTCGGCTCGTTCATTGTCGCCACCACCCTGTACAGCAGCATCTTCGCTGAACCGAGCACGGCTTCCACCCTGGTTCCTGGGGCGCTGGTCCCAGCGGATGCAGCCGAGGTGCGTGATCTGGCAAGCTCCATCGTATCGGACAGCGCAGCCACGTGGAACCTGGACGTGTACGATCCAGTGGCAGAGGCCGATCTGGCTTACGTGGGCGGAACGAACATCCTGTTCAGTAACAATACCAACGGGGCGGTCCAGCAGGAATGGCACTTCGGGGATGGGACGACCAGCACCGATGTGGATCCATTGCACACCTATGCCACAGCCGGCGACTATACCGTCACCTTGATCGTGAGCGACGCTTGTGGCCGCAGCGACAGCACACAACTAGTGGTCGATCTGCTGGGTGCTGGACTTTCGGATGGCGCTTTGCCACGCACCGTGCGCGTCAGTTGGATGAACGATCGCCTGGTGGTCCACCATCAGCCCGAAAGGGGAATGCTCCGGCTGACCGATCCTCGGGGGCGCTTATTACTGGAACGCACTGTACAAGCAGCGGACCGACAGGAGGTGCCATTGCCCATACCACATCGAGGTCCCATGGTGTGGCACCTGTCGGGTGAGGCAGGAGCAACGCATACAGGGCTCGTGATACCGACCCCATAAGCCGACTCCTGCCGAGCTTGTACTTTCGTGCACCATGAGCGAACGCACGGTAGTCCTGGACCATGAGCGTGTGCAGCGCAAGCTGGAACGCATCGCACATCAGCTCCATGAGGAGAACCACTTGGAGTCCCGGGTGGTCCTGGTGGGCATAGCTCCTCGTGGACTGGCCTTGGCCAAGCGTTTGCAGTCCCGGTTGCAGGTCATTGCCCCGTTCACGGTGGAACTCGTCACCCTCCAGTTGGACAAGGACGCTCCCTTGGAGGCACCCGTCAAGCTTTCGATCCCCATCCAAGAGCTTAGGGATGGTACGGTGGTGCTGGTGGATGACGTGCTGATGAGCGGTCGCACCCTCATGCATGCGGCAGCGCATCTCGTCTCGGTACCGTTGAAACGCTTGATCACCGTGGTATTGGTGGATCGACGCCAGCGCTCCTACCCCATTCGCGCCGATATCGTGGGTCTCACCTTGAGCACCACGGCACAGGAACACATCAGCGTGGAACTGGGTCTTAAGGATACCGTCTATTTGGCCTGAAAGTCGAGTACCTGCTGGATACGCGAAGCTACTTCGCTCACTGGAGCACCGGCTTGCACGATGATATCGGCTTGCGCATAACAGTCGGAACGAGCGTGCATCAGCTCGGTCACACGACGTTCCAACGCTTCACCGCGTAGGCCCAATAACAACGGACGATCACCGCCCGCACGAACGATACGGGGCATGAGCGCGGGCATCGGTACATCGAGCCAAATGACCACACCTGCGGCCTTCATAGCCGTGAGGTTATCACCTTCGCAGGGGGTTCCTCCACCCGTGGCGATCACGGACCGAGGAGCAGCAAGTTGTTCGAGAAGGACCTGTCGTTCCAGCGACCGGAAGGCCTCCTCACCGTGCTCATTGAAGAAGGGTACGAGCGGTCCCACACGCTGTTCCACCATGCGGTCGATATCCGAGAATGGCACCGAGAGCAATGTGGCCAAGGCCTTGCCAACCGTGGACTTACCGCTGCACATGAAGCCGATGAGCACGATGTGTTTGCGGTCCCAGCCAGAGGTGGTCGTAGGTGTGCGGTGGTCCATCATCGGGGGAAAGATCGCACCTTCGCGGGTATCCTATGGAACTGATCGACGTTACCGACCCGAAGACCGAACGTGAATGGATGCAGCTCCCTTGGCGCATCTATGCACAGGACACGAATTGGATCCCACACCTGAAGCAGGATGTGGCCAAGGTGTTCGACCCCGAGAAGAACAAATTGCTGAAGGAGGGCAAGGCCAAGCGCTGGGTGCTGCGCAATGCGAAAGGTGCCACCATCGGTCGCATCGCTGCGTTCGTCAACCCGAAGACCGCATACACGGAGAAACAACCCACTGGCGGCGTTGGTTTCTTCGAGTGCATCGATGACCAGGCCGCAGCGAACATGATGTTCGATGCCGCGCGTGATTGGTTGAAGGAACAAGGTATGCAAGCCATGGATGGCCCCATCAACTTGGGGGACCGCAACATGTTCTGGGGCTTGCTGATCGACAATTTCACCGACCCACCGCTCTACGGGACCAGTTACAATCCGCCGTATTACAGGAAACTGCTGGAGCATTACGGCTTCGCGCTCTACTTCAATCAACTGTTCTTCAAGCGCTCGGTGGAGGTACCAGCCCAACCCATCTTCCACCGCAAGTACAACCAACTGAAGGCCGACCCGGACATCACCATCCACGATGCACGCGGGCGCTCCGTGGACCAGATCGCCTATGACTTCTGTACCATCTACAACGATGGCTGGGTGGACCATGATAATCATAAGGCCATGGAACTGTCCACTGCCTTGAAGATCGTGAAGGCCATGAAGCCCGTTATGGATCCACGGCTGTTGATCTTCGTTCGGCACAAGGACAGGCCGATCGCCATGTACATCAGTTTGCCGGAACTGAATGAGATCTTCCGCTATGTGAACGGGGACCTCAACTGGTTGGGGAAGTTGAAGTTCCTATGGCACAAATGGCGGGGTACGGTGAAGACCATGACCGGCATCGTCTTTGGCGTGGCGAAGGAATTCCAAGGCAAGGGCATGGAGGGAGCCATGATCGTGTTCGCCGAGAAGAACATCGTGGAACCCGGTATCTATCGGGATACTGTTCTGACATGGATCGGCGATTTCAATCCCCGAATGATCAAGGTATGCCAGAACCTGGACGCCGTGAACTACAGGACGTTGGCGACGTTCCGCTACCTCTTCGACCGCACCATGCCCTTTGAACGGCACCCGATCATAGAGAAGAAGTGAACGATCCGTTTTGTGGTTAACGCGAGATCCTTACTTTTGCGCTCCCATTGACGAACCCGTTCGTGTTCGTCGAACGGCGGAAGATCCTGTAGCTCAGCTGGTAGAGCACGACACTTTTAATGTCGGGGTCCTGGGTTCGAGCCCCAGCGGGATCACGAAAGCCTCTCTGCATTGGGAGGCTTTTCGCTTTGTGAGGGTCCAACTGCGAAGTCGACCGCAGGGGCGAGAAGTTCATCCCGAGCGACCGCAAGAAGCCGAGGGAAGCCCGGCGCCCTTCTGCATTGGGGCTTTTCGCTTTCTCCAGCACCGCTCCTTCGAATTCGGCCATTGGCGTTCCGCGGTTGGAGGAAGTTCGAAGCGGGGCAACGTACCACCAGGCACCCTGTCCAATGCCACTGCCGATCGGCGCGTAGTTGGCCCTTTGTTTGCGAACACCTTTCCGCGTTCCCGACGATGGACTTCTTGGTCATTCCGAGTGCCGCTGTATATTTGCCGCCCCTTACCAATGCAGTCCGACCACTGCAGACCTGCCCAGGTGGTGAAATTGGTAGACACGCTACTTTGAGGGGGTAGTGCCTTAACCGGTGTGCTGGTTCGAGTCCAGTCCTGGGCACGCGATGATCAAGCCCTGACCGCGAAGCGGTCGGGGCTTTTTCGTGAACGACCGAGCCAAGCGAAGCTTGAGCGGGGGCGTGCATGAAAAAGCTCCAGGGACGCGAAGCGGACACGGGCTGGATCCACTCCACGGCCAAACCTGGTCCGACCGACCTCAGCGAGGTCGATGCAGTCCTCTTCCAAAACATCGAGCCGAGCTCGCTCGAGCGATGAAGCGAACGAAAAGCCCCAGGGACGCGAAGCGGATCGGGGCTTGATCCACTCCACGACAAATTCTGGTCCGAAGGACCGCAAGGAGGTCGATCCAGTCCTAGGCACTGGATGAAAAATGCCTTGCGGGTCCAGCTACCTTCGCCACATGCTGAACGACCTGTTGGTGATCGAAACCGCCGGCATTCTTGCGGGCCCCAGCGTGGGCATGCACTTCGCCGAGCTCGGTGCGCGGGTGATCAAGATCGAGAACAAACGGGCCGGCGGTGATGTGACCCGCCAATGGAAGCTCACCACCGAAGATCCACGCTCACCGGTCAGCGCCTACTTCAGCAGTGTGAACTGGGGCAAGCAACACCGCTTGCTTGACCTGCGATCGGCGGAGGACCGTACGGTCTTTGATGCCTTGTTGACGAAGGCCGACATGCTGATCACCAACCACCTCGCGGCCGATGCAGAGAAACTGGGCCTTACCCGCGAACGCTTGCGGACCGTTAACCCGGGCCTGTTGCACGGTCACATCAAGGGCTTCGCTGATCAACCCGAACGGCCGGCATTCGATGTCGTCCTGCAGGCCGAGACCGGCTACATCAGCATGACGGGCACGGATACGGATCACCTGGCCAAAATGCCCATCGCCTTGATCGACGTGCTCGCCGCACACCAGTTGAAGGAAGGCTTGCTGCTGGCCTTGTTGCAGCGGGAACGCACGGGAGTAGGCGCCTATGTGGAGGTCTCCTTGGAGGAAGCCGCTTTGGCCGGACTGATCAACCAGGCCAGCAACCACCTGATGGCCGGCGCGGTGGCGAAACCCCTGGGTACGCTGCATCCGAACATCGCTCCCTACGGCGAGACCTTTCGTTGCGCCGATGGCGGGCGCATCATCCTGGCCGTTGGCAGTGACGCTCAATTCAAGGCCTTGTGCACTACTCTTGGCCTCGGAGATCTACCGGCCGAAGCGGAATTCGCCAGTAACACAGCCCGGGTGCGACACCGAGAAGTACTGGCTCACCGACTTGCGGATGCCATACAAGCTCATGAACGAGGCGAACTGTTGAACGCATTGATCGATGCCGGGGTGCCTGCAGGTGCGGTGCTACGGATCGATGAGGTGCTATCAACACCTGCGGCCCGGGCCATGGTCTTGGAAGAGAAGGTGGACGGCGAACGCACCCTGCGCCTGAGGGGGAATGTGTTCCGGATCGAACGCAACTGAGCCTCTGGACCCGCCGCGTGTTCAGCTCTTCTTGCGCTCCTGGCTGAGCGCATGTTTCAACAGCGGAACCAGCTGCCGGGCCTCTTCATCCGAAAGGCCTTTGCCAAAGACCACCTTACGTCCCAAGTGCTCGAAACCCAAACGCGCACCACCGATCATCCATGCACTTTGGTCGAGTTGCCATTTCCAACTCCGTTCATCCACTTGGATGATACCCAACTTCTGGATGTTGTCCACGAAATAGTCCGTAGCCTTCCCGAATCCAAGTATGCTATCCTTCACGGTTAGCGTGCCATCCTTTATCCGCCAGAGTTCGGATCCCTTGAGACGCCAGAGCACTGCTTTTCCGACGACGACCATGTAGTACGCCCAGAAGGCGAGGAATGCCAACAAGTATTGACGAATTGGATCACCACTGACCAGCTGCAACCGGGCGTAAAGGAGGTAAGCCCCACATAGGAACCATGCCAGTGCCCAAGTAACAAGCAAGGTCTCCTTACCCTTGGTCAAGCGCGCGGTGATCACCACACTTGTGCGACCATCCTTACGGTCCACACTGACACGTTCGCTCACGTATTCCATCACGCCTTCACTTCAGCGACCACCTGCTCGTAGAGTGCTTCGTAACGGGGCAGGATATGGTGCAGGTCGAAACGTTTGGCCTGTTCCAATGCCCCATCACGGTAGCGTTGATGACTGGCCTCATCCTTCAGGATCAGAAAGGCATTCTCAGCCATGGTGCGTGTGTCCCCTACCGGATTCAACAAGCCGCTGACCCCGTGTATGTTCACTTCGGGCAGTCCACCGGTATCGCTACTCACAACGGGCACACCACAAGCCATCGCCTCCAAGGCCGCCAATCCGAAACTCTCGCTTTCACTGGGAAGCACGAACAGGTCGCAGCTCGCCATCACCTCCTCGGGGCGGGTCATCTTGCCCAGGAAATGAATGACACTGCAGGTCTGGTGCTGCCTGCACATGGTCTCTATGCGCTGGCGTTCCGGCCCATCTCCGATGAGCAGGAGTTTCACGGGCAGCTGCTCGCGAAGTATGCGGAACATACCCACCACATCCTCCACCCGCTTCACTGCACGGAAGTTCGAAACGTGTACCAGTAGCTTCTCGCCGTTGGGCGCGTACCGAGCCCGAAGTGCGGGATCCGGGGTGTGTTTGTACATATCCGTGCAAACGAAGTTGGGGATCACCACCACGTCGCGTTTCAGGGGGAAATGCTGGTAGGTATCCCGCTTCAGACTCTCGGAGACGGCCGTCACCGCATTGCTTCGTTCCATGCTGAAGGTGATCACCGGCTCGAAACTGGGGTCGCGGCCCACAAGGGTGATATCGGTTCCGTGCAGTGTCGTAACGAAGGGAACGAAGATGCCTTGGGACGCCAGGATCCGCTGTGCCATCCAAGCCGCACTAGCATGGGGAATCGCATAGTGAACGTGCATCAGATCAAGGCCTTCGAACTTGGCGACGTCCACCAACTTGCTCGTAAGGACCAGTTCATAGGGCTGGTAATCGAAGAGCGGGTAGTCGCTGACGCGGACTTCGTGGTAGAAGACGTTCGGATGATCGCGCAGGCGCACCGGCCGATCGTAGGTGATGAAATGAACGATGTGACCCTTCTCCGCCAAGGCCATACCAAGCTCGGTGGCCACCACACCGCTTCCACCGAACGTGGGATAACAGACAATACCGATACGCATCTCCGATCCCCCCTTCACCTATTGGCGGCTATCCGGGAGGTGCAAAGGTACCCGCTCACCCCTGCTCGGCCAGCGCAAAGCAGTCACAGCCCAGAGCATCGTCCACGAAGACCTTCAGCACCCGCATCTCATCCCGCGACCGGACCTTGCCACCTTGGGCCATCAGCCATAGGACCAGTGCGATGAAGGGTGTTGGCGCCACGAGCAGGAAGCCCCAAGGGTCGGCGCCCACGATCTGTTGGGAGACCCCGATGGAAAGACCCAGCAGGGCGAGGATAGCCGAGAACATGTAGCCGCCCACGAACAGCATCCAAATGGTGGGTGAAGGACCGATGAGGCAGCGGACGATGGTCCTTCCCTCCAGCACCTCCACGTCCACATCCATCTGAGGGGTCCAGGAACGCTGGGCCTTTGCTGGAAAGTTGAGGACCAGATGGAACCCCGTTCCACCGAGTACGAGCGCGTGCGGATTCTGCGTTCGGGTCCACGAAGTGATCCTGCTCTTCACCTCCTCTGCGCTGAGCGGGGTGGTGAAGCGAAAACGAGGTCTGAACTCCAGGTCGGGCATGTTCGGAACGGATCTGATGAACATAACGGCCATGCGACAAAGAAGGCCTGACATTCATCAGCCTTCGGGTCAGGGCCAGCAAGGACCCTAACTTTGTGCGCTCACATCACCTCGGAACATGTCACCCGTCCTGCTCACCATATTGCTCGGCATCGGCCTACTGGGCATATCCTTCGCCGGTATCGCCGTGAAGATCTGGATGAAGAAGGACGGTCAGTTCGCAGGTACCTGTGCCAGTAACAATCCCTTGGTGCAAGCAGAAGGCGGATCATGTGGGTTCTGTGGTGCACGACCAGAGGAGAAATGTCGGCGGGACGACGCAAGCACTGTCTGAACCGATGTGCGCGATGGGTTCGCAGCGCCGCCCTGCAAAGGTGCTTGAAGACGCCACTCTGATCTCGGCCGATGTACTGGAGCGCAGTGCTGACACCTCCGAATTCGTTCGGTGCACGTTCATAGCCTGTGACCTTCAGGGGACTTGGTGTGCCGGACGGACCTTTGCGGAGTGCATCTTCCGCGACTGCGACCTGAGCTTGGCTGACCTTGATCGGACGGCCTTGCAAGATGTGACCTTCGAAAGATGCAAGCTCGTGGGTGCCCGTTTTGACCATTGCCACACCTTTCTGCTCTCGATCGCATTTGCCCAGTGCATCCTCGACCTGGCCTCCTTCCATGGCTTGAAGCTGAAGGGCACGCGCTTCACGGGATGCCGTATGCGGGAGACCGATCTTTCCGATGCCGACTTGAGCAACGCTTTCTTCGCGGAGTGTGACCTAGGAGCCGCGCTCTTCGATGGAACAGTGCTGGAGGGTGCCGATCTTCGGAGTGCGGTGAATTACAGCATCGACCCGACGCGCAACCGCTTGCGGAAGGCCCGGTTCGCTGCTGAAGGACTGAGCGGACTGCTGGACCGCACCGGCATCATCATCGAGTCCTGACCGACCTCACTGTGCAGGCCAACCCGCCGTGCTCCACACCGCGTAGCCACCCTTCCCGTCATCACTGATCAGGTAGGCCTCCACGTCGCGATGTTGCGAGAGCCACGCCTTGGCCTCCTCGGTCCCCATCACCATCAGGGCGGTGCCCAGAGCATCGGCGGTGGCCGCATCAGCGGCGATGACGCTTGCGCTCAGCAGGGTGTTCATGGCCGGCCTGCCGGTTCGTGGGTCGATGGTGTGGCCATACCGTTGCCCGCCGATCTCGATGAACTTGCGGTAGTTGCCGCTGGTGGCCAGGCTGCGATCACGCAAGGGAACGGTGGTTTGTTGCACGTGCTCATCACCGTCCAGTGGCTTGTCGACCTGCATCACCCAGATCCTACCCTGCTCGTTCACTCCGGCGCAACGGGCCTCGCCTCCCACTTCCACCATGTACCGCTCGATCCCGCGTTGTTGCAGCAGCATGGCCAGGACATCCACAGTGTATCCTTGGGCGATGCCGTTGGGGTCGAACTGCACCGCAGCCTCCCTCTTGTAGTAAGTGATGCGTGGTGGCCAGGTAGCGTGGATCCGCCAATCATTGTCCATGGTGATCCGGTCCATCCCCACCAAGCGGCGGAGGCCCAGGGCAGCGGAGGTATCCAGCGCGGCGCGCCCCTGTTTACCGAGGCCCCAGGCCCTGACCAAGGGCAGTACCGTCGGGTCGAAGGCACTGTCCGTACTGTGCCAAAGCTGCTCGGAGAGTGCCACCACTGTCCGGAAATGGATATCGTCACTCACGAACGTATCGGAAGCGGCGTTGAACGCATTGACCGTACTGCTGCTGTCCCAAAGGCTCAGGCTGCGGTCGATCACGCGGAACAGGCTGTCCACGGGTGCGCTCAGGTCGCGTTGCAGGCTGTCGATGTATTTGATGGTGAAGGTGCTGCCCTGGGCCTTGCCCTGAAGCACGACCAGGTCGCTCTTCGGCCCTTCACATCCGACCACCACCGCGATCACCGCTGTAAGCAGAAAACCCCGCACGACGCGGGGCTTTCCATTCTCTGATGCGTTGATCATCCGACCCAGTGGACTATCCGCCGAAATCGTCGAAGGCCACGTTCTCCTTGGGCACGCCCCAATCATCCACCATCTTCAGCACGGCGGCGTTCATCATGGGAGGGCCACAGAAGTAGAACTCGATGTCCTCGGGCGCCTCGTGCTTCTTCAGGTACTGGTCGATCACGGCTTGGTGTACAAAGCCGGTGAAGCCGTCCCCTTCGGTGTCGTTGACGTCCTTCTTCACCTTCCAGTTGTCGTCCGGGTGCGGTTCGCTGAGCACCACGAAGAACTTGAAATTGGGGAACTGGCGGGCGATGCTGTTGAAATGCTCCAGATAGAACAGTTCGCGCTTGCTTCGGCCACCGTACCAGTAGGTCACCTTGCGTCCGCTCTTCAGCGTGTGGAAGAGGTGGAAGAGGTGGGAGCGCATGGGCGCCATGCCCGCACCGCCACCGATGTAGAGCATTTCGGCACCGGTCTCCTTGATGAAGAACTCGCCGTAAGGGCCGCTGATCGTGACCTTGTCACCGGGCTTGCAGTTGAACACGAAGCTGGAGCAGATGCCCGGGTTCACGTCCATCCAAGTGTTCTTGGAACGGTCCCAGGGCGGTGTCGCGATACGGATGTTCAGCATCACGATGTTCCCTTCGGCCGGGTGGTTGGCCATGGAGTACGCACGGAAGATGGGCTCGGGGTTCTTCATCTTCAGGTCCCAGAGCTTGAACTTGTCCCACTCGGGACGGAAATCTTGCGGATCGCGGCCCAGAGCCACCAGTTCGGGGTGTGCCGTGATGTCGATGTTCTTGAAGTCCACTTCGCAGGGTGGCACATCGATCTGGATGTATCCACCGGCCTCGAAGTGCAGGTGCTCACCCGGGGGAAGCTTCACCACGAACTCCTTGATGAAGCTGGCCACGTTGTAGTTGCTCACCACTTCGCATTCCCACTTCTTGATGCCAAAGATCTCCTCGGGCACCTTGATGTCCATGTCGTTCTTCACCTTCACCTGGCAACCCAGGCGCCAGTTGTCGGCAATGGCCTTGCGGCTGAAGTAGGGAGCTTCGGTGGGCAGGATCTCGCCGCCGCCTTCGAGCACCTGGCACTTGCACATGGCACAGGTACCGCCGCCGCCACAAGCGCTGGGCAGGAAGATCTTGGCTTCGCTCAGGGTGCTCAGCAGCGTACTGCCTGCGGCCACCTCGATGGTCTTTTCACCGTTGATGCGGATCTTGACCAGACCGCTCGGTGAGAGCTTGGTCTTGGCGTAAAGCAGAATGCTGACGAGCAGCAGGGTGACGATCAGGAAGACCGCCAGGGTGATGAAGATGGTCGAACCCATGGTCGTTGATCAGAGCTTGATGCCCATGAAGGCCATGAACGCCATGCCCATGAGCCCGGTGAGGATGAATGTGATGCCCAGTCCGCGCAGCGGAGCAGGGATATCGCTGTAGCGAAGCTTTTCACGGATCGCTGCCACGGCCACGATGGCCAGGAACCAACCCACACCGCTGCCCAAGGCGAAGGAGGTGGCCTCGGCGACGTTGCTGTACTGGCGCTCCTGCATGAAGAGAGCGCCGCCGAGGATGGAACAGTTCACCGCGATCAATGGAAGGAAGATGCCCAGGGCGCCATAAAGCGCCGGTGCGAATTTCTCCACCACCATCTCCACGAGCTGCACGATGGCGGCCACCACGGCGATGAACATGATGAAGGCGAGGAAGCTGAGGTCGACCTGGGCAAAGTCATCTCCCAACCAGGCCAGCGCACCGGCCTTGAGCACATAGTTCTCCAACAAGTAGTTCACTGGAACGGTCACGCCAAGCACGAAGATCACCGCTGCACCCAGGCCCAGTGCCGTTTTCACCGTCTTGCTCACGGCGAGGTACGAACACATGCCCAGGAAATAGGCGAAGATCATGTTCTCGATGAAGACCGCCTTGATGAAGATGTTTACGAGGTTCATGGGGCGTCGTGCTTAGGCTTGTTCGATGAGCTTCGTATTGCGCGAACGCTGGATCCAGATGATGATCCCTACGATGATGAGCGCCATGGGAGGCAGGATCATCATATTGTTATTGAAGTAGAAACCACCCTCGGTGGCGTACCAGCTCTCGGGAATGATGCGCAGGCCCATGACGGAACCGGAACCGGTAAGCTCACGGACGATGCCCACGACGACCAGGATCCAGGCATAGCCAAGGGAATTCCCCAGCCCATCCAACGCACTGGGCCACACCTTGTTGCCCATGGCGAAGGCCTCATAGCGCCCCATCAGGATGCAGTTGGTGATGATGAGTCCCACATAGACACCCACCTGTTTGCTCACGTCGTACACATAAGCCTTCAGGACGATATCCACCAGGGTCACCAGACCTGCGGCGATGACCAGCTGGGCGATGATCCTGATCCGGCCAGGGATCAGGTTGCGCAGTGCACTGATCACCATGTTGCCCACTACCACCACGGCCAGCACGCTCAATGCCATCACCACGGCGTTCTGCACTTTCACGGTGATGGCCAGGGCCGAGCAGATACCCAACACCTGCACGGTGATGGGGTTGTTGTCGTTCAGCGGATCGGTGATCAGCTTACGGTTCTTCTTGCTAAAAAGCCCTTCTGCGGGTTTGGCCGCGGGAGCTGTGGTGGCTGTGCTCATGGGGTGATCAGGCTTGCCGTTTGGGTGGTATCCACCAGAATACTGTCCGTTCGAAGACTATCGGCACCCAAGGTGACCGGTGTGGCAGGTGCCGCCAACGCGGCGACCTGTGTCTTCAAGTATTGGTCATACACGGCGAGGAGCCGCTTCAACATCTCATCCACACCCTGACTGGTGATGGTCCCACCGCTGATGCCGTCCACACCATGGGGATCGGTGGTCTGGGAACCACCTTTGTAGACCGTGATGCCCTTGAACGCACCCGACTCATCGGTGATGGTCTTTCCCTCGAACGGTTCTTCGAAGACGGGCAAGGCGATCTCGGCACCGAGGCCAGGAGTTTCTCCTTTGTGATCGAAGGTGGAACCGTAGATGGTCCTACCGTCGTCAACGAGGCTGACATATCCCCAGATGGGGCCCCAAAGTCCCGTACCGACCAAAGGTAGCACGTACAGGGTCTTGCCATCCTTGTTGGCTTTGTACACGGGGTATTTCAGCTCGTTCTCTTTCACCATGCCGGCTTTCCAATCCTTGTACTGCTTCAGCACATCGAGTTCGAAGGCATCGCCCTCCACGACCTTTCCACTTCCATCCACGACCAAGGTCTCCTTGATCATCTCATCGTACTTCGCGGGGGCAGCATCACGTTCCACCTCGACCTTGAGGCTGGCGAGGATGTTCTGCATCTTCTCCCGGCGCACGTTCTCATCATGCTCCGGTTTCAGTCCAAGGTAGGTCACCGCCAGCAGGGTGCCCACCACCACCACCAGTATGATGGCGAAAATGAATGTGAACTGGTTACTGTTCTTATCGAAGGCCATGGTCCGTTGGCGTTAGGCGGTTTGCAGCGTAGCCCGTTTCAACCGGCGCTTGATGTTGGACTGGACCACGAAGTGGTCGATCGTGGGTGCCATCACGTTCATGAACAGGATGGCGAGCATCATTCCTTCGGGATAGGCCGGGTTCACCACCCGGATCAGCATGGCCATCACCCCGATGAGGAATCCGTATATCCATTTGCCGTTCTCGGTCTGGGCAGCGGTCACCGGATCGGTGGCCATGAACACCAGGCCGAACATGAAACTTCCGAGCATGAGTTGGTGAAGGACAGGGATCTGCATGTATTCATTCCCTAGGGAAGGTCCCACGGCATTGAAGATCGCCGACATGGTGACACCACCCAGCAACACCGCCAACATGATGCGCCAGCTGCCGATACCGGTGATGATCAGGATGGCCGCACCGATCAGGCAGGCGAAAGCGCTCGTCTCCCCGATGCTACCGGCCTCGAAGCCCCAGAACGAGTCCATCATCGGAACCACCGAGGCCACATTGCCAGCAGCCGCATGCCCCAGCGAGGTCGCACCGCTGTAGCCGTCCACCACAGCCTGACCGGGTTCGAGGCTGGTGTTCACCCAGACCTTATCGCCACTCATCATGGTGGGGTATGCAAAGAACAAGAAAGCACGGGCAGTGAGTGCGACGTTGAGAACATTCATTCCAGTGCCCCCGAAGACCTCTTTGCCAATGACCACAGCGAAAGCCGATCCAACCGCCACCATCCATAGTGGGGTGTCCACCGGCATCACCAAGGGAATGAGCATACCGCTCACGAGGTACCCTTCCTGAATGGGGTGGCCCTTGATGGTGGTGAAGAGGAACTCGATACCCAGACCCACACCGTAGCTCACCACCACGATGGGCAACACCTTGATGGCGCCGAACAGGAACTTCTCCCAGAAGCCATCGCCCAGTGCGGTGAGCTCGCCGATGGCCAGATAGTGCTGATGACCGACGTTCCACATGCCGAACAGGAGGCACGGGATCATGGCGGTGATCACAATGCTCATGGTCCGCTTCAGATCGATGCCATCGCGGATGTGGGCACCTTTCTCAGTGGCGTGGCCCGGGGTGAACAGGAAGGTCTCCAGACCATCGAACACCCAGTGGAGCTTCTCCAACTTCCCGCCTTTGGCGAAGTTGGGCTTCACGCTGTCGACCAGATTACGCAGTGCTTTCACGGCAGTGACGGGCTTAAGTGGTTTCCTTCTTCAGTGCATCGAGACCCTCACGGACGATACTCTGAGAATTGATCTTGCTGGTACAAACGAACTCGCAGAGTGCGAAGTCCTCGGGCGCTACTTCATAAAGCCCCAGTTTCTCCATTTGTTCGATGTCGTTCGCCAGGATCGCCTTCAGCAGGTGAACGGGGTAGATATCGAAGGGGAAGACCGCTTCGTATTGGCCGCTCATCACGAAGGCACGCTCCTCCCCGTTCTGGTTGGTGTCCATGCGGTACTTCTTGCCGGGCATGAGCCAAGTGGGGAAGCTGCGGTTGGCACTGAAGATGTCGAAGCCAGGCGATGCCCAACCATCCGTGATGAAGAACTTGGGGGCGTCTCCTTCGGGCAACAGGGTCAGTTGGGTGTGGTAGGCACCGAGGAAACCATCGTTGCTCACGCGTTCGCCGGTCAGGGGATTTCCACTGACGACACGGACGGAGGATGGTACCGTGCCGACCAGGTCCTTGATCGGTGCCCCCATCACAGTGCGATAATACTTGGGTGCCTTCGCCTCAGAGCCGGTCACGGCCACCATGCGGGTCGCATCGAAATGCCCGGTGCGGAACAAGCGCCCGATGATCAGCACATCCTGCAAGGCCACGGTCCAGACGACTTCACCCTTGTTGAGTGGTGACACGTGGTGTATTTGAACACCCACGTTCCCAGCGGGATGAGGACCTTCGAACGTATGCAGGACCACGTTCCGGGCTTTGAGCACTTCCGGGGCGGCGGTGCCAGGGCTGATACCCACGTTCACCTTCCCCTTCGTCAGTTTCGCCAATACATCGAGGCCCGCTTGCAGGTCTTCGCCCTGGTTCCGCACGACGAAGTCCAGGTCCGGAGCCAATGGGGCGCTATCGAACGCGCTGATGAAGATCGCCTTGGGTACTTGAGCGGGATCGGCCACGACATCGAACGGTCGCTGGCGAATGAATGCGAACGCCCCGCTTGCAAGGAGTTTCTCCAGGACCGCATCGCGTTCGGATCGAGCAGGGTCGGACATTCCGAAGTCCTGATAACGGGTCTGACCATCGGCCAATACCCGGACCTCAAGGACCTTGCGCTTTTCGCCACGCACCACTTCGGCCACCTCTCCGCTTACCGGGCTGGTGTAGCGCACCCTTTCATTGTACTTGTCGCCGAACAGGGCTGAACCGGCCAACACCTGATCACCGGGCTTCACAAGGACTTTGGGTACCAGGCCGTGGAAATCGGTCGGTTTTATCGCGACGACCTTCGCGGGTTCCGTTTGGACAAGGACATGTTCGGCATCACCTTTGAGGCGGATGTCGAGCCCTTTTCGGATCCTGATGGACTTGGACATGGGGCTGAAGGGAAACCTGCCAAGGGAACAGGCGGCGTCAAAAGTAGAACAGTTCGTGGAACACCGACGATGAACATGATGATCGAAAGCCTCAGGTTGTTCACAACGCGATTATCCGCTTCCGGACACTGGTCCAAGATAACATGGAGCGTTCCATACCTGCTTGGCATGCTGATGATGATCATGGCTCATCGTACACCATGCCAGTCATCCGTGCCGCGTTACGAGGATCATACCCACAGCGCCACGATCCGCACCGTTCAACTGTTCAAGCAAGGGTTCGAGTTGGCCCCACCGGTGATCGAACTGAATGGGTCCGATGCCTTGGTCCTCCGCTTCGATGACCTTCAAGCCGATGTGGAGAACCTATCCTATACGTTCATTCATTGCGATGCAGGGTGGCAAGCCAGCGACCTGATGCCTGGCCAATACTTGGAAGGTGCTATGAGCGACTACCTTCCCACTGGTCGCCAGAGTTTCAACACGCTGCAGCCTTTCATTCAATACGAGGTGGCCTTTCCGAACGATATGATCCGGTTCACCCGGAGCGGCAACTACCTATTGAAGGTGTTCCGGGGCAGTGATGAGGAAGATGTGGTCCTCACCAGGCGCTTCCTGGTATATGAGCAAAAGGTGGACATCGAGGCGAGCATGCAGGCCTCTCGTTCGGTCGACCTCCGGGACGTGGCACAACAGATCGACCTGGTGGTCCGGCATACACAGCTACCTGTTCAGGACCCATTCGGAGAGATCCATGTGGCCATGCTCCAGAACATGCGTTGGGACGACCTTCGCACGGGTTTCCGCCCACGGTTCATGCGCGGTGCGGAGCTGATCTACGACTTCCCGGAGCAGGGGTTGTTCATGGGAGGCAACGAGTTCCGCAACTTCGATCTGAAGGACCTGCGCTTCGCCACGCAACGGGTGGCCCGTATCGAGCCGGGGCCTGGCGAGGGTGTCTATCATGCCCACCTCACCGCCGAACCCAAGCGCAACATCCGTGTGTACTTCGACCAGCCCGACCTGAACGGCCGTTTCTTCATTCGCAATGACCTGTTCGACGGGGATCCATTGGGAGCGGACTATGTGATAGTCCATTTCACCCTTCCCATGACCGAACAATTGGCGCAGCCCCCTTACGTGTTCGGTGCATTCAGCGACCACCGATGCCTCCCGGAGAACCGGATGCAGTGGGACCCGACCACCTCAAGCTACACCGCTGCCATCTTGGTGAAGCAGGGGTTCTATGACTTTGCCTACGCGATCCCGGCACCCGATGGTGGTGCCTCCGACCTATCACTCGTGGAAGGATCCCACTACCAGACCGAGAACGACTACCTGGTCCTGGTCTATTTCACGGACCGCCTTCAGCGGTGTGACCGATTGGTCGGGGTAAGATTCCTGAACAGCAGGCGAGGCTGATCACTCCTTCACGAACCGGATACCAGCACCAGCCCGTGTGAGTTGGAGGGTGTACAATCCCTTGCTCAGCCCTGTGACATCCAGATCGATACCAGGACGCAGCATACCTCCACCCACGAGCAGACCGCGTGCGTCGAGCAAGATGTAGGGCTCTGCCTGGGCCAAGGGCGGCTCCAATCGTAACCGATCCGAAGTCGGATTGGGAAATGCACGTGGGGCTTTCGCCGATCCCTCTTGTATGGTGGTCGTACAATCGACATCGAACAGGGTGACCGTATTGTTGCCACTATTAGGGATACACACCCGATCATTCACCGTGTCGAAGTCGATGTCGGCAGGATTGTTCAGGCCAGGAACCCCCAGATCAACTCCTCCTCCACTTAGATCGGACTGATAGCGGGTGATACGGTCCGGGCTCCAACTGGCCACCAGGAATCGCCCCTGGCAGTCGATGGTGATGCCGTCAATGTTGCCCAGCCCGGTATTGGGAACCAAGGTGGTGCTTGCACCTGTCACCGGGTCGAACGACTTGATGGGTGCATTGGTACCCCAGAAGACCACCACCAACCGCTGTCCGAGCGGGTCCCAGACGATCCCATTGGGAGTCCCGGCCGTATTCGACACCAGTGTGGTGTGGGCATTGTTCGCCACATCCACTTTATAGATGCGGCTCCCGCTGAAATCCGTGACGTAAAGAAAGGTGCCGTCGGTGGTGATCCCGTTGCAGAACGTGGCCCCAAGGGACCTGTTGAACACCTGCGCACCGGTGGTCAGCAGGTATCCCTTCACCGCACCACCAGAACAGGCGAAGAGCGTGTCGCCCATGATCTCCAGTCCATAAGGGGCCGGGTTCACACTTGCGAAGTCACTGACCACACCTTGCTGGTCCCTGACCTTGATGACCGAAGAACCGGTGTTGCTCACAAAGTACCGATCGCCGATGGGATCATACTCCACGCTCTCCGGACCGCTGTATTGTGCGCTCAAGGTGAATGCAGGTAGAACGAACAGGGCGACAGCAATGCGATGTAAGGACATGTTGATGAACAAGGGCGGCAAGGTATTGGAGTTCGATGGTTCCTGGCAACCTCCATTCACACATCCATCAACACCGCGATCGTGGACTACCGGACCCTCATGAACCTCGTCGGATGCTGACCACCTTTTACCTAGACTTGTGGTTCCGAGCAGTGCAACCATCATTAGTCGCATGAGCACAACCATCCGCCATGACGTACGTGTAACAGCGGTACCTGCCTTCGAGGCGGCGCACAGCGACACGCGTGCAGGTCGATACTTGTTCAGTTATCGGATAACGATCACCAACCACGGACGGGAAACCGTGAAACTTCTGCGTCGGCATTGGTACATCACCGACAGCCTATTCACCACCAAGGTGGTCGAAGGTCCTGGGGTTGTTGGAACAATGCCATTGTTGACACCTGGTCAGACCTTTGAGTACACCAGTGCCTGTGACTTGCGCAGTTCCATCGGCCGGATGCGCGGGACCTATACGATGGAACGCATCTCGGATGGCCGACAGTTCGGAGTAACCGTGCCTGAAATGGTGCTCGTTCTCCCGTACCAGTTGAATTGATCACGCGTTAATTCATGCTAAGCAACCCCGGCCATCGTTCCGCAGGGTTACTTTTGCCCCACGTGAAGGACCGTTCCCGAATGACCACTCGACCTCATTTGCTGCGGCTCATTGCATTCTGCCTTGGTGCATGGATGTTCGTGCTGCCACAAGTGATGGTCTCCCAGGTGGTGGTGAAGGCTTTCAGTGAACAAGGATGTAGCGTCCCCCCCTTGACCGAGGAGGAGGAACTGGAAAAGAAAGAGGGGCTCACCCACGGACCGGAGACCATTGAATATGGTTCCCTCGAGGTGAACGTGGAAGGCATCGGCACAGAAGTACCGGAGGTACCTCACTCGGTACACCGCGAGGTACCTGTCCCCCCTCCCTGGTATTGATCGTCCGATCGATCCATTCACAGTGCTTCGCGCGCTGTTTCCAGTTGACTTCCGATCTGCGATCCAGACCTACTTTCTTTTCATGCGTATCACCGCGTTGTTCCAACATTGGAAGCAGGACCTACCAGCGTCCATCGTCGTTTTCCTCGTCGCGTTGCCCTTGTGCCTGGGCATTGCCGTAGCGTCGGGAGCTGAGCCCTTGGCCGGCATCATCGCAGGTGCGGTCGGTGGCCTGGTGGTTGGTGCCATCAGTGGCTCTCCATTGGGGGTGAGCGGTCCCGCGGCCGGACTGACGGCGATCGTGCTGATGGGTATCCAGGACCTTGGGGCTTACGAAGTCTTCCTAGTGGCGGTGGTCATCTCGGGCGCACTGCAGGTTTTGCTCGGCTTTCTGCGCGCGGGCATCATCGCATACTACTTCCCGAGTGCCGTGATCAAAGGCATGCTGGCGGGCATCGGGGTCATCATCATGCTCAAACAGATCCCACATGCCATCGGATATGACCGTGTGCCCTTGGGTGACGAGAGCTTCGATCAGCCCGACAAGGAGAACACCTTCTCCGAACTGATCCACATGATGGAAGGCTTCACCCCTGGAGCGTTGGTGGTCACCCTGCTGTGCATTGGCCTGATGCTGCTCTGGGAACGCCCGTTCATCCAGCGGAACCAGTGGTTGCGCTACATCCCCGGACCCTTGTTGGCCGTGGTGGCGGGCATCCTCCTGTCGAGCGTGTTCAATGGCATCCCTGGCCTGTTCATCGGCCCTGAGCACTTCGTGAACTTCCCGGACATCACTGGCCTGAACGCATTCACGTTCCCGGACTTCACCTATCTCGGGGATAAGAAAGTGTGGACCGTCGCATTGACGATCGCGCTGGTCGCGAGCATTGAGACCCTGTTGTGCGTGGAGGCCACGGACAAGCTCGACCCCCACAAGCGGATCACGCCTGCCAACCGCGAATTGCATGCACAGGGGATCGGGAACATGGTCAGCGGACTGCTTGGAGGCATACCCTTGACCCAAGTGGTGGTGCGCAGTTCCGCCAACATCCAGGCGGGGGGGCGCACAAGGCTCTCTGCCATCCTGCACGGTGGCTTCATCGTGCTGGCCGTGATCACCATCGCTCCGTTCCTACGTTCCATCCCTTTCGCAAGCCTCGCGGCCGTCCTTCTGATGGTGGGTTACAAACTGGCGAAACCATCGCTGTTCGTTTCCATGTGGAAGGTGGGGCGGATCCAGTTCATCCAATTCATGGTCACCGTGGGGTTCATGGCGGTGACCAACGACCTACTACGTGGCGTGGCCCTGGGCATGGCGGTGGCGTTCATCCACATCCTCTGGAAGAATTACAAGGTTCCCTTCCATTTCGACCCCAGGCGCTACAAGCCGGGCATGCCGATCTACATGGAACTGAGCGAGGACGTGACCTTCCTGAACAAGGCCGGTATCAAACGCACATTGAGCGAACTGCCTGATGGATCACGTGTGGTGATCGACGCGAACCGTACCATCGACTTGGACCCAGACGTGTTCGAGATCATCGAGGACTTCACGGCAACCGCTGAGCAACGTGGCATACGCTGCGAACTGATCGGCTTCAAGGTATCGTGGAACGGTGCTTCCGGTCGTCATTTGAAAACATCGCCGCCAAGCACTGGTACAGCAGTGCAGTAACTCATCGACCAACCCTCTTACACGCTTGACATGGAATCGTACAAAAGACTGTTGATCAACAACAAGGTATGGGCAGAGGATACCGTGAAACGGGACCCCGAATTCTTCCATCGACTGGAGAAGGTGCAACGTCCTGAGTTCCTTTGGATCGGTTGCAGCGATAGTCGCGTGCCGGCCAATGAGATCACCGGCACGCAGCCAGGCGAGATCTTCGTACACCGGAACATCGCCAACATGGTGGTGCATACGGACCTTAATATGCTCAGCGTACTACAATACGCAGTAGAGGTCCTTCAAGTGAAGCACGTGATCGTTTGTGGTCACTACGGCTGTGGCGGTGTACAAGCCGCGATGACGAACAACTCCATGGGGCTCATCAATAAATGGTTGCGCAACATCAAGGACGTGTACAGGATCCACAAGCATGAAGTGGATGGTCTTGCCAGCGAACAGGAACGCTTCGATCGCATGGTGGAGTTGAATGTACAGGAACAGGTCTACGACCTTGCCAAGACCAGTATCATCCAGAAAGCATGGGCACACCGCGGTGGTCCCCATCTACATGGTTGGGTATATCGCTTGGGAAATGGGATCATCCACAATGTGTGCGAAATGGAAGCCGGTTCGGAAATGGACCCGATCTACAAGTTCACGAACTTGTAACCGTCACTGTAAGATCCAAGCGTGGATCTTCCCGGGGGGGCCGTGTATCCGTTGTCACCGATCGAGCACCTGATGCATCGGTACCTTTGCCCCCCCAACAAGACGCATCCCAGCCATGACCGACGCCATCTTCCACAGCCCAGCCGCCATCAACGAGACCGTTCAGTCCTACGCCCCCGGCACCAAGGAGCGGGAGCAGGTGTTGGCGGAGTACGACCGGATGATGAAGCAGAAGCGCGAGCTGCCGATGTGGATCGGTGGAAAGGCCGTGGAGACCAAGGACCGCCGCGCAGCGCGTCCACCGCACCAGCACAAGCACATCCTGGGCTACAGCCACCATGGCGACAAGGGCCATGTGAAGCTGGCGATCAACGCGGCGCTGAAGGCCCGCAAGGAGTGGGAGAGCATGCGTTGGGAGGACCGCGCCGCCATCTTCCTGAAGGCCGCCGACCTGATCAGCGGTCCCTACCGTGCCACGATCAATGCCGCCACCATGCTGGCGCAGAGCAAGAACATCTACCAGGCCGAGATCGATGCCGCCTGTGAATTCGCGGATTTCCTGCGCTTCAACGTGCAGTTCATGCAGCAGATCTACCGCGACCAACCGGTGAGTGCCGCTGGCATCTGGAACCGGGTGGAGTACAGGCCGCTCGAGGGCTTCGTCTTCGCCCTCACGCCCTTCAACTTCACTGCCATCGCCGGCAACCTGCCATCCTCGGCAGCCTTGATGGGCAACGTGGTGGTGTGGAAACCCGCCGACAGTCAGGTCTTCAGCGCGCAGGTGATCATGGACATCTTCCGTCTCGCCGGTCTGCCGGGTGGTGTGATCAACCTCATCCATGTAAGCGGCAAGGACGCGGGCGAGGTCATCTTCGCCCATCCTGAGTTCGCGGGCCTGCACTTCACCGGAAGTACCGGTGTGTTCCAGACGCTGTGGAAACAGATCGGCAACAACATCAGCAACTACCGCAGCTACCCCCGCATCGTGGGCGAGACCGGCGGCAAGGACTTCGTGATCGCGCACCCCAGCGCCGACCCCGTACAGGTGGCCACCGCACTGAGCCGTGGCGCCTTCGAGTTCCAGGGGCAGAAGTGCAGCGCTGCCAGCCGGGCCTACATCCCCAGCAACATCTGGCCAGCCGTGAAGAAGGAATTGCTTGAGGACCTCAAGAACTTCCGAATGGGCGACCCACGCGACATGCGCAACTTCATCAATGCGGTGATCGATGAAAAGGCCTTCGACAAGATCGCTGCGTACATCGATGGCCTGAAGAAGGACAAGAAGAACGTCACCCTCATCGCCGGTGGCAAGTACGACAAGAGCGTAGGCTGGTTCATCGAGCCCACCATCGCAGTGACCAAGGATCCGAAGAGCACCACCATGTGCGAGGAGATCTTCGGTCCGGTGCTGACCATTCACGTGTACCCGGAGAACGAATGGAGCAAGACCTTGAAACTGGTGGATGGCACCAGCGCCTATGCGCTTACCGGCGCCGTATTCAGCCAGGACCGTGGAGCGATCGTGGAGGCCACCGATGCCCTGCGCAACGCGGCCGGCAACTTCTACATCAACGACAAGCCCACGGGCGCGGTGGTAGGACAGCAACCTTTCGGCGGAGCGCGCGGCAGTGGCACCAACGACAAGGCCGGCAGCTACCTGAACCTGATCCGCTGGGTGAACGCACGGACCATCAAGGAGACATTCGTGTCGCCGACGGACCACCGGTATCCGTTCATGGGCTAGAGTACAGTAACAACGGGAGGTCTTTTCGCGTAGGAACGCCACGCGCACCCATCCATGGGGCATGGCTACACCGTGTACTTCCTCCCGAACCGAAGCACCCGTCACAAGGTCCTCCTCGCCGTGTATGGCGTATTGGTGCTCTTGGGTATAGGCGTTGTACTTGTGCTCCATCAAGTCGATCGCGAGGGCCGCTATCGCGAAGCATTCAACACCATCGGCACCATCTCACAAACTGCTGCAGGTCAGGTCAACGCCGGCCATGTAGGCCTTTTGCTCGATAAGTATGTCGAACCAGGCACGATCATCAAACACACACAGGATGCGTGGTACTACGTGATGCACGACCAGCTGCGACGCTCCGTGGAAATGCACGAGGACCTGCTTCCCGCTCTCCTTGTCGCAACCGATCCGGAACTGGGTGATTTGATCACTGTAGCCACCTCGGACAAAAAGCCAACGTGGCGTGCCACCTTCATCAGGGACCGTTCGCTGATCGAACGCCTTGCCAAAGGTGGTGCAACGCGTATGCAACTGGACGGCATTGAACAGCTCGTTCACAGCGCTCCGGTCGTGGACCTGAACGGCGTCACGGTGGCATATGTGGTGACCCGGATGCCCGAAGCCCCGTTGGATATCGCCATCAGAACGGCGCTTTGGCGGAACATGGGAATTACGTTGTTCGTGCTCCTATTGATCGGAGCGCTGCTCTTCCGATCTGTTGGTGGCTGGTTGCGCGCCGATGAGTTGGCCCAAGAACAGCTGACCCATGCACATTTGGGAATTACCGACAGTATCGCTTACGCAGGAAAGATCCAACGTGCATTGGTGCCCGGTCCAGCGATGTATGATGCCCTGTTCGAAGGTGCGTTCATCATAGACAGGCCCAAACACATGGTGAGCGGCGACTTCCATTGGTGCCAGCGCATCAGCGAGACCGAGCGTTTGGTGGCCACTGCGGATTGCACGGGCCACGGATTACCCGGAGCCATGCTGGCCGCCATCGGATGTTCACTATTGAACGAAGTGGTGGCCAACCATCCTCAAAAGGACCCTGCCGAACTTCTGGGCATCCTGAACACACGCCTGACCACCACGTTACATCAGCAAGGGGTGTCCCGTGGTGCAGGGGATGGTATGGATATCGCACTTTGTCGCATCGACCTTCAAGCGCGTGAGATCCTTTTCGCAGGGGCCATGCGCCCGCTTTATTGGTTGCATCAGGGCCAACTCACCGTGATCAACGGCGATCGCAAGCCCATCGGGGGATCACAGCATGAACTGGACCGCTCTTTCACCTGTCACCGTTTGGCCTTCACCCCAGGTGACCGTATCTACCTCTTCAGTGATGGATACGTGGACCAATTCGGCGGACCGGACCGAAAGCGGTTCATGAGCCAGCGGTTGCATCAGTTGCTTGCCGACCATCGCGATCTGTCCATGCCTCAGCAGGCCGAACTATTGGAGCGCGCTTTCGATGCATGGAAGGGGACCGAAGAGCAGGTGGATGATGTCTGCATGCTCGGATTGGCAGTCTAGTGCGGCATCCCCCTATCTTTGGATCGATCGGACCGAACGCATTGTCCGTCGAACCCGCATGGCAACGAAAGCAGAGCTGATCGAACGGCTCGTGGAACTCAACGCGCAAGAAGATGTGGAACACGCATCCGAAGCGGTGGAAGGCGTCAAGGAAGCTTATGAGGCCTTGGTCGCAGCAGCCATGCAGCTACAGCCTACAGAGGCGATCGCGGGCGAAAGTCCTACAGCCGTAACGGAGGATGGTGCACCTGTAGTTGCGCCCCCCATAGCCATCGAATCAGCGCCACTGTTGGATGAAGAGGACAAGCGCTTCAAGCAGTTGCTGGACGCCTTCAACCAACGGGTGAACGATATCCGTAGGAAGAAGGCCAAGGAGGAAGCGGACAACCTGGCGGCGAAGAAGGCCATCATGGACGAATTGAAGGCATTGATCGCGAACGAGGAGAATATCGGTAGTGCCTTCCAACGATTCAGTGAACTGCACGAGAAGTGGCGCACGATAGGCCCTGTGCCGGCTCAGTACTACCGGGAGCTTCAGAGCGATTATTCCCACCTTCGGGATGAGTTCTTCTACCACATCCGCATCTACAAGGAACTCCGCGACCACGACCTCCGCAAGAACACCGCTCTGAAGCAGGCGCTCATCGCGGACATGCAGAGCCTGGCGCAAAAGGACAATATCCGGGAGTTGGAACTCATGGTACGTGAGTACCAGGAGAAGTGGCAGCAGATCGGACCGGTGGTCCGGGAGGAATGGGAGGCGATACGAGATGGCTTCTGGAACGCCACCCGAGCCGTGTACGAGAAGGTGCACGAGCATTACCGCGCACGTCGCGCTGAACATGAGACCAACCTACAGGCCAAGCAGAACCTCGTGGACAAGGTCACCGCGTTGATCGAACGTACAGCCAATGCCGGTGCCAAGGAGTGGAAGCAACTCACCGAGGAGGTATTGGAACTGCAGAATGCGTGGAAGCAGGTCGGTTTCGCCACCAAGAAGGAGAACGAGCGGATCTGGAAGGAGTTCCGCAACACCTGCAACTCCTTCTTCGATGCCAAGAAGAACTACTTCGACACCCTGAAGGACCAGTTCCGGGGTGCACGCGAACGCAAACAAGCGCTCTTGGAAGAAGCGCTGACCCTGAAGGACAGTAAGGAATGGAAGCGTACTGCCGACCGTCTAAAGACCCTTCAACAGCAGTGGAAGGAAGCGGGTAGTGCTGGTCCGCGCGATGAGAACAAGTTGTGGACCCGGTTCCGCGAGGCCTGCGATGGATTCTTCCAGGCACGTAAGGACACCTTTGCCGCACAGGATGCGGAACAGGCCGTTCATGCGCAGGAGAAAGAGGCTTTGTTGGCCGAGATCGAAGGTTTCCAACTCAGTGGCGAACGCGGAAAGGACTTGGATACCTTGAAGTCGTTCTCCACCCGATGGATGAACTCGGGACGCGTTTCGCCCAAGCTGTATGACTCCTTCAGCGAGCGCTATCGCGCGGCCTTGGACAAGCACTATGGTCAACTGAAGATGGAGGGCGACGAACGGCGCAGGATGCAGTTCCAGGACCATGTGGACAGCTTGAAAAGCAGTCCCGACGGCAAGGACCGTATCGAGCGTGAAGGCCGATTCGTGAAGCGCAAGATCGAGGAATTGCAGACCGAGATGCGCCAGATGGAGCAGAATATGGGCATGTTCAACTTCAAGAGCGCCAGCGGAGAGGCCATGCGCAAGGACATGGAGAAGAAGATCGAACGACTTGCGCGCGAAGTGGATCGACTGAAGGTCCAGCATCGCGACCTGATGAAGGAACTGCGGTGAGCGGTCAGGGGGTGGTCTCTATCCACGTGCCAGTGGCTTGGGGCGAACAAGATGCCTTCGGACACGTGAACAATGTGGTGTTCTTCCGGTATTTCGAGAACGTTCGTATGCACTTCCTGGAGCGGATCGGTGCGTTACGATCACATCGCGAACAAGGGATCGGTGTGATCCTGGCCACCACCACTTGTCAGTTCGAGCAGCCCGTTCATTGGCCTGTTGACCTCACGATCTCCACATGGTGTACGCACATCGGCACCACCAGCTTCACACTTGCCTATACTATTCGCACAGCGACCGGTACCGTGGTGGCCACCGGAACAAGTGTACAAGTAGCCTATGACTATATCCATGGTCATAAGGTGTCCATCCCCGTCGATCAGCGCAACGCCATCGGATCGCTCATGGGGCAAGGGTGACGAGGGTGGTCCACCGTAACTTGGATCGCCTGTAACATGCACCATGCCACTGGATCCTGAACGCTTTTTTGCCAGGTTGAAGCAATACGCCGAGGCCGCGGCCCCTGCAGTGGCCTTGTTGCTCGTACTCCTGGTCTTCTTACTGGGCATCCGTACGGAACGAACCGGCTTCGTGCAGGAGGTACTCGACCCTGGTATCAAGCGGATCACCCAGCCTGTGCTGAATGCGTTCCGCGGCAAGCCGCCGGAGGTCGACCACTATCACCTGGACCTTTCCGAAGATGCCCTGGATGGTTTGCTCCTGATCCGGGACAGCGCCTTGATCGCAGGTTACCTGGACCCGGTGTACCTGCCTTCGGTCCTGGTGCAGGTCCGAACGGAGCAGGACTCGGTCGAGGCGTTATTGAGCCTGATCACGCGCACCGTGGAACATCTCCGCGAGGACCGCTGGCACTTCCGATTGAGAAGCCTCACTCCCGTCGGACCTCTATCCGCACACGATCAACTGCTATTGGACCCCGTGAGCATCGGGTATATCCCCGGCTGGCTCATGGACCGTGCCGCACGATCGATCGGACTGCCTTCCTTGGGATCGGCGTTGGCGGACCTTACGCTCAATGACAAGGATCTCGGCCTTTATGCTTGGGCGCCTGCCTTGGACAGCACCATACTACTGGCGTTGGGACTTGCCGATCAGCCATGGGGCGCCTTTGACCGTGGCCTATACGACCAGGCGCAACTCGGCAACATGCGTACACCGTTCCTGATGACGCCGCTGCCACAGGAACGCTTCAGCGTGGCACCAGTGACCCCTGTCATATCCACAGGCGGCACTTCGTTGGAAGATGAACGGGCGTGGGCGAAGGCCATGCTCACCCTTCAACGCGACCCACAACGGGCCACAGATCTCTTGGATGTCGAACGCACCGCGAAATTGCTGGCCTTGTCCGACGTGTTCGGTGTACAAAGCGCATTGAATTGGCGGGAGTTGTTCTTCGTATTGGATGGCACGGGCGATCGGCTGATCCCATTCTTCCATGCCCCCAAAGCTGGTGGCCCGATCACCACGTTGTCCTTCCTTTCCCCAGAGGTTGTGAACGACCCGCTCATTGGTGCTCTTTTTCGCATGCCTGAGCTGCGTGCGGCCTATTTCGAACAGCTTGAACACTGGTGCGTCGGGGATCACCTCGACCGCTTCCTTGCGGAAAAGGTCGATACCATTCATGCCATGGACAAGCTGATCCAAGTGGAGCATCCGGAAGCGTCGTACGATCCGAAGGTGATACAACACGACCGCTTGGTCGTGCGGCGGATCCTTCGTCCACGCAACCCTGCCATGGGGAATATCCAAGAGAGTGGGTCCGGGAATATGGCCCGAATAGCCAGTCTTCATCTGTTACCCTTGGAAGTGAAGGCCATCGTGTACGGCTCCGATACGGTGCCTTTGGTCGCATCAATCACACTTCCTCCGCGCGCTGACAATAGTCCGCTTGACTACGTGGGGATCCCTCTTGAAAGCGGAAGGATATTGGATCATGTAGCGATCATACTACAGGTGCCGGGGACCCGCGAACCGCTCATGGCGCCACTTATCCGCGCCAGCAGCCTGAATGCGGAACCACGTAAGTGACGAGCGGTTACATTCGCGTCTCAACCACCAAAACCACCTTCCTATGAGCATGATGAAAGAATTCAAGGAGTTCGCGATCAAAGGCAACCTCATCGACATCGCTGTCGGTTTCGTGATGGGCGCTGCTTTCAACAAAGTTGTTTCCGGGTTCATCGACGGCATGGTGATGCCTGTGATCGGTAAGGTCACCAGTGGCGTGGACTTCAATCAACTGAAGTACGTGATGCAGCCGGAGCTCAAGGATGCGGCCGGCGTGGTCTCACAACCCGAAGTGGCCATCGCCTATGGTGCCTTCATCACCACCGTGATCAATTTCCTGGTCGTCGCATTCGTGATCTTCATGGTGGTCAAGGCCGTGAACAAGATGAAGAAGGCCGAGCCAGCACCGGCACCTGCTGGTCCTACCAATGAGGAGAAGCTCCTCATGGAGATCCGAGATGCGCTGAAGAAATAAGCGATTCCATGATACCAAGAAGCCCTCCGCCCAGCGGGGGGCTTCTTCATTCAAGGTCGGAACGACGAAGAAGCTGGATCGAACCGAAGGCCTTCCACTCGGAACGCATCCTGCAGTCTGCCCTCTTGGATAGCGCGTTGTGGTGTACCCGACCAGAGACTTCCCGGGGTGACCAACAACACCCGGTCGGCCAGGTCCAACGCACTCTGAAGGTCATGTGTGCTCAGCACCACCAACGCATTCAGTTCGCGGGTCACGCGATGCAGGTGTTGCATGATACGCAAGCGGTTCACCACATCGAGAAAGGCCGTTGGTTCATCCAAGAGCAGGACAGGCGTTCGTTGTGCCAAGGCGCGCGCGATGAGAACCCGTTGCAGTTCACCATCGCTCAGTGTACGAAGGTCCCGGACGGCAAAGTCGGTCAATTCCATCATGGACATCGCTTGATCGACGGCAGCATGGTCCGCTGGACCCAAACGCCCGAAATGCCCGGTCCATGGTTGGCGCCCCAATGCGACCAACGTGCGTACATCCATCATCCCAGCATCTGGACGCCCAGGTAGTACGACGCTCACAGCCCTGGCGCGTTCCATCGCAGCAAGACCGTTCAGCCGTTTCCCAAGTATGTCGATGGATCCATGTAACGGAGGCAATAGGCCTGCCAACGTGCGGAGCAGTGTCGACTTACCGATGCCGTTCACTCCCAGCAACACCACCAGTTCACCCGCGCGCAGCTCGACATCGATACCCTTCACCAAGGGCGTACCGGCATGGCCGATCGTAAGGTCTGTGGTCCGGATCACGCTCATGCCGTCCGCGACCATCGTTGTGCACCGACCAGGATCCATACCACCACCGGTGCTCCGAGCAAGGAGGTGACCGCGTTCAACGGAAGTGCGCCATTGGCCAGTGGGAGCCGCGCCAGAACCTCGCAGAAAAGGGCCAGCGCACCGCCAATAAGTGCGGTCGCCGGTACCAACCGATGATGATCGCTCGTCCGGAAGAGTGCCCGGGCGATGTGTGGCGTGACAAGACCGAGGAAAGCTATGGGTCCACAGAACGCCGTGACGGTGCCGGCCAATAGTCCGGTGATGATCATGATCATGCGCCGCGACCGATGCACGGAAACACCCAACGTGGCTGCTTGATCGGGTCCCAATAGCAAGGCGTTAAGCGGCTTTACCAGCAGGAAGGCACCCAGCACACCCGAACACACAGGGACCAACAACCAAAACAGACGATCGCTGCCAACACCCGAGAAGGAACCCATACCCCACAGGACATACCCTTTCAAAGCAGTCGCGGAACCGGCCGCTTGTAACACGCTGATGAGCGCGCTACAGAGGTGGCCGATCATCAACCCGATGATGAGCAATGAAACGGCATTGCCCATACGGCGATCAGCAAGAAGTACCAGCAGAAGCACGCCCATTCCACCTATGAACGCAGCGAGTACAAGCCACAGATCACGTGGGATCGGCAGCACGCTCCAGAGCGGTTGGACCAGCATCACCAACGCCACACCAAGGCTCGCCCCTGAACTGATACCGAGGACCGATGGGCCGGCGAGCGGGTTGCGGAAGAGGGTCTGCATGAGGATCCCGGAAACGGCTAGCCCCATACCAGCAACCAGGGCCGTAACCGCGCCCGGAAGCCGAACCTCGCGCACGATACGTGAACTGATGGACCCATCCGGATCGAAGAGCGCTGCTGGCACATCAACAAGTGCTATCGGGACCGTACCGACCAACAAGGCCACCACAAAGAGCAGCGCACACAATAGGGCCAACATCAGAAAAGGCCAGGAAGCCGGTTCACGCATCGGGGCAAACTTACGAGCACCACGAACGCTGCCATGGAACGACCTTTGCGGACCGCCCACGATGATGCGCCCCACCAAGCTCCTCCTCTTCTGGACCTTGCTCGCTGCTTGCAGTGGGGAACGGAAGGTGCTGGAACGAGGGGCCATCTACGAACGGGAAGGGATGTATGCGGAGGCCCATGCGCTCTATTCCGAGCACTATGCCCGCAAGGAGCGAAGCGTCGAAGCACACGTGGGCATGAAACGCACTGCACAAGCCATCTCGGACCGTTTGCAGGCCGAAGCCAGCGGACACTACCTGATGAACGACCTTGCTGCAGGCGATCGTGCTCGTGAACAGGTGGAGGCATACCACACCCACCAGTTACGCCATCGGATCGAGCTACACTGGTCGCCCACCTTGGCCGTTGACCGGCAGCGAGCGGTCGAACACACCGCTGAGAACGCTTTGGCATCTGCCAAGGAGGCCCTGCGATCGGAACGCTATGACGATGCACTGACCGCGGCGGATCGCGCACTGGCATTGGTCCCCGACCTCAAAGAGGCTGCGTATGTGCAGCGCATCGCCACCATTGAACCCTGGTACCAGCAAGGACGGAAAGCGATGGGTCTGGAACTATGGCGCGATGCACATCGGCTGTTCAGTCAGGTGACCGGTAGGGATGCCACCTACAAGGACGCTTGGTCCTTGCAAGAGCAGTGCAGGGAACAAGCCGTGGTCCCGTTGGCCTACGTGCCCTTGTTCAACGGGCAACTTTATACCAACGAACTATCCGGTGTCCTCGGCGGGGCACCCTTGGAGATCCAACTGGCCGCCAACATCAAACAGGCCATCCTCGCATTGAAGGACCCCTTGATCGTACTTGTGGACCGGGACAATACCGAAGAGCTTCTGGAACAACAACGCAAGCAGATGAGCGGTGTGTACGATGACCGGTACAGTGCGGAAGCCGGCCGCCTCATCGGGGCCCGTTACGTGCTCACCGGAAAGGTCCTACGGTTCGATGACGTGTTGACACGCCAGATCGAAGTGCAGGTACAGGTCATCGATGCCTTCACCGGCCAGGTCCACCTATCGGAGGTCGTGCGTGTGAACAAGACCGATCTGGAACGGGGCTCCACCCGTGCACAGTTGTTGGAACGCTCAGCCGAGCGGGCCGCTGCGCGTGTGGCAGGATTCGACCCGCACGGACGCTGACACGATGAACTACCGCACCGCATTCGACCTCGCAGAACAGCCTCCATTCTCCACAGCGTGGGCCCTGCTCAGTGCTGGTGTGATCGCTACCGGATCGTGCTGTGGTTGGTGCAGCGCGCCAAGGACAGGGAGATGGCGTTACACCCCAGCGCCATGGTTGGAGCACCGCCAAGGTCCTCATCATCTTCGGGACCATCATGGCCATCGTGGGTGTCGGCTTGATGAGCGTGGACCACTGGCGGTTGATGAAAGCGATCAAGAACGGGGAAGCGCGTGTGGTTGAAGGACCGATCCAGAGCTACGGCACCGAACGCGTGCGGACCGCCAACAGCAAGAAGCAGGAGTACCGCACCTATGAACGCTTCTATGTCGGCGACAGCATCTGGTTCGGCTATTACTGGGATGCCTCGATGGCTGGCTTCTACAACCAGTTCGAGCCGCGTGTAGCCTTCAAGGATGGTCTGATGGTGCGCGCCACCTACCTCTACGCGGACGGCACGGATGATCCGCCGCGGATCGTGAAGTTGGAGGTGGCTGAATGAGTTTCGGCACGGAACTCCGATGAGCGTACCTTGGAGTTGCCCAAGAGCAACGACCTATGCGCCTAATGAGTAGATCCCGGATCCTGAGCATTGCTCTTTTCGCTCCGCTCGGTGCGGTCCATGCGCAAACGGAGCTGAGCGTGTTCAACACCACAGGCCGCGCGGCAGCGACCACCTTCGTGACCGACTACCAGGCCATCGGGATCAATCCTGCGAACCTGGGATGGACATGGCGCCATACGGACAAGCAGGTGGCCGTTGGCGTTGCCGAGGGGAGTTATTCGTTGTACTCCGATGCGTTGACACGAGATGACATGCGCGATCGGGTGTTGGACGCGAACTTCCGGTTCACCACGGACCAGAAGGAGGAAGCAGCACGGATCTTCACCAACGCAGGTGCGATCGCAGATGTCAATGTGATGTTGGTCGGCGCGGCCTTCACCACTCCCAACGCCGGTGGATTCGCCTTTCAGATCAGGGACCACGCGCGGATCTCGAGTCGATTCGGTCCAGTGGCCGCGGAGCTCGCGTTCGAAGGATTCCGATCCGATTACTTCGACCTGTTGGTGTTGGCCACGGGGGATACGGTGACGAACTACGCTACCATGTCCGAGGATTCACTCGCGTTGGTCGTGTTGGGTATCGCCAGTGAACCTCAATTGCTGGGCCGCGTGTTGGATGGATCGAACATAGAGCTCACGTGGTACCGGGAATACAACTTCTCCTATGGACGCCACCTCATACGCAATGAAGCCGTGGAGTTGTACGGGGGGATCGGTCTGAAACACCTGGTAGGCATCGGTATCGTGGACATTCGTGCGGAGGATGGTGAATTGACCGGCTTCACGTCACTTTCGGAGGACTTCCAATTGGACTACACGACGGGCTCCAGAGTCCCCGGCTCGCGGCTTTCTGCCGGATCTCTTGCATTTCCACGTCCCACAGGCCGAGGCTTCGGGATGGACATCGGACTTGGCTTGATCGTGAAGGACGTATGGAAACTGGGTGTGGCGGTCACCAACCTGGGTTCCATCAAATGGACCGGCAATGTGTTCAAGGCCACGGACGGTTCATTGGTGGACCTTGCGACAGATGGATTGGACAACTACAACTTCGTGGAAGGCCTGGACGATTTCGCCACGAACAGCGGCTTTCTCGAGTGGTCGTCCGGAGGCGAACGGGTGGTGCCCTTGCCAACGAATACGCGCCTGGGGTGGGTCGTTTGTTCGGTGAGACCGTGGAAGTGGGATTGATGCATCATACCGATGAACGACCAACCGGGTAGTTTGCGGACCGTGGCCGTTGGTTTGGCGGTGATGTGCGCCCAATCCCATGGTTGCAACTCAGCGCTGGCTTGATGACCGGCGGGAACGCCGACACCAAACTCCCGGTCGGTGTCACGTTCATTGCAGGCGCAGGAACGTGGGAGGCAGGGATCGCTTCACGCGATATGATCACCTATTTCTCCCAACGCAACCCTACCCTCTCACTCAGCCTGGGTTTTCTTCGCTTCCGCATCTAGCCAACATCCATGAGCCTGCGTATCCCCTTCGAGACCATCGATTGGTCCAGCCTCCCGACCATCACGGTGAACGGAACCACCGGCCATGCGGTCATGCGCATTGTTCAGCACGAAGGCCTCCGCATCCGCATGGTGGAGTATTCAGCCAACTACCTCGCCGACCATTGGTGCCCGCTCGGCCACTTGGTCTTCGTGCTCGAAGGCGAATTGATCAACGAACACGAGGATGGTACGGTGAACGTACTCGCTGCAGGCATGTCCTACCATGTGAGTGACGGGCTCAGCTCGCATCGCTCGCGGACGAATGGGCCGGTGAGGATGTTGGTGGTGGATGGGGGCTTCCTGGGGTGACCCAACGGCAACCTGCACGTCGACCCGGTGGGGTCGACGCCTCGGGTCACCATTCGCTGATCCTCTGATCGACCTCACATCCTCCTATACCACCCCTTGATCCGTTCCCGGTCCAGCACCTGCTGCCAATCCGGACCGAAGGCGTGGTCCCACATGTGCGGCAGGTTGTAGGCCACCTCGGCCATGGCGCTGATGGTCTCCTCGCTCCAGTCCTTCGCGAGGCCTTGGGGGATGTTGACCTTGTTGTGCTTCACCATGCCCTTGAACTCCTGCACGTAGTCGCCGTAGACATCCTCCAACTTGTCGAAGGCGATGCAGTTGGCGATGCAGTGGTGCATCTCCAGCACCTTCCCCAGGCCGTAGCTCAGTGCGTGGCACACCCCCACTTCGCTGTAGGTGAGGCTGAGGCCCCCCATGTAGCTGGCCACCATCAGGAACTCGTCGCTCTTGGGATCGCTGCGGTCCATGCGCAGGTAGACCTCGCGGCACATCTCCAGGCTCTTCTCGCTGTAGGCCTCGGCGAAGGTGTTCTTCTTGGTACCCGTGATGGCCTCCACGCTGTGGATGTAGGTGTCCATGCCGGTGTAGAACCACTGATCCGTGGGCACGCTGGCGATCAGGTCCGGGTCCAGCACGATCTGGTCGAAGACGGTCCAGTCGCACTTGAGTCCCAGCTTCTTCACGGGACCGGTGAGCACGGCCGTCATGCTCACCTCCGCGCCCGTTCCGCTGATGGTGGGCACGCCGCAGTGGTAGATGCCGGGCTTCTTGATCAGGTTGAGGCCTTGGTATTGCACGCTGCTGCCTTCGTTCGTGAGCATCAGCGAGAGCGCTTTCGCCACGTCCATCACGTTGCCGCCGCCAATGCCGACCAGCCCAGCGGGCAACCGCGGCGCGCGAGGATGTCGTCGCGCAGGCCGTCGATCTGTTCGGTGGTGGGTTCCTGGCGGTGTCTGCAGAAGATGATCTCGTCACCTGCCTGCTTCGGGATGCGGGAAGGCCTCGTTGCCTTGGAAGTAGTGGTCCACCAGGAAGACCATGAACCCACCCCGGGCTTGACCCGGGGCGGCGTTGCGGTGTGGTTCGAGGATCTCGCCGAACTTGCCGAAGCTGCCCCGGCCGTAGCAGGTCTTGGTGACGGACTTGAAATTGCGGAAGAGGTTCATGAGGATCGGATGTTTCCGCCATAGCCTTGGCGGAGGTGGAAGATCGGTCGATCAGATGATGAGAGATGATCGACAACGCCCGAGGTGTGGTGCAAAGGAAGGGAGGTTAGCGGATGCTTAGAATGACTCCGGAGGGGCCACAGCATCTAGCTCGAGGATGCCCCGTGCAACATCGACCCCCGGAGTCGCAGCCAGTGTTTAAATTCACCTTGTCACCTAACGTCTTGCCCCATGTCCACCTATTTCAAGTTGCATTACCACCTTGGTGTTCGGCACCAAGAACCGGGTGGCCTGCTTGGACAAGTCCTGGCGACCACAGCTTTGGGAATACATGGGCGGCACCATCCGCGGCCTTGGCGGGTACCACACGGCGTGGGGGGTTGGGTGGATCATGTTCACCTTCTGTTCGACCTAAGACCAACGATGCGGATACCTGAAGTGGTCCGGGAATTGAAAAAGGCGTCGACCGAGCATATTCGCCCACACTACGGCCTTCAACACTCCAGTGGCAGGAAGGTTGTGGCATCTTCTCGGTGGGCTGGCGGGAACGGGACGCGATCAAGGATTACATCGCCCGGCAAGAGGAACATCATGAGAAGAAGACCTTCAAGGAGGAATACGTCGAATTCTTGAATGTTGCGGGTGTGGAATTCGACCCCAAATACCTGTTGATGATGAACACCGGCTGCGACCCCCTCCGGGGTCGAAATGCAGATCGCGCCCAACGCCCTTCGGGCTAGATGCTGTGACCTTCGGGGTCAGAATGCCTGCTTCCGTGAACGCCTTCTGTGGCGCACACTGCGATCGTGGAATGACCCCGAAGGTCACAGCCTGATCCAGAAACGCAAAGAGCGACCACGACCCCGAAGGGTCGCAGCCGGTGTTCCGCGTTAGGGATAGCAGCGGAAAGCCCGCAAGCGAGAACCCCGACCTATGCCGGGGCGACGAGTGCGGACTTGCAGCGAATAGCCCGACGGTGCGCATTTGAGCGCCGGAACGCCCTTTGAACTAGCCTTAACTATGGACATGGACTACCGATATGACCTGCAGCACCACTTTGCGCAGAACCAGAGAATCATTGAATTCAAACTCTCTGCCCAAGCCTCGTCCACATACAGGTATAATTCAACGTATTCATCAACCACCTCGTCGGAAACGTTGTACGCCTTTACAACATCCTGCTTTCGGGAGGATCCAATCACGAGCGTTTCACCAAGTCTGGCGCCAACCGATGTTACTTCCACCGATGATAAAGTGCCATTCGTGCCAGCAAACCTAAAATTTACGCCGTGCTCCTTTGAACGTAGCGACTCATAAGTCCGAGATACACATCCCGGTTCGGAAATGATCAATCCGCTACCCTTACTGAATCGAAGGGATCTCGAGTAGCTTCTCTTCACATCTTTCACGGTAGCTATCCCAGTCTACGCCACCATCCTCCATCGCCTTCCTCACCGCCCTTCCATCTTCCCAAGCATCGCAACCAACTCTCCGCCGTCCACGTCACGCGGATGTTAGACGAAATTTGGAGGCGGCCGCATGACGGCGTCAGCTCTTCGGGAAGGTCATGGTCTTAAGGTCCTGCGAGGCCGAACAACTCGGCGACGAGCCGCAGGGCATGCTGAGGTTCTTCATGGTCCCACTGCCCGATGTATGTGGAACCTGTTGTCGTACCAATGGCTGTGCGGGATACCGGCCTCGGCGGAACAGCTTGACAGTGGCGCGGGCCACGGCTTACTCAATGGGCAGCAGGTGGAAGAAAGGTGGCGCTGTCGCCAGCCTCGTCAGTGTGGCGGCGGGACTACAGGCCGAGGATGTCTTGGACGGGCGCTCCTGGATGATGGCCTTGCGTGCGCTGTTGCGCGAGGATGATGTAGGGCAGCTTGCGCGTCTGGGCCAGGCCGATAGGCGGCGTTGATCGCCGATGCGGAAGTTGGTGCCATGATGGATGCTGCTCCATACCGCGGTTGTTGCCATGTGTAGGTCGTGGCCGTGGTCGGCGAACTGCTGCGCGGTCTCACAGGCGGTGGTCGTCGGTGATGACCACGCCGCCCTCGCCGCAGGTGTTGATCTCGAAAGTCGTCGCTAAGAAGCTGCCCATGCGCCCGAAGGTGCCGAGTATCTTCCTTGGCAGCCGCCTTGGGGCCTGCGCGCTGTCCTCGATAAGTTGGATGTTCTTCTCCTTGCACAGGGCCTTGATTCCCGTCCGGTCGGCCGCAGCGCCGCACATTTGCACCAGCAGCACGACAGCGGTCTCGGGCTGATGACGGCGGATGCCTTCGGCGCTCATGCACGCGTGTCGTCGATCTCGGCGAACCGGCAGGACGCCGGCGAGCAGCACGGCCTCAATGGTGGCGATGTCGGTGAAGGGCGGCACGATGACCTCGTCGCCGTAACCCACGCCGCACGCGGCCAGCATGGTGTTGACGGCGGTACCACCACTGCTGACAGCCAGCCCGTACTTGCGCCACAGAACTTGGCCACTTCGGCCTCGAAATCCTGGCCTTCAGTGGCCCTGGCGTTCCCGCATCGTGGTTGAAGCGGAACAGGACGCCGCTGTTGGACGTCCATCGCTTCGTTCTTCTCTTCCACCATAGCTCTGTGGGCATGGGTGACGCGTTGTTGCGTGCAAGGTAGCGGGCCTGTCAGGGTGTTCACGGTATTCGGCGACCTCCTACGAACGCGCTCATTTGCGTTCCTGGCCATGCGATGCGTGTTGATCGACTACGGTCGGCGCGGCGATCAGTCCTTTACCATCATCGGCCAGGGTAGCGATACCGGTGTGTACACGGCCGGACCGATCGTCGAGATCCCCCCACGGTCACCGATTCCACCACGACGGAAGTATGGCATCGGCACTATGCACTGCATGACCTTCAGCCATCGGCGGCGCTCCACCCCAATATTGAAGTCATGCGAGATCGGCTTCGGCATCACCGACCGCTGGGGTGTGCAGCTACGGGTGCCGTATATGACCATCGAAGGCGACCTCGGCAGCAACAGCGGCGTGGGCGACCCGGTGCTCACCAGCTCCTATGCGTTCATCAAGGAGATGCGGCAGCTCCGACGGCATGGTGGGCGCGAAGGTCAACTCCGGCAACGCGAACCGTGAATTCGGATGGGTCCTTCATCGGTCGGTGCCCGCAACCTGCCCGCTGCCTGCCAGATAACCAGCTTGGGCACCAGGACCTACTACCGGGCGTGAACTATCAACTACAAACGCTGGACGGGCACGCTGGCTTCAGCAACGTGCTGGTGCACGAGAACAAGAACGGCTACCTACACTTGAACTGGGTTGAATGATACTGTTGGGCGCACCTACTTCGAAAAACGCTGGTCTGGGCGCGCGGATGATGTCGTGGCGCGCTATGCACCGCCCTTCCCGTCATGAAGCTCACCATCCAGCCGGGTATGCTGGTCTGTCGTGCACTCGGCGAGGACGCACGTGAACAGCCGGTGGACTTCTTCACGAGCAGGCGCATCGCCATCGAAGGATAGGACAGCCTCCCCTGAACGTGATAGCTTGTTGCTACAAGCTGAGCCGGCAGCGGGGTGGCTGGAAGGCATCGGTCGGATGGCGTTGGTGGTGCGTGGGGAGTGCGGCAGGTGGGCTTACCCGCGCCTTGGTGGCCAGCATTAGGGCTGCGGTTCGCGTTCTGACGAACAGCCGCATTCCCCATCTTTGGGCAATGCGCATCCTCGTGCTTGTTTATCGTTCTGTTGCCAGCCGCTGCTGTATATTTGGTAGACCTGCCCATCACCGGTAAACAGCAGGTGATCGGCGGCTAGCGAAGGATGTGGAGGGCGGATCATCCCCTGCTTCAGCGTACCCAGAGCAAGCCTGACCACCGCGCTGCTGACGCGCGCTGCACCGATGGGACGAAGGCCATCGCTTGGGAGACTGCAGCCGTGCCGCAATTCCGGCAGGCAGGTCCCGATGCTTCTACTTCAGGTGGATCGCTGCGCTGAGCGGCTACCAGCGGCGGGATGCCTTCGATGCTCTGCGTGAACGATGGGCTCGCGCTCACCTTCACCACGCAGCACAACACAGAAACCAGTTTCATGGAGTGCCGCCGGAACCAGACAACGCAAGCTCGTCTTGAGTTCATCACGGGGCCGACCGCTACGCTTCGATGCGCGTGGCCCGGCGCACCTGCAGGTACCGCGCAAATACATCTGGGCGAGCGGTAAAGTTGAAAGTGGTGGGCCGCGCAGGGTGGTCGGACTGGTTCGTGGCCTTCCGTGCACCTTCCGAGGAGAGGGAGTGGAGGTAGAGGTGTTGCCCTTCCCTAACCAAGCGCGGCAAACAAAGATCCAAGTCTCGCTAATGACTGCACTGCTGGCCAGGAGACATGTACATGGTCGAGGTTCATGGGCCGACGACTTCATGCCAAAAGTCTTGGGTAGATTGACTGTCGCCAC
>JADKCV010000059.1 GCA_016718655.1 Flavobacteriales bacterium | reverse complement strand
GTAGACATCCATGTTCGGGTTACTCTCGTAGCCCGTATCATATAGCTAGTGCTTGCATCACTAAAATCAGCTAAGCGAAATTCAAGTAGGCTGATGGGTTGCTCTGGGTGAGACCGGTGGTACTATAATAGCCCAGCTAGGACGATTTGTGGAACCCAGAAACCACTTGACCATTCATACATTCCTATGAAGCCGGACTGAATTGTGGAAGTACATCCCACCCAACGACGCATCGAGGTAGCCTCCTGGCTGTGATGCCCATCCACGTGGAAATCGCTATCCATGGTGCGCTGGATGAAGCTGAGCACACCTTGCGCACTGCCACAGGCGTATCACGTATCCTGGTCGAGCACGAAGAGATGTCGGAATGGATAAGTCACTCCCCTGCTACAAGATGTCCAACTCGTGCCACCATTGACCGTCTTCAACACAATGCCTTCTCCAGAGGAGCTTCATGCCCATCACTTTCCCCGGCAGACATAGCCGGTATCAGCGCGGTGAAGTGCACATCCCAGAACCAGTGACCTGGATAGTCGAAGAGCGTGGCCGCCACGTGTCCTCCGTCTGCGGTCTTGCGGATCGTGCCATCCACACCAACCGCATAGCCCGTCACGGTCGTGGGAAAATGCACGGCTTTCAGATCGCTGTTCGTGCCGCTCACCAGCTGCGTCCATGCTTGAGCGTTGGCGTCGTGCATGGCAAGACAAGCTAGCAGGATGACCAGAAATCTTCGCATGGTACTGAGGAATTACTGAACCCAAGAGTTACTGGAGTTGAATGGTCAGGAGCGCATCCAAGGCCGTGACCCCGACCTGCTCATAGTCCTTTTCACCTCACCCAACGAACCACGCTACGTTCGCCGCCTCCATCCATCACGCTCACAAGAAAGAGGCCCGGTGCCAGCTTGTGTGTGTCCACCACAGGCTGTAGCTCATTCGTGCGCTGAACCAGCACGCAACGTCCCGCCGCATCGAAGACCTCAATGGTGTGCGAGCCCGGAGGCAGATCGAGGGTGAGGTGATCCGTACCGGGGTTCGGGAAAGCACCAGCCTTGAGCGCTTCCTTCTCGTGCACAGCCAGGGTGAAGTCGCACGGATGCCCAGGGTATCTGCCATCGACCTGTCCGAGCGAATCGTCCATGGCAAACGAGGCCGAATTGTGAAGTCGACCAACAAGTGACCCATCGGCCGCAGGTAGTAGCCGAAGCCGATGCGGTTCCCACAGGGTATCCACCACACCCATCACCACGGGCCCTCCACCACCAGATACCGCAAGGGCACCCCGGCCACCACGGAGGTACCGGTATCCAGCACATCGAAACGGCCCGGCGCCGGGAAATGAGGAATGTCCCCAATGGTCCCCGGGTGCAGCGCCGCACTATGCCAACGTATCAGTGTCTGGGAGGCTTCATCCCACAACTGATCAAGTCCCCTGCCCGTGGGTGATTATGGCATAGTCCTGAAGCCGGAAGGGGTGCCGGAAGGGCGGCTCGTAGGCCAGACCACCTGGTCCATCCGCTGGCACGGTAGGCCACCCACAAGCGTATCGCCACTGTACCAGGCCCGACGCACACCGTTGGCCTGAAGCGAATAGAAATTGAAGAGCCATTCCGCGCCCGGCGCACACCAGCTCTGGGCTTGGGAACCAAGGGGGAGGGACCACGAAGACAGCGAGTAGGCTTGAACGCACCATGGCTTGAAGGTATGGCCCCAAGACGCGGACCCGGCTTATCCCGCTGCCCGTCGGTAATTCGCGCCTATGTCCTTGGTCACCCGCCGCCCTACGTCCCCAAGAACAAGATCCGCGTCGTCACCGCCGCCAGCCTGTTCGATGGCCATGATGCCGCCATCAACATCATGCGGCGCATCATCCAGAGCACCGGCGCCGAGGTGATCCACCTGGGGCACGACCGCAGCGTGGAGGATGTGGTGAACACCGCGATCCAGGAGGATGCGCACGCCATCGCCATGACGAGCTACCAGGGCGGGCACACGGAGTACTTCAAGTACATGCACGACCTGCTGAAGGAGAAGGGCGCGGGGCACATCAAGATCTTCGGCGGTGGCGGCGGGACGATCCTGCCGGAGGAGATCAAGGAACTGCACGAATACGGCATCACGCGGCTGTACCATCCCGACGATGGCCGTGCGATGGGCCTGCAGGGCATGATCAACGACATGCTGAGAAGGCCGACTTCGACCTCAGCGACAAGGTGAACGGCGAGGCGAAGAAGCTGACGCCGAACAATTGGCCGGCCATCGCCAAGTTGATCAGCACGGCGGAGAACCATCCTGACGTGTTCGCCAAGATCGCCGACGAGATCCACAAGAAGGCCGAAGCGAGCAAGGCCCCGGTGCTCGGCATCACGGGCACGGGCGGTGCGGGCAAGAGCAGCATGGTGGATCAGTTGATCCGCCGCTTCATTCTCGACCAGCCCACGAAGACCATTGGCGTTATCAGCGTGGACCCGAGCAAGCGCAAGACCGGCGGCGCGCTGCTGGGCGACCGCATCCGCATGAACAGCATCCGCGGCGAGCGCGTGTACATGCGTTCACTGGCCACGCGCCAGAGCAACCTCGCGCTGAGCAAGCACGTGAAGGAGGCCGTGGACGTGTTGAAGGCCGCAGGCTTCGACCTGATCATCCTGGAGACGAGCGGCATCGGCCAGAGCGATACGGAGATCCTGGACCACAGCGATGTTTCGCTCTACATCATGACGCCGGAGTTCGGTGCGGCCACGCAGTTGGAGAAGATCGACATGCTCGATTTCGCCGACGTGGTGGCCATCAACAAGTTCGACAAGCGCGGCGCCCTCGATGCCGTGCGCGATGTGAAGAAGCAGTACAAGCGCAACCACCAGCTGTGGGACGCCGACGATGACACGCTCCCTGTTGTCGGAACCATCGCCAGCCAGTTCAACGATCCCGGCACCAACAACCTGTACGTGCGGTTGATGGAGACGATCAAGAAGAAGACCGGCGTCGACTTCCACAGCACCTTCCACGCGCACGACGAGATGAGCGAGAAGGTGTGGATCATCCCGCCCGCGAAGAGCAGCTACTTGAGCGAGATCAGCGAGAACAATCGCCGCTACGATGCCAGGGGCGAAGCAGGCGGACATCGCGGACAAGCTGTATGGGTTGTATCCGGCGGTGCTGACCTTCGGCGGCCGGATCTTCTTGAATAGCTGTCGAGCCCGAGCCGCAGCCGACGGAAGCGCCCGCCGATGGCCTCGAGGCTCCCTGAGGCCCTGCAAGGAAAGTTCGAAGAGCTCAGAAAAGGACCTCGACCCCCACCTCTGGTCCATGCTCACCGGCTGGAAGGCTGAAGAAGCACGCTACAGCGGCGAATTCTACACCTACCACGTCCGCGGCAAGGAGATCAAGGTGCCCAACCACACGGAGAGCCTCTCTCACCTGAAGATCCCGAAAGTGGCGCTGCCGAAGTTCCGCAGCTGGGGCGACAAGGTGCGCTGGGCCATGCAGGAGAACACGCCCGGCTTCTTCCCTTACACCGCGGGCATCTATCCCTTCAAACGCACCGGCGAGGATCCCGCGCGCATGTTCGCCGGCGAGGGCGGACCGGAGCGCACCAACAAGCGCTTCCACTACGTGAGCCAGGGCCTGCCTGCCAAGCGCCTCAGCACCGCGTTCGACAGCGTGACGCTCTACGGCCACGCATCCCGGTCGTCGCCCGGACATCTACGGCAAGGTGGGCAACAGCGGCGTGAGCATCTGCTGCCTCGACGATGCCAAGAAGCTCTACAGCGGCTTCGACCTGTCAGCGCCCACCACCAGCGTGAGCATGACCATCAACGGTCCCGCGCCGATGCTGCTCGGCTTCTTCATGAACGCGGCCATCGACCAGAACTGCGAGAAGTACATCCGCGAGAACAAGCTGAGAAGGGAGGTCGAGAAAGAAGATCGCGGAGCGCTGGCCGCCGGCAGCCACGGGCCACGAGCTCCCCAAGGGACAGCCTGAGGCCACGGCTGCAGCTTCCTCGGCCAGAGGCGAATCCCCAAGGCAACAACGGCCTCGGCCTGCTCCTGCTCGGCATCACCGGCGACCAAGTATTACCCCCCGACGTCTACGCCAAGATCAAAGCCGACACCCTCGCGCAGGTCCGCGGCACCGTGCAGGCCGACATCCTCAAGGAGGACCAGGCGCAGAACACCTGCATCTTCAGCACCGAGTTCGCGCTGCGCTTGATGGGCGATGTGCAGCAGTACTTCATCGACCAGAAGGTCCGCAACTTCTACAGCGTCAGCATCAGCGGCTACCACATCGCGGAGGCCGGCGCCAACCCCATCTCGCAGCTCGCCTTCACGCTGGCCAACGGCTTCACCTACGTGGAGTACTACCTCAGCCGGGGCATGGACATCAACGCCTTCGCGCCCAACCTGAGCTTCTTCTTCAGCAACGGCATGGACCCCGAGTACGCCGTGATGGGCCGCGTGGCGCGCCGCCTCTGGGCCAAGGCGCTCAAGCACCGCTACGGCGCCGACGAGCGCAGCCAGATGCTCAAGTACCACATCCAGACCAGCGGCCGCAGCCTCCACGCGCAGGAGATCGACTTCAACGACATCCGCACCACGTTGCAGGCGCTCTACGCCATCTACGACAACTGCAACAGCCTCCACACCAACGCCTACGACGAGGCCATCACCACGCCCACCGAGGAAAGCGTGCGCCGCGCCATGGCCATCCAGCTCATCATCAACAAGGAGCTCGGCCTGGCCAAGAACGAGAACCCGCTGCAGGGCAGCTTCATCATCGAAGAGCTCACCGACCTGGTGGAAGAGGCCGTGCTCAGCGAGTTCGACCGCATCACCGAACGCGGCGGCGTGCTGGGCGCCATGGAGACCATGTACCAGCGCAGCCGCATCCAGGAGGAAAGCCTCTACTACGAAACGCTGAAGCACACCGGCGAATACCCGATCATCGGGGTCAACACCTTCCTCAGCAGCAAGGGCTCACCCACGGTATTGCCCAAGGAAGTGATCCGCGCCACCGAGGAAGAGAAGGAAGCGCAGATCCGCACCGTGGAGAATGTGCAGCAGGCCTACGCCGAAGAAGGCAAGGCGGCACTGCGGAAACTCCAAGAGGCCGCGATCAAGAACGAGAATATGTTCGAGGTGTTGATGGAGGCGACGAAGTATTGCTCGCTGGGGCAGCTTACGGCGGCGATGTTCGAGGTGGGGGGGCAGTACAGAAGGAATATGTAGGTCATTAGGGCGTGCCGGTTCGCAAAGCCTCACCGTCGCGCTTTCCGCTCGTACTCCTCGCTCCTTCGTCGCTGCGGGGTACCCGCTTCAATCGCTCACGCGGAGTTCCGTTTCCGATTGAGGAACACGGATGCCAGCAAGAATATCGCTACGACAACATCCACTATGTTCCAAACTGTGCGGCCCAAGGCCACCTTGACGAACGGCTGAAACAACAAGGCAAGGCAAACATGCACGATCGCCATCCTCTATTCTTGACGTTTGAACGAGTCGTACGCCAAGACTGCGAACCCAACAAGGCCTGCGAATCGAACAAACTGGTAGTAGCCGTAAGGCATGTCCACAAGGCATGTAAGGAGAAGACCAGCGAGGACAACGCTCAAGATCTTGGTCATCGGGTAACGATGTAGAACTCCCAAGAGTAGGCAGTCCCGGAATCAATCGACTCGCTGCCAAAGTCAGGAAGTACACCCGGAGCGGAGGCGCGATAGCTGTATCTCCTCGGTTGAACCTTCAAGGTTGTCCGTTCATGCGGTCTGAACGTGTATGTCTGCTCATCCATCTTCAGAGTGAGGATCAGTTCAGTTCGATTGTAGATCTCCAGTTCGGCCAGGTTGCTACTGGTCTTACCGGTTGGCGTAAAAACTCCTTCTCGGTTTTCTTCAAGGATCCTGATGAGCTTGACGAAGGATCGATGCACGTAACCCTCAACGTTGGATCCAATGTCCACTACGGGGTAGAAGTCATTTTCAGTTTGGTCAACAACCACGAACAACTGGCTTCCTTGTGGAAGTGATCTCAGCACTTGATAATCCGTTCCTGGGCCTTCGCGGAGGTTCACTTGCTTGGTCGTTTGGCCCAAGTACGATTGTGCGCTGCCTGCGTGCGCCAGCGAAAGGCAGATTATCGCTACGATGACCTTATGGACGTTCGATAGGGCTTTCATCAGACGCAGGTCAGCTGATCCCTGTAAAGTGGCGCATGTCTCGATTCTTGCTCCCGTTCGGGTAGCAAGCTGAAGAGCCGTCGATTCACCTCAAGCAAGCGGTCGAAATCTTCGCCTTCGATGTGCTGCTTCCCGGCCTCTATCAGATTCTTGGCTTGTACTTGGTCGTTGAAAGTCTCCCGCTTCGTCACCAGACTCCGGAACCAGCCGGTGAGAAAGTCAGGAGATCGCATGAGGATCTGGAACTGCAACCCGCGCAGCTTCGAGATGTGCTCGTCCATTCTCTGAGCGCTGTTCGTGTTGATGAACACATGCTCATGGCTGATGATTTCCTGCAACTGCCGCTTCTCGATGTCGTTTCCACTTTCCTTAACGATCTCGCTAACGCCGTCACGGACCTCAACATACTCCGCGCGGAGCCTCTCGATGCGCTTTGTCGATGTGGCTTGATGTAATTCCTCTGCAATCCTACGCTTGCGATCTTCGAGCTTGTATTTGTTGTCCGTCACATCATCGATCGAGAGAAGCACGGCTTCGCCTTGAAGTTCTTGGACTGGGCCGCTCAGTTTCGTCAGCACATCTACAACTTCGTAGTTCTCATGCTCCAGTGCTTCGGCCTTCTCTTGCTCGATCTTCTCCTCTAGCATACCGATCTCCTCGGCCAATGCCTTGGCGTCAACTTGTCTGAATTGGAGTGAGGAATCAACTGAAAACTCCGGTCCGGAGGATTGATATAAGCGTGCACCGTGAGAGTCGCGATTCCGGAGACCTCGAAAGTCAGGTCGATCTCTGTACCACGCAAGGAGGTCACGCTTTAGGCTCTTTGCGCTGACAGGCAGCACGACAACGGACTTGTTTGAGGAGGGATGGTTCGATGAGGGACCTTCGACAACCATGATCCGGATCTCATCCTCGGTTCCGTGCATTAGCGTCTTGCTCACCTCGAACAGTCATCTTCTTCTTTGCTGGAAGGACCGTGTTCCTGGCAAACCGATCGAGTTTGGTATCGCCATCTGGAGATTGTCCTTTACCAAGCTGAGGTCGTCCGAAGCATCTGCCCAGCAACACTGTACTTGCCTTGGGCGATCTGGATCGGCTCGTTCACGACCGGCACCTTGTCATTGTGCTCGTCGAGAATCTTGAGTGTAAAGCAGTTGTAGGTATCCGGGTGGAGCGGCAAGTCTTCCGAAATGCGCGGAGTGAGCTTCTTCAGCCCGCTATCATAGCCACCATCGTCTCTGACAATCCGATAGGATAGTCCGGCGACATCGCCGTCCACCTTAGCAGAAAACATCTCTTCGGTTTCTTGTGAGGCCTTGTTGTATGAGAACTTCAACTTCAACTGGCTCTGGGGCGTGGCCCGGGTTGCGGACTCCGTAAGTTCCAATGGCTTGTTCCCCGCGTAGTACGCGGCACCGATCACAACTGCGTTCGTTGGGTCGATGTCCGTGTTCACCGGAATGCCCAAAAGCTCCTTGATCCTGTTTCGGACCAGCGGGATGTATGTGGATCCGCCAACCATCAGAACGAACTTGAGGTCGTTTGGCTGGAGTGAGTTCCTGGTGAGGATGGTCCTGAGCATTTCCGCTGTTGCATCCACATGGACAGGACCTTCTTGGCGTTCTCAGCAGCATAGAGCAGGACGGGCCATTTCTTGTTCAGCCGCCCGGACGCACTTTTGAGTTGATTGAGCAGGTCAAAACGACCGCGTTTTTCCAGCGCAGGAATAATGATGCGCTCGACGATCAAAGCATCAAAGTCAGAGCCACCGAGGAAGTTGTCTCCTTCATGGTCGATGACTTTTAGTTCACCTTCCGCGATGCGCACAAGTGCGACGTCGAACGTGCCACCACCGAGGTCATAGACGATCCATTGGCTGTTGTTCAGCTCATTTCCAGTGGTCTTGTTCGCATAGGCCAGACTTGCGGCAATAGGTTCTTGAAGGAGCACCACTTGTTTGAAGCCTGCCTGGTGACCGGCTTCCTTAGTGGCGTTGGATTGCACCATATCAAATGATGCCGGGATGGTGATGACTACGGCTTCCGGGGTTTCGCCCGTGTGGATGAACGTCTTAAGTTCTTTGAGCACCAATGCGGAGAGGTCTATCGGCGTCTGCGACTGGTCGATCGACTTAATCTTGAAGCTCTCCGAAGTGCCCATCTTCCTTTTGAAGGAGCCAATGACATTCTTCGGGTCCTTTCCAGGTACACATTGTCTCTCCTATCAGAATACGGTCGTTCCTGAACCCTACAACGATGGCAGTGTCTCCTTGAACCCGACCGGGTTCTTGTACACCTCCACAGTCCCTTTGTTGAACTTGGCAATCAACGAGTTCGTTGTGCCCAAGTCGATGCCGAAGTTGATCGTCTTGCTCATGGTTCTCAATTCTTGATGCGTGTCTCGACAACGACCACTCCGCGTTGAATGACTTTGGTGTACTCGCCTGGCTGTCTCGCATGACATAGCGAATGATAGGCTGATCACTTCGGTAACCACAAGGTCCTCCGTGCCACTTCCAGCGATAGACGCTTCCAAGTCCACTCGTGTCTCATTGTAGCTCTGTCCTTGCGGGTCCTCGATTCGGTAGCCGAGTTCCTCGAACGCATCCTTCATTTTCCCAACATTCCGGTGCAGGGAAGTCAGGTCGTCCCGCTTCAACATCTTTTGCTCTAGGTCATAAAGTTGGGAAAGAGCGGAGAGCAGTGCCTTCTGAGTGTCGACGATCGACGTCCATTCTCTGTGGTTGGTTGTGCTAGGCAGTAGGCTTGGTGAATGACCAGCCCTCTTTGAATCGTTGTGCAAGTAACGGATGCTGAGCCAAGGTGCTATCCGTCGCGTCCTTGATCCCTTCCGCTTTGTAGAAGCTGATAGCCTTGATGACGCCGCCGACAAACCCGACAATTCCACCAATGATAGCTCCCAGAATGAAATGACCGTCCGCAGCGTTCCGATCGGCAAGGCCGACCACGAGCCCACCAACGCCGTAGAGTACTTCGTATCTCGTTCCCTGCATGTACCCGATTGCATATCTCGCACCGGGGGAGCGTGACATCGGTGTATGAGAATTCAATTGCCCCGCGAGCAAATTACGCTTGGATCGCCGTGAATCGTCTTCGATCCCGGTGGATTCGTCGTGGGGGCGCTTCCACAAAAGAAGCAGGTGAGGAAGTCCTTGTACTTCTCGTTGTATGCAATCAATTCGGCGTCTTGTCGTAGTCCTTCTTGAGTTGCTCGTTCAACTCCGGACTTCTTGAAGTGGAACTGCTTGCACAGTAGAAGTATGCCCCGTGACATTTCAGTCTGCTGATGCGCATTGTGGCAGTTGATCGCCATCGATCTCAGCGCACCGACCACTTGTGTTTGGTGACCACGAAACTGAACGGGCAGCAGATTGAGCAACGCAGGAATGTCTGCACTGATAGAGCATTCTGAACTTCGGGCAAGCTCCACCAACCGACTATCGCTTTCATACGCCAACTGCTTCATGATCTCGACCAACTGCCCCGCACGTTTGTATGCACCCGTGAGGCATTTGTCCAAGTCTTCGACCTCAACCCAGCGGCGCCCATCGAACAGAACTTCAACAACTGCCATTGCACGCTTGTCAATTGCCCGTGTGAGCAGCGCATTGTACTGTGCGGCGAACGGCTTGCTCAGAAAGGCGCGGAACCCCTCATCCTCATCCAATAGCGCTAGCGTCAACGGGGAAATAGTCATCGGCGTAGAGGAAGTGGCCAACATCCCCATGCGTTAGGAAGCGGGAAAGGCGTTTGTTGCGGGCAACGGTCAGATGGTATGTGCGCTTCGTTCGTCCAGTAGTTCGTCGTCTATCATGAGGGCCCTTGACTTATCCAGCAGTCCGATCATCGAGCCAGCCAACTTTCCCCTCGTTCAGTTCAAGCTCTTGTAGCAGTTTCTTCTTCGCACGTTGGATGCCTTGGGGTCAACGCTATCGTAGTCGTCCTCAGGTTCGAGTTGCAGGACATCAAAGGGATTGAGGTAGTGCTGATAGCGATCTTCTTTGCGGACTAGTCCCTCAGCTTGGCTTCGCGCTTGAACCGCCAAGGGGATGAGTTTGGCTTTCGTGGTTTCCAGTTCTGCATTGGCCTTTTGGTATGTGGCGTCTATCAGAAGCGCTCGGCGGTAAGCATCCGCCGCATCAGCGTCCTGGGAAACCTCGGGGTCGTTACAGACCAATCCCATATTGAAGTGGGGTGCGGTCCAGTCTTCCATAACTGCTGAAGCGCGGTAGAATTCTAGCGCCTTGCTGTAGTTCTTGTTGTCATGGTGTATGATGCCAAGCCTGTTGAGGTCTGCCGCACTTGCCCTTTCTAGTTCAACCAACTCTTCCAAGGCTTCTGCTTCGAGTATTGGCTGTTTCCGTGCCTTGTGCAGTTGGGCCAGATAACGCCAAAGCCACTCGGATCCCGGCTCTATCCGCTTTGCTTGGTCCAAGGCTTTCAGCGCTTCATCAAGCCGATCATGTTTGACGAGCATGTTTGCCAATTCGCGCCATAGCCATGCCGACCGTCCATGGACCTTCAGCCGCTTTCGCCGTCTCGACGCCAGCGTCATAGGCTTGGGTATTGCGAAGGCTCATTACCAAACACTG
>JADKCV010000058.1 GCA_016718655.1 Flavobacteriales bacterium | reverse complement strand
GGAGCCCGTGGTCGCGCTGAAGCTACCTGCCGGACAGGAGGTACACTCAACAGAACCTACCACATCGCTGAAGCTACCGGCCGGGCAGCTCTCGCAGACCGTGGAGCCCGTGGTCGCGCTGAAGCTTCCTGCCGGGCACGAGGTGCAGGATACCGATCCGCTTACGTCGCTGAAGCTACCGGCCGGGCAGCTCTCGCAGACCGTGGAACCCGTGGTCGCGCTGAAGCTACCTGCTGCACAACTCTGGCATTCGACCGATCCGGTCACCGCACTGAAGGTGCCCGCCAAGCAGGCCAGACATTCGGTAGCTGCGGTGGTCGGGTTGTAATAACCAGCCGCGCAATCCTGGCACGCAGTCGAACCGGTGGTGCTGCTGAATTTCCCTGCGGTGCAAGCGTTGCACACGATCTGTCCGAAGCTGGCACTGAAGTAACCGGCAGGGCAGGAGATGGCCTGCAGACCATCCGGACAGTAGGAGCCGGGTGGGCAGATGGTGCAGGCGGTGATCACCGTGTTGGGTCCGACCACCGTTGTCGTGGCGAAATAGCCCAGCTCGCAAGCGCAGGTGGTGGTGTTGAAGTTGGGGATGCCGTCCACGGCCAAGGGGCAGGGGTCGTTCGCATTGTCCACATATCCTATTGGTTGTGTGCAGTCGATAAGAAAAGTCGCTGGATCTCCGAGAGCATCAGCGTCTTGGTCTGCATACCAAGGAACGGGAATACAAACAGTGTAAGAGATGGTTATCGTGCCATGACCAGTATTGATGGCCGGGACATTCATCTGATCTGCTCCCGAATTGAACGATCCTCCCCCCCCGCCAAAGCTGGCGGCACCACCAGCACCTCCAGAATAGCCACCGCCCCCTCCACCACCGTTATATCCAGCATGACCTCCTCCTCCTCCTCCAAAGCCTCCCGCCCCTCCATTTAATGGAGTCCCCCCGATCCCTCCATTCAAGAATGATCGTCCTTCCTGTCCCACGGCGTTAACCAATTCAGGGCGCTGAATGCCATTGCCGACAAAGCCGCCCCCGCCTCCTGCATGAAAAAACTCACCTCCAGCACCTGCATTGCCCCCAAGAATTGGTGCATAACCAGAAAGGTTGACCGTGCCGCCGCTTGTACCGCTTGAGCCCCCAATAAAGTCGACCAAACCAGCGGAAGTGCTACCGTAGGCCCCTCCACCTCCTCCTGCGATCAGCAATGGAAGAACAGGCGTTGCATCGAACATCAAAAAGGAGGATGTGGCGTCGACCTTAACAACAAAGGATCCACCCCCCCCACCGGCTTGGGTAGTCGAACTACTCGGAGGCGACTGTCCGACCAGAAGAAGCAATGTCTCACCTGGTACTACCGCAAAGTCACCCTTTATGTGAGCGCCCAATCCACCGGCTAGCAATCCAGAAAACGACACAGCGGTACCTCCCTGTGCTCCGTTGGCTTCGATCGTCACCGTTGTCACTCCTGGTGGGACTACCCAAGGCACGATTGCCCCAGAATAATTGAACGGCACGATAGTCTGGGTAAAACCCAGTAGTGGCAAACTGAAAAGCAGTGAAGACAGGATGGTTTTCATGGGGATTGTCTTGGGTATTTTGACGGAGTTGGACCCAGCCGTTTTCGAAGAATGTGGGTAACGATCAGCTGTAGAGGTCATAGCGCAGTCGCATACCTCCCAGTTCAGTTGATTCTGGTCGGGGTCCCTTCAAATATTCTTCATCTCCATTACGGAAGTGACCTATCGGGTAACGACTAGATAGGGGCGTTGGAAGTTGATGGTTCTGCGCCGGACCTTCCGAAGCGCTCATCCCTTGCACATCCGCGTTTTTCATGGGTCGTCAACAGACTTGAGTGACTGTCCGAAAGTGAAAGATATCGGATGGGATGGATCCTGCAAGCGATCGTGAAATATTTCACACGGGGATAACAATGCGTGGTATGCATAAGGCTCAATGATCGGTGTGGTGAATGCAGGATGGGTCGCATCACTATGACTGGTCATCGGCCGCTCGGCAGGCGGGCAGCGCAGTGCCACGGGCTTCACCGCCGCCGGTGTGCATGTGCTGGTGCTGGGGGGGGGGGGGCTGGAGGGGCGCTGCATGTGGAGCGTTGCGTACAACGATGAACCCAAGGGACGATCTGCTCCCGCAGCCACCCGGTAGGTAACCGGGGCGCCATGATCTTTTTGGCGTTTATGCACTTCGGCCCGGTCCTGCATCGTTCCTACACCATGAGGCACATCGGCACCCCTCTCACCCTGCTGTTCGTTGGCGCGTTGACGGCCCAGAGCGGCGAGTTCACCGTGTATCCCAACGGCTACATCTACAGCGAGGCTCTCCATGGCCCATACCGCACCACATCGTGGATTCGCTGAACATCCGCTTCAGGGCCTGCGAAATGGACCGCACCTACCGCTCGTGGCCGCACGCCCGCTCGCGGCACCTGTCGCTGAGCGGCAAGAGCGTGAAGGCCGTGGTGCGCGATATCGAGGCGGGCCTGTCCCTGGAGGAACTGCAACGCCGCCACAGCGGTCTGGACCTTGACCCGGAGGTGCTCTGCGCCTTCATCCGCTACACGGACGATGGCGAGCAGATGACCACGGCAGTGCCCATCTCCTTCAGCAACCGCATGGAGGGGCGCCTGGACGCGCCGGGCTATCCCTTCACGGGGCCGGGGCCGCACATCGGCAAGTGGCTGTTGGACCTGAGCGACTACAATGGCACGGACTACCTGGAGGCCGAGCTGATCACCGAGGAACCGCAGTGGGCGGAGTTCCCTGAGCGCTACGGCAGGTTGGTGCAGTACGTGGATTGCCTGATCGACACCACGCAACGGATCTATGCCGGGGATGCACAGCGCAGTTATGGGGGTGAAGCTTCGGAGAACCCTGCAACAGAGCGGTTGCGGAAGCGGATGGAAAGGGCGGTGAAAGCGCAGCCGCCGGAGTGGACGGGGAAGAAAGAGGACGAAGAGGCGTATGAGGCTGCCTATATCAGCTATGAAGCGCTGCGCGACCGGCAGATGGATGCCCTGGCCGCACAAGCGGACTTCCAGAAGGCATTGGACGAGGCCGTTCAAGCCACCTTGGCGGATAAGCTCGGTGATCCCTTCTTGGAAGATCTGGTGATCCGCTACGGCAAGCCTGCCGATGCCTGGCAATGAAACGCAACCGCCGGGTGTGGGGCTCGTGCAGCATGGACGATTCGCCACGCCGGCATGCGCTGGACATCGCCACGCTGGCCGCGGAGTCGGTGAACTGGGACATCTTCCTGCGCGCCCACCTGGACATCCTCAATGATCGTTTTAACCGCGCGAGCGATGGCAGCTACGCCCAGGCCGGCAGGCAGACCTATGTGATGGAGCTGGAAGAACTCGAGATCGCCGTGCCCGACCTGTTGCTGGGCACCCTGCTGCGGGCGGAGAACACGAACGCGGGTCACTACGTGGCCTCCGCGAACCGAACCGGTCGGGCCATCACCGAGTCGAAGGAGGCCGAGGCCATCGCGCAACGCCTGCTGGCCATGATCGCGGATCCGGAGCTGGACCTCTACAACCGCGCAGTGCTCTACTACGCCTACCTCAACTACAACGGTCACCTGGAGGATGAAGCCCTGCAGGGTCGCAACGAGAAGGCCTTGGAGGAGGCTATGGCCGGCATCCCGAAGGAACTGCGCGGGAAGCGGCGCTGACCGTGACCGGGGCAGCCACTGAGTGAGCTGCTACAGGGCCATGGCTTATTGCTTCACCAGCCTCAGCATCCGGGTGCTGCCATCGGCCTCCCGCACTTCCACCACGTAACTGCCGGGCACCAAGGCGCCGATGGAGATGGTGGGGTTGCCCACGGAGAGTGAACGCTCCAGCACCACACGGCCATCGGTGCCCAGGATGCGTGCGTAGACCAGCTGCGCGGAACCCACCACGGTGAACCGGTCCTGGGCGGGGTTGGGAACCAACCGAAGGGCTGAAGTGGGGACGGTGGAGAGGCCGGTGCTGGTCTCGGTGAACACCACGGCATCGGGTGTGCGGATGGGCAGGTTGAAATCGAAGAAGATGTCGGCGGCGTTGGCCACTTCCACGCCCGGCGCCACCGGCTCAAGCAGGTGAATGCGGAAGCTGGTGCGTCCGTGGCTCAGGGGCTCGTTGGTGGTGCTGTCCACCAGTAGGATGTTGGCGAAGGTCCAACGCACCACGCGATCGGTGAGGAAGTCCACGGTGCAGGGTGCGAGCCTGGCGCCCTGCCCAAAGCTGTGGCCATGTCCAGGGCGGCATCCAGGTGTCGGTCAGTACAGCGGTGAAGGCGGTGTCGGTGCCGGTGTTCTGGAAGTGGATGGTGTACTGCAATCATTCGTCCGTGCCGATGAGGAAGAGCCCGGCGCTCTGCCGGCTGCTGGTGAGCACCTCCTTGATATTGGGGTCGTAGCTGCCGGTGACCGTGCGCTGCAGCGTGACCTCGTTGTTGGCGAGATCGGCCTCGGGCAGGGTGTTGTCCACGTTCCAGTTGCTGCTCAGCACCGTGCCCAGGAGCGTGGGCACCGGCACGTTCAGCATCACCTGGAAGGAAGCTGACCCAAAGAGGTTGAAAGCGGGCAGTTCCCAGGTGAGGGTGGTGCCGACGACCGTTGTCGGAGCGGGTGTGGCGCTGACGTAGGCGAGCTGTGGATCATAGGAGCAGCTCACAGTGACGGGTCCGCTGAACTGTGGGCTGATGTTGAGGGCCGAGGCGCTCATCTGGTAGTTGAAGCCGGGGCGTGCCGGGCCATCGGCGGCCGCTATCCGCAGTCCAGCGGGCGGTGCTGCTGTTGGCCAGGTCCTGTAACACGGGTGTGCCGCTGATGGTGAAGGGCACGGGCAGGGTGGCGGGGCAGATGGCCACCAGCGTTGGGTCGGTCTGTGCCAGGGTGTAGCTGCCTGCGGGCAGGTTCAGGAAATAGCTGCCATCCACCTGGGTGATGGCGTAGTAACCGCCCGGCTCGATCTGCAGCACACTGCCGGGTACGCCCACCTCACCCACGTCCTGCACACAATCGGCATCCGTGTCGTACCAGCTGGTACCGCTCAGTGGCGCACAGTTCGGTCCCAGGTCCGGCACTTCGAATTCGATGAAGTCCGTGCACTCAGAGGGGGAGTAGGAGACCACGCCCACGTAGTAACCCGGTTCCAGTCCGGGGATGGAACGGATCTCCTGGATGATGTTCAATGCACTGCCCGCCGACACTGCTCAGGGAAGAGCTCCACATTGGTGTCGAGAAAGCAGTTCCCATAGAGCGATACGGAGCCTTCTGCTCCACCGCTGCACGACGCTGTGATATCCTCGATACTGGGTATCCAGGTCTCATCCTGACCATAGACTTGAAATTCACCGGATCCCGTGCAACCTGCAGCATCCACCATGGTGTAGCTGACATCGTCGTACTGGCAGAAGCCGCTATAGACGGGCGAATTTTCGTCGTTGTCGCCGATGTAGGAAACGGGTACGCTGAAGGTATAGGTGATGGGCGGGGTGCCGAAGAACAGGTTGTCCATGAAGGCAGCCGTGCCATTGCATTGATCCTGACAAGCTCCGCCCCATAAGCCGGTCAGTGTATAGGCTCCACCGTAGGACGGTCCCAGGCTTGGAGGCAGCGCCCAGCTGGGATCACGACATCATCACTGGCCAGCGCCTGGCATCCGTGACGGTAAGGGGTATAAGTGCCGCCCTCCAGTCCTGCGATCAAGGCACCGGGGGCCGTGAAGCCGTTGGGCCCGGTCCATGAGTAGGTGTAGGGCTCCGCGCCTCCGACGGCCGAACCGGAGGCCTCGCCGTTGGAGGCTCCGCAGGTCTCAGGACGGACGGCGCTCGCGTAGGCGGTGATGGCCTGTGCGATCGGTGCGGTGAGCAGCAGGAGCAGGAGGGTAGCTGTGCGCAGCATGGTCTGGTGGGCTGAAAGGTAGACGCAGGGTGAGGAGGAAGTTGCCTTTGCTGCCCACATCGTTCTCCTGGGCCAAGGATGGATGCTGCTTCGTCGCTGAACCGGACCGGGCACCGGGCACCTTATCTTGTCCGTCGATGAAACTGATCGTTCGCAATATGGTCTGCGACCGCTGCCGGGCGGCTGTGCAGCGGGTGCTGGAGGCGCAGGGCCTGCCGGTGCAGCGCATCGAGCTGGGGGAGGTGGAACTGCAGCACGAGGTGCCGGACGACGAGCGAGAGGTCTTACGCGTGGCCTTGCAGAAGGAGGGCTTCGACCTGGTGGACGACCGCGAGGCGGTGATCATCGCCCGGATCAAGGCCGCTGTCGTGAAGTTGGTGCATCATGATGGCGAGCTGAAGGGCCGCGTGAAGCTGGGCGAGCACCTGAGCGCGTTGCTGCACAAGGAGTACTCGGGCCTCTCAGCGCTCTTCACGCAGGTGGAGGGCATCACCATCGAACAGTACTTCCTGCTGCAGCGCCTGGAGCGCGTGAAGGAGCTGATCAAGTACGGCGAGCTGACGATGAGCGAGATCGCGGACCGCGTGGGCTTCAGCAGCGTGGCGCACCTGAGCACGCAGTTCAAGAAACTGACGGGCATGACGCCCACCGCCTTCAAGGAGGTCGGTGGTGCCCGGCTGCCTTTGGACCAGGTGGGCTGAAGGCGATGTAACGCGCTTTTCGGCGCTGGACCACATCGTATGACCCTGCCTATGGGGGTGCAGGCACTAGTTGAGATCCCAACCATTCATGGCCGATGCACGATCGATAGTGCACGATGACGAGCCCATGCGCCTAACTTCGTTCCCGACCCATCAGAAATGCTTGTGAATTACTTTACCTCATTCCGCTTCGTTCCTTCCTGCCTTCTGGTCGCCATATCGCACATGGTCGCCGGTCAGACCCCGCTGCCTATCCCTGATACCTTGAGCGGCCCCGTGATCGACCTGTCCGTGGTAGAGGGCACCCGCGAGTTCCTTCCGGGTGAACCGATATCCACCTATGGGTACAATGGGGACCTGTTGGGGCCGACCTTGATCTTGAACCAAGGACAGGAGGTGACGCTGAACGTCACCAACACCCTGCCGGACCTCACCACCACCCACTGGCACGGGCTGCACGTAAGCCCGGAGAACGATGGAGGGCCGCACTCCCTGATCTTTCCGAACACCACCTGGAGCCCCAGCTTCACGGTGCTCGATCGGGCCAGTACGTTCTGGTATCATCCCCACGGGCACGGGTTGACTGACTATCAGGTGAGCATGGGTGCTTCGGGCATGATCATCGTGCGTGATCCGTTGGAGGCTGCCCTGGACCTTCCGCGCACGTACGGAGTGGATGACATCCCCTTGATCCTGCAGACCAAGGCGATCGTGGACGGACAGGTACAACTGCACACCGGGCTGGACAGTGTGGTGCTGGCCAACGGGGTGCGCAATGCGTGGAAGGAACTTCCTGCACGGATCGTTCGCCTGCGGTGCCTCAATGGTGCCAGTGAGCGCACCTTCCTGCTGGGATTCAGCAATGACATGACCTTTCATGTGATCGGCACGGACGGTGGTCTATTGGAAGCACCCGTCGCTCTGGACCGATTGCGTCTGATGCCCGGGGAGCGCGCCGAACTCCTCATCGACCTGAACAGCCTGGAGGGGCAGGAGTTCCAGTTGATGAGCTACGCTTCCGAACTCCCCAACAACATCGTGGGCGCCGCCCAGGTAGGCAACGGTATGGCCACGTTGGACGGATACGACGACAATGCCTTGAACGGAGCGGATTTCTCCCTGGTCTCCTTCACGGTCAGTGCTCCTCTGGCGACCGGTACCACTAGCCTTCCTCTTGCGCTCGTCCCCACCAATTCCTACGATGTGGCGGATGTCGACGTGACCCGCCCCTTCACCTTCCAGCCACAGGCAATGGACCCGATGGGCATGATCGAAGGACCCTTCCTGATCAATGGCGATCTGATGGACATGGATGTGATCAACGAGACCGTGACCCTGGGCAGCACCGAGATCTGGGAGTTCACGAACAACACGATGGTGGGCCACCCCATCCATATCCATGACATCCAGTTCAACGTGCTGGACCGCAACGGTCTGCCCCCGGAGCCTTGGGAGAGCGGGTGGAAGGACGTTGTGTTCGTCCCATCGATGGGGAGTGCCCGGGTCATCACGCGGTTCGATGATTTTGCAGACCCCGACATGCCCTACATGTACCACTGTCATTTGCTGATGCATGAGGATGAGGGGATGATGGGGCAATTCCTCGTGGTCGACCCTAACGCCATTGCAGAGACGGACGCCTTGGATGACCTGCAGATCTGGCCCAATCCATCACAGGGCGGAACGGTCCAGATCGGGATGGCGCCGATGAGCGGTCCGGCGGTCATCGAGGTACACGACTGCTCAGGTCGTCGTGTGCACGTACAGACCGTGGGCGCCTCCACCGGTCCCGCCACGCTCGACCTTGTCGGCCTTGCACCCGGTGCTTATCGCATAGTGCTCCTTCCCGCCGACCATCGCCTGCGCCACGCAGCGACCACCTTGATCGTCCAACACTGAACCTGCCCACAAACAACATGGAACTCATGAGAACAACCGCTACCCTTTTGATCGCGGCCGGCCTTACGACCGGCGCAATGGCACAGACCACGGGCCTTGACTTCACGGCGAACGATTGTGCGGGTGTGCCGCATCAATTGTTCACGGACCTGGAGGCCGGGAATGCCGTCATCATCGACCTGGTGATGATGAACTGCCAACCGTGCGTGACCGCCAGCAACGCCATCACGGACAATGTGATCCCGAACGTTTCAGACCCGTCGCGTGTGAAGTTCTACAGCATCGGCTACACGAACTCCATCACGTGCACCCAGATGAACACTTGGAGGAACACGAATGGCTTCACCCATGAGGTGTTCGCAGGGATGAGCGCCCAGACCACTTACTATGGCGGCATGGGCATGCCCACCATCATCGTGCTGGGTGGTGGATCCGGCCATACCGTGTACTACAATGAAATGGGTTATGCCGCAGGTGACGACCCCGCCTTGGTCGACGCCATCAACGACGCGTTGGCCGGGGCTACCAGTGTCTCCGAAACGACCCTGGGTGAAGTATCCATCCATCCCAACCCGGCTACCGATGTACTGAGCATCTCCGGCTCATGGTCCACGGTCCGTGTACTGGACCTGAGCGGTCGTGAGGTCTTGACGACGAAGCTGTTGAACGGCAAACTGGACGTGGCAACGTTGCTTCCGGGACAGTATGTGCTTGTGCTGTCTGACGTGGAAGGCCTCAGCGGCACGGCGCGCTTCGAGAAGCGCTGATCCAAGGACCTCATTTCATCCATTTCACCGTCATGAGACGTACAGCTTCTGTTGCTTTGGCTTTTCTCGTCAGTGGCTTGTGTGCCGCGCAGGTGGCCAGCATCGCTTGGGGATGCACCTGTTGCCTGCAACGCTGCAGGCGAAGGGGCCCTGCGGCCGAGGATCGCGCTGAACGGGAACGGAGATCCCGTCGTCCTCTGGGCGATAATATGCCGATGGCAAATCACGTGTCCATTGGGACCGGCGGAGTCTTTGGTCCATCGGTACAGCTCAGCGCAGGCTTCATGCCCTCGGTGGACGACTGGATGGGTAGCAGCATCGCCTCCTGGGGCAATACGCTCTGGGTGGTGATGAAGGCCATGCCGGAGGAAAGCGAAACCCTTGTACGTGCGGCGTTCGGACGACGGCGGCTTCACATGGGGTGACACCCTGCGTGTGGAACCCTTCGATGGCCTTGTCTCTCGCTACCCCTCCATCGACCTGGCCGGCCCCGATGCCCCATTGGTGCAGTACATGCAGTTCGATAACGGTTGGAACGGTGCCCGCCAAGTGGTGGCTCACCTGATGGGCGGCGCTTTCATGGACCCCGTGCAGGTGAGCGCACCATTCGCTCCCGGTGAGGTGTGCGATTGTTGTCCGAACCAGATCGTGGCCGATGGCGACCGGGCCGTGGCGCTCTACCGCAATGCGGGACCGAACATCCGTGTGATGTGGGGGGCGGCTTCGACGGATGGCGGCATGTCGTTCCCCGTGGGCGCGGAGGTCGATACCACGGGATGGGCCCTGAACGCTTGTCCCTCCAGCGGCCCGGACGGTTACATGGCCGGTGATAGTCTCCGCTATGTGTGGATGTCCGGAGCCAACAGTGGCGCCAAGGTCTACATCGGCAGCGCGCTGGCCTCGGACCTCTCGCTCGGCCGCCAATTAAAGGTGTATGGGGTGCAAACTTCGGGTGTGCAGCAGAACTTCCCGCGCATTGCGGGCAGTGGTGATACCCTAGGTGTGGCATGGCAGCAGAACGTGGGTTCCAATCAGGAGATCCTTTTCAGCTGGAGCGTGAGCGGTCCCGACGGCTTGGAAAGGCCGGATACGGTCAACCTCACGCTTTCAGGGGCACAGCAAACACCGGACATCGCCTATGCGGATGGAGCGTTCCATTTGGTCTGGAGCGAACCGGGTACGGGTCAGGTGTGGTACAGGAAGGGCATCCTGATCCGCGCTGTGGGCATTGCCGAAGGCCAGGGTGTGGACCCCGTTTCCAGCTGGCCCAATCCGGTGGATGACCTGCTGCAGGTGGAAGGCACGCGATGGGACCAGGCAGCGCTATTCGACGCACTAGGCAAACTGGTCGCTACCCTGCCTGTGACGGCAGGGACGATCGACATGTCCACCCTGGGTCCAGGTAGCTATGCCATACACCTGTCCGGGCGTGACGGTGCGAAAGCGCTTCTGCGCGTGCAAAAGAGCCGATGACCTGAAGGAGAAGCGACGCTCTCCTTTCTGGATAAGTGCTAGTCCCCACCAGGGTCTGCGACGGCAGGTACGCTGCGCTAGCGTGCGATACGGCAAGCATGCCACTGATCATCCGGCGTTGGGTGGCGCGAGATGATGGACCGCTTGTGGTGAAGGCGATATAAAGCTTATCGGCGAGGATGTAAGAGCTTCGGTGCTGTGTCGCACGTGCTTTGTACCGTCAAACACGAACGACCATGGACAACAGCAATATCACCCTCCCGCTGCTCGATGTGAACAGCCCCCACTGCGCCTTGCGCGTCAAGAACGCCATTCACTCGGTGCCTTCGATCACCGCCGTTGAAGTGGACCTCAACACTCACTCGGCCACCCTTCATAGCACCGCACCCGCACCGGCCGTGCAGGAGGCGGTTACCGCCATCCGGCAGGCCGGCTACCAGGTGGCAACGGAACAGCCAGGCTTCGCCACCACGGGCATGACCTGCGGCGGTTGCGCGAAGAGCGCAGCCAACATCCTGCGCAAGCTCCGGCATCATAGCGCCCGCGTGGACCGTGGACAAGCCGGCGACCGGGAAGTGGTGAAGGGCACCGACCCTGGACGACCTGCTTGCCGGCCCTCAAGCCCACCGGCTATCGTCTGTTGCCGCAAGCCGCATAGTGCACCACCGTCATGAGCACTGAGAAAAGCACCCTGGTATTGCCCGTGGAGAACATGGACAGCGAGCACTGCGCGCTGATCGTGGACAAGGCCCTGGGCACTGTTCCCTCGGTGGGCGCGCACCACGTGGAACTGAACAACCGTAGCGCGGTGATCGAGAGCACCACGCCCGTGGAGGCGGTTCGCGATGTGGTGAAGGCCATCCGGGACAACGGGTACGATGTGCCCACGCTGAGGCGGACCTTTCCCGTTACGGGCATGACCTGCGCGAGTTGCGTGGGGAGCGTGGAGAGCATGCTGTTGGCCCAGCCTGGTGTGTTGAACGCCGCCGTGAACCTGGCCACCAACACCGTGCAGGTGGAGTATGTGCCCGGCGTGATCGATGAGCGCCGCATGCGCGCCGTGGTGCAGAGCATTGGCTACGACCTCCTGCTCGGTGATGAGCACGCGGCGACCGCCGATCTGGAGGAGATCCAGCGCACCCGCATGAGCTCATTGAAGCAACGCCTCTGGGCCTCCATCGCACTGAGCACACCGCTGGTGATCATTGGCATGTTCATGATGCACGAGCCCTGGGCCAACTTCGTGATGTGGGCCTTGAGCACGCCGGTGGTGCTCGTCTTCGGTCGCTCCTTCTTCATCAACGCGTGGAAGCAGGCGAAGCACCGCAGCGCCAACATGGACACGCTGGTCGCCCTGAGCACCGGCGTGGCCTACGTCTTCAGCGTCTTCAACACCACCTACCCCGCGTTCTGGACCAGCCGCGGGCTGATGCCCCATGTGTACTTCGAGGCCGCAGCGGTGGTCATCACCTTCATCCTACGACATCCTGGTGGTGCGTCCGGGCGAGAGCATCGCGGTGGACGGCGAGGTGGTCAGCGGCGAGAGCTACGTGGACGAGAGCATGCTCAGCGGTGAACCGGTGCCTGTGGCGAAGCTCGTGGGCGCGCAGGTGCTGGCCGGCACCATCAACCAGAAGGGCAGTTTGCGCATGAAGGCCCGCAAGGTCGGTGCTGCCACCTTGTTGGCGCAGATCGTGCGCACCGTACAGGACGCGCAGGGCAGCAAGGCACCCGTGCAGAAGCTGGTGGACAAGATCGCGGGCGTATTCGTGCCCATCGTCATCGGCATAGCCATCGTCAGCGCCATCGTGTGGTGGATCTTCGGAGGCGAGCATGCGTTCACACAAGGGCTGTTGGCCCTGGTCACCGTGCTGGTGATCGCCTGCCCCTGTGCGCTGGGCTTGGCCACACCCACCGCCATCATGGCCGGCATGGGCAAGGGCGCGGAGAACGGGATCCTGATCAAGGACGCTGAAAGCCTGGAGCGCGCGCGCAACATCACCGCCATCGTGCTGGACAAGACCGGCACCATCACCGAAGGCAAGCCCGAGGTGGTGGAGGCCATGGGCCTGGAGGATGCCGCCGTGGCCAGCGCGTTGTTGCTGATCGAGTCACGGTCCAAACACCCATTGGCGGAGGCGGTCGTACGACATCTCAACAACACCCGGGCAGCGTCGACTCTCCGGGTCGACCATGACGGAACTGCGGACCTAACGCAATTCGAAGACCTGACCGGTAAAGGCGTCAAAGCCACCATCAACGGCACCCCTTGGATGGTGGGCAACCGCCGCCTGTTGGAGGAGAACGGCATCGCCATCGGCCCGGAATACCGCGATACCGAGAAGCGCTGGCAAGAGGCCGCGCACACCGTGATCTGGTTCGCCGATGCGAAGGCCGTGCGTGCCGCCATCGCCATCGCGGACCGCATCAAGCCTTCCGCCGCGGAGGCCATTGCGCGATTGAAAGACGCCGGCATCAAGGTCTACATGCAGACCGGCGATTCGCGACGCACCGCGCAGGCCGTGGCCAAGGCCGTGGGCATCGAGGACTTCCGCAGTGAAGTGCTGCCCAAGGACAAGGCCGCCTTCGTCACCGGCCTGCAGCAACAAGGGCACGTGGTGGCCATGGTGGGCGATGGCATCAACGACAGCGAGGCGCTGGCCAAGGCGGACGTGAGCATCGCCATGGGCCAGGGCAGCGACATCGCCATGGACGTGGCGCGCATGACGCTCATCAGCACCGACCTCAACACCATCCCCCGCGCCATCACGCTCTCGCGGAAGACCGTGAGCCTCATCCGCCAGAACCTCTTCTGGGCCTTCATCTACAACGTGCTCGGCATCCCCATCGCCGCTGGCGTGCTGTACCCCATCAACGGCTTCCTGCTGGACCCCATGATCGCCGGTGCGGCCATGGCCCTGAGCAGCGTGAGCGTGGTGAGCAACAGCCTGCGCCTGAAGTGGGTGAAGCTGGAGAAGTGAAACCGAACAACAGACCTCAACATCATCGACCCATGAGAACCCTGCTCTCCCTCATCGCGCTGCCCGCACTGCTGGTCTTCAGCAGTTGCAGCGCACAGATCAAGAACGCACAGACCAGCACCGTACGCGTCGACGGCGATTGCCCCATGTGCGAGAAGACCATCGAGAAGGTCGCCTACGTGAAGGGCGAAGCTGAAGCCGACTGGGATGTGGACGCGAAGACCGCGCGCATCACCATCGACAGCACCCGCACCGATGTGGACGCCGTGCTGCAACGCATCGCCCAGGCGGGCTATGACAACGAGCGCTATCTGGCCCCGGATGCCGCCTATGCAGGGCTGCCCGGTTGCTGCCAGTATGAGCGTAGCTTCAAAAGAAAACCCTTGGCGACCGCCGCCGCCGACCACAGCGGCCACGCCCACGATGCCCCGGCGACCGCTGCACCCCAGGCCGCAGGTGAAGTGCTCGGTCCGGTGTTCGATGCCTACTTCGATCTGAAAGATGCGCTTGTTTCCTCCAGATGCCTGGACGCGCAGGCACGGGCCAAGGACTTGTCCGCGGCGGTGACCAACGTGAAGATGGAGGCGCTGGACCCGGACATCCATACGGTTGGATGCAGGGGCATGGAGCTCATCAGCAACACGGTCGCGATGATCGCCGGGACCTCCGATCTGGACAAACAGCGTAAAGCCTTCGCCGAATTGACAGAGCCGATGTTCGCGCTGGTGAAGGCCCGGCCCACTGCCACACCGATCTACCTGGACCATTGCCCCATGTACGAGGGCGGAGCCGACTGGCTCAGCCGCGACAAGGCCATCCGGAATCCCTTCTACGGTGCGCAGATGATGAACTGCGGCAGCGTGAAGGAGACCATCGTGAAGTAAGGACTTGGAACGACCGCAGCCATGGACCTCCTTCGTTCCCTCCGCACGCTAGCGATCCTGGCGGTGCTTCTGTACGTGTTGCTCTCGGGTGGTGTGTTCGCGCAGAACGGGATCCCCGGGCATCCGTTGGGCACCAGCACGCCGGACGGCAGCTTCACGCCGCGCACCACCCGCTACGAGCTCACCGTCCGGGACACCATCGTCAACTACACCGGCAAGGCGCGCAAGGCCTTCACCGTGAACGGGCAGATGCCGATGCCCACGCTCACCTTCACCGAGGGTGATACGGCAGAGATCGTCGTACACAATGCCATGGAGAAGGAAGAGACCTCCCTGCACTGGCACGGCCTCATCCTGCCCTATGAGCTTGACGGTGTTCCCTACCTCACCACCGCACCCATCAAGGCCGGTGAAACCCAGGTGTACAAGTTCCCGCTGCTGCAGAGCGGCACCTACTGGTACCACTCGCACACCAAGCTCCAGGAGCAGAACGGCATGCACGGTGCGCTCATCATCCACAAGCGCCATGCGGAACCGATGCCCGAACAGGTGCTCATCCTCAGCGAGTGGACGGACATGAAGCCCTTCGAGGTGCACCGCCGCCTGCACAGCGCGAACGACTGGAGCGCCATCAAGAAGCACCGGATCCGACCGGGCACCGTGCAGAGCTACAGCGATGCCATCAAGGACGGCGCGCTCGGCGTGAAGCTCACCAACGAGTGGAAGCGCATGAACGCGATGGACGTGAGCGATGTGTACTACGACCTCCTCTTCGCCAACGGCAAACCCGTTGACGAGGCTCCGCAGTTCAAGGCCGGAGAGCGCGTGCGCGTGCGGCTGATCAATGGGGGCGCGAGCAGCTACTTCTGGATCACCTATGCCGGCGGGAAGATGACCGTGGTGGCCAGCGATGGCATCGACGTGGAACCCGTGGAGGTGGACCGCTTCATCATGGGCATCGCCGAGACCTACGACATCATGGTCACCATTCCGGCGGACAGCACGGCCTATGAACTGGTCGCCACCAGCGAGGATCGGGTACGCTCCACCTCCCTGTGGCTCGGCAGCGGCATCCGGCAGCTCGCCGCACCGCTCCAGCCGCTGAAGTACTTCGCCGGATGGAGATGATGAACGACATGATGAAGATGAACGGCGACCTCGATGACATGGGCATGAACATGAGCCTCCAGCAGATGGACATGAACGTGGTGATGTACCCCGAGATCACCGGTGCGAAGGAGAACGCGCACACGGATCATGGCAACGACCGGTACAACAGCAATGCGCTGTCCGACATCGTGACGCTCAACTACGCCATGCTGCGCTCACCCACCCCCACCGCGCTGCCGCCCGGTCCGGTAAGGGAGATGCGCCTCGAGCTCACCGGGAACATGAACCGCTACCTCTGGGCCATCGACAACAAGACCGTTTCGGAGACCTACCGCATCCTGATCCGCAAGGGTGAGAACGTGCGCATCATCCTCTACAACAACAGCATGATGCGCCACCCCATGCACCTGCACGGCCACTTCTTCCGCGTGGTGAACGGCCAGGGCGACCATGCCCCGCTGAAGAACGTGCTGGACATCATGCCCATGGAGACCGACACCATCGAGTTCGCCGCCACCGAAACGGGCGACTGGTTCTTCCACTGCCACATCCTCTACCACATGATGAGCGGCATGGGCCGCGTGTTCACCTACGAAGGGACGGCCCCCAACCCGGTACTGCCCGATGCGAAGAAGGCCGCGCGCATCTTCGCCCGCGACGACAAGGAATGGCACTTCATGGTGCAGAACGACTTCGCCACCAATGGCAACGACGGCGAGGCGATGTACATGAACAAGCGCTGGAACCTGCAGAGCGAATGGCGCCTGGGCTACATGGAGGAACATGGCCAGGAAGTGGAGACCCACTTCGGCCGCTACTTCGGCAAGATGCAATGGCTGTTCGTGAACGTGGGCCTGGACTGGCGCACGCGAGAAGCGCATGGCGGCAACGATCCGGAGGACAACCTCTTCGGGCAGAGCAACACCAAGAACAGCCGGAGCGTGGGGCACATCGGATTCCAGTACACCCTGCCCATGCTCCTGGTCCTCGACCTGCGCATCGATACCGATGGCCAGCTTCGTTCGCAGTTGATGCGCGAGGACATCCCGCTAACGCCCCGCCTGCGCCTGGACCTGATGGGCAACAGCGACCTGGAGTACATGGGCCGCTTCCGCTACGTACTGGACAAGACCTGGGCGCTCTCCACACACTACGACAGCGACATGGGCTTAGGGGTGGGCGTGACGGTAACGTATTGAAGCGCGTGCGCAATGGCGCGGGAGGGATGGCGCATCAAGGAATGCTTCGAGGCCTCCCGCCTCCGGTCATGGGGTCCGGTATCGCTTCGCATCGCTTCCAGCCCATCCTTCCGAATGAGCGCCCATTGAGCTTTAGGACCATGAGGCATGCAGCGCGTTCAACAAACAAGTATCGCCGCATCCGCTTGTGAACGCGGTAGACCTATCGAAAGCGGACCCGAGGCACCAGCGCCGCATGCACATCGGTTCTACTCTGTCTACATGAAGGAATCCAAATGCGGCGCCCTGCACTACGGTCAGTGGATTTTCGGCTCCTCCATCGGCGGTAGGCGATGGTGCTTGTTCTTCAACTACATGTTCCCATCAAGTCTCACAGCCCAAGTAACGTCTTCAAAGTCGACTCGGAAAGCAGTGAAGCAATGATGCTATGGGGCTTGCGCATAACTGTCCTCTAGAGCCTACTTCAGAGTGGCTACATATTCCGCCGATACTGCCCCCCCACCTCGAACATCGCCGCCGTGAGCTGCCCCAGTGAGCAATACTTCGTCGCCTCCATCAGTACCGCGAACATGTTCTCGTTGCGGATCGCCGCTTCTTGAAGTTTCCGCAGCGCCGCCTTGCCTTCTTCGGCATAAGCCTGCTGCACATTCTCCACCGTCCGGATCTGCGCCTCCTTCTCCTCCTCGGTGGCGCGGATCACCTCCTTGGGCAGGATCGTGGGTGAGCCCTTGCTGCTGAGGAAGGTGTTCACGCCGATGATCGGGTATTCGCCGGTGTGCTTCAGCGTTTCGTAGTAGAGGCTTTCCTCCTGGATGCGGCTGCGCTGGTACATGGTCTCCATGGCGCCGAGCACGCCGCCGCGTTCGGTGATGCGGTCGAACTCGGTGAGCACGGCCTCTTCCACCAGGTCGGTGAGCTCTTCGATGATGAAGCTGCCCTTGCAGCGGGTTCTCGTTCTTGGCCAGGCCGAGCTCCTTGTTGATGATGAGCTGGATGGCCATGGCGCGGCGCACGCTTTCCTCGGTGGGCGTGGTGATGGCCTCGTCGTAGGCGTTGGTGTGCAGGCTGTTGCAGTTGTCGTAGATGGCGTAGAGCGCCTGCAGCGTGGTGCGGATGTCGTTGAAGTCGATCTCCTGCGCGTGGAGGCTGCGGCCGCTGGTCTGGATGTGGTACTTGAGCATCTGGCTGCGCTCGTCGGCGCCGTAGCGGTGCTTGAGCGCCTTGGCCCAGAGGCGGCGCGCCACGCGGCCCATCACGGCGTACTCGGGGTCCATGCCGTTGCTGAAGAAGAAGCTCAGGTTGGGCGCGAAGGCGTTGATGTCCATGCCCCGGCTGAGGTAGTACTCCACGTAGGTGAAGCCGTTGGCCAGGGTGAAGGCGAGCTGGCTGATGGGGTTGGCGCCGGCCTCCGCGATGTGGTAGCCGCTGATGCTGACGCTGTAGAAGTTGCGGACCTTCTTGTCGATGAAGTACTGCTGCACGTCGCCCATCAAGCGCAGCGCGAACTCGGTGCTGAAGATGCAGGTGTTCTGCGCCTGGTCCTCTTTCAGGATGTCGGCCTGCACGGTGCCGCGCACCTGCGCGAGGGTGTCGGCCTTGATCTTGGCGTAGACGTCGGCGGGCAATACTTGGTCGCCGGTGATGCCGAGGAGGAGGAGGCCGAGGCCGTTGTTGCCTTGCGCCCGAGTTCGCCGAGTCGAGCTTCCGAGCTTCGCCGTTGTCCGCGGCTCCGGCTCGCCCTCCATCGCGCCGATCTTCTTCTCGACCTCGTCCTCAGCCCGTTCTCAAGGATGTACTTCTCGCAGTTCTGGTCGATGGCGGCGTTCATGAAGAAGCCCAGCAGCATGGGCGCGGGACCGTTGATGGTCATGCTCACGCTGGTGGTGGGCGCGCTGAGGTCGAAGCCGCTGTAGAGCTTCTTGGCATCGTCGAGGCAGCAGATGCTCACGCCGCTGTTGCCCACCTTGCCGTAGATGTCCGGACGACGACCGGGATCGTGGCCGTAGAGCGTGACGCTATCGAAGGCGGTGCTGAGGCGCTTGGCGGGCAGGCCCTTGGCTGACGTAGTGGAAGCGCTTGTTGGTGCGCTCGGGTCCGCCCTCGCCGGCGAACATGCGCGCGGGGTCCTCGCCGGTGCGTTTGAAGGGATAGATGCCGGCGGTGTAGGGGAAGAAGCCGGGCGTGTTCTCCTGCATGGCCCAGCGCACCTTGTCGCCCCAGCTGCGGAACTTCGGCAGCGCCACTTTCGGGATCTTCAGGTGACTGAGGCTCTCGGTGTGGTTGGGGACTTTGATCTCCTTGCCGCGCACGAGGTAGGTGTAGAACTCGCCGTACTTCTCTTCTTCGGCTTTCCAGCCGGTGAGCATGGACCAGAGGTGCGGGTCGAGGTCTTTTTTGACTTCCTCGAATTTACTCGTCAGGGCCTCGAGCTCTGAGCTGCGAGCCTCGAGCTTGGCAGCTTCTCCGCTCGTGGCTCGTGGCTCATGGCTCGCGGCCAGGAGGTCCGGTCCCCCGAACGTCAGGACCGCTGAGTACAATCCGTACAGCTTGTCCGCGATCTCCGCCTGCTTGCGCACGTGGGCATCGTAGCGGCGATTGTTCTCGCTGATCTCGCTCAGGTAGCGGCTCTTCGCGGGCGGGATGATCCACACCTTCTCGCTCATCTCGTCGTGCGCGTGGAAGGTGCTGTGGAAGTCGACGCCGGTCTTCTTCTTGATCGTCTCCATCAACCGCACGTACAGGTTGTTGGTGCCGGGGTCGTTGAACTGGCTGGCGATGGTGCCCACCACGGGCAGCGTGTCATCGTCGGCGTCCCACAGCTGGTGGTTGCGCTTGTACTGCTTCTTCACATCGCGCACGGCATCCAGCGCGCCGCGCTTGTCGAACTTGTTGATGGCCACCACGTCGGCGAAGTCGAGCATGTCGATCTTCTCCAATTGCGTGGCCGCGCCGAACTCCGGCGTCATGATGTAGAGCGAAACGTCGCTGTGGTCGAGGATCTCGGTATCGCTCTGGCCGATGCCGCTCGTCTCCAACACGATCAGGTCGAAGCCCGCGGCCTTCAGCACGTCCACGGCCTCCTTCACGTGCTTGCTCAGGGCGAGGTTGCTCTGGCGCGTGGCGAGTGAACGCATGTACACGCGTTCGCCGCGGATGCTGTTCATGCGGATGCGGTCGCCCAGCAGCGCGCCGCCGGTCTTGCGCTTGCTCGGGTCCACGCTGATCACGCCGATGGTCTTCGTGGGCTGGTCCAGGATGAAGCGGCGGATCAGTTCATCCACCATGCTGCTCTTGCCCGCGCCGCCCGTGCCGGTGATGCCCAGCACCGGGGCCTTGCTCGCCTCGGCCTTCTTGTGGATCTCGTCGGCGATCGTGGCGAACACCTCCGGATGGTTCTCCGCCGTGCTGATCAGCTTCGCGATGGCCGGCCAGTTCTGCGGGCTCAGCTTCTTCGCTTCGCCGTTGACTTTGTCGCTCAGGTCGAAGTCGGCCTTCTCCAGCATGTCGTTGATCATGCCCTGCAGGCCCATCGCACGACCGTCGTCCGGGTGGTACAGCCGCGTGATGCCGTAGTCGTGCAGTTCCTTGATCTCCTCGGGCAGGATCGTCCCGCCGCCGCCGCCGAAGATCTTGATGTGCCCCGCGCCCTTCTCCTTCAGCAGGTCGTGCATGTACTTGAAGTACTCGGTGTGCCCGCCCTGGTAGCTGGTCATGGCGATGGCGTGCGCGTCCTCCTGGATCGCGGTGTTCACCACATCCTCCACGCTGCGGTCGTGCCCCAGGTGGATCACCTCGGCGCCGGTGCTCTGGATGATGCGCCGCATGATGTTGA
>JADKCV010000057.1 GCA_016718655.1 Flavobacteriales bacterium | reverse complement strand
TGAAGATTTCTGACCTCGACGCGGAAATGGCCAATGCCCCGTACTCCGGTATCACGGTAACTTACTTTGCGACAGACCAAAGCAAGACCATCGGCGGCGGCTCCTACCCGTTCCGCAAGGTCATCAATGGCAACGGCGCGACACTGGAACAGATTTACACCAAATGCCAGTATCTGTTGCGACAAGCCACTGACATTGATGCTGGAGCTGGCACGGTTACAGGCAAGACGGCTGATGCGCTGTGCGCTTTCGTTGGCGATACGCTCGTCACCAATACCAGCGTCATCGTTGAAAACGTAGCCCCGGCAGACCTGAACAGGATCGAATTCAAAGACCAGAACGGGGTAACTCGCACACACCCATACGTAGCAGCCTTGGCCTTGCAGTTTAACGCCAACTTAACGGCAGGCGGCGCTGGTTACTATCGCGTCTATTATACGACCCTGACCGGAGCCGGGAACGACTATGGCGAGGCAGGCGCAGTGACTTTGTTGGATAACAGCGATGTGGCAATGGCCGGGACGATTACCGGGTCCGCTATCAACCTCACGTATGATTTCGACAACGATACCGCAGGCGGTGGCAGGACGGCTGGTGCGGAGTTTGGCTATACCGTTGTCGCAGGCAATCCCGGCTACGGCAAACCGGTGGTGGTGACCGGCACCATGACACGGAGTAAGTCGAACTCGGCGTCACTGGTAGCCGAAACTGATCGAGCCTATAAAGCATCCTAACGGGGTTTCGTAATGGCGTTTACCTTCAACGGTGCGACAAAGATCATCACCCTATCAGCGGGAACAACGCTGATTTCGGTGCGGGATTTGTGGACCGCCTGGGTCGATTGGCTGTTGCAGGGAGACAACAGTAAATACCCTACCGCCATGTCCTCCCTCGGGGGCGACGAGGTAGGCGGTGGTATCTACGTTCCTGTCTATGCGTTTCTGCAAAATGGTTGGAAGATCAGGCCGCAGGAGGCCAACCACACCCTCGGGGTGAACGACGGCATCATTATAGGTTCCGGTGGCGGCGATCCTTTTACCGACACCCTGGGTAATTACCGGGTAAACACAAGGTACAGCCAGCCGGTGCAGGCCATATCGTATGACGCCGCAGGCGGTAGTACCGGCCCAACGCCGGAACAAGTGGCAAACGCGGTGTGGGCTGCGGAACCGGAAGACGACCCTTTTCCAACGGCTGTTGAAATATCTAATGAGGTCTGGTCAAACAAACCGGCTGATCCCGTCATCCCGACACCGCCGACGACGCAGCAGATAGCCGACGCGGTATGGGAGTATTCCGGATGACCGCATGGCAGCAGTTGGTAGCACACTCGACAGGCACGACGGCATGGCAGCGTATCAACAACATAATAGAGGGAGAGGGCGGCCCTACTACGGTAGTGGTGCAGGCCCCGGTGTCTTACTCAGCCCTGGTAGGTGTCCTCAAAGCCGGGGCCGTCCTGTCGATGCTGAAGAGTTCAGCGGATTTCGGCAGGCTCACAGTATCCAGTAAACTGATTTCAATAGGCGGAACATATGTCTTCAATCGATAACCCGGTGGTTGGCGACAGCATTGCGCTGTCGTTCAGCACGACGCCCAAACAGGATTTGACCGACTGGACTTGTCGTGTCCAGGTGCGCGAAGTGGACTCGTCCTCTGTCGCGCTGGACTTCAACATCACCGACCTCAGCCCGGATAGCAAGGAGTTTATTGGGGGCTTTCGGACGAACCTCATGGCCGCAGGCAAGTATTACATAGTTGCCAAACTCGGTAACGAGACGACCGGCCAGTACAAGGAGATTCAGTTGACAATGAATTTGGGAAGGAGCCTGTTCGTATGACGCAAGACAACAAACCGTGCGAGATATGCTACGGAATACGTGATGCGGTGTGGACGGTCATCTACGCAGTGGGGTTGATCGGGTATGGCGTATTGCTGTGCCATTTCCTATTAAAGTGAGTATAAACAGATGATAAACACCATCCTGAAGATTGCCGCGATAAGCCTGGAAATCGCAGGACGGGTTCACCGCGCACTTAAAGCCCGACAGAGGCAAGAACGGAATGACGACGCAACTAAAAATCCTGCTGATAGCATCAGCAATCACTTTAACGGGGTGCCAGGCTTGCCCGACAACCCCAATAAAGCCGGAACGCCCGAAGCTGGAAAGCCTAGCCAAGAACACTGATGGGGGCATAACGCTCAACCGGCAGGACGCACTCGACCTGATCCTCTACGTCTACGATTTGGAGGACGGCTATGAGTGACCTGTTGACTGAACTCGAACGCGGGGTTCCCGTTTCGTTCATCTGCAAATTCCTGGGCACATCGAAATCCGAACTCACGAAACTTCTCAAAGATTCCGAATTGGAGCCTATGGAAGTCCGGAACGGCTTTCAGATGTACGACTTCAAACGAGTGCTGTCGGTTGCGTTCAAACCTGAGATAAGTTTGGATGACGTGACCGAAATCCTTAAAAAGATGAAGCCAAAGGACTTGCCGGTAGAACTTCAGAAGGAATACTGGCAGGCCCAAATATCCCGGCAGAAGTACGAGGAAAACGCGAAAGACCTGTGGCGCACGTCTGCGGTGATGGACGTTTTCGCCGCCACGTTCAAGACGCTTCGGCAGGAGATCCTGCTGTTCTCAGATACCATCGAAGCACAGACCGGATTGACCAACCCGCAGAGGGAAGTCCTGTTCGCGCTGTCTGATGCCCTGCTTAATAATCTGCATGAAGCACTTGTGAGGAACTTTGGTGGCGACGACCTACTATCCGGATTTGAATAGTGTCGTCCTCGATGTCGCTGAACTCCTGCGGCCATCAGAACGACTCACCGTAAGCCAGTCGGCGGAAAAGTACCGGCAGCTCAACAACCCTGGCAGCTATGTGGGACCGTGGAAGAACGCTACGACGCCGTACATGATCGAGCCGATGGACACCCTGGGTAGCCGGGACTTTACGTCCTGTGTGTTCGTGGGGCCTGCGCAATGCGGAAAAGGGCTGGCCCTGGACACCCCGATAATCACGCCTTCCGGATGGTCGGCTATGGGGGCTTTGTCTGTCGGGGATCAGGTGTATGGGGCTGATGGCAAACCGACTACTGTTGTGTTCGTGTCGGGAATCCACCACCGGCCGAGCTATTTATGATGGCGTCACAATGGCTGAAAATAGTGGCCGTAGGGCTGGAAATCGCAGGACGGATTCAACGCGCACTTAAAGCCCGACAGAGGCAACAACGGAATGACGACGCAACTGAAAATCCTGCTGATGCTATCAGCAATCACTTTAACGGGATGTCAGGCTTGCCCGACGATCCCAATAAAGCCGGAACGACCGAGACTGGAAAGCCTGGTCAAGACTCCTGAAGGTGGCATAACGCTCAACCGGCAGGACGCTCTCGACCTGATCCTTTACGTTTACGATTTGGAAGACGGCTATGAGTGACCTGTTGACTGAACTTGAACGCGGGGTTCCCGTTTCGTTCATCTGCAAATTCCTGGGCGTATCGAAATCGAACCAGAAAGTTCTCAAGGATTCCAATGAACCTATTCAGAGAACTGCTTTCAGATGTACGACTTCAAACGAGTGCTCACGGTTGCGTTCAAACCTGAGATAAGTTTGGAGTACGTGACCGAAATCCTTAAAAGATGAAGCCAAAGGACTTGCCGGCAGACCTTGAGAAGGAGTATGGCAGGCCCATGTCCCGGCAGTGGTTCGAGGAAAACGGGAAAGACCTGTGGCGCACGTCCGGTGTGGACGTTTTGTCGCGGCCACGTTCAAGATGTTGCTACGTAGGAGTCCTGCTATTCTCAGGCACCATCGAGGCAAGACAGGACTAGAACCCCCAACGGGAAGTTCTGTTCGCGATGTCGGATGCCTGTTAACAACTGGCATGAAGCACTGTGAGGAACTTTGTTGGCGACGACCTACTATCCGGATTTGAATAGTGTCGTCCTGGATGTCGCTGAACTCCTGCGGCCATCAGAACGACTCACCGTAAGCCAATCGGCAGAGAAGTACCGGCAGCTCAACAACCCTGGGTCGTATGTGGGGCCGTGGAAGAACGCAACGACCCCGTACATGATCGAGCCGATGGACACGTTGGGCAGCCGGGACTTTACTTCCTGTGTGTTTGTCGGGCCTGCGCAACCCACAACACGGACGCCCTACTGCTGAACTGGGCGGCGTACAACGTGATCTGTGATCCAGCCGACATGATCCTGTACCAGACATCCCAAGCAACGGCCAGGGACTTCTCGAAACGCCGTATCGACAGGATGCACCGGCACACACCGGAAACAGGCAAGGCCCTGATATACAGGAAAGACGCGGATAACATTTACGGGAAAATGTATAAGTCCGGAATAATGATTACGTTGTCCTGGCCTTCGATTAACGAAATGTCTGGCCGCCCGGTTGGCCGCGTGGCGTTGACCGACTACGACCGGATGCCAAGTGACATCGACGGCGAGGGTAATCCTTTCGACTTGGCTAAAAAGCGAACAACGACCTACCGGTCATTCGCCATGACTCTTGCCGAATCATCCCCTGGACATTCGATCATAGACCCCAAGTGGTTGCGGTCCAGCCCACATGAAGCCCCTCCCTGCGAAGGAATCCTGGCGCTGTACAACCGTGGCGATAAGCGGCGGTGGGTGTGGCCTTGTCCACATTGCAAAGAATACTTTGAAGGCGAGTTCTCGATGCTTGAATGGCCCGAGACGCTGGACGTTGAAGAGGCGGGCGACCAGGCAAAGATGCGCTGTCCGAATTGCCAGGAACTCATATCACCAGACCACAAGTCGAAGATGAACGCAGCGGGGCAGTGGATCCGGGAAGGCGAACACGTCCGCAGCGACGGAACGAAAGTCGGTAAGGGCCAGCGGTCGTCAATGGCGTCGTTCTGGATGAAGGGTGTTGCTGCGGCGTTCGCCTCCTGGAAGAACTTAGTTGTCAACTTCATTAACGCGGAACGTGAGTACGAACGCACCGGGTCCGAAGAGGCGCTGAAGTCCACCATCAACACCGACCAGGGCGAAGTCTATTTCCCGCGCAGCATGGAATCCCTGCGAACCCCGGAGGAACTGAAGTCCCGCGCAGAAGACTGGCCGGAACAAACGGTCCCCGAAGGTACCCGCTTCCTGATTGCCACGGTGGACGTGCAGAAAAATATGTGGGTCGTGCAGGTCCAGGGTTTCGGCGTCAACGGCGACAAATATATAGTGGACAGATTCGACATCCGGAAGTCCAAGCGCAAGGACGAGGACGGCGATACGCTGTGGGTCAAGCCGGGTACCCACCTGGAAGACTGGGACTTGATCGAAGAACAGGTTATGGATAAAACCTACCCGCTGGACGATAATTCCGGCAGGCGCATGTCAATTAAGTTGACTGGCTGCGACTCGGGCGGTCGTGACGGTGTGACGCAGAAAGCCTATGAGTATTGGCGCAAGCTGCGAAGCCTGGGCAGGCATCACCGGTTCAGATTGCTGAAGGGCGACTCGTCACCCGGAGCGCCCCGCGTTCGTGTGTCTTACCCGGACAGCCAGCGCAAGGACAGATCGGCAGGGGCCAGGGGTGAAATTCCCATCGTCATGATTAACACCAACATCATCAAGGATCACCTGAACAACACGCTGGACCGGCGTGATATGTCGGGTGGCCGGGTGTCTTTCCCGTCATGGCTACCGGACCATTTCTTCCAAGAACTCACGGCAGAGATCCGCACACCGAAAGGATGGGAAAACCCACGCGGAGCAAGGAACGAGGCGTGGGATTTGATGGTCTACGCAGAGGCGTTGTGGCTACATTTGAGCTGTGAAAAAATGGATTGGGACAAGCCTGATTCCTGGGCGAAACCCTGGGACGAGAACGACTTGGTTTTCGGCACAATCGAAAACAACCAAAAGTTTGATTCGCAACCAAAAAGGGTTTATGATTTAGCTAAATTGGCAGAGGCTTTAGCATAAGTGGCAACTCAGCAAGACCTTGATCTGGCTAAATCGGCGTACCAACAGTTAATCCTGGGTACCATGCCGCGTGTCGTAGTCGATCAGAACGGGGAGCGAGTAGAGTACACAGCCACCAACGCCGTCCTGCTGAAAAAGTATATCGCAGAACTTCAACGTGAACTTGGGTATGCAACGACAGGCCCAATGCGGGTGTTCTTCTGATGTCTGTAGCAGTCAATCAAGCAGCAATTCTGGGTGGAGCGCACGAAGGGGCCAGTAAGTTCGCTTACGAAATGGCGTCGTGGACACCTCCCTCTATTTCCGCCGACAAGGAAATCAATTCCGACAAGCCGGTTCTGGATTCCCGCAGCCGCGATATGGTCCGCAACGACGGGTACGCCTCCGGCGCTACCTCTATGTGGCAGGACAGTATTGTAGGTGGGCAGTTCAGGCTCAACGCCGCGCCCGATTACAAGATGCTGGGCTTGACCGAAGAGTGGGCAGACGAATTCCAAAGCTACGTTGAAAGCAAGTTCTCGCTGTGGGCTGAAAGCTCGCGCAACTACGTTGACGCAAGCCGCGTCCTCACGTTCACCGGGATAGTCCGGTTGGCTATTGCAACGTATGTTTACACCGGCGAGATCCTGGCTACTGCGGAGTGGGCGCGGAAGAACATGCGCCCCTACCAGACCATGATCCAGCTCGTAGACCCCGACCGGCTGAGTAATCCGGACGGCATGGCCGACGACAAGAAGATCAAACGCGGTATCGAGAAAGACACCTTCGGCGCACCGATAGCCTATCACATCAGGAAAGCGCACCCGTCCGAGTGGTTCGACGCGCAGCGTTATGAGTTCAGGCGGGTACCGGCGTTCACTACGTGGGGGCGTCGGCAGGTCATTCACATTTACGAGCCGCTGCGGATTGACCAGTCTCGCGGCGTGAGTGCGATGGTATCCGTGCTCAAGCAAATGAAGATGACCAAAAAGTATCAGGACATCGTTCTGCAAAACGCCGTCATCAACGCGACGTATGCAGCGACGATTGAGTCCGAACTACCGAGTGAAGCGGTTTATGAAATGATGGGTGCTGGCACGTCCAACACCGACGCTTTCATCAACAATTACTTGGGCCAGATTCAGGTTTACGCGGGTGCGGCCAAGAACCTTCAAATCGACGGGGCCAAAATCCCGCACTTGTTTCCGGGCACCAAGCTCAAGATGCAGAACGCGGCAAGCCCCGGTGGCGTCGGTTCGAACTTCGAAGAGTCCCTGCTTCGCCACATAGCGGCGTCGTTGGGTCTGTCGTATGAGCAGTTCAGCCGCGACTACACCAAGACGAACTATTCCAGTGCTCGTGCCAGCATGGCCGAAACCTGGAAGCACATGAACGCCAAAAAGGCGCAGGTCGCAGACCGGTTCGCCTCAGCCATTTACATGCTGTGGTTGGAAGAGGAAATGGCGCGAGGCGAAGCCCCGTTGCCGCCAAACGCCCCAAACTTCTGGGAGTCGATGAATGCAGAGGCTTACGGCAAGTGTACCTGGATTGGTGCAAGTCGTGGGCAGATTGACGAGAAGAAAGAAACCGAAGCCGCACTGATGCGGATCGACGGTGGCCTGTCTACTTGGGAAAAGGAATGCGCTCAGTTGGGCCTCGACTTCCGCGAAGTATTCGCGCAGAGATCCAGGGAGCAAAAGATGATGAAGGCTATGGGGCTCACCTTCGGTGCAGCCGCCATAGCTGCACAGCAGGCAGAGGCCGCAGCGCAACAGGCAGACCAGAAAGCAGACGAGGGCGACAATGAAGTTTCTGAGTAGTTTCGCCAGCGGCAGGCCGGTACTTATCGACCCGAATCAGATTGGCGCAATCAGCGACATCGCCCTGCGCGATATGTTCGAAGGCGCTGAAGAACCGGCGTGTATCGAATTGGCTTCAGTGTCTTACATGGCAGACGACGACGGGTTTTACTTCCAGCCGGAAACCGGTATTGCGGTAATCCCGATTCTCGGTGTTCTGATGAACCGCATGTCCTGGTCCTACGGATTTGCGACAGGCTATGACTACATACGCTCAGCGTTCAACGCAGCGATGGACCGACCAGAAGTTAAAGGGATAGTTTTCGACGTGAACTCTCCGGGCGGCCAGGCCGCAGGGAACTTCGAGCTGGCCGCAGAGATTGCTGAAACCCGAGGCCGCAAGAAGCCGACGATGGCGATTGTGAACAGCATGGCAGCATCAGGCGGGTACTCGCTGGCAACAGCCGCAGACCGGATAGTCGCCATGCCGTCCGCCGCCATTGGAAGTATCGGTGTGGTTTCTACCCACGTTAGCTTCGAAAAGAACTTAGAGAAGGAAGGTATCGAGGTCACGTTCATTTATGCGGGCAAGCATAAGGTGGACGGCAACCCATACCAGTCACTACCGAAATCCGTTAAGTCATCCATGCTGGCTTCGGTAGAAAGAATTTACGACAACTTCGTTTCCGTGGTTGCAAACAACCGGGGAATTGATGCCCAAGACGTGCGAGATACTGAGGCGGCAATGTACGACTCGGAAGAGGCACTGGCGAGGGGTTTAATCGACGCTATCCAGACTCCCAGCGAGGCGATGGCGTCATTTATCAGCGGGCTTTCCAGCCCCACAATCAGGAAAACAGTTATGACTGCAAAACATAACTCTGAAGGGGCAGAGGTCACAGTAACCCCAATCGCAGCAGCACCCGTAGTTGCCGCACCAGTTGAAGCCGCACCGGTAGTAGCAGCAGAAGTTGCGGCTCCCGTTGTTGCCGCAGCACCGGCAGTAGATCAAAAAGCCCGTATCAAGACGATCCTCACTTCGGCAGAAGCCGCAGGACGGACTGAGTTGGCAGAACACCTGGCTTATGAAACCGATATGGCCGCAGACGCCGTTGTCGCGTTGCTGAGCAAAGCCCCGAAAGCAGAAGCCAAACAGGCTAACGATTTCGTTAAGGTGATGGACTCCATCGAACACCCGAATGTCGGCGGTGGCGAAGTGGGTTCAGGGGAAAAAGAATTGAGTGTTTCGGACAGAATCATCCGTAACTTCAAAGTTGTAACCGGTCGAAAGTAATTTTTGGAGATATGAGAAATGTCTGAATACAAAGCATCATTCGGGGCTGCTGGCTCCACGTCAAATCCTGAGTTGTTCGCCGGTTCCGCCGCTGTTACGACTCTCCCTGTAACCTTCCTTACCGGTGCGGCTATCGCCAGGTATGCAGTCGTCGGTCGCGTTGCCGCTTCCGGCAAGTTCATCATCAGTGACCCGGCAGCAAGTGACGGTTCGCAGGTACCAGTAGGTATTGCGGTAGAGTCTGCGGCTTCTGCTTCAGCCGACGCGGTAGGCAACATCTACATTTCCGGCTGCTTCAATCCCGCAGCACTGGTATGGCACGCCGGTTACACAACCGCCGTGTTGAAGGCAAAAGCATTCGATGGTACGTCCATCTCAATCAAGAACATCGGCTAAGAGGAAACTACGATGGATTTATACTCAACTTCTGACTTGCTCGAAGTCATTGGAAAAATGGAGCCGATCAGTTCGTACTGGCTTGATCTGTGCTTCCCCGATACTTACACCTCGGATAAACAGGAAATCCTGTTTGACCTGATCGACGAAGACAGGCGCATGGCTCCTTTCGTGAGTCCGATGGTCGAAGGTAAAGTGATGTCACAACGCGGCTACAGCACGAAAGTGTTTACGCCTGCTTACCTGAAGCCGAAGGCTGTTGTCGATCCTAACAAGATCCAACTGCGTCGTGCCGGTGAGCAACTGACCGGTTCCATGTCCCTGCAACAGCGTTACGACGCCGCTGTGGCTGGTATCATCAGCGACCACAACAAGATGCACATGCGCAGACGTGAGTGGATGGCCGCACAGGCTATCATCACTGGTGGCGTGACTGTTTCTGGTGAAGCCTACGAGACCCAGAACCTCACATTCGGACGCGCGGCAGGTCAAACGATCACACTGTCCGGTGCTGCTTTATGGAGCGCATCAACGGGTACCCCGCTGGCCGACCTGGAAACCTGGTCACGTCTGGTTCAGGTGTCTACCGGCTATCCGATTGTCCGCTTCACGATGGGCCTGGATGCCTGGGATGCTTTCATCAGCAACGCTTCTGTCCAGGCGTACATCGAACAGCGACGAGCTGTGGACATCAGCGGGACTATCGCCCCGGTGAACGGTGCGGAAGTGGCTCAGCCCCGTCTGCGTATCGGCCAGTTTGAAATCTGGACCTACTACGACGTGTACACCAGTGACGCTGGCGTAAGCACCGAGTTCCTGGACTCCAAAACCGTCATCGGTACCGCGCCTTCTGAAGCGATCAAAGGTGTTCGTTGTTTTGGTGCGATCATGGATAGTGACGCTTCGTTCCAGACACTTGAGTTGTTCCCGAAAATGTGGAAACAGCCCGACCCGTCCGTTACCTACCTGATGACCCAATCAGCCCCGCTGATGGTTCCTCGCAGGATCAACGGTACCCTGTCTGCTGCTGTAATCGCGTAACAACTGGGCGGGTTGAAATACACCCGCTTTAACTCAAACGAAGAGGTCGTGATGAAGGTACAGGTACTTAAAACGGTTGGGATCAGTGTCCCAGAAAAGAAGATGCAGTATTGCCGGAAAGCGAGAAAGGCAGTGGACATGCTCGTCGGTAAGACGGTTTACCTGGAGCCGGGGATTCACGAAGTTGCTGAAGCGCAGGCGGCAGAACTGATAGCGGCTGGCCTGGCCATCGCGGTAGACGCGGAGCCGGAACAAGCTGAACTGGAACTGGTAGAGCCAGAACCAGAACCGAAGAAAAAAGGCAAAGCGAAAAAAGCTGAAGCACTTGATTTAGGATTGGATTGACTATGGGTTGGGCTGAAACGAAACGACAAATGCAGACGACGGTGCAAGACACCTTCGGCCTGCTTGCGGAGTACGTCGGCCCGAATTCCCAACACTGGACGCTGACGAAAGTCCGAGTACACACAAAAGTATTCAGGCAAGGCGATGCAGATAGCATTGGGTACGTTGAACATTTCGATGAAGGAGTGAGACTGGCGTTTCTCGATCCTTCAATCCAAGTGGTCAAGGGTGGCCGGGTGACAATGCCGACAGGCGAGGTTTACGTGACGGTATTCGAAACCGAAGTGAACCAGGCCGGTGTTCGGTTTTGGGAGGCGAAGCTGGATGTCTAACCGCTACGACTTGCAGATCAGCATATCCGGACTGGAAGAGTTCGCCAGACGGTTTGCCGAAATGCCCGACATCGCCATGCAGGCAGGACGGTTTGCGCTGAACAAAACCGCCGTAGCGGCAAGGAAAATGTCGGCAGACGAGATCCTGCGACAGATCAACTTCGGGGCCAGCTACTTGTCCGGTGAGGACAACCAGCGTTTGAAGGTGCAGAAGTCGGTTAACGAAAATCTACGGGCAGAGATTACCGCACGTAAACGTCCTACTTCGCTTGCCCGGTTTGCAACGGACAAGAAGACCGGCAGACGCGGAAGCAACAACCCGGTACGGATCAACGTGAAGGGTCGTATCAAGACGGGTATTTCCGTCACCGGTGCAGACCGTGCGACAACTCCGGGATTTCTAATCAACCTCAAGCGAGGCGACCTGGAGTCCGGGAACGTCGGCCTGGTAGTGCGACTGAAGGAAGGCGAAAGAATCCGGGGTACCGGGTACCAGGCCAAACCCTTTGGAAAGCACCGCAACCTGTATCTGGTCTACGGCCCGTCCGTCGATCAGGTGTTCGGTGAAGTCCGATTAGGTATCGTCAAGTCGGGGAGAATTCCTACCATGATGGCAAGTGAGTTCTCTCGACAATTCAAGAGGTTAAGCAATGTCTGACAGTAAGCGATTGCGAATCCTCAAGAAATTATCCGAACAACTGTCTACGATCACCCACGCTAACGGGTACCGCACAGAAGTTCGGTCGGTGCGTCGTGGTGTGGCGGTAATAGGCCGGGATGAACCGTTGCCGTGCATCACGATTCTCGAAAGCCCGAAGTCCGACATGGAACCGTTCAGGGCAGATAACAGCGTGCGACAAAAGGATATGTGGCTGTTGTTCATCCAGGGCTTCATCAAGGACGACTTTGAAAACCCAACGGACCCGGCTCACGATTTGCTGGCCGACATAAAGAAATGTCTGTCTGCAAACTTCGACCCGAAGAATTCTGAATACAGCCTCGGTGGGCTGGCCGCTTCGTTCCGGATGGAACCTGGCGTGTGCGCTCCACCGGGCGAAATTTCTCCTACTGCGTACTGCTGGCTGAGGCTGGAAGTAGGGGTAGCGGAAGACTTGCGCGACCCGTAAGGTTTCGGCGCTAAAACAACCAAATGTTGTATGATCAATCAGGAGATTTGAAATGCCAGTAACTAATAACCAAACCCTCGGTCGCGGTCGGTTGTACTTTGACAAGTTCACGACAGGTACGCAGGTCGGTACAGGGGAACGATATTTCGGAAACACGACAGAGGTAAGTCTGACCTCTGAATCCTCTAACCTGGATCACTATTCAAGTGACGCCGGTGTGAAGACCAAGGACAAGTCCGTTCAGCTTGAACTGAACCGTTCTGCTACCTTCATCACGGACAACATCAGCCCTGAAAACCTGGCGCTGTTCTTCCTGGGTGCTGAAAGCGCCGTGACGCAGACCCTCCTGACTACACAGACCGAGACGTTTACCGCTGTCAAGAAGGGCTACTTCTACCAGATCGGTAAGACGACCAACCGTCCGCAAGGGTTGGGTGGTCTGACCAACGTCGTAGTATCTGGTCCTTCCGGAACCCCCGTTTACACGGCAGGTACCGATTACGTGGTCAACCTGGACACAGGACACCTGGAAATCCTGGAAGCCGGAACAATCGCCAACGCGGCCAACGTCGAAGTCGATTACGACATTCGGGCGGCTACGTTCAGCCGGATCATTACCGCGTCTGAAGGCACCATAGAAGGCGCACTGCGGTACATCAGTGACAACCCTGAAGGCGACAACTTCTCGTTCTTCTGGCCGGATGTCAAGATCACCCCGAACGGCGACTTCGCCCTGAAAGGTGACGATTGGCAGACCATCCCGTTCAATGTTGAGATCCTGAAGAAAAACGACGCGACCGAAGCGTGCTACATCACCGGTCGTCCGGTTTACAGCTAAGGGGTAGGGTATGTCTCTTGCAGACCTGAAGATTGAAAAGCGGGTCGTGAAAGTGGCAGGACAGGAGGTCGCGGTTCGCGGCCTCTCGTTTGCTGACCTAACGAAATTGTTTGTAGCTCATGCCCGAGAGTTCAACGAGCTGCTGGTGGCGATTTCCGACACGGAAAGAGGCCAGGAGGCCGTTCTGAAGATTGCTATTCAGTACCTTTCCGAGAAAGCGGAAGTGTTGCTGGCAAAGATCATTGCCGCAGCAGCCGACGAACCGGGAGAGTACGAAGCCGTGTTGAAGATTCCCGGACCGGCGCAACTGGAACTGCTCATGGCGGTAGTCGGGTTGACGTTCGCGGAACCTGAAGCCCTGGGAAAGTTCGCAAGCAACATAAGCGGCCTGTTGCAGATGGCAGCCCCGGCGCTCAAAACGCTGTCCGAAGCGACCGCACAAGCCTAGCGCAACGCTGGTATTACGACCTTCGGAAAGACGTTTCATTCTTGCTGTCCGAAGGCCACGTAGAAGCCCACCGGTACCCGCTGAGTTCGTTGTGGGAGGAAGTGGAGATAGCGACAGACCGACAGAACCGTGCGAGTGCTACACAAGCGGTTCTCGTCCAGAACGCGGTGTCCTCGTTGCTTGACACAGGCAGTTCCAAAACTTTCCGGGTGATTATTGAGAGATTGAACGACGATGGCAGCAGATAGCGAAGTCAAGTTAATACTGACCGCAAAAGACGACCTCACCAAGACGCTTGGGCAGGTCGAAGAGGTCATCAACAATCTCGTCAAGTCTCAGGACAAGCTGGCCGATTCGTCATCGGATGCTCAGAAAAGCATGGGCGACCTCCGGGCAGAACTCAACAAACTTGAAGCTGTCCGTAAGTCCTTGCTGGATCAGCAGGGGCAACTCGACAAGTACAAGGCCGAAACGCAAGCGTCCGAGCAACTGGCGAAGAAGCTGGAAGACCAGCGGCTTGAACTGGAAAAGCTCAACGCTGCAAAAGCCGCAGCAAAGACCAACCTCGATAATCAGAAAGCCGAAGTCGCCGCGTCTGTCAAAGCGGTAGAGGCCGCAACAGAGGAAGCTGCGGCGATAAACCGGCTGTCGGCCAGTCGTAAGGCGCTGAAGAAAGAAGCCGCAGACCAGACTAGAATCCTGCGGGAAATGTCGGCTGCGTTGAAGGAAAACGCCAACGCCACGGAGCAGGACAAGCAAGCCGTCCTGAACCAGAAGGCCGCCGTTGCCGCAGCCAACGACGCACTCGCCAAGCAGAAGGCCACGCTGGGATCCTTGCAGGCAGCACAGGCCGAACGCAAGAAGCAGCTCGCAGACCAGATTGCTAAAGAGAAGGAACTACGGGGGGTTCTTGCTGAGCAGGAGAGATCCGCGAGGCTGCAACAGGCCGCTACCGCCGACACGAACAAAGCCCTGGAACGAAAAGCGGCCAGCGTCGAGAGAGTAACGGCAGCCCTGAAAGGCTACGGTATCGAGACTACCGACTTGGTGAGTGCTCAGAACAAGCTGGTCGAAGTGGCAACCAAAGTCCGCACCGGGCTGGATGCTGTCGGCAACGAGATAACGAACTTCGACACCGGGGCAAAAGCAGCCAGGCAAGCGGCGTCCCGGCTTGCCGAAGACGCGACCAAAGCAGCCGACCGATTGGGCAAGGCAACCATAGACGGTGCGTTTACCGGTGCGGCGGTACCGATTCAGAAAGTCTCGGCGGCTATCCGCGAGATCCTGGACCCTGCGACCAAAGCGGAACGCAGTATTGAGGCGTTGGGGCAACTCGGTTGACGAGTACGCGGACTCTATCAAAAAGATCGGGGCCAGCAACGACTCGGCGGAAGACAAGATAAACGGACTGAGGGCTGCGATTACCGGCCTGAAACGTGCGCAAGACGCCGCCCTCGGGCAAAGCAAACTGATTGACAAGTACCAGGACCAGGCCGGGGCGGTAGCGCAGTTCGGTACAGCGTTGAAGCAGGCGGAAGACAAGGTGCGCGGCCTCAGCCAGCAGATCCTCGCGTCTTCCGGACCTACCGAAGCACTGAATTCTGAATTGCGGGACTCGAAACGGGAACTGGAAAGTGTTTCGGCGGCATACCGGCAGGCAGCAGGCACCTTGCAGGGATACAAGGACCGCTTGCTGGGTGTCGGGGTGTCTGTTGACAACCTGGCCGACGCACAAAAACGGCTTGCCCTTGCCGCGACAGGTAGTGTGGGCGGCATTCGGCAGGCGACAACCAGTCTTGCGTCGATGGAAACGGCGAACAAGAAGACGGCAAAGAGTTTCGAGTTGATCCCGTCCAGCGGTCGCCAGGCACTCGACTTGTTCCAGCGTATGCGTGGGCAGATCCTCGCTACCGTAGGTGCGTATGTCGGTCTGTTCGCGGCGATAGATAACGTCAACAAGTCCATGGAGGTCACGCGGAAACTCGCTGCGGTGAATTCCCGACTCGGGCTGATCACAGGTGGTGATGCCGCAGAGACAGCCAAACTTTACAGGCAGCTCCGGGCAGAAGCAGACCGGTTGGGTTTGTCGTTTGAAACCTTATCCACTCAGTATTCTAAATTGGCGATTGCCGGTAAGGCGTCCGGGTTCGCACAGGAGCAGGTAAACTTCATATTCAACTCGTTCACTGAGGCGGCGGCGAAGTTGCGCCTGGACGGTGAGCAAGTCGAAGGCGTCTTCTACGCAATAGAACAGATAATTTCAAAGGGAACCGTCAATACCGAAGAACTCAGACAGCAACTCGGTGAGCGTCTTCCAGGCGCGTTCTCCACTTTCGTCAGTGCGTTGAAGGAGCCGAACGAGTCGCTGGAACAGGCCACACAGCGAGTAACGAAGCTGTTGGAGACGGGCCAGATTACGTCCAAAGCCCTCATACCACTGGCCGCGAAGTTGCGGGAAACCTACAAGAATTCTGATGAAGACCTGCAAACCCTGGACAAACAGATTGGCCGGTTCCAGAACGCGGTATTCGACCTCAGGGCGGCGTTTGCAAACAAGGAGTTCCAGGACCGACTCGGGGCACTGATAAAGAAACTCACCGAAGTATTCAAGACGCAGGGGTTCCAGGAAGGGATAGCGTCTTTGCGGAAGGGATTTTTCGCCGTTGCTGAGGGCGTGGTGTGGGTGGTTAGCAACCTGGACCGAATGGGACTGATACTAGGTGGCTTGTTGTCCGTAGGCTTCTTGCGTTACGTATCCAGTCTGGCCGTTATGGTTCTACAAACTGGCGGGCCATAACGCCAGCGGGGCAGCTGCTGCGGCACTGGGCTTTCTTGGTGCGCTGGGCCTCCTGAAAGGCTTTGCGCTCGTTTGGGTTTCGCTATCATGGCGGTGCTATATCGACAGGCACCGTGGAGACTCGCAAGTTCACTGTCTACCTGGGCGGTGAGTTCACTGCGGCTTTCGAGGCCATAAAGATCATGTGGAAGGAGTTACCTATCCTCGCACGGATAGCATTCCACAGCGTGAGCGAAATAATCCTGTCGTCCCTGGCCTTGATCGCCGTAGGCATTTCAGAAACGCTGCTAAACCCATTTCGAAACCTTGCTGAACTCGCAGGGCAAGACGATATGGTAGCGGCTATCGACCGCATCAAGGAGTCTATCGAGGGGATCGGCTCCGGCATGGCCGAAAGCGCGACAATAGGTAGGCAAGAAGCAGTAAAAGAACTGCAACAGCTTGAAAAAGACTTCCAGAATACCCTGGCCGAGATTGGCGACAACACGGTTGCCGCGTTTATCCAGATTGAAAAAGACGCTGCGGACAGGCTCAAACCAGCATTCGAAATCCCGACAGGCGGCCTGGATCAGTACCGGTGGTGATCAAACCAACGGGCCGATATTTCCGTCCGCCTGATGGTGACAAAGCAGCCAAGAAAGCAATCAAGCTGAAGACCTGCGCGACAAAATCGCTCAGATCATTGCCGACACCGAACGCAAGATTGCCGAAGAAAGCGCAACCACGTTGGAAGACCGGCTGGCCCTAATTGCCGATGACTACTCGGAAATATTCAAGACCATCAGCGAGGCGTTGTCCAAAGGCGTCATCGACCCTGCGATTGCGCAAGAAGCAAACCTCCTGGTCGGTAAGCTCACCGTCATTCGGCAGGAGAAAGAACGGCAGGCGTTCGCCAACGAACAGCTTGTCGAAGCAGAGAAAAAGCTGAACGACCTTCTGGCACAGCGCGACGCGCAGATCGACGCTGTGAACACCCGCTTGCTGGACGGACGGCTAAATGAATTCGAAGCCGCGATCAAGCTGGACGAAATCACCGGCCAGTACCGGGACAAGCTGATAGCCGCAGCGACGGCAGCACAGAGTATGGCCGCAGCCCTTGGTGACACAACGAAAGTTGAACAGCTCAATACGAAAATAGACGGGTTCAAAGGCAGCGTCAATGAGCTTGGGGCCAGCTTCAACAAGGACATTGCTGAAGGCGGCGCAAGGGCTATCGGAACCCTGGGCGAAGGCATAGGTAAAGTCCTCGACGGAACGGGCAGCCTGTCCGAAGCGTTCAAGAACGCAGGCGATGCGTTCCGAAACTTCGCGGCTGACTTCTTGCGCCAGATAGCCCAAATGATAATACAGCAAGCGATACTAAAAGCCCTCGGTGGGGCTGCGGGAGGTGGCGTAGGTGGTACGATTGCCAGTGCGGTGAGCGCCACTGTCGCACACACCGGAGCGATAATCGGACGGCCCGGTGGGGTACGTCGGACTGTCCATCCCAGCCTATTCGCTGGTGCTCCACGGTACCACTCAGGCGGTATGCCGGGCCTGAAGGCCGGGGAAGTTCCAGCGATCCTTCAGAAAGGCGAGGAAGTCCTGGCGAAAGGTGATCCTCGTAACGCGGCCAACGGTGGCGGCGGCAACTCGACACAAGTTAAAATTGTGAATACAATAGACAGTGGTTCTGTTGTTTCCGAAGGTGTCAACACAACGGACGGGCAGAGGGCGATTATCAACGTCATCCGGGCCAACAAATCAAGCATCAAGAATTTACTGGCGTAACCTATGGCATTCACTTCGGGAACCATCGCAGGCAGTACAGCAGCAGCAAACCATTACGCACTGCTGGACGCCATTCACACGTTCTGCACAACGGCGCTAGGTGCGTACAACTGGACCGACATCAAGTACGAAACGCAGGTAGGCTCCTCACCTGATACGCCGTACAACCGGAAAGAGTGGATGTTCATTGCTCCTGGCATGTCGGGGGACGAACAGATTTTCGGCGGTATCCGAACTCGTACCGCAGGCGCTTACGGCAACTTCGAGATCGCAGGCTACTTCGGCAACTACGGAGCCAGCCCGTCATGGAACACTGATTTCGAGGTGCAGCCGTTCTCCCGGTTTGAGCACGTCACCCTGTGGAACGACCAGATGGACTACTGGCTCATGGCTAACGGGGAACGATTGTTGTGCGTCGTCCGTGCCGGTACCGCGTGGACTATGTTCTACATCGGTTTGTTCCGGCCCTATTCCAGCCCGACCCTCGAAGAGTACGCCTACCCGTTTTTCCTCGGTGGCACTAACGACTCGTTCAGCGCACAGATCTCAGACCTCCTTGGGCACCGGCACTTCGCCGCGCCTGTTCAGAACGCTTGTAGCTTGTGGCTCCCTTCTGCAAAGTGGATTGACGTATATAACAGGAACACCATAGCAGACGGTTATGCCGCCGGAGCCGGGTACATAACTCCTACGTCGTCCGGCTTACACGGGGCCAGCAACTCAGTACAACCGGACAGCCGGGCAAACAGTGACGGCACGTTCAATCTGGTGGCGCTGGAACTGGTGACAACAGACTCCCTGCCTTCCGTCTTGGGCAAGCTGGACGGCGTGAACTGGGTGTCCGGGCTTGACCAGAATGGGGCCGTAGTGTCACCGGGTACCATCATCAGCATATCGGGACAGAACTACCTCCTGATACCCAACATTTCAAGAACGGCCTGGTATGACTGGGCCGCAGTGAGGTTGTCATAATGGCATTTGAAACCGGCGTAGCGACAAGCATCTCCGATCTGTGGACTAAACTTCGCACGTTTGCCATCAACAGTCTAGGCTGGACCCTTCTCGGGAACACCGGGACAGCCCCCATATCGACTTACCTTCAGTCGTCATCCGGGAAGAAGTTCGGTTTCGGCTACTACGACACAACCAGCTTAGCCAACACGATCCACACCTGCACCGTTACGGGGTATACCGAACGGTGTGGCGATGACCGCGCAGCCTGGTACCTCTTACGCAGGATCGAAAGCAACCGGTACTGGGGCTTTTACTTTTCCGTTGACGGCCTACTGGTTTTTCGGTGGTCCAGACTACCTGCACTTCGTTGTTGAAGACGTGCCGGGGGAGTTCTGGCATGGCGGCGTGGGGGTGTTGGACAAGACTCATGCGTTTACCGATGGCGACTACTCGACAGGGACGACATGGGATATGGGGTCCAACTTAGGACAGGTAGTGTCAACCGGGCACAATCTACCTTTCTCCCCATCAGGGCAAGTGCACATCCACGGTAGGGATGCGCGCGTCAACGGCACCATAACTAGCATGAGTTCCAACACCGGCACGAACTCGACAGGCTCCCTACCGTTCGCGGTAACTAGCCCTTACTACCCGCCTTACTTGTATAACGACTTCGTGGGACGGACGCTGCTGTTCCCCATTTACGTCTACTCGCACTTGCTGAGGTGCATCATCGGTGTGCCGTTTAACATGGCGACTTGCGGTCTGAAGTATTTCGGCGGGAAAGGCGTTATCGCACTGGGCGCGGATACGTGGTACCTGTTCCCCATGCGGAAATACCGTGATGCAGACAACCCGGACACCGCTGTCCTGAACTCAGGGCCTTACGGTTTCGCCTATCGACGGGTGAACTGATATGTCCGTCTTGCCGGTCACGCTGGTTCTTGATGCCTACCCGTTCACGTTCCCTGCGGGAGCGACGGCAGGCACCTGGACCCGTCCGCCTGTTGGGGTAATGCCGCAACAGTTGTTCAGCGCGATGGACAATTTGCGGGTCGGTAGTAAAACGTCCGTAGCCAGGGCAGACACGCACGTCAAAAGCGCGAACGGCAAGCTGATGCCGTCGTTCTATGACTACTTTTACAACCGGATTCACGTCCTGCCTGCTGTGCTGGACCTGGGCAACGTGACTGCCAACGCCTCGACGCAGACCGTGCTGTGGAACGCCTACACCGAAGACCGCCTGGTAGCGTCCGACAGCCTCGCAAACGACGCTGGTGTTGAGGTAGTCGGGGAGACTGCACCGTTCACATTGACGCCGCTGTCGTTCAGGATCTACGAAATAACTGTGCTGCAAGACGGGCCTGCTACTGTTGCGCTAAACCTGGGCTGGATCGTAAGCAGCGAAGCGGTTGGCTTCAGCATATCGGCTACCCGCATTATTCCCTTCTTTTACCCGCCAAACTGGCAAAGAGAGGTGAATGAGACACTGGAATGGCGAACGACGATTGGCAGCAGCTTTACCGGCGAAGAACAGCGGCAACAGATCAGAAGCAAGCCCCGAAGGTCGTGGTCCTATTCCGTACTGTTGACCGGAGACAAGGGGCGGAACGCCTACTTCGACATCCTGGGGTTCCAGAACAAGACATTCGGGTTGCCCGTCTGGACCGACAAGTCCTCCCTCACTACGGCAGCAACAGCCGGGGATACTGTTATCAACGTGGTGACTACCAACAAGGGCTTTTCGGTAGGTAGCATAGTGTTCATCAACGCTGGCGATTTGGTGGAGACACACGAAATAGCCAGCAAGACGACCAGCACGATTACGCTTCAGAAACCCCTCGGGGCGAACTTCGACGCAGGCACAGCCGTTTATCCGGGAGCCGTCGTATTCTTGCCGCAGAACTTCACTATGCAGCGGCTCACCGACAGCGTTATAGAGGGCAACTTCTCTTTCGCGGGTGTCCCGCAGAACACCGACCCGTACCTGCCCGTTGCCGCCGCGAGTCTCACCCTGGACGGCTACGAGGTCATCAACCGCAGACCGAATTACGCAAGCGGCGTGGACCTGCTGTTCGACTACCCGGTAGAGGAAATAGACTACCTCGCGGGTATCTCCCTGCGAGCGATCAGCCGCGACTACCCGAACACCGGGTACCGTCTTCGCTACCTGCTGGACGGTAGGGCCGACATCGAGGCGTTCCGGTCGATGCTGGGCAGGCTCAAGGGCAGACACACGCCGGTTTTCGTTAACCTGTTCAGCGATGACTTCCGGCTGTCCGGTACCCTGCCAAGCGGCGGGACGGGTTTCCGGATCCACGACAACCATTCCGACCTGGGGCTTTTCCCGGATCGACACCCTATTGCGGTGCTGTTCGAAACGACCGACGCCGGAACCATCATCAGGCGCATGACCGACATAACCTTGAATCTGTCGGGCCTGATCGACGTGCAGATAGGTACCAGCCCCGGCACGCTGATCACCGAACAAACGGCAAAACGGATTACGGTCTGTCCGTTGGTCCGGCTGGCGTCTGACCAGGTGGGCTTCCGTTGGTTGACAACCACTGTCGCTGAATGCGAATTAACCTTTCAGGTAGTAAGTAGATGACATTTCTAGCGGCTGAAATCGCACATTTAGGCACTCCGATTGAGTTATATCAATTTAACTACGCCGGGGTGTCGTCTTATTACTACACCAGCAGCGACGAAAACATTACGGTCGGTGCGTTGGAGTACGCGGCGAAGGCGATCAAACGGGCCGGTATCGAGTACACGGCAGACTTAGGCAAGGCGAGCCTTGAGATAAAAGCGCAACGCGACTTACCGGTTGCCGAACTGTTTAAAGCCGGTGTACCGTCCGGTGTGGTGTCCGTTACCATCTACCGCAAGCACCGGACGGACAACGAAACGGCGGTCATTTGGAAAGGCCGGGTGCTCAACGTGGACTGGTCGCAGACCGAAGTGACCCTGATGTGTGAGCCGATTCGGACTTCCCTTCAGACCTTTGGCCTGCGTCGGAATTTCCAACGTCAATGCCCGCACGTCCTCTACGGGGCGGACTGCAAAGTGAGCAACACTACGTTCATGGCGTCTGGCCCGGTGTCTTCGTTCACTACCAACACCATGCTACTGCCTGCGGCTGTCCACGGTACGGACAACCGGTTTGCCGGTGGCTACGCCCAATGGACAAACCCCATCACGAATGCGCAGGAGAGACGGGCCATTCTATCCAGCGTAGGGTCAACCGGGCAGTTGACTCTACTCGGTGCGCAAACCGGTCTTGCCGGTGGTATTATCGTTAGCGTTTTTCCGGGCTGCGACAAATCCATAAGTACCTGTCAAACCAAGTTCGGAAACGAGAACAACTACGGCGGGTTCCCTCACACACCAACCAAAAACCCGTTTGATGGTACCCCAATCTACTAGGAGGTGTTGTGGAAATACTTGTTGCCGTACTCATATCGATTGCAATAAACGCTGTCGCCTACCTGCTTACACCCAAGCCGAAAAGCGAATCCCCGACAGCCGGTTCGCTGGACATCCCGGTCACGAAAGACGGTACCCCCATACCGGTAATCTTTGGCGAGGTCTGGATAAAAGACCCGCACATTGCGTACTGGGGCAACGCTAACACCCGCGCCATCGTCAAATCAGGCGGCAAGAAATGATCATTACCCACCAGGACATGCGCCTGATGAAATACTGCAACAAGGGTGCGCGTGTGTTCTTTGAACGGCATGGCCTGGACTGGGCATTGTTCATGGCCGAAGGCTTGCCGGAAGAAACGATACTGGCAACTGGCGACGAAATGGCGATTCAACTGGTGGCGTTTGTGAAGGAGAATAACAATGGGTAGCGGTGGTGGTGAGGCGGTCGTCGGGTTTTGGTATTACATGGACGTGCTGCTGACGTTTTGCCACGGTCCCGTGGACGAGGTGGTCGAGATCCAGGGCGGTGAACGGGTCGCGTGGACTGGTTCAGTGACGGCAAACAGCCAAATAGTCATAAACAAACCGGACCTGTTCGGCGGTGAAGAACGCGAAGGGGGTTGGGCTGGCGCTGTGGATGTGATGCTTGGGGGCGACACCCAGCCGGTTCTGGATAGCCTGGTGTCTTCCGTATCTGCTGCGGGCATAACGGGGTCTACTCCAGCCTACAGAGGCGTGATGTCTATGTTCTTCGGCGGTATCCAACCGCAAGTCGGGTTTGCCTGGTCGGCCATAAATCCCTACTTCAAAGCCCCCAAAGTCAAGTTGAGGCGGTACCCGAAATGGTACCCGGCCAAGGCCCGGATAGGCAATGACGCCAACCCGATACATATAATATACGAGTGTCTAACAAATGGGTCTTGGGGTCTTGGGTACCCGATCAGCGATCTGGACGACGTTCGGTTCAAAGCAGCAGCGGACGCCTTGTTCACCGAAGGATTCGGAATAAGCCTACCCTGGAACCAGACCTCCACCATAGAAAATTTCGTTTCCTCGGTACTGAGGCACTTCAACGGGGCGCTGAACCAGGACCGCACCACAGGAAAGATTTTCATCACGCTGATTCGGGACGACTACGACATTGGCGACTTGCCGGTTCTCGACCCGTCGAACTGCAATCTGGAAAGCCTGGGCAGGGCGGGGTCCGGGGAGATCGTCAACGAGATCACATTAAAATACACTCGTATAGATAATGGGGAACTGGACGCGGTGACGGTGCAGGACTTGGCTTCGATCCAGAACCAGGGCAGGGTCATTGCGCAAGAGATCGAGTTGCCAGGTATTCGGGATCCCGACATGGCTGCCCGAGTTGCACAGCGGGAACTGCAAAGCCGCAGCCGGGGCCTGGCGAAAGTCTCGATCACGGCCACTCGGGCCGCTTACGAGATTTACGAAGGCGGGGTGTTCGTTCTGAACTGGCCGGATCTCGGCATTTCGAATCTCGCCTGTCGGGTTGCCGTCATGGACGTTGGCGATTTAGAGGCGGCGACCATCCGGATTGAGGCAGTGGAGGACGTGTTCGGCCTGCCCGACGTGTCGTATGTTGTCACGCCGCCTGTGGGTTGGGTGGACAACAGCGGTACGGCACAGCCTGTAACCGTGCAGCGGGTTATCGAAGCGCCCTATTACACAGTCGCCAAGTTGACCTCAGCAGCCAACCGGGCCGACTACCCAGCGGAATTCGGGTTTGGCATCCTGCTGGCCCGGACGCCGCAGTTGAGCAGCAGCAACTACGACATGCAGTCCTCCCCGAACAACAGCACCTACACCAGCATCGGCAACGGCCACTGGACACCGCACTGCACGTTGGTGACAACCGTTGACTATGCCGCCACAATACTGTCTGTCTCCGGGCCGTCACTGTTCAGCCAGATAGCAGCCGGGAGTCTGGTGTACGTCGGTGAGGAAGTGATGGAGCTGGTGTCCTTCAGCGATACCGCGTTGACGGTACGCCGGGGAGTGCTCGACAGCTTGCCGCAGTCGCACTCCACCGGGGCCAGCATCTTTATCGTACCGGATGGCCTGGCCGGGTACGACGTGGATACTCACGTTGACGGTGAGCTGGTTTACTACAAGGCGTTGACGCGCTGTCCGGGGTCGGTGCTGGCAATCGGTTCGGCTACTGCGGTGAACATCACCCTGGACAACCGGTTTGCCCGTCCGTACCCTCCCGGCAATGTCAAGATCGCGGGGTCGTACTTTCCGACTACCGTCACGGCAAGCAACAACGTCGTCGTCACCTGGGCACACCGTGACCGAACGCTTCAGACCGTAAGTCCGTTGTCGGCCTGGACGGCTGGCAACATCGGGCCGGAGCCTGGCGTCACCTACACCGTTCGGGTTTACAACAGCAGCAACGCTTTGGTAGAGACGCAAACCGGGCTGTCTGTGGCTACTGCGACCATCCGTCCGGGGCCGACGGTTTACTCCGGACAGCACCGGGTTGAGGTGGAAGCGGTACGGGACGGATTGACGAGTCGCAAGTTCACGCACACTTTTACTTTAGTCTGAGTCCGCATATAGAGCGCATAGCTTTTGTAAGTCGTTGATTTATAAAAGATGCGCTCCAATCCATCATCGGGGCTACAGAAAACCGGAAACTCCCGTAACTGCTTGATTCTTCATGGCAGACCCTCAAACGCTATGCAAATCTCAAGCCAAAAGACTTGGTGTTACGCTAGGGATATGTCCAGGAATGTCGTCCGGTTATTATCGTACCGTCTTCGCACTCGTACTCCATCTCCCTGTCGCGTGTCTGAATGTGGCTGGTACGGCGGACCTTGAGCACCGTACCGTCCGGTAGTTTTATGAGAAGCTGGCACCCTACTGGCGGTAGGTGTTCGGGTGCGTTAAAACGGATGTCGGTCATGCAGCGTCACCGAATCTCATTGCTCGTTAAAATACAGGATAAGGCTATCCAAACCTTTGCCCTGCCTATCGTATGCGTACCAGCTAGCGTCGGAAGTGTTAAAAATTACGTTTACATCTTCGCTTCTTATTAAATCTCCGTTGGCTGTAACCGGAAACGCTGAACAGCGGTGTTCCCCCATACCGACTCCACACTCTACCGCCCAAGCGACTATGGGTGTAAAGATCAAGTCTACTACTTTAGGGCCTTCTAGCTCGTATAGCGGTGCGGCTAAGAAAAGGCTCTCGTCATGGTTGGCTACAGCCGATACGGTGGTGGTGGTTCCTTTCATGGTCTTTTTCTCCTGTTTTAAATACAATAAATGGTTGTTTTGCGAGGCGCAATTCAGCCACACTCGCCGTGTTCAAAACGGGCTTGTCTGGCTTTGTCGAAAGCCTCTGTAAAAATACGCCATCCTCGTTTTGCTGGAAGTTGGTAGCACCTGAAACACTTGGCGTATTTTTCATTAAAATAGGCAGGTATCTCTACATCAGAACTAAAAAAATTCTCTAAGTGTTCTAGCTGTATCGAGCTGGTATAGACACCGATGCCTCGTGGGAGGAGGTGGGTTATGTCTGCAAACACCGAATACTCCCACTTCCGTACACCTGGTTGGTGTTTTGGTGGAAGGAACCGAGCGTGAAACACTGGGAACACGTAAAGCACTCTTTGCTGCGGTATGTCGCCAAGGAACCAAAACTCGTCGTTGTAATGTAGTGTCTGAGAGAATCTTGTTATCTTGTCTACGTCCTCTATGGGGCACTCATTACCGGCGCTGCTGCCGCCTTTAACCTCTACGTATATAGTTCTTTTTTCAGGCGGCTCATCCGTTCTGTAGTAGGTGGTTAATGCCACTCTAAAGTCTGGTAAGTAGTAAACGCCGTCTCCAAGGTCGAAGCCCTCCGGTTCGTACTCCCATTCAAGGCCAAGCGCGTCAAAAAACACCGCCCACCTAGCCTCAAGCCTGCTTCGGAATCGGTAACCTTTATATCTTGTCTCAATAGGTTTAATCACGACGGTCTCTCTCCTCCTGTTTTAAATACAATAAATGGTTGTTTCAAAGGCCGAAGTTTGGCCTGGCAGGAACTACGAATGTGGGGGCCACCCACCGGTAGAAGAACTCTTGGTCTCCGGTACGTGGACCCTTCCAGTAGCCGTGCCAATGCCCCCTACGCAAGTGCGGCCTTATCGTTCCTTGCCGAAGTTCGCCCGGTTGTGCCGTTTTGGCCCGACGCAGTTCAGCACCTATGTTATGTCCAACCGTCCAAACCCTCGTTTCTTTAGCTGGGATCAGACGCCAGCCGTGCTTTGTTTTCTTCGGTTCTGGCTTTATCGGACCAACACCCGGTCTTTTAAGGTCGTCAATCTCCGGGGCGTCTGAGCATATATACATCAGAATACCAAGCAGCTTGCTGTACTCGCTGGCGTCGGCATCCGGGCCAGATACCATAATTTTGCCGTATCTGGACATGACTCTCTCTTTTGTAGCTCGTTTCCTCTCTATTGCCTCTCGCACAGTCCAGGCACCTAAAGGTACGTGCTCCAGGCGAAAAAGTGAGCGTTCTGGCACCAGTAGGCAAAATTGCAGCGAGTGTCTTTCGTCTTGTGACTCGCCGTCCCCATAGGGGTATGCCGAAGAACAGGTTGCGGCCACCCAGAACCCAACTACGCTATCACCATCGAACATAAGTCCTGGGGTTTCTACATATATTGACCACTCGGGTAGCCTTGCTAATCGTTCGGAGGGTACAGGACCGTCGAACCCAGTGCTTATCAATTCGGAAAGCAAATCGGCGTCAACCCGGTAAATACCCTGCGTATACCGCCAAGGCCCGAGAGCACTGAGAGTCATTACTTGCGTACACACCCACCGGTTTTCATCTGTTGTTACTGGCTCGCGGCCCAACACAGCCTCGGCCATCAGGTCCCACCCCCTTTCGGGGAGAAAGCACCACTTAGGCCAAGCGGCTTTAGTCTGGCCGCGCTGAGAATAAAATTTGGATACATGCTGAGTAAGCATCGGGAATTTATTGGTTATGCTACGGTATACGTCTACTGGGTTCACAGGTTTCATAGTATCCCGGATTACCCTCTTTCGATTTCTGTCAAGTTGTCTGAACCATCTGTTCTTCTATGTCCGGCAACCGTCCTGTTTCAACACCTGACCGTCCAGCGGTCGTTTTCGACCGGGTTCCGTGGTACTGCGACGAGCCTTCGGCCTCGGTAATCCCGCCCCTAAAGCGGTTATCAGCAACGCTTTCCCGGCTGTCGGTTGTTCTGATTAAACTCAATTTCGTACTCCCTAACTGTTCCTGTAATTCGGCAATGCGTTGGTCATTCGTTGCCAGTTTGCGCTGCAAGTCTTTAAGCAAGGCCAGGGTGATCTGTCCTTCTGAGCCTTCTTTCGGTGTGTAGCTATTCATCATACCCCCTATACCGTTTCTCGATCCGGGCCAGTTCCAGTTCTTCCTCGATCCGGTTCCGGCGTTGTTTAACGCTGATGTTCTCCTTCACCTCTGCAATCGACCTGTTCCGGTGCGTGACATTTCTACCGCCGCCATGACTCTGCGCACACGAACGGCACTGGGCGTTGCTCGTGTACCTAGTGCTAACGTGCCCGTTGACGCAGGGTATGCCTGTATAGTACCACTTGGAGCCTGTGGACTCGGCCTCCTGTCGGGTAGTCGGTAGGCTCTGATACTGACTGTTAAATTCAACCACTGAACACCTCCTTCGTAGTCACATGCCAGCGGTAGCAGTGTGGGCAGCGATATGGCTGGCCGGGGTGTCCGTTCTCGGCCAGGAACTTAATTGCCGCCTGTTCGTCCTCATGGATGCGCTTCTTCAGGCAAGTGGCGAACCCCGGCTGGTAAATCTTGCCGTACAACACCTGTCGGGCCTGGCCTTGCTTGCTGTGTTCAGCGTACTTGTTCATGCTGTCCTCCCATGTGGGCGCACACGGCGTCCAGTAATCCACGTCGTCTTGCAGACTGGTACAGGTTGGTGGCCTCACGCCAGAAGTCTGAGCGTCTGTCGTACTTCCTGGCCTCGTCCATGAGTGCTTCAAGTGACCACTTAGCGCGTCTCTTGTGGGGGCTGGGGGTCATGTGGGCACACACCACGTCCAATAGTTTGCGGCGGTAGGCGCAAGCGTAAGCCCGGTTCGACCCTCTACAGAAGTCCGTCCTGCGGGTGTACTTCCTGGCCTCGGTCGTGAGCTTTTCCAGGGTCCACTTAATCAGGTGGTCAGACGTCCCTGGTGTCATGTGGGCACACACCGCGTCCAAGAGGCCGTTCCTTCGGGCGCATTCGTAGGCGTTGAAGTCGCCGTTCTTGAACTGGTTGCGGTGCCGGTAGCGAAGGGCGATTTCTTTCAACTCTTGGAGTTTCCAGAAACGGGACTGTTTCATAATTCGAACTCCACTATCTGAAACTCGCTGCGCGCATCGCATCAGGCAGATGCTCTTCCAATCGTCTTTCGAGTCGTAAGGGAACGGCAAGCACATAACGCGACCGTCGCGGCACATCCAGACGGCTGAGTATTTCTTATCGGGGGCCATGAAGATGTCCAGGCTGGAATCCTTGTCCTGGGTGGTACCAGTGTAATACCGGCCATCGCTCCCGAAAGAGTGAAGAACCTCGGACACTACACCGTCAAAGTCCTCTCTCTCTATCGCGGCCCCAATCGGTTGTCTTCCTTCCAAATCGAAACAGACAATTCGTGCCGGTCGTCCGTCTCGGGTGACGACCTTGGCTCCTGCTTTCGCTTTTGCTTCATCGAATGGTTTCATTTGTTTACCGCCTCCCAATCTTTCCTTGCCGAATTACGCTGGTCATCCAGGTAGTTCGCCAAGTCGTTCATATCCACCAACAGTGGGCCTTTTTTGCTACCCGCCCGGTAGCAGGGGAACGGCAGCGCCTGTTCGGCAGCCCGGCGTTCCGCAATGCGGGGGTTCATGTTCAGGTACTTCTGGCAAATGTCGTCCAGCGGTACCTGGCAGGATCCGAACTCTGCCATCAGAAGGAAAGTCGTGTTCACGGCTGGCTACCTCCTGTCTTTACGCTATTTCTCTCGATCCACTCAGCCAGTGCCGTTCTTGTGTAAAGCACCGTCCTTCCGGCCTTGAAGTACTCAGGCCCTTGTCCTCCACACCGCCAAATAGCTAGAGTGTTGCGTTTTACATGCAGCAGTTCACATACTTCGGTAGGCGTGAGCACTTCCGGGTAATTAGACAGATCGCATTTCATGGTTTTATTCTCCCGTTTTGGTTGTTTGTCTGGCCGCAAGCATAGCGTCGGCAAGCTGGTAGGCGTACTCAGCAACGCTTTTGGGTGCCATCCCGACAGACTGTCGAGACATGAACCCTGACATTGCGGACATGGCGAACAGATCGCGTAGGAGGGCCTGTTGGGCAGTCGGTTGGTTGTCGTTCATACTTCCTCCAAGGCAGCTACAATAGCGGCCATTGTTGCGTCTAACTTGGCTTCTTCTTCAGCCGCGTAGCCTTCCAACACTTGCAGCACGTCACCCCAAAATTGCAGTTGCATGGTGGGGTAGTTCTCGAAACCGTGCGGTACTACGGCCACCTCCTCTTCTGCCTCTCGGTTGACGTGCCCACCGAACACCAGTACCGCATGTCGGGCAAGCGCCGTCATTTCGGGCAGGAACCGGTTAAGCGCACCCTGGCTGTCGAAGTGGTACATGTACAGATCCGTTGGCAGCCACTCTTCATTTTTGTGTTCGAATATATTGATCTTTGGTGACGCGAAGATGTGACTCTCCACTGAGTAGAGTCTCAGTGTGAGGCTTTTGTCGTCCAGCTCCCGGAACGCCGAAACTATAGGCCGTCTTCCGGTTATTGTGTAGTAGGCATCCCGAGCAGCGGCCCGTAGGCTCCGCCATCACGGGCCTGCCATCGGCCCTTGCCCAAGTCAGCGAACACTGGGTTGCGCTGGCTGGCAGAGCCTCGGCCACCGGAGCCAAACGCCCCGTTCGTGCCGTGGAGGTCCAGCATGATAGCCCAAGGCGCGAAGCAACCAACAGCGTCAACCGCTGCGTCCAGTGTCGCCTGCACCCTGGCGGCATGGCGCTGGTGGCCTTCTGCTTTCACCAGAAGGTCCGTCGCGGAAGCGGACAGGCCCATAGCCAAAAAGTCTTCTCTTGCTTTCTTTGCAGTACGCATAATTACCCCTTTACTCGTTTCGGTTGGTTGATGTTGCTTAATCTATCACTGTTAGTTTGTTATTGCAACTGTTAGTTGTATCAATATGCACGACAATACCAGCGTCATTGATGATACGGCCATCCGGGTCGAGGCAGTCGGCATACGGGAATACGCCATGCTCCACCCACTCGTCAATGCCGGGGCAACTACAATCATGGACATGGTGTCCAATGTGTATGTTGCACAGGTAGTCGTCGCAGCAGTCGCAGGGTTCCCAAGCGGGGACTAGGTGTTGCATGTTACACCCCCGTTGACCCAAAACCGCCCAACCGGGTATTCGGGTCGTCCAACTGGCTCACTTGCTGAATGTCCATCAGTGGCGCACGAACGATCAGCAGTTGCGCTATCCTGTCGCCAATGGCTACGTGATAATCACGGTCTGTCCGGTTGACCAGGGCGACCTTCAGCAAGCCCCTGTAGTCTGGATCAATCAGTCCAGCGGTCGTGCTGATACCCTGCTTGGTTGACATACCGGAGCGCGGCCAGATAAGCCCTGCGAAGTCTTCCGGGATGGCTACCTTCAGGCCGGTGCAGACGACGGCTGTTTGGTACGCCTCAACGAACGCCTCTTCGGCTGCGTAGAGATCCCATGCCGCGCTACCGGGCGTGCCCTTTGTCGGCATCGTGGCTTGCATCGACACCAGCTCAATCTTCAATGTGTTGAACACTACTCGGTCCCCTCTTATGTTATTCATCGTTTTGTTCTGCCATCCAATCCCAAATTGCAGCCACAACCAGAACGTGTGTCACCAGCGCGGTGATTAACAGTATGTCGGTCATGCGGTTTGCTCCTTGCTAGTCATCGGTGAAACACCCGCATCCTTCCGCACCATCGTCTATTTCTCCTTCTTGTTCAGCTTCCAGCATAAGCCTGTACTCTTTCAGTGTTAGGTAATATGTGAGTCCGAAGTCCGTCTTGCGCAAAAACGGTTTTGCCGTTGGCCCTATTTTCGCCATTGCCAGCTCCATTTGTTCCTCGTGGTACTTGTAAACGTCGGGACTATTGCGGTAAAGCCTCTTGAACTGGCCTAGTCCAGCTTTGCAGCAAAAGCCGGAGCAATTATTGTGGCTATAGCCTTGGTCGTATAGCCTCGGTTTCTTTATGCCAAACCGCTTCAGGATTCCGTCATACTCCGGGCGCAACACCCTAAACTCATTCAGCAAAGACACTACCGGACGAGGCGACCAATTCCCCCCCGCCCTCTCTATCCTGTCCATTTCAGACCAGTCCATGCCGAGAACCAGCGGCTCGTCTGGCAGGGCGTTCTCGTCCAGCCACTTGCGCACCGGTATCGTCTTCAGTTCGGTGGAGCAGTGGGCTGTTTTGGTATTGCCTATCCATCTTTTGTCTACGTAGACATCCCAAGGCGTCCTCCCGTCTACTAGGCGCACAATCTTGGTTTCCGTGACGCGCTCTATGTCGTCACAGAACCGATATAGGTCCTCGTCTTCGATCAGCGTGTCTGCGAACAGCAGGGTGAAGTCCAGCCCGTACTCGTAAGCCATTAGCGCACTGATCGCGCTACCCATACCGCCTGAGAACGATATGTGGTACCTAATCTCTACCGATTCTGTCCTTATAGTTGACATGGCACCTCCTGGTTGTATGTCGGTCATGCGGTTTGCCCCCATCTCGTTTGCAGGAATTTGTTTCGGGCCTGGCAATCAGCTTGCAGTTCTTCCTCGGTCTTGGCGGGCGGCGGGTACACAACAGCCATAACTGGTGGGGCAGTGCAGCTTCGGGCCTGGCGTCTTGCGGCAGTTTCCGCCTTGCCTCTGTCGATATTGCGCCTCCGGGTGCAGCCAACGCACGAGGCGTTGGACTGGTACCGCTTGGTGCTACCGCATTTCTTGCATGGCTTGCCCTTGTAGAATGCGGTGGTCATCATTCACCGCCTTGCGCCGGAATTTTGACGGGCAGGTTGCAGAAGTCCTGGGTCATCGTCTCGCTGTCTGCGTAAACAGACCCGATGGTTGAGTCCAATTTGGCGTCACAGACTACGGTACCCTCTTCATCATCCTCTACGTAATCATAGAAGTCCGGCGTGAACGTGAACGTGATTTGTACTTCGGTCTTGCAACGTCGCGTCCGTGCGCCGTGCGCACATGCTGCTATGGCTGAATCGACTACCGAGTTGATGGTGGGGAACTGTTCAAGGAACTTCATCGTGCGTCACCCACCACTCGGCATACCACAACTCCCAGATGGTGCTTGCCGGACTCGCAGTGGTGGTTGAAGAACTCCACGCGGGTTCCCGCACGTCGGGCAAGCTGCGCTATGCAGTTGCGGCGTCTGCTGATGTACTGCCGGGATTCTTGTTTAGTTTCAAATATTTGCGCCTCGGTGTATATCTCGCCTATCTCCATACCCTGTAACTCGTCTTGTCTGAGCATCACTGCAACCCCTCAATTTGTTATTTGACCCGCCCAGTATCAACAACTGTTTGTGGTAAAGTCAACACCGCCGTTTTACAAAACGGTCTGTCTTTAAGACACTAAACCGCTATAACCGACTGAATTACTTGGATAATAAAACATTGTAATGATTTGTAAGTGTTACAAAACACACCGTAACCGTACTACCCACGGCGGACTTCCGTTGTTAAAGCACCAAAATGGAGCAGTCGTTTCTTGCGTATAAGTAGTGGTGCAGTACACCGAACATACGGACTGTCCATTTATGCACACCTTATTGTTGTAACTGCAACGGGGGAGTTCTACACTGTCCGGAAAGTCGCAATAGGATAAGAGGTTAAGAAGTGAACAAATCGCCCTTGTTGATTGGTATCGCTGGCTTGAAGCGGTCCGGTAAAGATACTCTTGCCAAGCACATGCAGCAGCGGTGGGAACGGTACTCGGGAGTGGCACCCGTCATTGCTTCGTTCGCAGACCCGCTGAGGGCCATGCTGGCCCCCCTGTTGACCGACCTGGGGGTACGCCAGCCCTACTCCTTCATGGACAGCGACGACAAGGACAGCAGGATCCTGCCCGTGGTGGACTGCACCTTCCGCAAGCTGATACAGACCCTCGGGACGGAATGGGGTAGGGGCCAGATCGACAGCGATATGTGGGTCAAGCTGCTGCTGCACCGGGCCAGGTTCGCAGAGGTCGTGATCGTGCCCGATGTCCGCTTCCCCAACGAGGCCCGACTGATAAGGTGTCATGGGGTTTTAATACACCTAAAGCGTCCGGCCACTGGTGGGGATGGACACATAAGCGAATCGGGTGTGGAGTTCCAGGACGGGGATTATGTTATCGAGAATGGCGGCGGGTTGAAGGCGCTGATGGACCAGGCCGACCAGTTCGTTATGACCGTTGGCAACGACCGGCTGTGGGTGTAGTCAAGACGGTGCTCCGGTTGTCCTGGCAGTGGGGTTGCCGGGCATTCCGGCTACCTAAATGACCGCTGGTCATCAGTACGTTTTCTGTACAGATAAACAGGCCGTCCCTCGCGCGTGAATTCTTTCTGCAAAATCATGCCTATTTCCGACAGTCGTTATGGTTGTAACGACAACCGGATTGGGTAATCGTCATGGCGGCTGTCGGGGTGTCGGTCAACCGTGAACCGCTTTCATCAGCCGCTTCGAGTCGAACGTCTCAGCGAACCGGATACTTTCACAAGCCAGTTGTGTGCGGCGATCCACAAACCGGGGCCGTCTGGTGTCATAGCTCATGCCTTGCTCCATTTCTTGAAAGGCTTTGAGGCTGATGTCCAGGGCGTCGGCTGCTTGTTGCTGTGTCATGGACAGCTCGTGCCTCCACTCGGCCAGGTGCTTCGGGGACATGAAACACGTCCGGTATTTGACTCTCTTCGTTGACCTTTTCACTAAGTATTTTCTCCTGCAAATATTTGGAACGGGCTGGGCTGCCAAAGGTTCCGTACTTAGCGATTGTACCCTGAAATTTTGGAACGGGCCAGACCGCCAAAGTCAAAATAGTGTCGTTTTTTAGGGCTTTTTTCCTGGCAATACGGGTTTTCCTGGTTTGCCTGCCAGGCCAGGGTCGGCCAGGTTGAATACA
>JADKCV010000056.1 GCA_016718655.1 Flavobacteriales bacterium | reverse complement strand
CTCCATGGGTGTACTCACGTGCTTGCTACGCATGAGCGGAATGGCACAGAAGGAGCACTTGCGGTCGCCAGCCCTCGCCGATCTTGGAAGTAAGCAAAGTGGGCCGGTGGTCAGGAGCCGCTCCCCTACCAGTTCATGCTTAAAGTCCGCCTTCAACGTCTTTGAGCAGTCGTGAGGAAGCTGTCACGCGGGCCGAACCAAGCATCCACTTCAGGGATACCGGCTTGTAGTCTGTGACCATAGCGCTGGCCTGCTAGCAACCTGGGTCACATACACCTTTTCCACATGACCTCATCCTTCGCCTTGGCTCCAGGCCAATATGGTGTCGATGCTCTCCTGCTTGGCACATTATCGATGAACCCGCATCCATCGATCACCACCACCTTACCGCGATCCTCATCAGCCTCATGCTCAATCGCGATACCATTGGCTTTTTAGTTGGGCCATCAACACTTCGCTATCGAAGGTGTTCTTGAGCAGCCCAAGGCATTCACATTCACCTTGGTGCTGTCGGAGCGTGCGGACTTTCATGGAACGGTTTCGGGAGAAGGACCGCAAAACTAGGTGGTAGCCGTGGAGGATGGCGGGAAGACCCGCCCCCCGGCTTCAAGGTCTCTCCTGACCGTGATACGGTTTAAACCCGTACTTTGGTCACCTCTGGCCAGGGGGCGGAAAAGTGTTGCACTGATTCGCAGCACAAGAGTAGGGACGCACTGGACTGATAGGCTGTGGCGATCTTCGCCACGCTCTCCCGTGGTATCCATTATTACTGTTTTGCACCACTGACAACGCTGAGGAGCATGCACGTTTTCGACCGTTGACGACCACACCATCATCCGCAGGGGTATCTGAACCTGCTCACCCAGCGCTATCCGGATGTACGCGTGAGTGATGTGCCGGCAGTATCCGGTGAGACACGCAAAGCATCCTGAACAGTGAACAGCTCTTGTTTGACGACATCCTGACCTGTTTGTCCGATGGGAATGCGATGGACCATCTCGATGAATGGCGGGAATTTGGTGCCCCGGCACCAAGGTGCTGGTGTCTACAGCATGACCTCGGAGATGCTGTATGCTCGGCGAAGCATCGGGCTGGGATGTTCCGGCTTCGTCGGAAGGACACCCCGAGGAGCTCGAACAAAAGCGATCAATACCATCTACCACGGTCAGGTATATGTGAGTGGACACCCTGGCACCCTACTTATAGGAAATGTCGGTCGTTTCGAGGAAGGTAGTGACGACCCGTTCAACCAATTGAGCTTATCGGCATCCGTGGCGCAGGACATTGTGAGCGGCTTCGGACATGAGAATTCAGCGGTTGAACATCAGTCCTCCACCGTCTTACCTACAAGGAGCGTCTGTTCGACAAGTTGGGGGTGACCACGGAGCTCGAGCTACAGCGGTTGGCTGAGATCCATCGCTTCGCGACCTCGTGAAGAATTGCCTTATCGCCTTCGGGACGCTGATCGCCGGGGCTTCCATGGCCCATGACAATGGACCAGTGAGCCAGTGGAGCGTGCGCCACTTCGATGTTCGTAATGGATTGCCGCAGAGCAGTGTCATGGACATGGCCTCCGATTCCATGGGCCCTTTGGATCACCATTACAGAGGGCGGGCTTTGTGCGATTTGATGGCCGCAATCAACCCGATCCGCTGATCCCGGTCAGGACCAGTTGACCACGCACGCCAGTTATTCGTTACGCCTGACCAGGAACTGTACGTGGACGATGCCAATGGGGACATCTTCACCGTACACGGCCAATATGGTGACCCGGGTGAAGGAATCAAGGCGCCGGCTCAGTGTAAAGGAACATACCCAGTCTTCAGGTCTATTTGGACTTTCTGGAACACAGACAGGGAGGATTGGCCGAACGTTGTGAGCACGTTTCGAACGTGAACACGTATCGCCTTCAACCGCGACGTGGGTCGTGCGCCATCGCGAAGAGTTGAGGCTCTACCATAGGGCACTCCGTCGCACCATGGTGGTGCCATCGAACGACCGTCCTCTTTTCCTATTGAACGGGAGCATTTTCGGGGTGGACAACGAGGATCGTGTGGTCCGGTTGGATACCACCACCGGACGATGCGTGGAGCAACCGTTCCTACTTGATGGACGGCCTGCGACCTGGCCCAAGGAGGGCCGATACCTCTTCGGCAATGATGACCAGGAGTCGTTCGTGCATTTCCAACAGGACCTGTACCGTTGTTGGGTGGATCAACACAGCAACCTACGGTTGGACGCACTGGGCATCCAATTGCCTGCGCAGACCTTTGGTGAACAGTGTCGTTCGCATCAAGGGACACGAATATCATCGCGGTGGGAACCAGTTCCAGGGATTGCACCTCTATCGCCCCGTTCTCCTGCGTACCGTGAAGTGCGACTCCACTGGCTTGGCGGAGAATTCCTTCTATTCACAGGCCGACTTGGGCCAGGCTGGTATCCTCACCATCGGTAGTGGCCGATCGGGCTTGATCGTTGGCGACTCGGGTTGTTCACCATTCACCGCAGTAGTGGATGGAATGAGCTACGCCAGTCTAGCTGCCAGTGGACCGTAATGGAGCCTTGAACCATGTGCATTCGTTCGTGTTGGATGGCGCTCCAGAACCTGGATGAAACACCAACAAAGGCCTGGTCCGTACCACCCTGGCCGATATCACCACCTACGTGAACGATACCACACAGCGTCCGTTCTATGCGGTGTATGGGGCGAATGCGGGCATGACCAATCCGGGAGTTCAACGGGGTGTGGAGCCGGCTTGGCGGCGCTTGTGGATGGTCGGCCTCCTTTCCGACCATGGACGGTTTGGTACAGTTCAGGCCTGAGGATATGCCTGGACCCGTTCCCGTCCTATCCGTTCATGATCGGCCGCGTGTTCGTGAATGGAGGCCCTGGTCCATCAACGAGGTACAGCATATTCCGCCGAACACGATGCAAGTGGGAGCATCGAACTCGGGATGGCCTATTAGGGCGAACCGGAGAACGCCAAGCTCAGTACCGGATCACGGGCATCAATTGACGAGTGGATGCCGTTGAAATTGAACCAGGACCGCTTGGTCATCGATGAATCCGCCCGCGGGGGAACGTGGGGTGTTCGTATCCGTGCAGTGGGGTCTTCCATGGCCCGTGGCGTGGAGGTGGAACCGTTCTGCTGGTTCGAGGTGGAGACGTCCTTCTCTGGTGGACGTGAAGGGTACCCCCTGATGGTGGCAGGCTTGCTCGGGTTCGTCACGTTGGTGTGGCAAATGGTACACCATGGGATTACGTAGGCGCAACCGATGGCTGGAGGAGAATGTGAGGTCCTAGCAGGGAGTTGGATCGTCGGAACGAACATTGACCCGTGCCCTCGAAACTCGGGAATCGCTCATCGGCGACCGGTCATGACATCATCACCCCATTACGATTCATTTCCAGGGTAGCGCGAAGCACGCGACAGTTGAGCCGAGGCGGAGCACCTCCCTTGAGTTGGATCGTTCGTTGGAGGACCTTACAGCCAGTGCGGACAAACTGAACGAACGCATCGGCACTCATGACTGGTGAAGTTCAATCCGGATCGATCACGCCACGAATTCAGCCCGTCGACCTCTACCACCGTACCGGAAGCCATACGGCTCTGGGAGGAGATGGCCGAACGGGAAGCCATCCGGATCGAAGAAGGCACCTGAGTACCATCGTCCCTAGATCCGCATCTCAGGAAAGTGATCTCAATAATTTGTTCGGTAATGCCATCACGCACGCAGGTCGTGGAGCCGTGGTCCGGATGGCTACAAGCGTACTGTGGACGCCTGGGAACTGATGGTGAGCGATACTGGAACGGGAATCGACAGTGAAACGTTGGAGCGGCTCAGTGCCATGCTATCGGCCCCCGGCATGCGCAATACGGCCCGGTTCGCACGGGGCGATGGTCAAAGCATCGGAGTTATATCGCGGCCTCCATGGCGCGGATCCGAAGGCCACGGTCCGATTGGAAAGCACCATGGACGGCACCACCGTGACCCTTTCACATCCGATGGACCGGTGACGTACCGAACCACTCGTCGAGAACAACATGCTTTCGACGGTGGAAGAGCGGCCTCGTAGCAGGAATTCACGCAACGCCAAAGCCTCGCCAAACGATTGAGGCACTGTCCGGGGAGACCCGTGTCCCCCGGATGGAAATCCAATGTCCGGACCATTCACCAATCCGACGACCGTTCTGTTGGGGTACCATTGCCGCCTGTTCTCCCCGCAAGCGCCCAAGAACGCAACCCGGAGGAACGACTACTGCTCAGCGAGGCCAAGACCTTTGTTGCAAGCAGCCCAGCAACAGGGTCGAGCCCAAGCGATCACATCCATTGCCGATATGGAAGGGCGTGAGTGCGGAGGCGCCGGCTCATGTCCGAGTCATTTCCGCCCGCGCAGGTCGAGGCCAGTGGTGCCCGCGACCTGTACGACGTATTGCAGTGGGTGCCCGGCATCACGGTGGCGCGCGATGTGGACGATGTGATTCGGTGGCGGTGCACGCTAACCGGGCCATCGAGGGCAAGTGCGCCTCTTCCTGTTGGGGACGGCAAGCAGCTCAACGAGAACGACTTCGGCACCTGTGCCTGGGCAACCGGATCACTCTGGCCAACGTGGGAGCGCGTGGAGGTGGTATTGGGCCCTGGCTCGGTCCTGCACGGCGGATACGCGGCCCGGTGTCATCAACATCGTGACCCGGAACGCCGACCACGGTACAGGAAGCCGGGCGGGCGTGCGAGTGGGCCATTCCAACGGGGCCATCACCCGCACTGCCCACATCACCGGCGCCCATCGCTTGAGCCGCAACCCGGACATCACCCCTACCTCGTGTCGCACACTCCGCGGCAACCGAGCAACGCCCAGCGCGTGCTGGCGGACAGCACCCTCTTGTCCTTCCAGGACAGCACCGCCACCCCATGCCAACACCTTCCATTTCAACTACCGCTGGAAGAACCTGAGGGCCAGCATGCACTACATGGAAGAGACCTTCCGGGTGAGCGATGCGCAGTACACCGTGCAGTTGCGCGATGTGGTCTTCGGCCTGGAACAGAAGCTGCGTTTGGGCAAGACGGTGGAGTTGAACTGGCGCTTGGGCCATGCGGACCAGTTGCCCCGGGTATTACATCAATTCCACGGCCCCCGAACGGCTGGCATCGAACACCAGCAACCAACGGAGCAACGGCCATGTGGCCTTGTCCTACCAAACCCAAGGCCTGGTTGGCGCTGCGCATCGGCCTGCAGGGGTACCGACAGCACTCGGAATACCAGTGGAACGGCCCCGAGGCGGAATTCGTGATGACCGGAACCCCGGAAGCCGTGATGACGGACGGGGCGGTGTTCAGCGAGGTGGGGGTGAACGGGAAATGGGGCAACCTGCTGGGCGGCTACCGCATCGAAAGCAACTCGCTTTCCGGTCGCTTTGCCGCACCCCGGCTGCATACCAAGCGCTGGCCGTTTCCATGCCAAAGCCATGTGGAGCAAGGCTTTCAAGACCCCGACCATCATGAACCTCAACTATGGACCTGAGGAAGGGTCGTAAGTGCCGAATACGTGACGACCACCGAAGGTGAATTGGGCGTACAACTGGGCAAGACCACTGATCAGCAGCGAATGCCTACCACACGGTTCGATGACCCGATCGTGTATGTCTTCGATGACGCCACACTCGACAATTACATCAACCGGAACTCAGCGGGCACCGAAGGTTTCGACCTGCGCATCAACCGGGAGTCCAAGACCAGCGTGGTACTGGCCGGCCTTGGTATCTACCGTCCCCAGGAAGCACGGACCTACCCGAGATCCACTTGCGGATAGTTTGAGCTTCGCTTTCGAAGGGTTACCCAACCTCAGACGTTCGCTGCGGTGTCCTTCGACCCGATCCCGCAATGAGCGTGCGTGCCCGGGCCAGCTACCGCAGTGCCATGTGGTCCACAAGCCACCGCGGATGGTTCGGATCCCGAACTGGCCGAATGGCCGTCAGAGTCATTTTCGATGCAGGCGTAGGTCTACGTCCCGACAAGTCCGAACGGTTGATCGTCGACTGGGCTGCAACAATCTGACGGATACGGCGCGTACGCTGGTGAACCCCATGCGTAATGCACTCACCCCGTTCGCATTGAACGGCAGGCAATGGCTGTTGACGCTCACTTACAAGTTCGTCCAATGAACCACAGCGTGAGGACCTTGCTGCTGCTTTCGGCCGTGTTATTGGGCTTTCTGGCCCATGGTCAAGAGGATTACGAGGATATGCTGGCAATGTGCTCAAAGCCTCACCGGTAAGGAAAGGGCTACGAAACTGGTGGAACTCTCCGCCCATGAGCGGTCGACCGGTCACTATAAGGAGGCCATTGAATTCGCCATGCTTGGTTCTTCGGAGGCGGAACGTCATGGACTGGACAATGAACTGGGCCAAGCACTCATGGAACTGGCGCGAGCACATCGCTCGAAAGGTGACCTGGACAATGCGATCATTGGCGGAACTCTACGTGAGCGCCGGGCATCCCCAGAAAGCATTGGAACACGGAGGATGCCAAGAGCACAACAGCCGCCGACCGGATGGACCGCACGCGCTACCTGCGTACCGAAACGGCTGCCAAGGCCGGATCCTGAACCGGACAAACTCGAGGAACATTGCAACAGGTACATGGAAGAAGCCGTTCGCAGCGGTGACAAGTCCTTGCAACTGGACCTCTTGGCCACCAAGGCCATGGCCCAAGCGCGTTCAGGAAAGTACCAAAGGTGCGTTGACCACGGAGGAGGAGGTGTTGAAGCTGGCGATCGCGCTGGACCGACCATTGGATGCCGGTGTGAGCGCCAACAATGTAGCCGAACTCCATCTCCGGTCTGGTCGTTCCCAGAAGGCGGTCGCCGCCTTCGCCAAGGGATCGTCGTGGTGGAGGACCTGCCTGCGGTGCGCCTTCCCATGAATTCGAACGCGGCACATGCACAGGCGAAGGCGGGTAACATCGATGCTTCGTTGCGGCTCTTGGGATGATGCCCGGTTCGACGCCGAAAGGAACAAGGCAAGGTGGCTATTGCCGCGATTGCTACGTACCGAAGCGGCCGTGCGCGTCCTGCAAGGTGACCTTGGCAAGGCCCAATCCATTGCGTTGGAAGCGTTGAGCATGGCCGAAGAATCGAGGAACGACAAGGAACAAGCACAGACCTGCGATCTCCCCTTCCACCATCTTCGAGCGGTTGGACCGGGAAGGTGAGGCTCGCCAGTACGAGCGCAAGTCAAGGGATATCGAATTGCGGCTTGCCACCTCGGTGGCCAAGTTGAAGACCGATCGGGAGGCGCAGTTGCTTGTTGGCAGCGTATCGAACGCGAGCAGATGGACCTTCTGAACCGTGAGCAACGCAAGGAGGCAAGGATGCGCCAACTGGCCTTGGACGCGGAGAATCAAGAGAAGCAGATGGCCTTGTTGGTGTATGAGAAACAGCTCGAGGAATCGGGGTCGACGGGAAGCCGTATTGAAAGCGACCAGGCCACACGAGAGCTACTACTGGCCCAGGCCGATCCGGATGCCGAACGGCAGCAGCGGCGGGTCCAGGAACTCGACAACAGCCGGATGTTGCAATCCCAGGCTTGACGCGTATGGAAGCGAAAAAGGAGCAGAGCGGACCGTGGAGCTCCTCGAGAAGCGGAACCTGTTGGTGGAGGCCGAGAGCCGGGCGATAGCGGCACGGCAGGACCATGACCGGGCGGTGAAACGGTATTCCATCATGCTGGCAGTTGCAGGAGCCCTTTCCGCCATATGGATGTTCTGGGCATGGCGCATATCCCAGAAGAAGAAACGGACCATCTGGGAACAGAACCAGCATATCAAAGGCATCAACGATGAATTGGAGGAGAAGAACCACAACATCCAGAGCAGCCTGGGGCATGCCCAGACCATCAATCAGCCATCCTGCCCAGTGAACAGGACCTGCAAGCGATCCTTCCCGATAGCTTCCTCTTGTACAAACCACTCGATACGGTGAGCGGTGACCTACCCTTCATCAAGCGCTACGGCGATCGGGTATTCCTGGCCGCCATCGACTGCACTGGCCATGGTGTGCCAGCAGCCATGATGACCTTCATCGCCTATTACGGATTGAACGAACTGTTGACCAAGGACCCCACCTCCACCAGTGCAGAACTGCTGGACCGGTTGCACCACAAGTGAAGCGCACCATGGAAGCTCGGGGTGACGGGATTCTGTACAATGACGGGTTCGACATCGGATTGTGCGCGATCGATACGAACAAGGGTACGCTCTCCTTTGCAGGAGCCCAGCTTCCACTGCTCCATGTTCGGAACGGTCAGGTGAACCGGATCAAAGGCGATATCCTGCCGATCGGGGATGGCCATTTTCAGCGCATCCAAGGGCTACAAGGATCATTGTTTGGACCTCCAGAACGGTGATTCGCTCTACCTGTTCAGCGATGGTATCATCCACCAGTTCGGCGGAGGTAACGGACGGAAGAAATTCTCGTTGAAACAGCTCACCGACCTGTTGGAGCACCATGCCAACCATGACCTGGAACACATCAAGGCCACCACGGACAAGGCCTTCAACGATTGGAAGGCGATACGCACCAGACGGACGATGTATTGTTGATCGGCCTTCGGTACGCAGCTTGAACACGGAACACACACGGCAACTCCCACCGCCATGGAAAAGAACATCCTTGAATACAAAGGCCAGCTGAGCAGCGAGGTCCGGATCCAGTTGCTGGACCTGCTCAGTGCATCGCCCTTTGCAACCTCGGCCCGCGTAGTGACCGGAAGAAGCTCATCGGCATCGCATTGGAACTGCTGGACAATGCCGGGCGCTACAATTCGAGCACGGATGTGGACTTCATCTGGCGCATCGATGGCGACCAGTTGGTGGTGACCATCCGCAACAAGGCCAGAGCGCTGATGCCGCCTGCAAAGGCGGTGAGCCGGATCGCCGCGATGACCCCGGAGGAGATCACCGATGCCTTCAAGGGCGACAAATGACCGAAGAAGGCTATGGTGAGAAAGGTGGGGCAGGCTTGGGCATGCTCCAGATCGCCAGACGAGTGGGAAAGAACATCCGGGCGGAGATCAGCCCTCTACACAGCGACGAATTCCTATGCACCAGTACGGTCTGTACCCACTTACCAGCGGACCGCAAACGAGCCTGAACCATGAACACATTGAACATCATTGCAACTAAAACCACCCCGGCCATCGGTTATAATGAGCAACACGCATGGTTCAGGGTGGTGGGAAACAGTATTCCCGAGAACGCTAGTGTCTTTTATGGCCCGGTAGTGCATTGGCTTCAGGACCATGGGGAACGACTTCCCAGTGGCTGTGCCTTCGAATTCAGCCTACCCTACTTCAACTCCAGTTCCTTGAAAGCGCTGTATCAGGTCCTTATGCAGATCAAAGTGCTCCAGGAACAGGGGAAACAATTCTCTGTCACTTGGTACGTGGAGGAGGACGACGACTTCATGTTGGAGGCCGGTGAGACCTATCGGGATATGGTGGGCATGGACATCCAGATCACTGCTGGCCATATCTCTGTCTGATGCCGTAGGTGGATTACATCCACAAATGCAAGAGAACTAGACCTCAGCAAGGATGTGTGCCCGGCCTGAAATGAACCGGACTCCGGTCCCACAACGAATGGAAATGCTCCCGTTCAGCCCTTGAACAAGGCTTCCACGAACGCGCGTTTGTCGAACACCTGCAGGTGATCGATGCCCTCGCCCACACCCAGGTACTTGATGGGGATGTTGAACTGTTCGCTGATGCCAATGGCGACACCCCCTTTCGCTGTCCCGTCGATCTTGGTCAGGGCCAGGGCGGTCACATCGGTGGCCTTGGTGAACTGCTTGGCCTGTTCGATCGCGTTCTGGCCTGTGCTGGCGTCCAACACCAGCAACACCTCGTGGGGCGCGTCGGGGATCACCTTGCGCATCACGTTGCGCACCTTGGTCAACTCGTTCATCAGGCCCACCTTGTTGTGCAGGCGGCCGGCGGTATCGATGATCACCACGTCGGCACCGCGGGCCTTCGCGCTCTCCACAGTATCGTAGGCCACGGCGGCAGGGTCGGCGTTCATGCCTTGCTGCACCAGGGGCACGCCCACCCGCTCGCTCCAGATCCGTAACTGGTCCACCGCGGCGGCACGGAAGGTGTCGGCGGCACCCAGCACCACGCTACGCCCCTCCTTCTTGAAGGCATGCGCCAGTTTGCCGATGGTCGTGGTCTTGCCCACCCCGTTCACTCCCACCACCATGATCACGTAGGGTTTGATCGCAGGATCCACCGGGGCCGGGTCCTTCATCAGGGCCGCGATCTCGTCCTTGAGCAGCGCGTTCAGCTCGCCGGTACCCACGTACTTGTCGCGCTTCACCCGCGCTTGGATCCGGTCGATGATGCGCAGGGTGGTCTCCACCCCCACGTCGCTGCTCACCAGGATCTCCTCCAACTCATCCAATACCTCATCGTCGATACTGGTCTTGCCGGCGATGGCCCGGGTGATACGGCCGAAGAGGCCGGTACGCGAGCGCTCGAGCCCGGCATCCAGGGCCTGCTGTTCGGCCGCTTCCTGGGCAGCCTCCTTCTTCCTACCGAACAATCCGAAGAACGCCATGGGGGGTCTGTATGCTGAAAAAGGTCACCCCGTGATGCGGGACGACCTTTTCCAAGGTGGGGTCTGGCGGATTACTTCCCGCTGATCAGTTTGTCGGCCTCGTCGGAAGGAACGACCTGCTCCACGAAGGAGTAGCCCGTCTTGCCGTCCTTCTTCATCATGCGGATGACCTTGGTGAAGGTCTTCGCATCGGCTTTCTTCAGGGTTGCAACGGTCTTCTTTGCCATGGCTTACTTGATCTCTTTGTGAACGGTCATCCGACGGAGGATGGGGTTGTACTTCTTCAACTCCATCCGCTCGGTGGTGTTCTTGCGGTTCTTGGTCGTGATGTAGCGGCTGGTGCCGGGCATGCCCGAGGTCTTGTGCTCGGTGCACTCCATGATCACCTGGATGCGGTTGCCCTTCGCTTTCTTGGCCATTGTTCAGCGTGTTACAGGTTCGTGGATCAGGCCTTGTAGAAACCCTTGGCTTTCGCGCGCTTCAGCGCTTCGGCCAGACCGATCTTGCTGATCGTGCGCATACCATTGGTGCTCACCCGCAGGTTCACCCACTTGTTCTCCTCCACGAGGAAGAACCGGCGGTCCTGAAGGTTCGGTGCGAACGTGCGACGGGTCTTGATGTTGGAGTGGGACACCTTGTTGCCCGTGATGACGTGCTTACCGGTGATCTGACAGACCTTGGACATGGCGATTCTGATTACAGGGGTGCAAATGTAGGCGGAATATTTGGATTTCCCACTCCCCACTTCCCCGAAGCGCTCCTTCCGTCCACGATCCCTTGTCAGATCGCAGCATGTACCGCTTCCAGCAGCGCGCGGCGCAGCAGGTTCAGGGCTGCCAACGCGCTCCGTTTGATCACCAGGTCACGGGTCCCGGGGAAGAAGCCCTTGAAGGACCGCACCCCACCTGGACCGGCGACCGCCACCCACACCGTGCCCACTGGCTTTTCCGCAGTGCCACCGTCAGGACCCGCCACCCCGCTCAGGGCAATGCTCCAGTCCGTACGCAAGGCCTCTCGCACCCCCACCGCCATCCGCTCCACCACAGGCTGGCTCACCGCGCCGTTCAGCTCCAGCATGTCGCTCGGGATCCCCAATTCCTCCATCTTCACGGCGTTGGCGTAGCTCACCACCCCGCCGATGTAGAAGGAACTGCTACCCGGTATACTGGTGATCAGGTGGCTCACATACCCCCCCGTGCAACTCTCCGCCAACGAAAGGCTCTGGCCGCGTTCCTTCAACAAGCGGCCCGTCACCTGCTCCAAACGCTCGTCCCCTTCCCCGAAGATCAATTCGGGGATCAGCGTATAGAGTTGTTCGGCCTGCCCGTCCACCCGCGAGCGGGCAGTTCCGGGATCATCGTTCGCATAGGTGCTCAGGCGCAGCTTCACCAGTCCAGGACTGGGCAGGTAGGCCAGTTTGATGCGGTCCGCGGCCAGACCATCCTCCCAAGCTGCGATACGCTGGGCCAAGTGGCTCTCTCCCAATCCGGTCGTCAGGATGGTGCGGTGGACGATGGCGGGCGGCGCGAAACGGTCCACCAGTTGCGGCAGCACTACCTGTTGCATCATGGCCTTCATCTCGTAAGGCACCCCGGGCATGCTCACATATACCCGGCCATCGCGCTCGAACCACATGCCACTTGCCGTTCCCCGGTCGTTGGGGATCACCGTGCAGCTTTCCGGCAGGTCGGCCTGCGCGCGGTTCACCTCCAGCGGTTCGCGCCCCACACTTTCGAAGAATGCGGCGATGCGGGCTTCGATATCGGGATGGCGGACCAGCCGCGTACCGAAGAACGCGCACAGTGTATGCTTGGTGATATCGTCCTTGGTCGGGCCCAGGCCGCCGGTGATGAGCACCACATCGGCCTTGGCATCACCAAGCGCGGCCAGGATATCGTCGCGGTCATCGCTGATCACCACCACACGACGAGCCCGTATGCCCACCAGCCCCAGCTGCTCCCCCATCCATCCCGCGTTGGTATTGAGGGTCTGCCCGATCAGCAGTTCGTCGCCGATGGAAAGGATCTCGGCCGTGATGTCCTTGGTCATGGGGCAAAGGTCGGGAGATGCGGCGTTTGAGAGTGGCTGGGGTCTTGAGCGAGTAACCTGAACGCCATGACCGCACCTCCACACGTTGAGCAAGTTGTTCGGCAGTGGGCCGCGCCATGGACCCTCCGCATTGTGTCCGGAGAGATCGCCGCGCCTTGCCGGAACTCCGAAATGGTCTTCCCGAGGGGGGCAATGCCTCCGGTAGTATGGCCCGCGCCATGCAAGTCCTTGATGCACCTTCATGAACCTTCACCTCGATCGATCCGACGTTGTTGCATGATGGCATCAACAGGTGTGGGGTCGATCGAGCCATACGAACATTCGCTCAAGGTCACCATGGGTGATGCTCTCGGACGCACATGATGGTGTTGATGACCCATCTTGGCACCTGTTCACAGTGTGAGGAGGATGTCAAAAGCACAGGTCCATGGTTGTTCGATCATCATGCATTGGGCAAGTGCGGGCCGCGCAGCTCGAATGTGCCCTTCCATTTGTGCGTGGACTTGCCTGTCAGGGGTCGCTCTTTGCGTAAACCCGATCAAGGACGGATCAGTGATGGCTTCAAAGCGTGGCGCTGTCAACAGCCGATCGTGAAGCGTTGGCCGCTTGGCGTGTAGGGAACGTGTGATCGCCCCTGCACCTTTGCAGCAAGGAAAAACGCCTCTGGCGACGCCTTCCCGCGCGTTGCCCCCTGAATGCGCCGTATCCGGATCCTCGCCCAGCCCGATGACAGTACCTGCGGCCCCACGGCCCTGCACGCCGTCTATGATGCCTTCGGGCTGGAACTGCCGCTGGAGCAGATCATCGATGAGGTGCACTTCCTGGAGGATGGCGGAACGCTCGCCGTCTTCCTCGGCATCCACGCGCTGAAGCAGGGTTTTCATGCCCGCATCCACAGCTACAACCTGCGGGTGTTCGATCCCACGTGGGATGGCCTTCCGCCCGAGGAACTGCGGCGCAAACTGCTGGCCCAGACCCGACACAAGGAGGGCAAGAAGCTGCATGCCACCTGCCTGGCCTATTCCAAGTTCCTGAAGGAAGGCGGCGAGGTGCGCTTCGACGACCCCTCGCCCACCCTCCTGCAGGGCTACTTCGATCGCGACCTGCCCGTGCTCACCGGCCTCAGCGCCACCTACCTCTACAAGAGCAAACGCGAGTACTCCGGCAGCATGGGCGAGAGCATCTACGATGACCTGCGCGGCAAGCCCATGGGGCACTTCGTGGTGCTGTGCGGCATGGACCCCGCATCACGTGCGGGGGGACGGACCGTGCTGGTGGCCGACCCCTACCAGGACAATCCCTACAGCAGCGACCTCTACTACCACGTGCCGGTGGGGCGCCTGATCAATGCGATCATGCTGGGGATCGTGACCTACGATGCCAACTTGTTGATCATTTCCAAGGACCCACTATGAAGAAGATCATCGTCGTACGAGAGCCCAAGGAATGGAACCTCGGGGTCAAGGGCTTCGAGGTCGTGAGCTCCAAGGATTACCTGACCCATCCGCGCTTCGCCGCGATGCGCAACGTGCGCGTGTTCAACCTGGCCCGCAGCTACAGCTACCAGAGCCGCGGATACTACGTGAGCCTGCTGGCCGAGGCCCGCGGCCAGAAGGTGATCCCCAGCGCCAAGACCATCCTGGACCTGAAGTCGCCCAGCATCGTGAAGGTGCTCTCGCGCGACCTGGAGGAGGTGATCCAGACCAGCCTCGCGCACAAGCAGCAGGACAAGCACGAGTTCATCTTCAGCATCTACTTCGGTCGCAACGTGAATCGGAAGTACGACAAGCTGGCGCACGAACTGTACAAGGTGTTCCAATCGCCCCTGCTGCGGGCCCGCTTCGTGAAGACCGAGGCCGGCAAGTGGGAGCTGCGTTCCATCCGCCCGATCCCCTACAACGATATCCCGGAGGAGCACCTGAACTACGTGAAGCGCTACGCGGCCGAGTACTTCGCCAAGAAGCGCTACGATGGGGCCCGCGAGGACCGCAGCCAATACGACCTGGCGATCCTGGTGAACCCGGAGGACAAGGCCAGCCCCTCGAACAAACGCGCCATCGTGAAGTTCCGCCAGGCCGCGGAACACCTGGGCTTCGCGGTGGACATCATCGGTCCGGACGACATCGACCGCATCGCGGAGTACGACGCGCTCTTCATCCGCGAGAACACCCACGTGAACGACCACACCTACCGCATGGCGCGCAAGGCCCAGAGCGAGGGCTTGGCCGTGATGGATGCGCCGGACGCGATCCTGAAGTGCAACAACAAGGTCTACCTCGCCGAACGCATGGAGGCGGCGGAAGTGCCCGGCCCGCGCACCATGATCGTGCACAGCGAGAACCGCGACCAGGTGGCCCGACAGTTCGGTCTGCCCGTGGTGCTGAAGTTGCCCGACAGCACCTTCAGCCGCGGCGTGGTGAAGGCCAAGACCCCGGAGGAACTGGAGGAGCGCCTGGACGAGATCCTGAAGGAGAGCGACCTGGCCATCGCCCAGGAATACATGCCCAGCGACTTCGACTGGCGCATCGGTGTGCTGGACGGGAAGCCGCTCTATGCTTGCAAGTACTTCATGGCCCGCGGCCACTGGCAGATCTACAACTGGGGCAGCGACACCAAGAAGGGACAGGAAGGCGACTTCGCCACCATGCCCGTGGCGGAGGCACCTGCCTTCATCGTGGAGGCCGCGCTGAAGGCCGTCCACGCCATCGTCGGGGAACACGGGCTCTTCGGCGTGGACGTGAAGGAATTCGAGGGCAAGCCCTACGTCATCGAGGTGAACGAATGCCCCAACATCGACCACGGTGTGGAGGACGTGGTGCTGGGTGACGAGCTTTACAGGGCGATCATCGGTTCGTTGAAACGCTCCATTGAGCACAAGATCGGCATACAGTCATGAGCGACAAGAAGCAATACAAGCTGTTCGAGGTCACCGGCATCGAGCTGGAATACATGGTGGTGGACCGCGATACCCTGAAGGTGCTGCCCATCGTGGACAAGCTCTTCGAGGATGTCACCGGCGCCATCACCAGCGATGTGGAACGCGGCGATGTGGAGTGGAGCAACGAGCTGGTGAGCCACGTGGTGGAGCTGAAGACCGCCAAGCCCACGAAGAAGATCCCCACGTTCCGGAAGAAGTTCCACAGCGACGTGAAGGTGATCAATGCCGTGCTGGCCAAGCGTAACGCCATGTTGTTGCCCACGGCCGCGCACCCCTTCATGGACCCCTTCACCGAGACCGTGATCTGGCCACATGAATACAACGAGGTGTACGCCTTGTACAACCGCATCTTCGACTGCCGGGGCCACGGCTGGAGCAACCTGCAGAGCACGCACCTGAACCTGCCCTTCGCCAACGACGATGAGTTCAGCAAGCTGCACGCCGCCATACGCCTGCTGCTTCCCATCATCCCCGCGCTCAGCGCCAGCTCCCCCATCCTGGACGGCACCGCCACCGGCTTCCTGGATTCGCGCATGGAGGCCTACCTCCACCACCAGGAGAAGCTGCCCGAACTGATGGGAAGCCTCATCCCCGAGGCCGTGTTCAGCCAAGAGGATTATTACCGCACCATCTTCAGTCCCATCGCCCAGGCCATGGCGCCCTTCGATACGGAGAACGTGATGGACCACCACTTCGCCAACTCGCGTGGAGCCATCGCACGCTTCGACCGCGGAGCCATCGAGATCCGCGTGATCGACATCCAGGAATGCCCGGCCGCCGACCTGGCCATCGCCGAACTGATCGTGGCGGTGCTGAAGGCCCTGACCAGCGGACGTTGGGTGAGCAGCTACCTGCAACGCGCATGGAGCGAGAACGACCTGTTGCCCATCTTCCTGCAAGTGATCAAGGATGCTGGAGGTTCCGTGATCGCCAACCGCGACTACCTGCTGATGTTCGGGTTGATGAAGCAGGACCACATGCATGTCGGCAAGCTGTGGCAACACCTGTTCGTGGAACTCTATGGGGAACTGAGCGAGAACTGTCGCCAACACGTGGGCCACATCCTGGAACATGGCTGCCTGGCCAGCCGCATCCTGAAGCGCACCGGACGCACGCCCTCGCACGACGACCTGGTCCGTGTGTATCGCGAACTGGCCGACTGCCTACAGGAGGACCGTCAACTGGTGTGATCGGCCGAAGGACCTGTCGGCTCATCGCCCTTCGACCCCGGTTCGGCGAACACGCTGAACGCGGAGCGTGGCGATCCCGTAGGCACGCAAGGACCAACCCCTGCGGCCATGATCAGATGCCTACTCCTGCTGACGATGAACTTCTTGTCGGGCCTGGTCATCGCACAGCCCGCCCCCCGCTTCCATTGGTTGTTGGACGAGAGCAACGGCACCATGGCGAGCTCTTACATCGGCGGTGAGCCGGGACTGTTGCAAGGCGGTGTGCAATGGGCACCGACCGGTGGACATCACCAGGGTGCCGCCCGCTTCGATGGCGTGGACGACCGCATCGTTCTCGGTTCCTGCGACATGCCTACGGGCGGCGGTGGCTTCAGTGTGTCCCTTTGGGTGAAGCCCGACTTCGTGACCGGCATGGACCGAACGGTGGTGGCCAAGACCATCGGTCCGAACGCGGCCGATCACATCTGGACATTGACCTTCGTGAACGCCACGGCACTGCGCTTCAACCTGCGGGCAGGAGGCACCACCACCGAACTTCAAAGTCCACCGGGCACGCTCTTCTCCGGTGTGTGGTACCACCTGGTAGCCAGCTACGATGGGGCCCAGATGCGCATCCATGTGAACGGTGCGCTGGTGGCCAGCACCACCAAGTCCGGCGCGCTGGGCTTCCACCCGCAGGCACCGGCCAGCCTGGGTGCGTTCGCCAATGGTACCGCACCCTTCTCCGGTTGGATCGATGACGTGCGCATCCACGACACCGGCCTCAGCGACATGGACATCATCGACCTGCTGTTCGCCTCCATCGCCACGGATATCGAAGCAGTGCACACACCCTACCGCGATGGGACCGGTGCCTTGCGGCTTCCACCCGGTGCGTGGGAACGCGTGCAGGTGAGGGACATGGCCGGCCGGGTCATCGTCGACCAACGCCTCGATGGGGACGATCGTGCCGTGCTGACCGCCATTCCAGATGGCCTGGTGCTGGTGACGTTGGAGGGCCGTGGTCTTCGTCACAGCGCACCCCTCTTCTGGTCCGGCCGTTAGTGGAGTACGGAGAACCGCACGGTGTCGGCGTGGTGTGGACCATACACCAGCAGCAAGTAGGTCCCATTGGCCAGGTGGCCCACATTCAGAGCAACGCGACCGCTCATCGGACCTCGCATGCGGACCTCACAGGCCCGTCCCATGGCATCGGTGATGGATAGACGCACATCATCCGGCAGGTCCGCGTCCACCACCAGCACCTGATCCGCCGGAACACCCACAAGCCGGATCGCGCTCGTGGTGTGTTCGTCAGATCCCACGTTGAGGGTCGTGCTCTCCCAGAGCGCCAGGTCGTCCACCGCCGCTTCCACCAGGCTCGCACCACCGAAGGGCTGATCGGTGCGCACACTATCACTAGCCTGGAACCGGATGCGCATCGCCGCCGTGGGTTCCACCAGCTCGGCGATACGCAGGGCCATGCGACGCCAGCTGCGGTCGCTCACGGGGGTATCCTCCACCGGCACCCAACTCGCACCACCGTCGTTGCTCAAGGACACCCGCCACGGGTCGGTGCCCGGGTTGGACCCCTCGGCCGCGTTGTTCACATACCAGCGCCAGTAGGTGATCACCGGGTCGGTGAGCGTGCTCGCATCGAAGGGCGCACTGATCAACGTTGTCACCCCGCCATCCACGTCATTGGTACCGGTAGGGTCCGCGTCGCTGGGCGCATTGCCCGTGAACCAACACCGCGTGCCACCCGGCGTTTGCTGTGTCCCGGGTTGCACGATGGAGGACGGGAAGCCTGCCAAGGCGTAGGATGGAATGGGCACGCCTTCCGCCCAAGCGCCACCGGTGGCATTGTCCTGCGGAACGCCGGCGCTCAGCAGGGCAAGGTCACCCGGTCCGTCGGCCGTCTCCTGCCCGGCCAGTTCCATACCTAGGAGCACGAAGAAAGGCAGGTTGGCAGGATCGAGGTGCGCTCCCTTGGGCAATGCGATCCCCACCTGGCCGTTGGTGTCCATCACGGTGAAGTAGTAGGCCACGAGACCGCCCGAAGCCACGAAGGGAAGCGTGGCTGCATAGGTGACACCGCCCGTGTTGGTACACGTGATCACCTCCCATGGACCAGCGTCCACCCGGTAGTTCAACAACACGTCCCCGAGGTACAAGTTCGATGGGAAAGGTGCGTCCAACGTGGCCTGCAGCTGCAGTGCCTCCCCGACCACCGCATCCGCAAGGGGCGTGTGCTGAAGGGTGCTTCCCGTGACCAGGGTGATGCCGTGGCGTGCGAAGGCTTCGATGATGGCCTGCCCGTGCGGCGTGCCGTTCGTGATGTCCCCATCATCGTCATCCGCCTGCAGCACGTCCAGCAGCACATCGCGGAAGGCGATCCCCTCCTGACCGTTGATGGCGGTGGCTTGCAAGCCGGGCAAGGCATCCGCGAACAGCTGGAGCAGCAGGTCCATGTCGTTGCCGAGCGCTTGGTACAGGTCCCACCATGCCCCGCTGATGATCATGCCATCGGCGTGCCGTTGGCCCACGAGGTCCATCGGATATACCCGCGGGGCCTCGTCATACCGACGCAGTGCGGCCAGGTCGTCGCCGATCCGATAACCTGCACCGATGCTCGGTTGCTGGGTCAGGCTCCAGGCCCACAGGTCGGCATAACCCTCGCTCATGGCCGCGTTGATCACCAGACCGCCCAGTCCTTGGTAGAACTTATCGTTGATGCCGTGGCCATACTCGTGGTAGACCACATCGTGGAACGCGGCCATCCCCTGGCACCCGCCGCCTTCCGCATGGAAGTTGATGGACGAGCCATCGTAGAACGCATTGCAGGTGCCGCCGGTCACATCCACCTTGGTGGGCAAGGCGATGTCCATGGCGGTGAACCCGGGCAGCACCGCCTGCATATGTTCATGGATGCGGTTCACATGCACATAAGCACTGCGTTGACGGATGTTCGCAGCCGCATCGAAGGACACGGTGTTCGGCCCTTCTTGCAAGAACGCAGAGGTGCTTGGAGTGATAGCGTTGGTGGACACGTTCGCCCAGCGGCCGCGCAACTGGAACTGTGCGTTCACCGGCCCAGGGATCCCACTGGCGAGCGCACCGGAAGCATCGGTGTAGAGCGTGTTCGCGTTGATGCTGACCCGTAGGTCCGGCAAGCCCGTAACGGCCGTGCCACCCAGTGGACCCGTGATGTAGTACGTGCCTTCCACCACCACATCGGCACCTGCATCGGCCGGTTCACCGGCGCATCCGACCGCATCACTGTTCAGGTCCTGGCGATAGTGCAACGCGCCGGATAAGGCATCCACCCAGCATTGGTACCGTGCGGGTCGACCGTTGGCCCGGGCATGGACCACCACTTCCTGCACCAAGTGGACCTCCACGCCATGCGCTTGGGGAATGGGCAACCACCGTAGCCCATTGACCTCCGTAGCATACACCTCAGCGAGTCCGCTGCTGGCCGCTGTTGCGCTCGCTTCTGTAATGGTGCCGAGCGCAGGGATCAACCGCGTGGGAAGCACATCGCAACCGAACGCGATCACCCGACCATGCGGATCCAGCTTCACCATGGCCTGCCCGGTGATCACCGGGTGCCCGGCATGGGTCTGCCGGAAGTGTATGTAGGTGTTGCGCGAGGTCCGGTAGGTGGCCTGGTGCCGGATGTCCGTGGGCCCCACCCCCGCTGCGCTGAGCCAAGGCTGCAGGAATTCCAGCGCGCGTTCCTCCTCCGTGCCCGGGGCGGTCTGTACCGGTGGCCCATACGCGCGGTGGGGCATGCCCGTTCCGGCGTTGAACTCCACCTGCCAATGCGGATGATCGGTCAAGAACGCGGTCCAGATCGGATGATCGCGAAGGTCCAACTGGCGTTGCACGTCCGGTACCAACGGCGCATTGGAGGCCAGCCGCACTTCTGCCCGGTCCACGGCCGACTGAGCGGCCACGGCGGCCACGAACGCCACGAAAAGGAGGGTGATGGGCGCGCGCATGGTGATGGACAGGGAGCGAAGTTCACGCCGAAGTTCGGTGATATCAGGGAACGGCGCCAGGAACGTGCTGCTACGCGCTAACGAGGACCGCTCACAGGTCCACCACCAGGCCGTCATAGGCCAGGTGTACCCCGGTCGGTAGTTGACCGTCCACCTCGGCATGCAGGCCGAGCAGGTGGCTGATGTGGGTGAAGTAGGTCCGCTTCGCCCCGATGCGGTCGGCCAGCTCCAGGGCCTCCTGCAGGTTGAGGTGCGAGGGATGTGGCGCCGTGCGCAGGGCGTTCAATACCAACACCTCCAGGCCGTGCAGCCGTTCCAGCGAAGCCGCGGGGATGGTCTTCGCATCGGTGATGTAGGCCAGGTCGCCGATGCGGAAGCCGAGCACCGGCATGTGCAAGTGCATGACCGGAATGGGCAGCACCTCCACCCCACCCGCTATGAACGGGTCCGTATCGATGGTGTGGAGATCGAGCACCGGAGTGCCGGGGTAACGCACGGCACTGAACGCATAGTGGTACATCCGGCGAACAGCATCCAGCGTGGCGGCATTCGCATGGATGTCCATGGCGCGCTCTTGGCTGAAGTTGAAGGACCGCAGCTCATCGATACCCGCCACATGGTCCATGTGCTCGTGGGTGAGCAGCACCGCGTCCAACCGGTGTACCCGGCTCCGCAGCATCTGAGCACGCAGGTCGGGCCCGGCGTCCATCAGGATCCGTCGGTCGCCCACCGTCACCAGCACGGAGGTCCGCAAGCGCTGGTCGCGCGGATCCGCACTCGCACAAACCGTACAGGAGCAAGCGATCACCGGCACCCCTTGACTGGTGCCCGTGCCCAGGAATTCGAGGCGGATGGCGGACATGGCGTGCAAAGATCGGTCACACTCGGGCGCTACGCACTACTTTCGCGGCCTGCTCCGGAGAGGTGGCAGAGTGGTCGATCGCGGCGGTCTTGAAAACCGCTTTACCGCAAGGTAACGGGGGTTCGAATCCCTCCCTCTCCGCCAAGGAAAGCCCAGCCACGAAGTGGCCGGGCTTTTTCGCTCCCTGACCGGGCCAAGCTCGCTTGGACAAGGGAAGGGAGCGAAAAAGCCCCGAGTGCGCAGCGATCGCAGGGCTGACCTTGAAGCATCCCCCACAACGGGAAAGCGCGTCTTCGCGCAATTCCTCCCGCACCTTTTCCGCCGATTGGACAAGGAAAGGGAGCGAAAAAGCCCCGAGTGCGCAGCGATCGCGGGCTGTGACCTTGGAGCCATGGCGGCGGCCGGGGAGGGGGGGGGGGCCGGCGGGCCGCGGGCCCCCCACAACGGAGAAGCGCATCTTGGTCGCAATTCCTCCCGCACCTTTTCCGCCGCTTGGAAAGGGAAGGGGAGCGAAGAGCCCAACCTGAGCGCCTCGCGAGGCGCTGGACGAATGCGCGGGCTGACCTTAGCCTCCCTACTAGGCAAGCGCATCTTCCGCAATTCAACGACCTCCCAACTCGCAACTGAGCATTGGAAGGATGTGAAATATGCCGGAGGCGTCTACCCGCGATCCCGGCATTTTCCTGCACCAAGGAGACCATGAGGTCGAAGGATCCGATGCAAGTGACCTTACCCCTGTTCGGATGTGTTGTGGTTCCTACGAACCGGACCACTTGTTCAGGGGCATCCCCTGGTCATTTGCCTTCCTCATACCCGAACAGCTGGGCCTTGCTCACCTTCTTCACGGTGCCCAGCTTCTCCAGCACCTGCATATCCATGGCGCTCTCCTTGCCGATGATGAGGAAGGTGTACGGGCGGCCCTTCACTTCCCGATCGAAGAAGGCCTTCATGGCGGCCATGTCGATGCCGGGGATGCGCTCGTACGTGGTGCGCCGCACGTCGTAGTCCAGACCACGGCGTTGGGCGGCATCCCAGCTCCAGTAGATGTTGTCCTTGGTGATACGGGTGCTGGCGATGACCTTCAGTGCACTGGTCTTGGCCCCTTCGAACTGGGCGTCGGCCTGGGGCATGTCGTTCATCAGCTTCAGCATGGCCTCCACGGCATCGTTCAGCTTATCGGCCTGGGTGCCGATGAACGCGCGCACGTAGTGGGCCTCCTCCTTCCGACCGGGTACCGTGTAGCTGGCGCTGGCACCGTAGGCCAAGGCCTTCGCCTCGCGGATCTCCTGGAACACGATGCTGCTGAGGCCGCTGCCGAAGTACTCGTTGAATAGGCTCGCGTAGGGCATCTTCTCCACATCAAAGGCACCGGCCTTGCTCACCAGGAGCATCTCGGTCTGCACCATGTCGTGGTCAACGAAGAGCACGGTGTTGCCGGTGGTGGCTTGCTCGGTGTAGGTCCGAGGCGCGGGTAGGGCCTTACGGGTCTTCGGGACGCGATGGGCCGTGTTCATCAGGCTTGCCACCTGGGCCGGAGCGCGCTTGCCGTAGTAGTACACCGTGTGCGGGTAGGCGGTGAGGGCCTTGATGCGGTCCAACAACTCCGCGCTGGTCAGTGCCTTCAGTTCAGCATCACCGAGCACATCATTGAAGGGTGAACGCTCGCCATAGCGGGCCAGGTTGAAGAGACCGCCCTGGAGGATGGTGCCCTTGTCCTTCATGGCGTCCTGCCGGGCCTTGCGGATGTCGGTGATGAGGTTCGACAACGCCTCATCGTTGGGCTGGGCATTTGCGATGAGGTCCTCCAGCAGTTGCACCCCTCGATCGAGGTTCTTCTCCAGTCCCGAGAGGGTCACGTAGCACCGGTCATCGGTGGTGGTGGCGCTGAGGGAGAGTCCGAGCTTGAAGAGTTCCTTCTTCAGGTCCACCGGACCGAGCGTGGCGGCACCCAGGTACTGGAGGTATTCGGTGGCGACCTGCAAGGCGCGGTCGTGGTTGGTGCCCATCTCCACGATGTAGCGCAGGCTGAAGAGGTCGTTGGTGGGGTTCTTCACACAGGCCAAGGGTACACCGCTCGTGAGGCTGCTACGAGCGATGGCGGTGTTGAAGTCGATGAACTCGGGCGCGAGGGTGGCGGTGGGCATCCGTTCCCACTCGGCGCGCCAGGCGCTCTTGCCGTCGCGTTTGATGTCGATCGCGGTGATCTTGGGCTTCACCACCTTGTGGGTCTCCCCTTTGGGTCCATTGCGCTTGTACATGCACACATAACCCTCACCGATCCGGTCCTTGGCGAATGCGACCACTTCGGCCTTGGTGATGCGGGCCATACGATCGTACAGGTCCACCTCATCGTTCCACTGTTTCTTCAGGATGAAGGCATCGGTCATGGCGGCGGCACTGCGGCTGTTGTTCTCGCCCCAGGTGCGCATGCGGCGTTGGCGGTAGTCGTTCACCACGGCCTCGATGAGCCAGTCGTCGAAGCGCCCTTCACGCAACATGGACACTTGTTCCAGAAGCAGGTTGCGCACTTGCTCCAAGGTCTGCCCCTCTTTGGGTTCACCGTGGAGTTCCAGTTCGCTGTAATCCGTTTGGCTACCTGCATAGGCATAAGCGTTCAGGACCTTCTGGGTCTGCATCAGGTTGAGGTCGATAAGACCCGCGCTACCGTTCATGAGGATACCCGAGATGAGTTGGAGCATGATGGCATCGGGACTCGCGTAACCATCGAAGCGCCAGGCGATGTCAACCCATTCAGCTTCGGGACCGGTGACCTCGGCCGTGATGGACATGGGGATCGCTGTTCCAGGCGTGAACGTGAACGCTGGCACCTTGCCGGACTTCCATGTGCCGAAATGTTTGTCCACCAAGGCGATGGTGCGGTCGTAGTCGATGTCTCCGGCCAGGATGACGGCCATGTTGTTGGGTACGTAGTAGGTTTCGAAGAAGGCGTGGATCTTCTCCATGCTGGGGTTCTTCAGGTGGTCGCCTGTGCCCAGCGTGGTCTGTGTGCCGTAGGGATGATTGGGGTAGAGCAGTTCATTCATCTTCTTGGACACGGCCCGGCCATCGTTGTCCTGCGAACGGTTGAACTCCTCGTAGACGGTCTCCAACTCGGTGTGGAAGAGGCGGAGCACACACTCCTGCATCCGCTCGCTCTCGATGCGCATCCACTTCTCCAGTTCATCGCTAGGGATGTCGTTGATGTAGACCGTCCGTTCGGTGCTGGTGTAGGCGTTGGTTCCCCGCGCGCCGATGCTCTTGATCATCTTGTCGTACTCGTTCGGCACGGCAAGCGCGGCGGCGAGGGTGCTGAGGCTGTCGATCCGTTGGTAGATGCGATCGCGCTGCGCGTCATCGGTGGTGCGGCGCCGCTCCTCGTAGGCATCGCTGATCTGCTTCAGTAACACGCGTTCACGCTCCCAGTCGGTGGTGCCGATGTGGCTGGTGCCCTTGAAGAGCATGTGTTCCAGGTAATGGGCCAGACCGGTGGCATCGCTGGGGTCGTTCTTGCTGCCCGCGCGGACGGCGATGTTGGTCTGGATGCGCGGAGCGTCCGCATTGCGGCTAAGCCACACCTGCAGCCCGTTCTCCAGCGTGTAGATGCGGGCTTGCAGCGGATCACCCGGAATGCTGGTGAAGGAATAGGTCTTTTGCGCGAAGAGCGCGGTGTGGCCCAGCAGGGCGATGAGCAACAGCAGGTGACGCATGGGGATCCGCTTTGGGGAGGTGAAGGTGCGGAAAATTGCATCGTGCGCCGCGATGGCATGAGCAGAGACCAACGGTCACCCGTGGATCGTGGGCGCCGTCCCATAGCGGGCGATCACCTCCGCCTCATAGGCCAGGAACTCCTGCCAGCGCGCATCCACATCCACACGTCCACCGAAACGACGTGCGAATCCGATGAAGGTGGTGTAGTGTCCGGCCTCGCTGATCATCAATTCGCGGTAGAAGGCACGCAATTCGGGGTCGTCAACCTCCTCGGTCAGCACTTTGAAGCGCTCGCAGCTGCGGGCCTCGATCATGGCGCTGAAGAGCAGCCGGTCCACCAGGCGCTCCTCGCGACCGCCGTCCTTGCGCACGAATTGGAGCAACTCGTTCACATAGTTGTCCTTGCGCTCGGGTCCGAGCACCCATCCGCGCTCCACGATGCGGGCGTGTACCTGCCCGAAATGCTCCAATTCCTCTTGACCGATGCGCGTGAGCTCGGTGATGAGTTCAGTTAGATCCGGGTAGCGGACGATCATGCTCATCACATTACTGGCGGCCTTCAGTTCGCACCAGGCGTGGTCGGTGAGCAGTTCGGGCAGGTCCTGGCGGATGAGTTCCGCCCAGCGGGGATCGGTGGGGAGTTGCAGACCGAGCATGGGTGCAAAGGTGGGGATGGGTGCATCAATCCTCTTCCTCAGAGAGCCTAAGTGGCAAAGGTCCTATCCGGACCAACGCACTTGACCATTCGTCAGTACCTTTAAGACCCTTGCACACACATCTCATGGAGATAGGACCTCTTCTGACCGGATTGCTTTTCATGTCCGCTGGTGCACTGATGTCCCAGGCACCTTATGCAGAAGTCTTGGACCAACTGCATCCGGAGGTCCACTACGTTGGCGCATTGTCTCTGGACAGCTCCTTGGTCGTTCTTTCATGGTCGGACCCTGGCAATTCCGCGGACAATCCCAAGCGCCTGCTGACCTATTCAACGGCTGGACAGTTGCTCAACTCCATGACGTTGAACACACGGATCGCCAACTGGAAGCGCAGTCTGACCCCATCCGAAGATGGTGGTGCCTGGTTGGTCGGCCCGCTTTGGGCTGTGATGTTTTCGGGTCGGGACGTATCCTTCGTTTCGCTCCGAATGGAACCATTGTTCACGATCACACATATGGTCTTTCAGAATTGAACAACACGATCGTCCAGCTATGGGGTATTGCACAGAACACGACCGATCGCTTGGCGCTGGTAGGTAGTGGGATCGCCATTGCCGATACATTGGGCAATATCAATGAATACTGGGACATTTCTGGGTACAATTAAGTGGTCCTCTTTCGTGGTACAGGGACAGCTTGCTGATAACCTGCGGCTATTCCTCCATGTATGTTCGTGGCGCAGGAGGAATACTTCTGCACAGCCGCAGCCTGAGCACTCCTATCAAAGACCTTCATGTTGATGGTGACGACATCTGGGTTCTCGGTAACAACACCTTGTACCGAGTGGGAGAAGACCTTGGAACGATCGATTCGCTCCCTTTTTCACCTGTGTCGGACCCGCGACAATTCGTTCATGGTGGGACTGGCTCCTATCTCCAAATCGGCAATACGATCCACCAATTCAGTTCAAACCTCGGCATCACCCCCTTTCTAGCACCTAACATGTTGGAAGGCCAGGGCGTACGAGCCTGTGTGGTGAAGGACACCCTCGTTCATGCGTTCGGTGATCACCGCATTGAACCATATTCAGGCGGGTTCATGAAGAGCTATGCCTTGGATGGTGCAACGCTTGACCGTACCGAGGATGTCGCAGTGGAGGGGGTGACGGTCGACAGCTTATGGCTAAACTCATATCCTCCGTCGCAATGGGCCTATCAGTATGGCAACCTGTCCATTCTTGTCAGGAATTCGGGAACGGAAGCCCTTCAAGACTTTATGCTTGCCTATCGTGATGGTCAATTCCCGATCACATGCGGCACCCCCACTGAGTACGTCGTTATTTCAGATGCGAACATCGGGCCTGGGAGAGCGCCACCTATACCATGATGGACCTGCGTCTTTGGTCGGGGTCGCTTGCACCGGGTGAAGTGATCGAGCACGATGTGTGCGTCACGGCCCTTGGCCCCAATAACCTGATGGACCGGGTTCCGGGCAACAACTCGAGTTGCACTCCCATCACCGTATCGGTGGAGATCAGCACAGGTATCAGCGTTGAGCCCTCAGACACCAAGGTCCATCCATCCCCTTTCGCCGACCACATCTTCATCGATGTGATGGGATCGGGCAGTTCACAACTTCAACTTCTTGATGCAACCGGCGCGCTCGTTCTCGAACAACTGCTGACCGGGTCCGGGCGACACCTCATTCCTGCGCATCGCCTACGCTCTGGGATGTACATCATGACCCTCGGTTCCGAAAAGAGCGTGACCCGTCATAAGCTGTTCAAGGAATGAGTCGAGCGTTAGTAACAAGAGGGTCGCCAGCACATCCCTTCACTGCCCCTCGATGCCGTTGTAGCCGTCCGGATCGGTCTCGAACTCGGTGGGTTCCACGATAGGCGGCAATCCGGTGGTGAAAAGGGCCGGAAGCACGCCCTTGTTGACATCCAATTCGGTGACCGTGAATTGTACGCGACCCAACGTTCCACCCGTTTGGCCGATGCGATACGGGAACTGCACGCCACCCACGGAGCGGTGATCACCATAAGTGGTGGTGATCCGTTGGTTGCTGCCGTTCATGAACTTCTGTTCCACCCGCTTCACCTTCAGGCCAGTGGCGACATCGAAGTAGTCGGCCACGGTGGTACCATGCTGGGTCATGAGGATCACCTTGTAGGCATCCTTCCCTTCCACTTCGGTGCGACCCGCCAGCACCATGCGATCAAGGCGACCAACGAGGTCCGATTCGCGCACAGGGACGGCATTGAATTGCAGGTCCTGGAGGTCCACGTCCGTGAGTTCCACTTGTCCTTGGGCATCGGTGCGACCGGCGCGTAGTCCGTCGTGGACCAACAGTTCCGTTCGCTGATCACCCAACGTGGTCTCCGAGCGATAGTGTCCGTCGGGGCCGAACCACTCGGAGACCTTCAATTCCTTGTCTCCGCGTTGCACGGTCATCACCCGGTGCATGTCCTTCACCTGCCCCACGAGGTTTCGTCCGCCAATGGCCTTGAGATAACCCTCGATGATGTCCTCCGCCTTGCGGTCGGTGACCGGTGTGATGTCCTCCTCCCACGGAGCGCCGTTCTCGTCCAACTGCATGATCGGGTTGGACCGATCACGGCTCAGTGCCGCCAGTTCCACGTCGAACGAGGCCAGGTCCCCCACCACGAGGATGATGGCCTGATCGGGATGCAGGAAGGCTTGCGCCGCAGCTTGTACGTCGACAGTGGTGATGCCCTCCAGCCGTTCGAGGTAGGTGGCATAGTGATCGGGAGCAAGCTCGTTCAGGTAGGTATTGAGCGCGAAGCGGGCCACGGTGCGCGGGTCCTCCAGCCCTCGGGCGAAGCTGCCGGCCATATAGCGTTTGGCCAGATCGAGCTCCTCGTCGCTCACCGGCTCATTGCGCAAGCGCTCCAACTCCTTGATGATCTCGGCCACCGCGCTGTCGGTGACGGCCGTGCGCACGCTCACACTGGCCTGGAAATGGCCATTGAACCGGTCCGACTCCATGGTGGAATAGGCTCCATAGGTCCATCCCTTGTCCTCGCGCAGGTTCTGCATCAGGCGGGCATTGAACACTCCGCCACCCAGGATGGTGTTCAACACCTGGGCCGACAGTGCACGGATGTCGCGGGGCTGCAGGTTCAGCGGGAACCCGACACGCACCACGGATTGCGGCGAACCGGGGCGATCCACCACGAATACCCGCCGAACGCCACCCGGCGTGGCAAGTTTGGGCATGATCCGCACCTTGCCAAGGCCTTCCATGCTCTCACTACCGTCATCGTTCATCGACGTCACCGGTCGATCGGGCCGCCAACCACCGAAGTGCTCTTGCGCCAAGTCCTTCGCCTCCTTTTCCGTGATGTCACCCACGAAGACGAGATAACCCTTTTCCGGGCGGAAGAACAGGTCGTAGTAGGCCTTGATGTGTTTGGTCGAGATGCTCTCCAACGTACGTTCCGTCATCACCTCACCATAGGGGTGAACGCGACCATAGGTGACCGCACGCCCCACCACCTCCGCGATGGCATCGGGTTCCTCCTTGCGTTGTTGGATGGCGGACCGTGTACGGGTCCGCACTTTCTCGAACTCGGTCTCTTGAAAGGTGGGTCCGGTCACCACATCCTGCACCAAGGTCATGAGCGCTGGCAGGTTCTTCTTGAGGCTGCTGGCGTATAGACCATCATTGGTGGCGGCCAGCGTGGCCCCCAGCTGATCCACCTGTTCATCCATTTGGGCCTTCGTGCGCGTGGCTGTACCGCTGGCCAACAGGTCACCCAGGAAGTCGATGTATCCGGCCTTTTCGCCCTGCACGATCGGTGGGATGTCGAACCGGACCTGGACATTGACCATGGGGAGCTTGTGGTTCTCCACCACGATCACACGGAAGCCGTTCTTGAGGGTGAAGGTGTGATGCTCACCGAGGTCCACAGCGGGAGCTGGCCCGGGCTTGGGTGGTGCGGAACGATCGATCTGTGCGTTCATCAATACGGGTGCGAGCAGGCCCACCGCTAGCAGGACGCCTATGCGGGTCGACCGGTCAGAGGGAGTGCCACGATTCATGGTTGCTTCTGGCTGAGTGGGAGGTAATGCAGGACCACGCGGTCATTGGTCGAGAAATGGTCCACGGCGGCTTGGCGAAGTTCCTCAACGGTAACGGCCAGGTACTTGTCCAGTTCCGTATTCACCTGTTCCGTACCACCAAGCATGGTGTAAGCTGTGGCCAAGTTGTTCGCGACACCCGCCACCCGGCTGTTATCAGCGATGTATTCCGTCTCCAACTGGGCCTTCAGTTTGGCCAACTCGGCTTCCGGTACACCCAACTTCTGGATGCGACCGAGTTCGCTGTCCATGGCGCGTTCCAGTTCCACCACATCCACCCCGGCATTGGCGATGGCGAAATGAATGGCCAGCCCCGGATGTTCGAAGGGGAGGCTGAAGGCCCCCACATAGACCGCCTTTTGTTGCTCTTCCTTCAGCGCCACGTTCAAGCGGGAGGAGTTACCATTGGAAAGCAACCGATTCACCAGGTCCACTGCATAGAATTCCTTGGTGCCATTGGCCGGGATGCGGTACGCGGTGACCACAGCGGGCAGCTGGATGCGGTCGTGAATGACATCGCGGATGACCCCTTTCAAGGGTGGTTCGATCGCTGTGGGCTGAACCACCTCCTTGCCCCGTGGGATATCCCCGAAATAGCGGCCTACCAGTGCTTTGCAGGTGGTGGGATCGATGTCTCCCGCAACCACCAACACGGCGTTGTTCGGCACGTAGAACTGCTTGTAGAAATTGACGTAGTCGGTCTCACTGGCGGCGTTGAGGTCCTCCATGAAACCGATGGTCGGCCATTGATAGGGGTGTACGGTATAGGCCCGCTTCAATACCTCGATCAGGATGCTGCCATAGGGCTGGTTCTCATAGCGTTGACGGCGTTCCTCTTTCACCACCTCGCGCTGCGTATCCACGCCCTTCTGGTCCACCTTGGCATGGAGCATACGCTCACTTTCCAGCCACAAACCGAGTTCCAACTGATTGCTCGGCAGTACCTCGTAATAATAGGTCCGGTCACCGGTGGTATTGGCATTGAGCACGCCACCGGCCTTCTCCACATGCTTACTGAACTCACCCCGACCGATGTTCTCGGAACCCTCGAAGAGCAGGTGTTCGAAGAAGTGCGCGAAGCCGCGACGGTCCTTCGTCTCGTTCTTGCTTCCCACATGATACATCACGCTCACGGCTACGATCGGGGTGCTGTGGTCCTCATGCAGGATGACATGTAATCCGTTGTCGAGATCGAACTCGGTGTACGTGATGGCGCGCGACTGAGCGACGGCAGGTGCGGCAAGCATGGTGGCCAGGGGGATGGTCATTAGGTTCCTCATACCGAACGGTCTTCGGGTCTACAGCGATCGGGGCTATCCACCCCGGCGAATGCGGGACGCTAAAGTAGGGCGATCCCAGCCAGGGCCGATCTGTGAAGCGCTGCCGTACGCAAGGTCTTGGAACGACGAAGCCCGCCGGGATCACCAGCGGGCTTCATTGATGTTCTTGATCAGATCTTTTCGAACACGATACGCATCGACCCGTCATCCGCCCAAAGCTCATTGCCTGTGAGACGGAGTACGTTCCAATCGAACGAACCACCCAATGTGGTCAAGGTCAGATCGGAATTATCGTCCCAGGACCATTCACCTTCGAAGGTATCCTCGAAGATATCGCCCGTGAGGGGGTCTTCAATGCTCATCACCATGGTGTAATCACCTTCCTTCGTGAAACTCACCTCGAAGGACGGAATGATGTTGTTCGGATCCTGTACGGCAGGTGTCACTTCTGTCGAGGTCCAATCACCGGCCAAACGGGCCGTCTTGGAACGCAGGCTGAAGTCGGGACCGTCCTCGAACTGGCTGCAGCCGGTGAAAACGAGTGCCGTAAGTGCAAAAGCAATGGTAGTGAGCTTCATGGGTTGATGGTTCGTTGCCCACACCGGTGGACCGGTAGGACGAGGCAAAAGTAGGAGATCCTGGAGCATGGCAAGCAAGCGGGGTGATGGACTGCGCACACGCCGATGTGGACAAGGAGCATCGCCTTATCTGTGTCCAGGGTCCAACGCATGTTGGCCCTTCCTTTCGACCTTTGCCCCATGTCGCACCGCCATGAGCACATCGCCCACGCTTGGTTCGCCGCATTCAATGCCCATGACCTGGAAGCCCTGCTAACGCTCTATGCGGAAGATGCCGAGCATTTCAGTCCGAAACTACTGGTCCGCAGGCCGGAGACCGGAGGTCGGGTGAAGGGGAAAGAGGAACTGCGGGCGTGGTGGCGTGATGCGTTCGACCGACTACCGACCCTACACTATGTGGTGACCAGCCTTACGGCGAACGACCAGCGCGTGTTCATGGAATACATCCGGCAGGTGGCAGGTGAACAGGACCTTCGGGTTGGCGAGGTATTGGAGATCACAGGAGGGCTCATCGTGGCCAGCAGGGTCTATCACGGATGAGCAGGGGGTTCGTCAAGGAGGATGACCAGGAGGAGGCCCCCTTCATCCCTCCTCGCGCAGCGCTGCCGGAGGGCACCACCAACTACGTGACACCGCGTGGCTTGGCCTTGCTGCATGAGGAGCGGAACGCGTTGGAGGAGGAACGGGCGGCGGTCGTCGGCAGCGATCATGACCGACGCCATGCCCAGGGAGGGATCGATGGTCGTTTGGCGCTCTTGAACGAACGGATCGTCACAGCCCGGGTGGTGGAACCTGGTGTTGGACCTGTCCGCAGTGTGCGGTTCGGTGTCACCGTGACCTTCCAGCATCTGGTGGGACATATGGCGGGCAAGTCGTTCACGTTCACCATCGTGGGGGTGGACGAGGCGAATGTGAAGGATGGGAGGATCGCCTTCACCTCGCCCATCGCCCGCGCGCTGATCGGCAAGCGTAAGGGCGGAGTGGCGGAAGTAGCCTTGGGCAGCGAGCAGTTACGGTTGAAGGTGGTCTCGGTCTCCTGACGCGAGCGCTCAGTTCCCTCCGCCGTTGTCGTCACCGATGGGATCGTCGCTCCCGTGCCCGCCATGATCATCCACTTGACCCGAGGAGGAAGAGGATGGGGACACTGCGTCATCGCGCTGGCAGGAGACCAGCGCCAAGGCCAACGACAGGATGAAAAGGACCATGGGCAGCAGAGGGAACAGGCGGGTGCGGTGCAGGGTATTCATGCGATGTGGGTGTGATCCGTGGACGAAGGTGTGTTGGCGGTGAGGTCTTGTTCCGCTCCATCCCGATGGACCGGGCAGAGCGGGTGACGGACCGGGCGCTTGGATCGGGAAAGGCGCGGGCCAGCTACCTTTCGCCCATGCCCAGGATCACGTTCGAACTAGCCGGTGAATACGTGGAATTGAACCAACTGCTGAAGTTGGTCGGGCTCTGCAACAGCGGTGGCGAGGGGAAGATGCTCGTCGCTCAAGGTGAAGTGACGGTCGATGGGGTGCAGGAACTCAGGAAGACCGCGAAGATCAGGGCCGGGCAGGTGGTGCGCTTGCATGACATGACCGTGACGGTCCACGGTGGGGAGCTGCCATAGCCTGCGGCGTACCTTTGTACCGCCCAACGCTTCGCGCGCCCCCGTTCGCCTGCCATACTGGTCAGGCACACCCGGATGTTCCTTGGTTGGCACCGCCGCCATGCAACTCCCCACCTACCGTACCGATTCCGTTGACCAACGCGCATTTGCACGTGATGTGCGTCGCAACGTCCAAGCGTATTTCTCAGAGACCGGTCGCTCCACCAAAGGAACGGTCGGCCTTTGGGTGAAGGTCGTGGTCATGCTCTCGCTGTATGTATTGCCGCTGGTGGCGTTGATCGCGTTGCAACTCACCGGCTGGTGGGCGGTGGCCAGTGCGGTGGTCATGGGGGTGGGTATGGCCGGTCTCGGAATGTCCGTCATGCATGACGGTGTGCACGGCTCCTCCTCGCGCCACGCGTGGGTGAACAAGCTCCTTGGCAGTTCGATGAACCTGATGGGCAGCAGTGTGCTCACCTGGCGGATCCAGCACAACGGGATGCACCACACCCACACCAACATCGACCAGGTGGATGGTGACCTGGACTCGCGCGGACTGTTACGTTTCAGCGAGCACGCACCCTTGAAACCCATCCATCGCTTCCAGCACCTGCACGCCTTCTTCTTCTATGGGCTGCTCACCATCACCAAGTTGGTGGTGGACTTCCAGACCTTGGCGGAGTTCAACCGCAATGGAATGACGAAGGCACAGAAGGTGGATCCACAAGGAGCGGTATGGCGTCTGGTAGGTGTGAAATTCCTCTACCTCGCGATCTTCCTTGGACTTCCATTGGCGTTCAGCGCGTTACCCTGGTGGGGCGTGATCGGCTGTTTCGCGCTTACCCACTTCGTGGCCAGTGTGATCCTGGGAACCGTGTTCCAACTGGCACATATCGTGGAAGAAGCGGTACAACCGTTGCCGGATGCACGGGGTGTGGTGGCCATGGACTGGACGGTGCACGAATTGCACACCACGGCCAACTTCACACGGACCAACCGCCTCCTTGGATGGTACATAGGAGGCCTGAACTTCCAGGTGGAGCACCACTTGTTCCCGCACATCTGCCATGTGCATTATCACCGGATCGCGCCGATCGTTGAGCGCACTGCCAGGCAGTACGGCGTACCGTACCACCACCACCCCACCCTGCTGGGGGCGTTGGCCTCCCACGTAAGGCGCTTGAAGGCCTTGGGTCGTCCCGCAGTGGCCTAGTGCACAGCGTCGTTCGTTGTTGAGCCGAGGAAGGACCTTCTGTAGCTGCCGTCCAGCAACAGCACCGCCGCGGCCAGCACGAGAACGGCGATCACACCCGCCAGCCCTGCAATGCTGCCTACCAGCGGATGGCCTTGCCACATGAACAGCGCCGTAACGCCCGCACTGCCGTTGATGGTCCCATGCAGCAGACAGGATGACCAGATGCTCATGGATCGTGTGCGGGTCCAATCGAACAACAGTGCCATCGTCAGACAGAACAGGACCATCATGACGATCCCAAGCAGTGGCTCTCCGGGATAATTGTGACCTGCCGCGATGAGCGGAGCATGCCACAAGCCCCAGACCAGGCCGGTGGATCCGACACGCCGGGCACCGTTCCAAGCGGCGGTACGTTGCCACAGGTAGCCGCGCCAACCGAGCTCTTCGCCCAGCATGAAGGGCAGGTTGAAGGTCATCGCAGCGATCAGTGCAGCCCCTAGCGCGAAGACCAGAATGAACATGGCCGGCACGGTACTGAGCCTCTCCACCTGTCGTTGGATCGATGCCTCCGCTATCTTGCCCGAAGCCAGTTCCCGAACGGCGATCGCAATGCGTTCATGGCTCACTTCCACCATGCCGAATGCTGACATACCCATGAGATCGCCCAACACGTGCACAACGGCCAAGGTGAGCGGAACGATGCATATGGCGGCGCAGGCCGTCCATGCCACCACCGACCATCGCGTACCTCGCAGTTGCAGCCCAAGGCCCGACCACGGCGCTTTGTCCAAGAGGCGCTGTTGGATGATGGCGGCCAAAGCTGGACCGAGCATGACCAGTGCGGCCATCACCGTGTAGGGGATCCCGGAGGTGGCACGCACGCCGAAGGCCAAGCCGATGCCAGCGATGGTCCACGAGATACCAAATGCCAAGCCCAGGAAGGACAGGATGCGTTTATCAGGGAACATGATCGACAAGATATCGGATCGTTCAACGAGCCGGATGGATCACCCTCACGTGGTCCACGCTCAGCACGGTATGGCCGGGAATCGGGTCCACCAGGCGGAGCACCCCGACCTGAGCGGGTGTGGTGTTCTTCGCCCCTACGATGTACAAGGCGCTATGGCAGCGTTCGACATGGATACGTGGTGCCGAGACCCGGGTGGCGATGTGGAACGAGGGGTCCCACCAACCGATATCACTGAGGTATACCTGGCCGGATAGGTAACGGAGCACCGGTGCGGTCAGCTTTCCGTTCCAATAGATGTTCCGTAGGTCCACCACGGCCTTCACGGGCATGTTCACATGGATGGAAGCGACCGTGCTCCGGTGTTCCACGTGCAGGTTGCTGCAATGGAAGGACTTCACCACGGGATTGTTGGCAATGGCCGCTTCATTCCCGTCCATTCGGGCGCTCAGGAACACGTCGAATCGCGGTGCGTGGCCTTCACTGATACAATCCGACATACGCACTCCCCCGCTGTTGAGGACGGTGAACGCGGCCGTGGTGGTGGAACTGCAGTACACGCGGCATTGGTCCAGGACGGTGCTGTTGCTCTGACTATTGGTCGCGGTCGCCCCGGTCCAAGCACCATGGCGTACCACGATCCCTTGCTTGGCCGGGTTGGTCACAAGAACGTTCTGGATGCGGGCCATGAGGCAGAAACGGAGGTCGATGGCCGCTTCGCTCTGACCCGTGAAACGGCAGTTGATGATGATGGAATTGAGCGTGGCCTTCAGGTCCACTCCTTTCCGGCCACCTTCGATGGCGGAGAAGTCCCTGATGGTGTAGCGCGAGGAGGTGTGCGACTGTGCGGCCTTCTGATCGGCGACGCGCGTCGTGAACCCGTTCGACCCGGCCCCCAATATCAATTTGGCACCACGTCCATCGATCACCAGGTGCTGCCGTGCTGGGAGCACGATATCGCCCTCGCACCGGTATGTAGCCACCTCAGAGAAAAGTACCGTGGTGGCGTCCTCGGGCAGGTTGGCGAAGAAGCCGGCCACATTCTTCGCAGGTACCACGTAGTCCTTGGCGTGAGTGGAAACCGAGCCCGAGAAAATGAGCAGGGCCAACAATGAGCGACACATGTTCGAAAGCTAGTGATGGAGCGATGCTCCTGCTTCCGCGCGGGACATAAAATCGCCTCGTGGGCATTTTCGGTTCCGGAAGGGCCTTGGGTGTTCCGACATTTGCACCATGTTCACGCGCCCCCCTCTGCTACTCATCCATGGATTCCCCCTCGACGCCACGTTGTGGGAGCCTCAGGTTCGGGCCCTATCCCCGTTGGTGGAGGTGATCGCACCCGATCTACGTGGATTCGGGAACGACAGGCGTGAACTTCCGGCCATCATGCCCATGCGTTCGCACGCTGCCGACCTGAAGGAAATGCTGGATGAACGGGGTATCGAGAAGGTCATCCTCTGCGGGTTGAGCATGGGAGGGTACATCGCCATGGCGTTCGCCGAACGCTGGCCGGAACGACTTGCCGGCCTGATCCTGTGCAATACCCGTAGCAATGCCGATGACGAGGACGGCGTAGCTGCTCGCCATACCACCGCACAGAACGCCCGTGAGAAAGGCATGGACGTGATCGCACGCGGTATGCTCCCAGGATTGCTTACTGAACGCACCCGACAGGAACGACCGGAACTTGCTCAACGCGTGTTGGACATGATCGCCAGGCAATCCCCGGATACGGTGGCCGCGACCTCCTTGGGTATGGCGCAACGTCCGGACCGCTTGCATGTCTTGCAGAAGATGAAGGTCCCCGCGCTGGTCATCACCGGTGATTCGGATAGCCTGATGCCCATGCCTACGAGCCAAGTAATGGCCGATGCGCTGCCGAACGGGCGCCTTGTGGTCCTCCCGGGAGCGGCCCACCTGACCAACATGGAGGTCCCTGAGCTCTTCAACCGCACCATCCAGATCTACCTCGAAGAGCACCATCATGCTTGAACTCGACCTGTCCGTGTTCCCGGTGATCACCACCGAACGGTTGACATTGCGGGCATTCGTGCAGGATGATGCGGAAGCGCTCCACCGCATGCGATCGGATGAACGGACCATGCGGTACATCGGTCGTCCGCGCAGTACCCAGGTCGCGGATTGCGTGGCACTCATCGAACGGTTGGACGACGACCGAGCGCGGAACGAGGGTATCGGGTGGGCGATGGAGCGGAAGGATGCGCAAGGTCTGATCGGCACGATCGGGTACTACCGGTTGAAGAAGGAGCACCACCGCGGCGAGATCGGCTACGTGCTCGACCCGGACCACTGGGGTAAGGGCTACATGCAAGAGGCACTGAACGCAGTGGTGGAATGTGGCTTCGAGCGTTTCCGGTTCCATAGCATCGAAGCGAACACCGACCCACGGAACAACGCTTCGCGGACCTTGCTTGAACGGTGTGGCTTCAAATTGGAAGGGCTTTTCAAGGAGAACTACTTCGCTCATGGTGTGTTCGTGGACACCGCCACGTACTCCCGGCTGCGCTCCAAGACCTGAATCGGTCGCCCTCCCATCGGTCCGCTCCAAGACCCGGCTGATGGATCGAGGATATTGGTTCGACGATCATCGTACGCGTCGATCGTGTGCATAGGATACCGATACGGATCCCACATGACAATGATCAGGTGGGTTCGCAGGAACTACCTTCAGCCCCTTTCCAAGAAGACCATGAACCGCACGTTACGCACCACCACCCTCCTATCCATTGCCCTTTCACTGGCAACCCGAACGATGGCGCAATGCCCTGTTGGTGAAGTGGAGGTCACCATCAATGTCATCACCGACGACTATGGCAACGAGACCTACTGGCAGTTGGTGCCTGGAGGGAATGTCTGTGGAGATGCGCCCATCTTCGTGGGTGGCAACCCTGCGCTGAACTGTGGCAGTGGTGCCGGAGAGACCTCACCGACCGGTGGATACGCCAACAACACCACCATCACGGAAGGCCCTTGGTGTTTGACGGAAGGTGCGAGCTACACGATCCATTCGTTGGATAGTTGGGGTGATGGACATGCAAGCTTCCAGGTCGTGGTGAGTGGCGGGGTCGCGGCCACGTTCACGGCACAAGGAGTGAACGCTGCGCACACCTTCATAGCATCGCCACCCCAGCCGCTGGACATGAGCGTGACCAAATTGATCACCTCGCTATACAGTGAAGTAGGGCAACAGTTGATCGTCCGCGGCACGCTCGCCAACACGGGCCTTAGCAGCGTACAGAGCTACACACTCAACTACCGGTTGAACGGAGGTGCGATCGTCGCACAACCCGTCTCCGGCGCCGACCTGAGTTCGGGTGAAGTGGTGGAGTTCGAACATGACACGCCATGGGTGCCCGACGAGGACGGTAGCTACACCTTGGAGGTTTGGGCCACGGAGATCAATGGCGAGGATGACCAGTTCCCGGTGAACGACCTACGTACCGCCACCCTCACGGTGAACCCCGCCACCCCGGACCTGACGGACGCTTACCTGTTCTCGCCCCCATCCTTCACCATGATCGCCGATGACGATGATGACCTGCTGGTGCCGCGTGATCTGGACTTCCATCCGGACCGCAGCCGGAACGAACTTTGGGTACTGAACAAGGATGTGGCCCAGACCGGAGGCAGCACCGTGCGCTTCTTCAACCCGGGTGAGGAGGACATGACCTTCCTGTGGCAGCGCGATCCCGCATCACGCCACTTCCTGAGCCTTCCCACGGCCATCGCCATGGGTGACAATGGCAATTTCGCCACATGTCCGGGCATCTTCGACGCCAATCAGAACGGTGGCGATCCGTTCACCGGACCCACCCTTTGGAGCGCCGATCCAGCCATCTATGCACAGAACCAGTTCGGACCTCTGGGCAGCCACCTGGACATGCTTCACGTGAACCCGGAGAGCCAAGGCATCGCGCATGACTTCTGGAACCGTTTCTGGTTGGTGGACGGTTACAATGGCGATATCGTGATGAACGATTTCCGCGAGGACCATACTCCTGGCCAGGATTTCCATGGTGATGCCCGGATCCGTCGCTACGACTCCTTCACGGTGACGCGCGATCCGAACAACCACGTGGTGAGCCACTGCGTATTGGACAAGGCGACCGGATGGTTGTATGTCGTGGACAATGGTGGCCAACGTGTGCTACGCATGAACACCCGTACGGGTACGAACGCCGGTGCTGCTTCCTATGGACCTTGGGAGAGCTATGTGGAATACAGTCGTTACATCAACTATGAGTGGGAGGTGATCATCAGTTCCGGGCTGGTCTCCCCTGCCGGCATCGACCTCATCGGCGACCATCTGGTGGTGAGCGACCATGCCACAGGTGATATTGTCATCTACGACAAGAGTGGTGCGGTTGTGACCGAGGAAGGCCGCATCGCCACTGGAGCTGCAGGTATCATGGGCATCAAGGTGGGCCCCGATGGACGCATCTGGTATGTGAATGCGACCACCCACCAATTGGTGCGCATGGAGCCGTCCTTGAACGTTGGCATGACCAGCACCAACGACGCTCCGTTCAGCCTGTTCCCGAACCCGGTGAACACCACCCTTCACCTGCGGGGTGAGGTACCGTCGAACGCCTCGGCCGAGGTGCGCGACATGATGGGCCGGACGTGTGCAGCCGTCATCCCCGGTGACCTTCGCCAAGGCATCGATGTGTCCAACCTTGCGCCCGGGACATACCTCCTACAGGTTGAAGGATCCCGTGCTCTTCCCTTCAGTGTGCGGCATTGAACGCAAGGCCTTCACAGACGTTAACAGGGCACCGCTACTGGTGATCAAACCATGGCACGGTCCGTGCATCCAACGAACACGAACAACCTGAACGAACCATGAACAAGCTACCGATGATCCTGGCCTTGGCCACCGCGCTGAGCGCCGCCACTGCCAGCGCCCAAGAAACCAAGAAAGAGCGCGACCCTGTGAAGATGGAGCAGAAAGGCCAGGAGCGTGCCGAGGAACGGACCGAACAACTGGTGAAGGACCTTGGGCTCAATGACGAACAAGGCAAGAAAGTTGGCGTGATCAACAGTGACTTCGCCAAGGCAATGACCGAACTGAAGGTCTCGGGCGTGGACGAAGAGACCCGTAAGACCAAGGGTAAGGCACTTCGCCAACAACGCGAGAGCGACCTGAAGAGCGTGTTGACGGAAGCACAATACCTCAAACTGCAGGAGATGCGCAAGGCCCAGCGTGCGGAGCACCGGGAGAAACGGGGTGCCACCATGAGCAAGCCGAGCGCCGAGTGATCCTTCAATAACGACCTGCGAAGCGCGCCCCGGTAAGGGCGCGCTTCGTGCGTTGTGCAGTCGCCATTATCTTGCCTGGCGCATGTTGTTCCTGATCGCCCTCGTGGCCCTGGTCGCTTATCAACTCCAGCGGGACATCCGGCTGGTACGACGACTACACCCCTCTCCACCTTGGCGCTCCCCGGTGCATCGGGCCGGACTGATATTCGTGCTCCTCTTCACGGTGCCGTTCCTCTTCGTGCGCTACAGCAACTGGGGAGGGGCGCTCACCCTGAGCAGTACCACAGCCCTTTTCGCATATGGGTTCCTATCCTTTCTGATCTCCTATACCTGGTACCGCTACCTCACCTGGCTGGACCGGTTCGAACCGGAGCGTACGGCTTGGATCCTGGTGGTGTTCCTACTCTCCTGCGGAACCACGTTCCTCGTTTTCCCCTTGGGTTCCCTCATCATACCGAACCTGGGTCTGGTGATGGACGGCACCGCTTACCATGACTGGTGGTACGCGGTCATCGGTATCGGGTTGGTCGAGGAGACGGTGAAGCTGCTGCCCTTACTGGTCATCCTCCTGTTCACCCGACAGGCCGATGAACCCTTCGACCTGATCCTGTATGCAAGCATCTCCGCGCTTGGCTTCGCGTTCATTGAGAATATGCAGTACCTGGCATCCTCTGAGTTCCACGCCATCGGAGGGCGGGTATTGTACGCCAGTGTAGCGCATATGGTGTTCAGTTCCAATGTAGCCTATTCCATTGCGATGACTCGCCGCGCAGGATGGCCTTGGGCGGTCGGTTTGTTCGGGGGGCTCGTACTGGCTTCATTCGCTCATGGATTCTATGACTTCTGGTTGTTGGCACCCGATCGACCGGGTGTATTGACCTTGATGTTCTTCCTAGCCAATATCCACCTATGGGTGATGATGAAGAACAACCTCATCAACCTGTCGCCACATTATCAGGAAAGCATGCGACCCCAGCCCGTGATGTTCCGTTATCGCATGATCAATGCGTTGAGCGCGATCTTCCTGTTCACGTACATACTCAAGTTCCTGATCGACGGAGAGATCGCCGCTCGCGACCTGCTCCTTGCACAAGGCCCCACCATGGGTGCCACGCTCCTCTTCCTTGCGATCAGCCTCAGCAGCTTCCGCTTCATTCCGGGATATGTCGCACCGTTACGCCCGACCAATGGTATATGGGGATGGCTCTTCCCGCGCATCGAATGGGGCGAGGACCTGACGGGTCGGCGCTTGCAACTGCGTATACCCGAGCAACGTTCGGATACGCCGCACTACATGGCACTGCATCGGGCATTGCCCTTGGAAGGAACGCTCGGCCAGCGCGTGATCCTGGAAGGGGATCGCGATTGGTACTTGTTCAGGCTGGAACGCCCCATACCCTTCGATGGTGCCTATGGCGGTGCGTTGCTCATCCAACCCCACCGGGACAATGACACCATACCCGACGACCGTTACGTGTTGGTGGCAGCAATGACCTTCAACGGTACTCCGGAACTGAGGGACGGCAAGGCCCACAAACGACAGTTGGCCTTCACCGGATTCGTTCACGGTCGGTTGGTCTGAATGAACCGCGGAACGAAAACCCTTGCACGTAGGAGCTTCCGAACATGCTGGACCCCGAGTAACCGAATGAAGGGCGACATGCTTGAAGCGATACACGGTCTTTGATCACCACGACCAGCAAGATGACCTCCATCACGTTGGGAGGCAGCGCTGGTCCTACATTTGGCCGAGGTCAATAACGCATTCCTGATGAGCAACGTCTACTATCCCGATTACCTACAACTGGACAAGATCCTTGGTGCCCAAGCGCCCGAGAGTGACAAACACGGCGTGAAGGCCCACGACGAGATGCTCTTCATCGTCATCCATCAGGCCTATGAACTCTGGTTCAAACAGGTCCTTCACGAAGTGGGCAGTGTCATCGATATGTTCTCCGACCGTCACGTGGATGACAACAACGGTGAATTGAACGTTGCGGTACATCGCATGGAACGTGTCAAGACGATCCTCGGAGTATTGGTCCATCAGATGGATGTGATGGAGACCATGACCCCCTTGGACTTCTTGGACTTCCGCGACCTGCTGCGCCCCGCCAGCGGATTCCAGAGCATGCAGTTCAAGGTACTTGGAGGCCCGGCTGGGACTGCGGATGGAGAAACGCTTCGGCAAGCAGTACTACACCAGCCAGTTGAAGCCTGAGCACAAGGCGGAGATCGAGGCGCTGGAGAACCTGCCCACGCTGCTGGAGCTGGTGAACCGTTGGTTGGAACGCATGCCCTTCCTGCAACCTGAGTATTGGCCGGCCGGCGAGGCCAGCTTCTTTGAGCGGCTGGGGCAATTGTACACCAGCACGTTGGTGAAGGGAGAAGAGGGCAATGCGGACCTGTGGCGCAAACTTTTCGTGGACGGTGATGCCGAGCGGCGCCTCTCCCCTGCCGCCTGTCGCAGTGCCCTGTTCATCATGCTCTACCGCGATGAGCCCATCTTCCAACAGGCGTTCCGGTTCATGCAGTCCCTGTTGGACATCGACGAGGGATTGGCGGCCTGGCGCAACCGCCACATCAACATGGTGCACCGCATGATCGGACTGCGTGTGGGCACCGGCGGCAGCACGGGCAAGGCCTACCTGAAGGGTGCCATGGACAGTCACTACATCTTCAGCGAGATCGCCGATCTGAGCAGCTTCCTCTTCGAACGACGAAAGCTTCCGGCGCTCCCCGAAGCGGTGAAGCGGGCCGTGGGCTTCGGCAGGTAACGGCCACCGATGAGCTCCTGACCCGAAGCAGTTCTCAGGGTCTCACAGTGATGCGCAACCTATCGCCCAATGCCGCACCCAGGCCGGCCAGCACACCGCCCACCGCAGCCGTGATCCCGACCATACCCATCCCCGACGTATTGAACAGCGCGCCGACACGGGAGGACAGGATCCCTGCGTTCGCGGAATCCGCCCAGTAGGCGAGACCGCCCCAGAGTAACGCACCGGCGAGCAGACCGGCGAGGAAGGAGGACCAGCCTCCAGGCCGGACCACGTAACCGACGATAGCGGCCGACAGGGCCAGGCTCCAGAAGGGCAACCACAGGCCCAACAGTGCGGCCAGGGCAAGTGTGGCGATGAACGATAGGAACATCCTCATGGTACGAGCGTGGTTCGGTGGAAGCCTTTGTCCTCCCCTTCCGCGGCAGTGGAAAGAAAATGGACAGGCCGATAGGTCGCGGTGTACCATTCGGGCAACAGATCGTAATGAACGCTTCCCGGGTTACCACTGATACCGCCCGGCAATTGGTACCACGCCTTCGGAGGCGAGGAAAGCTCCACGACGATCCGCTGCGAGGGGCCATGGTTACCACGCTGTGCGTTGACCGCTGTGCCTGCACCGTTCACTGGCAGGTTCTCCCTGCCGAACGCCGGAATGCGCGCAAGGTGCATGATCCGGGCATTGTTCGCCTCTCCCCAGGACAAAGGGCCGTCGGTCTCCCGGGCACGGGCCATGGCCAGGAACGTGCGCAGCACGATGGCCGTTGCATCCACCTTGAGCGCTTGTTCAACGGTGGTTCGCAGAGCGCTGTCCGCGAGGATACGGATCGTGTTGTAGGGTGTTGGATCGCCCAATGGCAGGGGATGCTGCTGCAGCGGCGCCCAGAGTTCGGCCCCCAGGCTGTCGAACCACAGTTGGAACAGCGCTTCCTCCTCCCCTGCGTGATCCGCCACGCGGTCCCAACCCCGAAGGTCGTTCAATGTCCGCAGGGCCTGTGCGTCAAGGCGGGTGGTGTCCAACAAGGGGACCATGGCCTGCAGACCTTCAGCAGCGCGGATCGTAACCACTGTGCTGCAGTTGCATCATATCCTGGACCGAGAAGCGCTGCGCCCGTCCCAAGGTCCTGTTCACCGTTCGGTTCCGGTAGTACTCCAGATGGGCATTGAAGAACCAATACGGATACTGTTCATCCACACTGTGCTGGTTGGCACTGCTCACGAAGCCTCGCTTGGGGTTCACCTGTGTGGCCGTATGCTCGAACGGTATGAAGCCCTGCCATTTGTGTGAAGGATCGGCGCCATCGAGGACGAAGCGCCCCTGATCACGCCACTTGTTGGGAAAGGTGCCCTGCACCCGCATGGCGATATCACCGGCCGTGCTGGCGAACACCCAGTTCTGGGCCGGTGCGCCGAAGAAGCGCAGCGCCTCCACATAGTCGGCGTGCCCCTTCACCCGGTTCATCAAGTAGAGCGCCTTCTGTGTCATGCTCGGTTCATGTCCCATCCAGCGCAGGGCCAGGTGGGCACGCTCGGGCACATCGCCGAAGTGCTCGTCGTACATCACCGGTCCGTGAAGGGTGATGCGGATGCTGTCCGTAAGCGGCTCGCCATCGCGCACGGCATAGGTCTCCACACGATAGGTCACCGGCAACCATTCTCCATCATGGAGGTAGGCCGTACGCCGCTCATCCTGCCAGGTGATGCGGTACCAGTCGCGGGTATCACGGGGTGCATTGGTCACACCGAAGGCCGCGTGTTCGTTGTGCCCGATGATCAGGCCACAAGCTCCGGGGATGGTGAACCCGAAGACCATGATCGGGTGTGGCCAGTTGGATGGGGATCCAGATCGGAGGGAAATTGAGGCCCAGGTGCGTGTCGTTGGCGAGCAGGGCGTGACCGCTGGTGGTGCGGTTGCCATGCACTGCCCAGTTGTTGCTGCCGTTGGTGGGATCACTGCGATGGGCATCCGTCGCATAGCCTTTGCGTGGATCATAGCCGGGTGGAGCGGTGAGGCTATCCGGTAGGAAGGGCCAGATGCTGTCCGTGGGCACCGTGGGCACCACGCCAGGCGGGCGCGCCGGAAAGATGAGCTCGTGCAGCACAGGACCCAGGATGGCACGTGCATGGGTATCCTCCACATCCCGGTCCCAGCCGCTCAGGTTCTCCACCATGTATTGCTGGATCAGCGCGGAACGCAATGGGCTCCATGCCTCGGGTGTGTAGTTGAGGAGCTTGTACTCGATGGGCAGATCGCGGTGGCGGAGCGTGGCGATGTATTGGTTCACGCCATCGGCATAGGCGGACAAGAGGGGGGCCATGACCGGGTCCTGCATCAGCGCGGAACTGGCAGCTTCGGCACCGATACCCATGCCCTTGCGGCGCTGTGCCCGATCGAACTCCAGGGCCTGCACACCGACCACTTCACTGATGCGACCCGCAGCGGCGCGGGCGATGAAGTCCAGCTGCCACAACCGTAGGCTGGCCACCAAATACCCTTGTGCCCGATAGAGGTCGCTGTCGTTCGCTGCGAATAGATGCGGCACGCCGGCATCATCCCACACCACCCGCACTGAGCGGAAAGTCCCGAGAGGTGCAGTTCGGTCATCGGCACGGCATCCACCGCATCCGCGTTGCGCCAGAAACCTTCCTGTGGGCTGAGGAAGCGCCCGATCGCTGGCAGGGGCGAACCACCGATGACCTGACGGTTCCCCAAGAACCAATGGAGGCCAATGACCAGGACAACGAGCAGAGAGAGCGTGATCTTGCGCATGATCAATGGCGAACGTTGGTCGATACACCCGTTGCTTCAAAGCTTGAAGGCCTCCCCCCGCCGCGGGATCAGCACGTCATTGAAGCCCTGTGCCGTCACCAGTTCCTTCAGGGCCAGCAAGGAATGCTCCACGCCATGGACCAGGAACAGCTTCTTCACTTGTTCAGGCTGCTGACAGCTCAGGTAGCGGACCAATTCGTTCCGATCGGCGTGGGCGCTGTAGAACTCCATACGCAGGATCTCGGCGTTCACCTTCACCGGATCTCCGAAGATCCGCACCTCCTTGTCTCCGGACAGCAACGCGGCACCGAGCGTTCCAGGTGCACAGAAACCCACGGCCAGCACGGCGTTCGCTGGATCGGACAAGGTGTTGCGAAGATGGTGGCGTACGCGACCGGCCTCCATCATGCCGCTCGCCGCGATGATGATGCAGGGGCCATGCTGGTCGTTCAGTTGCTTGCTGCGGTCGGGCGAACGCACGAACTCCACACCCTTGAACGAAAAAAGGTCAGGATCCAAAGCCAGCTCGGCCCTCACTTCTTCGCGGAACAGGGTGCTGAAATGCCGCGCGATATCCGTGGCACTGATCGCCAGGGGACTATCCACGAAGACCGGAATGCGGGGCAGTCGACCGTCGTTGCTCAGGGAGTTGAGCGTGTAGAGGATCTCCTGCGTCTTGCCGATGCTGAAGGCGGGGATGATGAGCTTGCCACGCCGCTCGACGCAGACCTCTGTGACATGCCGGAGCAATTCCTCCTCCGCTTCCTGGATGGGCTGGTGATCGCGATCGCCGTAGGTGCTTTCACACAGATCACGTCGGCCTGCTCGAAGGGTACGGGCTCGGGCAGCAGGCGGTCCACGTAACGTCCCACATCACCGGTGAAGGTCAACCGGAGGACGCGGTCGCCGTCATCCAGGCGCAGGTGCACGGCCGCGCTGCCCAGGATGTGGCCGGTGTCCGTGAACGTGAGCTGAACACCGGGCGCGATCTCGGTGGGCTCCGCGTAAGCAATGGCGCTGAACAGATCAAGCGTGGGCGGCACATCATCCTTGGAGTACAACGGTTCTTCGAACTCCACCTCACGTCCACGTTTGCGGGCCCGGCGCACCTCATAGGCGTGATCATACTCCTGGATATGAGCGCTATCCGCGAGCATGATGGCGCAGAGCTCGCGTGTGGCCGGCGTGCTCCAGATGGGTCCCGAAAAGCCTTCGGCCACCAGGCGGGGAAGCAGTCCGCTATGGTCGATGTGGGCATGGCTCAGCACCACGATGTCCACCGAGGCGGGCTCGAAGCCGAACTGACGGTTCGGGTCCTTCTTTGAATCGCGCACCGCCTCGCCCTGGAACATGCCACAGTCCAGTAGGATCCGGGTGGATGTGCCATCCCGACGGGTAAGTTCAAGGAGGTGTTTGGAACCGGTGACCGTTCCTGCGGCACCATGGCTGGTAAGGGTGATGGGCATGTGACAAAGTTGCATCGGATCGGCGGAGCAATGACCATCGATGATCAGGGATCAGGTCCTACTTTCGCTTTTCATGTCGTTGAGCTATCTCCTCGCCACCCTCCACCTGCTGATCCTGGCCATCGGCATCGCCGCTGTGTATGCGCGCTGGCGTGCTTTGCGCGACGTCCGGACCGTGGCCCACCTTCCCGCAGTGTTCCTCGCCGATAATTGGTACGGCGTGGCGGCCATGGGCTGGGTCATCACCGGGCTTTGGCGGGCGTTCGGCGGACTGGAGAAGGGCAGCGAATTCTACCTCGAGAGCCATTGGTTCATCGGGAAAATGGGCTTGTTCGCGCTGGTGTTCCTGTTGGAACTGCTGCCCATGATCACGTTGGTCCGTTGGCGGATCGATCGCCGCAAGGGACGCCCCTTGGCACTGAACCGGGCTCCACTCCTGGCCAGGCTTACCCTGGCCCAGATCCCCCTGTTGGTGCTGATGGTAGGGATGGCCACCGCCATGGCCCGTGGACTGTGAGGGATCCATCGACCAGATAAGAACGAACAAATGCTCGTCAGGGCCTGTCATTCCTCCACCTATATTGGGAGCCGTTCCCAGCAGAACTTACCCGGCATGATGTCCCTCCTGAACCTTGCACCACGCACCGTGGCCCTGCTCGCTATGCTGTGGCTGACCGTGAGCCTCGCCTTTGCCCAGCCCTACAAACTGCGGGGTACGGTCACCGATGGCAACACCGGGGAGACCGTGATCGGTGCGAACGTGGTGCTGAAGGGGACCACCATCGGGGCGGTGACGGATATCGATGGGCGCTTCGAGCTCAGTGTGAACGAGCTGCCACCCTACACGCTGGTGATCAGCTTCATTGGCTACACGCCACAGGAGGTGGAAGTGAAGAGCCTCGACCAGCCCCTGAAATTCAAGCTCAGCACGAACGAGGTATTGCTGAAGGAGGCCGAAGTGGTGGAAGCCGCATCAGTGAAAACAGAAACAGGCGCCACTTACGTGGAGAGCATGGACCTGCTGGCCATCAAGGAGGCGGCCAGCGGCGACTTCTACGAAAGCCTCGGATCGTTGAAAGGTGTGGACATGACGGCCGCCAGCTTGGGCTTCAAGATCATCAACACACGCGGGTTCAACAGCACCAGCCCGGTGCGCAGCCTGCAGCTCATCGATGGAGTGGACAACCAGAGCCTGGGCTTGAACTTCTCCTTGGGCAACTTCCTCGGAGCAAGTGAACTGGATGCTGAAGGTGGACACGATCGTGGGCGCCGCCCGCCTACTATGGACCGAACGCCTTCAATGGGGCGACCAGCAAGACCACCAAGGACCCTTCCTACCCCGGATTTTCAGCGACGGCCAAGGTGGGTGAGCGCAACCTGGTGGAGGGTGCCATCCGCTACGCCGAGAAGTTCAAGAACAAGGAGGGCGTGGAGAAATTCGCCTATAAGCTGAACCTCTACTACTTCCAGGCCCAGGACTGGGAGGCCACCAACCTGGACCCCACCGAACAGTCTGCCATGGGCGTGAACAACCCGGGGGGCTATGATGCTGTGAACCGCTACGGGGATGAATCCGAGTTCCAGGGTGGTACCACAACGTGGGGGCTGGGGTCCTTCTACCGGGACGGGTACGAGGAAAAGGACCTTGTGGACTACAATACGCAGAACCTCAAGGCCAGCCTCGCCTTCCACTACAAGCTGAACGACAGCCTGCAGCTCATCGCCGCATCGAGCTTCGGCACGGGCACCACAGTGTACCAGGGCGACAACCGGTATCGGCTACAGAACATCCTGTTCTTCCAGAACCGCCTTGAACTGAACGCCGGCGAACGTGGCTTCCTGCGCGCGTACTACACCAATGAGGACGCCGGGGATTCCTACGACGCGGTGTTCACCGCCTTCCGCATGCAGGAATACGCAAAGGATGATAACAACTGGTTCCGTGACTACACCAACCGCTGGATCTCATCAGGCAACAGCTCCACCGTGTTCAACTCACCGGGTTTTCCCCAGCCGGTGTTCAGTCCGGGTCCCCCCCCCACGTTCATCATCGACTACGATGCGATAGAGAACTGGTACTTGGACAACAACGCACTTCTGACCGAGTTGCATGCCGATGTTCGTGCCTTCGCCAATTCCGACGCCACAACCAGTGCCCAGGACGTGGACTTCAACAACCGCCTGATCCCTGGAACAGCAGCCTACCAGGAGCAGTTCGACAAGCATCACCTCCACCTACTTCAGTGATGGAGGTACACGCTTCACGATCGATCGGCGCTGTTCCACATCCAGGGCGAGCGGAAGTTCAAGGTCCAGAGATACACCTGACCACGGGCGGCAACTTCCGCCGGTACATGCCCAATCGCGCGGCAACATCTTCTCCGATACCTCCGGCACGCGCATCACCAACGAAGAGTTCGGGATCTACGCGGGCGCCGAACGCAAGCTGCTGGCGAGTGAGAAGTTGAAGGCCACCGCCACCTTGCGGATGGACAAGAACGTCAACTTCCCTTATGTATTCTCCCCCGCCGGCTCGCTGGTCTATTCCTTCGACCAGCAGAACATCCTCCGTGTTTCCTTCTCCTCCGCTGTGCGCAACCCCACCCTGCAGGACCAGTACCTCTACTACAACGTGGGCCGCGCCATCCTGCTGGGTAACCTGAACGGCTTCACCGATCTGGTGACCACGGAATCGCTGCTGAACTCATTGAGCAGCAGTGCCGATACCTTGGAGTACTTCGATGTGGCCCCGGTGGTGCCCGAAAAGGTGAAGACCATCGAGTTCGGTTTCCGGCATACGCTCTGGAAGAACTTCTTCGTGGATGGTTCCTACTACTACAGCTTCTACCGTGATTTCCTGGGCTTCCAGATCGGTGCGGACGTGAACGTTCTGGAGAGCACCAATCAGGTGGACCTCGGCACGGTGCAGGTGTACCGGGTGGCGGCGAACTCCACGCGCGAGGTCACCACGCAGGGTTTCTCACTGGGCATGAACTACTACTTCAAGAAGTTCTTCGCCATCACCACCAATTATTCCTGGAACCGCCTGAACACCCAGGAGGACGACCCGATCATCCCGGCCTTCAACACGCCGGAGCACAAGTTCAATGTGGGTGTGTCGGCACGCGATATCACCAAGGTGGTATTGGGCATCCCCATCCAGCACTGGAGCTTCAACGTGAACTACCGGTGGGTGGAGAGCTTCCTGTTCGAGGGCTCCCCCCAGTTCACCGGCACCATCCCGTCCTACGGCCTGGTGGATCTGCAGATCAGCAAACGGGTGCCTTCCATCTCCTGCACCTTCAAGGCCGGGGCCTCCAACCTCCTGAACAACAAGGTGTACATGGTCTATGGCGGGCCGTTGGTGGGGCGCCTGGCCTACTTCTCGATCAACTTCGAACCGAAGTGGGCCGAAAAATGATGCTGACAACCGTCACGGACCGAACGACCAACCGACGTACCTTGGCACAACTAACCCTTTGAACACATGAAACACACTCTACGCAGTATGGCCATTTTGGGTCTGATGGCATCCGGTATCGGTGCATCGGCCCAGCGCTACCTCACCGAGGTCTTCCTTCGGTGGACGTGACGCAGAACATCCAATACGGATCGAACTTCTCCGTGCTGACGGGCGCTCCCGTTCTTCAGCCGCTGGTTATGGACGTCTACACCCCATCGGGTGATACGGAGACCGAACGTCCGTTGATCGTGTACCTCCACACCGGGTCCTTCCTCCCCCGTTACATCAACCAACTGCCCACCGGCTCCAAGAGCGATAGCGCCACGGTGGAGATGTGCCGCCGGTTCGCCAAGAAGGGCTATGTGGTGGCCGCCATCGGTTACCGCGCCGGATGGAACCCCGCTTCACCTTCGGAGAACACCCGCAAGCAGACCATCATCCAGGCCGTGTACCGCTCCATGCAGGATGCGAAGACCGCCGTGCGCTTCTTCCGCAAGTCGATCGCCGAGGAGAGCAACCCTTATGGTATCGATGGATCCAGGATCATCCTCGGTGGCCAGGGTTCCGGTGGTTACTCGGTGCTGGCCTATGCCACGCTGCAGGAGACCTCCGAGATCCAGTTGCTGAAGTTCTTCAACACGGAGACCAACGCCTTCATGGTGGACCCCGCGATCCTTGGTGATTTCGAAGGTCTGGGCGGCAACCCCGCACTGAACCAGGACAACCACCCCGGCTACCCCACGGACATCTCGATGGTGTTCAACATCGGCGGTGCACTGGGCGACAGCAGCTGGCTTGAGCAGGGCGAAGTCCCCATCTGCTGCGTGCATGCTACGCAGGACCCCTTCGCTCCGTATGCGAACGGTACCGTGTTCGTACCCGGCACCAGCTTCGCCGTGGTGAACGTGGACGGCAGCGGCCGGGTGACCGAGTTGGCCAACGAATATGGCAACAACGACATCTGGTTCACGCCACCATTCTCCGACCCAGTGACCAACTAAGAACAGAACGCGCTGACCGGTACGCCCAACGAAGGCAACGAAGGCCTGTTCCCCATCACCGCACTGGCCAATTCCTCCGGTGCATGGGAGTGGTGGGATGAGGCTGTGGTGACCGCTGGTGACACCGCAGTAGGTGCCAACCCTGCCACCGTCCTCGCCAACGGCTATGCTTCAAACCCCGTCTACCAGGCCCTCGGTCCGGTGGCGGGTCGTGCCCGTGCCCTGCCTACATCGATACGCTGCAGAACTTCATCACCCCCGCATGTTCCGCGTGCTCGGGTTCGCTGCGGCCATCGATGAGAACTCCGCCATCGCCGCCGGTGTGGAGGTGTTCCCCATTCCTGCCAGCGAGCGCGTGACCATCACCAGCTCGGCTGCCGTGATCCGCAACTACGTGATCTATGATGGCCAGGGCCGCATGGTGCGCAATGGCAATGTGAACATGGATCGCGTGGTCCTCGAGCGCGAAAGCATGAAGGCGGGCAACTATTATGTGGAGCTGTTCTTCGATGAGGGATCGCTTACCCGCAAGGTCATTCTCGATTAAGTTCGAAAAGCTTCATTGGAAAGAGGGCTGCCGACCGGCAGCCCTTTTCTTTGTACCCTGAACCGACCATCATGGACCGCCTTACCGAACAGCCGTCGCGCCACAACGACCTCGAACACATGAGCACCGCCGAACTTTTGCGGGCCATCAACGAGGAGGACCGCACCGTGCCTGTAGCGGTGGAACTGGCCATACCGGCCATTGAGCGTTTGGTGGATGCCATCGCCGAACGCATGTCCTGGGCGGCCGCTTGTTCTACCTGGGCGCAGGCACCAGCGGGCGGCTCGGTGTGGTGGATGCCAGTGAGTGCCCTCCCACCTTCGGCGTGGCGCATGGACTGGTGATCGGCCTCATCGCCGGAGGTGATGCTGCCATCCGAAAAGCGGTGGAATTCGCCGAGGACGATACCGAACAGGGTTGGAAGGACCTTCAGGAACACCACGCAGGCGCAGACGATACGTGATCGGCATCGCGGCCAGCGGCACCACACCTTACGTCATCGGGGCATTGGAGATCTGCAATGTAAAGGGCATCCTCACGGGTAGCATCTCCTGCAATCCCGGCAGCCCGGTCGCCACCATCGCGAAACATCCGATCGTGGCGGCGGTGGGACCGGAATTCGTCACTGGAAGTACCCGGATGAAAAGCGGTACGGCCCAGAAACTGGTGCTGAACATGATCAGCACCAGCGTGATGATCAAGCTGGGGCGTGTGAAGGGCAATCGTATGGTGGACATGCAGTTGAGCAACAACAAGCTCATCGACCGGGGCACGCGCATGGTGATGGAGAGCCTGAAGGTGGACTACGCCCAGGCCAACCATGCTGCGCCATTACGGCAGCGTTCGAAGGGCGATCGAAGCGGGCCATACCTCCAGGGCAGTAGCGAACGCAGGCGTCAGGCGCGATCTTTGTACCGCTTCTGTACGTTCCGGCCCATGCACGACATCGAACCCTTCTGGAACTGGCGCCACAAATACACGGCCGAGGAGGACGACCGTTCCCCTTTCTTCGGAGAGGACCACAGTGAGTTCGAGTTCACCAACGCGGTGTACGACCATGTGATCCATCCACAATGGGACAACCTCGGCAGTTCCACGCTCTACATGAAACAACTCTACGCCGACTACGACGATGGCTATGTCATCATCGAGTTGATCGGCGAGTGGAACGACCTGCTGCACAACGACATCATGCTGTTCAAGCGGAACATCGTGGAACAGCTGCTGGCACAGGGGATCAGCAAGTTCATCCTCATCGGAGAGAACGTGCTGAACTTCCATACGAGTGATGAGGAATACTACGCCGAATGGTTCGAGGAGGTGAGCGACGACGATGGCTGGATCGCTCTCCTCAATTTCAGGCCTCATGTGCTGGAGGATCTGCAGAGCGCCAACATCGACCAATACTTCCTTTTGGGCGGCAAGCTGAACGCCTTGCGCTGGCGCACACAGGAGCCCGAGACCGTGTTCGAACTGGTGGAGGGAATGGTGATGCGACGGCTGGGTGCCTGACCTTAGGCGCATCAGCGAACGAGGAGCTTTGGTCGGACAACTGTGTTCTGGTGAGTGTACCGACGAGCGTCTGCCCGCAGCCCGGTCGAACTACCTCATTGCTGCACGCAGCAAGCGCCACACCACCCGATCGATGGGCAGGCTCAGATCCTCCTCGCCCGAACGCTCCAGATCGAGCCAGCGAAAACGTTCCTGATCACAGGTGCCGTTGATACCCGCAAAAGGTTCTTGCACCACGGGGATCGCGAGCGGATCGGTGACCTGGCAGGAATAGTAGACACTGATCACCTGCATGGGGCCGGTGTGGAAGGTGCTTTGCTGGAAGAAGTCGGTGGTGTAGAAGTGTTGCGATCCAAGGCCTCGATGCCGATCTCCTCCCGGATCTCCCGGATCAGGCAATCCTTCAGTCCCTCACCATACTCCAAGCCACCACCCGGGAACTTGGTGATCCGTCGCCCTTTGATGAGCTCATCCGACACGAGCACGTGTCCCGCATGAAGGAGCAGGCCATAAACGCGGATGGTGAAGGTCGGAGCGTTCATAGGGGGCGTTCAGCGCGGAACATCTGTCGCTTGCCTGGTGGTCCGATGAGGCGCTTCACCGTAAATCCAGCGGAACGCATGGCCCGCCGTACCTCGCCCTTGGCGCAATAGGTCACGAGCAGCCCACCCGGCCTCAAGGCCTCGAACATCCGCCGGAACACATCCGGTGTCCACATCTCAGGTTGCACTGCCGGACTGAAGGCATCGAAATAGATCACGTCAACACACCCCGTCTCGGCGAATTCCCCAACCGGTGCATGGAGCAACCGTAACGATAGTCCACCGACCGGTGCGTGCCACGTACCGGCAGAGCCTGTCATGTGTTCGAGAAAGGGTTGATGAAGTCCTGGCCAGGCAAGGTCCTCACAATGGGCCATGGCTTCGAGTTGTTCTCGCGTAAGGGGGTACGGTTCCAAGGCCGTGTAGTTCACGGTACATTTCCCCTCCAGGCAACGGATCCAGGTCAGCAACAGGTTCAAGCCGGTGCCCAGACCCACCTCCAATACATCGATGACCGGCTTGTGCACTTGCTCCAGTCCGGTCCGGATATACACGTGCGTGCTTTCCTGCACCGCTCCGTG
>JADKCV010000055.1 GCA_016718655.1 Flavobacteriales bacterium | reverse complement strand
GAAGTGCGCCATTGGCCAGTGGGAGCCGCGCCAGAACCTCTTGAAAAAGAGGGCCAGCGCACCGCCAATAAGTGCGGTCGCCGACACCAACCGATGATGATGGCGTCCCGGAAGAGTGCCAGGCGATGTGTGGCGTGACAAGACCGAGGAAAGCGATGGGTCCACAGAACGCCGTGACGGTGCCAGCCAATAGACCGGTGATGATCGCTGGTCGTACGCCGCGACCGATGCACGGAAACACCCAACGTGAAAGCTGCTTGGTCGGGTCCCAATAGCAAAGCGTTAAGCGGCTTTACCAGCAGGAAGGCACCAGCACGCGAACACACGGGACCAGCAACAAAACAGACGGTAGCTGCCAACACCGAGAAAGACCCATACCCCACAGGACGCACCGCTTTTTCAAAGCGGTCTGGAACCGGCGCGTAGCTTTTATAGGCGCGCTAGAGTGGCCGATCGTCAACCCGATGATGAGCAAGTGAAACGGCATTGCCCATACGGCGATGACAAGAAGTACCAGCAGAAGCACGCCCATTCACCCATGAACGCGCAGCAGTACAAACCACAGATGGCGATGGGATGCGGCGGCACGCTCAGAACGGTTGGACCAGCATCACAACGCCACCGAGAGGCTCGCCCTGAACTGATACCGAGGACCGATGGGCCGGCGAGCGGGTTGCGGAAGAGGTCTGCATGAGGATCAAACGGCCTTAGCCCCGCAGCGACAAGTGCCGTAACCGCGCCCGGAAGCCGAACCTCGCGTACGATACGTGACCCACTGATGGACCATCCGGATCGAAGAGCGCTGCTAGCACATCAACAAGTGCTATCAGGACCGTACCGATAACAAGGCTACCACAAAGAGCAGCGCACAACTAAGACAACATCAGAAAGGCCGGGAAGCCGGTTCACGCATCAGGGCAAACTTACGAGCACCACGAACGCTGCCATGGAACGACCTTTGCGGACCCGCCCACGATGATGCGCCTCCACCGGGCTCCTCCTCTTCTGGACCTTGCTCGCTGCTTTGGTGGGAACGGAAGGTGCTGGAACGGCGAGGGCCATCTACGAACAGGAAGGGATGTCATGCGAGGCCCATGCGCTCTATTCCGAGCACTATGCCCGCAAGGGAGCGAAGCGTCGAAGCACACGTGGGCATGACGCACTGCGCAAGCCATCTCGGACCGTTTGCAGGCCGAAACCAGCGGACACTACCTGATGAACGACCTTGCACAGGCGATCGTCTCATTGAACAGGTGGGCATACCACACGCACCAGTTACGCCATCGGATGAACTACTGGTCGCCCACCTTGGCCGTTGACCGGCAGCGAGCGGTCGAACACACCGCTGAGAACGCTTTGGCATCTGCCAAGGAACCTGCGATCGGAACGCTATGACGATGCGCTGACCGCGGCGGATCGCGCACTGGCGATGGTCCCCGACCTCAAAGAGGCTGCGTATGTGCAGCGCATCGCCGCCATTGAACCTGGTACCAGCAAGGACGGAAGCGATGGGTCTGAAACTCTGGCGCGATGCACATCGGCTGTTCACCCAGGTGACCAAGGATGCCACCTACAAGGACGCTTGGTCCTTGCAAGAGCAGTGCAGGGAACAAGCCGTGGTCCCGTTGACCTACGTGCCCTTGTTCAACGGGCAACTTTATACCAACGAACTATCCGGTGTCTCTCGGCAGGCGCCCTTGGAATCCAACTTGCCGCCAACATCAAGCAAGCCATACTGGCATTGAAGGACCCCTTGATCGTACTTGTGGACCGGGATAATACCGAAGAGCTTCTGGAACAACAACGCAAGCAGATGAGCGGTGTGTACGATGACCGGTACGTGCGGAGGCCGGCCGCCTCATCAGGGCCCGTTAGTGCTCACCGGAAAGGTCCTTCGGTTCGATGACGTGTTGACATGCCAGATCGAAGTGCAGGTGCAGGTCATCGATGCCTTCACCGGCCAGGTCCACCTATCGGAGGTCGTGCGTGTGAACAAGACCGATTCCGGAACGGGGCCCACCCGTGCACAGTTGTTGGAACGCTCAGCCGAGCGGGCCGCTGCGTGTAGGCGGGATTCGACCCGCACGGACGCTGAGACGATGATGAACTACCGCACCGCATTCGACCTCGCAGAACAGCCTCCATTCTCCACAGCGTGGGCCCTGCTCAGTGCGGTGTGATCGCTACCGGGATCATCCTATGGTTGGTGCGACGCGCGAAGGACCGGGCGATGGCGGAACCGCCGCTTCGAAATGGTTGGAGCATGGCCAAGGTCCTCATCATCTTCGGATCCATCATGGCGATCGTAGGTGTTGGACTGATGAGCTGGGACCATTGGCGGCTGATGAAAGCGATCAAGAACGGCGAAACGCGTGTCGTTGAAGGCCCGATCCAGAGCTACGGCACCGAGCGCGTGCGAACCGCCAACACCAAGAAGCAGGAGTACCGCACCTATGAACGCTTCTATGTCGGCGACAGCATCTGGTTCGGCTATTACTGGGATGCATCCATGGCCGGCTTCTACAACCAGCTGGACCCGCGCGTGCCGTTCAAGGATGGTATGATGGTGCGGGCCACCTACCTCTACGCGGACGGCACGGATGATCCGCCGCGGCATGCTGTGAAGTTGAGGTGGCTGAATGAGTTTCGGCACGGAACTCCGATGAGCGTACCTTGGAGTTGCCCAAGGCAACGACCGATGCGCCCTAATGAGTAGATGCGGATCCTGAGCATTGCTCTTCTCGCTCCGCTCAGTGCGGTCCGGCGAAAGGAGCTGAGCGTGTTCAACACCACAGGCCGCGCGGCAGCGACCACCTCGTGACCGACTACCAAGCAATCGGGATCAATCCTGCGAACCTGGGGTGGACATGGCGCCATACGGACAAGCAAGTGGCCTTTGGCGTTGCCGAGGGGAGTTATTCGTTGTACTCCGATGCGTTGACACGAGATGACATGCGCGATCGGGTGTTGGACGCGAACTTCCGGTTCACCACGAACGAAGGAGGCAGCGCACGGATCTTCACCAACGCAGGTGCGATCGCAGATGTCAATGTGATGTTGGTCGGCGCGGCCTTCACCACTCCCAACGCCGGTGGATTCGCCTTTCAGATCAGGGACCACGCGCGGATCTCGAGTCGATTCGGTCCAGTGGCCGCGGAGCTCGCGTTCGAAGGATTCCGGACGTATGGAAACTGGGTGTGGCGGTCACCAACCTGGGTTCCATCAAATGGACCGGCAATGTGTTCAAGGCCACGGACGGTTCATTGGTGGACCTTGCGACAGATGGATTGGACAACTACAACTTCGTGGAAGGCCTGGACGATTTCGCCACGAACAGCGGCTTTCTCGAGTGGTCGTCCGGAGGCGAACGGGTGGTGCCCTTGCCAACGAATACGCGCCTGGGGGTGGGTCGTTTGTTCGGTGAGACCGTGGAAGTGGGATTGGACGTGATCATACCGATGAACGACCAACCGGGCAGTTTGCGGACCGTGGCCGTGGGTTTCGGTGGTGATGTGCGCCCAATCCCATGGTTGCAACTCAGCGCTGGCTTGATGACCGGCGGGAACGCGGACACCAAACTCCCGGTCGGTGTCACGTTCATTGCAGGCGCAGGAACGTGGGAGGCAGGGATCGCTTCACGCGATATGATCACTCATTTCTCCCAGCGCAACCCCTACCCTCTCCTCAGCCTGGGTTTCTTCGCTTCCGCATCTAGCCAACTCCATGAGCCTCGTATCCCCTTCGAGACCATCGATTGGTCCAGCCTCCCGACCATCGCGGTGAACGGAACCACCGGCCATGCGGTCATGCGCATTGTTCAGCACGAAGGCCTCCGCATCCGCATGGTGGAGTATTCAGCCAACTACCTCGCCGACCATTGGTGCCCGCTCGGTCACTTGGTCTTCGTGCTCGAAGGCGAATTGATCAACGAACACGAGGATGGTACAGTGGACGTACTCGCTGCAGGCATGTCCTACCACGTGAGTGACGGGCTCCAGTTCGCATCGCTCGCGGACGAATGGGCCGGTGAGGATGCTTGTGGTGGATGGGGCCTTCCTGAAGTGACCAGAAAAGGCGTGACCTGAGGAGTCGACCCGATGGAGCGGTCCACGACGGGTCATCCATTCGCCGATCCTGTCGACCTCATCCTTCTGTACCACCCCTTGATCCGCTCCCTGTCCAGCACCTGTTGCCAGTCGGGGCCGAAGGCGTGGTCCCACATGTGCGGCAGGTTGTAGGCCACTTCGGCCATGGCGCTGATGGTCTCCTCGCTCCAGTCCTTCGCGAGGCCTTGGGGGATGTTGACCTTGTTGTGCTTCACCATGCCCTTGAACTCTTGGACGTAGTCGCCATAGACGTCCTCGAGCTGATTGAAGGCCACGCAGTTCGCGAAACAGTGGTGCATCTCCAGCACCTTGCCCAGGCCGTAGCTCAGCGCATGGCACACGCCCACCTCGCTGTAGGTGAGGCTGAGGCCGCCCATGTAGCTGGCCACCATCAGGAACTCGTCGCTTTTGGAGTTGCTGCGGTCCATGCGGAGGTAGACCTCGCGGCACATCTCCAGGCTCTTCTCGCTGTAGGCCTCGGCGAAGGTGTTCTTCTTGGTGCCGGTGATGGCCTCCACGCTGTGGATGTAGGTGTCCATGCCGGTGTAGAACCACTGGTCGTTGGGCACGCTAGCGATGAGGTCCGGGTCCAGCACGATCTGGTCGAACACGGTCCAGTCGCACTTCAGGCCGAGCTTCTTCACGGGACCGGTGAGCACGGCCGTCATGCTCACCTCCGCGCCGGTGCCGCTGATGGTGGGCACGCCGCAGTGGTAGATGCCGGGCTTCTTGATCAGGTTGAGGCCTTGGTACTGCACGCTGCTGCCTTCGTTGGTGAGCATCAGCGAGAGCGCCTTCGCCACGTCCATCACGTTGCCACCGCCGATGCCGACGAGTCCCGCAGGCAAGCCGCGACGTGCGAGGATGTCGTCGCGCAGGCCGTCGATCTGTTCAGTGGTGGGTTCCTTGGCGGTGCTGCAGAAGATGATCTCGTCACCTGCCTGCTTCGGGATGCGGGACAGGAAAGCCTCGTTGCCTTGGAAGTAGTGGTCCACCAGGAAGACCATGAACCCACCCCGGGCTTGACCCGGGGCGGCGTTGCGGTGTGGTTCGAGGATCTCGCCGAACTTGCCGAAGCTGCCCCGGCCGTAGCAGGTCTTGGTGACGGACTTGAAATTGCGGAAGAGGTTCATGAGGATCGGATGTTTCCGCCATAGCCTTGGCGGAGGTGGAAGATCGGTCGATCAGATGATGAGATGATGATCAACGACCGAGGTGTGGTGCAAAGGAAGGGAGAGTTAGCGGATGCTTAGAATGACTCCGGAGGGGTCACAGCATCTAGCTCGAGGATGCCCCGTGCAACATCGACCCCGAAGGGGTCGCAGCCGGTGTTTAAATTCACCTTGTCACCTAACGTCTTGCCCCATGTCCACCTATTTCAAGTTGCATTACCACCTGGTGTTCGGCACCAAGAACCGGGTGGCCTGCTTGGACAAGTCCTGGCGACCACAGCTTTGGGAATACATGGGCGGCACCATCCGCGGCCTTGGCGGGGTACCGCACGGCGTGGGTGGTTGGGTGGATCATGTTCACCTTCTGTTCGACCTGAGACCGACGATGCAGATACCTGAAGTGGTCCGGGAATTGAAAAAGGCGTCGACCGAGCATATTCGCCAACACTACGGCCTTCCAACATTCCAGTGGCAGGAAGGTTATGGCATCTTCTCGGTGGGCTGGCGGGAACGGGACGCGATCAAGGATTACATCGCCCGGCAAGAGGAACATCATGAGAAGAAGACCTTCAAGGAGGAATACGTCGAATTCTTGAATGTTGCGGGTGTGGAATTCGACCCCAAATACCTGTTGTGATGAACACCGGCTGCGACCCCTCCGGGGTCGAAATGCAGGATCACGCCCAACGCCCTTCGGGCTAGATGCTGTGACCCCTTCGGGGTCGGAATGCCTGCTTCCGTGAACGCCTTCTGTGGCGCACACACTGCGATCCTTGGAATGACCCCGAAGGGGTCACGGCCTGTAGATCCAGAAACGCAAAGAAGCGACCACGACCCCGAAGGGGTCGCAGCCGGTGTTCCGCGTTAGGGATAGCAGCGGAAAGCCCGCAAGCGAGGAACCCCGGCCCTATACCGGGGCGACGAGTGCGGACTTGCAGCGAATAGCCCGACGGTGCTGCATTTAAGCGCCGGAACGCCCTTTGAACTAGCCTTAACTATGTAACATGGACTACCGATATGACCCCGCGTGCAGCACCACTTTGCGCAGAACCAGAGAATCATTGAATTCAAACTCGGCCCAAGCCTCGTCCACATACAGGTATAATTCAACGTATTCATCAACCACCTCGTCGGAAACGTTGTACGCCTTTACAACATCCTGCTTTCGGGAGGATCCAATCACGAGCGTTTCACCAAGTCTGGCGCCAACCGATGTTACTTCCACCGATGATAAAGTGCCATTCGTGCCAGCAAACCTAAAATTTAGCCTGCTCCTTTGAGACGTAGCGACTCATAAGTCCGAGATACACATCCCGGTTCGGAAATGATCAATCCGCTACCCTTACTGAATCGAAGGGATCTCGAGTAGCTTCTCTTCACATCTTTCACGGTAGCTATCCCGAATCGCAACTCGTCAATTCCCACTTTCGGCTTCAGATGGAAGGGTCTATCGAAGCTCTGAAAACTAAGGCCAAAGAGCACAATGATCGCTATCGGAATGATCTGCTTCATGGCGAAGTCTACGCCACCACCCCCTCCATCGCCTTCCTCACCGCCCCTTCCATCTTCCCCAGCATCGCAACCAACTCCTCCGCCGTCCACGTCACGCGGATGTTGAAGCTGATGAGGCGGCTCATGACGGCGTCGCTCTTCGGGAAGGTCATGGTCTTGAGGTCCTGCGGGAGGCCGAGCTCGTGGGCGACGAGCTTGTAGGGCATGCTGAGGTTCTTCACATGGTCCCACTGCTTGATGTAGTGGAACATGTTGTCGTACCAGTAGCCGTGCGGGATACCGGCCTCGGCGAACAGCTTGACGGTGGCGCGGGCCACGGCCTCGCTGGGCAGCAGCAGGTGGAAGAAGGTGGCGCTGTCGCCGGCCTCGTCCGTGTGGCGGCGGAACTGCAGGCCGGGATCTTGCCGAGGCGCTCCTGGATGATGGCCTTGTGCTTGCGCTGCTGGGCGAGGATGTAGGGCAGCTTGCGCGTCTGGGCCAGGCCGATGGCGGCGTTGATCTCGCCGATGCGGAAGTTGGTGCCCATGATCGGATGCTGCTCCATACCGCGGTTGTTGCCGATGTGGTCGTGGCCGTGGTCGGCGAACTGCTGCGCGGTGTCCCACAGCTGGTGGTCGTCGGTGATGACCACGCCGCCCTCGCCGCAGGTGTTGATCTTGAAGAAGTCGTAGCTGAAGCTGCCCATGCGCCCGAAGGTGCCGAGCATCTTCCCCTTGTAGCTGCCGCCCAGGGCCTGCGCGCTGTCCTCGATGAGCTGGATGTTCTTCTCCTTGCACAGGGCCATGATCCCGTCCAGGTCGGCCGCAGCGCCGCACATGTGCACCAGCAGCACGGCCTTGGTCTTCGGGCTGATGACGGCGCGGATGCCTTCGGCGCTCATGCAGAGCGTGTCGTCGATCTCGGCGAAGACGGGCAGGGCCCCGGCCAGCAGCACGGCCTCAATGGTGGCGATGTAGGTGAAGGGCGGCACGATGACCTCGTCGCCGTAACCCACGCCGCACGCGGCCAGCATGGTGTTGACGGCGGTGCTACCACTGCTGACAGCCAGCCCGTACTTGGCGCCACAGAACTTGGCCACTTCGGCCTCGAAATCCTTGGCCTTCCAGTGGCCCTGGCGTTGCGCATCGTGGTTGAAGCGGAACAGGACGCCGCTGTTGAGGACGTCCATCACTTCGTTCTTCTCTTCCTCGCCGAAAAGCTCTGTGCCGGGCATGGGTGACCTTGATTTGCGTGCAAAGGTAGCGGGCCTGTCAGGTTCACGGCAGTTCGGCGACCTCCCATACGAACGCACCAATTTGTGCGTTCCAACAGGCCATGCGATACCTATTGCTCCTTCTGATCGGCGCGGCAGTCAGTCCTTTCCATGCCATCGCCCAAGGCTGTAGCGATGCCGGTGTGTGCACGGCCGGACCGATCGGCGAGATCCCCACGGTCACCGATTCCACCACGACGGAAGATGAGCATCGGCACTATGCACGCATGACCTTCAGCTATGCCATCGGCGAGCGCTCCACCACGGTATTGCAAGTGATCCCCGAGATCGGCTTCGGCATCACCGACCGCTGGGGTGTGCAGCTGCGCGTGCCGTACATGACAATCGATGGCGACCTCGGCAGCAACAGCGGCGTGGGCGACCCGGTGCTCACCAGCTCCTTTGCGTTCATCAAGGAGGATCACAAGCGGCTCGACGGCATGGTGGGCGTGAAGCTCAACTCCGGCAACGCGAATGACAATTCGGATGGGTCCTTCATCGATCAGGTGCCCCGCAGCCTGCCCATGCCCTACCAGACCAGCTTGGGCACCACGGACCTACTACTGGGCGTGAACTATCGCTACAAACGCTGGACGGGCGCGCTGGCTTGGCAACACGTGCTGGTGCACGAGAACAAGAACGGCTACCTCCACTTGAACTGGTTGGACAATGCTGTTGGGCGCACCTACTTCGAAAGCGCTGGTCTGGAGCGCGCGGATGATGTCGTGGCGCGCCTGCTCTTTGCCCTTCCCGTCGGCAAGCTCACCATCCAGCCGGGTATGCTGGTCATCATGCACCTGGGCGAGGACACACGTGAACAGCCGGTGGACTTCTTCACGAGCGAGCGCATCGCCATCGAAGGATCCGACGGCCTCACCCTGAACGTGACCGCTGACCTGCGCTACAAGCTGAGCCGCGCTTGGTGGCTGGAGGCATCGGTCGGATCACCGTTGGTGGTGCGTGAAGTGCGGCCCGATGGGCTTACCCGCGCCTTGGTGGCCAACGTGGGGCTGCGGTTCGCGTTCTGACGAACAACCGCATTCCCCATCTTTGGGCAATGCGCATCCTCATGCTGGCTATCGTTCTATTGCCTTCGCTGCTATGTGCCCAGGTAGACCTACCCATCTTCGGTAAGCAGCAGGTGATCAACGGCTACGCGAAGGATGTGGAGGGCGAGATCCTCTCCTACTTCAGCGTGTACCCCGAGCATGCCACCACGGCCCTGCTCACCCGCTGCACCGATGGGACGAAGGCCATCGCGTGGGAAACAGCACCGGTCGTTGGCCTACAGTCCGACATTCCATCGTTCTACTACTTCAGCTGGATCGCTGCGCACAACAGCACCACCAGCGGCGGGGATCGCAGCTTCGATCTCTACGTGAACGATCAGCTCGCGCTCACCTTCACCACGCAGCACAACACGAAGCCCGGTTCATGGAGTGCCGCCGGAGCGGACAGCACCAAGCTCGTCTTCGAGTTCAGCAAGGCCGACCGCCACGGCGATGCGCATGGCTTCGCGCATCTGCGGGTGCCGCGGAAGTACATCACCCCGGGCCAGCCGGTAAAGTTGAAAGTGGTGGGCCACGCGCAGGACAGCCCGGACTGGTTCATGACCTTCCGGTACACCTTCGAGGAGAAGGTGGAGGTGGAGGTGTTGCCCTTCCTAACCAAGCGCGGCAAACAAGAGATCCAAGTCTCGCTAATGACCAACACTGCTGTGGGAGACATGTACATGGTGAAGGTTCATGGGCAGACGACTTCATACCAAGAAGTCTTAGGTAGATTGACTGTCGCCACCTTCCCTGTAGAGCCCGTTACTGAACCCACTACGCTGCGCGTGGAAGTCAGGGTGAATGACCGACCAACGACGATTCGCGAGATCACGATCCATCCCATCATCCACCGCGACATCCACCTCGTCCACCACAGCCACACCGACATCGGCTACAGCCACCTGCAGGCCGAGGTGGAGCGGATCCAGAACAACAACATCTGGAAGGCGCTGGAGCTGATCGACCGCACGAAGGATTATCCGGAAGGCAGCCGCTTCGTATGGAACGTGGAGAGCCTCTGGGCCGTGGAGAACTTCCTGGGCATCGCCAGCGAGCAGGACAAGCAGCGCTTCATCGCGGCGGTGAAGAGCGGCAGCATCGCCCTCAGCGCGAACTACGCGAACATCCTCACCGGCCTCTGCACGCCCGAGGAGATGCACTGGATCGTGGAGTACGCCGATTCGCTGCGGAAGTGGTACGACCTGCCGATCACCATGGCGATGCAGACGGACATCCCCGGCATGAGCTGGAGCATGGTGGACGCCTACGCCGCGCACGGCATCCGCCACCTGAGCCAGGGGCCGAACTACATCCCCGACATGCCCGACGGCGGCGACCGCATCGGCAGCACCCTGCGCGAACAAGGCGACAAGCCCTACTGGTGGAAGGGCACGACCGGCAAGGACAGCATCCTCGTGTGGACGGCCGGTCAGGGCTACGGCGGCTGGCACGGCTACACGGCCGGGGCGATCAAGGAGCGCGGCACACGGAAGATCGCCGCCTACATGAACGATCTCGCTACGAAGGGCTACCCCTACGACATGGTGCAATGGCGCTACAACATCGTGAGCGACAACGGGCCGGTGGACAGCACCCTCAGCGACTTCGTGCGCGACTGGAACGAGAAGTACGCCTCACCGCGCTTGATCATCGCCAACGCGGGCACGATGATGCAGGAGTTCGAGGAGATGTACGGCAAGCAGGTCCCCACCTGGAGCGGTGACTTCACGCCCTATTGGGAGGATGGCGCGTACAGCACGGCGAAGGAGGAAGGCGATGTGCGTGTGCTCAGTGCGCGACTCTCCAACCTGCTCGATATGGCGATGATCCACGAAAGAGGCATCGACCCGCAGCTGCTCTACCGCGCCAAGCGCAGCATCGTGATGTGGCACGAGCACACCTGGGGCGCGTGGTGCAGCATCAGCGATCCGGATGCGCACTTCACCACCGACCAGTGGCGGGTGAAGAAGGCGTTCGCGGATAGTGCGGGGTGGTATGTGGATGAGATAGACCGCCTCCTTGCCATACCTCCCATTCTACCGTGGGGAAGTGGACGTTGTCACTTTCGCAGACCCACAATACCCACGAAAGATGTGCTCGATAAGAAGTACGAGTGGATCCCTACTATTTCTATCGGCCGATCCGCAGGAGTTCACGGAGATAGCATCGTATGGGCTGGGAGTAGCTGGACCGATGGGCCTTACACAGATCCATGGTGGGTTGACATGATCGAGGTTGGAAGCACCGAGGGGCTGAGCTTTTCGTCCACGCTCCAAGTCTTCCAAGACATCTGCTGGCGTAAATATCGGCTAGACAAAGGAGCCATCCGAGAAAAGGAATCCTCCACCTCGCCCTCCCCTTCAACATCCCCAACGCCACCGTCCGCATCGGCATCGGCGATACCTGCGTAACGCCCGAGAGCGGCCGCATACCTGGATCCAACAACGACTTCTTCTGCGCACAGCGCTGGATCGATGTGAGTAACGACAGCATGGGCGTCACCATCGTGTGCCCGCAAGGTGCGATCTGGGAGGTCGGCGAGATGGTGGACGAACGCAAGGTGAATCCCGGCAAGGGCACGAACCCCGAATACTATAAAGCCTGGAAGACCGAGGCCAAGAGCAGCAGCACCATCTACCTCTACGCCCTCAACAACTACTGGCACACCAACTTCAAGGCCGACCAAGAAGGACCGATCACCTTCGACATCTACCTGAAGATGCATGGGCCGTTCAAGCTGGAGTACGCGCGGAGGTTCGGGCATGCGGTGACGAGGCCGATCATTACTTGGTGGAAGTAGGGGCGAAGTAAGACGGCCCAAGGCGCAAGGCAGAAAAAGGAATGGACTTTGTGAACTCTCACACCTGCGGTTATTTCGCATCCCCGCCTTGCAAGACAAATGGCGGCCTGAATGAAGAAACGTCCACCCAGCGGCATGGGCGGCCTGGTGTACAGCACCAACCGGGCCACCACCACCGCCAGCAACCCGGCCACACTGCCTCCGCAGCAGCAGGACCTGCGCATCCACCTGGACCGCCTTAAGGGCAACAAGGAGGTGACACGCATTGTGGGCTTCGTGGGAAAGGAGGCTGATCTGGAGGACCTGGGCCGCACACTGAAAAGCAAATGCGGCGTGGGCGGCAACACCAAGGACGGCGTGATCCTACTGCAAGGCGATCACCGGGACAAGGTGTTGGCCTTTATCGAGAAGGCGAAAAGGCGGAGGCAGACCAGAGCCCCTACGGCCTAGACCTCTCAGCCGGCGCTGGCGGGAACGGCAGGGGCCGCGGGCGCATTTCAACGGAGGGAACCGCGACCGGAACTCGGGCCGGAGGGCGGCATGGGCCTTGGACGCCACCGCGGCAACCCGCCGCCTGCACGCTCCCCTTCCGGCACCCGGCACGCGTCACTTCAACACGCACACGCTTTACCTGCGCCTGTTTTCGGCGAGTTGCTGTTGATGCACCCGTTCTCAGAGACCGCCCGTGAAAACGGACAACCGGCAGACTTCAGCTCGAACTGCATTCGGGAAAGAAGGTGACCATCAGCCACTACCTGATCGGCATGCCGACGCTGGCCTTCGCGTTGATGAACAGGGACACCGGAGTGAACTGATGATGGCCCGGAAAAGCGCCCCCACGACCTGGACCTTCATCGCCCCCGCTGGAGCCGCTTCGCGTGGCATTATGTGGAGTTCCCGCACGACGTGGAGGAACTCTTCGGCAAACGTGGCGATGTGCGGGTGAAATGCTTGGTGAACGGTGTGGCGGTAGACCGGGCGCTGATGCCCACGAAGAGCGGCTACCACATCCTGGTGTTCGGCGGCGATCTACGCAAGAAGGCCGGCATCCGAAAGGTGGGTGACCTGGTATCCGTGGAACTGCGGTTGGACCCCGAACCGGATCGCATCCCCATACCGGAGGCCCTTGCTGAAACGCTCGACTTTCTACCTGAGATGAAAGCCGCGTGGGATGCGCTCACGCCGGGCATGCAGCGCAGCATGTGCTACTGGGTGGGTAGCGCGAAGACCGAAGCCACACAGGCCAAGCGGGTGGCCGAGCTCCTCAGGCGATTCGAGGACGGCGACTTCCAAGTGGGCAAGGGCCGCAAGCAGGAATGATCCCTCAGGGCAGCGTACACCAGTAGGAGGCGCGCTCCGGGTCGAGGACCTCGTACAGCGGCAGTTCCATGCCCGGTTTGATCAGCAGCAGCTCCCAGGGATCCACCACTTCAAGTAGGTGACCACCAGCTGGTGTGACCTCGAGATGCAACGCGCGATCATGTGGGCGTTCCACACGTGGGGCGCAGAGTCCACTGCGGAGCAGAACACCTTCACCGATACCTGTGCGGCCCGTGAAATGGCGGATATCCATATACCCGTTCATCAGGCGCTTCTCCAATTCATCAGCACGTTGCGCACGCCAGACATCACGACCCGCGTTCTGGCGAAGCTCGGTCACGACCTCGAACTGTTTTGCGGTGGGTTCGGTGTAGGTGGCTTTGAACACCGCTTTGGGTGCCGGGTCGGACTGAAGGAGCAGGTAGAGCGAAGCACTTTTCTCCGGACGAACAAGGATGAGCTCCTTCTCTGCGATGTAGAGCAGCAATTCCTGCCCGGCTTCAGTGGGCACGTAACCATTGTACCGCTGATATTCACTGTCCTCCTCACGACGACGGAGCAAGCCGGTACGGACCAGCGCGCCCAAACTTGCGAAGCGCCCAAGGAAATCGGTCAGTTCCTCGTATCCCTGTTCCCGTGATCGTAGGATCCGGTTCCATCGTGCTTCGAATACCGCAGCTGTCATGGTGCCAAGGTCCGATGGGCACCGCCCCAGCTCGCGCCCCCTGCTCGTGGGATTACCAACAGTACCGTTTTGATCGGTTCACCAAGGCCTTCCGAACAACCTTTAAAACACACTGAATATCAGCGGAATAGTTCGCCAAGACCGACTTATTCACACGCTATGGCCCATATCTGGTGGAGTTGGCCACCTTGAGATACATGCCGAACAAGAGGTCGTACACGGCCCTCGACCGTCGATCCAGATGCCCCGGAAGGACCGATGTTTTGGATGAACAGGCTGGGCACCTAGGGCACCACCACGCGCCGCACCAATTGGCGGGTGCCGCTGGTTCCACGTACGAGTAGTAGCTGCCCACGCAATTCACGGAGGGGCAGCTCCCAGGCCAAGTTCCTGCCGGTACCCGCCTTGTGCTCGGCGACCTTCGAACCTGCGATGTTGAACACCTCGAAGGTGACCGGGCTGGCACCATCACCTCCCCAGGTCATGGTCAACTGATCGCGACCAGCATCCATGAGAACGGAAAAGGTGACCGGCACGACCACTTCGGTAATGGTACTCGGAACATCGCAATTCACCGGGTCCACCAGATTGGCCTCACCAGGGGTGCTGCAACCCAAGCGGAAATCCGTGTCATTATCGTTCGTATCACTACCGTCGGGCCAACGGGAAATGCTGCGGCCATCGACCACGTTCACATCAAGCGCGGTAGCAGGTGTTCCTTCTGAATAGCCCGCGACGGGCCCACCGTAGGCAAGCACATCCAGGATCGACTCACTGGTGATATCGACCAACACGATCGCATCCGGCACGCCGTTCTGGATCAGGTTGGTGGCCGCAGGCCCAACGTGGTCGCAATTGGCCGTAGTGGCCTCGTTACCACAGATCACGAAGTATTCGCCCGGGCCGAGCGCAGGCCAGGAAGGGGAAGTGATGGTCTGGTAGATAGCCACGTTACCGTTGGCCCCGTTCACCAGTACAACGGCCAGGTATTGCAGCGGGAACGGGGTACTGCCCACGTTCTTGATCTCGATGAACTCGGCCACATCGGTGCTCGGCTGGTCGTAGTCCACCTCGTTGATGACCACCTGCGCGGATGTGAGCGTGGTCAATAGGACGGAGAACAGGGCGTACGGAAGTCTCATGGGCGTCGGTCTTACGGACCAAGATAGGCACGGGACGGCCGTCTGCCAAACATCCGACCGGTGATCCAGTCGATACATCGACCGGTCCATGCGCGAACGCCCGGTCCTGCGAGCAGGACCGGGCGTTCATGATCGAATGGCCCAGGGGTGCGGGCTCACTGCTTGGTGAAGCGCATCTGCTTCACCGCAACGCCTTCACGAACCACCAACTGGTAAACACCAGGCACCAGGGAACCTACATTCAATACGCCAGTGGCCAGGCGTCCTTCCAATACGCGCTTCCCGGTCACGTCGAACACTTCCACCATGCTGTTCAGGGCGGCACCACGTACGGTGATGAGGTCCAAAGCGGGGTTGGGGAAAGCGAGAAGCTCCTGAGCGGCCATTTCTGCCACGGCGGTGCTTATGCCTTCGGTCACGGTCAAGGTACCGTTGATGGCGGGTGATGTGATGACATCCTCCAGTCCACTGGGCCACTTGATCCGGACCTCCTCCACCGCGGTATCATCACCCAGACCGAAGTGGGCGAACATGGTGCTCATGTAGGCAAAGCCATCGCCGCTCTTCACATCGCGGATCTGGGTACCCAAAGCGCTCACCACTTCGATCCGGGCTCCAATGGCGTTCCGGTTGCTCTGGATCCCGATCGGGATGATCTTGATCCAATTGAAGTCGTTCCCTTGGTTCATCCGCGCGTTCGAACCGGCCATGATATCGAGGAACCCATCATTGTTCAGGTCACCTATCGGACCGTTCCCGGGTGCGGTGTTGTCCGATGAGAAGGTCATGTCGCCATTGTTGTAGTGCAGCGCTCCACCACCCAGGACATCGACATATCCGTCGTTATTGAAGTCATGGGCGGTCCACTCGATGCTCTGGCCGGTGAACATGTCCATACCCGAGCCTGCCGTTACATCGGTGAACGTACCATCACCATCATTGCTCATCAACTTATGCACGGGGCCCGAGCTACTTCCGATGAGCATGTCCATGTCACCATCGTTGTCGAAGTCGCCCCAAGCACTGCTCCAACTCTGGTGGTTATCGGCAAGACCCAGCGGCGCCGCCATGCTGGTGAACGTGTAGTTGCCGTTGTTGCGCATCAACAGGTCCACAGGGTCACAACCGCACTTCGCCACGAAGCAATCCACAGCGCCATCGTTATTGTAGTCCGTCCAGATGGAACCATAGTTGCCACAGGTCTCACCCAGGCCACCCTGCACGAACGTGAGGTTGTTGGAGCCGTCGTTGATGAAATGCACGTTGGCATCGACATCATGGCAAACGAACGAGTCCAAGTGTCCGTCATTATTGACGTCCACGAAGTTCGTGCGCTGACTGAAGATGTATTGGGGGAAGGACACCTCGGAGTATGCCGTACCGGTCGAATTGGCCACCATGAACGTGACACCCTGCCCACCACCGTACATCATGTCGTTATAACCGTTCCCATCGATATCGCCAGCCGCGAAGCTCCAAGAGGCGCTGTGGTCGGCTGCTGGCGTGATGATGGTCGATGTCGAGAATCCACCGGAGGCCAATTGGTAACTGATGGTCACACTGGAACCACTAGGCGCCACCGCATCATCCAGTCCGTCACCGTTCATGTCCACCACCCCCTGCACCCCTCCTGCGCCAGGAATGGTCTGGGTCGTGAACGCTACGGTCCCTTCCGGTGGATCGGGAATATAGACCCCGGTGATGGTGAATGAGAACCCGGTATTGGTCCAGTAGCTGTCGAACGCTATGGTGTAGGTGACACCGGCCTGTACCGTGAATGTGGCGATCGAACTGTAGCCCGGACCTGAATCATCGTCACCGGAATGGCAAGTGAGCGCCGCACAGGTTCCCGTGTATACATGCATTCGGGTATCCACGAAAGGCAGTCCTATCACAGCCGAAGAGACCGTGACCGTGGTATCCTCCGCTGGAGTGAACGTGTACCACGCACCGGTCCCTGCGACGGTGGATGCACCAGCGCAGATCACGGTGGGAGCGGTCCCGCTCAAAGCTGGTACCGCATGTTGACCGAAGGATACCGGCAAAGCAGTGGCACAGGTGGCCTGTGCCATGGCCCCGGAACCCGAAAGCCCGATAAGGGCCGCAGTGAGTAGGGTGTGTTTCATCTTCCAAGCAGGTTTGAGCGCCAAGTTAGGGTGGAGGATCAGGCCTGAGCGACAGGGTGGTGGTCATCCTTGAGTCCCTACGTGTTAACGAAGGTCATGGATGGATCGTGACGCCCGTCACGTAGCATGGGAAAAGGACATCCGAACCTTGTGTGCTTGAAGCCAACAGCCATGAAGAACCTCCTGCTTCTTTCGATCCCGGTCCTTTTCGTTGCCTGCGGCGACGGAAAGGCACCTTCCACCAACCTACCACCGGGCGCCAGTGGATCCACGGCCGACAAGGAACTCCTGCAACGTGCCCAAGGCCTGTTCGCCGCCTTACCGGAAGTGGCAACATCGCAGACCAACCCGATCACCCCGGAAAAGGTGGCCTTGGGCCGGATGCTCTATCACGATACCCGGATGAGCATGAATGGAACCATCAGCTGTAACAGCTGCCACAAACTGGACCATTTCGGGGTCGATGGGGAAAGAACCTCCTTGGGTGATACGAAGGAACGCGGTGCCCGGAATTCGCCAACAGTGTACAATGCCGCCCTCCACAGCATGCAATTCTGGGATGGCCGAGCCAAGGATGTGGAAGAGCAGGCTGGCATGCCTGTTCTGAACCCGGTAGAACATGCCATGCCGGACCGGATCGCAGTGGAGAAGCGCCTGCGCGATGCCGCGGGTTACAAGGAGCTATTCGCAAGCGCGTTTCCTTCGGAGAAGGAGCCCATCACCTTCACAAGCATGGAGCGGGCCATTGGCGCCTTCGAGCGCACGCTGATCACCCCTTCACCGTTCGACGCGTTCGTGAAGGGTGATGTCACCGCCTTGAACGCGGATGCCAAAGAGGGGCTCGCGTTATTCATGGATGTAGGCTGCACCACCTGTCACATGGGTGTGTCGCTTGGCGGGACCATGTTCCAGAAATTCGGGCTGTATGCCGATTTCCGCCCGCTCACCGGTAGCACCGGAACCGACCATGGTGTGATGGACTTGACCAAGAAGGAGAGCGACAAGGACCTGTTCAAAGTGCCCGGATTACGGAACGTGGCCAAAACGGGACCCTACTTCCACGATGGTAGTGTCGATGACCTGGCCAAAGCAGTTGATGTGATGGCACGGACATCCTTGAACAAACAACTGACCTCGGAAGAGACCAGGAAGATCGTGGTGTTCCTGGAGAGCTTGACAGGTACACCTCCCGCGGAGGCGTTGGTCGTACCGACGTTGGTCGCCGCCAATTGAGCCCATCCCATTGTCACCGGGCTGGTGCCTGGGATCTGTCAGGTGAATTCAGTCCCAATGTGTGCGTGACCGTCGGTCCGCTTCAAGGCTGTTGCACAGCGCAGTTCGCGGTGGCCAGAGCGATGCGCTTCCTTGCGTTCATCAAGATCGACACGACTCGGACCGCCTCTTGGCCCTTCGCCACCTGCCTGACCCTCCTATTCCACCAAAACACGCGAGACCGCTTGTCCGGTCGCGGTATGGATGATCACATGGTAGGTGCCTGGTGCAAGATGATCCCAGCGTAGAACCACTTGCTCTTGGTCGATCTGTGCTTCCAAGGCCACGGAACGACCGATGGCATCGAAAACACCGACGGAACGAGCCCCAACGACCGAAATGGTGTAGTTGTCGCGGGCAGGATTGGGAGATCCGGAGACCAACGTGGTCATGGATCCATCTTCATCGATCCCTGTCACCAGCCCATTCCCCGCGAAAGCCATCCGACGCAAACTGATCTCGTTGCCACCCCAGAGCGATCCCACCGTGATCATCACGCGCTTGACCCCGAGTACTTCAGTCGCCAAGTTGACCACTTGCGGTGTGAGCACATCGGACACTGCCTGCGGGAAGGTGACGTTCGCGGTGGTGATCACCTGGTCGGAACTGTTGTAGAAGGTGAGCAAGGCGTTGCGCAGGCTATGGTCCAGTTCGAAATTGAAATAGGCGTTCCACACCATCATGCGAGAGACTGATGTGCTGTTCACGAACGTGTATGTGATGCTACCTTCCCATTGACCAAAATCACTCACGAATCCGATCCCTGTGGAGAAATTGCTCCAGGGGGAGAAGGAAAAGGCTGTGCTGGTCGAGGTTCCAGGCCCGATCTCCTCAATGAGGTTGTCCACGGCACAGGTAGGGCTGAACGCATCCAGCGTACAGGTAACGGATTGAGGGGCGATGGTGGTCTGACCGACGACCAGGAAGTGAGCGAACAATGCTCCGATCAGGAACGCGTAGCGTGTCATCATGGTGGCGAAGCTAGCCAAGTCGAACGGGCCAAGTGCTGGAATGATCGGGCGAGCACTCCCATCGATCCGGCACTGCGCCCCACCCATTCGGCGCAAGTCTAGACTCGACCGATCAACGAACCAAGGTCATTTTTCAATACCCAGCCAGTTTCTCCACCGCCCCCCTCAACCTCCCCTTCGGCAGGAACCCGTTCTCCAACGGGATGGCGAAGGGCATTGAGGTTGTGTACACAAGGTCCTCGCGCGTTGTACTTTTGGGACATGCCCATCAGGAAGGCCATCATCACCCGAAAGAAACCCAGCGCCGAAGGCGAGGCCATGGCCAAGGCCTTCAAGACGGCCATGAAGAAGGCTGAACGTTTAGCCTTCACCGTTCGCAAGACCATCATGGTGGAAAAGGACGGCTGGTTGGTGATGGTGAACAAAGAGGGCAAGGTCAAGAAGAAGGTTAAGAAGCTGGAGCCGTTGGTCCTTCCTCACAACTAAAGCATGCCTACCATGCGCATGCGCGCGTGTTCGCCGGTCCGAACGGATCGCGGGTAAGAGCACGAGGTATGAGCAGGTCAGAACAACAGTGATAAACGGTCGTCAGTGGACCTTGGACAGTATGTCAATCCGGATATCATCGCTCGAGAACTGAAGACCACCGGTTCTTTGAACCTGCGTGAACGGTATGGACTGAATCGGGGTGAACGGTCCTTGGTGAGCTTCGCCAAGCGCTCAGGACTTATGCGTGAAAGCTTCGATGCACTGACCATTCGCCGTGGCCATCGCTTCAGGGGTCATGAGTTCATACTCAGGAACAAAGAACTCGCAGAACACTTTGCCCAACTCCTTGCAGCCTTCATCATAGACCTACTTCTCAGACTCAAAAGGAAATTCTCCTTTGAAACGGTCTTCAGCCATTCATCGAAGGTTGAACTCATGCGCCAAGCGAAAGCAAGGGGCTTTAAGGTCTACCTCTACTTCATCGCGACCAATTCGGCCGAGATCAACAAGGACCGTGTACGGACTCGCGTGATGCAAAAAGGCCATGATGTGCCTCCTGACCTGGTCGAGAAGCGGTATGACCTCTCGTTGGCCCAGATACTACCTGCCTTGGAGCATTGCTACCATGCGTTCTTCTTCGACAACTCCGGGACAGAGGCTGTGATGTTCGCTGAAATGAAGGAGACCGCGCTCGGCAAACAATGGGCTTGGAACACCAAGGCCATCCCCGACTGGTTCATCAGGTCCTATCTCCTGCCAAGTGGTGATCTGCAGTTGGCGGATGTCGCAAGGATAGTCTTGGCTGAACGGAAGTAGTTGCCGGAGGCCTACGCATCGCACATCCGCGGGAGCAAGGGGTCAAATTTTCTCAACTACTGCCGTTATATCGGCAATACACCGCCACCATCTCTTTCAGCAGTTTAATCTTCCGCCCCATGCTCGGTCATAGCGCTCATACAGGACACCTGACAAATCAGTGGGCATCTCGATTCCTCCCTTCAATAGCATGCGAACGCGCTCCTTTCCTAAGCGCCCCATAAAGTAGCCTAGTTCAAGAACAACATTCTGTCTGGCTCTCTTGCCTCCATCCAGTTGACTGTCATCTGGCGTTAGTAGTGCAATCGCATATCCAGCGTCACTTCCTTCCTGAATCAACTTATCAATTACAGTCCTGCCTTTGTCCAATTGTTCGTGCAACACAATATTGTTAATGCCCGCCCTACTCAGCAAAAGTTGTACTTCGGCCTTTAGCCCAACATCATGTCCGTGAACTATGAAAACCGTTTTGCCAATCTCGCGTCGCTTTGATTCCGAGATTTCTTTCTCAGGATTGGCCTCA
>JADKCV010000054.1 GCA_016718655.1 Flavobacteriales bacterium | reverse complement strand
ATCGTCCCACGCTGGGCGCGGCGTTTCACGCGCCTCGTTCAGCGTGGGACAGAGTGGAGTTTTCGGGTGTCTGAAGGGTGGGTTCGTACCCCTTCGGCAGTGTGCTTTTCCGAAGGGGTACGCCGGCTCAGTCGAAGGGCAGGCCTGACAGTGGATCGATCTGGCGCCGGTAGCGCAGCAGCTGGGCCAGGTATTTTCGCTCTATCGCACAGGTGAGCGCTTCCAGCAAGGTAAAGAGCTGATACGCCGCTTCATCCGACAGTCCCTCCGGAAGCCAGCGCCACAGCCACTCGTCCTCATCACTCATGAACAGATGGTCGTCGTCATTCATGCCCTGTGCTCCTCGATCGCTTGCTGGATGAGTTCGTCCGGCAGATGGCTCATGCCTTTGAGACAGGCCAGACGCAGGGCGTGGCGGATCAGGGTTCCCGCTTGCCGCGGACGGCCCTGGGAGGCCTGCCGCAGCATTTCCATCCCGGTGTCGGCCAGCAGATTGTGCGCACTGCCGGCATCCTTGAGCGCATGCCGGATCAAGGCATGGAAGCGGTCACGTTCCAGGATCGGATCCAGTTTCAGACGAACCTGGATGCGGCTCGCCAGCGCCGCCTGCGGCGCCCGCTCCAGCGTGAAGGCCAGTTCCGGCAGGCCGACCAGCCACACCGTCATCATATCTCGTGCATCGAAGGCGAAGTTCAGGAAGGCCGGGAAGTCGCGGAAGAACTCCCGTGGCAGGTTCTGGGCCTCGTCGATGATCCACAGTGGCAGCACCTGTTTTTGCTCGTACAGATCCTGAATGCGCGCCTTGATGTCGCGCCACAGTTGCGCCCGGCGGAAGGCCGGTTCCAACCCCAGCGCCAGCGCCAGATGGCGATACAGGTCCAGGCGCCCGAAGTCGGTCTCCGCCATGTAGATGACCTGATAGCGATGCGGTGACAGCTTCGCGGTCAGCTGCCGCAGCACCGCCGTCTTGCCAACACCGGCCTCGCCGCTCAGCAGCCCCAGTCCGGGACTGTCGAGCAACCATTGAAAGCGGGAGCGGATGGGTTCGAGTTGGCCGTCGTCCCAGAGGTCACGGCACTGCTTGCCCAGGGGGCTATGCGTCAGTCCAAAATGTTGCAGGTACATCATTCCGCGTCCTCCCGGGCCGATGCAGCCAGGGGGGTGACCAGCCTGGCGCAGTGCTTTTCATAGGCCAGTTCGACGGCGTTGAGCGATGCCCTTGCCGGTTCCGGTGTGGCCGTGTCGCCCTCCCGGGGGCGGATGCGGCGGCGCCGGCTGTTGGCCTGCGCATCCAGTGGCGTGGCTTTCCCCAGGGGCTGTCCCTGGGCATCCTCCACACCGCTGACCTGCCTCTGGTGTGGATCGACCACCAGCACCACCCAACGGCCGGCGAGCTCGTAAGGCACTTCGAAGAGTCGTCCGTCCCAGGAGACCGTGCCATCCTGCCGGACCTTGCGTGTCGCCCGGTGGTGAAAGATGTCGTCCAGATGCAGGGCCATGGCGCCCAGGGGACGTACCCGCGCCAGGTCCGCGCGCCAACGTTGCAGCGGCGTAAGACCGGCCAGTGAACCGTGCTCGCGCGCATGGTAGACTTCCTCGAGCCACGCCCAGAGTCGGGCATTGAGATCGGCCAGATCCTGCAGCGAGTCGGTATTCAGCTCCGCCAGGAACTGGCTGCGCAAGGTGCGGTGCCAGCGCTCGATTTTTCCCTTACTTTGCGGCTCATACGGGCGGCAGTAGACCAGCCGGATCTCCAGGCGGGCGCAGATGCCCTGCAGCGATTGCGCCCGATACGCTGCGCCGTGGTCAATGACCAATTTGGTCGGCAACCCACGACGCATAATCGCCTGCTTCAGCACGCCCTCGATATCCAGCGCGGTCTCGCCGGTACAGAAGGCACTGTGGGGGATCAGGCGCGAGGCGTCATCCATCAGGGACACCAGATAAACCTTGCGCAGACGCCCATCGACCCGCACCTTCGGGCCGTGCATGACATCACCGTACCACAGATCACCGGCGTGTTCGGCTTCGAAGCGGCGCCGCTCCACCATTTCCAGGGACGAGCCCGGCGGACGCGACAGCCCGTGACTGCGTAACAGGCGGTGCAGGGAGGAACGGCTCAACTCGCCAAGCGCCACCTGGCCGCTGTCTTCCAGCAGACGCAGGAGTTCTTGCAGGGAACGGGCGGGCTGCTCGCGCTTGGCCTGCAGGATCGCTTCCTGCAGCGACGGGCGGATTTTGGATGCGCCGCGATCACTGCGCGGCCTGGGCTGCAGGGCTTCGATGCCGCCGGCGCGCCAGAGGTAGAACCATCTTTCGATCGTTTTTTCGTCCAGATACGTGTTCCGGGAACCGGGGATGGCGTAGGGCTTGGCCGCCAGTTCCCGGATGAGGCGTCGCAGTTCACCGCGTTCCAGCTGGGTGCGACTGGCCAGGGGGCCCAGCACGGTCAGCTTGAACAGGGCGTCGGGATGAATCGGTTGCATGTCGTTCTCCTTTTGCAGGTGGTTGTTTAACGACAGCCATTGGACGTCATGACCCGGATTCAGGGCAGTGGCTAAAGTGTGTGGAGTCCTCCTGTACTAGCGGAAAGACCGTGTCACGCTGAAGGTCTCCGTAACCATCATGGCATGCGAACGCCGACCCGAAGCAGCATCAGCATGGCTTCGGACAAGGGTTGGCGGGACAGGCAATGGCGCCAGAAGGAACGGAATCCCTGACCGGTTGCGGCCCAGGGCCAGCGTGCACAGAGGGCATCACGATGACGGGGAAAGCGTTCCTGCAAGCGCCGCCACCAGCGCCGGAGTGTCGCACGCGAAGGCGGCCACTGATGGCAGACACTGTTGAAGGAGTACCCCAGCAAAACCAGGCGGATGAGCAGTTCCTGCACGGCCCACAGGTACCAGCGCCGGGGCGGAATGCACTGGGGCAGGCTGGAGCAGGTCCGACGACAGTGGGGGCAGCGGAAACGGGGAATGGGAATCGGATTCAGGCCTTGTCCCTCGCGATCGGATTTACGGGTGTAGTAGCCATGACGCCAGAGGCCTGCACGACCGCACGAGGGGCATTGATCCGGGAGATAGTCCTCCGCATGGGACTGCAGATGTTCGAGATGTTGGCCAAGCGTGTGAATACCTGAGAGAATAGGCATGAAGGCGGTTTTCCTTGGTAAATTGGGTGTGTGGTGCATTCCAAGTTAACACAGGAACAACCGCCTTTTTTTGTGCCCGGCTGTTTCGGACTTTTCGAGGGAATGATTTTGTGACGCGCCTAACGGAGCGTGGGATTATTCGGGGGGAAGTTCAGATCAGAGAGGAAGACGTTACCCCCCGGCCCCCCCCCTCACACCCGAAAAGGGGACAAAGCACCCGGCAGACAAGGAATCAACAGAACAATATTCCCTGTACACTGGAGAACAAATGCGGAGCGCGGGGGCGAACAAGGGGCCCTGCGCCGTAGCGACATTGAAAGATGCTGGCGCATTTAGGGCCCACTGAGGGCCATCGCCCTAACCGCAGTCGAAACAGAGCGCCACCCTCTCCAATGGGTCAAATCTAACAACTTGACCTCACTCATCCGCTCATGCTGATAACCCGGCAGGGCATCGCATACTTCAGTTCAGTGACTAAATTTTCCTTTGGATCGATTGAAAAACGCTCAATTACTACGAATATCCAAGGCCAAGTAACGAGTATCCAGTCACTTCAGACAGGAAAACAGGGCACCACGCCCTTCCTTGAAGGGTATGCTGGCTTAAACAAGCTATTGCTTTTCCTATCAGCACACCACACCCCGTCTGCGATGCCACGAGCTGATAGGCCGCCATGTAACGGGAGATAAAGCCTATGAATGCCAGGACGATAATCGGCAAGCCTTGCTGACCAGAGCGGAGGGCAATCCACCCGGCCCGGAATGTCAGGCCGGTCATGGCAACCGTCGGCAAATGCCGGGAGCAGGACGGGTCCAGCAACGCGAAACCCATCATATGTACGCAAACCAGCGTATCATTCCAATAAAGCCATATCGTCGGTGCAGGGGAACACCAGCAGTGCAAACAGCAGCCATGCCAATAAGCCTAGTCCCCAGCAGGACGGCACGAAAGCGTGACCGCAGAACAACGACAACAAACCCAGCACCACGACCCAGTGCACCACATATCCCATCGCTCCAGGTGATCGCCCGGGGTTGTTTAAGGATAAATAACAAATTCAACAGCCAGAAACTTAAACCCGTATTGAGCGAAAAGGCCCACAGACTCTGGCGGTGGTGCACGCTCATACCAACCAGATATTCAACGCACAACCTTTCCAGGATCCTGTTCTTTTTCCCCCGCGGTCTGCATCCAGTAGGGAGGCGTCATCGCGTACTTTTACCTACGGGCAGGTCATCCTTCAGCGTGGCAATGATGCGAAGACAGGAGACGCCTCGATGTGATGATAGGGTTGCCAGCCCAGCCATTTATTCCGCGGGTAATATCCAG
>JADKCV010000053.1 GCA_016718655.1 Flavobacteriales bacterium | reverse complement strand
GTCTGCTCCGTGAACCTGGGGGCCTCCTACACCACGTTCGTTCCAGCGGACGGTTCGGTGCCGGGATCGCCTTGTGTGGTCACCGATCCCTTCATTGTCATCGACGGGAACAAGCACGTGGTGCTTTGGCGACTGCAGAACGGGAACGACCATCCGATCCATGCTGCGTTGAGCACCAACAACGGCGCATCGTTCACGGTGAAGAAGAACATCGATGACGGAACGGCGCAGGACATCTCCTGCAATGCATCCGGTCCCGAAGCGATCATCGCTGCCGATTCGCTCATCTATGCATGGGTTTCGCCTGTCGACAACGGTCGTGTGAAATGCGGCGCGGCGGACATGGTGGGCCTGAACGCGGCCACGCCCGTGACCCTGGACCAAGGCGCTACTCCGACCACGATCCAACGTCAACCGACCATCGCCGGTGGATCGGGCATACTCGGCCTCGGTTGGGTGGAGGATCGCACGGGTTTGGATGATGTGTACTTCGCATGGAGCACATCGGGCCCGTCCGGCATCACGCTCGTATCCGCCCTGCCCCCGGCCGCAGGACCCCGGCACTCCCCCAGCCTGGCGTTCCGTGACAGTACCTTCCACCTGGTCTACGTGGATGAGGCCCAAGCCGCGGTGATGTATGCGACCGGCCTCGTGGATGCCAGCACTTCCGTGCCTTCCACGCATGCCACTACCATGCCACTCCAAGTGTGGCCGAACCCCGCAGCACATTCGATCGACCTGCACTGGGACCGCGACCTCGCGGAGGTCCGTCTCCGTATCCGTGATCTTTCCGGAACGCTCGTCCTGACGAAGGACCTGGCCAACGCACACGGAGCAGCCCGGATCGATGTGTCGGCCCTGGCGACGGGCCCGTACGTGGTCGAACTGCGATCACAGGGGCACGTCGGTCGCACGCCACTGGTGGTGCTGCGCTGATCCTGGACGACTTGCCGGGTTAACGAACGCGGAAGGCACACGCAACGCAGAGGATCGACGCGCACCGACCCGTCCAAGGCGAACCGGCCCATCAACATCGCCCCCTGGCCGCGATCCAACGCCCCTTGCGTTTGCCGGGCAACTGTAACGGGGGCTATCCGTCTTCGTGCTGAAGACCGACCCGATCATGACCCTCCACCCACTGGCCCTTCTGGCACTGGTTCTCGCGCACCCCGCACTGGCACAGACCGTCGTATTCAGCGAGAACTTCGATAGCGGCGCACCAGGTCCACAGTGGCTCTCCACCAGCCAAGGCCCGTTCATCATCGGCGACGGTTACTTCAGCCCGTACAGCATCGGCATCACCAGCCAGGACCTGAACCTGCCCCCGCTCGCAGCTCCCTACCTCTCCTACCTGTTCCATCCCATCCCCTTCGACGTCAATGCCGACTACGAGCTGCGCTGTGCGGTCCACGTCGATGATCCCTTGAACACGGGCAGTGAGGCCCGCGCTTACCTGGGCTGGGTGGACCCGCTCGCGCCGGACTACCTGTTCTGCATGGGCTTCGGCAACTGCTGTGATCCCTGGCAATTCGGAGGCACCTCCAACTTCTGCTGGACCCAACCGTCACCGAACCATGCCTTCGGCGTGGTGCTCACCCTGCTCGACGGTTCCTCCGACTGCACGGCCTACTTCGACAACGTGAGCGTGATCGACAACAACCTGTTCAACGGTATCGCCGATGCCTCCGCACTGCCGGCCCTGTCCGTGGCCCCCAACCCGGTGGTGGACGAAGCACGCCTCTCCTTCCCCGAGGCCTTCACCGGCACCATCGCCATACGCGACGCGCAGGGGCGTTTGCTCCGCGCCCAGTCCGTGAACGGGCAACGCACCACCACCGTCCCTGTCGCCGACTTGCCAAGTGGCGTGCTACTGGTGCAGTGCATCGGCGCGGCCGGTACTACCGTGCAGCGCTTTGTGAAGTATTGAGCAACTCCTCCGATCCGCTGATCGGACCCCTACCCGGATGTTGGGGCATGCCGATCCAATCGCGAAATGGGCACACGCCGCGGAATTGGGTCACTCTTGCCGATCATCACTCCATGCAACTCCAGTTCCGCACCAGCGGCCGATGGATGGCCGGATCCCGCAACCAAGGTGGATCGATCGACCCATCACCGGCGGTACGAGCGGAAACCCCGCAAGCAGGGAGGGACGACCGAGTGCGGAGTTGCAGGCCCGGATCAAGCCCGGGCACAACTCCTACGGCGACACGTGTTCCCGAGCGGAGGCTTTACGAAGGGGTGCTAGGGAAACGCCCTGATCACTTGCATCTGTGTTCGACCAGGACCAACGGACCGGGAACCGATCGATGGGCACAACCGACCGCCTTGCTCTTGCGTCATTCCTTGGTGAACCACCTGCTCGCGTTTCCGAACGTCGCACTGCTCGTCACGGCCTGGGTGTTCGTGCCTCAACGACATCGTAATTTCCCACCATGCGCCTCGCCCTGTTCGTCTTGTTGCTCGCTGCACTTCCCGTGCGCGCACAGCAGACCGATGTGCTCTTCATCGGCAACAGTTATACCGCCACCAACGGTCTGCCCAACCTATTCCGGCAGATCGCGCTCTCGCTCGGCGATACGGTGAACACCACCATGCAGGCACCGGGTGGCTACACCCTTGCGAACCACCTGTTCGACCCTGCCACGCAGAACGCCATCGCCTCGCAGCAATGGGACTATGTGGTACTACAGGAACAAAGCCTGCGTGGCGCACTGCCAACGAACGAGACCTTCAGCGATATCGATGCGACCGCGCTCAACTACGACATCCAGGAGAGCAGCGAATGCGCGTATCCGGTGTTCTTCATGACCTGGGGATACGCGAACGGCTATAACCTGACCTCCTGGGAGTACCCCGAACTGAACACCTATGCCGGCATGCAGCAAGCCCTGCGCGATAACTATACCCAATTCGCGCTGGAGAACGAGGGCTACGTTTCACCTGTGGGTTGGGCATGGAAGCATGTGCGCGACATGCATCCCGACATCGAACTCTACCAAGCCGATGAGAGCCATCCCAGCGTGGCGGGCACCTACCTCGCCGCGTGCGTGTTCTACTGCACGATCTTCCGTCAGAGCTGCGTGGGATCATCCTTCACCTCCACGGTGGATCCCACCGACGCGGCGATCCTCCAGGCCGTCGCCAGCGCCACCGTGCTCGACAGCGTGGACACGTGGAACCTGAACGAGATCGGCAGCACGGACGCGGAACCCACCAGCCAGAGCAGCGAAGTGGACGGCGTGATCACCTTCCATCACTTCGGCCAGGGCCAGCACTGGTGGACCTGCTCCAATGGCCAAACGTCCACCGAAGCCGAACCCACCTTCACCGCCGCGTGGGACGGCCTCTACACCTACACCCACGTGTACACCGACCCCTGCGGCCATACGGACACGTACACCGGGAACTTTTCAAGTGTATACCACGGGCATCGCAGAACCTGACCAAGCACAGCCGACCGTCAGCGCATGGAACGAAGATCGGATCACGGTAAGTGGTGGTAGCAGCAGCGATCTGTTCGAGGTCTTCGACGTACAAGGGAGGACCCTGCGCTCCATGGCGCTCAGTTCAGGCACCACCATCCTACCCTGCCCGTCCGGGGTCGCGCTTTGGCGCATCACCACGTCCACGCACGTGCGCTGGAATGGCAGGATCCTGGTCCCCTGAGGGAATGGGAGCGTCCGCAGACCTGTCTACCTGTAGGCAGGTCTGCGGTCAGCCTTTCCTCCCGATCTTCGTCCTCCCGCCTTTCGTCGGGATGAAACATATGCAACTCCAGAACTACGCCGCCGGTCAGTGGATCGCCGGTCAGCCCGGTGTCACGCATGATCGGTCCACGATATGGCTTGATCATTTCTTCACAATGCGCGCGATCCGCTCTACCGTTCCGTCGGTGATCGTCACAGTGTAGACCCCACGGCCCAAGGCATCCATGGGAACCACGAACTGTGGCCCCTGACCGATGCCGCGCTGAACCAACCGGCCCAAGGCATCCCGGATCATGAACTCCACCGGGACGTGCCCCGGTACCGAGAGGACCAAGCGATCCACGACCGGATTGGGATGCACCCCGAACGTGGCGTTCGATGCGGATCCGACGCCCTGCGGCACTTGTACACTGAAGACCGCATCGTTGGTGATCACCGGCTCGTTGAAGTCGAAGTAGATGGCAGCGCTGTTCGGAACCACATCACCAACCACCAGACCCGCACTCGGAACGATGCTGAACCGCACGAAGCCGTGCGACTCCGGTTCGTTGCTGACACTGTCGGGCAACTGGATGTCGTTGAACTCGAAGAAGAGGATGCCATGCTCCATGAACCAGGTACAGGCATGGCTGGCACCCAGGAAGTGGAAGGTGGACCATTCCAGCGCAGCGCTCAGGGAGTCCTTCACCAGCACACGGTCCGCGGGAAAATTGCCGGTGTTCTGGAAGCGGACCAGGTATTCCACGCGCTTGCCATCCGCCACATCATCCGGTGAGAGGATGTCCGGCGACACCTGCTTGTCATTGGGGTCCCAGGAGCCCACCACCGCCACCGGTAGCTGCACCACGTTGTTCGTGGGGGTCTCATCCGTGGCCAATGGATCGGCCTGTGCGATGTGGAGGAAGATGGTACCCAACGGCGTGCTCACGGGAGTGGAAAGCAGCACGGAAACGGAGCGCACCTCTCCCACCTGCAGCGCAGGAAGTTCCCAGGTCAACGTTTGGCCAGTGACCTGGTCGGGAGCAATGCTGCTGGACACGAATGCCTGTGCTGCTTCGTAGGTCAGGGAAAGGCTGGCATCGACCGTCGTGGTGCCGTAGTTCGTGCAACTCAGCCACACCGTGTTGGTGAAGCCGGGCCGCGGAGCCGGCGAGACGACGAGTTCGGCGATCAGGTCCTGCACATCGGGAACGAACTGCGCACCGAAATTGTTGAGCGAGTCGATCTCGCCTGGAGCGGCGAGGACCGCCGAGTGGGTCGTCGGCAGGGTACCGGTGAAATAGGGTGACGGATGCGTGGCTGTGATGGTGTAGGTGCCGTTCGCCACAGCGCGGGAATACCGGCCATCGGTATCGGTGGAGGTCATGAACCCGGGATCGATGGATATCACCGTGCCGGGCAGGGGCGGCTCACCAGCATCCTCCGCGCCATCGCTGTCCAGATCGCGGTAGACCGTGCCACTCACCACCGCATTGTCGTTCGGACATGTGCTGTTGTACACCGTGCACAGTTCCATCGGGCAGAACACACAGACGAAATCAGGGTTGGCCGGAATATTCGGAAGGCACGTGATCTGGCTCGCAACCACAACATCCCAAAAGAGCAATTCCATGCTATCGGGCAGCATAGGAAGGCACTCCGGCCAAACATTGAACCCTCCCCAACTATCGAATCGGAGCGTCCGGAGTGAGTCCGGAAAAGAAACGACCTCTTCAATACCCGTCCAGAACTGGATCTCGCGCAGTCCATTGGGAAATGGACCGATGCTGGTGATCCCGGTATTCCCCAGCACGAACGACTCCAATGACTCCGGCCAATCCGTGAACGTGGTCAGTTCGTAGAGGCTATACAGATACAGTACCCGTAACCCATCCGGCATGGCGGGAAACATGGCCACGGGCATCTCGCCCAAGCGCACTTCATCGAGCCCGGCCGGCAGTACGATCGGGGTGGTCAGCTGCGGCAGTACCTCGAGCTGCGCGAAGTTGAGCGAGGCGGGAAGCGCGGGGACCTCGGTGAGCGACCCCATTCCGATCAGCAGCACCTCGTCCAAACCGTTCGGTAAGGCAGGGAGCTGGGTGATACTGTCAAGGGCGTTCAGGTGCAAGCGCAGCAGGTTTGGCGGGAACGCTGGCAACGACGTACCTCCAAAGGTTTCGATCCACAGCTGTTCCACCGCTGGCGGGAAGGCCGGGATGGAGGCCGTACCCTGTCCATAGGGAAACATCATTTTGAGGTAGTCCAGGCCGATGAGGTACTCGATGCCCGTCATATCGCTCGGGTACCAGGTGACATCGATCTCCACCGAGTCCACCGCTGCCAAGGCAGGAAGGCTGGTGTCGAGGAAACCACCTGCGTTCACGCTGCCCGGCACCGTATTGTTGAACCATGCGCGCAGCTGCACATCGGGAATGAAGACCAATTGGGCGTTCACGCCAGCGGCGCACAGCAGCGCGGCACCGGCAAAAAGGATAGGGAGCCTCATGGTGTTCAGGGTTATGCTGTTTAAAGGTAGACGCGTTCCAGGCCCTTGGTTGCTTCGTGAATAAAAAGGTGAATATGCATCGTGGTCCGCGGCGACCGGCCTTCCGACGCCGCAGGGTATGACCGAGCCTGCCCCGACCGCTCGCCCAGTGCGCTGGAAGTGCTACGATGTCCCAGAAAGCACCCTGGGGATGACGCAGGGCCTGTCCAGCTGCGAGGATGGCGATGCCGTTCGAGCAGTCCAGAGAATTCGAGGCGTCTTGCAGCTCCATGAACCATAGCTAAGCGCAAAGCGGGTATTGAACCTCGCGAACGGTAGTGAACCCCAGAGGACGCAAATCTGCGCATCTGGGCCGTATTCCCTCCCAAGCGCCGGTTCAAACCCCATCTCAGCGAGGTAGTGGCCAAATCCGCGCCCTCTGCGTCATCTGCGGCTAACCCTACCCGCGTTTAACTTCGCCACATGCAGTTACAGAACTACGCCAGCGGCCAATGGGTCGCCGGCTCCGGCAAGCAATCCGACCTCATCGACGCCATCACCGGCGACCTCATCGGCACCACCGCCTCCGGCTCTGCCGGAATGAAGAATGGAAAATGTAGAATGACCAATGATCAACGACGGTCCTCCATTCAACATTCTTCATTCTCCATTCTCCATTCTACATTCTCCCAATGAGCATCCAACTACAGAACTACATCGCCGGCCAATGGGTAGCCGGCACCGGCAAGCAATCCGACCTCCTCGATGCCATCACCGGCGACCTCATCGGCACCACCAGCAGCGGCGGCCTCGACTTCGCCCACATGCTCCACTACGCCCGCACCGTCGGCGGCCCGCCCCTCCGCAAGATGACCTTCCCCGAGCGCGGGCGCATGCTGAAGGCCCTCGCCCAATACCTCTTCGACCGCAAGGAGAAGTACTACGAGATCAGCTACCGCACCGGCGCCACCAAGGCCGATAGCTGGGTGGACATCGAGGGCGGCATCGGCAACCTCTTCGCCAATGCGAGTTTGCGCCGCGTGCTGGGCAACATGCCCTTCTACGTGGACGGCGACACGGTGAAGACCAGCAAGGGCGGCACCTTCATCGGTCACCACATCATGGTGCCCAAGGAGGGCGTGGCCGTGCACATCAACGCCTTCAACTTCCCCATCTGGGGCATGCTGGAAAAGGTGGCCGTGAACTGGATGGCCGGCGTGCCCGCCGTGGTGAAGCCCGCCACCGTCACCAGCTACCTCACCGAGGCGATGGTGAAGGACATCGTGGCCAGCGGCATCGTGCCTGAGGGCGATCCAGCTCATCGTCGGTAGCGCCGAAGGATTGCTGGACAGCGTGATGCACCAGGACGTGGTGACCTTCACCGGCAGCGCCACCACGGGCCGCATGCTGAAGAAGCACCCGCGCATCGTGGACGAGAGCGTGCCCTTCAACATGGAGGCCGACAGCCTCAACGCCATCGTGCTCGGCCCCGACGCCGTGCCGGGCACCGAGGAGTTCGACCTCTTCATCAAGGAAGTGGGCAAGGAAATGACGCTGAAGTGCGGCCAGCGCTGCACCGGCGCGCGCCGCATCCTGGTGCCCGCCAACGTGCTGGAGGATGTGCAGATCGCCATCGGCAAGCGCCTGGGCGGCACCGTGATCGGCGACCCGCGTGTGGACGGTGTGCGCATGGGCGCCCTCGCCGGACAGACGCAACGCAACGAGGTGAAGCGCGCGCTGGACGAACTGCTCAAAGGCTCGCAGATCGTCTACGGCAGCGCCGACAGCGTGGACGTGAAGGGCGCCGACGCCAGCAAGGGCGCCTTCATGAGCCCCATCCTGCTGCTCAACGCCGACCCCTGGAAGAACCAGCAGAGCCACAACGTGGAGGCCTTCGGTCCGGTGAGCACACTGATGCCCTACACCGACATCGACGATGCCGTGGCCCTCACCAAGCTCGGCAAGGGCAGCCTCTGCGCCAGCATCGCCACGTACGATGAGAAGGTGGCGCAGCAGTTCGTGTGGGGCGCCGCCAGCCACCACGGCCGCATGCTCATCCTCAACCGCGAGATGGCCAAGGAGAACACCGGCCACGGCAGTCCGCTGGCCACGCTGGTGCACGGCGGCCCCGGTCGCGCGGGCGGCGGCGAGGAGATGGGCGGCAAGCGCGGCGTGATGCACTACCTGCAGCGCACCGCCATCCAGGGCCACCCCAGCATGATCACCGCCATCACCCAGCAATACCAGCAGGGCGCGCGGATGAACATCACCGAGCGCCACACCTTCCGCATGCACTTCGAGGAACTGCAGGTGGGCGATACCGTGATCACCGACATCCATCCCGTCACCTTGCAGGACATCGAGGACTTCGCCCACCTCAGCGGCGACAAGTTCTACGCGCACATGGACGCCAACAGCCTCGAAGGCACCATCTTCACAGGGCGCGTGGCGCACGGGTACTTCATTCTCTCAAGGGCTGCCGGATTGTTCGTGGACCCACCGAAAGGTCCTGTGCTCTTGAACTATGGCTTGGATGAGTGTCGGTTCGTCAAACCTGTCTATCCGGGGATGACCATACAGGTCAGGTTCACGGTCAAGGAGAAAGTCGATCAGGAAAAGAGGACACCAGAAGACGTTGCGAAAGGCATAGTGAAGTTCCTAGTCGATGTCTTTGATGAGACGGGGGAAACCGTTGCCATTGCGACCATTCTCACGATGGTGAAGAAACTGGATCAAAACTGATGGCCAAGCGCAAGCTCACCGGACTATCCTTCGAGATCGATAAGCTCACGCGCTCGATCGAGAACGTCGTGACCGGCGACAGCTTCCCGACAGTGGTGTTACCTCTGACGAGGGATGACCTGAAGACAGTGACCAGAAAGAACAGTTGGCTGTTCAATTGGAAGAAGGAGTTCAAGACCCAAGGTCGCTCCGTGTTCAAGTTGACCATCGTCGACAATCCGCTGGTGATCCAAGGCTTGCTATGCCTGGAGCCCGGAACGGATCACGTTGTGATGCACCTTGTCGAAAGCGCACCCTTCAACTTGGGAAGGAACAAGGTATACGCTGGGGTCCTCGGCAACCTTGTTGCATACGGATGCAAGCGCTCATTCGAACTCGGGTTCGAAGGGAACCTCGCGTTCATTTCCAAAACGAGTCTGATCGCGCATTACGAGGCCACCTTGAACGCCATCCACTACGGAAGTGGGCGTATGATCGTGAACACCGCCGCTGCGCGTTATCTTGTGGACAAATACTTCCCGCAATGAGAACTAGGAAGTTCGACCTGGACAACATCGGCCACATCGGTGGTGATCGCCCCTTCACCGAGGAAGACTCGCGCGCGATCTCCGCGTACATACAAGCCGAAAAAGCCAAGGCCGCTGCGAAGCGCCCCGCTAAGCGCCCTCCTGTTGCAGGAAAGCGTGCTCGCCCGCTGCGGGGCCGTGCCAAAGCGGTGCAAGGCAAGAAGCGCTCGACCGCGTAACGCTTGAAGGCAGTGGCGCACGGGTATTTCATCCTCAGCCGCGCGGCGGCCACATCCCGAGCAAAGCGAAGGGACGTTGATCCGCCCAAAGGACCGGTGCTGCTGAACTACGGCCTGGACGAATGCCGCTTCGTGAAGCCGGTGTATCCGGGGATGACGTGTCACCCCGGGCTAGCCTGCCCCGGTCACCGAACCGGGGACCCGGGGCAGGTGCGCTTTACCGTGAAGGAGAAAGCGGATCAGGAGAAGCGCACGCCGAGCCCCGGGCTTGACCCGGGGGTGGCGAAGGGAATCGTCAAATTCCTGGTGGATGTGTTCGATGAGACCGGGGAGACGGTTGCCATTGCCACCATCCTCACCATGGTCAAGAAACTCGACCAGAACTGATATCGATGGATCTGGCGGGCAGGGAGACATTGGATGCGCTTGTTGCACTGGTCGCAGGGAACACCTCGAACCGTGTCATCGTGACCAAGGCCGCACTTTACGGTTATATCGAGCGCTACGAGCGAGGTGAGCTGAGTCGTATGGACCTCTTCGAGATCGCGGAATTCCTCCAATTCTCAGAGCATGCGGCTCCAGAACCCCGCTATGAAAGCGCGATCGATGCCATCCTCGACAAGTTGGCACGCTACCCTTTGGAAGGCGATCCTCCACTCGACCTTTCCAGTTTGAGGCACGAACTTGAGCATTATCGGCCCTATGCGCCGATATTGGGGTTCGAGGACATTGCCACTCTAACATCCACACTCGGTCATGAAGAACAGCTTACTGCGTATGTGACAAAGAGAGCGTGCGAGATCTGGCTGGAACGCCTGGGGGATGGGGAGCTCACCACTGACGATCTCGGGGAGATGGCCCGTCTTGTATTGGGCTACGAACCTTTGGAAGCAGAACCCGCAGTGCTTGAATTATTGGTCGAGTTGGCCCAGCTTGGTCGAACGAAAGCGACGCTCTTGACGATGGTGAAGAAGTTAGATCAGAGCCCATGACCGGTCACGAACAGCTTCTTGAACGTATGGGCGTGCTCCCTTGCAAAGCCTCGGGGTCGCGCTTTCCACTACAAGTCCTCGGCTGGATTACCAGCCTGTGGGCTTTTCGCTTCAATCGCTCACTCGCTGGCGCATGGCCACAAGGCATCCCGGCCCGACAGTCCCACGGTACATTGACGACCAACGTGTACTAAGCATGGCCAAGGGAAAAACAATCCGTGTCTACCCGGACGGAGGTGTTTGGGTGGTAAAAAAGGACAGCGCTGTTAAAGCCTCCGCCATTCGGGATACGAAGGCTGAAGCATTGGATGAGGCGAAGAAGATCGCACGCAATCAAGGTTTGAGTGTGATCATCCATGGCAGTGATGGACGGATTCAAAGGACCGTCCGGCCTGGGGATCACGGCACTGATGATTGCTTCATCACAACAGCATGCGTTCAGTACCACGGGCTAACTGATGACTGCAAAGAGCTTACGCTATTACGTGCCTATAGGGATAACCATTTGGCCTCCACACCCACTGGACTCGAACTCATCAATGAGTATTACGAGCGAGCACCACTTCTTGTGCAGCAGCTGAACCAGCGGGTAGACCGCAAGACATTGTATGATGAACTCTTCGAACGCATCCGTGCCGCCTGTAAGCTCATAGAATGTGGCCACCCGGAGCGAGCTACCGTTGAGTACAAGAATGCGGTAGTCTGGTTGCACTCGCTTGTTGGCTGAACAATGCCGGTCAGCGCGAACACCCTGTTCCATTTCACTCGCCAACGCGGAGATCTGGTGAGCATACTGCAGAACGGTTTCTATCCGAGCTACAGCTTGGAAGATCTGAGCGCCATTCTCCCTGCCGATCGAATCACAGCTGTACGAGTACCGATGGTCTGCTTCTGCGACATAATACTCTCCAAGATGGGGAAGCACATCGAGTACTACGGTGAGTATGGCATTGGCTTGCGGAAGAAGGAATGGGGCATGCAGCGAGGGATTAGCCCGGTCGTGTATGTCGATCGCGAATCAAGGACCGCGACGCTGATGAGCCAAGTCGTCTATGATGTGGTCAAGATGAAGTTGCCCACCAAGTCTCCTTTGCGCGAAAGACTGTTCGACTTCTGCAAGTACATCAAGGCCTATGACGGGCTCGTCCTGAACAGAGGTACTAAGGAGATGGAGACGCGGAAGTTCTACGACGAACGAGAATGGAGATACTCCCCTACGAACGTCCATACATTACCTAGCTCAGGTTCGGACGATAGAAACCTCAAGCAGGCGAACAAGGCTCTGATAAGTCATTCCCTGAAGTTCGACGCATCCGATGTTAAGTACATCATCGTCAGCAAGGAATCCGAGATCCCGAAGACCATTGCTGCAATCAATCGAGTCAGAACCCTCCAACCGCGTGAAAAGAGCTTGCTCGCTTCGAAGGTGATTAGCGTAGAACAAATCAAGGAGGACATGTAAATGTCGTTCGATTGCGAGTTCCGAACTCTTCATCAAATCGCAGCTGCAAGACCACTCCTGCACCGGGCATTTCGCCGCTGACTCAAACTTGAAATGCGACCTTGCCGCTTTAGTGTCATACGTTGTGAGGACAAGGCCAACAACTAGCACCTTCGTACAGTGAACAATCGTTGTGCAATCTTCATTTTCACACGAGACGCACCAGCACGCATCGGTAAATGCCTAACTGGAATTGCCGCATCTCCGCATAGGAAGTTCGTTGTGGACGACTCCGCACTTCCAGAGAATCGCAGAGCCGTTGCGGAACTGTGCCAATTACAAGGGTATCAATATCTTGGACGAAAGGAGTACGCGCAGTTTCTCGTTGAAGAGCATATTGCTGAATCAGACTTCTCCTTCCTACTACGAGAGCCTGGATACCCAGATTGGAATCTCAGCTATGTTAGAAATTTCGCACTGCTCCTCGCACGTTCCATGGGACGAGAGCGGGTCTGGTACATGGACGATGATATTCGAGTACCTGATATAGGCCTGATTGACGAGCTGTTCAGCTTGCTTACTGATGTTTCATTTGCTGGGGCGCATGTGGATGGCATGCCAGACCAGTCAATCCTCGGTCACATTGCTGCTGATGTGGGGTAAACAATCCTGAAATGCTGTCCGGGGATTTCTCGCCTTCAATCCTTCTTCGGTGACTGAGTACTTCGTCAACATCTACAACGAAGACTGGATCTGGCTCTTTCTGCAGATCCTGACGCAGAGGCATGCAAAGCACGGATCCGTGCTACAGGAAACAGCGGATCGATTCGATCGCTATCAATCCAAGGTCCTCTTTCAGGAGCATGGAGAACTTATAGTGGATGGCCTTGTGGATGGTCATGCAAATGGTTCCTATGCTGAGCTTGAGTCCTTTGACTTCTGGGCTCGTATGCTCCTCGAAAGGGATGAGTACCTGCAAGACCTATACAGCCGTTCCGTTGCACAGGACAGGCCTAAGTACGTCTCAATTCTTAGGCATCTACTTACTCACCGTCAAGTGTCTTCGCCGGAAGAGATCACGGCGTGCTGCATGTCCTACAAGACAAACCGCATAGCCTTTAAAGGCCTACTTTCATCCTTTCGCTGATTCAGCTTTCGCCGACAGCTCATCAAACAATTGGGTGATCGCCTTCATGTTCGAATACTTCAGGATGTCTTCATCCTCAATGATGATGTCGTAGTCGGCCTCAATCGCGGTCACGATAGCTACTTGGTTCAAGCTGTCCCAATTCGGGTGAGTCCCCATCGAGGACTCATCATCCAAGGTCTCTCGATCCACCTCCAGCACTTTCGCAACCAGATCGAAGGGATTGGGTAGTCTGTTGCTCATAGCTCGTAATGCATCAGTTTCGAATGGTCAATCTTCATATTGTCATTCCGCGGGAGAGAAGGCATCCCAATGAATTTGGTTGGCATCTTGTAAGCTTCCAGCTTCCAGAGAGCCAATTCCTCAGCTCGACCTCCGAAATCGTTTCGCTCGTTTCTATAAACGCGACCAAGCCAGCCTTGATCAAAACTGTCGCGCTCGCAACCTTCAAGAAGTCAGTGATCCAAAAGTCGACCTCACCAAGCTCCACCCGATACCCATTCCGCTTGACCTGGCGATCTTTACGCCCCTGGAAGTAAAGGTTTCCAGCAGTCAACTCTGCGAGATCGCCTGTGACGAATGTTCCTTGCTCCACCCCTGCGATCACCTTAACCATGAACCCGCTGGCATCAACCGAACTCAAGTATCCCTTGCCGATATACTCGCCGTAGATGACAATGTCGAGTAACTCAGAATCCGACTTAGGTTCAAGTGAAAGGGTCCAACCCGGTATAGCCTTTCCTATGCTGGCAGTTGCACCACGGTAGGGGGTGTAGTCATATACGCTAAGCTCCTGCCAAGTGCAGAAGAGTGTGCCCTCTGTTGGGCCATAAGTGTTCAGAACCTTGACGGCAGGGTTCTTTGAGAAGATGAAGTCAAGATGGTGTCTCTTCAAGGGTTCACCGCAATAGCTCATCAGTCGAACGGTTGACAAGTCAATAGGCTTTGATGCATTGCGCGTAATCATCAAATCGACCACGCTGGGTATCGAGTGCCAGATCGTGATGCCGTGCTTTTCAATTGGACCCTCGAAGGTCGAAGCTTTGAAGAAGGATCTGAGAGCGTGACTAATGTCGCACCCGATCCCAAGCACGTGAATATGTCCACTATGCTCAGGTCGAAACTCAATAAGGAGAACTGGCCCCACCGATCGGCACTCGTTGCAGAGTAGGTAGGTATTGACCATTCAAGAAATTTGTTCAATCCCCTCCTCAGAATCTCCACCCCCTTGGGCCTACCTGTGGAGCCCGATGTGAAGATCACATATGCGCTATCACCGTCATTGGGTGAGACAAGGCGCAGGTCGCCACCAACGCCATGCTTCTTCAGTTGATCCAGGGTCATCGGATTGTACCCAGCATAGCCGCCATCAGCAGTATGCTCTCGGACTACAACTAAGCTGGCACCAAACTCTGCCACCATCAGCTCCTTCCGTTCATGTGGTGCTCCCACATTCAATGGACAAAAGACTCCGCCAACGTAAAGCACAGCGATTTCGAGTGCGTAGGCATCAATGCCCTGTTCGAGCTCGAACGCCACCTTGGGCTTGGCACCATAGGTGTAAAGACCTCGCGCCATAGAGAGCATGAGGCTATGAAAGTCGGCATAGGAGATGCTCTGGGCTCCATCAATGACCGCGACCCCATTAGGATTCACTTCTGCGGCATGTAGGAAGTAGTCCAGACAGTCCTTCATTACTTCCGCTCAATGGGTAGTATCCAGTCCTCCTTGATATCAGGGCACACGACATCCTGCTTGAGAACATCAACCTCGAAGAAGCACTCGAATGCTGCTTGACGGACATCGTCCAAGTTCAACTTCTTCAGCACCTTTCGAATGTTGCTTTGAGCCGAGGCGATCTGAGAAGGCTTTCGCTGCTCCTAACACACCAAACGTGTGAATGCCATTGATCAGAACTACTGAGGATCTTGGGTTGAAAGGGTTAGGGAATCGGGCGAAGTACCCATAATCCTTCGTTGTCTTGTTCCCAGTTCTTGTCGCAACGTACTCGCGCCCGTCAAAAATCAACTTCTCACAACACTCCGAGTAGCTCACCTTGGCCTTGACTTTCTCCATCATGACCTTGCACACTTGATTTCCATCACCTTCCTCATCCCCAGGACCTCCGATGACAACGGATTTCCTCGTATGTACCTGAGAAGGTATCGGCCGCATCCATCGCAGCATTAAGGCTTCTGTAGTTGCGATTCAGAAAGGTCATCACCCACAACAGGGGAATCCTTGTCCCCAAGGCTCTCAAAGAGCATGTAGTTTTTCCGATGCAGGATTGGCATACTGCTCACGCTTTTCTGCTTCCGTAGAAGTAATGACATGCACTGTGCTCGTGGCTGCAGGAAACCAGATCTTGTTGAGGTAGATGTTGTACAACGCATCACCTTCTATCAATCGTTTGAAGTGGTTCGCTAACTCCACCACGCACGCTTGAACCAAGGCGCCCATGTCTTTGTAAACAACTGGTAGTCTATCCTTGATATCAGCAGGGATTGGGAAGGTGGACATTGATGCCTCTGCCTTCATGAGTACCACAGGTATGCTCAGACCATAGAGCAAACCGTACTCAAAGAAGATGTTCGGCTTGCTCTCCGTGATATCA
>JADKCV010000052.1 GCA_016718655.1 Flavobacteriales bacterium | reverse complement strand
ACGCATCGCTTTCCCAGTGCGATCATCCCTTCGCTGCTCCTCCTGCTCTGCACCTCCGTGGTGTGCGGCCAGCGCGTGGGTTTGGTGCTTAGCGGAGGCGGGGCAGCGGGCCTCACCCATATCGGGGTGATGAAAGCCTTGGAGGAGAACGGTATCCCCATCGATTACATCACCGGCAGTAGCATGGGAGCGCTCGTCGGTGGTTTGTACGCTGCTGGTTGGTCGCCTACGGAGATCGATTCGCTCTTCCGCTCGGACATCTTCAAGATCATGGCCGATGGCGGGATCGAACCACGGTACCAGTATTACTTCAAACAGGACGCTCCTGATGCAACACTGCTCAGCCTTCGGTTGGACCTTGATACGACCCTGCAGTATTCACTCCCCACGAACCTGCGCGAACCGGCATTGATCGACTACGAGCAGATGACCGAGTTCGGCCCTGTATCGGCACTGTCTGGATACGACATGGACAGTCTCTTCGTGCCGTACCGCTGCGTGGCCTCGGACATCACCGACCAGCGTTCGGTGGTGTTCAGCAGAGGTGATCTCGCACAAGCGATGCGCGCCAGCATGAGCTATCCGTTCTACTTCAAGCCCATCCGGGTGGATGGCCACCTGATGATGGACGGGGGGCTGTACAACAACTTCCCCAGCGATGTGATGTACAAGGACTTCTTCCGGATTTCATCGTGGGCAGCAACGTCGCGAACAACAGTCCGCCACCCAGTGAGGATGATCTGCTAGGGCAGTTGCGTGCCATGATGCAGGAGCGCACGCGCTACGAGATCCAATGCGAGAATGGCGTTATCGTGGAACCCCGGACGGCAACCTCGTTGTTCGACTTCAGTGATGCTGCTCCGATTGCCGATGGATACGCCGACGCGATGAGCCGAATGCCGGAGATCCTGGCGCACCTGCAACGCCGGGTATCACCCGGAAGATGGATGCAAGCGCAAGGCGTTCCGCCCCAGCTCCGAAGATGGACTTCGGGCGGTGCGGATCCATGGACCTCGACACGGTCGCCGACGCGCTATGTGGGCGCAGCCTGTACCGGAGGGCGAGTGCTCTACCCCTGCCAGCCTGAAACCGAAGTACTTCCGGATAGTGGCCGATAGGAACATTGCGATGCTCTATCCCAAAGCCACCTACAGGCCCGAAGCGCAGCGCTTCGATCTGGACCTGCATGTGAAGACCGAGAAAGACCTGGAAGTACGTTTCGGCGGCATGTTCTCGTCACGACCGATCAACACCGGCATGGTGGGTCTGCGCTACAACCTCTTCGGTCGCAGTTCCGCACAGTCGAAGCACTCTCCTTCTTCGGCAAATTCTATTCGGCTGGTCAGGTGAAGATGCGCGCTTACCTGCACCAAAGCGCCCCATCTACTTGGAACCCGTGTTCAACCTGCACCGGTGGGACCACTTCCGTAGCTTCAGCACCTTCTTCGATGAGGTGAAGCCATCCTTCATCGTGATCCGCGAAGCTTACGGTGGCATGAACGTGGGCATGGGCTTGGATAACAAGGGCCTGCTGCGCTACGATATCAAGTATGGGGAAACGCTGGACCGGTACTATCAAGGCATCGAATTCACCGGCCAGGACACCTCCGATGTTACGAAGTTCAGGCATCTCACGACCGGCTTGATGATCGAACGGAATTCGCTCAACCGGAAACAACATCCCAATGCAGGTGAATCGTTGATGGCGCGCTGCGATAGGTGGGCGGCGATGAGACCCGACCCGGATCCACAGCGTCAACAAGCAAGAACGTGGACTATCGGGCCCAACATGAGTGGGCGGTCGCCAAGGTGACCTTGGATCAGTATTTCCTGCCTCGGGGCATCTTCAAGTTCGGCTTCTTGGCCGAGGGCGTTTTCAGTACCATGCCGATGTTCCAGAACTACACGGCCAGCATCATCCGATCGCCAGCCTTCCAGCCAACACCGGAAAGCAAGACGTATTTCATGGAACAGTTCCGCTCGCCCAAATACATCGCAGGCGGCGTACGCACCATTATCGCCGTTGCACGCAACAAATTCGACCTTCGCTTGGAAGCGCATGTTTTCCAACCCTACGAACCGATCGTTCGAGGAGAGGACAATGCTGCGGTCCGCGGCGCTTCGTTCACCGACCGGTATTACCTCGGGTCCGGCTCACTGATCTACCAAAGTCCCGTGGGACCGGTGTGGTTCAACCTCAGTTACTTCGATGGCGTAAAGGAACCATGGGCGTGGAGCCTGAACTTCGGCTACATCCTCTTCAACCAGAAGGCGCAGGAATGATCACACACGACCTCCTCGACACCTACGAGTCCGTGAAGGGCGAGTACGACAAACCTGCCACCGACAAAGCCTGATGCGGCGTGGGAGCGATGGATGGCTTCTTGCTGGACCTGCACATGATCAGGCACGGCTATGCCACCGATGGTTACGCAAGCACGTGGAAAAGAGCTAGAGCGATGAGTGCGGATGAGAACGTGGTGGAGCGGCATGCACTGCGCCGAGCTCTGAGCCTGGTTCGCACTTCGTCACCGTGAATGAGAAAAGCCCCCGATGTGGAGGCCTTTCGCGGGTGCCGTGAGCGGTCTCAGGCCTGCGCCGTAGGCCCGCCGAAATTCATCGGGATCTCCGGCATTTCCGTTTCGCGGATCTGGCCGTGGACCTGTTCGAACTTCTGCACGTTGTCGGCAAGCGCGCGCATCAGGCGCTTGGCATGTTGTGGGGTGAGCAGGATGCGCGCACGCACCTTGGCCTTGGGCACGCCGGGCATCACGCGCACGAAGTCCAGAACGAACTCCGAATTGCTGTGCGTGATGATCGCCAGGTTGCTGTAGATGCCATCGGCCACCTCTTCGCTGATCTCGATGTTCAGCTGGTTCGCGGGGCGGGGTTGTTCTTTCTGATCGGCCATGTTTCTTTGGATTTTAGGTGGAAGCGCAGGGCCGCGCCGGGATTGCCGCTTGCTTCACTCGTTCAGTCGGCCATGGCTTAATCGTTCACCTCTTCGGTGGTCACGTTCTCGGCGAGCATACGTTGGTACTCGTCCTTGTTGGCCACGATGGTGTTCTGGTAAGACCGGGCACCGGTACCGGCAGGGATCAAGTGACCTACGATCACGTTCTCCTTCAAGCCTTTCAGGTTGTCCTCCTTGGCGCTCACGGCGGCTTCGTTCAACACCTTCGTCGTTTCCTGGAAGGAAGCGGCGCTGATGAAGCTCTCGGTCTGCAGCGAAGCACGGGTGATACCTTGGAGCATGGTACGGGCCGTGGCGGGGTTGGCCGTACGGGCCTCCGCCAGCTTCTGGTCCTTCCGTTTCAATGCGCTGTTCTCGTCACGCAGCTTGCGCATGGTCACGATCTGGCCCACTTTCAAGGAGGTGCTATCGCCTGCCTCGGTAACGACCATCTTGTCGTACACCATGTCGTTCTCCTCCATGAATTCGGTCTTGTTCACGCTCTGCTTCTCCAGGAAGCGGGTATCTCCGGGATCTTCGATCTCCACCTTGCGCATCATCTGGCGCACGATCACCTCGAAGTGCTTGTCGTTGATCTTCACGCCCTGCATACGGTACACCTCCTGTACTTCGTCCACGAGGTATTCCTGTACGCGTGTGGGGCCTTGGATGTCGAGGATGTCGCCCGGGGCGATGCTGCCATCGCTCAACGGTTGACCGGCCTTGATGAAATCGTTCTCCTGCACCAGGATGTGCTTGCTCAACGGTACCAGGTAGTACTTCTTCTCGCCGGTGCGGCTTTCCACGATGATCTCGCGGTTACCACGCTTGATCTTTCCGTAGGAGATGATACCGTCGATCTCGCTCACCACGGCAGGGTTGCTCGGGTTACGTGCTTCGAACAGTTCGGTAACACGGGGCAGACCACCGGTGATGTCACCACCCTTGCCGGAGCTACGGGGGATCTTCACCATGATGTCACCAGCATCGATCTTGGCACCTTCGCTCACCACGATGTGGGCTCCAACGGGCAGGCTGTAGCTCTTCAGCTCTTCCTTGCCTTTGGGGTCCATGATCTTGATGGTCGGGTTCTTCCGCTTGTCGCGGCTTTCCACGATCACCTTCTCGGCGAAACCGGTCTGTTCGTCGATCTCCTCGCGGTAGGTCGCGTTCTCTTCGATGCTCTCGAACTCGACCTTACCGGCCAGTTCGGAGATGATCACCGCGTTGTACGGATCCCAGATGCAGATAAGGTCGCCCTTCTTCACCGACTTGCCGCCCTTGTTGTAGATCATGGCGCCGTAAGGGATGTTGCTCGTGGTGAGCACGATCCCGGTGTTGGCATCCACGATGCGCATCTCGGTGCTACGGCTGATGACCACTTCGGCATCCTCGCCTTTGCGATCCTTCTTCTTCACCGTACGCAGTTCATCGATCTCGAGGATACCGTCGTACTTCGCGCGGATCTCGCTCTCTTCGGTGATCTTACCGGCCACACCACCCACGTGGAAGGTCCGGAGGGTAAGCTGTGTACCTGGTTCACCGATGGACTGGGCGGCGATCACACCGACGGCCTCGCCCATCTGGACCATCCGTCCGGTGGCCAGGTTACGACCGTAGCACTTCGCGCAAACACCCTGCTTCTGTTCGCAGGTGAGCACGCTGCGGATCTCCACCTCTTCGATGGGGCTGTTGGCGATGGCGCTGGCGATGTCCTCGTTGATGTTCTCACCGCTGGACACCAGCAGGGCGCCGGTTTGTGGGTGGTACACATCATGCACGGCTGTGCGGCCGAGCACACGATCGTAGAGGCTCTCCACGATCTCTTCGTTCTTCTTCAGCGCGGTGGCTACCAGGCCACGCAGGGTTCCGCAATCCTCGTTGCTGATGATCACGTCCTGTGCCACATCCACCAGTCGGCGGGTGAGGTAACCGGCATCAGCGGTCTTCAGAGCTGTATCCGCCAGACCCTTACGGGCACCGTGGGTGGAGATGAAGTACTCCAAGATGGACAAGCCCTCTTTGAAGTTCGAGAGGATCGGGTTCTCGATGATGTCCTGACCGCCGCCGCCACCGCTCTTCTGGGGCTTGGCCATCAGGCCACGCATACCGCTGAGCTGACGGATCTGCTCTTTGGAACCACGGGCACCGGAATCCATCATCATGTAGATGGAGTTGAAGCCTTGGCGATCGTTCTTGATCTGCTCCATCAAGGTGAAGGTCACCTTGCTGTTGGTGTGTGTCCAGATGTCGATGGTCTGGTTGTAGCGCTCGTTGTTGGTGATCAGGCCCATGTTGTAGTTGCCCGTCACCTCGTCCACTTCGGTCTGTGCAGCCTTCACCAGCTTGTCCTTGGCTGGCGGAATGACGACGTCATCCAGATTGAAGCTCAAGCCACCGCGGAAGGCGCTCATGAAGCCCAGGTCCTTGATGTCGTCCAGGAACTGTGCGGCGCGTGCCGTACCGGTCTCCTTCACGACAAGTCCGATGATATCACGCAGTGCCTTCTTGGTCAGCACCTCGTTAATGAAGCCCACCTCCTTCGGCACCACCTCGTTGAAGAGGGTGCGTCCGCAGGTGGTCTCAATGATGCTGGTCTTGCCGTTCACATCGGCCCAACGCAGTTTGATGTGCGTGTGCAGATCGAGCTGGCCCTCGTTGTAGGCGATGATCACCTCCTCTGGGCTGTAGAAGGTGCGGCCTTCGCCCTTCATGGTGCGCTCAGCGTCGGTCTTGCGGCCTTTGGTGATGTAGTACAGGCCAAGCACCATGTCCTGGCTCGGTACCGCGATGGGCGCGCCGTTGGCAGGGTTCAGGATGTTGTGGCTGGCCAGCATCAGCAGTTGCGCTTCCAGGATCGCGGCGTTGCCCAATGGCACGTGAACGGCCATTTGGTCACCGTCGAAGTCAGCGTTGAACGCCGTACAAACGAGCGGGTGCAGCTGGATGGCCTTGCCCTCGATCAGCTTGGGCTGGAAGGCCTGGATACCCAGGCGGTGCAGGGTCGGTGCACGGTTGAGGAGCACAGGGTGGCCCTTCAGCACGTTCTCCAGGATGTCCCACACCACGGGCTCCTTCTTGTCCACGATCTTCTTCGCGCTCTTCACCGTTTTCACGATACCGCGCTCGATGAGCTTGCGGATGATGAACGGCTTGAAGAGCTCGGCCGCCATGTCCTTCGGCAGACCGCACTCGTGCAATTTCATTTCTGGACCTACAACGATCACGGAACGTGCGCTGTAGTCCACACGCTTACCGAGCAAGTTCTGGCGGAAGCGGCCCTGCTTGCCCTTGAGCGAATCGCTCAGCGACTTCAGCGGACGGTTGCTCTCGCTCTTCACGGCGCTGCTCTTACGGCTGTTGTCGAACAAGCTGTCAACAGCCTCTTGCAGCATGCGCTTCTCGTTACGCAGGATCACCTCCGGCGCCTTGATCTCCATCAACCGCTTGAGGCGGTTGTTGCGGATGATCACGCGGCGGTAGAGGTCGTTCAGGTCGCTCGTCGCGAAACGGCCTCCATCCAGTGGCACCAACGGGCGCAGTTCGGGCGGGATCACAGGGACCACCTTGATGATCATCCACTCCGGGTTGTTGCTCCGGCGGCTGATGGCATCACGGAAGGCTTCCACCACGTTCAGGCGCTTCAGCGCTTCGTTCTTACGCTGTTGACTGGTCTCGGTATTCGCCTTGTGGCGCAGGTCATAGCTCAGGGTGTCCAGATCCAAACGCTTCAGCAGATCGTGCAACGAGTCCGCACCCATTTTGGCGATGAACTTGTTGGGATCGCTGTCGTCGAGGTGCTGGTTGTCCTTGCCCAATGCGCTCCAGGATGTCCAGGTACTCTTCTTCCGTGAGGAAGTCGAGGTACTGCACGGCCACGCCCTCCTTGTTCACCGCGCTGCCGGCGTGGATCACCACGTAACGCTCGTAGTAGATGATCTGGTCCAGCTTCTTGGTGGGCAGGCCCAGCAGGTAGCCGATCTTGTTCGGCAGGCTGCGGAAATACCAGATGTGGGCCACGGGCACCACCAGTTGGATGTGGCCCATGCGCTCACGACGCACCTTCTTCTCGGTCACCTCCACACCGCAGCGGTCGCACACGATCCCTTTGTAGCGGATGCGCTTGTACTTGCCGCAGTGGCATTCGAAATCCTTCACCGGACCGAAGATGCGCTCGCAGAAGAGACCATCACGCTCGGGTTTGTACGTGCGATAGTTGATCGTCTCCGGCTTGATCACCTCACCATGGCTGCGCTCGAGGATCTGCTCGGGGCTGGCCAGGCTGATGACGATCTTGTTGAAGTTGCTGTTCAGCTTGACTTCTTTCTTCATGTTCTCGCGTTGCTTGCTTCCGTTCGACGTTCAGTTGCTCACCGGGTGGATCACTCGAGGGAAACGTTCAGTGCCAGACCACGGAGTTCGTGGAGCAACACGTTGAACGATTCCGGAATGCCCGGTTGCGGAAGGGGCTCGCCCTTCACGATGGCCTCGTAGGCCTTGGCACGGCCGATCACGTCATCGCTCTTCACGGTGAGGATCTCCTGCAGGATGTTGGCGGCACCGAAGGCCTCCAACGCCCACACTTCCATTTCACCGAAGCGCTGACCACCGAACTGGGCCTTACCACCCAGCGGCTGCTGGGTGATCAAGCTGTATGGTCCGATGGAACGTGCGTGCATCTTGTCGTCCACCATGTGTGCGAGCTTGATCATGTAGATCACACCCACGGTGGCCGGCTGGTCGAAGCGCACACCCGTGCCGCCATCGATGAGGTAGGTCTTACCGTTGCGCGGGATACCGGCTTCATCGGTCTCGGCGTTGATCTGATCGTGCGTGGCACCGTCGAAGATCGGCGTAGCGTACTTGCGGCCCAGCTTTTTGCCTGCCCAGCCCAGAACGGTCTCGTAGATCTGGCCCAGGTTCATCCGGCTTGGTACACCCAGTGGGTTCAGGACGATGTCCACAGGCGTGCCATCTTCCAAGAACGGCATGTCGGCGTCGCGAACGATCTTGGCCACGATACCCTTGTTACCGTGGCGGCCGGCCATCTTGTCGCCCACCGTCAGCTTACGCTTGGCGGCCACATAGACCTTGGCCAGTTTCACGATACCGGTGGGCAGTTCGTCGCCGATGCTCACTTGGAATTTCTTCCGCTTGTACACACCGCTGATGTCGCTGTGGCGGATGTTGTAGTTGTGGATGAGCTGGCGGACCAGTTCGTTCGTCTTCTTGTCCGCGGTCCACTCGGTGGGGTCCACGGTGATGAAGTCGATGCCCTGGAGCACCTTGGCGCTGAACTTCACGCCTTTCTTGATCTGCTCTTCCTTGTACTTGTTGAAGACACCGTTGCTGGACTGGCCATCAACGAGCTTCATCAATTTCTCCGATCAAAGGTTCTTCAGGTGCCGAGGTCCTTGTCCTGCTCCTTGTCGATCTGATCGAGGATCCCCTTCTCGTTGCCCTTGCTCTTCTTGTCCTTCACGGCACGGCTGAAGAGCTTCTTATCGATCACCACACCCTTGGTGCTCGGCGGAGCCTTCATGGAAGCGTCCTTCACATCACCGGCCTTGTCGCCGAAGATGGCGCGGAGCAGTTTCTCCTCCGGCGAAGGGTCGGTCTCCCCTTTCGGGGTGATCTTGCCGATGAGGATATCCCTTCTTGATCTCCGCACCGATGCGGATCAAGCCGTTCTCGTCGAGGTCTTTGGTGGCCTCCTCGGAAACGTTCGGGATATCGGCGGTGAGTTCTTCGAGGCCGCGCTTGGTGTCGCGTACTTCCATGATGTACTCATCGATGTGGATGGAGGTGAAGATGTCCTCACTGGCCACGCGCTCGCTGATCACGATGGCATCCTCGAAGTTGTAGCCCTTCCACGGCATGAACGCCACTTGGAGGTTGCGGCCGATGGCCAGTTCGCCATCCTGGGTGCCGTAGCCTTCGCAAAGTGTCTGCCCCTTGGTCACCTTCTCGCCCTTGCGCACGATGGGTCGCAGGTTCATGCAGGTGCTCTGGTTGGTCTTCAGGAACTTGGTGAGCTTGTATTCCTTCTCATCTCCATCGAAGCTCACGGTTCGCTCGTCCTCGGTACGCTTGTACTCGATCACGATCTTGTCACTGTCCACCGATTTCACCACACCGTCACCTTCGGCAACCAGCAGTACACGGCTGTCGCGGGCCACGAGTTCTTCCAGACCGGTACCAACGAACGGCGCCTCGGGGCGCAGCAGTGGCACGGCCTGACGCATCATGTTCGAGCCCATGAGCGCACGGTTGGCATCGTTGTGCTCCAGGAAGGGGATCAACGAAGCGGCGATCGACGCGATCTGGTTCGGCGCCACGTCCATCAAGTGCAGTTCGGTCGGCTCCACCACAGGGAAGTCGCCCATGAGGCGCGCCTTCACGCGGTTGCCGGTGAATTCACCCTTCTCGTTGACCTGGGCGTTCGCCTGCGCGATCATCAGGTTGTCCTCCTCTTCGGCGCTGAGGTAGACGACCTCGGCCTTCATATCCACCTTGCCTCCTTCACGGGGCGGTACGGGGTCTCAATGAAGCCAAGGCTGTTGATCTTGCTGTACACGCAGAGGCTGCTGATCAGACCGATGTTCGGGCCTTCAGGGGTCTCAATGGTGCAGAGGCGACCGTAGTGGGTGTAGTGTACGTCACGTACTTCGAAACCGGCACGCTCGCGGCTCAGACCACCGGGTCCAAGCGCCGACATGCGGCGCTTGTGGGTTATTTCGCTGAGCGGGTTCGTTTGGTCCATGAACTGGCTCAACTGGTTCGTTCCGAAGAACGAGTTGATCACCGAGCTCAGGGTCTTGGCATTGATCAGGTCGGTAGGTGTGAACACCTCGTTGTCGCGCACGTTCATGCGCTCGCGGATGGTGCGGGCCATACGGGCCAGACCCACGCCGAACTGGGCGTGCAACTGCTCGCCCACGGTGCGCACGCGACGGTTGCTCAAGTGGTCGATATCGTCCACATCGGCCTTCACGTTCACCAGTTCGATCAGGTACTTGATGATGAAGATGATGTCCTCCTTGGTCAGTACCCTCACGCTCAGTTCGCTTTGCAGGCCGAGCTTCTTGTTGATCCGATAGCGACCCACTTCACCGAGGTCATAGCGCTGCTCGCTGAAGAAGAGCTTGTCGATCACACCGCGGGCTGTTTCCAGATCGGGCGGCTCGGCGTTACGCAACTGGCGGTAGATCACCTCCACGGCCTCCTTCTCCGAGTTCGAGGTATCTTTCTGGAGGGTGTTGTAGATGAGGGCGTAGTCGGCAGCGTTGATGCCTGCTTTGTGCAGGATAACGGTCTTGGCACCGCTCTCCACGATCTGGTCCACGTGGATGTCTTCGATCACCGTTTCGCGATCGATCAGCACTTCGTTCCGTTCGATGGACACCACTTCCCCGGTATCCTCGTCCACGAAGTCCTCCACCCAGCTCTTCAGCACGCGGGCGGCGAGCTTGCGGCCCACGGACTCCTTCAGGTTGGCCTTGGTCACCTTCGTCTTCATCAGCCAGGCCGAAGATCTCCAGGATGCCTTTGTCGCTCTCGAAACCGATGGCACGCAACAGCGTGGTAACCGGCAACTTCTTCTTACGATCGATGTATGCGTACATCACACCGTTGATGTCCGTGGCGAATTCGATCCACGAACCCTTGAAGGGGATGACACGGGCGCTGTAAAGCTTGGTGCCGTTGGCGTGGCGGCTCTGGCCGAAGAACACGCCCGGGCTGCGGTGCAGCTGGCTCACGACCACGCGCTCGGCGCCGTTCACAACGAACGAGCCTTTGGGGGTCATGTAGGGGATCTGCCCGAGGTATACGTCCTGCACGATGGTCTCGAAGTCCTCGTGCTCGGGATCGGTGCAGACAGTTTCAGTTTGGCCTTCAGGCACGCTGGAGGTCAACCCGCGCCTGATGCACTCGTCGATGCTGTAGCGGGGCGATCGATGAAGTAGTCCAGGAATTCCAGCACGAACTGGTTGCGGCGTGTCCGTGATGGGGAAGCTCTCTGAACAACCTTGAGGGGGCTTTCTCGCCCGTGGTGTTCGGGGAGGTCTCGATCTGAAGAAGTCTTCCAAAACTCTTCAGTTGGATATCGAGGAAATCGTGGTAGTCGACGAAAGCGGGCTGGAGCCGAAATCGATGCGCTTGCTTTGCTTGGAACTGGTCTTCGCCTGGGCCATGGGTGCGTATTGGGATAACGGAAGACGACCAAAAGTTCGAGCCGATCCACTTTACTTTCCGGACCTCCGAGCCGGATGGAGAGTGGGATGCGCTGCCCCTTTGAGCTTGATCACAGCACAGCCGGAAAGGCCCGCCGTGGGGCCTCTCCGGACTGCTGTGTGGCTTGCGCGTTGATCTTACTTAACTTCAACTTCAGCGCCGGCTTCCGTCAATTGCTGCTTCAGGCTCTCTGCGTCCTCTTTGGACACACCTTCCTTCAGCGGCTTCGGAGCGCCGTCAACGAGGTCTTTTGCTTCTTTCAGTCCCAGGCCGGTGAGTTCTTTCACCAGTTTCACCACGGCCAGTTTGTTCTGGCCACCGGCTTTC
>JADKCV010000051.1 GCA_016718655.1 Flavobacteriales bacterium | reverse complement strand
CAACGCATGCCCGGCACAGAGCTTTTCGGAGAAGAGGAGAAGAAGGAAGTGATGGACGTCCTGAATTCAGGCGTGCTTTTCCGGTTCAACCATGATGCGCAACGCCAAGGTCATTGGAAGGCGAAGGACTTCGAGAATGAAGTGGCGAAGTTCACCGGCGCCAAGCACGCGCTCGCGGTCAGTAGCGGGAGCACGGCGGTGAACAGCATGCTCGCTGCCTGCGGCGTGGGATACGGTGATGAGGTCATCGTGCCCCCGTTCACGTACATCGCCACGATCGAGGCCGTGATGCTCGCCGGTGCTTTGCCCGTATTCGCTGAGATCGACGACACCTTGTGCATGAGCGCTGAAGGCATCCGCGCGGTGATCAGCCCGAAGACCAAGGCGATCCTGCTGGTCCACATGTGCGGTGCGGCAGCGGATCTGGACGGGATCATGGCGATCTGCAAGGAGCACGGTATCATGCTGATCGAGGACAGCGCGCAGGCCTTGGGTGCGAGCTACAAGGGCAAAATGCTCGGCACGTACGGCCGCATGGGCAGTTTCAGCTACGACTTTTTCAAGATCAATACCTGCGGCGAAGGCGGTATCGTGATGCGCCGACGACCAAGAACTCTGGGATACCGCCCAGCAGTTCGCGGACCATGGCCACGATCACATCGGCAACAACCGCGGCATGGAACAGCACCCGATCATGGGCACCAACTTCCGGATCGGGGAGATCAACGCGGCGATCGGTCTGGCGCAAACGCGGAAGCTGGCGTTCATCCTGGAAAAGCAACGCGCGCACAAGGCCATCATCCAAGCACGACTTTCCAAGATCCCGGGTCTGCAGTTCCGCCGCCACACGGATGAGGCCGGTGATAGCGCGACCTTCTTCCATCTCTTGATGCCGAACGAACAAGCCGCGCGCGAAAACGGTGAAGCTCCTCGGCGAAGCGGGCATCGGCGTGGGCTATTGGTACGACAACATGTTCCATTACATCAAGCAGTGGGACCATGTGAAGAACCTCAGCATGCCCTACAAGCTGGTAGCGCACGAGCTCGGCCTCCCGCAGGACCTCAAGACCATGAAGTTCCCCAAGAGCGATGCCATCATGAGCCGCCTGATCGGCTTCAACATCCGCGTTACATGGACGGAGGCTGAACTGGACTCGATGCTGACGAAGATGGAGGGGCTGTGCGGAAGGTGATGGAGGGGGTGGTGGCTTAGATCATCTTCATGTCGCCTTTGCGTATTGAGCGGATAGTGGACAATGACTCCGTCGCGCCAGATGTCATTTGCTCCGAGAAGTCTGTTGGTGAACCTGAAGTGCACGCATCAGCTCGTTTTAGTGTGCATCATTCCGGCTTACCAACTCCTTGGATTAGAGGGTCAAGTGACTTTCCTCCTCTAGACATCTGGGTGAGTCCGACTTTCTGCTAGTCCCTGAGGCGGAAACGCTCTTCTCCGGACGGAAGTGGGGGTGGTCGACATTCGGCGTGGAAAGCTTGTTCGCCGGAGGGCGATGTGGACTAGATTCTGGCAAGGGTGTGAACGCCGTGGTGATCCAGGGATCAACTGCAAACGGAGTCCACTGACCTGGCCGAAGCGCTTCAACACTGAGCCTATGAACCTGGAACGCCGTCGGGGTCGATTACCGCATCAAATATGACAGTCCGGTCATGACGACATACGTATTGAATCTTCCGACCTGAGTCAGTTCGTCAAGGGTCCATTATTGAGGCCTTCCGGCGCGTCCAAAGCGCGCCGTCAGGTCTTGAACAAATCCTCCCGGTCGGCCCAAGGGTGCGAAGAATCACTTCCATCCCTAGCGCGAACACCGGCTGCGACCCGATTGAAGGAATTGCCGATTGAACGATATCTTCCATGCCTGTGACCCCTTCGGGGTTGGATCCTCGTTTGGATGCGTGCCAGGACGGACCTCATCGGGTCGGTGACGGATGCGGTTGTCGGGATCGTCGCATTGGACCCCCGAAGGGGTCACAGCCTGTAGCTCCGAAATACAAAATGACGCACGACCCCGAAGGGGTCGCAGGCATATTCAAGGCAGGTATTTCGGGTCGAATTCCACGCCAGCTTCATCCAGCATGTCCACCAATTCTTCGCGGAACACCTTGGTGCGATGGTGGTCTTCCTGTCCTGCGATATATCGATGGATGATGTCCCGTTCACGATACCCGACCGTGAACACACCATAACCTTCCTGCCATGCGAATGTCGAAAGGTCGATGGTCTCCTGTACCCAGGATGTGGCAGCCTTCTTGATCTCACGTACCGTATCAGCCAACACGTGTGTCGGTTTCAGGTCGACCAACAGATGCACATGGTCATTCCATCCACCGATGCCATGGGGCACGCCTCCAAGACCCCGCACGCTTCCACCCATGTAGTCCCACAAGCGGGGCCGCCACGCCTTGTCCAAGCAGGGGGTCCTGTTCTTTGTGCCGAAGACGATGTGGTAGTGCAGCTTGTAATAGGTCGACATAGTTGGTGCATCAACGAAGGTGAATGTAGTTGCCCTCCTGCGACACCTTCCGGGTCGACCATTTTTCATGGGATCTCGGCAACAGGCTGTGACCCCTTCGGGGTCGGTCTTTTCTGGATGATCGGCAACAGGCTTCAACCCCACCGGGGTCATTTGCGTCCCAGCAGTTCAGGCCGCCATGAACACCCACAAACCACCAGCACACATCAAGAAGTACGGCACCAATGCCGCCGCACCCGCGTAGTCCTTCGCTACCCGCTGGCCGAAGAACAACAGGATGAGCGAGACCGTTCCGATGAGCATGCCCAGCAGGCCGATGCCACTTCCGAAACCCAGATGCAACAGGATGTGACCGATCGCGGACAGCGATCCCGCTGCGATCTCCATCAGTGTGATCATCGGAAGCAGCAGGGGCACCGAGCCGTTCAGCACGGACTTCTGGAAGTGGCCGGTCAGGAACTCCTTCTCGCCTTTCCAATTGAACACCTTGTCGAGCCCTGATTGCAGAAAGAGAATGGCCGCCATGGCGCCGAAGGCCAGCTGCAACATGGTATTCGGTTGTAGGCCTTGATCGGCGAGGAAGTTCAAGACGCTGTTGTTCATGATCGGTTTTCCGAGTGGTGAAGATGCGGCTTCCGCGAAGATCGCCGAACACGTTTCTTTGTGTGGATCGTCATCAGCTGATCGTCGAATTATCACATCCGCACATCGAATGAACCTCTTCCGCAACTTCAAGTCCGTTACCAAGACCTGCTACGGTCGTGGTTCCTTCGGCAAGCTCGACGAGATCCTCCAGCCGCACCGCTTCACCCAGGCGACCCGGGCTTCATGGTCTTCGTGGTGGACGACTATTTCGAGGACAAGGCCGACTTCGTGAAGCGCATTCCGGAACTGGAAGGGGACGAGGTCCACTTCATCAGCGTGCTGAAGGAGCCGACCACGGAGCTGATCGACAAGCTGCGCGACGACATCCTGAAGCGGCGCGGGTTGCCTGCGGGCATCATCGGTATCGGCGGCGGCAGTGTGATGGACATCGCCAAGGCCACCGCGCTGATGTTCACCAACGAGGGCAGCAGCGTGCAGTACCAAGGCTTGAACCTGATCAAGAAGCCGGGCATCTACCATTGCGGTGTACCCACGATCAGCGGTACCGGCGCGGAAGTGAGCATGACCGCCGTGCTGACCGGTCCCGTGAAGAAGCTCGGCCTGAAGTGCGATTGGACGGTCTTCGATCGGATCGTGCTGGATCCCGATCTCATCGCCAGCGTGCCCCGCGATCAGTGGTTCTACACCGGCATGGACACCTACATCCACAGCGTGGAGGCCATCACCGGCACGAAGAAGAACACATTCGCTGAGGCTTACAGCGAGAAGTCGCTGGCGATGTGCCGCGAGGTTTTCCTGAAGCTTGATCGCACTGATGTGAAGAGCGACGAGTCACTGATGGTGGCCAGCTACATGGGCGGCCTCAGCCTCACGTACAGTGAAGTCGGCGTTTGCCACGCGCTGAGCTACGGCTTGGGTAAGGTGCTGGAGATCCACCACTGCATCGCCAACTGCATCGCCTTCGACAAGCTGGAGGACGTCTATGGCGACTACGTCCAAGAGTTCAAAGGCATGGTGAAGCACAACAAGGTCAACATCCCGCAAGGCCTCGCAAAGGACTGGAGCGAGGAGACCATCAGCGCCATGGCTGAAGTGGCCTACAACCTCCCGCACATGTGGGACCACGCCTTCGGCCCGGATTGGCAGAAGGTACTGGACGGGAGAGGATCAAGGGGTGGTACCGGAGGATGTGATCTGCTCGGAAAAGCCAACGTGGCTCCAATCCACTTCGCTTGGGACGATTGGCCCGCCCCGCCCCAAAACACGTGCGTCGCCCCACGGTGGCGTCCGGAGGCGAGAAGGTGAGAACTGGACTATCGAAGAGCGCGCTCCCGCACCGCCCCTCCCCGGGCAGGCTGAAACCGCGCCCTGCCGACGAACCGGCCATTCAACGGTCGTCGCGATGAGGGTGCGGCGGCTTGGTTCGCCTGATGGCGAGCGTTGGCGCCGCCCTCGGGGCAGGCAGCGTCGTCGGTTCCAGAGCTACCTCGAGACAACCGAGTGTGCTTCCGAACGCTCCCCCCGCATCTTCACCGGACCCACCGTGTGAACGGGCGAGCTAGTCCTCGGACCATAGATGAACCGGCCTTATCCCGTCGAGAGGTCCCCCAGTTGCTGGATGCGCATTGTGGCCGGTGCCTGAAGCGCGCGTTACGCACAATGGTCGGAACTTGCGACCAGTCGGTGATCTGGAAGGGGATGGGAAGGCTCATGGTTTTTTGGTGGGTTTTATAAGTAGCCAAAACAAGGGTTGAAGAGGCACATTTGGCTACTTATAGTTCAGCGAACAAGGCATCCATGGTGAGTTCGTTCTGGACCACTTGGTCACGGTAGGCGTTACGTTCAGTGCCGTACGTGGTGATGAAGGTGACGAAGACGCTCTTGCGCGTGCGTGTCGCCGAAGTGAACGCCTGGACCTTCTTCGCCAGCTCAGCCGCGTACTTCTTGTCGATCGTGAACGGAGTGGAGGAGAACTTCATTTCCGCACAGGTTGATGGCGTTGTCGTCCCGGTCGATGAGCAGGTCCACTTGCGTACCGTCCACGCTTCCCTTTCCGGTCCAGCTGCCTTCCACGGAACGGATCCCGGAGATCTTCAGTCCTTCCTTGATGTGGTCCACGTGCTTCATGCAGATGGTCTCGAAGGTGAAGCCCGCCCAAGCCTTGTGCGTGGGTGTTCCGTTCAGCTTCGCCCATACGCCACGCTTGGCCGGTCGGGTGCCCTCGATGTACTTCAGGTAGAACAGCGCGTACTCATCGGTGAGGCGGTACAGCGGGTCCTTGCTTCCCTTGTAGGGGCTGTAGTGCTCGATGAATCCCGACTGTTCCAGCTCGTTCAGCGTGCGGGTGAGCGTTCCGCCCGATGCCAATTTGCTCTTGGCCAGCACCTGTGTGCGCGTAAGGCCCTTCCGCACCTTGGACAGGGCGCGCACGATGGCGTCGTGGTTCTGCGACTGGTCGAACAGCGAGGCGAACACATTGTTGAACTCCCCGCAGGAAGCCGTTGCGGTCGAAGCAGAGGCGGTCGATGGCCTGGTGCCACGCTCTCACCGGGCTCCACCATCTGCAGGTAGTAGGGCACGCCGCCCATGGCCATGTACAGTTGCAGGATGTCGTAGCGGGTGAGTTTCACCTTGTTCTGGCGCAACAGCAGCTCGGTCTCGTGCAGGTCGAACGGTCGCAGATGGATGCGCTGGGTGATGCGGTTGTGCAGCCCGCCCTTGTGATTGATCACGTTGTCGATCATGTAGGAGGCCGCCGATCCGCAGATCACCACCACCAAGTCGTTGCGCGTGCTGGCGAAGCTGTTCCAGAAGTGGCTGAACGCACTGAGGAAACGCGAGCGGCGACTGTCCAGCCAGGGGAACTCATCGATGAAGATCACCTTCTTCTTCCGCGATCGCTGTTCGCTGATGTGTTTGGCCAGCAGTGCGAATGCATCCATCCAATCGGTGGGCAGGGGGGCGTTCTTGCGCTTCTTTTTGAATGCCTCGTGGAAGGCCTTCAACTGATCGCCGAGCGTGCCGCGGTGGATGCCGGACCACTCCATCAACACATGTTCTTTGTACAGGTTGCGGATCAGGAACGTCTTGCCGATCCTGCGCCGGCCGAAGACGGCGATGAGCTCCGGACGTGGTGTGCGCAACGCGCTCAGCAGCAGATCACACTCCTCTTTCCGGCCGATGATGGGGTTGGTAGCCTGCATTTATAAGTGGCCAAATGTAGCCTCGGATGGGCACATTTGGCCACTTATAAAACTACGAATCGAACCACTTCTTGCGGGTTCGCGACCTCTACAAGATGGTCGATGGTGAAGTGGTTCACCTTGGCACGGGGGCGAAAGGTGATGCGCTTCCAAAGGCGATCGAGCGCATCGGCCAAAGGCACATCGCTGTCCCCGTAGTCGAAGCCGATGCCCGCATTTTCCATGTCGATGCCGTAGTGGTCGGCGAATTCCTCCATGAAGGTCCAGGCATCCAGCCCTGCGGTGCCAGTTCCCCACCGGAACTTGGTTTTCGTGGCAGGTGTGAAGCCAAGCCTATCCTCCACGAACCGGACGATCTCCTCACGAGCGACCATGGTCGTTATGGTTCCCTAGCTTTCTTCAGCCACTGCTCGAAGAACAGCGCGTTCACCGTCTGTTGAAGATGGCTCGTGATCGCTGGTCGAGCTTACCGCTGGCGACATCGAATACGTAGACACGGATATCCTCGTGGTTCTCATGTTTGCCGTTGGCGTCGTTGTCCTTCCGGGTGCGGATCACGATCAGGTCGTCGCCTTGAACAACATCCCAACCGAGAAGGTCCTCATCAACCGGGGTGATGGCTCTTAGTCCACCACCGTCCAAAGAGGAGATGCTCAGGTGCGAAGGATCGCCATAGTCGAGCTTTCCATCCTTGTTCACGTCCGTGTCGATGATGGTGTACAGGATATTCCGTGAAAGCACCTTGCCTTGTTCGCATGAATGGATATGGACCGCATCGATCGCATCTTCTGCTCCGTCAACAAGTGGGTGCTACGAGTTCTCCTATCGAAGAGGATGTTCCAGAAGCGTGGTGTGTAGGCGCCTTCGTACTCATAGGAGCTTGATAAACTGACTTTGCTCCCTCGGCCTTCCACTTGGATGCTCATAGGCAATAGCGCATGCGTACCGCTGTCGGGAAGTATTGGGGACTCGTAGATGAACGCGTACTTGGAAACGATCGAGTCGATCGCATTCTTGTGTGACGGCCCAAGCACTTCGACTTCGGGGTTGTTGCCCGCATCCGGTCCGCATGCAAGAAAGAGTACCGCTATCGCAACGAAGAGGATGTGACGATCGAACGCGCTCATGTGCGATGCTGTGCAGGATCACTGCCCCTTCATCTCTCCCTGCTTCCGCTCCATCTGCATCGGGTTCGGTTGCCGCCATTCCGCTCCTTGAAGACGTCGAAGCGGGTGGGCACCATGCGCGGCGGCCAGCTGTTGTTGTTCAGGTCGCAGTCGGCGGTTTCGAGGAAGGGGTCAAGGGTCACGCTCTTCACCTCCTTGCGCTTCACGAAGACCTTGCTCACTTCGTCGCTGGTCTTCCAGATCTCGGCGGGGATGCGCTCGGTTTCCTTGGTCCCGTCCACGTACTCCCATTCCAGGATCACGGGCATCACCAATCCGCCGATGTTCTTGAAGGAGAGTTCATAGAGGTGCAGGTCTTCGTTCAGCAGCGCGAGTTCTTCGGGCTTCAGGCCTTTCTTCCATTTCTCGAACTCCGTCACATCGCGCTCCGTGGCGGTGATCGGATCGAAGCGGTTGTAGAAATCCTTGGTGCTGGGGTCGCGTTCCACCACCACTTGCGGCACATCGGTCTTGTTGCGCTCGCGGCTGAGGTCCGGCACTTCGCGCGCTCTTGTCCTCGCGCTTCAGCTTCTCGGCCTGCAACGGATCGCGCGGGTCCATGCGCTTGTACTTCAGGTTCTCGATGCTGATGTCCACGTGGTCGGTGGTGTAGAACCAGCCGCGCCAGAACCAGTCGAGGTCCACGCCGCTGGCATCCTCCATGGTGCGGAAGAAGTCGGCGGGCGTGGGGTGCTTGAACTTCCAGCGCTCGCAATAGGTCTTGAAGGCGTGGTCGAAGAGCTCGCGGCCCATGACGGTCTCGCGCAGGATGTTGAGCGCGGTGCAGGGCTTGCCGTAGGCGTTGTTGCCGAACTGCGTGATGCTCTCGCTGTTGGTCATGATCGGCTCGATGCGCGCCTTCACCTTGTCCGGTGCGGCGTTGGGATCGCCCTTCATGTAGTCCACGATGTTGCGGGGTTTGCCGCGCCAGCTGGGATAGTCGCGGTCCCACTCCTGCTCGGTGAGGTATTGCACGAAGGTGTTGAGGCCCTCGTCCATCCAGGTCCACTGGCGCTCATCGCTGTTGATGATCATCGGGAAGAAGTTGTGCCCCACCTCGTGGGTGATCACGCCGATCATGCCATACTTCGTGCGCTCGCTGTAGGTGCCGTCCTTCTCCGGTCGCCCGCCGTTGAAGCAGATCATCGGGTACTCCATGCCGATCCTGTCGGTGTGGATGCTCTGCGCCACCGGGTAGATGTAGTCGCAGGTGTACTTGCTGTAGGTCTTGATGGTGTGCGCGACCACCTTGGTGCTGTACTGCTCCCACAGTGGATTACCTTCCTTCGGGTAGAAGCTCATGCACAGCACGTTGGTCACCCCCGCCTTCGAACCTTCACCCACGGGCTGGTTCATGCCGTCCCACATGAACTTGCGGCTATTGGCGAAGGCGACGTCGCGCACGTTCGTGGCCTTGTAGGTCCAGGTCTTCTTGCCCACCGACTTCTTCGCGTCAGCGCTCTTCGCTTCGTTCTTCTTGGCTTCGTCCGGCGTAACGATGAAGACCGGAGCGGATGCTGTGCGCGCTTTGGCCAAGCGTGAACGCTGCTCGCCGGTGAGCACTGCGCTCTCGTTCTGCAACACACCGGTGGAAGCCACTACATGATCACCGGGCACGGTGATGCTGAGCGTGTAGTCGCCGAAGTCGAGGGTGAACTCGCCGGCACCCAGGAACTGCTTGTGCATCCAGCCGCTGTAGTCCATGTAGGCGGCCATGCGCGGGTAGAACTGTGCGATGGTGTAGATGTAGTTGTCCTCTTCGGGGAAGTACTCGTAGCCGCCGCGGCCGCCCACCTTCATGCGGTCGTTGATCCAGTTCCACCATTCCACCTTGAACGCGTATGTCCCACCCGGCGCCAACGGCTTCGGCAGGTCGATGCGCATCATCGTCTTGTTGATGGTGTACTTCAGCTTGCCGCCGCTCGCATCGGTTACGCTCGTGATCTTGTAGCCGCCTTCGAAGGGCTTCACCCACTTGCTCACCTGGTCGAGGCTCACACTGTCGCCGATGGTGCCTGTGCGGATCTGGTTCGCATCACTACCCGGTTCGAAAATGTTCTGGTCCAGTTGCAGCCAGAGGTAATCGAGCTTGTCCGGGCTTTGGTTGTGGTAGGTGATGGTCTCCTTGCCGGTCAGCTTCGGCATCGGCCCGGTGGTCTCGTCGATCTCCACGCTGATGTTGTAGTCGGCCTTCATCTGCCAGTAGGCGTGGCCTGGTGCGCCGCTGGCCGTGCGCTGTTCATTGGGCGTGGGCAGTTCCTGATCCAACTGCCGGAACTTGTCGCGGCCGTAGCGTTGGTCCTGTTGGGCGAGAACGTGAGGCGACAAGGGGCGCCGGTACGAGGAAGAAAGGTGCCTGTTCAGCATGTGTTGCACCCCGATACGCGGGAATGGCGAAAATAGGAGGAGTATCGGTGAGGCTATCCTCCGATGCTGGGATGAACGGAGCATAGCGCATGGGTGGACCGAGCAGCGCATCTTTGGGCTGTGCGGCACGCGTACAGGCACCGACCCGGGGCGATGCAGCGTCCTGCTGTGAACCCATACGAACCATGACCATGACGATCCGGACAAGCTTCATGGTGGGCATTGCGCTCGCCAGTGATACGATGGGGCAGACGAGCACGAGCGATTGCCTGGGAGCGATCCCCCTGTGCGGAGGGCTTTACACGGAGTCGAGCGCGCCGCTCGGCACAGGGAATACATACGAATTCACAGGTACATGCAATGCGAACCTCGAGTCGGCCAGCCTTTGGTACACGTTCACGGTGCAGGAAGCAGGGGATCTCAGTTTTGTTCTGGACCCGGCGAACGATCTGGACGACTATGACTGGGGGCTGTTCAACATTACGAGCGGAGGTTGTGCGGGCATTCAGGACGGCAGTTCCCCGGAGGTCAACTGCAATTCATACGGATCGTTGGTCACGAATGGGCCCACGGGAATTTCGAGTGCAAACGGGGGTCGGGCACTACCAACGGTCCCGGCGATCTCAATGGGCCTCCGTTCAATGCGGACCTCCCGGTGCTGGTAGGGCAGACGTACGCGCTGGTGGTGATGAACTGGTCCGGCAGCCCCGACGGCTACACCATCGATTTCACCCAGAGCACGGCGAACATCTACGACCAGACCGCGCCTTACGTGGTGGGCGTGGTGCCGGATTGCGCCAACCAGCAGTTCTTCATCGCGTTCAGCGAGAACGTTGTCACCTCCACGGTGGAGGCGGGCGACTTCCAGTTCATTTCTTCGCTGGGGCAGATCTATCCTTGCTCGAACGTTGTCCCAGGCCAAACTGGTGCAGACGCAGAACACCTTTACGCTCGGGTTCGGTGCAGGTATCGGTGAAGGCGGAACGTTCACGTTGAACATCACGGACCTGTTCGGGAACATCGAGGATCCGTGCGGAAACACCGTTGTGGATACCACCTTCGAAGTGGAGTTCGTTGCGCCGCCCGCCTTCGAAGCCGTGGCCACCACAGCGTGCAACGGCTTCAACGGTGCGATCCAGACAAACTTGACGAGCGGGACTTCACCGGCCGAGTTCCTGGTGGACGGCAACGTGATGCCCAATGGATATTTGAATGGTTTGGACGCCGGTGTCCATACCATCACCATGATCGACGCGAGCGGCTGCACCGTCACCCAACAAGCGACTGTTCCCGACCAT
>JADKCV010000050.1 GCA_016718655.1 Flavobacteriales bacterium | reverse complement strand
GACAATGGATTCGAACAGCGCCACGTTCAACCGCTTGCTCACGTTCCACGAGGTAGTGCATGCTGGTGTACTTGCGTTGCATGTCGCCCGGGCGCCATCGGCACCGCGGATGTCGTTCATCATCGTGAACAGGTTCACGTATTTGATCTTCCAGATCGACGTGGTAATACGGAGATACGGGTAGCTGTAGGCCTCGTCAGAGAGCATCAGCGACCGGTGCCCTTCGCCGAAGAAGTTGCGGCCCTGGCCCAGGGTGAAGTTGAAGTACTTGCCCGGTCCCAGCTCAGGTGACCGTTGCAATCTGGGGTGCGTAGGTGTGGCGCATCGCCGTATGCATATCCTTCGCCCGGGGTCACTTGGGTCGCGCGCACCAGGGTGTCCAGGTAACCGGCGAACCGTTCGTTCCAGCCCTGCGCATCGAAATGGAAATTCCACTTCTCGCCCACATCAAGATCGGTCCAGAAACCAGCGCCAGCGCGGTACTTCACCGCATCGGCTTGGTCCACGTCGTACACCCCGGAAGCATCCAGCAGCGGCCCCCAGCGGAAGGTGCGACCGTTGCCGCCGCCCGCCCATCGGTCCGAAGGCAGCAGGGCCGTCAGCCGAACGAATCATTCTGGGTCCTGCTTGCGTACATCGGCGAAGCGGACGGGCGGATCGCGGTGTGCATGTCGAACCGCGCCGTATCAACGCCGTGCGCATAGGGGCGTTCCACCTCACGGCTCAACGGCATCCAGCCGTTCTGGGCATAAGCACCGCCGATCAACAGGCTTGCGAACAACGCGGTCCAACCCCTCATACCTCCCTTCGCTTGGGCCACACAAAAGGGAGCATCGCCAGCGCGAACGCTGTAATGCCCAACACCATCAGGCCGATGTTCGGGTGCCATTTGCGGGTGACGAGGCTGAGGCCGATGATGGCGATGGCATAGCAGTAGAGCGCCGCCGTGGTACCGCGATGCCCCAACCCCAGGGCCAGCAGCCGGTGATGGATGTGGTTCTTGTCCGCAGCGAACGGCGACTTGCCCCGCGCCATGCGCAAAACGAAAACGCGCAGTGATCCCAACGGATAGGCCAGCACCGCCATGACGAAGATGGGGGGGTCGGTATCAAGCGGAGTTGCAGTGGCAGCCGCGATGTGTCGTGATCGACAACACGCATGGCGAGCACCGCTAGAATGGCACCGACAATGAGTGATCCGCTATCGCCCATGAAGATGCGCGCCGGGTGGTAGTTGAAGAAAAGGAAACCGACCAAGGCACCGGCAAGCACAAAGGCGAGCAGCGAAAGTGACACATCGCCGGCCAGATAGAGCCAGGTACCGAAGGCGGTCGCTGCGATCAGGCCGATGCCACCGGCCAAGCCGTCCACCCCATCGATCAGGTTGAAGGCGTTCACCAGCACCACGTACACGAAGAAGGAGAACGCGATGCTGATCGCCACGGGCAGTCTCGTAGATCCCGAAGAGGCCGTGCATATCGTTGATGCGGATGTCGGCCATCATGACCAGAATGTAGCCCACGAGCATGTGGCCAACGAGCTTCTTCACCGGCGAGAAACCGATGATGTCATCCTTCACACCGATGAAGAAGAGCAGCACCATGGCCGCGAGCACGAACTTGAAGTCCCTTGTAGGCCCGCCCATGGCCAGGTACATGTGCTTGAACCGCTATCCTTCACACCGATCACCGCGGCCTTCGGGAACCATAGCGCGTAGGAGAATATGATGGAAGCGAAGATGATGATGCCGCCAATGGTGGGTACGCTTCGGTGATGCACTTTGCGCTGTTCACCGGGTTCATCGACCAGGTGTTTCATGCGCGCCACCTTGATGAGGCTGGGCATGGTGAACAGCACCACGACGAACGCCGTGATGAAGCCGAGGAGGAGGATGTAGCCGTGTTCCTTCACGCGATGGCGGTCAAAGGTCGTAATAGCGGTTGAAGAGGTTGGTCTTGAACGTGGCGTACAGGTAGCCACTTTGCACGTTGTCGACCGCACCCGGCTGATCGCGCCGCTGAACCCCACGACGCGCGCAGGTTGGTGTTGGGGTTGAACAGATAGGGAGGCGTTGAGGTCGAGGTAGATCAGCTCTGGGGCGGTCAGCCCCGGTGCTCGCCGGAAGATCATCCGGTTGGTTGACCACCGGCACCGCCGAAGCCAGCGGTCGCGCTGGAATGTGGCCACGTTCACCTTGGCCTGCCCAATAGCGGCCGAAGCCGCATCGACGATGGCCACCACTTCGCTGGAACGAGGTGCCCATGGGATGCGCCAGCGGCAGGCCTGATGCTGTATAGGCCAGCTGGGCGGGTTTTCATGTACATGAACGGCTCGGCCATGTTGTATTCCAGTTGAAGATGCAGGTCCTTGCGCAGCACATCGAACGCACGCGCCCCGCCTGCCGGCAAGCGTCCGGCCATCGGCCGCGAACTGGCCATAGAGGTAGCCTTTGTCTGTGACCTTCACGCGAAGGTCCAGGCCGACCAAGCTCTTGTCCCGCTCCATCGAAGCCGCGCATCAAGGTGTTCACCCCGATCACGGTTCAGCTCCATCGGGTCGAAGGGCTTGCACCGGCCCTTGGATCGATGGTCTCGAACAGCGTGGCCTCGAACAGGCCGATCTGCAACGACCCAGGTCGATGCTCAGGTGGTTGAACCGCGCGCGGACCAGTAGAACAAGGATTCGCTGGACTGGCCGGTATGGAGGCGGTCGTTCCTCGTCAGGGCCGCCTTCAATTTGGTGTGCCAGGTGCTGTATTGCAGCCGCTTGTTCGGCGTGAGCGCACTGAACTTCAGGTAGGGTGCATTGGGCGCGTGATCGCTGAGCAGCATCGAGCGGTACCCATGGCCCACGAAGTGCTTGCCGTGGCCGAACTGGATGTTCAACCAATCCACCGGGCTGTACGAGACGTTCGCCTGCGACCAGCCGTAGTCGAGGTCGCGCCTCCTCCAGTTTCACACGGCCCTGACCAGGCAGCGCACCCGTGATGTAAATGTGGTTGTACAAGTACTGTGGCACCAGCGCCTGTGTCTCGTGGAACATGGTCTGGAAGGAGATCTTGTCACCGATGTCGCCGTGAGCATGACACCGCCCGTGTTGCAGTAGTACCGGTTGGTATCCGAATAGAGGGTGCGGTCGCCCAGGTCGTAACCCGCTTCGAACTGGAACAGGGGTCGATGGTGATCTGGACATCGCCCCTCCTTCACTGTCAAGAGGTGGTCCCTGAAGATCTTTTCGGTGACCCAGTAGTAGTACTTCGCGCTATCGACGCGGTGGCCCATCACGTTGGTGAGGTCGGCGCGGCGCTCGAGCACGGGCTTCAGCCCGCTGTGGACCCGCACCGCTTTGGCCGCATTGCGTTCCACATCGATGTAGATGTCGCGTTGCAGCGGGAGTGTCGTTCTGCTGGGCCACCGGTCGGGCAAGCAGGCCGAAAACAGGAGCAGCAGAGCGGCGGCGGACAGGGGCGATGCAGGCCGGCCGAAGGTAGCGGGACCGCGGCCGGGCAATAAAAGAGGCCCGGCCAAAGGCCGGGCGCTTCGGTCCAGTGGATTGTGGTTCAGGCGTTGGCCAGCTCGCTCTTCGCGAACTCGGCATACACCGCGGTGATGCCTTCGCGCAGTCCGATGCGGTGCTTCCAGCCCAGGTTGTGCAGGCGCGAAACGTCCATCAGTTTGCGCGGCGTGCCATCGGGCTTCTCGGTGTTCCACTTCAGTTCGCCGGTGTAGCCCACGATCTCCTTGATCATCTCGGCGAGTGCCTTGATGGTGAGGTCCTCGCCGGTGCCGATGTTCACGAACATCTCCTCGTCGTAGTTCTGCAGCAGGAAGAAGCAGGCGTCCGCCAGGTCGTCCACATGCAGGAACTCGCGCATGGGCGAACCGGTGCCCCAGACCTCCACGCTGGGCGCGTTGGTCACCTTGGCCGTGTGGAACTTGCGGATGAGCGCGGGCAGCACGTGGCTGTTGTTGAGGTCGTAGTTGTCGTTGGGCCCGTAGAGGTTGGTGGGCATGGCGCTGATGTAGTTCACGCCGTACTGCCGGCGGTAGCTCTCGGCCATCTTGATGCCCGCGATCTTGGCGATGGCGTAGGGCTCGTTGGTCTGCTCCAGCAGGCCGGTGAGCAGGCTCTCCTCCTTCAATGGCTGCGGTGCCAGCTTCGGGTAGATGCACGAGGAGCCCAGGAACAGCAGCTTCTTCACGCCGTTGCGGTAGGCGCTGTCGATCACGTTGTTCTGGATCATCAGGTTCTCGTACAGGAACTGCGCGCGGTACACGTTGTTGGCGTGGATGCCGCCCACCTTGGCCGCCGCCAGCACCACCACATCGGGCTTCTCCTGGCGAAGAAGTCGCGCACGGCCTGCTGCTCCTTCAGGTCGAGCTCCTTGCTGGTGCGGGTAACAATGTTGGTGAAGCCGTCCTTCTGCAAGCGGCGCACGATGGCACTGCCCACCATGCCGCGGTGGCCTGCGATGTAGATCTTGTCTGTCTTGTTCATGTTTCTTGATTGCGCTGTCATTCCGGGACCCGGGATCGCACCGCGTTCCTGCACTCCGGGCAAGCTGGAACGATGCCGCGATCATTCCTGTTCGTGCAGGATCTTGTGGCCTCCTTTCTTCAGGTACACATCGCGCTTGAAGAGCTCCAGGTCGCTCTGCACCATCTCGTTCACCAGGGCCTTCAGGTCGTACTTGTGTTTCCAGCCGAGCACGCGCTTGGCCTTGCTGGGGTCGCCCTCCAGGTGGTCCACTTCCGCCGGGCGGTAGTAGCGCTTGTCGATGGCCACGAGCGTCTTGCCGGTCTTCTTGTCGATGCCCTTCTCCTTCACGCCCTTGCCCTTCCACTCGAGCTTGATGCCCACCTCGGCGAAAGCGAGGTCGATGAAGTGACGCACCGTGTAGGTCTTGCCGGTGGCCAGCACGAAGTCATCGGGTTTGTCGGCTTGCAGCATCAGCCACATGCCTTCCACGTAGTCCTTGGCATGGCCCCAGTCGCGCTTGGCGTCGAGGTTGCCGAGGTACAGGGTCTGTTGCAGGCCGAGCTTGATCTTGGCCACGGCGCGCGTGATCTTGCGCGTTACGAAGGTCTCACCGCGCAGCGGGCTTTCGTGGTTGAAGAGGATGCCGTTGCAGGCGAAGATGCCGTAGCTCTCGCGGTAGTTCTTGGTGATCCAGAAGCCGTAGAGCTTGGCCACGCCGTAGGGGCTCTTCGGGTAGAAGGGGGTCTCCTCGTTCTGCGCGCGGGGCAGCACACCACCGTACAGCTCGCTGGTGCTGGCCTGGTAGAATTTGGTCTTCTTCTCCATGCCCAGGATGCGGATGGCTTCCAGGAAACGCAGCGTGCCGATGCCGTCGGCGTTGGCCGTGTACTCGGGCATTTCGAAGCTCACCGCCACGTGGCTCATGGCCGCCAGGTTGTAGATCTCGTCCGGCTGGATCTCCTTCACCAGGCGGAGGCAGTTGACACTGTCGGTGAGGTCGCCGTAGTGCAGGTGGAAGGGACGGCCCTTCTCGTGCATGTCGTGGTAGAGGTGATCGATGCGGTCCGTGTTGAACAGGGAGCTGCGGCGCTTCACGCCGTGCACTTCGTAGCCCTTGTTGAGGAGCAGTTCACTCAGGTACGCACCGTCCTGGCCGGTAACGCCTGTGATCAATGCGACTTTCCGCTTCTTGCTGGCCGCAGCCTTCTTCTTTGCCATTGCTCGTTGGGGTGTCCCACTCCATGGTGGGGGCATAGCGGGGGTAGGCATCAGCGGCGCCTTCGGCCATGAGCCCGAACTTGAGCGCGCTGCCCATGATGGCCAAGGCCACGTCGCCGTGCTGCTGCTTCCATGCGCGGATGAACGCCTCGGTTTCCGGCTCATGGTGCGAGCGGCTGGCCAGGATGGTGTAAGGTGCGCGTTGGGCAGCGGGCAAGGGTGGACATGGCGGCCCGTTCATACGCCGCCATGGCCGCCTGAGGTTGCCGCCCTTTCCAACCGGTACGCGCCACCGCCCTTCCAGGCGAAATAGAGCACGGTCCTTCACCGGCGCATACAGCCCCCGGCCATGGGTCGCGCGCACCGCCCAAGGGGCCGCGGCGTGTCATCCGTTCCATCAGGGCGATGTTCACGGTGAACTCGCCGTTGCGCTTGATGAACTCCTTGGTGCCATCCAGGGGATCCACCAGCCAATAGCGTTCCCAGCGCTGCCGTTCGCCCGGGCAGGGACCTGCCCTTCTTCGCTCAGCACGGCAAGCCCGGTGTGGCCAACCGACCGTCGATGGCGCGTGCGCACGCTTGTCCGCCTCGGTGAGCGGCGACAGGTCCGACCTTCAGTTCCACATCGAAGCCGGCCGGCATACCTCCAGGATCGCCTTCCACCGATGGACGCCGCTGTACGGCGGAACGACCAGCAGTTCGGCACGGCCCGGGCCATGGAACGGCGGTAAGGTAACGCGGCTCCAGCGGTGGTCGTCCGCCATCGACCTTTCAGGCAACGGTATGGAAACCAAGTCGGAACGAAGGCCCTGTCCGGCTTGCCTGAAAGGGTCCTTCCAGGAGCGTAGGCGGGGCTCAGGCCTTGCCCATGATCTTGAACATGCCCGTGCCGCAGGTGGGGCAGGTGCCTTTCATGGCCTTGCGGCCGTTGGCCATGATGTTCTCCTTCGGGTCCTTCATGTTCCTTTTGGCCTTGCACTTCACGCAATAAGCCTCTACGGTAGCTGCCATGGTCTGGTGTTTTTATGGTGAATGAGCGGACAAGGTAATCATCGAACAGCCCGATGCAAGCCCTTGGCGGTAGGTGCGCGTCCCTTCATGATGCCTGCCACCATTGTCGATCATCAATATGCTTATCGCCATCGGGATCGAAATGAGGCAGATGATGACCGCTCCGCTCTTCCCGGTCATAACGCTGCTCGCCTTCCGCACGGTGCTCGTCATGACCAACCCCTTTAGCGGAAGTTGACGATCGGAACAGGAGAACCTCATCAGGCTACTGGACTCCACCCGCGCCAGCGACCGATAGCGTCACTTCAAACGCGCTCGGCTCTGGTCGAACCATGGCGGCGAGTCGATAGCCTGGTCTTGGGCGTCGGATGGGTGCTTCGCAACGTGGGTGGCCTCGTTCATCTGCTTACCCGATCGGGATGATCGATGGAGTTGCGAGATCGGGATGACCCTGGTCGTGAATACCTTCACAACAAGAACCCGAACAACATGAGCCGGACCCTACCCGCAGCGCTGGTCACCGTGTCCCTGTCCATTTCCCTTTCCACAAGTGCCCAAGTGCTGGTGGACAGCATCCCCTACCCCGGCATCAACCAGGGCTTCTGGGGCATTCATGTGGATGCCGATACGATCTTCCTTGGGGCCGACTTTTCCGGTGCCATCCATTTCAGCGACCACGAGGGAACGATACTGGGGCAGGTTGCTACGGACTTCGACTTCAACCACGGCCTGGTGCGTCGGCCATCGTCCTACCTGGTCGCCGAGGACTATACGAGCGGCGGAGCGGGCCTGTACGAGATCGGCCTCGACGGCACCACACTGAACAGCTGGACCTTTCCGCCGGTGATCGGTGGCAACTCCTCGGGCATCGGCGACCTGTGCGCGGATGGTGCGGCGCTGTGGTACACCATGTACTACCCAGACTTCGATGTGTACCCCTATGCCTACGCCTACAAGTGGGTGCCAGGCGACCCGACCCCGATCGATACCGTGCCCATGAACGGGGAGCAACCCTACGGCATCGCGCTGAAAGGCGATACGCTGCTTTACGCGACCGACAACCTCAACGGCGATCCCGAACGCATCTACGCGTACGACCTCACCAATGAAGTGAACCTGGGCTTCGTGGACCTGCCCGACATGGCCACGGACGGCGACCAATCACCGCGGGGGATGTACTACGATGGTCAGTTCCTCTACCTCATCGCCGACCGGCAGGGAGGCAGTGCCTTCGCCTACCAGACCGTGTTCAAGTATGCCTTCGACATCAGCACGGCAGTGTTCATTCGGGCGGAGCCGGTGGAAATGTCCATCCATCCTTCGCCTGCAAGCGATGTGGTAACGCTGCAGCTCTCGGGCAACGTGGCGCTACCCTACGCGGTGTTCGATGCGACCGGCAAACACATCGTCGCTGGTACCATGAACACGGACCGCACCACGCTGAACGTGGCGGACTGGGCACCGGGTGCCTATACCGTCAAGATCGGTGCAACATCCCGTCGCTTCCA
>JADKCV010000049.1 GCA_016718655.1 Flavobacteriales bacterium | reverse complement strand
GTGCGTCCGGTCGCGATATCCGGACGACCGAACAGTGAATGTGAGGAGGTTGGGTAGATGCTTTCGGTTCGGCAAGGTAGCCGAGCGCGGCACAGCATGAAATGGTGGGTGCGCATCTTCACCCGGTCGAGAAACACCGATGCTGCTTCACCGTGCCGATCCGAGAGTTAACTTCATAATCGATCCGTTGATGTTGGTGCTATGGAGGCAAGTGTCGATCACGGTGTGAATAAAATGATGTATATCATATAAAAGGGGTCAAGTTGGTCGGGAATTTTACCACCCATCCAATCACCCCGATCAATGCAAGCCATCGCCCCTCCGCTGGTCATGAAAGCCGCCCTCAAGTATCACCGACCTTCACCACCGAGGAAGTCCGCCAACGCCCTCACGTATTTCCGCGGGGACGAACTGGCGGCCACCACGTGGGTGAACAAGTACGCCCTGCGCGATCGGCCACGGTCACCTGATCGAGAAGAGCCCCGAGGACATGCACCGCAGGATGGCGCGGGAGTTCGCGCGCATCGAACGCGGCTATGCGCCGGTACCAGCGGAGCGCAGCGCGCATTGCTCTCCATCTACGGTCGCGAACGCGAAGCGCTGGACGAGGCACGGATCTTCGACCTCTTCGATGGCTTCCGCGATGTGGTGCCGCAGGGCAGCGTGATGGCCTCACTGGGTGATCCCTACCGTCTGGCCTCGCTCAGCAACTGCGTGGTGATCCCTTCCCGCTCGACAGCTACGGCGGCATCTTCCGCAACGACCAGCAGCTGGCACAGCTCTTCAAGCGGCGCTGCGGAGTCGGCTTCGACCTGAGCACATTGCGGCCCGAGGGCGCGGCCGTGAGCAACGCCGCGCGCACCAGCACGGGTGCCGTGAGCTTCATGGAGCGCTTCAGCAACACCACGCGCGAAGTGGCGCAGAAAGGCCGTCGCGGTGCGCTGATGCTCACCATGGACATCGCCCACCCGGACGTGGAGAAGTTCATCACCATCAAGCAGGACCTGGCCAAGGTGACCGGCGCCAACGTGAGCGTGCGCGTGAGCGATGAGTTCCTGCGGGCCGTGGATGCCGATAGGCTTCCGCAACGAGAGCACCAACCCGTGCAGCGAGATCGCCATGCAGGGCGGGGACAGCTGTCGCTTGATCGCGATCAACCTCTACAGCTTCGTCTCCGATGCCTTCTCACCGCACGCTCGCTTCGATCACGAACGCTTCGCTCAGGTAACCTACGAGGCGCAGCGCCTGATGGACGATCTGGTGGACCTGGAACTGGAGGCCGTGGACCGTATCCTCGCAAAGGTCAATGCGGACCCCGAGCCCGACGAGCTGAAACGCACCGAGCGCGAGACCTGGGAACTGCTGCGCGATACCGGGCGAGAGGGCCGCCGCACGGGCCTGGGTTTTACCGGCCTGGCAGACGCCCTCGCCGGGCTGAACCTGAAATATGATGGCGACGCGGCGCTGATCGCCACCGAGGAGATCATGCGGACCAAATGCCGCGCTGAGTTCGACAGCAGCATCGACATGGCCATCGAGCGCGGGGCCTTCGCCGCCTTCGACCCGGCGATCGAGCGCACATCGGAGTTCACCGCGATGCTGGAGAAGGAACTGCCTGAAGTGTACGCGCGCATGATGCAACATGGCCGCCGCAACATCAGCCTGAGCACCGTGGCGCCCACGGGCACGCTCAGCCTGCTCACGCGCACCAGCAGCGGCATCGAACCGGTGTACATGCTGGGCTACACGCGTCGTCGCAAGGTGGTGCCCGGCGACAAGAAGGCCAAAGTGGACTTCACCGATGAGCTCGGCGACCAGTGGGAGGAATTCACCGTGCACCACCCGCGCGTGCTGGACTGGATGCGAGCGACCGGAAAGACCGACAATGCGGAGAGCCCCTATGCCGGTGCCACCGCGAACGAGATCGACTGGCACAAGCGCGTGCGCCTTCAGGCCGTGGTGCAGAAGTACACGACGCACTCCATCAGCAGCACCATCAACCTGCCCAGCACCGCCACGGTGGAAGAGGTTGGCGGCATCTACCTCGAAGCGTGGAAGGAAGGCCTCAAGGGCATCACCGTGTACCGCGATGGCAGCCGCAGCGGCGTGCTGGTGGCCGAGAAGAAGGACGCACCGGTCGAACAGCCGCCACGTGCCCCGCCCCGAACGCCTCGACGCCGATGTGCTGCGCTTCCACAACGAGACCGAGCCGTGGATCGCCGTGGTGGGCCTGCTCGATGGCAAGCCTTACGAGATCTTCACCGGCAAGGCCAACGGCGGATTCGAACTGCCCAAGTGGGTGACGAAAGGCTGGGTGGTGAAGCGCAAGGACAGCAAACGCGGCAAGAACATCTACGACCTCGAGTACGCCGATGCCGACGACTACCGCGTAACGGTGCAGGGCCTCAGCCGCACCTTCAACCCGGAGTTCTGGAACTACGCCATCCTCATCAGCGGCATGCTGCGCCAAGGCATGCCCCTCCCACAGGTGGTGGACGTGGTGGCGAACCTCAACCTCTACGACGCGACGCTGAACACCTGGAAGAACGGTGTGGTGCGAGCGCTGCAACGCTTACATCTCCGACGGCACGCAAGCCCGCTGGCCGCAAGTGCCCCGAATGCGGCGATGCCGACGGTCTCTACTACGAGGAAGGCTGCCTGGCAGCGGCTGCGGGGGACGAAGTGTGGGTAGGTCTCGTATGGCGGTCAGCTGGTCCGCACGGCACGGCTCATGTCCACGGCGTTGGCATCGCCCTGTTTCTTGATCAGCAGGCCGATCCCCTCCCGCCCGTTGTAGCGGTTCACCGAGGTGGCGTCCGCGATGCCGTCCACCACGGTGGCCATCCTTCACGCGCACCACGCTGCCGGGCATGGGCATGGCCACCACCACGTCCTCGATGTCCTGCACGGTGGTGAGCTTGCCGGCGAGCTTCACGCTCAGTTGGTCGCCTTCCGTGCGCACGGTGCCGGCCGGCACTTCGCGGCCTGCACGCAGAATGGCCTCGGTTACCTGTGGCAAGGCGATACTGTGGTTCAGCAGTCGTTCCTGGTCCACCTTCACCAGCACTTCACGCTGCTCGCCACCCAGCAGGGTGATCTCCGCCACACCCTTCAATTGCTGGATGCGGGGGAGCAGATCGTCCTCCATGTGCTGGCGGAAGGCCGGTGCCGCCTGTCCGCTCTGGGCGCTCACGCTCATGATGGGCAGGTCGTTGGGGGAGACCTTCGTCATCACGGGGGCCTGAAGCCCTTCGGGCAGTTCCTGCCGGATGTTGTCGATGCGGCGCTGCGCATCCTGCATGGCCAGGTCCAGGTCGGCGCCATACTTGAAGTTGACGATGACGATGGAGGCATTGGCCAACGATCGGCTGCTGATGTAATCCACGTGCTCCAGCGCGCTGAGGGCATCCTCCACGGGACGGGTCACGCTGGTGGCCACCTCCTCCGGCGCCGCACCGGGGTAAAGGGTGCGCACGGTGATCACCGGCTGGTTGAAGTCGGGCATGAGCTCCACGCCCAGGCCTCGGTAGGCCACGATGCCGCCCAGCAACAGCACACCGAAGATGACGATGATGAGCGATGGCCGCTCAATGGCGATGCGGGTGAGGTTCATGGCGATGGGTTCTTCGATGGTCGCGGATCACTGTATCGTGACGGCCGATCCATCCGTGATGCTGATGAAGCCGCTGGTGATCACCACATCCCCGGCTTTCAGGCCGGTGGAAACGGTCACCATCCCGTCGCCACTGGATACCGTGGTGATGGCCTTGCGGTGGGCCTTTCCATTGCGCACCAGGTAGACCTCCGGCGTCACGGTGGAACCCACGAGGGCCCGTGTGGGAATGGTGGGAAGGCCTTCCTGCTGCGCACCGGGCAGCTGCACAGAGGCCGGCAGTCCGGCACGCAGTTCGGTCGCTCCGGGCAGGTCGATGCGCACGGTGAAGCGGTTGGCCGTGTCGCCACGGCGACCCACATGGGTGATGGTCCCCTGGATGGGCTGCGACATGCGCGCCATGGATACACGTGCGGGAGCACCCTCGCGGAAGAGGTCCACCTCCTGTTCGGAGACCTGCAGAAGCACTTCCAATTCGCGGTGGTCGCTCAGCTGCGCCACGGGTGCCGATGGCCCCACCACGGAGCCCACTTCCACCAGCAACTGCATCACCTGTCCGCTGAACGGTGCGCTGATCGTGGTGCGGCGCAACTGCTCGTTCATGTTGGCCAGTTGGACGCGTGCCGCTTCCAGGGCCTGTTCGGTCTTTTCCAGTTGAACGCCTTGCACGGCATCCGCCTGTGCCAGTATCCGATAGCGTGCCTCATCCTTCTCCAGCCCTTGCACCGTTATGCGGGCGGCCTCCTGTTGCAGGCGCAGCAGCTCGCCGTCCAACCGGGCGATCACGGCACCGCGCTCCACCCACTGCCCCTCGCTGACGTCCACGCTCACCACGCGGCCCGGCACTTCGGCCATCACACGGCCTTCGTTGCGCGCCAACACCGTGCCCCCGAAACGCTGGCCGGAAGCCATGGTCTGCAGGCGCACGGTATCCACGCCCACATGCACCGGCGCGCTCTTGTCATGGCGGTACATGCGTTCCTCCACGGTGCGCTTGTTCTGTGCGAGCTTCACAACGGTCATCACCAGCAGGGCGGCGATCACTATCCAGGGGATCCAGCGTTTCATGGTATTCAGCGGGGGATGAGGGTTCCGTGCAGGCGGCGGCGTTCGAGTTGCACCCTGCGCAATTGCACGAGGGCATCGAGGTAGAGCTGCTGGGCGTCCCGATGGCTTTGGTCGGCCAGGATGAGATCGCTGAGGGTGGCCAAACCCTCGCGGTGTTGCAGGTCGGTGTTCTTCCGGATGCGTTCGGCAAGGCCCAATTGCGTTCCGGCATCCTGCAGGGTCCTGCGGGCCAGGGCCTCGTCGCGCTCGGTACGGCGCAGGTCCAGGCTGTCGCGTTCGGCCAGGGCATCGCGTTGCAGCGCGGCCTTGTCGCGTTCCAGTTCCTTGATGCCGATGCGGCGCTGCACCGTGGTCCCGTTGAAGAGCGGCACCTGGAGCGATGCGCCGATGAAGCCGATGGGGTAGAAGTCGAAGCGCTCCTCGCTACCGATGGGGCCGAAGCCGGTGGTACCGTAAAGGCCCTGCCCGTTCAAGCTGGGCAGTCGGGATCGTTTCAACAGGCGGATCTCCGCTTCCTGCACACGCAGCCCCTGTTCCGCGGCGCGCAGGCGCGTAGTTGCAAGTGCTGCGTTCGTGCCGGGTTCGATCGTCGTACCCGGTGGCTCCACGGCCAAGGGAACGTCGGCCCCCAGACCCATGTGCAGACGGAGCACATCCAAGGTCTGGTCCAGTTGCCCCTGCACCCGTTCCCGCTGCGTGAGCAGTTGGTCCAGCTGCAGCTGCAAGCGGTCCACGTCGGTGCTGCGGGCCATGGACTGTTCGCGCATCAGGCGCACATTGCCCAGCAGTGAACCGGTGTTCGTGACGTTGCTGTCCAGGAAGGCCAGCTTCATCTGAAGGACCTGGGCGGTGTAGTAGGCCAGGGAAACGTCCATCACCACGTCCTCACGTGTACCATCGGCCATCAGCCGGGCCGCCTGTTCCGCTTCACGGGCCACATGGATGCGTTCCCAACTCCCCGCGTCCACCAGCGGAAGCTGGGCCTGTACGTTGGCGCCCACGTTCTGTGGGGTGCCGAACTGGAGTGCGCGATAGGAGTCGGCGGGTCCACCGAAAACGGACGCTGGCAACAGTTGGAAGGGCAGGTCGGTGTAGTAGCGCCAGTCGGCGGTGCCTCGCACCTTGGGTAACAGGGCGCTCTTCGCCTCGGCGATCCGCGCTCCGGCGATCTCCGCATCCACACCCGCCACCAAGGCGCGGGGGTCATGGCCCAGCGCCTGGGTGATGCAGTGCTCCAAGCTTACCGTCTGCGCGTTCACCGTGGTGACCAAGGTGCCGAGCAGCGCTCCCTGGGAAGCGATCAGTGCGATGCGTGCGAAGCTGTTCATGGCTTATTCGAAGTAGTCGGCATAGCGTGCCAGCAGGGCAGCGATCGTGTCGCGGTCCGCCTCGCGAATACCGTCGAGGTCGGCCAGCGCATGATGGATGGGGATCAGGTAGTTGTGGAGCTGCTCGTGCGACTCCCCGGTCATGGTGCAGCGTTCGAAGATGAGCTTGAACTCGTCGTCCAGTGCGGCCTTCAGGTCCTTGGGGTCGCCGCTTGAAGGGTCGTAGGTGTCGAGTATGCCCACCATGTTGGCGATGCCGGTGGTGGTCTCCGGGTTGGCTTTCCAGCGCTGGCCGTTGTCGAGTTTCACGGAAGGCAGGGCGTCGTGGACCGTGGCCGGGGTGCTGTCGGGCGCGGCGGCTGTATGGTCGTCATGGGCGGCTGCATCGTGGGTGTGCTCACTACAGCTGCTTTGCAGCGAGGCGATGGCAAGTAGGATAAGGGGAAGCAGGATGCGGTTCATGGGTTCGGGTGTTGCAGGATGATCGGTCGCGCGCAAGCTCCATCGCGCAATGAGATAGAAGGCCGCAGTGAGCAGCGTTCGGAACGTGAGCGCACCGATGGTTCCTGTGCGGTATTCGCCACCAGTTGCGATGTGCAGGGCAAGGAGCACCGCGCCCACGATAAGTACCACAACGGCCGTCGCGAGCAGCTCGGCTGTCCAGCGGCCCTTCATCAGCAGGCCGGCACCGGCGGGCAGGTAGAGCAACGAGGCGATCAGGTTGGCCACCACCACGGAGGGCACGTACGGCGATTCGCGTTCTCGGATCCCGAAGAGGTCCAGCAGCACGGAAGTGCTCAGGAACAGGGTGAGCGCGCCGAAGGCGATGATGGCCAGGCCGAGGATGATGCGTGCAAGCTTCCGGGGTTCCATGGCGGTTCAGCGGGTGATGAGGTCCAGGGCGGCACCGATGATGGTCCGGCCTTTTTTGCGCACATCGAAGGAGCGTCCGCTCATGCGCCATTGCAGCATGTGCAGCCGGAAGGTGCCCATGATGATGTGGGTGAGCGTTTCGGCCGAGTGGTCCGATGTGAATGCACCTGACCGTTGCCCGTCCTTGATGGCGTTGAGCAGATGGCGGCGTTTCACCACCATGATGCGTTCAATGCCGGCATCGATGCCGTGCGAAGCCTCCAGGAGCCCTGAGGCGAAAATGGCCATGAGGTATTGGGGGTTCTTCTGGAAGTAGGTGAACTGGCTGTCGAACATGGCACGTACCCGCTCCACAGGCTCCGGATGGGCTTCGGCCACGCTGGCAAGGCGCTCGTCGATGTTCGATGCGAGGTGATGCAGCATGGTCACCAGGATCTCCTCCTTGCTCTTGAAGTGGCGGTAAAGGGCCGCTTCGGTGAAGTGCATGCGTTCGGCCAGGCGCTTCGTGGTGAGCGCCGCGAAGCCATCCTCCGTCACCAGCTGTCCGGCGGCTTCGATGATCTCCAGTTGGCGGGGCTTAATGTCCATGGGAAGGCTTGAGTTTGAAGAAGGCGGTGCCGAGCAGGAAGACCGAGGTCGTCATGGCCAGCGCGCCGATGAGGACGAGCACGGGAGGCGCTCCGAAGTAGATCTCCGCGAGGATCCCGAGCGGCATCAGCAGTCCGATCAGTGCCATCCAGGAGGTGAGGGCGGACCAACGCAGCCGTTCACCGAAGTGAAGCAGCAGGTAGCCCATCACCACGTTGAGGAAGGCGAAGAGGTTGCCGTGTACGTGCGCGAGCCGGGCCTCGAAGTGCTTGCCCACGCTGTAGCTATCCACCCAGGCCTGCTTGTCGGGCGCGAAGTCGCGCAGGTAGATGAGCAGGAAGCCGTAGAGCATGAAGGCCCCCATGGTGAGGAAGCCGATGGCGATGTTGCGTTGTCCGTTCATGTCGTCGTTGGTGATGGCACAAAAGTAAGTTAGTGTTCACTTACATATTGGTGACCAAGGTCACACGGCCTCCCGGTGAGGATGACCGCGGATGTCCGTGCGCGTTAGCCGACCAGCCCTTCCAATTGGCGCGGCTTGCGTAGCCGGATCTCCTTGCCCACCAGATCGATCAGGCCCTCCTGCTGGAAGGAGGAGAGGGTACGGACCACCGATTCATAGGTGGTGTCGGCCATGCTGGCGATGTCCCGCCGGGGCAGGGTGAAGGCTAATTTTCTGTTGTCCAGCGCGTCCATGCCGAACGTATCGCGGCACAGGAGGATCACCCTGGCCACGCGCCGGGGTACATCCATGCTCATCAGGTCGCGCAGGTGTTGGTCCAGCACGCGGAGCTCCTCCGCAAAGAAGAGCAGGAAATGGTAGCAGAAGAGGTTGTTCGCTTTCAACGTGCTCAGGAAGAGCGGCATGGGTATGGCGTTGATCCTGGTAGCGCTCAGTGCAATGGCGCTGGCCGTATACACGGGTTGATCTCCGATCCCACGGTGGCCGAGCGCTTCGCCGTTCCCCGCCAAACGGATGATGCGGTCCCGGTCTTTGGCATGGTTGGCCACCACCTTCACACGGCCTTGATGGATCATGTACATGCGATCCGCCTTCTGCCCGGTGGAGAAGATGGCCTCACCCTTGGCATAGCTCAAGGGAATGTTCTGCGCAGCCAACAGTTCACGCCATTCGGGGGAGCAATAGGTGGCCAGTAGTTTGTCCAAATGGACCAGATGATCATTCGGGTGGGCTTCCATGGGGAACCGAAAGTATGATACGGCTCACGGATCGGTCCAAGTGTTGTGGTTCAGAAGGGGCTGGCCAGTTCAGGGTCGGTGAGGAAGGTATCGTCCGATAGTGTGTGAAGGAAGGCTACCAGGTCCGATCGCTGTTCAGGTGATAGACCCAATTGAAGGCCTGTACCCGGTTTTGTCATGAGGGGGTCAAGGCTTGCACTGTGTTGAACACCACTATTGTAGAATTCCACCACCTCCTCAAGGGTCTGGAACCGTCCGTCGTGCATGTAGGGCGCAGTGAGCGCAATGTTCCGCAGGGTCGGCGTCTTGAAGGCGCCCATGTCCATGGGCGCTCCGGTGATGGCATAGCGCCCCACATCGAAGCCGGTGAAGGAGGTCTCCAGCCCGATGTTGTGGAAGGCATTATCGGTCATCAGGGGTGTGGCATGGCAATGGAAGCAGTCACCCACCTCGGAAAGAAAGAGCATGGCTCCCTGTAGTTCAGCGGTGGTCAGGTTGGTCTGGCCGGTCAGGTATCGGTCGAACTTGTTGTTGGTGGATGACATGCGTCTGAACCATTGGGCGAGGGCCTTGACCACCTGGTCGCTGGTCAGGTCGCAGGTGCCGAAGGCTTGACGGAATCGCTTGGGATAGTCGCGATGTTCCTTGAGCACGTTGATGTCCACCTGGAAGAAGTCGTTCACCTCGAAGCGCATCACATCCTCCAGCGTGCCGCTCACCTTTCCGTTCCACAGGAAGTGGGTGCTCCAGGCCAGGTTCACGTGGGGGAGCACGTTGGTGCCACTGGTAGGCACGGTGAAGGAGCGGGCCTGGTCGTGGCAGGAGGCACAGGCGAAACCTTCGAAAGGTCCATTGCGCGACAGGAGCGTGTCGTAGTAGAGCATCCTCCCGAGCGCCACGCCTTCGCGGGTGAGCGGGTTGTCGTTCGGTATCAGTGGCTTCGGGAAGTACGAAGGATGGTCCAGCTGGTAAGGCGTAGTGACCGCCGCACAGGGGGCGGCTGCTTCCTTGGAGTCGCGACGACAGCTGCTCATCAGGCTTCCGAGCAGGGCGCTCACGACAAGCAGGAACGTGCGTCCGTTCATGGCCGAAGGTGCAAGGTGAAGGCATTGGTACAGTTGTCCCGCAACAGACCCATGAGCATCATGCTGCCCATGGACATGCTGCCGGTGGGCAGGTCGTAGGTATGCGGGTCGCGGAACACTTCGTTCAGGTTGAAACGGAGGGCCAGGGTGTTCGCGGTCCCATCCAGGCTGAAGTCGGTCGGGGCGGTGCACAGGGACAGGTTGTCGTTTCGTCCCAAGTGCATGGCGTAACCGGTGGGTGTGCCATTGTTCAGGAAGTGGCCTTCGAATTTCATGAAGTGGTAACCACCGCCCATGGGTACCGGCCATGCCATGTTCACGTTCTCCAAGGTCGCTGGAAGTGCGCCGGTCACATTCATTTCCGGAGCAAGGCCGAGGTAGAGTTCCACGCTGGTATAGGTGGCCGCTGGCAGCGTGCCCAGGTCGAAGCTGTTCGGAAGCGTGGCGTTGATATAGAGGGGACCAACGATCATCGGGTCCACATCACAGCAGTCATCGGTGATGAGCTTGATGCCACTGATGTAGTACTCCAAGCGGGTGACGGAGTATTCGTGGCCCGCTTCGTTGGTGTATTGGATCGCGTTGAAGGTCAGCGGGGACCCATCGACATGGTGTTCGACCAGGAGCGTGGTCCGGGTGGAAGGGACGGATGGGGCCGGGGTGGGGGATGACGGCTCATCCTTGTCACAGGAGGTCAGCAGGGGGAGCATGATCACGACGGCGAACAGGGGGGAGACAAGTTTGTGTTGGCGCATGGCGTTGGGTCGTGTTGGCAAGGGGGGGTCGAGTGGTGACAAAAATATGATGCAAATCATAGAAAATGGACAAAGTGGTCCTAATTTAGCCCCGGTCATTGTCCGTTCCATCTCGATCACGAACACACCACGCCCCATGCTACGACCGATCTACACCTTGATCCCATTGGTCCTCCTCCTTGTCCAGGTGCCGGAGGTCCATGGTCAATGCACCACCACCAACGCCACGTCCTGTCAGTGTCCCGGGGGGGGGCAGGAATGCGACCTGCTGCCGGACCTCACGATCTCCTGGTACGGCCTCATGAACTATTTGGACGGTCCCAGCGAGGTGGCGGGCAGGGTCCGCATCAGCGGGAGCACCCCGAACATCGGCCTCGGGCCCATGGAGGTCCGGGGCGTCGACATGAACGGGTATCGGCGCTTCACCTGTGGCGTGGACACCTTTGAGGTCTACGATCCGAACGCCCAGCAGCAGTTCACGTGTCCGGGCGGAGGTACGGCCAAGCAGCTCAGCACCCAGCGTGTGTTCCACAAGAACGGCTCGCAAATGACCTCCTATGAACGGGTGATGGACCAGGGGATGACCTACACGTCGACCCAGGGGAATGTGCGCTACGATCAATGGGGCATCTACAGCCTCCGGATGCCGGAGTACGGTGTGAGCGACCCGCGCGAGTGGCCGATCATCAACCAGGGCTACAAATTGGGCTTCTGCCTGATGGACTACAACAATTGTGGCCAGGCGGTGGTGAACCATCATTGCAAGGACGACAACACGCAGTACAACTCGGGGACCACACTGTCCTCTCCGACCGATTTCCCCAACTACGGACTTGGCGGAGGCAACTATAGCTGCAGCATGGTGCGCCAGGGTATTTCATCGGGTTACACGGACATCTACAGTGAATACCTGGACGGCATGTGGATCGATATACCATCCGGTACGTGCAATGGCGAGTACTGGATCGTTTACGAGGTGGACCCCCTTGACCGTGTGCTGGAATCGGACGAAGGCAACAATTACACGGCGGTACCCTTTACGCTGACCCAGCAGACGGCCACCTCTCCCATTGCCACGATCACGAGTGAAGAGCAGGCGTATGTGTGCAGCGGCGGTGAGGTCAGGCTGCGTGCGAATGCGGGGTTGGCCTATCAGTGGAGCACGGGGGCCATCACCAACAGCATTCAAGCGGGTCCGGGCACTTACACCGTGACGGTCACCACGTATTGTGGTACGGCGGTCTCCCAGCCCTTCACGGTGACAGAGCTCGCGCAGCCACCTGTTCCTGTGGTCGGGACGGCCATCATCTGCGAAGGCGAACAGGCCGCACTCCTCTCCTCGGAGCCGAACAGTCTCTGGTACGATGCCACGGGCTCGTTGGTCGGCAGTGGCCCGATCTTCGAAACGCCTCCGTTGTATGCCAGCACCACATATCAGGTGGCGGCGGTGAACGAAGCACCGGGCACCGTGCTCTACGGTGGCAAGCAGAATAATGCCGGGTCCGGAGAGTATCACGCAGGTGCCCAGCGTCTCGATCTCTCAGCCCTACAGGCCTTTCGGCTGAAGTCGGTGAAGGTTTACGCAGGCTCGGCAGGCTGGCGCACGGTGGAGCTCCTGATGCCATCGGTGTGCTCCGGAACACGCGTTCCGTGTGGGTGCCGGCCGGTGAGTCCCGCATTACACTCGACTTCGATATCGCTCCGGGGAACGGTTACAAGCTCGTTGTGGCCGGTACCGCCGATCTATGGCGGAGCAGCGCCGGCGTTAGCTACCCCTACGCGATCGGCGACGTGGCCACCATCACCGGAGGTAGTGGTGGGTCCTCCTACTATTATTACTTCTACGATTGGGAGGTCCATTTCGGCGGCGGTGTCTGTATCGGGGAACCGGTCCCGGTCACGGTGGATGTCGAGATCTGCACCGGTGTGGCCGAAGTGCTGACCCTGCGTGGCTTCCAGGTATACCCCAATCCGAACATGGGGTCCTTCACCGTGGAATTGCACCTGCTGCAGGACACGCATGTGGAACTCACCTTGGTGGATGCGCTGGGCCATGTGGTGCATACAAGCTCCGCGACTGCCGCAGCGGGCCAGTGGAAGCATGCCATGGCATTGGAAGGACTCTCCAGTGGCATCTACCATCTGAACGTTGATCTGGTGGGACGTCGCTTCTCTGAACGGATCGTGGTGCAATAGGTTGAATGCGCCAAGGACATGGACGCCCTGGTAAAGCATAAGCCATACGAGAAGTGGCGGATGGCCACGTTGGTAGGCGTTCACCTGCTCTTCATCGCACACTTCGTGCATTGGAAGCTGAAGGGGCGAACGCTCGCCCCATTGGAGTTCAACGAGGTTTTCTACACCATCCATCAAGGTATTGTCACCGCAGGTTTTGTGCTGATGGTGGTGGTGATGGTGGCCACGCTGATCTTCGGGCGCTTCTTCTGCTCCTGGGGATGCCACATCCTGGCGCTCCAGGACACTGCCGGCTGGATACTGGATAAACTGCACATCAAGCGCCAGCCGATCCGGTCGCGCACCCTCATCTGGGTGCCCATCGGGGTGATGTTCTACCTGTTCATCTGGCCGCAGGTGCTTCAGGCATGGCATGGTGCCGGTAACCAGGCCATGCAGGTGGTGGAGGCCGGTGGGTCGCGCTGGTCCTCCTTCACCACGGATGATATGTGGCGCAACCTGCCCCCTCCGGGTGTGGCCATCTTCACCTTCTTCGTTTGCGGCTTCCTCATCGTGTACCTGCTGGGCAGTCGGGGCTTCTGCTTCCAGGCCTGTCCCTATGGTGCATTGTTCGGTCTGGCCGATCAGGTGGCACCGGGACGTATCGTATTGACCAAGGACTGCAGCCAGTGCGGCCTGTGTACCCAGGTCTGTTCTTCTGATATCCTCGTCCACCGCGAACTGGCATTGCACGGCATGGTCACCAACCCGCGCTGCCTCAAGGACCTTGATTGCGTGGCGGTCTGTCCGGAGAACGCCGTGCAGTTCGGTTTCCGCATGCCGCCGTTGTTCCGCAAGGGGCATCCCGCGGGCGCCTACCGTGGTCGTTTCAGCAATACAATGGGGGAGGACATCTTCCTTGCGGGTGCTTTCGTGGTGGCGATGCCCATCTACCGGGGGCTCTATGATATCGTACCCTTCCTGCTGGCCGTGGCCCTGGCTTTGTGTTCAGCCTACATGATTCTGGTGGCCTGGCGACTGGTCCGTCGTGAGGCATTCCAGTTGCGGGGCGTGACCCTGAAAATAGATCGGAGCCTGCGACCGGGTGGTCTTGTCCTCATGGCGTTCGCCACCCTCCTGGTGGTCTTTCTGGCACACAGTGCCGTGGTGCAGTATCACACTATTCTCGGAAAGGCGCAGCTCCAGCGGATCGCGGAGGGTCATGCGCGAACGGAAGCCAGGGATGTCGAAGTGGATCTGGCGGTCGGACACTACCAACAGGCCCTGATGTGGGGCCTTTGGCAGCCTGCGGACCGGCGTCAGGAACTGGCTTCCCTCCATCTATTGCGGGGTGATGAGGACGCAGCGGTCATGCTGTTGCGGACGATCCTCGCGGACGAACCCACCCATGTGGAGGCGCGCTATCGCTCGGCGGGCATCGCGATGCGCCGGGGAAATGCAAGCGAGGCGATGGAGCACTGGAGGCAAGCACTGCTCACGGGGCGTGAGCGCTCGGGTGGGAACAGCCGCGAACTGATCGCCCTGAGTGCGCTAGAATTGGGGAACGCATGGCTTGCGATGGGTGATGTAAAGCAGGCCCGAGGGAGTTTCATGAAAGGACTGACGCGCATCCCAGGCAGCGTTCCATTGCTGGTGGCCATGGGAGATGTGGACAGCCGCACAGGTCGGACGAACGAGGCCATTGCCAGCTACGAGGAAGCCCTGCAGCGTGGAAGTGGATCGGCCATGATCCACAATAACCTGGGGGCGTTGTACCTGCGCGCAGGTCGCACGGAACCGGCGTTGGCGCACTTTGAGCAACTGGCCTTGATCAGCCCCGAGGACGCCCAGGTGCGCTACACGGTCGGTGTATTGCTGGCTCGCAGCGGAGATATTCCACGAGCAACGGAACATCTCAGGAAGGCGGTCGACCTCGCCCCGCATGACCCGCGTGCATCCGAGGCACTGGCCATGTTGCAGGGTCGTCCTGCTCCACTGATCGCAACTCCCGCCAGGCCATGAAGGGTGCCGTATACATGACCATCCTGGTGCTGCTGTGGTGTGGCATGGTGGCCTTGGTCGACATGCCGGGTGATCCCTGGAAGGCGCCGCCTGAGGCCGATCGATTGATAGATCCCTTGGTCGATGATGCCAAGGCCATCGTGCGCGGGCAGAAGGTGTTCAGTTCACTCTGCTGGACCTGTCATGGAACGGCAGGCAAGGGGGATGGGCCTGCGGCTGCGGGTCTGCCGATCCAGCCCGCGAATTTCTCGGACCCCTCGGTTCAGGCGCAGTCCAATGGTGCACTGTTCTGGAAGATCACCCACGGCCGTGGTGTCATGCCCACATACCAAGAGGCGCTGAGCAGGGAGGAACGCTGGGCCGTTGTGCATTACCTAAGGACCCTGAGCCCATGAACACGCGATCAATGGTCATCATCGGCCTGGCGAGCGTACTGCTGGCCTTTACGCTGCACGGCCAGGCTCAGGACGCGCAGCCCAGGGAATTCGTGTCGCGCACCTTCGGTGGGACGCAGGTGATCAATGCGCAGAGCATCGAGGTGGTACCTCGCAAACGTTCGTACGGCTTCATGATCCAGCATCGGTTTGGCGCCTGGGGTTTCAACAAGGAGATGGGCAAGCAGTTCCTCGGGCTCGACCTCCCGGCCAACATCCGTTTCGCCTTCCAGTATTCACCCGTGGATGACATGCACCTGGAACTGGGTCGGAGCAAGAACGGCAAGGTGTACGACCTCGGCGCGAAGGTGCGGCTGTTGAAGCAGACGGAAGGGGACGAGATGCCGTTGTCGGGCACGGCGTGGTTCAATGTGGCGATGATGAGCGACGATTTCCCAGCCGTGGATGAGCGTGATTTCTATGCCGATGGTGTGACCCCGTTCGCCTATTCGTTCAAGCACCGCTTCTCGTACGCTACGCAGGTCATCCTTGCAAGGCGCTTCAATGACCACGTTTCAGTCCAGTTGGCGCCGGTGTTCGTCTATCGCAACCTCGTACCCGTGGGCGCGTCGAACGTCACCATGACACTTCCGATCAGTGGACGGTGGAAGGTGACGACCAAAGGATCCATCCTTTTCGAGGCGGCTCCGTTCCTTGCTGGCAGGGACCCGAATGAGACCTTGCTGCCGATCGCCACAGGCTATGAAGTGGCGACCGCCGGACACGTTTTCCAGATCGTGTTGGCCAGTGGGCAGGAGATCGTCGAGCAGCGACTGTATACGATGCCCGTCACGCGCTACGACGAGGGCTACTTCCACTTGGGATTCAACATCGCCCGCACGCTGTTCGTCAAACCCAAGAATCCCCAACCATGAGGTCCCACCCGATCCGTGCCGGTGTCGTGCTGCTTCTGCTGGCCATGTCCGTGGGCTGTGCAAAGGATGAAGGTCCTCTGTTCGTGCCAAAGCCGGTGGATCCAGAGCTGCCCGCGGTCACGGTCCACTTCAGCACCGAAGTACTGCCCATCTTCACGGAGCACTGCTGGGTGTGCCATCCACCCATGGGCAATGGAATGGACCTGTCAGCCGAGAACGCCTACACGGAACTGGTGAATGTGACCAGCGTGAACTGGGGACCGGCTGTGCGGGTCGCACCAGGCGACCCTGATGCATCGGTACTATGGCACAAGGTCAATTACAGTCCGGACTTCGGTCTGGGTATGCCACCCAGCGGCACTGCGCTGAGCAATGCCGAGTTGGAGACGATCAGGGTATGGATAGAGCAGGGCGCCTTGAACAACTGAGGCTACTCGCGCATGATGATGCGTACTGTACTTGAACCCTTGCCGGTGATGCGTGCCAAATAGGGACCGGGCGGAAGGTGGTCCAGGTCCAATGACCCCTGCGTAGATCCCAATAGGTCGATGCGGATCAGTAGGCGGCCGCTCATGTCGTGGAGCGTGACCTCCTTCAAGGGGTCGGTGCTCTGGAACACGACGATGCCAGCAGTGGGGTTGGGGTGAAAGCTGATCGGCGCGGCCGCGAGCTGTTCCGGAGTGCCCACGGTCATTTCTTCCACGATGAATTGAAGCATCATCATGTTGTCCTCATGCAGGAGGTTGTGACAATGGTACATGTACGGCCAGCCAGCCGTGGGGTGGCCGAAGCGCATGATGAGCCGCACCGTTTCACCCGCATCCACCAGGACAACATCCTTGGCACCCTGCTCCCAAAGGGGCGGTGGCACACCATTGCGATCGAGCACAAAGAACGATACCCCGTGGATGTGCATGGGGTGGGCCATATTCGAATTGTTCGAGATGTTCCAGATCTCCACACTGCCCAGTTGCATCGTGTCGTTGATCACGTCGATGTCGAACATCTGGCCATTGATCATGAACATGCCCATGCCCACCATGCCGTTCCCGGTCAGGATCTTGGTCCGTGTGCGCACGGAAAGGGCCTCTTCCCAAGGCGCAGCGGCGCTGAGCGTTGTGGGCAGCACCGTCACAGGTTCCGGGGTCGGTGCCGTGACCCGGATGCGAAGTACCGGGAAGTCGATCCCGTTCAGTGCGCTGCTCTCCCATACCAGGTTATTGGAACCAGGCACGGTCTGTGGCAGTTCACTGCCGAAGCTCATCAAAAGAAGACTGTCGCCCTCCAGACCGCTCAGGTCAAGGAGCACTTCATAGCGTTCGCCATTGCTCAGCCGCAACCGTTCCGTAGTCACGGGTGCGTTCAGCAGGCCACCATCGCCGGTGATGACGTGCATCTCCGTGCCGTTCTCAAAGCCCAAGTCGAAGACGCGAGCATTGGCACCGTTCAGCAAGCGCAAACGGACCACCTGTGCCGGGCACTCCAGATAGGCATGGGGTGTGCCGTTCACCAGCACGGAGTCCCCGTAGGGAGCGGTCGGCATGCTTCCATTGGCCAGAAAGCGTCGGTCCTGGACCACGACGGGGAAGTCATCCACGCCATAGGCGCGGGGAAGGTCCAGGGCTTCCTCCTCGGCATCGCGCACGATGATCATGCCCGCGATGCCTTTTGTGGCCTGCGACGCGGTGAGCATGTGCGGATGAGGATGGTACCAATAGGTGCCTGCCGGATTATCCACTTGGAATTTCACATCCCAATCCGCACCGGGCTGTACTTCGCGCTGAGGTCCGCCGTCCATATCGCCGGGCACATGCATACCATGCCAGTGCATGCTGGTCACCTGGGGCAGTTCATTGATGACCTTCAACCGGGCCGTATCCCCGCGATGCATCAACAGTGTGGGGCCCAGGTAGGGGCCGTTCACACCGAAGGTGGTGGTGTTCACACCAGGGTAGAACTGGTGTACGTACTGTCCTACGGTCAGTTGGAACGTGTCCTGTTCCAGCAAGGGCGGGATGGCCATGGGTGATTGGGACCAGCCTTCAAGGGACAGGGCGCAGAGGGCGCAGAGCAGCAGGTTCGGTGAACGCATCTGAGAAGGGGAGGGATGGATGCTGGTCAA
>JADKCV010000048.1 GCA_016718655.1 Flavobacteriales bacterium | reverse complement strand
CCCGCACCGGGGCCAGCTTCGTCACCACCCTGCTCACCACCTTCGAACTCCTGCTCCACAAGCTTACTGGCAACACCGACCTCGTCGTGGGCCTCCCCGCCGCTGGCCAGAGCGACCTGGACATGAAGCACCTCGTGGGCCACTGTGTCAACCTGCTGGCCTTGCGCAGCCGCATCGATGAGGAGATCAGCTTCACCGAACACCTCAAGGCCCGCCGCACTGCGGTGCTCGATGCCTTCGACCACCAGAAGTACACCTTCGGCACCCTGCTGCGCAAGCTGAACATCCCCCGCGAACCCGGCCGCATCCCCTTGGTGCCCGTGGTGTTCAACATCGACATGAACATGGATGATGGCGTGGCCTTCGATGGCCTGCAGCATCGGTTCATCAGCGACCCTCGCTCCTTCGAGAATTTCGAACTCTTCCTCAACGCCACCGGCAGCAGCGGCGCCGACAGCAACACGGGGCTGGTCCTGGAGTGGAGCTACAACACCGACCTCTTCGATGCCACCACCGTGAGCGGCTGGATGGACGAACTGGCCACGCTGGCACAACGCATCATCGCCGCACCACACGCCACTTTAGGGGAACTCGTGGGTGATGGGCCAGTGCAAGCCGATGCCACCGCACCACCCACCCAGTGGGAGGGCAAGGCCACCATCTACCCCAAGGTGGACATCGGGACCTTGTTCGATCAAGTGGCTGTGCAGCATGCGGACCGCACCTCGCTCGTGCTGGGCGATCAACAACTCGACTACCGCACGCTGCAACACCGCGTACACGCGATGAGCGCGGCCTTGGTACAACGCGGCGTGCGCCCCGGCCAGCCTGTGGGCTTGTGCATGGACCGCAGCTTCGACCTCATCGTGGCCATGCTCGCCATCCTGCGCAGTGGTGGATGCTTCGTGCCCTTCGACCCGGCCTACCCCGCCGAACGACTTGCCTTCATGCTGGAGGATACGGGTGTGGACCTGGTGATCACCCAAGCCCACTTGCGCAGTGCATTGCCGAGCGGCCGAGCCACCGTGGTCCTGCCGGAGGAGCTCACCGGAGAGGGCCCGTCCAGCAATGCCGTGGTCGTCGGCGTGAATGCCCCGGCCTACATCATGTACACCAGCGGAAGCACGGGTACGCCAAAGGGTGTCGTAGTGCCCCATCGTGCGATCGTGCGGCTGGTACGCGAACAGAACTTCCTTCCCTTCGGCCCCGAGCTCACCTTCCTGCAACTCTCCAACACCTCCTTCGACGCTTCCACGCTGGAGATCTGGGGTGCGCTGTTGAACGGCGGGCGCTTGGTGCTGCAACCGCAGACCAAGCCCACCCTGTTGGAGATCACCGAGTGCATCCGCAAGCACCACGTCACCAGTGTCTGGTTCACCGTGGGCCTCTTCAACCTGCTCGTGGATGAGCACTTGGAGAAGCTGCGCGGCCTGAAGCACATCCTCACCGGAGGTGACGTGCTCAGCGTGCCCCACGTGAAGAAGGCCCTGAAGGTGCTGGGGCCCGATGTGCTCATCAACGGCTACGGCCCTACGGAGAACACCACCTTCACCTGCTGCTATCCCATCCGCGACGAGGCCTCCATCAAAGGCAGCGTGCCGATCGGCTTCCCGCTGAACAACACCACCGTGCACGTGCTGGATGAACAGCTGCAACCCGTGGCCGTGGGCCGCAAGGGCGAGCTGTACACCGGCGGCGATGGGGTGGCCCTTGGCTATTGGAAGCGCGAAGAACTCACCGCCGAACGCTTCATCGACAACCCCTTCAGCAGTGCGCCCGACGCGAAGCTTTATCGCACTGGCGACCTGGTGCGCTGGCTGCCGGATGGCAGCATCGAGTTCATCGGTCGTGCCGATGGACAAGTGAAGGTGCGGGGATTCCGCGTGGAACTCGGCGAGATCGAGAACGCCATCGCCGAAGTGACGGGGGTGAAGGACCGCGTGGTGGTAGTGCGCAACGATGGACCCGGTGAGAAACAGCTCGTGGCCTACCTGGTGGCCGATGCGGCGCCGGCACCCGAGGACCAGACCGCGCTCATCGCCTGTGTGCGCCTGCACTTGCGCGATCGCCTCCCCGAACACATGCTGCCCACCGGCTTCGTGGTGCTGCCCGAGCTGCCCCTGACGCCCAACGGAAAGGTGGATCGCCGTGCATTACCTGCTCCTGAATTCCGCCAGCAGTTGATGCGTGCGGAACATGTGGCCCCGCGCGACAACACCGAACGCGAACTGGCCGCCATCTGGAGCAATGCGCTCAAGGTGGAAGGCATCGGCATCCACGACAACTTCTTCGACCTCGGCGGGCACTCGCTCATCGGCATCCAGGTGCTCGGGCAGGTGGAACACCAGTTCGGCCGCAGCCTGTCCCTCAGCTCGCTTTTCGAGGCGCCCACGATCTCGGAGTTCGCCCGCGTGCTGAAGGTGGACGGCGCCGGTGCCAAGTGGGACAACCTCGCGGCCATCCAGCCCATGGGCGATAGGCCCGCGCTGTTCTGCGTGCATGGCGACGAGGCCAACCACTTCATCCCCCGCTACCTCGGCACGGCCCACCCGTTCTACGCCTTCTTCCACCAGGGCGAGGACGGCACCGCCATCAAACACACCACGGTGGAGGCCATTGCCACGCACTTCATCCATGAATTGAAGCAAGCGCGCCCCCAAGGTCCCTATCTGCTATGCGGGTACAGCTTCGGCGGGATCGTGGCCTACGAGATGGCCCAGCAACTGCGTGCCGCTGGCGAGGACGTGCCCTTGCTGGTGGTGTTCGACACCTACGCGCCCCGCGCCCATGCCGCCGCTGTGGCCAGTGACCGCAAGTTCTACGACCCCATCAAGACCGCTCTCTATCGCACCCTCATCGCGCGCGACCTCGCACGCGGCAAGGTGCTCTCGCCGCGCCTCCGCCACTTCCACATCATCGATACCTATGACCGCGCCGTGATGGCTTATCGTCCAAAGCCCATGGACGGGCCCATCACCGTGTTCAAGGCAAAGGATTCGTGGGGGGCGCAGGACATGGGTTGGCAGGAGCTCGCACAAGGCCCCTTGGAGGTCCATGTGTTGCCCGGCGACCACTACAGCATGATCAAGGAACCGCATGTGAAGGAGCTGGTGAAGGTGCTGGCCACCTGCATGGACAAGGCCCTGCAACGCAGCGCCGTGGAGGCCGTGTGACCATGGACCGTCCCCGACAGGCGCTCACCATCCATTGCGAGGGACCACTGACGGCCACGCTTCAGCCATGGACCGGTGCACCGGTGCGGGCGGGTGAGGACCACGTACACTTCGCCACCATCGCCGAACTGCGCGATCGGGCCACGGACTTCATGCAGCTGTTGGACCCGGTGGAACAGGAACGCCACGCGCGCTTCCGCTTCGAGGTGGACCAGGAACGTTTCCTGCTCGCCCACGGTCTGCTCCGCCACCTCCTTGGCCGCTACCTCGATACCGACCCCGCCCAACTGCGATTCGGTCGGGGTGCGCACGGCAAGCCTTTCCTGCAAGGCCATCCCCTTCACTTCAACCTCAGCGATACCAAGGATGCCATCGCCATCGCCGTGGGCACCCGGCCCCTGGGCATCGACCTGGAGACCACCGCGCGCTCCGTGGACCATGTGGCCGTGGGCCAGCACTATTTCACTGCGGATGAACAGGACGACATCGACCGGGCCTCCGATGGCAAGCGGCGTTTCCTGGAACTCTGGACCCGCAAGGAGGCCGTGCTGAAGGCCAGCGGCGTGGGCATCATGGACGACCTGAAGCTCCTGCAGGTGAACCATGCTGTGAACACCTTGCACATCGGGCACGAGGCCTTCATCGCCCTGGCCTCCCCCGCTTACCACCTCCACACCTGGAGCGTGGGTGATGGACACCTGCTGAGCTTGGCCAGCGCGGAGCGGATGGAGGTGGTCCGGCTTTGGGGGATGGGGTAAGTGAGCATGGCGCTGAGGACAACCCCTCACTCCACCACCACCCTTACCTGCCACCGCTGCCCATCGCGCGCCTCCACCAGCAGCAGGTACGTACCCGCCTCCGCAGCGGTGCTCTGGGGTTGTTGCTCCGCTCCGCCGGGCAGCGTGTAGTGCTGCACCACCCGCCCGCTGGCATCCAGCAGCCGGGCCTGAGCGGGGCCGAGGTCGGCAGGCAAGGATAGTGTGAATTGGCCGCTGTTAGGGTTGGGTGCAACACGCACCGTTGCCTGCACTGGCGCAGTGGCATCTGACACCGCCGTGGTCAGGTCCGGCCCGTACAACCGGGTGATGAAGCGCTGATCCGGATCGTTGGTGATTCCATCGCTGTAGCCGTGGTAAGCGCCGTAGACGTAGAGCATGTTGTCTGGGGTGAGGACCGCTCCGTCCACTCCACCGTATACGAAGTCTTGGTAAGTGTAGGGCCCAACCCCCGCGTTATGGAATTCCGTGCTTAGTGCGCCGGTGCTATCAAGCATGCAAAGCCCTAGGCGCGGTTGTCCATTCACAGCTTGGAAATAGCCCGTCACCAAGAGCTTATTCCCAATGTGCTGTATCGTGCCAAGTGTTACTCCGAGGTCACCGTAATCCGGAATTGTACCTAGCGACCAATTATGATCGTAGATGAACGAGGTATCCAGTTCTCCGTTAGCAAGTAACCGAATGCAGCGCAGTGTATCGAGCGGCAAACTATTTTGTTGCATGATGCCGACAGCATAACTCCTTCCATCAGGCAGTGGCAGGAAGCCAAAAGCCTCACCCCATGTAATGCCTGAATCAAAGGTGGTATCCAACGCCCCATCCGGATGCACCCGGAAGACCTTGCGCACCGGCTGTCCGTCGTAGATCGTACATGTACCGCTACAGAGGAACTTTCCATCGGGCTGCTGCTCGATCTCGTAGATGGCCCCATTACCCTTCCGATGGGTCTTAGTCGTATCCAAATGCCCGGTATTGGTGAACCAGATCAGGTTGTAAAGGCCCACAAAGCCACGTGCTGTATCGTCCAGGTTATGCAAGCCGCTCATCACAATGCTACCATCAGGGTACACATGGTAGTCGCCGCCTTGAAGGGAGCTGAACAGGGGGCTGGTATTCATTTCTATGAATGACTGATCCCGATAGCCGGTTGGAAGTATCCTACGGACCGTCTGTGAGGTTGCAACATAGAACGTGTCGCCACGCCATGGAGCTATTCTTCCTCCTCCTAAACCACTTTGATAAAAGGAGTCATCCAGCGAGCCATCAGCATGGAACCGCATTAATGCACGGAACAGGATCTCACCCTGATAGCGCATTTGTCCTGATGCAACGACCCTGCCATTTTCCAAGGGCAACAAGCCGGAAACATACCAAGATGAAAGAGCTGTTCGAAAAGAGGGGTCTAGCGTCAATGGTGTTTGAGCATGCAACGTTATACCTAACATCCATGCTATTGCAACTGGCGTGATCGATATGTTGATAATGAATCTCATTGCACAACCAATCGATCCGACCGAAGCGTTTCTTCATTAGAGATGCACTCCACCACATATACCCCTTTTGAGAGCTGACGCGTATCAAGAACCACCTGACCGTGTGTTCCATTCATCTGCTTGGAGATCACCACTCTTCCAAATAGATCCTTCACCAAGATCTTTCCATTGATCGGCTCTTCGATCAACGTGTAGGACATGGTGGACCAAGTTTGAGTGGGGTTGGGTGCGATCTGGATCACATTCTGACCCATTACCGCCTGGCTAGGCCGTGAGCCCTGTAGATTTTTTTCACCGCCAGTGTTGCCACCCGTCCGTGGTGCTCGACATTCGTCGTAGTACAGGCACAACAGGTTACTGATCCAGTTCGAAGGTCGATCGTATTGGTCGGCGATCAGGGCCTTCAGCTGGTTCACTTCACTTATGTTCAGTTCAGCAGCACTGCGGCCTGCACCTGCGGCTGTTTCCAACAGGGTAATGTAGCCAAGCATACGCTGTTGCTCAACCACCTCGGGGGCTTTCAAGGCCTTGTCCACCGGCATGTCCTGGATGACAGTTCGCGCTGCCGCGAAGTTGCCCTGTGCGAGCAGCACGTTGGCTTCGGCATAGCGGGCCGCGGTGGTGCGCACCTGCTGCCAGATCCACCGCAACTGGGCAGCCGATGGCACGGGTTTCTGATGCTCCACGTAAAGCATCTCGGTGGCCCGCTGGCAAATGGCCGTATGCAGGTCAGCCAACTCCAACTCCATATCCGTGCGGAAGGTCTTCGTCTCCCAGCTTGCTTCGATCATCGCGATCAAATAGGCGGGCATGGGCTCGTTGGCCTCCAGCTCCAACCATTTGATAAAGCCTTCCTTCTGTGTCGCATCGGGGTTGGCGATGCACACCTCGGCTTTCATGGCCATAGGGAAGTTGGGCTTGTTGACCGCTTGTTTCAAACTCTCCATGCTGAGGAAGGGGCTCAGGTCAAGCAGCGGAACTACAGCATGATGGACCATATTGCCAAGGTAATACACGAACAGCGCCAAGTACAACCCCTCACTCCACCACCACCCTTACCTGCCACCGCCGCCCATCCCGCGCTTCCACCAGCAGCAGGTACGTACCCGGCTCCGCAGCGGTGCTTAGGGGTTGCTGCTCCGCTCCGCCGGGCAGCGTATAGTGCTCCACCACCCGCCCGCTGGCATCCAGCAGCCGGGCCTGCGCGGGGCCGAGGTCGGCTGGGAGAGATAGTGTGAAGTGGCCGGTGGTGGGGTTAGGAGCAACACGCACCGTCGCCTGCACTGGCACGGTGGCATCAGACACCGCCGTGGTCAGGTCCGGCCCGTACAGTCGGGTGATGAAGCGCTGATCCGGATCGTTGGTGGTGCCGTCCGTGTAGCCGTGGTAGGCGCCGTAGACGTAGAGCATGTTGTCGGGGGTGAGGACCGCTCCGTCCACTCCACCGTATACGAAGTCTTGGTAAGAGTAGGGCCCAACCCCCGCGTTATGGAATTCTGTGCTTAGTGCGCCGGTGATATCAAGCATGCAAAGCCCTAGGCGCGGTTGTCCATTCACAGCTTGGAAATAGCCCGTCACCAAAAGCTTATTCCCAATGTGCTGTATCGTGCCAAGGGTTACCCCGAGGTTACCGTAATTCGGAATTGTGCCAAGGGACCAATTGTGATCGTAGATGAATGAGGTATCCAGCTCTCCGTTAGCAAGTAACCGAATGCAGCGAAGTGTATCGAGCGGTAAACTATTTTGTTGCATAATGCCGACGGCATAACTCCTGCCATCAGGTAGTGGCAGGAAGCCAAAAGCCTCACCCCATGTAATGCCTGAATCAAAGGTGGTATCCAAAGCCCCGCCTGGTTGAACCCGAAAGACCTTGCGCACGGGCTGTCCGTCGTAGATCGTACATGCACCGCTACACAGGAACTTGCCATCCGGCTGCTGCTCGATCTCGTAGATGGCACCATTACCTGTGCGATGGGTCTTGGTCGTGTCCAAATGCCCGGTATTGGTGAACCAGATCAGGTTGTAAAGGCCCACAAAGCCACGTGCTGTATCGTCCAGGTTGTGCAAGCCGCTCATCACAATGCTACCATCCGGGTACACGTGGTAGTCGCCGCCTTGCAGGGAAGTGAAGAGCGGGCTCGAGTTCATTTGTATGAACTCATTATCAATAAGCCCATCGCTATCCAATCGTCGAACGGACTGACCAACAGAAACATAGATCTTGTCGGCCCATTTCGTAAGTTTTCCCTGTCCAATGCTTTGGGGAAATTGAGGGAACGTAGGATCAATGCTACCGTCCTGATCCAGCCTAGCGGAGCCCCTGAACCAAAACTCCCCAGGAAATTTTATTTGGCCGGATAGTAGGACCTTACCGTCATCGAGCGGCAGTGCGCTGGATATGTACCACTCATTGAGGTTGAATTGAAAACCGGGGTCCAAGGTCAACGGTGCTTGAGCATTGGCGCTGGATGAAAACCCAACTGCTGCCGAAAGAACAGCGATGTGTATGAAGTGCTTACCCATCACTGAACGATCAAACGTTCTGAAAGCAACAGAACTGAATCAGTAGTGCACTCCACCAAGTACACCCCTTTAGAAAGCATACGCGTGTCCAAGACCACTTGGCCCTGATCGCCGGCCATTCGCTCAGCGATAACGACCCTGCCAAATAGGTCCTTCACCCGGATCCACCCTTCTACCGGCACTTCCTGCAACGTGTAGGTCACTGTCGCCCAAGACTGCGCGGGGTTCGGGGCGATAACGATGACATTTTTGGAGACCTCTTCTTCGTTCATAACGGTAGGCCGCAGGCTTTTCTGTCCGCCTACTTCTCCCCCTGTCAGCGGTGCTCGACATTCGCCATAGTACAGGCAGAGTAGATTGCTGATCCAGTTCGCTGGGCGGTCGTACTGCTCAACGATAAGTGCTTTGAGCTGGTTCACCTCGGCCATGGTCAATCCGGTAGCGCTACGCCCGCCGTTCGTAGCCGTTTCCAGAATGCTTATGTAACTGAGCATGCGCTGTTGCTCCACCACCTCAGGGGCTTTCAGGGCCTTGTCCACCGGCATGTTCTGGATCACCGTGCGCGCCGCCGTGTGATCGCCCTGTGCAAGCAGCACATTCGCCTCGGCGTAGCGTGCGGCCGTGGTGCGCACTTGCTGCCAGATCATGCGCTTTTGTGCAGGCGATGGCGCCGGTTTCTGATGCTCCATGAATAGCATCTCGGTGGCCCGCTGGCAAATGGCCGTATGCAGGTCGGCCAACTCCATCTCCATATCGGTGCGGAAGGTCTTCGTCTCCCAGCTTGCTTCGATCATCGCGATCAAGTAGGCAGGCATGGGCTCGTTGGCGCCTAGCTCCAACCATTTGATAAAGCCTTCCTTCTGTGTTGCATCGGGGTTAGCGATGCACACTTCAGCCTTCATAGCCATGGGAAAGTTGGGCTTGTTGACGGCTTGTTTCAAACTCTCCATGCTGAGGAAGGGGCTCAGATCCAGCAGGTATTGCCGGAGTTGCCACGCCTCACTGGGCCAACTGCTCACGATCTCTTGCACCACCTCATCGGTGCTGCCACCATCCATCAGTTGGTCATAGAGGTACTTCAGCGTGCCATATTCCTCCTGGTCCTCGGCCATACCGGCCCCGTTATCCCCTGGGTCGTAAGGAATAAGGGATAGCAGCACACCACAGCCTCCGAAATCGTCATCAAAGGGTATCGCCTGAAAACGCAATGGGTCGTTGGGTACACTCCAGGGAACAAAGCCGATGCTTGCTGGTGAGACCGGGTCCCGGTGCGAGTAAATGATGGGCGTGAACGTGGTGCTTACGTTGTAGTCCCAAAAGTCCATCAGTGTCGGGTCGGTGGGGTCCCAACGATCGAAACGGTTGTCCGCCTTTTGTCTATGGCCTTGATAGCCACGGATGGTGTGTTGCGGTTGTTCCAAAACCGGGGCTGACTCAATTAGGCGGCTCCAGATATTGACCTTGTTGTCCGTATTGGTGTTGCACTGGAATTGCAGTCCGATCAGTTTGGCATTGTTCGGCGGGAACACATCCGCACAGACCCCTTCGCCGATATAGGCCCGCGCCAGACCAGTAGCTTGGTTACGGTACACCACGTCATTGAAGTCGCGGGTATATCCGACCACAATGCCTTCGGTGCCTGACATATGCCTGCGATGTTGTTGGTGAAGTCGTTCTGGAAGATGGTGGCGTAGGAGCCGAAGCCGGTGTCGAAGAGTTCGATGCCGTGGTCGAGGTTGGTGAAGGTGTTCCGCACGAGGGTCTGTCCGGGGCACTCATCCGCGCCGTTGGGGCATCCGGGCCGCACGGTGAGGGTGCTGTTGGCACTGGTGATGCCTTGGCCCAGGGCGGTGGAGGTGGTGATGCCGGGTTGGGTGTTGGAGAAGGAGCAGGCGCGGATGTCCACAGAGGTCATTTTATCCGCGCGTACGGCAGTGCTGTTGTTCTCGAATTCGGCGCGTACGACGGTAGCCGTGGAAACGGCGGTGCCTGCATTGTCCAGCCGAATACCCATCGCAAGGCCTTGGAACCGGTTGGGAACGAGCACGGGGTCAGCGCAGTTGGTCGTACCATCCGGGCAACGTGGCCGCACTTCTAGTCGCGAATGGGTACTCCGTATACCTATTGCGCATCTGGGAGCGGGTAACAGGGTCGGTGAGCGTGCTATTGAACTGACAGCCCCCCACGAACAGGTCGATATTGTTCCGCGCGAACACATTCGTTCGATTGTTCTCGAATTCGGCGAGCAACACACTTCCTTCGGCCGCTTCTTCTGCGGGGGCCTCCATATAGACCCCATTGTTGAGTTGCGTGAATCGGCTCGGCACCAAGGCCGCGTTGCCACAGGAGGCGCCCCCATTCGCACAACGTGACCGCACGACGATGGATGAACTTGCCGTATGAATACCATCGCCTTGTTGAATTGCGGTTGTAAGCCCGGGTTGGTCGTTGGAGAATTGACAAGCTTCCACGACCAGGTCTTTCACTTCGCGCGCTAGGATATGGTCCTTTAGGTAGCCACCTGCCAACCCCGGAAGTGCCTCCTCATTCCGCGTAAATTCGATGTGCCTTAGTATGGAGGCATTGGACGGACCGTACGGATCGAACTGTATCCCTGTAATGCAGTTGGTAATAGGGATCGGTTCATTGTTGGTGCCATAAGCGCGAACAACGCCACCACCGGAAATGCCCGGCTGATCGCGGCTTCCTAATAAAACGCCGATCTCAGCGTTCTCCACTCGGCCTCCGTTGATGAATTCTAACAGGCCTTGGGAGGCCAAAAGACCAGGATCTTGGGAATTTGCTGCTTGGCTTTGAGTAGGATCACCCCATACCTCGATCCCGCGCCAAGCCTGTGGGCTATTCTCACCTGCTCGCACTACTCCCCCGTCAATGATCAACCGAGCGCCGGGTTCAACGATGAGTCTGGCTTCCGGAACAAACTCAACAATACATGTAATGGTCACCGAGTTTCCCGCAGCGATGATTAAGTCCTGATAGAATTTTACCCGTGATGCTATTGTACTAGGTCCAAACGTTCGAAATGGAACCGGGTCATAACCCCAAGTGTATTTGGAGATCGTGCTCGTCATCAATGAACGATGCATACGCCCCATTTGCATAGGTGACGTGAACCGAGCCTCCTGATTATTACCCATCACGTTATTCGTACACCCATCCCAAGCCGAGGCATCCACATTGCAGGTCGAGGTACCGACGAAATGACAACCTTCGTTGGGCCCCAAACCAGGCGTAGTGCACCAACTTTGCGGTTGGTCCGGACCAAAGACATCCGGCAATTCTTCACTTGAATTACAAAATGGATCGAGAGATACACCAACTCGCTCGGAGGACGACAAGCAATTATTACCGTAAGTGTGCCTTAAGCCGAGCACGTGTCCGAGTTCGTGTGCCCAATGGGTAGTATACCCCTCGATATCGCTCTGGGACAATTGATTATCTCCATTGTTACAGCTACGGATAGCTAAAGAACCGGGCCAACTGTTCCACGTGGCCTGCTGGGCAGCTCCGCCCGCCTCACCACAACATCCGTTCTTCAGCAAGTGTATGTTGAAATACGTGTGGTTATCGTCAACCAACGCATTAGCGGCATTATTCAAATCTTCCGTTACCAAAGATTGGTCACACGATTTATTCCACATTGTTGTATTTTCATGAAAATAAACACCACCGATTTCCATTCTAATCCTGGTATCAGGATGACACAAATAAAAATTATTCTCGTCGCCACAATCAAAGACGAACTCGGTACTTGGAAAATCGAGATACTGTTTAACTGGATCTGAAGGGTAAGCAACATTTGTTCAGTGTAATTCCACTATATTTTGTAGCACTTGTTCAAATCTTTCCTCGTTATCGGGAGTAAATTGAAGCGAAGAATTGTCTTCGTTTTGCCAAACGTGCACATTCAGGCGAATGGTTCTAAAGGCACCACTCGGATTGAACCGGGAAGAACCAGGTAAGTGGTTCATGACGTCCTGCAGACCCCACTGTGACCCACCGGGGAGGCCACTATCTGAACAGATGTCATCTACTCCTGGACCCTGTATCGGTTCAACAAAACCCGGTAGGTCTCGATCACATATGAGAGCGGTCTGTGAATAGACATCCGCATAGACCGCGAGCAAAACGAACATGATCAAACTTTTGGACATGGCTGCTTATTTGAAGTTATGGGTGTATTCGCGAAGTGAAACTAGCTGTTCGGTGGCATGTTTCAAAATGCCCCTCACTCCTCCCCCCAGAACCGCCCGTGGAAGTTGAGCAGGTAGAGGCGGCGGCTGGCGCGCGTGATCGCCGTGTACAACCAGCGCACGTACTCGCGGTCGATCATCTCCTCGGTCACGTAGCCCTGGTCCACGAAGACGGTGCTCCACTGGCCTCCCTGGGCCTTATGTGCGGTGACCGCGTAACCGTACTTCACCTGCAAAGCATTGGCATAGGGATCCTCGCGCAGGTGCTTGTAACGCGCGGCCTTGGTGGTGAACAGCTGTTCGGCAAGGACGCTATCGGTGAGTAGTTTCTGGCGAGGCTGTGGGAGTGCGGGTGCTTCGATGGCGAGCACGTCGAGCATCACCTTCACCTCCAGCTCGCGTTCTTCACTGCCGTTCCACCACGCGGCGGTGATGTCCGCGAAGCGCAGGCCGTGGCGCTCCTCCACCGCATGCACACGGCGCACCTCGATGGGTTCGCCGTTGGCGATGAGCTCGGCCTTGCCGTTGCGTCCGGCCCAGTAGTAGTTGTTCTTCACCACCATGAGGCGGTCGCCGCTGCACAGCTCCTCCTCGTAGCCGTAGATGCGGGCCCGCACCTGTTGGCCGTACTGGTAAGCGCGTTTGTTGCTGCGGCAGATCACGCAGACCTCGTCCGGCCCTTCGCGTCCGTAGGCATCCTCCAAGGCATCCTGCAGGTCGTGCCCATCCACCCGCAGCACATCGGGGAAGGATTGGAAGTGCGGCACCTCCACGGCGGGCGCGGTGCCGCCTGTGCGCTGGTCCTCGGCCTGCTCGGGGGTGAGTGCGAGCTGTTCGCGCAGGGCCGTGGCGTTCACCAGGATGCCCGATGCACCGGACTGCCGCACCACCTCGGTCATCTCCACCACGCCGGCGGTGAGGCCCAGTTGGCGCAGGTCGGCCACCTCCAACGCGGGGCTGTGCGCACTGCCCACCGGGGGCAGCTGGGCGGGATCGCCGATGAGCAGGAGCTTGGTGCCGGACACGCTGAAGACGTGCTCGAAGAGGTCGGTGAGCAGGTCGCGTCGGTTGAAGGCCCCGTCGGCACCGCCGTCCTGCCCGATCATGGAGGCCTCGTCCACCACGAAAAGGGCGTTGCGGTCCTTGTGCGGCGCTACGGACATGCGCGCGAACCCATCGTCCTCGCCCCCCATGCGGTAGATCCGGCGGTGGATGGTGCTGGCCGGAGCCTGTGCGTAGCTGCTGAGCACCTTTGCGGCGCGGCCGGTGGGGGCCAACAATACCACCGGACGACCCTCCTCCTGCAGCACACGGACCAGAGCGCCCACGAGGGTGGTCTTGCCGGTACCGGCGTAGCCCTTGAGAACCAGGGTGGGCTGTGCGCGCACCGAAGCGAGCAGGCGTTCGAGGGCGTGCGCGGCACGTTGCTGACCGGCGGTGGGCGGATGGCCCAGGGCGGTGAGCAAGCGCTCGGTAAGGCCGGGGGGTGGGGTCACGGGGTGAAGGTAGGGGCGAGGGGTTACGGGTTGCCGTTCATGGGGTGGGGAGGACCGGAGGTATGCCCGGCCGGGCCGCACCTTCTCTGAGGTGGGGATCGAACGGGGCTTTCTGTTACTTTTGGCCGCCGCGGAACGCATTCCGAACCCTACCCGATGAAGAACCTCGCTCCCTACATCTTTCCCGTGATCCTGACCCTGCTCGGCGGCACCCTCCTGGTGGTAGGTGGTATGCAAGGGCAGAATATGTGGGTGATGCTGGGCTCGGGCCTCATCCTGTTGATCGGCGTGATCTCGTTGCTGCTCCAAGGCGGCATCATCAATCGTAAGGTCGGCCTGCTACTCGGCGCGGTGTTCGGACTGTTGGCATTGGTACTGGCGTACCGCAACTACCGGTCGGTGAAGGAGGTACTGGAGTTCACTGCGCAGAAGCGGGTTAACGATTCGCAGGTCATCCAAGCGCTGAAGGACATCCGCACCGCACAGGTGGGTTACCGCCAGGCCAATGGGGTGTACACCGGGAACATGGAGGTGCTGCGCGGCTTCGTGAAGAGCGGCCGGATCCCCATGGTGCGTTCGGTGGGCCAGGTGCCAGACACCCTTACCGAGGCCGCCGCACTGGAATTGAAGTTGATCGTCCGCGACACATTGCTGGCCTCCGCAATGGACTCCCTCTTCCTCGCCCCAAGGGTACAAGAGGGTCGTGTCTACCCCTTCGATGCCAACACGTTCGGTCTGTCGCCGGTGACCAAGCAGCCCTTCCTCTTGAAGGCGGGCGCCATCAGCAGCAGCAACCGGAACGTGCCGGTGTTCACCGCCAAGGACCCCACCCCACTGGTGGCTGGGGATACACTGATGGTGGGTAACATGGAGAAGCAGAGCACCGCCGGTAACTGGAGCGGTGAATAGGTCCAATGGAACGCGGTAGTTCCACGGCGGACCGGTACGCACCGGAGCAGGAACGCACCTATCATTTGAGCCTGCTGATCGGGCAGGATGTGAGCGCTTGGGCCGCCCACGACCTGACCCACGGCACCGTGATGGCGTTGTCCTGGGGCAAAGGCGATCAGGCCCTTCGGGACGACCTTCTGCCCCGTTCGCCGGTGTCGGTCTCGTTCGTCTCACTGCCCGAATGGAGCGCCCTGGTACCCGATGCGGCATTGGTGCCCGGTTCGGAAGCGCAGCACTTGAAGCTGGTACATGGGGGCATCCCCACCGGGGCCATGCGCGATGAACCCATCGGGTCGCTGGCCGCCACCTGCATCTACGTACACGACGACCTTACCGAACGCGCGGTGTTGCAGCGGTATCCCAATGCCCGTGCGCTACCGTTGCATGGGGTGTTGGTGCGTGCCGTGGAGGCCCGCCACGGGCGCACTCCGCTGATCCTGGCGCACCGCAGCGCCGATCGGTTGGACGTGCACGTGATGCGCGAGGGTCGACTGGTGATGAGCAACTCCTTCCCCGCTCGTTCGGTGCACGATGTGTTGTACTTCACCTTGCTAGCCGCGGAGACCACAGCACTGGACCCCATGACCACCGAGGTGCAGCTGTGCGGCACCCATGCAGGCAAGGCCGACCTGGACCTCTTGCGCCGCTACTTCACACACTGTGTGCCCGCCTCCGGTCCGGGGTGGAGCGAATTACGGCCCACCGCCGGCGCATTCCCCGAACGCTGGCTGGCCGCTTTGGACCAATTCGCATGCGTGTCGTAGGAGGTCGCTTCCGCAACCGGCGGATCGACCCGCCCCACGGCATGGACGCGCGGCCCACGACCGACTACGCGAAGGAAGGATTGTTCAACGTGCTGCAGCACTCCACCGCGCTGGAGGACATCCGCGTACTGGACCTCTTCGCGGGCACGGGTAGCATCTCGCTCGAGTTCCTTTCGCGCGGGGCGACGGAGGTCTTGAGCGTGGACCAGGACCGCAAGCTGCACGCCTTCCTGCAACGCACGGCCAAGGAGCTGGGGATCGAGAAGCAGTGGCGCGCCTTGAAGGCCGATGTGTTCACCTTCCTGACCGGGCACCGCGGACGGTACGACATCGTGTTCGCCGACCCGCCCTTCCATCTGGAAGGTGCCGACCGGATCCCTACCTTGGTACTGGCCGCCGGATTGCTGGGCGAGGATGGCATGCTTATCGTGGAACACCATGAACGCACCGACATGAGCATGCTGCCCGGATACCAGCGCACCCGGAAGTACGGCACCGTCCACTTCAGCTTCTTCGGCCCCACCCCACTGCCATGAACCGACCCATCGCCGTCTTCCCGGGCAGCTTCGACCCGATCACCATCGGGCATGTGTCCATCGTTCAACGGGCACTGCCGCTGTTCGAGCGCATCGTCATCGGCATGGGTGTGAACACCACCAAACGCAGCATGTTCAGCGAGGAGGAGCGGCTTCATTGGATCCGCGGATCGTTCGCCGCACATCCCCAAGTGGAGGTGATGCCCTTCGAAGGGCTGACCGTGGCGCTGTGCCAACGCGTGGGCGCCACCTTCATCATCCGCGGATTGCGCAACAGCACCGACCATGGGTATGAGCGAAGCATCGCCCTGATGAACCACCAGCTGGCCGGCGTGGAGACCCTGTTCCTGCCCAGCCTGCCCGAGCATGCGCACATCAGTAGCACCATCGTTCGCGAGCTGATCGCCAATAAGGCCGATGTATCGGCGTTGGTACCGATGCGGATGACCGCACGCTGAACCATGAGGAGCATCCCCCTTGGTGTTGAGCCTGCTGCTGTGCCTTCCGAGCTTGGCCGGGACCTTCACCATCCAGGTTGAAGCACCCCAGCACCGCGGCGAGGTGGTATCGCTCTTCCGCTACGATGATCTCTTCACCCTGCGCACCCGGCTGCTGGTGCGTGGCCTATTGAACAACGACGGGACCACCACGCTCCAGGGCGAGGTGGTCGAGGGCACCACCCACCGCGTGCAACTGCGTATCGGGGATGTGGTGAGCGACCTGTACCTGCGCGCCGGCCATGCCCTCCATGTGCGCGTGCTGCCCACCAGCGCCGCGCGCAGTCTCAACGGCACCACCCGTGCAGACCTGGAGTTCCTGGACCTCGCACCGCTGGATGTGAACGCGCTGGCGGCCGACCTGAACGGGCGTGTGGACGACTTCATCGCCGAGGACCTGGCCACCGATCGTGTGGCCGGCATGCAGGCCGTGGAGGTGACCCGCAAGGAAGGGGGGAACGCGGCCGACAGCACCAAGCGTCCACCCACCTTGTTCGTCACCCCCCTGCTCAGTGCGCAGCGGGTGGACACCTTCGAACACAAGTTGGACCGCTTCTATGCAGGTGTGGATGATGCGTGGTTCATCGCTTACCGGCGTTACACCATGGCCGGACTGCGGCAAGGTCCGCGTACCATCGACAAGGACCTGTACGCGCGCTACCTGAGCGATGGCACCGTTTACTACGACAACCCCGAACAGGTTCGTTTCCTACGCGGCTTCTTCGCCGACCTGCTTCCTGGGCAGGTGGTGCGCGATGCGGGGGACACCCTGCGGACGCGGTTGCGGGAGGGCGATGTGGCCGGGTTGGTGGAGTTGGTGCAGCGCAACGACTTCCTGCGACACCACCAGCAGTTGAGCGAACTGGTGTTGATGGACCAGTTGTACCTGATGCATCCCGGCAAGTTGCTGGACCGCGCTCATGTGCGCCGCACCTTGCAACAGATCGCGGAGACCTCCACCTATGCGGAACATCGGGCCATCGCCACCAACATGTTGTGGGACCTCACCGCCATGAGCGTGGGGCAACCCTTACCGTCGGTGCGGCTGCTGGACGACCGCGACCGGCCTGTGGCCTTGGACAGTCTGTTGCAAGGACCGGTATGCGTGGTGGTGACGGCCGCATGGTGCACCTATTGCGCGGTGGAATTGGAAGCGTTGGAACGCTTGCACGCCGAGTACAAGGGCAGTATCCGCATCATCGCCATCGCGTTGGACACCAGCATCACCGCAGTGCGCGCGTACCGCAAGGCCCACCCCGGCCAGGACTTCGCATGGTACCGGGCCATGGCGGACCAGGAATTGCGGGAGCAGTTGCGGCTACGCGCCATACCGGCGGTGTTCCTGTTGAACGACGGCATCCTGGCGCGATCACCGGCGCCCTTGCCCAGCGAAGGACTGGGTGCGCTGTTCCATCAGGCGCGAACGGCGGTGGAACAGGACCAGCGTATCAAGGTGTGGGAGGAACCCGACGGCATCAAAGGCGAACGGCCCACGTCTCCCACGCCGCGATGACGGGCAGCAACGAAGGATAGGTATCCGTCTTCATCCGTTGCACCTCAGCGCGGTCCATCCAACGCACTTCCTCGATGTCCTCCTCGTGTTGCGGCACCAGCACCTCATTGGCCGTGCCCTGCATCAGGTACCAATCGGTGCGCTTGAGGTGTTGCTTCCCTTTGCGTTCATAGGTGTGCCAGGTGCACGGGAACGACTGCAGGATGTGTACATCGCTCAACCCGCATTCCTCTCGCACCTCCCGGAGGGCCGCAGCATCGATGGCCTCGTCGCGGTCCACCTTTCCCTTGGGCAGGTCCCACCTGCCTAGCCGCTTGATCGCCAACAGGCGTCCGGCCTCATCGACCACCGCACCGCCAGCAGCCAGCACGAACACATGCTCGTGCACCAACATCTCCCAGAGCACTTCGGCCCCTGGACCGAACGCCAATGCACCGTTCGGATAGGCTCCGTGCCGCATGCCGTTCAAGAGCTCACGGAAGTCCCGCTTGTCGTGGACACGGATCCGCTCCAGCGCGGCGTTGTGGGTGTGTTGGTCGGGATCATCGACCATGACCAAGGGCAGCCCCTCGATGAAAACCTCGTACCTTCGTAGCATGCCTTCCCAGCTTGATCCGGCGCTTAAGGTTGCCGAGTTCCTCCTCCAGATCAAAGCCGTCAAACTTAGTCCGAAGAAGCCCTACACGGGCCTCGGGGTGGAAGTCGCCCATCTACTGCGATAACCGGAAAACGCTCTCCTACCCGGCCGTGCGCACCTTCATCCGCCAGCAGTTCGTCCAGGCCATCAACACGGAGTTCGGTCGGCCCGACATGATCGCCGGAGTGGCCACGGGCGGCATCGCACACGGCGCTTTGGTTGCGCATGACATGGGTCTTCCGTTCCTCTATGTGCGCAGCGATGCGAAGGGCCACGGCCTGAAGAACCAGGTGGAGGGCGACCTCACCGTGGGCCGAAGCGTGATCGTGGTGGAGGACCTGGTGAGCACGGGCAAGAGCAGCCTGCTCGCGGTGCAGGCCCTGCGTGAGGCGGGCCTTGAGGTGAAGGGCATGGTGAGCATCTTCACCTACGGCTTCGAGGAGGCCACGAAGGCCTTCGCCAAGGAGAAGGTGACCCTGCACTCCTTGACCAATTACAGCATCCTGCTCGATCAGGCCTTGCGCAGTGACTACATCACGGACAAGGACGTCATCTCGCTGAACGAATGGCGCAAGGATCCGGCGCACTGGGGTGTGGAAGTGTGAGGAGTCGAGGAAGGGTCACGATCCATACCGATGTAGCGTTCCTCAACCCCTTCGCCCCTAACGGGTCGATCCACCCGATCGTGGGTCGGGATCCGGGGTGTGAAGCCGACCAGCAACAACGAACAAGCATGACAACGATCGAGAGCAAGCAGGTGGAGATCGGCAAGGGCGCACAAGAGCTTTACGCGTTCCTCCAGGACATGAACAACTTCCAACAGTTGTTGCCCCAGGATCGCATCAGCGAATGGAAGAGCGACGGACGGAGTTGTTCCTTCAAGGTGCAAGGTGCGGCCACCATCGGGCTTGAACTGGCCGGCGGGGAAGCGCCACACCTCGTCATTCTGAAAGCCACGGACCGCAGCCCATTCCCCTTCACGCTCAACGTACACTTGAAAGAGAACAACGGTGTGACCACCGCTTGGCAACAATTCGAGGGCGACATCAATCCCTTCATCAAGATGATGGTGGAGAAGCCCTTGAAGGCCCTGTTCGACCATATCGCCGACAAGATGAAGGCGATCCATGGGTGAGCATATACATGTGGGCATCCGTACAGGTGTACTTGTGGGCATGAGGACATGAGTGCGTGAGGGAGGGATAAGAAGCGCTTGGACCTATAGCAACGACGAACACGAATGGCCTCCCGCAGGAAGCGCGACCAGGACGACGACGCCAAACCGGCGAAGCTGAACAAGAGCACGCTGCGCAAGTTCTTCCGGCTGTTCCGCTACCTGCGCCCGTATCGCTCGGCCTTCAGCATCGGCATGGTGCTGCTCCTGTTGAACAGCATGCTGGGCATGGTGTTCCCGGGGCTGATGGGCCGGCTGGTGGATGCCACCAAGGGCGATGTACCCACCGACACCGAGGCCTTGTTCGACCTTGGCAACATCGACTCGGTGGCGCTGCTGCTGCTGGGCGTCTTCGCGTTGCAAGCCGTGCTCGGCTTCGGCCGGATCTACCTCTTCGCCTATGTCACCGAGCACATGCTGGCCCGGTTGCGACAGGATACGTACGAGCACGTGGTGAAGCTGCCCATGCACTTCTTCGCCACGCGCCGTGTGGGTGAACTGAACAGCCGCATCAGCGCGGACGTGGCTTTATTGCAGGACACCTTCACCACCACGCTCGCGGAACTGGTGCGCCAGGTGGTCATCGTGATCGTGGGTCTGGTGTTGCTCACCCGCCTCTCGCCCCAGCTCACCCTCACCATGCTCGCCTCGGTGCCGGTGGTCACTGTGGTGGCCGTGCTCTTCGGACGTTACATCCGCACGCTGAGCAAGGAGGTGCAGGACCGCATCGCGGACACCAACGTGGTGGTGGATGAGACCCTGCAAGGCATCCAAAGCGTGAAGGCCTATGCCAACGAAGCCTGGGAAGCGTTGCGCTACGGGCGCAGCGTGCAAGCCGCACGCGACCTGGCGATGAAGGGTGCGCGCTGGCGCGGTGCTTTCGTCTCCTTCATCATCCTGTGTCTCTTCGGCGCCATTGTTCTGGTCATCTGGCGCGGCGTGCACTTGAAGGAGGAAGGCGTGATCAGCACGGGCGAACTCGTCACCTTCATCCTCTATTCGGTCTTCATCGGTGCCAGTATCGGCAGTATTCCCGAGTACGTGACGCAGGTGCTGAAGGCCGTGGGCGCCACCGAACGACTGATGGACCTGCACGACGAGGTGGCCGAACCCATCGACCTGGGACCGAAGGGTGCGCCGCTCCCCATCCGTGGCAGCATCACCTTCGAGCACGTGGACTTCCACTACGCCTCGCGTGCGGACATGCCCGTGCTACGCGGGGTGGACCTGCAGGTGGAACCCGGACAGCGGATCGCGCTGGTGGGCCCGAGCGGTGCGGGCAAGAGCACCCTGGCGGCACTGGTGCTGCGTTTCCACGACCCCGTTCACGGACGGGTGCTGATCGATGGCCGGCCTGTGGCCAACTATCCCCTGACCGCATTACGCGACCGCATGGCCATCGTACCGCAGGAAGTGCTGCTCTTCGGTGGCACCATCCGCGAGAACATCGCCTATGGCAAGCCGGGCGCATCGGACGCGGAGGTTCAGGATGCCGCACGCAAGGCCTTCGCGCACGACTTCATCATCGGTTTCCCGGAAGGATACGGGACCGTGGTGGGTGAGCGCGGTGTGCAGTTGAGTGGTGGGCAACGTCAGCGCATCGCCATCGCACGTGCCGTGTTGAAGGACCCCGCGATCCTGATCCTGGACGAGGCCACCAGCGCGCTGGACAGCGAGAGCGAACGCCTGGTGCAGGAGGCCTTGGAGCACTTGATGAAGGGACGCACCAGCCTGGTGATCGCACATCGCCTTAGCACCATCCGCGATGCCGATCGGATCGTGGTACTGGACAAGGGCACGGTGGTGGAGAACGGCACACACGAGGCATTGATGGCGTTGCCGGAAGGACTCTACCGGAGCTTGAGCCGGTTGCAGAGCGAAGGCATCACAGGTTGACCCGCACCACCTTCTTCGTTGCGAAGAACTCCTCTTCGAAGTGTTCGGACAGTTCGAACACGCGGTAGGTCTGTTTGATGGGCAACAGCTCATCGGCCAACTCCCCGCCCTTGAGGTAGTAGAGCGTGCCTTCACCCTTGCTCACCAGGTGCTTGGTCATGCGCAGGAACTCGGGCAGCGTGGTCACCGCCCGACTGACCATGGCGTCGTACTTCTGCTTGTGATCCTCACTACGTACTTGTTCGGCAGTGCAGTTGGTGATCCCTAGCCCCTCGATGACCCCGTTCACCGCAGCGATCTTCTTGCCGATACCATCGATACCATGGAATGTGCATTGGGGGAACAGGACCGCCAATGGGACCAATGGGAATCCGCCGCCCGTGCCGACGTCCACGATGCGTGTGCCCTTCTTGAACCGCACCACCTTGGCAATGCCAAGCGAATGCAGGATGTGCCGCTCGTACAGATGCTCGAAGTCCTTGCGCGAGATGAGGTTGACGCGCTCGTTCCATTGGGTGTACAACGCACCCAGCTGAGCGAACTGCGCCCGCTGAACAGCGGTAAGCTCTGGGAAGTATTTCAGGATAAGCTCCACTCCCATCGGTGCACGGCTTGATGCGTCATTCGGCATGGGCACATGCGCACATGTATCCATGGGTACGTGGCATCAAATATGGTCCTTGCGGGTCTCCATCAGGTTGAGGAGGAACTCGCGGGCGCGGAACAACTGGGCCTTGACGGTGCCCAAGGGAAGGTCGAGCTCGTCGGCGATCTCCTCGTAGCTGTACTCCTTGTAGTAACGCAGTTCCACCAAGGTGCGGTAGCGCGGCTTGAGCTTGTCCACCACTTCACGCATGATGGCGTTCTTCTGCTCGCGGATGGCGATATCCTCGGGATCGAGGCCATGGCTCTTCAGCTCGATCGTCATCTCATCGCCATCGTCGGTACCGATGGGATTGTCGATGGAGAAGGTCTTCTTCTTCTGTTTCCGGATCCAGTCGATGCAGTTGTTGGACGCGATCTTGAATAGCCAGGTGCTGAACGCGTAGTTCGGCGTGTACTGCTTCAGGCGGTGGAAGGCCTTGCCGAAGGCTTCGATCGTCAGATCGTCCGCATCGTCCTTGTTGTTGATCATCTTCAACAACATGAAGTAGATGGAGTCGCGGTACCGGCTCATCAGTTCGGCGTAGGCCTTCTGATCGCCTTTGTCCACGGCACGCCGCACGAGCTGGTAGTCGTACTGGGCCTTTTCGCTGAGGTTCTCGTTCACTTCCATCGTTTGGGCTTGACGAGGATCGTGCTGGTGTACAGCAGTGGATCCAAAAGTAGGAACAACCATTCCAAGGGTAATGCGAACCAGATGAGCGCGCCTGCGCGCAGCCGGTGCAGGGCCGCCATGGTGATGGGCAGGAGCACCAGGAGCTTCACCGCGGCCGCGATGGCCACCTGCTGCCATTGCCCCTTCACGATCAGGAGCACCAACACTGCCCAGAACACCAGATGGGCCAAGGGCAGCAGTGTCAGCAACACCTGGTGGCCGAAGCGGTAATGCACCGCCGTGGTGTAGTGCCGGCGCTTGCGGCGGATCCAGCTCATGAGGTCGGCCGTGGGGCGTGTGGTCATGAAGGATCGGGGATCGGTGACCACGGCCGTGTTGTTCGCGCGGGCAACGGCGTTGATGAAAAGGTCATCATCCCCGCTCATCAGGTGGTTGCCTCTGCTGGCGGTGCGTGCGTTGAAGAACACCTCGCTGGTATATCCCAGGTTGCGACCAACTCCCATATAAGGGAACCCGGCCATGGCGAAGGACATGTACTGGGCGGCCTTCATGCAACCGTCGTACCGCTCCAACACGTTCGTAAGGCCCGGCTGCGCCACATACGGACTGTGTCCGATGACGATGCTGCGGCCCTTACGGAACCCCGAAGCCATGGTGCTGATCCAGTCGGGACCGTCGGGCAGGCAATCGGCGTCGGTGAGGAGCACATGCGGGTATTTGGCCGCGCGCACACCCACCCCCAACGCGATCTTCTTGCCGTAGCTGAACTTCTCATCGGCTTGGATGTTCACCGGCCGCAGTCGCTCGTATTGTGGCTTCATCCATTGAAGCACCTCCCAAGTGTCGTCCTCGCTGCGGTCGTTCACCACCACCACCTCGAAAGTGCGGTGTTCCTGGGCCAATAGGACGGGAAGAAGCACCTCCAAGGTCCGGGCCTCATTGCGCGAGCAGATGACCACGCTCACCGGTAGCTCATGGTCCGGCTCCACCGGGGTCTGGCGCACTGCAAGGCGCAGGAACATGAACAGGTGGAAGAACAGGAGCACGACCAGCGCACCGGCCATCACCTGGAATTCTAGGGACCACATGGAGTTTCGGACAGCAGCTGGATAGGGCGTTCCAGCAACGTTGCGAAGCTATCCCCGCCCCTTCGCTCCCACGGGTGGACGTCCGTCCAGTTATGAACACCCCGAGCGTGGATGGTCCGTGGCACGCCCCCCGCCTACCTTTGCCGCCCCTGTATCCCATGGAATTCAAGCTGTTGACCACCGATGCCGGATCCCACGCCAGGGCCGGTGAACTCCATACCGACCACGGGGTCATCCCCACCCCTGTGTTCATGCCCGTGGGTACCCTGGGTGCGGTGAAGGCCGTGCATCCCCGCGAACTGCGCAACGACCTCGATGCGCCCATCATGCTCAGCAATACCTATCACTTGTACCTGCGGCCCGGTACGGAGGTGATCGAGCATGCCGGCGGCCTGCATCGCTTCAACGGCTGGGACCGTCCCATCCTCACCGACAGTGGCGGGTTCCAGGTGCACAGCCTCAGCGACATCCGCAAGATCACCGAGGAAGGGGTGCGCTTCAGCAGCCACATCGACGGGAGCAAGCACCTCTTCACCCCGGAGGGCGTGATGGACATCCAGCGCAGCATCGGTGCGGACATTTGCATGGCCTTCGATGAATGCACGCCATGGCCCTGTGAACCGACCTATGCGGAGAAGAGCATGCACCTCACCCATCGTTGGCTGGACCGTTGTATCGAGCGCTTCAACAGCACGGAGCCGAAGTACGGTCATGAACAAGCCTTGTTCCCGATCGTGCAGGGAAGCACCTTCCCGGAACTGCGGAAGCGCTCGGCGGAGTACATCGCCACCAAGGGCGCCGTGGGCAACGCCATCGGCGGGCTGAGCGTGGGTGAACCCGAGGAAGAAATGTATGCCATGGCCGAACTGTGCTGCGACATCCTGCCGAAGGACCGGCCGCGGTACCTGATGGGGTGGCACCCCATGGAACCTGTTGGAGAACATGGCCCGCGGGGTGGACATGTTCGACTGTGTGATGCCCACCCGCAATGGACGCAACGGCATGCTCTTCACCATGGACGGTGTGGTGAACATCAAGAACAAGCAGTGGAGCGATGACCACAGCCCCTTGGACGCCGGAGGGCATAGTTGGGTGGACACGGCCTATTCACGCGCCTTCGTGCGCCACCTGTTCCAGAGCAACGAGATGCTGGGCCAACAGATCGCCAGTCTGCACAACCTGGGCTTCTACCTGGCGTTGATGAAGCAGGCCCGTACACACATCCTCGACGGGAGCTTCACCGCATGGAAGAACGCCTTGTTGCCCAAACCCGGAAGGTGAGGTTATGAGCACGAACACCGGCTGTCCCATGTCTTACATCCACGCGGAATGCCCGCCGACGGGCATTTCCGCATCGAACATGGACAGCGGTCAACCGACAACCGAGCACCCCGTGCTGAAGACCCTCGACCGCTATATCATCCGGCAGTTCCTCGGGACGTTCTTCTTCATCCTGGTCACCATCATGCTCATCGCGGTGGTGTTCGATATCAGCGAGAAGACCGAGGACTTCGCCAAGATGAACGCCACCACGCGGGAGATCGTGGTCGATTACTACTTCAACTTCGTGATCTACTATAGCAACCTGTTCAGCGGGCTGCTCATCTTCCTGGCTGTCCTACTGTTCACCAGTCGACTGGCGCACCGCACCGAGGTGGTGGCCATGCTGAGCAGCGGCGTCAGTTTCCCCCGGGTGATGTGGCCCTACTTCCTGGCCGCCACCTTCCTCACCGCACTTTCGCTCATCATCAACCACAGCATCCTCCCGGCGGCCAACAAGAAGCGCCTGGGCTTCGAGGAGGAGCATATCCGCGTGTCGTACTTCGTGGATGAGAAGCACCTGCACCGCGAGATCGCACCGGGCACCATCGCCTACTTCGAGAGCTTCAACGTAGCGGAGCGCACAGGCTTCCGGTTCAGCCTCGAACACTGGGAGGACGGCGTGCTGCTTCGGAAACTCAACGCCGATCGCGCGGTGTTCGACACGGTCACCGGCACCTGGCATCTGTTCGATGCGGTACTGCGCGACATGACCACCGAGCCGGAGACCGTGCTCAGGCGCGAAGCGTCCGATACGCTGATCGCACTACGACCTTCCGATCTCGGCCAACGCTGGGAGACCGCCATGGCGATGGGCTGGACCGAGATCAACGCCTACATCGACGCCAAGCAGAAGCAAGGCGACGACTCGGTGATGCCCTACATCATCGAGAAACACCAACGCACCTCCTACCCTTTCGCCACCTATGTGTTCACCCTGATCGGTGTGAGCATCGCTAGTCGCAAGGTGCGGGGGGGGACGGGCCTTCACCTGGCACTGGGTGTGCTGCTCATCCTGATGTACATCTTCGGCATGAAGCTAACGACCGTCGCCGCCACCAACGCGGGGCTCGACCCTTTCTTGGCTGTGTGGCTGCCCAACGTGATCTTCGCCCTGGTCGGCGTGTGGATCTACCGCACAGCGCCAAAGTAGACCGACGGCCAATTGTTAAATCTCCATCGGCATCTACCGATGATCTCACAATCATCGTAATATTGCGATCTACAAGACGACCATGGGCATCACCAAGACCGATCTCTTCTCCGCGCAACAGAACCAACTGGCCACATGGGCCAAGGTGCTGGGGCATCCGGCGCGCATCGCCATCCTCCAATACCTCTTGAAGCAGAACACCTGCGTCTGCGGAAGCCTGGTGGACGAACTCGGCCTGGCACAGGCCACCATCAGTCAGCACTTGCGTGAGTTGAAGGACGCTGGACTGATCACCGGAACCGTGGAGGGCACCAGCGTGTGCTACTGCATCGATGCCAAGACCTGGGCCAAGGTACGGTCGGCCTTCAACGCCATGTTCGATAGATACAAACCCATCGACAGCAGTTGCTGTTGAGCATAACGGCGGGGAATTCCCCGCTCCACAGCCCCCCCACTCCCATGACAACTCCGAACGAAACGAAAGAAATGGTCCGCGCCAAGTACGCGGAGATCGCCTTACAGGACAAGGACACCAACGCGAGCAGCTGCTGTGGCGCAGGTGGATGCAGTACCGAGGTGTACAACATCATGACCGATGACTACACGCAGGTGGAGGGCTACAACCCGGATGCCGACCTGGGGCTCGGTTGCGGACTTCCAACACAGTTCGCCGGCATCAAGCCAGGCGATACGGTGCTCGACCTGGGCAGCGGCGCCGGTAACGACTGTTTCGTGGCCCGCCACGAGACCGGTGAGGACGGTCGTGTGATCGGCGTGGACTTCACCCCGGAAATGGTGGCCAAGGCGAAGGCCAACGCCGCAAAGCTGGGCTACCAGAACGTGGAGTTCCGCCAGGGCGATATCGAATCGCTGCCGCTCACGAGCAACATCGTGGACGTGGTGGTGAGCAACTGTGTGCTCAACCTGGTGCCCAACAAGCGCCAGGCCTTGAGCGAGGTGCTGCGCGTGCTGAAGCCCGGCGGACACTTCAGCATCAGCGATGTGGTGCTGCGCGGGGCGATCCCCGACAACCTGCGCGCCAGCGCGGAGATGTATGCCGGCTGTGTGGGCGCCGCGTTGCAGGAAAGCGAATACCTCGGCATCATCCACGACATGGGCTTCGAGCAGGTGAGCGTGCAGAAGCGCAAGCCCATCATCGTGCCGGATGACATCCTCCCGCCACTCTGAGCGCGGAGGAGATCGCGGCGTTCAAGGCCAGCGGCACGGGCATCTTCAGCATCACGGTATCGGCCAGGAAGCGCAGCGTGGACCCTGTCCGCAATGAAACCGGATAAGTCAGCACTGAAGGCGGCACGCCTGCCAACCCTGAAGGCAGCCCTGCCCGGCTGCGGCCTGAACACCTGCTACCGAACCATGCACCATCTCCTGCTTCTTCCGACCCTTCTCCTCTCACTCCTACTCGACGACCACTCCCATGGACCGCATCCTTCATCCCGACCTGCAGCGCTACGTGAATGAACGTGTGCTTCCCGCCGTGGCCGCCATTCCCTGCCGAACGCAAGGAAAGCTTGGCCCTGCTCGTTGCATTCGTCAAGGAGCGCAAGGCCGCAGGGACCACGGCCGACCTCACCTTCATCTGCACACACAACAGCCGCCGCAGCCATCTGAGCCAGTTGTGGGCGGCCACCGCAGCCTGGCAGTTCGGCCATGACCATGTGCGCACCTACAGCGGAGGAACCGAGGCCACAGCCTTCAACCCGCGCCGTGGCGGCTGTGGAACGCGCCGGTTTCCATGTGGTGAGGCCGGAAGGCAAGAACCCGATGTACGAGGTGTCCTTCACAAAGGACCACGCAGCCGAGCGGTGCTGGAGCAAGAAGTACGACGATGCCGCCAACCCCCAGAAGGACTTCTGCGCGGTGATGACCTGCTCGGAGGCGGACAAGAACTGCCCCATCGTGTTCGGCGCGTTGGACCGCATCAGCCTGCCGTACATGGATCCCAAAGTGGCCGATGGCACCCAGGAGGAGGCCGCCCGCTACGACGAGCGTTGCCTGCAGATCGCAGCAGAGCTGTGGTACGTGATGCAGCAGGCCAGTAGGTGAATGCAAGTGGACCGTGAATGAACGTCCATGAACGGCAATGAAATGCAGCAAGGGATGCGTCCAGGAAAGTGGGTGGTGATGAAGGACCCTACTGTCCATAAGGGTTGCAAGGGATCCTATTCACGTTCATCCACCTCCATTCACGGTTGAACACACTCCTATGACCAGGACCACCCTCCATCGGCTTTTTCGAGAAGTACCTCACGGCCTGGGTGCTGCTGTGCATCGCTGCAGGGATCGCATTGGGCGAGCTCGCCGGTAGCGGCATGCAGGTGATCGCCGACCTGGAGATCAACACGGTGAACATCCCGGTGGCCATTCTGATCTGGTTGATGATCTTCCCCATGATGGTGCAGGTGGACTTCGACAGTGTGCGCAAGATCGGTCCGCAGTTGAAGGGGCTGGGCCTCACCGTGGTGGTGAACTGGTTGATCAAGCCCTTCACCATGGCCTTCTTCGCATGGGTGTTCTTCACCAAGCTGTACGCAGCCTGGATCACGCCGGAACTGGCGAACGAGTACATCGCCGGGGCCATCCTGCTCGGCGCCGCGCCTTGCACGGCCATGGTCTTCGTATGGAGCTACCTCAGCGGTGGCGACCCCAACTACACGCTGGTGCAAGTGAGCGTGAACGACCTGATCCTGCTGGTGCTCTTCATCCCCATCGTGCAACTGCTGCTGGGCATCACGGGCATCGCTATCCCATGGGGCGTGCTCAGCACCTCGGTGATCGTCTTCGTGGTCATTCCATTGGTGGCAGGTTACTTCACGCACCGCTGGCTCATGAGCAGCAAGGGTGAAGAGTGGTTCAAGACCCGCTTCCTCCCCGGTTGAAGCCGGTGTCCATCACCGCGCTGCTGGCTCACGTGATCCTGCTCTTCGCCTTTCAAGGGCACAAGATCCTCGCCAACCCGTTGGACATCCTGCTCATCGCCATCCCGCTTTCGTTGCAGACCTACTTCATCTTCTTCCTGAGTTGGAAAGGAGGCCGTTGGCTGGGCCTCCCGTACCGGACCTGCGCACCGGCCAGCATGATCGGGGCGAGCAACTTCTTCGAGCTATCCGTGGCCGTGGCGATCGCGCTGTTCGGCTTGAACAGTGGTGCAGCATTGGTCACCGTGGTGGGCGTGCTGATCGAAGTGCCGATCATGTTGCACCTAGTGCGGATCGCGAAGCGGT
>JADKCV010000047.1 GCA_016718655.1 Flavobacteriales bacterium | reverse complement strand
GAGGCCGCAAAGACCGCTGGTATCAACTTCGGGTTCACGGCTACGGAATCGCTCGGCGCTGTTGAAGCATTGGCGAAGGCAGGCGTGAGTACATCGGACATCCTTGGCGGTGCACTGACCGGCGCCTTGACCCTTGCCGCCGCTGGCAACCTTGACGTGGCTACGGCTGCGGAGACGGCATCCAAGGCCATGACGCAGTTTGGACTATCGGGCAAGGACATCCCGAAGTTGGCCGATTTGCTGGCCGCTGGTGCTGCTACGGCTACGGGTGACGTGACGGACTTCGCGCAGGCGTTGAACCAAGCGGGCCTTGTGGCATCACAGGCGGGGATACCAATCGAGGAAACCGTTGGAGCCTTGACCGCGTTCGCAGCCGCTGGCCTTTTGGGTAGCGATGCGGGCACCTCGTTCCGCACCATGCTCCTACGGTTGCAGAACCCATCCAAGGAGAGCGCCAAGGAAATGGAGCGCCTTGGCATCAATGCCTTCAACGCCCAAGGCGAGTTCATCCGGGCTGGAGAAATTGGCCGGACAACTTCAGACGCAACTTGCCGGACTGACGCAGGAACAGCGAAGCGCGGCTCTTGCTCAGATCTTCGGATCGGATGCGGTACGTGCTGCCAACGTGCTCTACACCCAAGGGGCCGAAGGGATCGCCAAGTACAACGACCAAGTGAACCAGAGTGGGTTCGCATCACGGGTAGCCGCTGAGCAGACCAACAACTTATCCGGCGACCTTGACCGCGCCACAGCCGCATGGCAAGCACTGGTCCTTGGCGTAGAAGACGGAAGCGGCATTATCGCCACCTCGATACGCACGGCGGTCAAGCGACCTGACCCGGATTGCTGTTGTTGCTATCCGAGAGCGATGACGCACTAGGTAAGTCCATCGGCACCGGGCAGGGATCGGCGCTACGCAACGAGGCCAGTATCGACGCATTCCGCGAACAGGTCAACGAGTTGTTGGACGCATCGGAGCAGCTTGCACAGAGTGACGCGACCGACCGCATCATCAGCCGGTACCGGGACCTGATCCGGGTATCGTTGGAGCAGGCCGATACCGTGGAGCAAACCCTGGCCCTCGAACAGAAGTTGGAAGGTGTACTCGCCAAGACCGCAGAGGGAACGGTCAAGTATGCCGCCACCCAAGTGCAGTTGAAGTACGTCCGTGACCAGATAAAGGAGCAGCAGGCGGAGCGGTGACCAGCATCGGTTCAAGAGGCGCAGGTCGTGACCGATACGGCAGGGGCTACCGTGATCGAGACGGACGCCAAGACCAACAGCGAGGCCACGGCCAAGCAAGCGGAGGCCGTGCGCGTCCTTACCGACGAGATGCGGCCTTCGCAGCGCGCAGAAGCCGCCGAGACTGGGCAGGGATCGGTCAGTTGGAGGTACGCGGTGGAGTGAATACCGAACAGGCCGATGTTGATACCCAGCAGGCGGAACGTAACGCAGCGATCGCAGCGTCATACCGTGACGTTGCCGATGCCGTAGCCGAGAAGCAAGCAGCCGACGAGGCCGCGTTGATGGTCCAACAGAACGTTGTAACGTCCATCGGGGCCACCGCCGACGCGCTTGGGGCCTTCGCATCCGTCGCCAAGCAAGACAGCGCAGCGCAAAAAGGGCTGGCCATATCCCAAGCTCTGATCAACACCTACTTGGGTGCTACGCAGGTGTTATCTGATAAGACACTTCCAACGGTCGCCAAGATCGCAGGGGTAGCCGCCGTGCTTGCCTCGGGCCTTGCCGCTGTGCAACGCATCCGAGGGTTCGCCGATGGTGGCTACACGGGGTCGGGTGGCAAGTATGAGCCTGCAGGTATCGTACACCGTGGGGAGTACGTACTACCACAGGAAGTGGTCAAAGCCATCGGGGTCAAGCAACTGGACACGCTGCGTTCGCGCTACACCCGGTCGGCCCCTGGTCGTGGGTCATACGCGACAGGCGGGGTGGTGCGCCAAACACTATCGTCCAGCGCTACCTTAGCAGCCGAACGAGACGCACAAATGACCATGTTGAACCTTCAACCGGTGCTATATCGCGAAGATGCGGCACGGGTGGAGAACCGGGTCAGGGTGCGGGAATCCTACTCCACCCTATGAGAAAGAACAAGCAGGAACTGATCGAGATCATCCGCAGGAAGCTAGGGCCTGACGCCGGTCCTGAAAAGATCCTCGACCTGCTGGAGGAGTTGGGAGTGATGGATCCGGTATCGTACCGTAATGCCGTAGCGTATGAAGCCTACCTTGTTGGGTTGACCAATACCACGATGAGCACCAAAGAGGTGCAGTTCACCATTTCGGCGCAGTACGATATGAGCCGTGGATGTCTTCGGCACATCATAGACCGCGTGGCTAAACATTAGCCCCCCTCGATATATGTGGCGCGGACCTTTGCGCCATGCGGTCGCTCAACATACGTTGTTCGCAATCTGAGCAAGGCGTTGAACTAGCCATCCTTGGCGAGATCACGTCTTGGACCGCAGAGGACATCATCCGTTCGGTCAACTACTTCAAGGGTCAGCCGATCACGTTGATGTTGATGAGCGCCGGAGGTGATGCGTTGGCATCCCTTGGCCTTCACGACTTCCTTGGACAGCACGACGTCACCGTGGAGATCTACGGCGTTGCCGCCAGTGGCGCGGCTATCGTCAGCGCATCGGGCAAGAGGGTCCGCATCGCTGAGAACGGTTTCGTAATGATCCACGAGGCGTTCACCTACGACGAACAATACAACCGCGTACAGACCGACACGACCAAGATGATCGACGATCGTCAGGTGGAGGTCTTCGCGTCCCGTACAGGCAAGAAGCGCGACAAGGTTCGTGCATGGCTTGCCGCTGAGACATTCTTCACGGCTGAAGAGGCCGTTGCTAATGGGTTCGCCGATGAGGTGATCCCAGCCATGAAGATGGCGGCATCCCTTAAAACGATGGTACCGATGAGCGAAGTGATCAAAGAGACCCCTGTGGAGGTCGAAACCGTGACCGAAGAGGTCAAGGCCGAAGAGGAACAAGCGGAGACTACCGAAGCCACGGAACAGACCGAGGTCGAAGTAGAGATCCCTATCACCCCTATCGAGGCCGTGAAGGCTGGACTACATGGGTCGTTCAAGGCCAAGGTCAAGGTTGATGTCTCGGCGAACTATGCCGGTATCATCGCTTCCATGGCCGAAGAACTGAAGGGCTACAAAGCGCAGTTGGACGAGGCGAATGCGCAGGTCGAAACACTGACCGAAAAGGCCGCAGAAGTAGACGCCGCCAAGCAAGCCGAAGCTGAAGCCAAGGCCGCTGCCGAAGCCGCACAGGCTGAAGTCCAGAAGCTCAAAGAGACGCCCGTTGAAGAGGCGATCGTGAGCAACGCGGATGGTACCGTGGTAAAGCCGGGTGCTGCTGATGTCGCAGACGGACCAACGCTGTCGCCATCGGAGATCAAGACCAAAGAAGACACTCGAAGCGCTGGACCGCAAGTTGTCCGGCGTCAAACAGAACTAACCAAACCCATAGACAATGGCAGTAGCATTTTCCGGATTGTCAGCGTGGTCCGACGAGACCAAGCTGAACTTCTACCTCGATTCGATCGCATCGAACGATGTACTCCCGTACCTCCGCAAGTACGGCAACGTGTACACCAACGTAAAGGCCGACACGCTGAAATTGCCCAAGATGACCACAAGCATCACCATCGCCGATGGGGACGCTTGTTTCACGGACATCGACGGCAACAACGACACGACCATTTCCCAGACCAGCATCACGCTGAAGAAGGGCTTGGTTCGTGACCAGATCTGCGTGCATGGGTTCGAGGACTACTTCACGGCCCAAGGCTTGACAGCTGGACAGCATTACAAGGGCATCGGCGCTTTCGAGGCTGGCATCCTTGCTGATGTGTCGGCGCGTACCGCCAAGGCGATCGGCAACGAGATGTGGAACGGTGGTTCCAACTGGATCACCGCTGGCTTCGCCGACCAACTGTTGACCGCAGTGTTCAACGCTGATAACGTAGGCACGACCACTCCAACGAGCGGTGGTAGCGCTGGCACGGATTCGGAGGGTGTGTACAATATCTGCCAAGCCTTGATCAACAAGGCTATGACGGACGTGGACTTCGCCAGCGCGATCATGGCAGGCAAGTGTCACATCGTGATGTCCCCGAAGGAATACGCGTTCCTCGATCAGAACTATGTCAAGCTGCGCGGAACCGGCCTGATCACTCCCGGCCTGCAAACCCTGCAAGCTGGAACGTTCGCCGAGTTCATGTTCCCCGGCTTCCCTGTGCCCGTGGTGGTTCAGAACTTCCTGACTGGTACCGGTATCGTCATGCTGAGCCGTAACGGGAACCTGACCGCTGCTATGGACTTGGAAAGCGACTTCACCAACCTGAAGACCGGAATGGACCAGTACGAAGAGTACCTGTGGTGGAAGTTCCGCTTCAAGGGCGGCGTGGGTTACCGCGATCTGACCGGTAGCTCCATCAAATACTGGGGTCCTGCATCCTAACAACAACTAGGTAAGGGCGGGAGGTAATTGAGCCTCCCGCCTAAGCCAAACAACACACGAACCATGGCACAATGTGAACTGCTAACGGGTGGATTCATCGCAGGCGAGAACAACTGTTCGCAGGTTGCCGCTGGGGTGTATCACAACCGCATCTGGCTGGGAAACCTTGACGAGATCACCGCTTGGGCGGCTACGTCAACGGAGAACCAATACGACGAGATCACCTTCGCCGCTACTCAGGGCCTGTTCGCCCTGAAGCTGGACAAGGACAGCGTGATCTGGAAAGAAGAGTACGACCCGGAAACCAAGTCGTGGTACCAGGAGTTCAGCGGCAAGGTCGCCGACTTGGGTATCCAGGCTCGGAACTTCATCGAGAGCCTTGCTGGTCCTGACATCGTGGCTATCCTCGAACTGAAGGCCGGGGTCTTCAAGATCATCGGCAAGGACAGCGGTGCCAAGCTCTTCACGCACGTGGGTAGCTCGGATCAGGCTGAAGTGGGTAACACGTTCTCCATCCGCGCCGAGAACATGGATGAGCCGTGCCCGCACTTCTTCGATACCAACGAGGCCACCACGTTGACCACGTTGGCCGGTTACGAAGTGACCACCTAATAACGAACGACAATGGCAGACGAAAAAGAAATCAAGGCACCCGCAGCGCCTAAGCGCGTAAGGGGTTTCAAACTGGCGAACGGTAAGGTCCTGTTGGACGTGCCCACGCAGTATGGAACCATGAAGGTGACAGACGAAAAGCTGGAAGATGACAAGTTCGTGGCCATGCTCCAACGCAAGGCGCCGAACGTATTCTCTTCGGGTCTGGTGGTCGAGAAGTGATTCCGTTCTAACCTAAGACACTGGGGGCGGGTTGATGAGGCCCGCCCCTTTTGTACACATGAAAAAGGACCGCTTCACATTCCACGCCTACCTCAAGGAAGGGACGCACGCGCCTACCACGGAAGAGACCTACACTGGTCAGGAGTGGGTGTCGTTTGGCCTTGACAACCTGTTCCCGCAGGCGATCGGAACGCTTCGGGACAACTGTGTTCCCCTTGGCCGTTGCTGGTCCATGGCGACCGCGTTCATCGCCGGGAAGGGGGTCAAGTTCTACGATCGTGAAGGCGAAGAAATAGAAGCGGCACAGGAGCGGTTCCAACAATGGATGCTGGACAGTTCCGAGGAAGAGTTCCTACACGCTACAGCATCCGACATCGCGCTTGGTCTTTCCAAGGCGTGGGTAGTACGCAGGGCCTACGGTGGATCCATTGCGCGGCTCGATCACTTGGACGTGTCACGGCTACGGGCTGGACACTTGCAATCCGGCAAGGTCAAGGACTACTTCTGGTCCGCTGACTGGTCACGCTGCACCGATGCAGGGGAGAAGTTCAAGCCCGTGAAGCTACCCGCGTTCGACATTACGGGCAAGCGGTCCAAGTCGGTGCTGTATACCAAGACGTACAAGCAAGGACGCGACCACTATTCCGAACCGTGGTTCCTGCCTATCGTTCCGGACTGCGAGGTGTGGATCAAGGTTCCAGCGTTCAACAAGACACAGATAGATACCGGTTTTCGTCCGTCCGTTCACCTGCATACGTTCATCAGCGGGGATACCAAAGACCTTGAACAGTACGACAAGGACATTGAAGACGCCTACACCGGCGCTACCGGGCGCGGCATCTTCCACACGTTCGGGACAACTGAGGAGGGGGCGCCTACGCTGACATCGCTGCCACGTGGCGACCATGCAGGGGAGTTGGATACCATGCGCGACAACGCGGAAAAGGTGATCGTTCGCGGCTACGGCGTGCCTGACATCCTCTACCGCATGGACACGGCAGGCGGATTATCCTCGCAGGGATCAGCGTTGAAAGCAGCGGTGGATCAGTTCATGAACGGGTTCGTGATCCCGATGCAACAGATCATCACGCGCGACCTTGTTCGCCTGATGAACGCTGATGGATTGGCTGATGTCTGGGAAGCCCGTATCGAGCAGCTTGAACTATTCCGCGAGGAAGGTGTCAGCGACGACCTGAAGCTACAGGTGATGACCCGCGACGAGATCCGCGAGGAACTGGACCTGCCGGAGTTGGGAGGCGAGAAGGGCGAAGCGATCCCGGGCGAGAAGAAAGCGGCGCCGGAACCAAAGCCGATGCCTGCAAAGAAAGGAGCAGCGGACACGACGGACGAAGAAACACCCGAGGACAATGGCGTGCTGTGAAACCTACATCATTAGCCTGGCCACGGTGCGCGACATCACGGGGCTGGCGAAGATCGTTAGTGACGTGAAGTTGGCCCCGTTCCTGAGGTTGTCACAGCAGGAACTTGAAAAGGTTCTTGGCCGCACGTTGTACGACGAACTGGATGACGCCGTGCAAGCCGATTCCACGTTGACCGGAGAGACGGCCTTGATCGCGTTGATGCGATACGTGAAGTACGCACTTGCTTGGCGCACCCTGCAAAGGGCCTTGCCTCGCATGGCAGCGGAGCCAACCGCGAACGGGGTGCATACGGTCAGCGATGGCGCGTACCAATCCAGCGACCGGGCACTCACTCAGCAGATCACTGACGCGCGAACGGCGGCGGATGAGGCTTACACGCTGCTGATCGACTTCCTGAAGAACAACCTGACGGACTACCCGACCTATGAGACGAACGTAGCAAACGAGGAACGGGTCAAGAAGATGTATCAGGGTGGCGTGATCACGCGCAAATCGCGCTGGCAGTACCCTTACGGGCTGAAGACGCCACGCAACGGCAACCAGTACGACGAATGCTGCGACGATGCAAATTGAGCGCGGAACACTGAACACGCTGTTGGTCAATGCACGGCCAACGCTTACCCCCTCGCGGTGGTTGTTGTGGTTCCGTGATCCGGAGCGTAACGCAAGCGTCTACTGCCTATGCAGTGCGCTTGTTGCCGGTAGCCCGACGCTGATACGCTTTGAAGAAACGGACACGCCAACGGCCCTGAACGGCCAAGTGAAGTTGTCGCCTCCTGGTAACTGGACGCTGAAGATCTACGAGCAGTCGAGCACCACGAACTTGAACCCGGCCAACGCGACACGCCTTGTCGAAGAGCGGGCGGTGTTCGTTGTTGGCGCCGTGGAACCCGAGAGCGGATGGAGCGGCACGGAATGCCCACCGGGTAGCGGTGATGATTGCGAAGAAGGAACGGTGGTCCTTGTTGATAGCGAGGGAACCGAACTGGATAGCGTAACGGTCGCATCGGCTGGGGAGGCGTCCATCACCGCACCGGACGTAACGGTTCGTCAGACGGACGGGAATACGGGGATCACGATTGGCAGCGCCCCGGCTGGCGGAACGTACCTGCTACCCGAAACGGTCATCCGGTACAACGACGGCAGCGGGGTAGTCACCACGCAGACGTACAACACGCTTGGGTCAAGCCCTAACATCACACCGGACGTCACTGTTCCGGCACGTGCGCTGAAGGATAGCGATGATAACCCGATCGGTTCGACGGTGATCACCCTT
>JADKCV010000046.1 GCA_016718655.1 Flavobacteriales bacterium | reverse complement strand
CGCTTGTTACCCGGCCATGGGGAAACCGTTTGGGAGATGCCCGAAGGTCCCTTCACCTATGGGCGGTTCACGCTCATGGACATTTCGTACGATCCTTGATCCCGGTGCAGTTATGCGTCACAGGTCCACACGATACACATCCATACCATTGCGCAGGATACCGGATACATGGAAGCCCCCCGGATCCGGTATCTCTTCCACGAGATCGAACAGCACACAATGCTGGGGAAGACCGGTGAACAGCAGCGTGAATCCCACGCTGCGCCCGGCCGCCACCGGCATCCAGACGGGTGCCAATGGGATCCCCTCGGCCAGGAGTAGTTGACTGCGATGGCCGCTGTGCCGACACACCAGGTAGGTGCTGGGCCAGATGCGGATACAATCGCCTTCTGCCGCGTGTAGCATACAGTGAACCGTCACTTGGCCACGCTCTTCGACCCCCGCACAGAGCTCCGCCAACAGGCCTGGTGCCGTATGGTCCGGGGCCACTTGGGGTTCCTCGATCACCGGCACATCGGTATGGGATAGGGTCTTGTCGGGGTTCACGTCGGAAAAGATACGGGATCCGGATGCGATCGTCAGGCCCATGCGCGCCTGAAGCGTTTACTTCACAGCATGCTTCGTCGAACCCTTCTGGTACTGACCGCACTGACGGCGTGGTGCTCCTTACGAGCCCAAGTACTTCCCAACTATGCGCTTTTCGATGCCAAAGGGAAGCCCCTTTCACATAAACGCTTGCTCAAGTTGGTGGATGGTGCGGACATCGTGTTGTTCGGCGAATTGCACAACAACCCGATCGCGCACTGGTTGCAACTGGAACTGGCGCGGCACATGGCAACGCGCGGTCCCTTGGTGCTGGGCGCCGAGATGCTCGAGGCCGATGACCAAGCGACGTTGGACCGCTACCTGCGCGGTGGGATCGACAGTAAGGCACTTGATACGTTGGCACGGCTATGGAAGAACCATGCAACGGACTATGCGCCGTTGGTGGATCTTGCCAAGGAGAAGGGCATTCCCGTCATCGCCACCAATGTGCCACGGCGATATGCGCGGGCCGTGAGCACGGGCGGGTTCGCCGCCTTGGACACGTTGTCCGCAGGTCAACGCACTTGGGTCGCGCCACTACCCATCGCCTATGACGCGGCATTGCCCGGGTATGTGAAGATGCTGGGCATGATGGGAGATCACGCTAGCCCCACCATGGCCCAGGCCCAGGCCCTGAAGGATGCGACCATGGCCCATTTCATCGCACAACATGCCACGAAGGGGAAGCATTTCCTGCACATCAACGGCAGCTTCCATTCCGACTTCCAGGAGGGCATCGGTTGGTACTTGCAACGCTTCGCACCCGCGTTGGAACGGGTCACCATCGCCACGGTCGCCCAGTCCGGGTTGAACCAACTACAAGCGGAGTCCCTCGGCCAGGCGGACATCATTCTGGTGGTGGACGAGGACGTGCCGGGGTCCTACTGATCGGCAAGGACACGGCCAGTACCTTCGGCGCATGCAACGTTCATCCCTGTGGTCGCTCGCGTTCGTTTGTGCAACTGTGGCCCAGGCCCAGACCCCCATTTGCACCATTCAAGGCAGTGGTACGGCCAGCGCCTTGGACGGTACAGTGGTCACCACAACGGGCACGGTAACGGCGGTGTTCCTCGGTACCGGCACCATGCAGGGCTACTTCATCGAGGACCCGACCTGCGACAGCGACCCCGCCACCAGCAACGGGGTCTTCGTGTACCAGCCGAACGCATCAGGGATCACGGTAGGTCAACGCCTGCAGGTGACAGGAACGGTGGATGAGTTCCAAGGGCTCACGGAGATCCGTACGGTGACCGCCGTACAGCAATTGGGCACTGCGGTGGTCGCTCCTACCCAGCTCACCCTCCCTATCGGTGATCCAGCCCTGTGGGAGCGCTACGAGGGCATGTTGGTGCGATTCCCGCAAGCCCTGGTGGTGAACGACACGGAGAACTGGTTGCGGTATGGTGAGGTCGTCCTCGGTCCGGAGCGGGCATTCACCGCGACACAACTGGTCGACCCCAACGATGTGGTGGCCTCGGGCACCACCAGTACCGGTTCCGCGAATGTGACGGCCGTGTTGACGCGCGAGGACCTGAACCTGCGCGGTCGCATCATCCTCGATGATGGCCGCACCTCCAGTTATCCCGAACCACCACCGCTTCAAAGTGTGGAAGGCACGTTGCGCACAGGCAGTACCGTCACCGATCTGGTTGCCGTGGTGCACTATGCCTTTGATGAATACCGGTTGCAACCGGTCGGTGTGGTGCCCATTGCGCACCAGGCTCGTCCTGCGTTGCCGGAGGTGGGCGGCACCGTACGGGTGGCCTCGCTCAACGTGCTCAACTACTTCACCACGCTCGGTGTCTGGGGTGCGGCGACCCAGGCCGAACAGCAGCGGCAACGCACCAAGCTCGTGGCAGCGCTGCAAGCGGTGGATGCCGATGCCGTGGTACTGTGCGAACTGGAGAACAACGATGCCGCATGGACCGATCTGCTCGCGGCACTGAACATGGCGATGGGTACCGGCACTTATGTGGGACTTGAGGAGGATGCATCGGGCAGTGGTGGGACCAAGTCGATCATTCTCTACAAGCCATCTGTCCTTTCGGCCACGGGTCCCTTGTATGAACTGAACACGTTCACGTTCCAGCGACCGCACCTCACCCAGTCCTTCACGGTGAACGCCACAGGCGGACGCTTCCTGCTCAGTAGCATGCACCTGCGCAGCAAGTTGTGTGACAATGCCACTGGTGCCAACGTGGACCAAGGCGACGGACAGGGGTGCTACAACGCGCTGCGACGCACCCAGGTCCAAGAGCTGCTGGCGCATTGGTCGGGGATCCGTTCCACCACGGGCATCGCTGCGCAGCTTGTCGTGGGTGACCTCAACGCCTATGCACAGGAGGATCCACTGGATGCACTGCGCGCGGCGGGCATGAGCACCCTGCTCGGTGAGGAGGAGCACAGCTATCGGTTCGAAGGTCGCTTCGGAACGTTGGACCATGTGCTGGCCACTGATGCACTGGAGGGCGTGGTCACCGGGGCTGCGGTCTGGCACATCAACAGCGATGAGCCCGCCGAGCTGGACTACCACGAGGATAACCTGGCCAATTACCAAGCGAACGCCTTCCGGTGCAGCGACCATGACATGCTTGTGGTGGGCCTGGATGCGGCCGATCTCAACGTTGGGGTGTCGGGCCTTGCATCAACCAGCCCATTCATCTTTCATGCCCAGGCCAACACGCTTTCATGGTCAGGTCCCGACACACATCGGTTCGCTGTGGAGCTTCTCGATGGGACAGGCCGGACCATCGCACGGACAATGAGCATCAACGGATCTGCAGTGTTGGACATGCACGGTCGTGCTGCGGGAGTTTACTTGTGGCGTTGCGTGGACCAGGGGATGGGGCTGGTACAAGCGGGTCGTTACCTGCATCCGTGAACGTGGGCATCGGTCGGCTTGTTCCTATCTGCGGACCTTCATGATCTTGCGGCCATGCGAAGAATGATGCTCTGCTGGTCGATGGCGCTCGGTGTACTGCCCGCTCTGGCCCAAGTGGATAGCCTGATCAGGGTCGTTCAACAATTGCCCAACGATACGACGCGCCTTCCGGTGCTCACCGAACTGTTGCGCGCCACGGTCTTCACGGACCCGGATAGCGGCTTGTATTTCGCCGAGCGATACCGAATGGTGGCGGAGAAGGGAGGCACGGAACTGCAACGAGGTATGGGCCACAACTTCACGGGCATGTGCCACACCGGACTTGGTGAGCATGACCGTGCCTTGGAACACTACCTCCAAGCCTTGCAGCATTTCGAGCGGGGGGGTGACCCTTGGTATGAAGCCATGGCCCACAACAACATCGGTTCGGTACACGAGAAGCAGAAGCGCTGGGACCGTTCAATGGCGGAATTCACAATGGCCCTGGACGGCTTCAATGCCATCAATGACACGGTCTGGGTCGCGAACGTATCGAACAATCTGGGCAACATCCATTTCGAACTACACGAGTATGACCGCGCCGCTGAGCGTTACCGTGCGGCTGAGCGCATTCTTGTGCAAGCAGGCATGGAGGTGTATGCGGGGAACGCGCGGATGAACTTGGCGAACGTATTGGACCGGCAAGGGATGAAGTCCGAGGCGATGCGCGTGATGAGGTCCGCACTGGCGGTGATGCCGGTAGGGGAGGATGACCACTCACGCGCAGGTGTCCTTTCCAATCTGGGTCGCCTGCATGGTGAGGTCGGTGATCAGGACAGTGCACTGTATTTCCTGCGACAAGGCATGGAGCTCGCCACGACAAGCCAGGCCATGGCCGTTGTGGCCAACAGCCACGCGTACCTCGGTGCTTATTTCGAGCGGAACGGGCGGCTGGATTCCGCATTGTTCCACCACAAGCGGTGGTCCGCATTGAACGATAGTATGTTCAACTCGGAACGAAGTGCGCAGATCACCGAGATGCAGGAGAAGTATGACAGCGGCCGTAAGGACATGCTCTTGGCCGAGAACAAGGCTCAGCTGGAGCAACGATCGCTCACCATCAAGGCCATAGCAGCCGGCGCGGCGCTGGTGCTCTTGGCTGCGCTGTTCGCCTTTCGTGCTTACCGCATCAAGAAGCGCACGAGTGAGGAGTTGGCGCGTAAGAACGCCGTGATCGATGAGCAGTTGAAGGAGAAGGAGCTTCTCCTGCGCGAGATCCATCACCGGGTGAAGAACAACCTGCAAACGGTGAGCAGCTTGCTGAGCATACAAGGCCGCGGGATCGCCGATCCAACGGCCAAGCAAGCGGTGAACGACAGCCGCCTGCGTGTGAAGAGCATGGCCCTGATCCACCAGGACCTCTACCGCGATGGTGACCTTACCGGCGTGCAGATGAAGGAATACGTCGAGAAGCTCGCCTCCAGCCTCATCAGCAGTTACGACCGTGCTGATAGCGTTCAGCTCCAGTTGGCCATCGATGACCTCAGTCTCGATGTGGATACGGCGGTACCCTTGGGATTGATCCTCAACGAGCTGATCACCAATGCGCTGAAGTATGCTTGGCCGGATGCGGGTGAAGGAGTGCTTGTGATCGGCATGACCAATTCAGGAGACGCGCTTCGGATATCCGTCCGTGACAACGGCATCGGTTACGACCCCGACGCGGATCGTAGTGCCGATAGCACCGGGTTCGGTCTTGGCATGATCAAGACATTTGCCAGCAAACTCAAGGCCGAGTGGAGCATCCGGAACGAGCGTGGTACTGTGGTGGAAATGATCGTGCGGAATTTCAAACTTGCGCGCTGAATGGCCTCCGTCCGCATCCTCATCGTCGAAGACGAACCACTGATCGCCGAGGACTTGCGCGCGCACCTCGAGGAACTGGGGTATGAGGTCTGCGCCGCCTGCGACAATGCCCTTGATGCCATGGCCGAGATCGCGGCACACACGCCCGACCTGCTCCTGCTGGACATCAACCTGGGTGACGGTGCCGATGGTGTGCAGCTTGCGGAAAGGGTCAATGCCAAGTACAAGGTGCCCTTCATCTTCGTGACCAGCCACAGCGACAAGGCCACGCTCGATCGGGTCAAGCCCTTGCGTCCGGCCGGGTTCATCATCAAGCCCTTCGATGAGAACGTACTGCGTTCACAGATCGAGATCGCATTGGCCCGCTATGCCAATGATGTCGAGGTGAATATTGCTCCAAGCGAAGCCCAGCGCAGCGAGTTCGTCATAGCCGACAGCATCTTCATCCGAGATAAAGGCAAGCTGGTGAAGGTGCCCTTGGACGACATCCACTACGCACAAGCGGATGACAACTACGTCACCCTGCACACGCCTGCCAAGAAGTTCGTCATCACCAGCACGCTCGCGGCAGTGGAGGAGAAGCTCAACAGTCCTCATCACTTGCGTATCCATCGCAGTTATTTGGTCGATCTGCGACAGGTGAGCGCCGTGGAAGAGGGTTACGTGCGCATCGGCAAGGAGAACATCCCCGTAGGCAAGACGCACAAGGAGGCGCTGATGGTTCGGATACGGACGCTCTGACGTTCACCCATCATTTTCGGTCGTTCACCCGATCGTCCAGCACCACTTCAGCGGAACGGGTCAAGTTCGCCGGGTCAATTCCAACCCGGTCATGCGCATCCGTATCGCCCTCGCCCTCGCCGCCATCAGCCTCTCCGTGCTGGCCGCCTACGCCCAACCCAGCGACGCCCAGATCCTGAAGGACCTTACCAATCCCGGGGTGTTGCGCGTGGAACTGGCGCCGGGCCCGACGAAGAAGGACTGGAACAGCACCTACGCACAATACATGTGGGTGCGCGGGGCCATTGTTTGGCGCAATGCCAATGTGCCCGAGTACCCCAAGGCCGAGGTGAAGATCACAGGCACCGCGCGCTACCACTATGGGGCAAGCACCAGCTTCCGCGAGATGAAGGTCAGCGACAACGAGTATTTCGGACTGCCCGCGCCCACCAAGGATGAGATGATAGGGATGATCAGGGAGCGCTACCTCGCCTTCCTCGGTCATCGCGCCAACTCCATGGTCGGCGATCTGCATTTCCTGCGCATCCCTTCGGAGGAAGGGGTCATCTGGCACACGCCGAACTCCTTCACGATTCCCGTGGAGATCGAGTACGACACGAAGACCAGCTACACGGAGCTCACCACCATGTACGAGATCGTGGAGGTACGTTTCTACCGCGATGCGGTTAGCGGCCCGTGGAAGGAGAACATGGTGGCCGTGGGCCGCGAGAGCAAGGCGGGAGTCGTGCGCACATACAGCCAGGAGGAGCTCGATGCCATGCGCACCTTCCGGGGCGAGTTGGAGGAGCAACAGGCCAGCGCTGCGCTGCGCGCCCTGCCCACCGTGGAAGTGCCGGCATTCGGCAGTGATGTGGAGGTGTTCATGCACACCCACCGCATGCTTCGCGAAGGGACCCGTGAACAGATGCAGGCCTACCTCATGGCCATGCTCCATCCCGACCACTTCGTGGAGGGAAGCACCACGCAGCTCAACGTGAATGGAGCTACCTTGGTGAACAACGTCCTGGATCGTGCCTTCAACAAGAAGAGCACCTACGCCCAACAGTACTGCCCGGACCCCGGTGTCAAACACCAGCAACCCAACATGATGGAATGGTGGAACGCCACACAGGATGCACACACTCGGATGACCGTGACCAAGGCCGGTGGAGTGTGGAAGAACGGCCAGAAGACCGGAGAGACCTTCAAGATCACCGCCATGGAGGTGTGGATGCTCACGAGTGCGGATGATATCGCACGGATAAGCAGCTATGAACCAGGCATGTTGTGCAAGACGCCTTCATCCGCTTCGCAAGCGGTGCAGAATGCCACCAGTGGAAGTGGAACATCGAGCGGGACTACTACCGGATCTAGCGGCGGCAGTGCCAACGACCTCCTGAAGAAGGGCAAAGGATTCCTCGATAAAATGACCAAGCCATGAAACACCTCTACGCACTTCTTCTCGCATCCGCGTTCGCTGGCTTGGCACAGGCACAGCTGAGCGGCACTTACACCGTGGGTGGTGCTCAGCCTGACTATGCCACCATCACCGCTGCGGTGAACGCGCTGAACGCACAAGGCGCTTCCGGTAATGTCATCTTCGACATCCGGCCCGGCACCTACACCGGTCAGTACAGCCTGGGCGAGATCAGTGGTACGCCGGGGTCGATCCAGTTCCGTAACAGCAGCAACGGATCGCAGTTGGTGAACCTCGAGTACGATGCCAACGGATCATTGGACAACCACATCTTCAAGTTGGATGGTACGGACGACGTGCTGTTCGAGAAGCTCAACTTCCTTCCGTTGGACTTCAACTATGCGCGTGCCATCCACTTCATCAACGCTATCGAAGGTCTCATCATCGAGCAGTGCGTGTTCCGCGGAAGCACGAACCCCTCGGGTTCCGCCTACTTCGATCGCATCCTTGTGCACTGCGACCAGTTCAACCTCAATACGAACAACAACCCGCAGGATGTATTGATCCTGGACAACTCCTTCTTTGATGGCAACACCGCCGTGGAGATCGACGCCTACGGCTTCAACGGCGCCCGCTGCGATGGACTCATCATCAGCGGCAACGAGTTCCGCCAGCAGATCGGCACCGGTATCCGTTTGAACCACTGTTCGGGTTCCATCAGCGACAACGACTTCACCACCACCGTGGGCGATTGGTACGTGGGCATCCGCACCACCTTCTTCGACGGGGGCAGCCAGATCCGGCGCAACGACATCCGCGCTTATGCCATCAATGGGTGCACCGGTATCGAGGCGGGTAACACACAGAGCACCACCGGCAACATGATCAGTAACAATATGGTGTACGTGAACGGCACTGGTGATGTGTGGGGCCTGGCCGTGTACAACCTGTGGGACATGAAGATCGTGCACAACAGCGTGCTGGTGGCCGCAGGCAACGAGTTCCAGAGCTATGCCTTCTACCACCTCAGCAATTTCAACGACGGTCAGGATGCCTTCGTGCGCAACAACATATTCGCGAACAACGCTGGTGGCCTGGCCTATAACGTGCAAGTGCCGGACAACGTCGCTACGGAAGACCACAACTGCCTGTTCAGCACGGGTAGCCTGCTTTCCCAAGTAGGTGGCAACGGCTACGCAACAGTTGCCGCACACCAGACCGGTACAGGGCAGGGTGTCGGCGATAGCGACATCGATCCCGTCTTCCCCGGGCAACCCGACCTGCACATGAACAACTGTGAGCTGAACGACCTGGGCGAGTATTTCTTCGTGGTGGCCGCCGATATCGACAGTGAAGCGCGCGGGAACCCCGCTTGCGATATGGGGGCGGATGAGTTCGACCCGGAGTCGGTCGTGGGAACACCACCGGTCATCATCGACCAGACCCAACTACCTTACGAGTTGGGCCTGCCGGCCAGTTTCAACAGCTACCAATGGAGCACGGGCGCCACCACACCAACCATCACCATCACCGCCGGTGGCTTGTACAGTTGCTTGGTGATGGACGCCAACTTCTGCTTTTACACGGTGAACGTGAACGTGGTCGTGGAGATCACCACGGACGTTGCAGCGCATGAAGCGGGAACATTGCAGGTGCTTCCCAACCCGGCAACGGACCACATTCGGATCAACGGGCCATCGAGCGTGATCGCCTACACGATCCACGACGCTGGCGGGCGCGTTGTGCTCCAGGGCATGTTGAACGATGGCGCGCCGATCGCCGTGGATGCGCTGCCAGACGGCCTTTACACGGTGCGCATTGCGGACGATACCTACCGTGCGTTCCGTTTCATGAAGCAGTGACCTGCCATCGAGCGCAGCTACCGACCAGCGGTATTGCAGCGCCTGCGCATGATCTGAATAACAGGTCTCTCCCGACCGCCGAACGCCTCGGACCTTCCCGCAAGGTTCCGAGGCGTTCACCCTTCATGATATTCCGGCCGGCACCTATCCTGATGCGATGGCCGGGTTCGAATGAGCGACCGCTGCGCTTGGTGGTGTATTGACCCGTACAACCCCCTATCTTCGTATTTCCATCGGCCCTCAGGCACCGCCGGAGTTCGATACCACGTCATACCGCCATACAACCCCATCCCATGCGCACTTTCGCTTTGATCGCTACCGCTCTGTTCCTCAGCTTCACGTCGGCCCAGGCCCAATCCGGTACGGCCGCCACAGCCACCGTGCAGACCCCTCAGCAGCAAGAGGTGCGTGCCCTCTCCGGTCAATTGAAGGAGACCTTGGGCACCGTGCAGCAACTCAGCCTCTCCAACAATAAGCAGCTGAAGACCGCAACGGGCGCCGAACTGGATCGTTTGGGCCAGTTGCGCACCGAGATCGCGGGCATGATGACCCGCCTGGAGAAGAACCTGACCGCCGTGAACACGGCCAGCCCTGATGGCCTTGCCGCTGCCCGGACGGATGCTCAGGCCAGCATCGAGTTGGCCAATGCGTTGGTCGCCAAGGTGAAGGGTGTTGCCCCGGCTGGCAAATAATCCTCCTACCCTATTGCACGGGCCGATCCCAGTTGGGGGTCGGCCCGTGTTCATTTTCTGCCCCTATCGACGCGTCGAGGTATCCTTCCGGCACCGAACTTCGTTATACCCGATCGGACCACTAACCAATAGACACGTTCCATGGAGATCAGACGCGTTGCAGAAGGGGAGCTTACCCATAGGGAGTTCTACAACGAATACTGGAAGAAAGGCATTCCCCTGGTCTTCAAGGATGCCAGCAAGAAGTGGAAGGCCTCGGGGACCTTCACGCCGGAGTTCTTCCGCTCCCGATTCGGCGACCGCAAGACGGTGGTGAACGGGGTGGAGTACACCATGACCGAGATCCTGGACCTGGTCGAAGGCAAGGATACGAGCCGTCCTGTGCCCTATCCGTGCAAGTACCACATCCGTGGTCAGCTACCTGAGTTGGCCGGCCACATGAACCCCTTGGACCTGGGTTATGCCCGGCCCAATTGGTTGGAAAGCCGCTGGTTCCAGCGCGGCAACTGGGGCAACGCCACCGAGTTGTTCATCGGCGGCCCCGGTGGGCAGTTCCCCTACATCCATATCGACTACTACCACCTCAGCGCCTGGATCAACCAGTTGTACGGGGAGAAGGAGTTCACCGTGTACCCGCGCGAGCAGGCGCATATGATGTATGCGGACCCCAATGATCCGTGGAAGTCACTGATCAATGACCCGGAGAACCCGGATTACGACCGCTTCCCCCTGTTCAAGAACGTGACCCCGTACAAGTTCGTGATCAAGGCGGGCGAATCACTCTATGTGCCATTCGGTCTTTGGCACACAGCACGCTCGCTCACCACGTCCATGTCCGTAGCCTATGACCTGATGAACGCGGAGAACTTCCCAGACTTCCTAAAGGACGTATGGGACTTCCGCAAAGGCGGAAGCAAGGCGAAGGCCGTGGCCATCACCGGGTATGCAGCCGTGGCCGGTGCACTATGCAAGATCGAGGACCTCGTGGGCGTGCAGCGCAGCAGCGACCGCGCCTGACCCAAGGCGCTACAAGCAAGAAGGCCCGGCATCCTGGAGATGCCGGGCCTTCATCGTTCAAGGGCGCTTCACAGTCGCGCCAAGTACTTGTCCTCCAAGGCACGCATCGCCTCCTTCTGGGCCTTGGTCTTGTCCCCGTGCCCCAACAGGTGCAGCAAGCCATGGACCATCACCCGGCGAAGCTCCTGTTGGGCGGGCACTCCGAAGCTGGCTGCGTTGTCCTTGATGCGCTCATGGCTCATGAGGATGTCGCCACTCACGCCGGTCCCCGTCTGACCATCGAAGGTGATCACGTCCGTATAGTCGTCGTGGCCCAGGTAGCGCTGGTTATAGGCGAGGAGTGCCGCATCGGTCATGAGCACATAATTGAGCTCGTTGATACTATGACCGTGGTCTCGAGCCACACCTTGTAACCAGCGGCGAAGGAGCGCACGGTCGCGGAAGGCGTTGGGAACATCCACGGCCTTGAACGCGATGGTGGGCATGCTCGTTGGTGCTATGCTTGCACGGGTTGCAGGCTGAAGGCCATGGCCACCGTGGCGCCATTATCGCTGAACTCCACGCTGTCGGCCAATGCACGCATCAGGAACACCCCACGTCCATGGGGCTTCTCCAGGTTCTGGGGGTCGGTGGGGTCGGGCAGGTGCTCGAAGTCGAAGCCGGGACCCTGGTCCTGCACAAGGAAGATGATCCGACCTTCCTTCACCTCGTAACCCAAGGTCACCTGTTTGGTAGGGTCCAAACGGTTGCCGTGGTGGATGGCATTGTTCACGGCCTCGGTAAGTGCGATGAGGATGTTGCCGTAATGGCTCTCATGCACGTTGTGCTTGGAGCAGGCTTCATCGATCAGTTTCTCGGCAAGCGCGATGTTCTCGGCTTTCGCGGGGAAGTCGATGCGCTGGGTGAATTCCAACTGTTCGGTCAATGCTCCCATGGGCGGTTCAGGGTCGGTCAAAGGTACCGAAATACGCATTGACGCGATCGCGGTAGTACGGCTTCAATCCCGGGGGCACTGTTCGTAACAGCTCCGCCTCGCGGGCCCGTTGCCGTTGGTGGTCGAAGTAGCGTGCCGGATCGGGTGGTGGCTGGTCGCGACCCTCGTTACTGGTGCGTTTCTGGTCCAGTTCGCGCTCCCGCTCGGCCTTTTCATGCTCCAACAGGCGGGTCATGATGTCCTGCTGGCGGCGCAGGGTCTCCGGGGAGATGTTCTTGTTGACGATGTCCTTCTCGTTCTTCTCCATCTCCTCGGCCAACTTGGTCAGACCATTTCCACTACCGCTGCCATCCTTGTTCAGCTCTTGGGCCATCTTCTGCATCTCCTTGCGGATGGCGGCCTGCTGAGCGGCCAGGTTGGCCAATTGCTGGCTCATTCCGGGCATGCCCATTCCTCCAGGGTTCTTCTCACCGGGCTTTTCGCCGGGTTTCTTGCCTTTCTCCATGGCCTTGCGCATCTCCTCCAATTGCTTCTGCAAGGCTTCCTGTTGAGCCTTCATCTTGGCCATGCTCGGCTTCTTACCCTTTCCCCCGCCACTACCTCCAGGCTTGTTGCATTCACCGCTGCCGGGCATGCTCTGGTTCATCTGCTGCTGCATCTGTTGCAGGGCCTCGTTCAACAGCAGGGCCAGGTTGTTCAGGCTGGTCATGGCGTGCTGCTGTTTGTCGGCGGCCATGGGCTTGTAACGTTCGTTGGCGCGGGCCTCGCCCAGCAGGCGCGTGGCCTCGTCCATGTTACCGTTCACTGCCGTCATCTCCCGGTTCACGATGGCTTCCAACTGGGGCACGCGTTTGCTCAGGGCATAGAGGCTGTCCTCGATCACCTTGGCATCATCGCGCAGTTTGCGCTGCGTGCGCCCATGTTGCACGAAGCGTGGGTCCCGCACCGAGGTCCCGGTGAGCTCGTCCATCAGTCCTTCCTGTTCGAAGCTCAGGTGTACGATGTTCTCCAGCAGCTGGCGCAGGGCGTCCATGTCCTCCTCCTGCTGCTCCTGGGCACCGCTCTGCATGGCGCTCTGCATCTGGAAGGCGAGCTGCTCCATCTGCTCGGCGGCCTTCTTCTGGCTTTCACCGGCCTTCTGGTTCTGCTTCTTCTCCAGCTGTTCGCTGCTCTGCTGCTGCTCGTCCTGGATCTGTTGCTCCTGCACGTCCGTCTTCGGTAGGTCCATCGGGGTCTCCAGTTCCGCGTTCTTCTTCTCCAACTCGTCCATCTCCTTGCGCAACTCGTCCATCTCCTTGTTCAGCTCCTCCTGCTCTTTCTTCAGCTCCTCCTGATCGGCCTTGCCCTCCTCGGTCTTCTCGGCCAGCTCCTCCTGCTTCTGCGCCAACTCCTCCAGCTGCTTGGCGATGTCCTCGGCCTTCTGCTCCACCTCCAGGCGCTTGAACTGCTCCAGCGCACGGTCCAGCTCCTTCTCGATGTCCTGCTGGTCCATCTTCATCTCTTGCATGGACTCCTGGAGCTCCTCCTTGTTCACCTTCTCCATCATCTCCCTGCACCTTCCGGTACAGCTCCTTCATCTCCTCGCTCAGCACGTTCTCGAAGAGCTCCTGCACCTGCTTCTGCTTCTCCAGGGATCCGCTCCTCCTGCGGACGGAACTCCTGCTGGCGCTGCTGGTCCTCCGCAGCTGCTGGGTGTTCTGCTCGATACGCTGCTGGAGGTCCTTCTGGCGCTGCATCACGTTCTCCAACTTCTGCTTGTCCTGCCAGTTCAGTTCCTTCTTGTCCAGGAGCTCCTGCGCAACTTGTCCAGTTCCTCCTGCGGCTCCTGGGCCTCGCGGATGTTGTCCTTCAGGTCGCCTTTCAACGCTTCGTTCTGCTGCTCCTCCTGCTGGGCCAGTTCCTTCAAGGTGGGGGCCTCGAAGACCTGTGGCGTGCTGCGGGCGCTCTTGCTGCCGTTCACGCCGTCGTTGTCCCACACCTCGAACCAGTGCTCCACGCGGTCGCCCGGATTGATGGTGAGGCCGTACAGCTCCCAGCTGTGGAAGAACTCCTGCCGGGTCTGGCGCGGATCCACCGAAAGCTCGGTGGTGCCGCTGCGCAGTTCGGGGGCCACACTGTCGCCACCGCTCACGAAGCGGTAGTGGAACAGCAAGCGTTTGAAACCATGGTCGTCACCCACCTCGCCCCGGTAGAAGAGGCGCTTGAGCGCGGTGCTGTCCGTGCGGGTCTCCACCTGGATGGTGGGGTGCAGGTCGGGGATCACCTCCAAGCGGTACTGGAGGGCGGTGTTCGCGGCGCGGGTGCCGGCGTGCGGGGCCATCCGGTAGGTGCGGCTCTGCAACAGGCGCCGACTGCCGTTGAAGGTGCTGGTGCCCGCGTCGGTGCTGGTTGGACGCAGCGCGTAGGTGGTATCGTCGAAGGCCAGGTCCAAGCGGTCGGCACTGCGGGCGCCATGGTCCAGGTCACCCGGGTGCCGGCGGGCACGCTCAGGTCGCCGCTGTTCGCCACTACGGTGTTCGGCAGGCCCAGGTAGGGGGTGTTCCAGCTGCATGCGCAGGTCCAGCAGCAGGGATCGGGAACGGTGGTGAGGTGTAGGTGCTATCTCGGAATCCTTCGGCCACGAAGGTGAAGGCGATGGGCTGTTGTACGTTGCGGAAGCGGTGCGTGAAGTGGGTGGCATCGCTGCGCACCAAGGGATCCGTTGGCCGTCAACCTCCACCTCCACCTGCTGGGGATCACCTCGCCACGTAATTCCAACAGCACCTCGAAGTCTTGTTGTTCCGGGCACGGTGAGGCTGTCATTGAGCAGCACGAAGTCGAAGGGCGGCACCGGCAGGAACTCGCTGCGGTGTTCCAGGATGCGTTGGGTGGGACCGGTGATGAGGCTGGGCGCGGCCACCAACAGCACCAGCAGCACGGCCAGGGGTGGCAGTGCGTAGCGCAGGTAGCGCGTGTTGCGGCGCAGGTCGATCGCACTGGAGAAGGGCACCGGACCCAGCTCGCGGCTACGCTGGTCCACGGCCGCTTCGGTCAGGGCGCGCTGGTCGGGCTGGGCATCGGCCATCTCGCGCAGCTGCAGCGTGTTCAGCAACTTGTCCTTCACCTCCCCGAAGTGCGTGCCCACGATGCGCGCCGCCTCGGCATGGCTGATCACAGCGCCCAAGCGATAGCGCTTGAAGAGCGGCACCACCACGAAGCGACCCAGGATCACGGCAGTGGCCGCGACAGTCGACCAGAAAAGTGCCGTGCACACGCCGGTCCCGAAGTGGCCCATGTGCTCCAGTAGGGCGGCCCCGGGAACACCACCACCAACAGCCCCACGCTGTAGAGCGCACCACGGATGGCCTGATCCGCGTAATACTTGCGGATGAAGCCATCGAGCTTCGTATCAGGTGGTCGTAGTCGGTGCGCATGGGTGCGATGATCCCCTCAACGGACATGCCAAGGGTCTTGTTGCCGAACAAAGCTACGGCGTGCGCAACCCCGGTACCGCAATGGTACACGGAAGGGTTGCATACGGTTCAGCCGGAAGGTCTATTCCACCACCACCCGCGCCTGCCACTGTTGCCGATCCGGCGCTTCCACCAGCAGTAGGTAAGTGCCCGCTTCCGCAGTGGTGCTTCAGGGTTGCCGCTCAGCTCCGCTGGCCAGCGTACTGCTGCACCACCCGCCCGCTGGCATCCAGCAGCCGGGCCTGTGCGGGGCCGAGGTCGGCAGGCAAGAATAGTGTGAATTGGCCGGTGGTGGGGTTGGGTGCAACACGCACCGTCGCCAGCACTGGCGCAGTGGCATCAGAAACCGCCGTGGTCAGGTCCGGCCCGTACAACCGGGTGATGAAGCGCTGATCCGGATCGTTGGTGGTGCCGTCCGTGTAGCCGTGGTAAGCGCCGTAGACGGCGTGTTGTCAGGGGTGAGGAAAGTCCCGCAACAACCCCTTTTATGGTGTTCTGATAGACGAACGTACTTACCCCAGCACCGTCGAACTCTGGACGAAGCTGCCCAGTCGTATCCAACACGCAGATCCCGCGACGGACCGCTCCATTCACAAATTGGAACCTCCTGTAAGCAGGATGGCATCCGTACCCCACGGGTGTACGTTGAGGATGGTGGCACCTAAGCCAGGCATTCTCCAACTCACCTGAAACCGAACGCATGCTGATAGTTGAAGCTGGTATCCAATGCACCATTGGGTGGCGAACGATGCGCAATGTGTCATCCGGAAACCCTTCCCTTCGACTAATGCCCACCATGTACGCCCGCCCATCCGCTAAGGGCAAAAAGGCATTGGCATCACCCCATGTAATGCCTGAATCAAAGGAGGTATCCAACGTCCCATCCGGGTGTACGCGGAACACCTTACGCACCGGTTGACCATCGTAAACGGTCCCTGTACCGCTACAGAGGAACTTGCCATCGGGCTGTTGCTCGATCTCGTAGATGGCCCCGTTACCCTTCCGATGGGTCTTGGTCGTGTCCAAATGCCCGGTATTGGTGAACCAGATCAGGTTGTAAAGACCAACAAATCCACGTGCTGTATCATCCAGATTATGCAAACCGCTAAGCAGTATGCTGCCGTCAGGGTAAACGTGGTAGTCGCCGCCTTGGAGTGAACTGAAGATGGGCTGGAGTTCATTTGGATGAACTCGGGATCAATTAGCCCATCACTATCCAATCGTCGAACGGACTGTCCAACAGAAACGTAGATCTTATCGTTCCATCGCGTAAGTTTTCCCTGTCCAATGCTTTGAGGAAATTGTGGGAAGGTCGGATCTATACTGCCGTCCTGGTCGAGCCTAACAGACCCCCTGAACCAGAATTCACCTGGAAATTTCAACTGGCCTGATAAAAGAACCTTTCCGCCATCGAGTGGGAGCGCACTAGATACATACCACTCATTGAGGTTGAATTGAAAACTCGGGTCCAAGGTCAAAGGTGCTTGAGCCTTGGCGCTGTATTCAACCCCAATTGTTGCCGTTAGGACGGCAATGGGATAGTACCCTAAGCATCACCTGGCAATCCAGAAACGCTCGCAGAAAACTCCATCAAACCAGTGGTGCATTCCACCCATATACACACCTTTGGGAAAGTGCTACACTGTCAACACCACTTGACCGGACGCCTGCCATTCGTTCAGAGATCAAGCCCTGCCAAAGAGGTCCTCGACCCGTATCCACCTTCTACCGGTTCTTCCTGCGTGTATGGGTCACTGTCGCCCAAGACCTTCAGAGCGGTGTTCGGGGCGATGAGAATAATGTTCTGTCCCATCTCCTCTTGGCTTGTTCCATATGACGGCAAACGTTTTTCTCCGCCAATGGTGCCACCCGTTAATGGGCCACGGCAGTCATATAGTAAATGCAAAGCAGATTGCCGATCCAGTTGGCAGGTCGGTCATACTGCCCATCGCTCAGACCTTTCAATTGATGCCTCACCACCCGAAGAAAGCTCAGCGGTACTGCGCCCTGCGTTGGCTGCTGTTTTCGAGAATGTTAATGTAGCTGAGCATACGCTGTTGCTCCACCACCTCTTGCGGGCTTTCAAGGCCTTGGTCCACCGGCATATCTTGGATCACAGTTCGCGTGCCGCGAAGTTGCCCTGTGCGAGCAGCACGTTGGCTTCGCACCGCGGGCTGCCGTGGTGCGCACCTGCTGCCGATCCCGCAACTGGGCAGCCGATGGTAGCGGTTTCCTGCTGCTCCACGTAAAGCATCTCGGTGGCCCGCTGGCAATGGGCCGCAGCGGGTCGGCCAACTCCATCTCCATCCGTGCGGGAAGGTCTTCGTCTCCCAGCTTGCTTCTGATCATCGCGCATCCAGAATAGGCGGGCAATGGAGCTCGTTGGCCTCAACTGTTCCAACCATTTGATAAAGCCTTTTCCGCTTCTGGGTCGCATCGGGGTTAGCGATGCACACCTCGCCTTCGTGGCCATAGGGATAGGCTTGTTGACCGCTTGTTTCCAAACTCTCCATGCTGAGGAAGGGGCTCAGGGTCAAGCAGGTATTGCCGAGTGCCACGCCTCCTGGGCCAACTGCTTTACGATCTCTTGCACCACCTCATCAGTGCTTACCCCATCCATCATTTACGTCATAGGCGGCTTCTAGCGTGCCATATTCCTCCCTGGTCCTCGGCCATACCAGCCCCTTATCCCCTGGGTCGTGGGGAAT
>JADKCV010000045.1 GCA_016718655.1 Flavobacteriales bacterium | reverse complement strand
GCACCTCCATCGGTGACAATAATGGGACACGGCAACTGCTGAAAAGCGGGGGCGCACTGAAGATCACCGCGGACCAAAATGGTGAGGAACTGGGGCTGGTGTCGAACAGAGCCACCGTGATGCTCCCCGGCAGCGAACCCGATCCCGAAATGCGCACCTGCTACAGCACGAACGTCGCCTCCTACACGGGCGACATGCTGTGGACCACCACGGGCGACACCGCTCACGTAGTGCCCGACAGCATTCTGGAGGCTTTCGGCGAAGGGGACTGGTTCTACTACACGTTCACCATCAACACCCTCGGGTGGGTCGGTTGCGGCAGATCCCAGCTAGGGCCGACAACGGCCTTTGATATCACCACTCCTCCGGGGGTCGACTACGAGAACGCACATGTGTGGTTGGTGATACCCGCGCTCAACACCGTTATCAATAGGTCGGGACTGGTCGGTGGAAACTATCACCATTTCAACCATCTCCCTATTGGCGTCGACGCCGTGATCGTCTCCCTCGCTGAAGTGGAGGAGGGGCATTATTATGCGTCGTTCACGAACATCACCATCGCGGACGGGCTTGCGCCGAACCTCACCTACCAAGCCACCACGCTCGCCCAGTTCGACGCGGCTGTTCGCGCGCTGTGATCTTACCAGCTATCACTCGGCTGCTTGCGCACTTGGCCAGCCTGTGCCGAGTGCCGCATCCCAGGGCCATTGGTCGCTCCGCGCATGCCGCTATGCAGACGGACCGTAGGCCCTATCGTAGGTGCTTCACTCGGCGCATTCGACCTGCTCACAGCCCAGCCGAGCGACAACAGCGGGAATCACTCATAGTTTTGTGATGTTACTCACAGCCCACATGACCCGCCCACTCATCCTCTGTGTTTCGCTTCTTCTCCTCACGTGCATCCACGCCCAGGTATTGGATAGCGCGAACACGCACCCTGTGGTCGGAGAGGTTTACTACACCAGCCGCGGGAGTGGCCCCTCCATGGGCGCCGCCGGCGATGGCGTGGTGTGGGACATGTCAGGACTTATTACCGTGGAGCATGATTCGATCGTCTTTGATGACCCAACGACCGCCGCGTGGCACAACCAGTATGACAACCCCACCGCTGTCGAGTTCGAACCGCCAGGTACTTATTTCTACCACCGGGGCTCCAGTTCCACCTACGATTTCCTTGGCCGGGTGAATTCAGGTTCGATCACGATGTGTCCGAACGGATGGGCGATCTACGCCTTTCCTACGGCTTACGGATCCACATGGTCCGATACGTTCCTCTGCTACGACTTTGGCGGCGAACGGATGGGTACTACGCATTGCACCGTGGACGGTCGCGGCACGTTGATCATGCCATATGGCACTCTTACCAATGTGCTACGTATGGTCACCATCGACAGCATCACGGTGGCACCGGCGTTCGTGGACCCCTTCCTCATGGTGGACACCACCGTGCGCTTCATGTTACCGGGCACACACGTACCCATACTTGAAGGTCGCCCGAACGGGTCGGACTACACATGGGTGGAAGATCTCACCTCCGCCGTTGACGAATGGGAACGACCGGACATGCACTGGAGTGTCGCCCCGAATCCAGCGGACGGGATCGCCGTGATCACCTATCAGAGCGGATCCGCGAACCTGGAGCTCACGATCACAGCACTGGATGGCTCCATTGCTCAGAAGACCACCCTTGCCGCCGCACCATCGCTTCGCCAGCAGACCATCGACCTCTCGTCGCTCTCAGCTGGCATCTATGTGCTGCGGTTGCTCGGCGAGTCCGGCACCACTGGGTCCACCAGGTTGGTGATCCACTAGAAGCTCCCCGGTGCTCCCTCGCTGCTTGCGCGCGGGGCCAACGCATGCCGAGTGCCGTGGATCCCAGAGCCGCTCGCTCTCCGTTCACACATACCGCCAGGCAGTAAGGCCAGAGGCCCTATCGCATGGGCTACTCGGCGCATACGACCTACGCACAGCCCAGCCGAGCGAGAACAGGGAGTGAAAGAATACTTATCTCTGCGATCACCATCGTATCCCATGAAAAGCACTTGGATCATCCCCTTTCTCGCATTACTGATGTCCTGCGCGACCACGAGAAAGGTGGAGACGGCAAAAACACTGGAGATATATGGTCCGGGCGTCATTCAAGCCCCCGTGATCGCGGACCTCGATGTGAAAGAGGAGAAAGTAAGCGGCACTGCCGTGGGCTCCAGCGCATCCTTGTCAACCGTAAAGAACCTCGCGCTTGTCGATGCGATCAAGAAAGCGCGTGCTGATGTGCTTGTATCCCCTCTCCTTCGAGCTCGAAACAAAAGGCCGTTCCACAACCGCGACAGTAACCGGTTTCCCGGCCAACTACCGGAACTTCAGGAGCGCTACACCAGCAGACTCCCTTTTGGTGAAGGCGGGATACATGCACCGGGTGAATACCGCCGTGGTGGATGATTCACCAGCGAGGAAGAGGAAAGGTGGCGGGGTTGCCATCGCTGTTGTGTTGGTACTCGCAGCACTTGTGATAGGACTAACAGGGGGTGGCGGGTTGTAGTGGCCTTTTGAATGCGCGGCCATTTCTGTTGCTAAGACCCGACGGCAGGAAGAGCTCTCTCGATCTAACGGTGACTCGCGAGCGCGAACGGGGAGAGCACCTGTTGAGCCTACTCGACCCTATTTGCTCGGCTGCGAACCTTTCTCTCATCAGCGTCCTGCTCGGGAGGATCGTGCAGCTTCCAGCCCCACCCTGCCCATTGGTTCAACGTTGTCTCCGTATTCGACACACCTTGGAGGACCTTGTACTCAACGGTTGCTTCAGTTGCGGGCGTAAAACCCATGATGAGTATGGTTGCCACCGAGCAACACGCGCCAACGAGGAAGTGCATCCGTGCCATGTGAACGTCTTTTCCTGCAAAATAGACTTCCTGCTCCTATAGCCTCACATAAGCGCCCACGCTCGTGTGCGTCGAGCCTTGTGGGCAGAGTTCAAGGCACGAGCGAAAGACGCTTGCGCCAGAGGGGGGCCGCATCCGGGGGCCGGGAGCGCGAGGAACACTTCCGCGAAGGAGGGGCGCGCAGTCGTTTGCGATTCGACAGCAAACCGTCAATCCGTGTCCGTGATCATCAACAGCCCGATGGTGCGCGTGTCCTCGTGAACGGTGAGGAAGGTGTGATCCCAGGCCACATCCATGAAGAACTCGCACCAAGCACCATCATGGTAGTAGGCCCGCGTGGGGTCGCCCTCCGGATGCCAGCGGCGGAGCAGGTCGCGCGCGGCTTCGCGCAGCTCCTCCTCCTCGTACCCATAAGCCTCCACGCCGGTAATGCGCCCGCGCAGCCGACCAAAGCGCGAAGGAGGCCGCAGCCCACCACCATAGGCCCCTCCGTTCACCAGGATCGTGGTCATCTTGGCAACGAGCTCCGCTGCGGAGCATTGAACGAACGGCCGACTCCCCGCCTGCCCTATCGTGTAGAACGGGTTCAACCCTTCCCCCTCGATCATCGCCGCCGCCGCCAGACGCTCGTCCTGCAGGAGCGCGAAGAGGGCCAGCGGATCGCTCCAGCATTGGGCCATGGCCTGCCACACTTGCGCATCGGCCACCTGCCAGCGTCGGATCAGCAGGCTCACAGGCGTGAATGCTTCGTACGCCAGCGATACATAGCGCGGCTCATCGGCTCCTGCGAACGTTTCCGTGATGAGGATGCTGGTGTCCATGCCGACCGGCGGTGCGCCGCCACCGCGAACGGAAAGGTATGCGACCGGCATTCTGCTGATGCCGGCGATGACATTCAGCGCAGCCTGCCTTCCCCCGACGCTCGGCTGTGCCGAGTGTCGCGCATGCCCGGCCTCTGGCCGTAACGAGTGGAAGCGATACTGGAAACCGCCAGAGGCGGATGGAAGGCTCAGCACTCGGCAGCGTGTTGAGTTACGCCTTAAGCCGAGCGCCGGTGTTCTCGACACCCGAGCGTGGGATGGGTTAAAGGCGATCAGGGAGTACGTATGGACACGGTTCGCAGATCCGCGCCAACAACTGCGAACATTCGCGCTATCAGGGGGGGGGGCGATGCTTGAACCGCGCTGCACGAAATGGATATCGCTGAGCTGCCGTGTTGTCATACTTCAGAACCCGCATTCTTTGGAGATTAGTCACCATAAGGTCAAATCGATGTCTAAGGTTTCATTGATGAATGTGTTTCCCCGGCTACGGAGGTGCGCGATATCGAAAGGTTCGCCGGACGGGATGAAGAGCTACAGCGACTTAGTGACGCGCTTGCCTCCGAAGGAGTGCAGATTGTGGCTTATGGAAACCGTGGTGTTGGCAAATCATCCCCTCGCGCGCCAACTTGAATCCATGGCAACAGGCGACAAAGCGATTCACCACGGCTGAAGCGAGCGCCGGAAAATCGATTTGATTTCCCACTATTTATTTCAGCTGTGATGACTCGGTGGAATCTATCCCTCGAATGATTCTCAGGCTCTTATCAGATGAGGCCGCTCTTGCGAGCTGGGTTCCCTTCAAGGTCGTAGCCCGTGAAGGAAAAATTGATGCCGCTGCAAAGTTGGGTGTCAAGGTACTCACTCTACAAGTTGGAGCGGGTAACTCGATTAAAGAGGCAACTCACGAGATTGAAGATGATGTTATTTCCATTTTCACGAATACCGTTCGCCGCATCATTGATTCAGGTGTGGCCGAGATGGCATACTCATAATCATCGATGAGTTTCGACGTATCAAAGACCGAACTGGCCTAGCGTCGTTAATTCGTGCGCTGGGGCCGTTGGGTCTGCGCTTCGCCTTGTTGGTTTCAAACCACTGTTCAAGAGCTCATTACAGACCATGAATCGGTCTCGCGTCAACTCGCTGATGGTACGGTGCATGTCGCTCCAATGAATGACGCCGAAATTGAAGACCTTTTCGATCGCGTTGAACGCCTGCTGACGGCGATTATACATTCAGCTCTGAAGCGAGGGAACGCATTAGGGTGATTGCGCGAGGCCATCCGTTTTACGTTCATCTTGTGGGCAAGCATGCTCTTCTCCGAACTGCTGAGAGCAAGGCTAAAAGCGTTAGTCGATTCACGGTTGATGAAGCCATGCATGAAATCGCCCTTAAGGGATCTGCTCCTACACAAGAAGCAACTTACAAAAGTGCAATTGGTCACCCCTATACAAGGGAGTGCATCCTAAAAAAATTCGCCAGCAAGACACAAGATGAAATTCACACCACGGAAATTTACGCGTCCTTAGCCAGGGAAATTGGCATTGAGTTGACCGCAATATCGGTATACATGGGTCACCTCACGAGCGAGAAATATGCACCTGTGCTTGAAAAACAAGAGAACGTTATTATCGCTTCCGGGACAGCTTGTTTAAAGCGTACGCGGCAGCTCGCCCTTGGCAGCTCAAGAAGGGCGACATGGAGGAAGAGGCTTAACTCGCATTCAGTTCGTCTGGCCTTCGTGCCCGTGGCAGCGGCAATCTGAACCGCTATTTTGGCATCTCCTCGTTCGAGGGTGCCTGCTAGTCCTCCTCCGATGTGCCAGGAAGACTTGCGACAAGTAGGACAGATTGGCTAGCTGTGGATTACCCCTAGTGCCTGATAGAAGTCGCGAATGAAGCCTTCGCTGGCGTGGTACGGGTAGGCATCATTGGGGCATACCTGCTCGATAGACGATGCCGCATTAAGCCATGATTCATGAACAGGATTCCTTCGGAACAACTTCCAATTTCGCCTGCGGATTGCACCGTACTCTAGCAAAACAGGAACGAGACCTTCATTTTGGAATTGGATTATGCAGTGAAACAAGTATTCAAGCGTCATCACAATTAATGGTCCCGTTCGTGTTTTTGCATGCTTCTTATAAAGGTCATTCAGGTGTTCGTTCATGCCCGGCATTGAGTAGTGGTAGCCACTGCACACCAAGACTGGCAGTATCCATAGCTCGTCCGGACTATGTGTTTCATAAATATGTTTTGGGTAGTTGCCCGCTAGTGCGACGCCTGCGTTTCTATCAAGTTGTAGTAGTGTTTTCGGCCTTCCATCCTGATTCCTTAAGTGCTTAGTGCTTAATTCCGCGACATAAGCATCGTAGTCAAACGGATAGAGGGTTGTTTCAGGTATATCCGTGTCTTTGCATTCTATTAGAGCCAAATACCGCCCAAATCGGATATACGCATCACTTTCTGCTCTATCCGGGTCGCTGGCAAATGTCAAGTCTTGGGGGTGGGACTTATACATGATTTTGAGCAATGTCTGAAAGAACCTCTTCTCAAGGACGTAGTCCGAAATCCAAGACTTAAAGTTCCCTCTCTTTTTCGGATCAACCTCATCACCTAGATCCTTATAGTAGGCGCGAATGCCGGAACGCTCATAGAAGTCGCGGACGACTGCTTCATAGGTAGCTCGGTAAAAGAAGTCCCAGTTGAGGACATAGTACTCGCCTTCGCGAAGACGATAAAGCGGGAACTGCTTCATCGTCTTTAAACTCTGAGGAATCCAAGAAAGTGCGCTCTGAGTTGGATTATGGCACAATTGATCCAAGAGCGGGAAAAGATCTTCAGTTGCATGGAAATTTGCGTTCCGCAAGTCATTGTGTTTGACATGCGATATTCTCAGGACGCTCAGAAAGTGACGAACAAGATGAAAGCCGTCTGTGCAACCGAAGCGAGCGCAATACGACTCGGCGTATACCCTGAACGAGTTGTGCTTTTCTAGTTCGTCGAACAGAACATGGAGCTGTGCAAGCATGAAGAGTGGGTCAACCCTCCGAGTGAATTCAAACTGCGGTACTGCGATGGACCATGTCCGGCGGTTGTTTAGTTCGATATCTGCTAGTTCAGGTTTGACATCAGGGATTGAACATAAATGTTCATTGCAAAGGTCAACAACGAGCAAATAGGCTTTTAGGATGCATGCGAAATCTTTATCGGTCAGAGGCCGCTGGGGCAGATTGCGGTAGTTATGAAGTTCGTGGTGTAAGAAGTGGGTGACGTATGGCGTGACAAATTGTCTTACAAATCGTCCGTGCTGTGAGAGTTCGTTCTACCCACTGCACATCTCACACCCCTCCGGGTTATCCAATGAGCAGCTGATCTCCGCTTGTGCGCGTTCGGCTTCGGCTTGGCGCAGGGCGGCGGCGCGTTGGGCGGCTACTTCGTTCACCACGGGGCCGTTGTGGTCGTTGGCATCTTCCACCACCACTTGGCGTTCCGCGTTCACGGGAGCGGGGCGTCTGGTCGTAACGGTCGGTCCGCTGATCACGGGCTCGAGCATCACGGTGCTGCCCACGGGCACGGCGTTGGTGTGTGCTTTCGCTGCCACTTCGCCGGCGCTCTTCTGGATCGTCGCCTTGTCCAGCGTGAACTTGATGGCGTCGGTAGCGGCCTTGGTGCGCAGGTAGTACATGCCCGTCTTCAGGCCGGCCTTCCAGCTGTAGAAGTGCATGCTCGTGAGCTTCGCGAAGTTCACGTTCTCCATGAAGATGTTCAGGCTCTGGCTCTGGCAGATGTAGGCGCCACGGTCGGCGGCCATGTCGATGATCACCTTTTGGCTGATCTCCCACGCGGTCTTGTACAGGTCCTTCAGGTTCTGCGGGATCTCCGGGATGTGCTGCACGCTGCCGTTGCTGGCGATGATCTTGTTCTTGATCTCCTCGCTCCACAGGCCCAGCTTCACCAGGTCGCGCAGCAGGTACTTGTTCACCACGATGAACTCGCCGCTCAGCACACGACGCGTGTAGATGTTGCTGGTGTAAGGCTCGAAGCACTCGTTGTTGCCGAGGATCTGCGCGGTGCTCGCGGTGGGCATCGGGGCGAGCAACAAGCTGTTGCGCACGCCGTACTTCTTGATCTCGTCACGCAGGATGTCCCACTCCCAACGGTCGGAAGGTTTCACGTTCCACATGTCGAACTGCAGGATGCCCTTGCTCACGGGGCTGCCTTCGTAGGTCTCGTACGGTCCTTCCTCCTTCGCCAGGTCTTTGCTGGCGGTGAGGGCGGCGTAGTAGATGGTCTCGAAGATCTCGCGGTTCAGCACCTTGGCCTCCACGCTGTCGAACGGATAGCGCATCAGGATGAAGGCGTCGGCCAGGCCCTGCACGCCGATGCCGATGGGGCGGTGGCGCATGTTGCTGCGGCGCGCTTCGGGGATCGGGTAGAAGTTCTGGTCGATCACGCGGTTGAGGTTCTTCGCCAGTTGCAGCGAGACCTCGAAGAGCTTCTGGTGATCGAAGCGGCCCTTGTCCACGAATTTCGGCAGTGCGATGGAGCCGAGGTTGCACACGGCCACTTCATCGGGGCTGGTGTACTCGATGATCTCCGTGCAGAGGTTGGAACTCTTGATGGTTCCGAGGTTCTGCTGGTTGCTCTTGCGGTTGGCGGCGTCCTTGAAGAGGATGTAGGGCGTGCCGGTCTCGATCTGGCTCTCCAGGATCTGGAACCAGAGGTCCTGCGCCTTCATCGTCTTGCGGCCCTTGCCGGCCAGCTCGTAGCCTTCGTACAGCGCTTCGAACTTCTCGCCCCACGTATCGGCGAGCCCGGGGCACTCGTGCGGGCACATCAGCGTCCAATCGGCGCCCTGCTCCACGCGCTTCATGAAGAGGTCCGGGATCCACATGGCGTAGAAGAGGTCGCGTGCGCGCATCTCCTCCTTGCCGTGGTTCTTCTTCAGTTCGAGGAAATCCTGCACATCGGCGTGCCAGGGTTCCAGGTACATGGCGAAGCTGCCCTTGCGCTTGCCGCCGCCCTGGTCCACGTAACGGGCGGTGTCGTTGAACACGCGCAGCATGGGCACGATGCCGTTGCTGGTGCCGTTGGTGCCTTTGATGTAGCTGCCCTTCGCGCGCAGGTTGTGGATGCTGAGGCCGATGCCGCCGGCGCTCTGGCTGATCTGCGCGCACTGCTTCAGGGTGTCGTAGATGCCGCTGATGCTGTCGTCCTTCAGTTGCAGCAGGAAGCAGCTGCTCATCTGCGGCTTGGGCGTGCCGGCGTTGAAGAGCGTGGGCGTGGCGTGGGTGTACCAGCCTTCGCTCAGCGAGTTGTAGGTCTCGATCGCGCTGTCCAGGTCGTTCTTGTGGATGCCGATGGCCACGCGCATCAGCATGTGCTGCGGACGCTCCACCACCTTGCCGTGCAGGCGCAACAGGTAGCTGCGCTCCAGGGTCTTGAAGCCGAAGAAGTCGTAGGTGAAGTCGCGGTCGTAGATGATGGCGCTGTCCAGCACGTCGGCGTTCTCTTCGATGATCTTGTACACGTCATCGGCGAGGAGCGCGGCTTTCTGGCCGGTCTTCGGATCGATATAGTGGTAGAGGTCCTTCATGGTATCGCTGAAGGACTTCTTGGTGTTCTTGTGCAGGTTGCTCACCGCGATGCGGCTGGCGAGCTGGGCGTAGTCGGGGTGCTTCACCGTCATGGTGGCCGCGACTTCCGCAGTCAGGTTATCGAGCTCCGTGGTGGTGACACCATCGAAGATCCCGTCGATCACTTTCAAGGTCACTTGCGTGGCGTCCACGATGGGGTCCAACCCATAGCAGAGCTTCTTCACACGGGCGGTGATCTTGTCGAATTTCACCGCCTCCCGGCGTCCGTCGCGCTTTACTACATACATGCTGTTCTGAGAGTGTTGGTTCCGTCCTCCTCGCTTCGGCTCCCGCGTGGCTGGGGGTTGGTTATGGTTTGACAGTGCTCCCGGTGGTGGTCAGGCGCCGGGGCTGGTAAGGTGGTCTTGGTTCTGGGTGGCTTCTTAGGGGTTGTTGGGTAGTTCTTCAACCGGTGGTTGTTGGTTGGGCAGTGGGGAGCGAGGTGTCTTGTCTTATGTCCAGGTCTCATGGCTAGGCATTGCGCATGACTGACATCGGACCTCAGAGTCACAGACCTCTAGAAATCAGCATCCAGTGCGAACTTGTTCCCTTCCTTGTTCTGTGTTCATCACGCCGGCCTTCTGGTACTCCCCCACGCGCTTCTCGAAGAAGTTCGTCTTCCCTTGCAGGCTGATCATGTCCATGAAGTCGAAGGGGTTGGTGGCGTGGTACACCTTCTCGTTGCCCAGTTCCACCAGCAGGCGGTCGGCCACGAACTCGATGTACTGCTGCATCAGCTTGGCGTTCATGCCGATGAGGTTCACGGGCAGCGCGTCGGTCACGAACTCCTTCTCGATGTTCACCGCATCGGTGATGATCTTCTCCACGGTCTTCTTGGGCAGCTTGTTGATCAGGTGCTTGGTGTAGAGCAGGCAGGCGAAGTCGCAGTGCAGGCCCTCGTCGCGGCTGATGAGCTCGTTGCTGAAGCTGAGGCCGGGCATCAGGCCGCGCTTCTTCAACCAGAAGATGGAGCAGAAGCTGCCGCTGAAGAAGATGCCTTCCACCGCGGCGAAGGCCACGAGGCGCTCGGCGAAGCCGCCCTTGTCGATCCAGGTGAGGGCCCAATCGGCCTTGCGCTTCACGCAGTCCAGGGTATCCACGGCGTGGAAGAGCTTGTCCTTCTCCATCGGGTCCTTGATCAGCGTGTCGATCAGCAGGCTGTAGGTCTCGCTGTGGATGTTCTCCATGGCGATCTGGAAGCCGTAGAAGAAGCGGGCCTCGGTGTACTGCACCTCGTGCAGGAAGTTCTCGGCGAGGTTCTCGTTCACGATGCCGTCGCTGGCGGCGAAGAAGGCGAGCACGTGCTTGATGAAGTAGCGCTCGTCGTCGTTGAGCTTGGTGGCCCAGTCCACCAGGTCGGCGTGGAGGTCGATCTCCTCGGCGGTCCAGAAGCTGGCCTCGTGCTTCTTATAGAAGCTCCAGATGTCGTTGTGCTGGATGGGGAAGATGACGAAGCGGTCCTTGTTCTCCTTGAGGAGCGGTTCGTTGGCGGCTTCCACGTCGCGCGGGAGGGCATCGGTGAGGCTCATCTGGGGGTCGTGTTTGGCGGCGCTCATGGCGGGAGGAAGGGGTCTCGTGGAGGGTGACGATGTGCTGAAGGGGGTCGGCCCCCTTGGATGTGTTCGCGGTCTTTGTTCGGGTCCGGCGATGTGGGCTGTGGGCCCCTCAGCGGCGGGTCACAAATGTGGACCGGAGAGCGCGGGAAGCCAAGGGTGGGAGTGCGGTAAGTTTCCCATGTTTTCAACACGGCTCGGTGCACCGCGTGGATCGTGGGCGGGATCGGATCACCATACCCGCAAGCGGAATTTCTTCACGATCATCTAACAACTCGGGAACATGGCGTCGTACGGGCGCGCAACGCACAGCGAAGGATCATAAGGCCCGGTGCGCGCGCGTTCGCCGCATGCATCGCCGACGGATGCGGGCGATGACGTGCCGATGCGACGTTGCGGCGGACGGAAAGGGCGAAGCGGCGCGCGATGGCATGCCGGGAAGGACCGGAAAGCGCGTGTGGTCGGGGCTCATCCTTTCGGGTGATGCGCCCGCATCACCACCTCACCACCTTCGTGCCCATGAACGCATGGGTCCTGCACAAGCACGGTACAACGAAGGAGGCTTTCCAACTGCGCCAGGTGCCCGATCCGGAACCCGGTCCCGGACAATTGCTGATCCGTAGCGAAGGCTTCGGACTGAACTACGCGGATGTGATGGCGCGGCGCGGCCTGTACCGCGATGCGCCACCGGTGCCGAGCGTGATCGGGTACGAGACCGTGGGTCGTGTGGAGCGCTGCGGAGCCGGGGTACCACCGGAACGACTGGGCCAGCGCGTGGTAGCGATGACGCGCTTCGGAGGCTACGCGGAACTGGCGGTCACGGACCATCGCGCAGCAGCGGTGGTGCCCGATGCATTGGGCATCGGTGAAGCGTGTGCACTGGCCACACAAGGGTGCACGGCCTGGTACATGGCGCGCTATGCCTGTCCATTGCGCGAAGGCCAGCGCGTGCTGATCCACAGCGTCGCTGGTGGTGTGGGGCAACTGCTGGTGCAACTGGCAGTGAAAGCCGGATGCGAAGTGTTCGCGATCGCCAGCGGCGCGGAGAAGATGGCCTACCTGAAACAGCTGGGGGCGCAACACGTGATCGATCGGTCCACTGGCGACTATGCCACGGCGGTGGAGCACGCGCTCGGCTCGCATCGCCTGGATGTTTCGTTCAACGCGGTGGGCGGCAGCACTTTCAAAGAGGACATGGCGCTTCGGGAGCGGCGGTGCGGTGGTGTTGTACGGCGGTGCCGAGCGCGGCAACAGCGGCGGCCCCTTCGCCACATTGGCCTTCGTGTGGCGCATGGGGATCACCGTACCGATCTTCCTGATGATGAAGAGCCGCAGCCTCATCGGCGTGAACATGCTGCGGATCAGGCGAGCACCAGCCGGCGTTGTTGGGGCGCTGCTTGCATGAAGTGGTGCAGGCCGTGCGCGAGGTTGGCTGGTGCCGCGTGTACATCAGCTTTTCGCCGCGGACCAACTGGCCGCAGCGCATGATGCCTTGGAAGGCGGCCGCACCATCGGCAAGGTGGCGGTGCGGTGGTGATCGTGCCACGGACCGAGCCCCTGCCCTCCGCTACCTTCGCACCGTGGATCCCAGCACCCTTCCCGCCTTGCGCCTTTCCGATTGGCGGCTGGGCTTCGAGCGCCCCCTGTTCATCGCCGGTCCGTGCAGCGCGGAAAGCGAAGAGCAGGTGATGGAGACCGCACGGGGCATCGTTCAGCATGCGCCCCAGGTGAAGGTGTTCCGCGCCGGCGTGTGGAAACCCCGCACCCGTCCGGGCGGTTTCGAAGGCGTGGGGCGCGAGGCCCTGACCTGGCTGGCCCGCGTGAAACAGGAGACCGGCCTGCTGGTGATGACCGAGGTGGCCACCGCCGAACATGCCGAAGCGGCGCTGCAGCGGGCATCGACATGCTGTGGATCGGGGCGCGCACCACACCCAATCCGTTCAGCGTGCAGGAGATCGCCGATGCGCTGCGCGGAACCGACGTGCCGGTGTTCGTGAAGAACCCGATCAATCCCGACCTGCAGCTGTGGATCGGCGCCATCGAACGGCTGGCCGCAGCGGGCATCACCCGCCTGGCCGCCATCCATCGGGGCTTCAACTGGTTCGAGCGCACGCCGTACCGCAACAGCCCCATGTGGGAATTCCCCATCCGGTTGAAGGCGGCGTTCCCGCACCTGGAACTGATCTGCGACCCCAGCCACATCGCCGGTTCGCCGGACAAACTGGGGGGCATCGCGCAGCAAGCACTGGACCTCAACTTCAGCGGCTTGATGATCGAGACGCACCGCGATCCGGTGAACGCGAAGAGCGATGCGAAACAGCAGATCACACCCGCCACACTGCGGCAGTTGTTGGACAGCCTGATCATCCGGGACGCTTCCCCGGGCCAGCAGCAGCAGAGCGAACTGGCCGACCTGCGCGACCTGATCGACCAGCTGGACGACGAGATCATCCAGAAGCTCTCCTCCCGCATGGACATCGCCGAGCGGATCGGTGATTTCAAGAAGGCGCACAACGTGGCCATCCTGCAGCCGGAGCGTTTCGACCGCATCGTACGGCGGCTGCTGTCCATGACCACGGACCTGAAACTGAGCCCCGTTTCATCACCGACCTGATGAACGCGGTGCACGAGGAGAGCATCCGCCGGCAACGCGCGGTACCCGATCCGGACCAGGGCATCGCCAGCGCCGGTCGTGCGGTGGGCGCGGCCCGTCGGTAGGATCACCCGTTTGGGCCCGTTCGCACCGTCACGGTACGTCCCATCCTTCTACATTCGGGCGCCGCAAGGAAATCTTCCCGAACCAACGAACACCGAACCTGCAACACATGCGTTCTACATTACTCCTGGCCGCTGCCGTATTGGGCACGGCGGCCGCAGTGGCCCAACCCGCCTTCACCAACGGCAGCGCCGTGCTCAGCCATTCGGCCAGCAGCGGTGGTTGCATGGCGGTGGTGGACATGGATGGCGACGGCCTGGATGACATCGTTCAGCTGGAGGACAGCCGCAACGTCTTCGTGCTGTACCAGAACGCCGATCACACCTTCACCACCTTCGACTACGGCACCGTGAGCAATGCCGGTCAGTGGGGCTGGACGATCGCTGACATTGACAACAACGGGCACAAGGACATCGTGAGCGGTGGTTCCTACGATGGCACGCACTACCTGCGCATCACCAGCCGTGGCGTTGCCCAGCTCACCGATCTGAACGGACCGGACATCTTCACGCAGTGCATGAGCATCGCCGACATGAACAACGACGGTCGCTTGGACGTGTTCGCCTGCCACGATGATGGCCCACCGAACATCTGGTTCACCAACGCCGGTGGCGAGCCGATCAACAACAACGCCTACATCAACTGGGCCACCACTCCTCCGAGCGATATGAGCGGCAACTACGGCAGCACCTTTTCCGATTTCGATCGCGATGGCGACATCGACCTGCACATCAGCCATTGCCGTCAAGGCGTGAACGATCCGAACGATCCGCGCCGCTGGGACCGCCTCTTCGTGAACGACGGCAACAACCAGTACGCCGATCTCGCCGCCACCTACGGCCTGCAGAACCGGGAGCAGGTGTGGACCAGCGACTTCGGTGACTACGACAACGATGGTGACCTGGACATGTTCCACACCACTCACAGCACCACGCTGCAACTGTTCGAGAACGACGGCACCGGCAATTTCACCGACGTCACCGCTTCCAGCGGTCTCTCCGATTATCAAGGCTTCTTCCTCCAGGGCCTCTTCCGCGATCTGGACAACGACGGTTTCCTGGACATCATCACCGCGAGCGAGGACCTCTACTTCCGCGGCAACGGCGACGGCACCTTCACGGAGGTCACCGGTCTTTTCCCGGCTGCGAAGAACATGCACAGCTACGCTTTCGGCGATCTGAACGGTGACGGTTTCGAAGACGTGTACGCCAGCTACGGCGATGGCTACATCGATGCGGACGGCAATTTCCCGGACCGCCTGTGGCTGAACACGCCGAACGGCAACCACTGGCTGCGCGTGAACCTCACAGGTGTGCAGAGCAACCTGGACGCTGTGGGCGCCATGGTCACGATCGATGGACCTTGGGGCACGATGATCCGCGAGGTACATGCGGGCGAGAGCTACGGTGTGGTGAACTCTTCCGTGCTGCACTTCGGCCTCGGAGCGAACACGGTGATCCCTACGCTCACCATCACCTGGCCCAGCGGTCAAGTGGACACGTACACGGATCTCGGCGTGGACCAGACGATCTCCGCGGTGGAAGGCGTCTGCATCTCGCCCAACGTGGGCATCAGCCTGAGCGGCCCAGCGGTGGTGTGCACCGGTGGTTCCGGCCTCACCTTGGATGCCGCCATGCCCGGCGATTTCACCTACACATGGAACACCTCGGCCACCACCTCCAGCATCACGGTGAACACCGGCGGTACCTATTCGGTGATCGTGGATGATGGCACGGGTTGCACCGGACAGACCAGCGTGTTCATCGCGCAGGATCCGGATGAAACGCCGACCGTCTCCGCTTGAGGGAGACCACGATCTGCGAGTTCGGCGAAGTGACCCTGACGAGCAGCGAGGCCAGTAGCTATGCCTGGAGCAACGGCGCGGGCACGGCACAATCCGCTGTGATCACGCAAGCCGGCAGCTACACCGTGACGATCACCGGAACCTGTGGCGACTACACCAGTGCACCGGTGGAGATCGCCGTATTGGATGCGCCAGCAGCACCCACAGCGGCCGATGTGAACCTGCTAGGTCCCGGCACCGCCGACCTCACGGCGACGGGCACCAACGTGGTGTGGTACGATGTGGCCACCGGCGGAACCGCGGTCGGTTCGGGCAATGCATGGACCACGCCGACCCTGGATCTGAACACCTCGTTCTGGTGTGCCGATCAGAACCTCTACGGCGGTGAAGAAGCGATCGGTGGTCGCGAAAGCCGCAGCCTCACCGGCCAATACCATCCGAGCCCCGGCTTCTGGTTGGTGTTCAATGCGAACGAAGAGATCATCATCAACAGCGTGAAGGTGTACGCGAGCGGCGCGGGCAACCGGTCGATCGCGTTGGTGAACATGGATGGCGACGAGATCGCCGCTGGCACGTTCAATATCCCGGATGGCGAAAGCCGTGTGACCTTGAACTTCACTGTTCCCGCTGGCACCGGCTATGGCTTGCGCATCACCAGCGATGACCCTCAGCTGTGGCGCGATGGCAACGGCAGTAACCCATCATTCCCCTACGCGCTCGGCAGCTTGGGTACGATCACCGGGACCAGCGTCACCGGTGGCAATGCGCTGGCGTACTACTACTTCTTCTACGATTGGGAAGTGCAGCGCCCGCTCACCGTGTGCGAAGGCCCCCGCGAAGAAGTGCTCGTGACGGTGGGACCTGTCGGTCTCAGCGAGACCGCGACCGATGGTTTCGGGATCTACCCGGTTCCCGCCTCGGGCGTGTTGAACATCAACTTCGGCACGATCACGGGTGTGGTGGACCTGCAACTCGTCGACATCGCCGGTCGCGTGGTGATCAGCGAGCAACGCTCCGTAGGGCCGAACTCCACCTTGGATCTTTCCGGTCTCGCCACGGGCGAATACGCCTTGCGCGTGAACCATGCCCAAGGCACGGCGGTGCGCCGCGTGGTGGTGCGCTGATCCGTTTGATACAAGCATCTGGCGAAGGGCCGTCTCGCAGGAGACGGCCCTTCGATTTTCCGGTGGACCGAACCCGGGACGAGCCTTTCCGTATGAACGGCGCGCCGGTCACCATTCCGGCACCTCTCTCCCATGGCGCGTGTTCATCCTGCCATCGTACTCGGTTCCGTATTGCTCATCGCGTGTGCGAAGGAGGATGCGGTCCAGGACCTCATCCTGCCGGATACCTGCGGATCCAACGGCGCCCGCATGGAAGCGACCGTAGGCGGCAATGACTGGTGTGCGAACGCGCACGTACAAGGCATGGGTTCCGATGGTACGGCGATCCTCACCGGGGTTTCGCTCTCCGGCGGTACGATGGTCCTGGAAGTGGATACCCTCAGCACCGGTGTGCGGCCGATCTCGGAAGCCGCCAACAGCGTGCTGTACACCTCCATGGAAGGATCCTACACGGTACCGGCCGATGGCCATGGCACGTTGACCCTCACCGACTACGAGCCCACCAGCGGCCGCTTGAAAGGCACCGCATCGGTGGGTCTGCGACTGAATGGCGACGGCGTAGCGAAACAGGTGGAGCTTTCCTTCGATGTGACCATAGGTCCGCAATAGCGTTGCACACGCGCACCACGCGGGCACAGCTAAACTTGTGTCCGCATGGAACACCACGTCGACGGTCCGTCTTCCGATATCCGCGTTGCCTTGATCGGCATGGGCGCCTTGGGTTGTGCCCTCCTACCACGCCTGGTGCGCATGCCGTTCAGCCTGATCACCTTGGTCGATGGCGACCGGGTGGAGCACAAGAACATCGACCGACAGCATTTGTACGCGCCGGTGGACGTAGGCCACCCGAAGGTGGAGGTGGCGCACGCCTGGGTGCGCAACGCACCGGTGCCGGTGGACATCGCAACGGTGGATGCGTTCTTCGATGCGAACAACGCGGACGACATCGTTTCCATGCACGACCTGGTGGTGGATGCCACGGATGATGCGCACGCGCGGCAACTGATCGATCGGACCTGCGCTGCGTACGATGTGCCTTTGTTGAGCGGCGCGGTGCACGGCCGCGAAGGCCAGGTGATCGCCCTGCACGTGGAGGGTGCGCGCAAGGACCTTTTGCTGCGTGACCTTTTCGGCGGCAAGCCGGGTGCCGAGCAGGATGGCTGCGACATGCGCCACGTGCCCGAAGAGGTGATCGAGGAAGTAGCGAAACGCATGGCCTGGCGCATCCGCGAATGGTTGAACGCGGTGCCGCTGGCGAACGGCCGGATCGAGCAGTACGGCGGCGACACGCGCGCGTGGATCAGCATTGAACCACCGATCATCGATCGATGATGGCGGATACCTGGTTGCTGCTGCTCATCGCCATCGTGGCGTTCGCGTACGCCATGGTGGGGCACGGCGGCGCGAGTGGTTACCTCGCCTTGCTGGCTATGGCGGGCTTCGCACCGGCGTTGATCAAACCCCACCGCCTTGGTGTTGAACCTGGGCGTAAGCGGCATCACTTTCCTGCAATTCCGTCAAGCGGGCTACTTCCGTTGGTCCTTGTTCTGGCCCTTCGCTGTTGCCAGTGTGCCCTTCGCTTATGCAGGTGGGATGATCGATCTGCCCGGCAATGTGTATGTCCGTGTGCTCGGCTTATGCCTCCTCGTGGCCGCAGGGCGCTTGTTCGGTCTGTTCGGACGTGGTAGTGCTGTGCTGCGCACGCCGCCGCTCCTGCTGGCATTGGCGTTCGGTGCGGGCATCGGCTTCATCTCCGGCCTCATCGGCATCGGTGGCGGAGTACTCCTGAGTCCGATCCTCCTCTTGTGCGGATGGGCCGATGCCAAAGGTGCTGCGGCCATCTCCTCCTTGTTCATCCTGGTGAACAGTGCTGCGGGATTGCTCGGTTCGGCGCCGGTGTCGAACGGTTTCTCCGCGGACATGTGGGCCTGGCTGGTCGCAGCACTGGTCGGCGGTACGCTCGGCAGCTGGGTGGGTGCTCGCAAAGCGCCGGAGCCGCGTCTGCGTCAAGCGCTTGCGGTAGTGCTCGTGTTG
>JADKCV010000044.1 GCA_016718655.1 Flavobacteriales bacterium | reverse complement strand
GCGGACGGAGATCGTGTCTTCCGATGAATGCCGGGCGCTCGTATCCGATGATGAGAACGACCAAGCTGCAACGAACGATGCCTTCGATCTACTGAAGCACTTGGTTGGTATTCGTCTGCGTCGCGGCCTGCTCACGGTCATCGATGCGACGAATGTGCAGGAGAGTTCGCGGAAGGGACTTGTAGCCCTAGCCCGTGAATATCACTGCCTGCCGGTCGCGATCGTACTGGATCTTCCGGAGAAGCTCTAAAGTGGAGCCAACTCAACAAGACTGACCGGATATTTGGGACACACGTGCTCAGACAACAACGCCATCAACTACACAATCCATGCGTGGCTTGGCGTCGAAGGGTTCCAATAAACTGTCCGAAGTACTGAGGTCCGTGGAGGAGGTTGAAGGCGATGATAGCGATCGTCCGTGAGCGCTTGTACAACAAAAGCAAGGACGAGCATGGCCCATTTGATATCATTGGAGATGTACACGGCTGCTTTGACGAATTGCTGGCCTTGTTCACGCAACTGGGCTATTCCGTTGATCGTGGTAAAGACGGTGCAGATGCTTACACGGTCATTCCGCCTACAGGACGAAAGGCTGTCTTCGTGGGGGATCTCATTGACCGCGGACCCCGGTCACCAGATGTGCTTCGCCTGGTCATGTCCATGGTCAATGCCGGAACGGCACTCTGCGTTCCCGGTAACCATGACCTGAAACTGCATAAGAAGCTTCAGGGGAAAAATGTGACCATCAATCATGGGCTCGCAGAGACGCTCGAGCAACTGAAGAACGAACCGCCGGAGTTTATCACCGAAGTGGAACGCTTCCTCTACTCGTTGGTGAGCCATTACGTTCTGGACGATGGCAAACTGGTCGTGGCACATGCAGGGTTAAAGGAGGAGATGCATGGCCGAGGATCAGGGGCTGTTCGCGCATTCTGTTTGTATGGTGAAACGACGGGAGAAACGGACGAATTCGGATTACCGGTCCGATACGAATGGGCCCGCGAGTACCGTGGCAAATCCAAAGTGGTGTACGGCCATACTCCGGTCCTCGAAGCACAATGGCTTAATCGCACGATAGACATCGATACCGGCTGCGTCTTCGGAGGAAGATTGACAGCGCTCCGGTATCCAGAAGAGGAGTTGGTATCGGTAGAAGCAAAAGAGGTGTATTGTGTTCCGGTGCGACCTGTCGGTCATTACGCGGACCAGAACCGTGCACTCCAGCATGAGCATGTGGATGTGCTCGACATCGCGGATGTGACTGGCAAGCGTATCGTTCAGACCCGTCTACGCCACAACATCACCATACGTGAAGAGAACTCGATCGCGGCTCTTGAAGTAATGAGCCGCTTCGCGATCGACCCCAAGTGGTTGATCTATCTGCCACCGACCATGTCACCCTGCGAGACCAGTCAATTGGAAGGGAGACTTGAGCACCCGCGTGAAGCTCTTCGCTACTATGCGAAGCGAGGTGTCAAGCACGTGATATGCGAGGAAAAGCACATGGGCTCCCGCGCCATCGTGATCGTTTGTAGAGATGTCGAGACGGCGGAAAGAAGGTTCGGGACCAAGGATGGCCGTGCCGGGGTGTGTTACACTCGCACAGGTCGTTCATTCTTCAACGACGATACTCTTGCCAACGCCTTCATCGAACGGCTAGCCAAGGCCTTGACCGCTTCAGATTCATGGTCCCGTTTCAACACGGATTGGTTCTGTCTGGATTGTGAACTCATGCCATGGTCGGCCAAGGCGCAAGCGCTTTTGAAAGATCAGTATGGGGCGGTCGGTGCAGCATCAACGCATGCCCTTGGTGCAGCCGGCCAAGCAATCGAAGCCGCTCGTGGACGTGGTATTCCAGGACTGGATGAGCTGATCAGCAGGAACGGTGGTCGCCAAGCTTCAGCAGAACGATTTGTCCCCGCTTACGAACAGTATTGCTGGACAGTCAATTCACTGGATGATTACAAGCTTGCGCCTTTCCACATAATGGCGACCGAGGGTGCTGTTCATGTCGACAAGGACCACGTTTGGCATATGGAAGCGATCCTAGCCATTTGTAAAGCCGATCCTGGAATTCTTCTGGCAACAGAACACTTGGTGATCGACACAGCCGATGATGCAAGCACCCAACGAGCAATTGAGTGGTGGGAGGTGAAGACTTCAGCCGGTGGTGAAGGCATGGTGGTAAAACCCTTGGACTTCATTGCGCACGGCAAAGCCGAGCTTCTTCAACCAGCAGTGAAGTGCCGTGGTAGCGAGTACCTGCGCATCATTTATGGACCTGACTACGATCATCCGGATAATCTTTCGCGTTTGAGGGAACGGGGTCTTTCAGCCAAACGGTCGCTCGCTATTCGCGAGTTCGCGTTGGGCATCGAAGCACTTGAGCGGTTCGTTCGCAAGGAGCCATTGCGCTTGGTGCATGAAAGTGTCTTCGGTGTACTGGCTTTGGAAAGTGAGGAGGTGGACCCAAGATTGTGATCGTCGAACTACTGCTGTCTGAAGAGTGTGCCGATCGATTGAATTTGAATGCCATTCTCACAACTGTGCAGGATTCTGCGTGACGGATTGCAGCGGAAAGCCCGCAAGCGAGGAGGCACGACGAGTGCGGACTTGCAGCGGAAAGCCGGACCCCGGCCGCATTTGGGACGGGGGCACGCCATACTTTTGGCATTAATGCACACCACCCCCAGCCCTACCACCTTCCAGGCACCCAGCCCATGCTGAAGCTGATCCAGAGCGGACTGTTCGGTGGACACCTGTTCCACGTGGCGACCAAGGAACTGGTGGAACGCTACAAAGCCTGTCTGGAGGATATCGGCCTGGAACGGACGGCGCTTACGGAGTTCCACATCGATGGATGGGGTTGGAGCCCGGAGATCGCCGAGGAGCGGCAGGACAAGCAGTACCTCTCGCACGGGAGCGCAAACCCGTATTCGATCATCATCACGCCGGACCAGCAACAGGGTTCGTTGTACTACCCCTACCATTCGTTCGACTGGGCCATCCATTACCAGGTGTTCGACAAGTACGCGAAACAGATCGCGGATATCACGGCGGACCGTGGCCTGTGGTTCGCGCTGGACCAAGACATCAGTGCCTACCGATCGCCGCAGGACCTGCTGATGGTTGATGTGGTGAAGGTGCAGTTCAAGACCGTGGGGAACCTGATCACCGCAGCGCGGGAGCAGCGGGAACTGGTGCGCACGTACTTCGACAAACCGATGGCCTGGGCGGACCGCGAACTGCGCGAGAAGATCAGCGCCAGCGGCAAACAACATGGCGACCTGCGTTTCCGGAGCCTGGAGGTGCTGCCCTTCCCCTACAGCGATATCCGGGCCTTCTACAGCACGGCCTTCGACGGGCTGTATGTGCTGCGCGATACCGTCGTAGGCAAGCCGGTGTTGATCCTGGAGAACAACTCCTCCGCTGTTTCCGGCGAGCTGCAGCATGCGCACGTGGAGTTCAATCTGAACGACCCCGCGCTGATCGGTTTCCTCTTCAGCAAGGGCCTGGTGCAGCACTCCTACACGCACTTCCAGGAGGTGCCCGAGCTGCTGGACCATCAGCTGGACCTGCTGCTTGCGAACGCCAGCCTGAAGCTGGACAAACCGGTGGAACTGATCGGGCTTACGGACAGCAAACGCAGAGGCCTGATCAACACCCTGCAGAAGAAAGGCCTGTTGGGCGATGACTACTTCCAGTTGGAGGAAGTGCGTCGCGCGTTGCAGCGGAACGAGAAGGTGCAAGCCGGCGGTGAGGCCTTGATCCGTGACCACCGATCCACCCGGTGAAGGAGCAGCATGTGCAAGTGCGCACCGTGATCTGGCAATTGATCGCGAACATCTTCGCGGTGAACGAGCTGGTGCGCTACACCTTCAACAAGCCCGACTTCTACCACCGGTACAAGGACTGGCCCGAGCATTACCAGCGCTGGGTGATCAAGGAGTTGCAGGAACATCACGGTATTTTTGGGAAACTCACCGCATAGACCATGGACACCTTGCTCACCTTGGGGATCGCCTTCGTCGCAGGCATCATCATCTACTACATCGATCTGAACAAGGGGCGCAAGTGGAACACGCGCTGGTACGACCTCACGCACCAGCACAAGAGCCCGGTGCTGCTGGAGAAGGGCCTTGATCCACCTGCAACCCTTCCAGCAGAAGCTGGTGATGGCGATCGTGCTCAGCGGCCTCTTCACGGCCGTTGCCATTGCGGTGGGTGGCGCACACGCGCTGCTGGACCTGATCACCGGCGCCATTGCGGTGGTGGGCCTGATGCTCGGTTTCTACGCCGCCGTGCTGATCTTCAAGAGCCGCTTCAACATGGCACCCGTGCGCGAGGTGCTGGACAAGATGGACCGGATGGAAGCCACGGCACACGGCACTGGAACATCATCAACACGAAGCGCCGAACCCGTGCAGCGCCCTGACCAGGCCGCACCGGCGGGTGGAGCATCGAAGGAAGAGCCACCGGCCGAGGAGAAGCCGGATTGGCGCGCGGGCATCAAGAAGATCATGGACAAGAAGTGATGCGCGCTTCACCGATGCCCACTGAACAGGAGGACGACAAGGGCCAGCTCTACTGGCTGGTGTACAACGTGCGCAAGGGCATCGCGCGCCGCGTTGGTTCGTGGGTGAAGCGGAAGCCTGTTGTTGCGCTGATCATGTTCCTGGTCGCGCTGTACAGCTTGTTCGTGATGCGTGCCATGTACCAACCGTTGGTGTTGGGCCTCCGCAAGTATTTCTTCTGGATCATCATGGCGCTGCTAGTGGTGGTGATCGTGCGGAAGGTGTTCCGTCGATCGGTGGCTTGGAAGAAGGTGATGGGTTCGCTCGTGAGCCTCCTGTTGCTGATCGCGGTGGCGTGGTTCCTGCCGCTCGTGGTGCACTATGGATCGCAGTACGTGTACTACAACGAGCTGAACAAAGTGCCCGTGGACCAACTGCCGGTGACGGGGCACGAGCGCATCCAGCCGATCAGCTCCATCCACACGCTGACCGACCAGGAGGCACTTTCCGAAACGGAGGATGCCACGGTGCCACGCTTCGTGCGGAACAGCGAAGGGGAGTATGTGTACACCACCGCCATCGGGCCTTCCAAGGCCTACAAGGTGCAGCAGTTCAGCAAGGACATGTATGAGGTGATCCACATCCCGGGTCAACTGCCCTCGCCGAACTTCTCATCGGGCTACCGGACCAAGGTCGATTTCGAGGTGGGCGAATTCCTGCTCCTCAGCAAGAACACGCACACCGCCGTGGTGAAGCGTTTCGACCCCTGGCAGTTCTGCACCATGGAACCCTCGGACCCGATCTACATGCAGAACGACAAGGGAGAATGGGTGCAGGTGGTCGGCTTGACCAAGTGGGTGGGCCTCATCTTCCCGCGACCTGTGTTCGGCGGGGTGATGGTGATCGAGCAACGCAAGCCATCGGACAGCTTTGCCGAACGCCTCTTCCTTGGAAAGGGCACGTTCATCCCTGCGGACAAGATCGCGGAGCATGCTTACCTGCGGGGCCAGGACGTGATGCCCCGTCAGGTGACGCGCTACATCGCGGAGAGCTTCCGCTTCCGACGCGGCTTCATGGCGCCCATGCCGGGCTATCATGAAGGCGACATCCGGGTGCCCAAACTCCCCGAAGGCCAGGACCCACAACCCTTCGTGGTGTATTCGGTCGTGAACGAGGCCACCGGCAAGCTCTACAACTACTTCGGCCTGGAGCCTTTTGAGGAGTCGAAGAAAGGACTCAGCGTCAGCCTCTTCATCCCGGGCGATGGCATGCGCGAGGTCTACTACATCGATCACACCACCAGCGGCGCCGCCTACGTGGGAAGCAGTGCCGTCAGCGCCAAGATCATCGAGAGCCGCAAGGAGTACGACTGGTCACACAGCTATCCGGCGGAAACACGGCCTTTCATCCGCGAGGTCGGCGGACGCGTGCGCCTGTTCTGGTTGAGCACCATCGTGACCCGTGCCGGCGATGGTCAGGGCCGGTCCATCGGTGGCAGCCTGCCGGAGATCACCATCACCGATGCCGTGCACGGTAATGTCACGTGGATCCCGAAGGATCGCTTGGCATCTCCGGACAAGTGGTTGGAGGTGGTGGAGGAAGAGATGCAGAGCTACTGGCAGCACGAGCGCTAGCTGGTTTCCGATCGATCGGATGTGATCGTGATCACGCTTCACCATCCGAAGAACAGCACCAGCAGCACCACTCCGATCACGTCCATCCAGATCCCGGCACGCACCATCTGGCGCACGGGGATGCGACCGCTGCCGAAGACGATGGCCTGCATGGGGCTGGCCACGGGCAGCGCGAAGCCAAGCGTGGCGGCGAGCGTGGCGGGAATGAGCAACCACAGGGGATCCATGCCCCACACGCTGGCGCTCTCTGCCAGGATAGGCAGGGTGAGGCTGGCTGTGGCGGTGTTGCTGCCCAGCTCGCTCATCAGACACACCAAGCCACCCACGGCGCCGACCAACGCTGCGGGATGTGTGTCTCCATGGCCAGAAAGGGCAGCGACCATGCTATTCGCAAGACCCGAACGCTCCATGCCGCTGGCGATCGCGAAACCGCCGCCGAAAAGCAGCAGCACGCCCCAAGGCACATGCTTCTCCGCGAAGTCCCACGTCATCAATGCACGGCGGGCCATCCCCGGCCCTTGACGTTCCGTGGATGGTATGAGGAAGAGCGCAATGGCGGCAGCGATGGCCACGGCCCCATCGCTCACGGCAGCGAGTCCGGTCCATTCACGCCAACCGGTCAGCGCCATCGTTTCCGTGAAGCGGATGCCATCACCGGTGATCCACAGCAGCGCGGTGAGGGCGAAGACCAGCCCGGCCAGGCGCTCGTCCCGGGTGGTGCCACCGAGCGCTGCGATGCGTTCGCGCACCCGGGCCGGCTCCACCAGTCGCTCCTGCGGAACGCGGAACACCAGCCGGGTGAGCAGCAACCACGCGATGGCGAGGAAGATGAGCATGAAGGGCACACCGAAGGCCATCCACTGACCGAAACCGATGGGTGGTCGATCGGGCCAGTTGGTCTTCCACACTTCCATGAACACGAGGTTCGGCGGGGTTCCCACGGGTGTGGCCATGCCCCCGATGGTGGCACCGTAGGCCACGGCGAGCAGCAGCGGCACGGTGAGCTGTTGCTGTGCCGCGGGTGCCTCCTCGTCATCCAGCAGGCTCAGCGCGATGGGCAGCATCACCAGCACGCAACTGGTGCTGTTCATCCACATGCTGAGCAAGGCGCAGGCGATGAGCATGCCCCCGACGAGGCGTGGTCCGGTGCCACCCACACGCGCCACGATGTGCAAGGCGATGCGCTTGTGCAGTCCGCTACGCTCAATGGCCAGGGCCAGCAGGAAACCACCGAGGAAGAGGTAGATGATCTCCTTGCCGTAGTTGGCCGTGGTGCCCGCCACCGTATCGATACCGAACACCGGGAACAGCACCATGGGCAGCAGGGAGGTCACGGCCAGTGGCACGGCCTCGCTGATCCACCACACGGCCATCCACGCCACGATGCCGGCCATGAGCGCAGGCTGCGGACCGAGGTGCCGGAGCAGCACAAAGACCAGCGCGCCGAGGGCGGGACCGAGGATGCGGAGCAGCAGGGTGCGCACGATGAGGGGGATGCAATGGAGGCAGCAAGATAGCCGTGACGCACATCCGCACACGGACCATCATCATGGTTACATGAACACGACGGTGGTCGGAATGGTCTAGCCCAGCCGTGCCTCGCGCGATGTGGTGAAGGTGAGCCAGGCCAAGGACGACACCGCGATGAGCAGCCCCAGGAATTCGCGCACCACCTCAATGTGTGGTTCGGTCGCTTGCATCTCCGCCGTGATGGAAGGTGTTCCCAAGCGGAACCAGTCGACCATGCCGGGCAGCATGGTGAGCATCCACCCGCCGAGCGCCAACGCATACCAACCGCTGATCCTGCGATCCGCACGACCCAACGCGGCAAGGATGAAGAGCACCGCCGTGGCCCCATAGGCGAGCACCCAGATCAAGGGGTCGGGGTCGTTCAGGTTGACATATGCGCTCGCCAGGAACAACAGGGCGAGGAGGATGAACATGGTCTTCTTCATGGTGATCGGAATTCGATGCGGTAGCTGAGATTGGGGATCAGACCGAGCTGGTACTTGGTGACGACATCCCCCTTGCGCTGGTCATAGTAACGATAGGCCTCGTTCCGAGCGTTCGTCGCGTTGAGCAGGTCAAGTGACCACATGCCGGTGTGAGCCTTACGTTCGCGCTTCAGGTATACGCGTAGGTCCAACCGGACAGTGGGTTCCAGTTGAGCGGAGAAAGGCTCCACCGCTTCACCGGTGAATGTTGCGCGAGGGGTATAGTGTTGTCCTCCTGTGAAATTCAATCGACCGTTCACGCCCCAGGTCCGCTTGCGGTCCTCCTTCTCCTTCACGTACTCACGCCCCAGCACCGCGTTGGCTATCACACCCGTGTTCCAGCGGCTGTTGAAGGTCTCCGCGAATCGATCCGAATAGGTGGCATTGAACAACGTTGCGTTCACTTGGTAGAAGAAGTTGCGGTGCATGGTGCGTTCAACACTCACCTGGCCACCCGCGTTGAACCCTTCACCCTCGGCGGTGAGCGGCAACACGGTGAGCGCGTCCCACTCGTTCAGTAAACTGTAACCACTTCCTGTCACCGCCGCTGCGAAGGCGTCTCCTACAGGCACATCCAACAGGCGCTGTACGAAACCGCTCACCGAAGCCTCCAGGAAGTTGGTGAAACGATGCTCGTAGGTGATCTCCACATCCTGCGAACGCAGCAGACCGATGCCGCTGTTGTCCGTGGGCAGGATGGGTGTTTCTGCGAACCAGCGCATGAATAGTGCGTAATTCTGCACGGCGGGCAACTGACTGCGCTGCCCTGCACCGATGCCGATCGTGTTGCGATCGTTCGACAAGTACCTCACGGCCATGCGAGGTTCCAGGGCGCTCGATCCATTCGGGGTCCAATGGGCAAACGCCAGGCCCATGTCCAGCCGCACGCGCTGTCCGATACTCCGCTCCATCCGTGCGAACGGCCGCATCAACCAACCGCTCGTGGTCTCATGGACCAGGGTGTTCTGCTTACCCACCAGCCGCTCCATGGCGCTACCGCCCAACGCGACCCGCGTGCGTTCGCCTACTTGCATGTTCAACACGGATACCACCGAGAGCTTCTGTTCGCGCAACGAGGCAGTGTCCCGGTAGTTCCAGGACGTACTGCCGAGCAGATCATCCGTTCGTTCCGAAACGCGTTCCTGATCGTTGGCGGAGATCACCGCTGTGGTCCTCCAACCACAGTTCCTTCCCAGCCCTTTGTCGAAGGTGAAGCCAGCCGCACCGACAAGTGCCGTGTAGTCGATGTTCTGGCTGTCCTTATCGAACTCCCGATCGATGCTGTCCTTCGCCATGAAGCGGTTGCTGCTGGTGCCACCCATGCCGAAGAAGGAAAGTTCAGTACGCGGATCCAGTGGCACGTTCACGTTGAACGAGAGGTCTTGGAAGCTGATGGCTTCATCGCCTAGGGCCACCCCCATGGCGCCAAGCAAGCCGAGCGTGGAATAGCGGTAGTTGATCAAGTATGATGAACGACCGCCCTTGCGGAACGGCCCCTCGGTGCTGAGGTCCATGCCGATGAGGCCCGCTTGGATGGTGAACGCCTGCCGCTCCGGATCGCCCGGACGCGATCGCAGATCCATCACTCCGCCCAACGCATTGCCGTACGGTGCGGACATCACCCCCATCAACAAGTGCGACGTTCCCAGCATCTGCGCGCTGAGGATGGTCGTTCCGCCTCCGCTCAAGGTGGGTAGGTCGCTCGCAGTGCCCGCATTGGTGAGGTGGTTCGGTGACACGATCTCCGCACCATTCCAGAGCCATGCATTGTTCATTGGCCCATTGCCGCGCACACTGAAATGGTTCGCTTGGTCGTTGGCACTGGCCACCCCGGCATAGCTCATCGCCAGCCGCGCGGGGTCGAAGAAGGTGGCCGGGTAGCGTAGGCTCTGTTCCACCGTGAGCGTGTGCATACCGAGCGCCTTCATGCGCTGAGGAACGGTGGCACGGACCTCTAGCGTGCCCAATTCCGTCATAGAACGTTGCATGGGGAAGTTCATGACCTCCTCCTTGCCCAGCCGCACCCATACTTCGTCGACCTCCGAAGCTGCATAGCCCACAAAACCGGCCCGCACGCGATGGATCCCTGTGGGCACATCGATCAAGCGGAATGCGCCCATGGCATCGGTAGTGGTGCCGATCGTTGTGGTATCGGTAAGGAACAATTGTACCGTGGCTCCGACCAGCGGTGCGGCCGTCGTGGCATCGGTGACCCTGCCGCTGAGCGTGGATGTGGTCTGTGCAAGTAGGCCGAACGGGTCACCGACCACGAGCCACATCATGACCGGAACAGCGCGAAGAACCAATGACATGATGCGAACTTACCGGTGCGGGCGAGGGATCATGGGACCCCGGCCGAACAAGGATCCACACTCCTTGTGTTCACAAACCCTCACCATGCGAACGGCCCCGGATGTCCGGGGCCGTTCCAAGAGAAATTTCCACACCTAGACCGTCCCTGGGCGCAAGGTGTTCGCTGCCATGCGGTCGACTTCAACGTACTGTTACCGGCGCGAAGATCCGCCTTCCACTGCCTGCGGTGCTTGATCTTCATGACGATCAGCAGCATCACAGGCACCAGGATCAAGGTGAGGAAGGTGGCGAAGATGAGGCCGAAGATCACCGCCCAGCTGAGCGGGCCCCAGAACACCACGTTGTCGCCGCCCATGTGGATGTGCGGGTCCAATTCGCTGAAGAGCGTGAAGAAGTTGAAGTTGAGACCGATGGCCAGCGGCAACAGGCCGAGCACGGCGGTGACCGCGGTGAGCAGCACCGGACGCAGACGCGTGCGGCCCGCCACCACCAAGGCCTCGCGGCTTTCGTGGATGGGGATGATGCGGTCCTCGTCGATGCCCAGTTGGCGCTGTGCTCGTTCGAAGAGCAGGCGTGCGAAGTCCATCAACACGATGGCGTTGTTCACCACCACACCGATCAGGAGATGATGCCGAGCATGGTCATCATGATCACGAAGTCCATGCGGAACACCACCAGGCCGAGGAACACGCCGATGGTGCTGAAGAGCACGGTGCTCATCACGATGAGCGGGTAGCTGATGCTGTTGAACTGCGCCACGATGATGAGGAACACCACGAAGATGGCCACCAGGAAGGCCATCATCAGGAAGCCCATGTCCTTCGCCTGGTCCTCCTGTTCGCCGGTGAAGCGCAGGTTGAAGCGGTCGTCGCTGGTGAAGCCGCTGGCCATCTCGTCCTTGATGGCCTGCACCACTTCGTTGTTGTTGTATCCCGCGATCACGTTGCTGCTCACGGTGACCACGCGGTCCAGGTCCTTGCGTTTGATGGCGCTGAAGGTGGTACCGTACTCCTCCTTGGCCACGGCGCTGATGGGTACCTGGCGGATCTGCCCGGTGAGCATGTCGCGGAAGGTGATGCGCATGTCCATGAGCTGTTGCACATCATAGCGGTACGCGTCCTTCAGGCGCACGTTGATTTCGTAGTCATCATCATCGCCCTCGATGCGGAAGGTGCTCACCTCCTTGCCGAAGAGCGCGGTGCGGATGGCATCGGCCACGGCATAGGTGCTCACGTTCAGGCGGCGTGCTTTCGCACGGTCGATCACGATGGGCATCTCGGGTTTCGCACGATCGATGTCGATGCGCAGTGCTTCCACGCCCGGCACGTTCTGCCCTCGATGAAGGCTTTCACCTTTTCGGCCTCGTCCAAGAGACCCTCGATCTCCTTGCCGCGGATCTCGATGTTGATGGGCTTGCCCACCGGCGGACCATCGGCGCTCTTCACCACGGTGGTCACCACGCCGGGGTAGCCGGTCACACCGTTCTGCAGGCGCTCCAGCACATCGTTGGTATTGATGCCCTTGCGATCGGCGAACTTCACGAAGGTGACCTGGATGCGGCCCTTGTGCGGTGTGGCGCTCAGTTCCACGTCACCTGCGCCGGGGTCGCTGGTACCCTCACCCACTTGCGCGATCACGGACTGCACCAAGAAATTCACTGTATCGGTACCGATGACGTTGCCGTTCGCGTCTTTGATCTCGCGCACCTCCTTGTACTCGGGCACGTCGATCACCTTCATCACCTGTTTCTCCACCACGCGGGTGATGCTGTCGGTCTTGAGGATGTCCGTTCCGATGGGCGCTTCGATGAAGGCATTGATGAACTGCGGTTCGTTGGCGGGGAAGAACAGGGTCTTCGGCGGGAACACGCCCAGCAGCACAAAAGAGAAGAGTAGCAGGCCGAACGTGCCGAGCAGGAAGGTGCGCGGGTGGTGTTTGTCCAAGGCGTAGCGCAGGAAACCCTCGTAACGCGCTTCCAATCGAGGCAGCCAATTGAACTGGAACCAGTTTGCGGCGGGTGCGAAGAGCTTCTCATTGGCCACTACCATGGTGCCGAGGAAGATGGTGAGCATGCCGATGCCGAAGATGCCCGGGCTGGCGATACTGCCACCGATGGCGCCGATGATGGCACCCACCACAACGAGGATGATGGACAGGCGCCACATACGTTTCACCGGCAGGCGCTCCTCTTCCAGTTTCATGAATTTGGAGGCTAGCGCAGGGTTCACCACCAGAGCCACGAAGAGCGATGAGCCCAGCGCGATCATGAAGGTGATGGGCAGGTATTTCATGAACTCACCCATCATGCCCGGCCAGAAGAGCAGCGGCACGAACACCATCACGGTAGCTGTGGTAGCGGCAATGATCGGCATGGTCACTTCACCCACCGCGAGACGCGTGGCCTTCATGGCGGGTTCGCCGTTGGTCATGTGCCGGTGGATGTTCTCCACGATCACGATACCATCATCCACCAAGCGTCCCAGGGCCAGGATCAGTGCAAAAAGCACCATCATGTTCAGCGTGACCCCGAAGGCGTTGAGCAGGGTGAAGGAGATGAACATGGACATGGGGATCGCCAGCCCCACGAACAGGGCGTTGCGCAGACCCAGGAAGAGCATGAGCACGCCCACCACGAGGATCACACCGAGCACGATGTGGTTCATCAGTTCGTCCACGCTCACACGCGTTTGATCACTCTGGTCGCCGGTGAGCGTGATGGTGAGGTCCTTGGGCAGTGCGGTGCCGTGATCTTCCTTGATGATCGCGTTGATCTTGTCGCTGGCATCGAGCAGGTTCTCTCCGGCTCGTTTGATCACATCCAACATCACCACGCTCTTGCCGAACTCCCGGGCGAAGCTCTCGGGCTCCTTGAAGCCGAAGGTGACTTCGGCAATGTCCTGCAGGCGCACTTCACGTTGCCCTTCATTCTTCACCACGATGTGCCGGATCTGCTCCATATCCTTGAACTCGCCGATCACGCGCACACTTCGGCGCTGGTCACCGGTCAAGATGTCGCCACCGCTCATGGTGAGGTTCTCGCTGCGCAACGCGTTGGCGATGTCGTCGAAGTTGAGCTGCAACGCCTCCAGTTGATAGAGGTCCACGCTCACCTTCACCTCACGATCGGGCACACCACGGATCTCGACCTTATTGATCTCGGTGAGATCCTCGATCCGGTCCTCCAGGTGCTTGGCGTACTCGTGGAGTTGTTCCATCGGGTAATCGCCGCTGAGGTTGATGTTCATCACCGGCATCAGCTCGGAGAAGTTCATCTCGAACACGTTCGGCTCCGCAGGCAGGTCAGTGGGGAAGTTGGCATCACCGCGCGCCTTGTCCACCGCGTCCTTCACCTTGCGCAACGCCTCGGTGGGCGTAATGTCATAGGTGAACTTGATATGGATGGAACTGAAGTTCGGCACGCTGGTGCTCTTGATCTCATCGATGCCGGTGATGGTGTTCAGCTCCTTCTCAATGGGCTTGGTGATCAGCTTCTCGATGTCCACCACCGAGCTGCTGTTGTAGGGTGTGCCGATGAACACCTCCGGCGTGACCACCTCGGGGAAGCTCACCTTGGGCATCACCAGGTACGCGCGAATGCCCATCACGCAGATCAGCAGCGTGAGCACGATCACCGTGGTGCGGTTCTTCACCGCCCAGCTCGTGATGGCGAACTGCCGCTCCGGCCCGTGCAGGTCTTTTTCGATGTCGTTGCTGCTCATGTTGCTTTCGTTGTTGGCGCGCACCGTGTGGCGGGCGGTGGGCTTCGACCGATGGGTCGTCCGCCTTTGTCGCCAGCTTCTATCTTGGTCCTTGTGGCCTGTTCCCCTGTGGTTGCGTTCAGTTCGCAACGCGCACAGTGGCACCTTCGTTCACGTTCTTGGCGCCTTCGTCCACCACGCGTTCGCCGCCCGTCAGGTCGCCGGGATCGGCGGGTGCTATGCTCATGCCCTTGTATTCGCTCAGGCGTTCCACCAACACCTTGCGGGCTTTGGCCTCATCGTCCCGGGTGGCATCTAGCACATAGATGTAATTGTTGCCGTTCACATCCTGTAGCACGGTGCGGCTGGGCACGATCAGGGCGCTGTCGTTGCGCATGTCCTGGATGCTGATGTCGCTGAGCAGATTGGGGCGCATGAACTCCTGTCCGTTGGGCACGCGCACGATCACCTTGAAGGTGCGGTTGCTGGGGTCGATGAACTGGCCCACGTGCGCGAGCTCACCATCGAAGGTCTCGCCCAGGCTGGGGAAGCTCACCTTCACAGGGGCATCCTTCTTCACGCTTTTCAGGTAGCTCTCGGGCACATCGGCCTCCAGCTGCACACCGCTCAGGTCCACCACGCGGGCGGCAGGTTGCATGGGGCTGGTCATGTCGCCCACACGCACCATGATGTCATCCACTGTCCCATCGAAAGGCGCGGTGATGTTGGTAAGGCGCTGCTGTTCGCGCAGTGCGGCCAGGCCTGCTTCGGCCTGTTCCTTCTGGCTCTTGGCCTGCAGGTATTGCATTTCACTGCCGACCTTCTGCTCCCACAGGTTCGCCTGCTTCTCGAACGATGTACGCGCCAGTTCCGCAGCGGTCTCGGCCTGTACGATCTGCTTGGCCACGATATCGTTGTCGATGCTGATGAGCAGCTCACCCGCACGCACCCGTCGCCGGCCTTCACCTTGATGCGGCGCACACGCCCGCCCAGGCGAACAGGGCGGCGGCCTTGTCAGCCTTCACGTTGCCATGCACATCCACGTAGTGAACGAACGGACCAGCGACCAAGGGCACCGCGGTAACGGTAGCGATGTTGCGGCGGACGGTGCTGTCGTTCTCGGCCAGCCAGGTCTCCAGGGCTTTTATCCGCACGCCCAGGTCGGCGTAGACGGTTTTGAGGCTGTCCCGCTCGGCGCGTTTCTTACCGAGGTCGCTGGTATCGTCACCTCCGCCGCAGGCAACGAGCAAGGTGGTAAGGGAAAGGATCGCGATCGAATGCTTCATCACGTAGGTGGTATCTGAGTTCAATAGAGGTCAAGTGCTTTACGCAGGTCGGCGCGGGCCATCAGTAGCTCCACCATGCGTTGGATATAGGTCTGTTGGGCGATGAGGTAGTTGCCCTGCTCTTGGGTGAGCTCGAAACTGGCCGCGGCACCGTTGGTGAACTTGATGCTCGTGCGGTCCATGATGTCCTTGCTCAGTTTCAAGCTGCGTTCCTCGGTGCGGAAGTTGTCGAAGGCGGTGCGCGCCTGGCTGCGGCTTTGCTCGGCGGTGGCCAGCAGACGTTGCTCGGTGGCGGTGCGGTTGACCTCCACCTGGCTCAGCGCGATCTCCGCCTGTTTCACCTTGTGGTGGCGGTTGCCGCTGCTGAAGATGGGCACCGTGAGTTTCGCACCCCATACCGTGGTCGGGTAGAATTGGTAGGTCCCTCCGGGATCGAAATCGGGACCGTTCCAGACCTGCTGGTGGCTGAGGAAGGCACCCAGTGAAGGCATGGCCTTGGTGCGTTCGTTCTTGCGGTTCAGATCTTGCAACAGCACCAGGGTCTCGGCTTGTTTTTGCTCCACGTGCGTGCCGATCTGTACGGGCTGTTCAGTGAGCGAGATCTCGTTGGCATCTGCCAGGATCTTGGTCAAGTCATCGGTCAAGGTCATCGGTGTGCCTTGTGGAAGGCCCAGTGTAAGAGCAAGCAGTAATCGCGCTACTTCGGCCTGTTGAACAAAGCTGCGTTGCTGAGTCCGTGCTTGCTCCAGCTGAATGGTGAGCCGATCCACATCGGTGGTTTCCATGAATCCATTCTCCAGCATTGCGTTCACTTCACGCAAAGCTTTCTCCAACAATGGAATGCCTTCACCGGCCAACTTGGCTCCTTCTTCTGCCGCTAGCACGCCGAAATATGCCTTGGCGGCCTGATTCCGCGCATCGGCTTCCGCCTTCTGAAGGTCGAGCCGGCTGCTTTCAGCGATCGTGCGCGTTGCCTTCAAGCCTACCAGGTAGCTGCCATCGAAGATCAACTGCGTCAGCGTCAGTCCCGCACTGGCATTCCAGGGAAGACCGAATTGTGCCGCAATGAATTCCGGGCCTTGGCCCGGGGTGAAGAAGTTGGGGATCAGCTGCGTAGGCACATCAATGAAGTTCTGCAATTGCACTTCACCATTGATCTGTGGTAGGCCGACAGCCGTGAACTCCTTCACTTTGTGACGCGCCTTCTCCGCTTCCAAAGCGCTGGCCTTTACTTGGTAGCTCTGCTTGGCAGCAAGGTCCACGGCTTGTTGCAGTGAAAGGCTCACGGGGCCCTGCGCTACCGCTGCCAAGCCCCAGAAGGCACCCAGCAGGGCGGTGGTGATGGAACGGATGCTCATTGGGTGTTGGCCGGTATGCCCGGCACGGTGTTTCGTTGCTTCTGGACCTTCTTCATCAAGTACTTCACGCCCTTCTCACTGGCGATGCCGCGGATGTGGTAGCGGAACAGCTCCCAGATCACATCCTCGAACCGGTACTTGTCCTGCGGGAACAGCTCACCATCGAACGTGACATCGAAGCGCGAGATGTAGATCCGGGCGATGACGTCGATGTTGAGGTCATCGCGGTACATGCCTTCCTTGATGCCCTTGGCCAGGTTCTCGCTCACACAGCGGTAGATGTCCTCCCGTGACGTGCTCTGCAAAAGCTGCCAGGCCTCAGGGTGGTACTTCTCCAGATCGAAGTGGATGCTGGGGTGCATGTTGCCGATCTGCGAGGCCACGAACCGCGTGATCTCGAAACTCTCATCGATGGCACCATGGCCTTGCTTGCAGATGCCCAGGATGCACTCGCGGTGCGAGTCGGTGATGTGCCGGATGATCCGTTGCACGAGCTCGTTCTTGTCCTTCACATACTGGTACAGCGTCTTCTTGCTGATCCGCAGGTGCTGGGCCACGTCGTCCATGTTCACACTGCGGATGCCCAGACGCATGAACACCTTGGCCGACCCATCGATGATCTGTTGCTCGCGCTCTTCCATGTTCGGGGGCAAAGGTAGAGGAGAAAAACACAATGGAAACGTTTTGTCTATCATTTTGTTTCCTCCGTTTATCCCGGTGTCCTGCCGCTCGTCCTCTTCCAGACCACCGACCTTGCCTTCCTGCAAGTGCGGTAACTTGAGCTTTATCTTGCCATGGAATGGCCTACCAGGACCACCTAACACGCCAAGTGGGGCAATTGGGCATGGTGTTGCGTCGCCTGCTCTCCGATGCGCTTGGCCTTGATGACCGTGCGGTCCAGTTCATGGAAATGGATGCCATCGAACTGGCCCTGAACGAAGCCCTGGACCTGCGGTCCGAAAGCCTGACCAACATGGCACCGGAAATGCTGCTGGGTGAACTCCAGCACCTTGGCGCCGCCACAGAAGCCAACCAGGATCTGCTGGCCGACCTGCTGATCGCCTTGGCCGACCGCACGATCGATGCTACCCGCAGAAAGCAGCTCCTGCGCCAAGCGCTGGCCATCCTTGAGCACCTCAACGCCACCGGCGACACCTTCAACATGGAGCGTCACGGCAAGGCGGGGCGCTTGCGCGCACTGGTGTGAACGCGCGCCTTCGTTCCTTTGCGCCCGGATCATCATCGGCGACAGGCATCCCCATTGTCTGATCATCCGTGGTCAGATCCACTGATCCATGACCTCCATCAAGTCCGTCCTCGACGACACCGCTCTCACCAACACCACCGTTTCCGTGGCCGGCTGGGTGCGCACCTTCCGCAACGACCGCTTCATCGCCCTCAACGACGGCAGCACCATCCGCAACCTGCAGTGCGTGATCGACCAGGAGCAGGTGGATGCCGCCACGCGTGCGCGCTTCACCACCAGCGCTGCTGTGAAGTGTACCGGAGTGATCGTGGAGAGCAAGGGCAGCGGCCAGCGCGTGGAGATGCAGGTGACGTCCGTGGAAGTGCTCGGCGACAGCGATGCGGAGAAGTATCCCATCCAACCCAAGAAACACAGCTTGGAGTTCCTGCGCGAGAACGCCCACCTGCGCTTCCGCACTAACACCTACAGCGCCATCTTCCGCGTGCGCCACCAGGTGAGCTTCGGCATCCACGAGTACTTCGATGGCCTCGGCTACAACTACTTCCACAGCCCCATCATCACCGCCAGCGAT
>JADKCV010000043.1 GCA_016718655.1 Flavobacteriales bacterium | reverse complement strand
ACCTTCAGCTTCGAGGATAGCAAGCTCGATTTCGCCAAATATGCGTACGACCGCACCTACGATATCGGTAACTATTTCAAAGTGAACGATGCGTTCACCTTCGAGAGTTCCATGGATGAGTTGAACGAATTCATCCAAGCACGCTAAGGTTTCGACGAGGCCTATCATTCACACCCCCCATGCCCATCTTCTCACGCATAGCACTCCTCTTGGCCTTGGCCACGATGGTCGTGTCCTGCAGTGGCTCGAAGTCATTCTCGAAGAAGGCCGCCAAGCTGGATGAAGCTGGACTCTATGCCGAAGCTGCGGAGATGTACTTGCAGTCCGCACAACGGAGCAACAAGAACGTGGACGCGAAGATCGGTCTGAAGAAGACCGGCCAGATGCTCCTCAACGATAAGTTGAGCACGTTCTTCAAGAACATGGCCATGGGCAGTAACAAGGGTGAGGCCGTGGCCGCCTACCTGGAAGCCAAGCGCTACCAGGACCAGGTGGGCCGTTTGGGTGTTGTCCTTGAAATACCGGACCACTACCGCACCGACTTCGAACGGGTGAAGGGGGAACATCTCGTGGATCTTTATGATCAGGGACAAGCGTTATTGGCCAAGCAGGATTTTCGAGCGGCTGAACTGCTCTTCTCCCAGATCGCCAAGTTGGAACCCAATTACAAGGACGCCAGCAGCCTTCAGGCCGTTGCGTACCTGGAGCCCCTGTATCGCGCCGGCAAGGCCGATCTGGAAGCTGGACACTACCGCAAGGCCTATGATGAATTGGGCCGTGTGGTGGAAAAGGACCCTGGGTACAAGGATTCCGGTGTGCTGCGCCAGGAGGCCTTGACCAAGGGGCAGTATTCCATCGCTGTGCTTCCTTTCACGACATCCACCAAGCGCACGGATGTCACCTCCAGGGTGCAAGCGCATGCGATGACCTCCTTGGTGGAGACCAAGGATCCCTTCCTCAAGATCGTCGACCGTGAGAATATCGAGCGCATCCTTGAGGAGCAGCGTCTCGGCTTGAGCGGCGTGGTGGATGAACAGACCGCCGTGCGGGTGGGGAACCTGATCGGTGCGCAAGCCGTGCTCATGGGTACCGTGATGGATTATCGAGAAGAACCCGGAACCCTCCGCCGCAGCACCAAGGATGCCTACGAGAGCTATCGGGTGCAACAGGTGAACAAGGAAACGGGAGAGAAGTACTTCGTCACCAAGTATAAGCCTACCCGTTACACCGAGTATTACCAGGAGAACAAGGTGGTGATGTCCTTCTCGTATCGACTTGTGTCCTTGGAGACGGGTGAGGTCCTAGCGAGCAAGGTGGTCGAACGGGAGGCCGGGGACCATATGTACTACGCCACATACGACGGGAATGGTGAACAACTCCTGCCGGCCCGCAACGGGCAGGTGGACCTTGCGGACAGGGCGCGACGTGATCTGCGGGGATTGTTATCAGCCCCACGCGAGATGAAGAGCATTGCCACACTGAGCAGTGAACTCGTTCGAAGTGCCAGCTCGGTGATGGCAGTGGATATCCAGTCCGACCTAAGCAGCCGACTTCCGTGAAAGCGTTCGTTCCATTGGCCCTCATCGCTACCCTACTGGCCTGCAAGGGCCGGAAAGAGGCTGTGACGACAAGTCCTGTGCAGGAACAGCAACGTCCTGAATGGGTGGCGATGAGGCCCGTTTCATCGGGCTACTACATCGGCATCGGGATGGCCTCCAAGTCGCGCCCGGATCATGTTGAGACGGCCAAGAAGAATGCGCTCAATGACCTGGCGAGCGAGATCAGTGTGAATGTGGAGGGGAACAGCTTACTGTACACCCTCGATCGAAAGGGGCAGTTCGACGCCTCCTTCACCAATTCCATCCGTACAACCACCAACGAGCAGATCGAAGGTTTCGAACTGGTGGATTCCTGGGAGAACGCCAACGAGGTCTGGAACTATTATCGGCTATCCCGGACCGAGCACGCACGGTTGAAGGCGGAGCGCAAGGCCAACGCCATTGGTACCGCAAGTGATCTGTATGCACGGGCGAGGTCCAGTTTGTCTTCCGGTGATCTGAGGGGTGCGGTCGACCAGGACCTACGAGCCCTTCTTGCAATGAAGGCCTATTGGGGGGAGAACGATGTGGTTGAAGTGAACGGGCGCCAAGTACCATTGGCCAATGAGTTGTATGCCGATCTACAAGTGCTCACAAGTAGTGTTCGGTTCGACATCCTCCCGGAGCGCTGTGTCCTTGACCACGCCAACGGGTTCACACGGGAACTGCTAGTGACCGCATCGCACCGGGTCGGAGCTACTGCTCAGGACCTTATCCAGTTGCCCATCAAGATCTCCTTTCCCGGGGCCGCTGGACCGGTTACGGAATTGAAGACCACCGACAGTGAGGGTCAGTTGCGGACTACCGTTACCGGGGTCGACGTGATGTCCAGCGCGAGGGAATTGGTGGTGAAGTTGGACCTCGATCGCTTGGTGAGCCCGAACTGGAACCCTTGCTGGTGAAGGCCTTATTGGCGAATCTGACGGTTCCTGAGGTACGCACCACTATCGACGTGGTGATGCCCAAGGTGCATATGCGGGCCTCGGAGACCAATCTCGGCGTACCTGTGGGTGATGCGGGCATTGCGACCGTGGTCCGTGAGGAGATGACCAAGCGTGGTTTTCGCTTCGTGGATCGCGCTCAAGAGGCTGAACTACTGCTGACCCTGAACACGTCAACAAGACAAGGCGGTGAGGCCAGCGGATTCTTCACCGCATTCCTTGATGTGAACTATGCCTTGCGGGACAGAAAGACCGGGGATGTGGTCCATGAGGGAGGGAAGCAAGCCATCAAGGGGGTTCAACTGGCCTACGAAAAGGCTGGCCTGGACGCGTACAAGAAGGCCGCCTCCGACGTTCGTAAGGAGATCATCCCTGCCATGATGAACTCACTTTTCTAAGTTTGACGGGCACTGCCGAAGTTTGGCACGCCTTTGGAAAGCAACCCCACAAGAGACACCATCAACGTCCTAAAACCATGAATACCCTGAACACCAACCGCACTGTGACGGTACTGATGACGGCACTGATGCTGTCCGGCGCCATGACCTCTTGTAAGAAGAAGAAGGAGGTTGTTACAGATACCCCTCCCTCGGGGGAAACCGAGATCAAGGTGATGTGCTCGGGTCCCGAGTTCTTTACCAACGACAAGGTTTTCCGCCAGAACGCGGTGGGTGAGAGCATGGACCAGATGACCTCGAAGAACAAAGCGCTCAGCGCTGCCCGAGGGTTGTTGGCCGCCGATATCAACACGCAGATCAAGCGGGTCATCGACAGCTACGTGAACAGTCGCGAAATGAACAACCGCGAGGAGGTGGCCGAGCGTTATGAGGGCCTTACGCGTGAAGTGGTCGACCAGAAACTTACCGGAGTGAAGACCATCTGTGAGAAGCAGGTCACGGTCAATGCGACCGGCAATTTCAAGACCTACATCGCTATTGAACTCAGTGCCCAGGACCTCCTTGCCGCCTACAACGAACGACTGAGCAGTGACGAGCGCCTCCGCGTCGATTACGACTACGAGAAATTCAAGGAGACCTTCGAGGCCGAAATGAACAAGATGGGCAACAAATAGTCCCGATCAAGATCCACGAGAAGCCCCCGGGAACGGGGGCTTCTTATTTTGGACAACCCCATCTTTGCAACCCCATCCACTCCATGCATAGAGGATCCATCGCTTGGGCCGCCATGGTCCTGTTCCTTGCCGTGGCCGCCGGTGCATTCGGCGCACACGGGTTGCGTGGCCGGTTGAGCCCGGAAGCATTGGTCCAGTGGCACACGGCGGTCGAGTACCAGTTCTACCACGGTCTTGCAATGCTAGCGGTAGTGCTACTCTCCGGGACGATCAAGGACCTGCCCGTGAAGGGGATAGCGCGTTTGTTCCTGGTTGGTGTCCTGCTGTTCAGCGGCTCCATCTACCTGCTCAGTACCAGGACTTTGCATGGTTGGGAGCATGCCGGGAAGGTGCTGGGCCCGATCACACCCATCGGGGGCCTCCTTTTCCTGGTCGGTTGGGCTTGGCTCACGTGGTCCGCGTTACGCCCACCTGACGCACGTTAGGTCCGGTTGCACCGTACCCACTACTTTTGCGGTCCCATTACCCAACCCATCCGAACATGAACGAATTCGGTACGAAACCGAAGAACGCTGATCTCACGAAGATCGGCCTGCGTCACCTGGGCGACGCTTTCTGGAACCTCGAACCCGCTGAATTGGTCGAGCATTCCATCCTCAATGGCGAAGGTGTTTTCGCGGACAGTGGAGCCTTGGCGATCGAGACGGGCGAGTTCACCGGACGAAGCCCCAAGGACAAGTTCTGTGTGAAGGACGCGAAGACAGAGGATACGGTCTGGTGGGGGGATGTGAACTTCCCCATCGATCCGGCCAAGTTCGATGCACTACACGCTCGCATGTGCGCCTATCTGATGGAGCGTGATGTATACATCAAGGATGCCTATGCATGCGCTGACCCCACCTACCGCATGAACTTGCGCGTGGTCGCGGAGAAACCTTGGAGCGCGCAGTTCGCAGGCAATATGTTCCTACGTCCGACCAAGACTGAATTGGAGTCCTTCGAGCCTGAGTGGCACATCATCAATGCACCAGGCTTCCGTGCGGACGCTGCCATCGACGGCACCCGTCAACATAATTTCGCCGTGATCAACTTCACCAAGAAGATGATCTTGATCGGTGGTACAGGGTACACCGGTGAGATCAAGAAAGGGATCTTCACCGTGCTGAACTATGTGCTTCCGCAGGAGCGTGGTGTGTTGAGCATGCACTGTAGTGCCAACATCGGGCATGACGGTGATACGGCAGTGTTCTTCGGACTGAGCGGTACTGGAAAGACCACGCTCAGCGCCGATCCTGAACGTCGTTTGATCGGTGATGACGAACACGGTTGGAGCGACCAAGGTGTGTTCAACTTCGAGGGCGGATGCTACGCGAAGTGCATCGACCTCACGGCTGAGAAGGAACCCCAGATCTGGGAAGCCGTGAAGTTCGGGGCCATACTGGAGAACATCGTTTTCGAAGAGGGTACCACGAAGGTGGACTTCGCTGATGGGACCAAGACGGAGAACACCCGCGTCAGCTACCCCATCGAACACATCAACAACATTGCCGAACCCAGTGTGGGCGGCCATCCCAAGAACATCTTCTTCTTGACATGTGATGCGTATGGGGTCCTGCCGCCCATCAGCAAGCTGAGCCCAGGGCAGGCCATGTACCATTTCATCAGCGGCTACACGGCCAAAGTGGCTGGCACTGAGGCCGGGGTCACCGAGCCTCAGAGCACGTTCAGTGCCTGCTTCGGCAAGGCCTTTCTGCCATTGCACCCCACCAAGTATGCCGATATGCTCGGTGAGAAGATGAAGCAACACGACGTGCGCATCTGGTTGGTGAACACCGGATGGAGTGGTGGAGCCTATGGAACCGGACAACGGATGAAACTGAAGTTCACCCGGGCCATGATCACTGCGGCACTTCGCGGTGAATTGGACGTGGTGGAGTACAAGCAACATCCGGTCTTCGGTGTGAGCATGCCGACCAGTTGTCCCAATGTACCCGCGGAGATATTGGATCCACGAACCACCTGGGCTGATAAGGGCGCTTATGATGTGACCGCTGATAAGCTCGCCAAGCAGTTCAACGACAACTTCAATAAGTACAAGGACGGCGCGAACGCTGAGATCCTGGCCGCGGCGCCCAAAGTGGCAGAAAAGGCTTGATCGATAACCATATGGTGAAGAGCCCTGCCAACCCGGCGGGGCTCTTCCTTTGGTTCCCTTGGGATCCACTGATCGTTATTGGCTTCAGGCCCGTTGGCATCATCTACTTTTGCGACCCCGTTGGGAAGTACGTGCCGGATGAGGATAGCATTGATGCTTTTGGCTTTTGGGTTGTGTTTCCTGGGCAATGCTCAGACACCAGGTGCCGATGGCCCCTTCTATCCGGAGAAGCTGCACGAGGACCTCGAGTATATGAGGTCCGTACTGCACAGGGCCCATCCCGACCCCTATCGCTATGTGACCAAAGCAGAATTGGACAGGGGCATTGACGCTATCCGGGATGGTATTGTCGTTCCCTTGGACCGCCATGGGTTTCTCGACCTGGTACTGCCCATGCTACATCTGGTCGGCGATGCACACCTGACCCTTGACCTGCCTGGCGACCAGCGTGGATGGTTGCGGAACGACGTACCCGTGATACCACTGAAGGTCAAGGTTCTTGGCAAGAGTATCTTCCTGGAAGAGGAACTGAAGGGTTTTCGCAGCCTACCTGTTGGTGCGGAGATCCTTTCGATCAACGGTCATGATGCGCGCGTCATCCTGGATCGGGTTGGCAAGCACATTCCAGTGGACGGTTCCAATACCACTTTACGTCAACGGCGCATTGAGAGCGACTTTCCATGGTTGTTCCGTCGTTTTGTGGATGCTTCGAACAACTACGAGGTGGCTTACCGAACGAACGATGGTGTTCAGCGTACCCAACGCATATTCGCCATGACCGGACTGGAGATGGACCGCAGTCGAAAACCAACAGGCGGTGCAATGCTCCCATGGCGTGTCTTCTGGGATGCCGAGAGTGAGGCCGTCTGGTTCACACTACGAACGCTCGATCTGGATTCCCTGGAGCGTGCTGAGGTCCAGCCCGACAAGTTCATCGCTGCAATGCTGAAGGATACACGTCGGAACAAGGCACGGACCATGGTCCTCGATGTTCGAGGGGCCGGCGGTCGTGACCTGGCTTCGGCCGAGTTGGTCTTTGCTGCCATCGCACAACAGCCGTTCAGGGTCATTCAGGGAATGACCGTGCGAACGATCGATCCCCTCGAAGGACCACTCAGTGCCCTCCCCCAAGCACATGTGGAGATGGTGCGTGACCAATTCGTGCCGGGTCCCAACGGCATTTCCCACCTGCGCCCTGATGATCATCGCCTTCAATCATTGCCGAAGATGAAGAAAGCCTTTCAGGGTAAGGTCTACGTGGTTTGTGATGGGGCCACCCGTGACGCGGGTGCTGCTTTCGTGATGCTCGCCAAAAGGACAGGTCGAGCCCGCATCGTAGGGGAGGAGGTGGGTTCGAACGCGCTCAGCTTCACGGGGGGCAGGGAACTCGTGACCCTACTACCGCATTCCGGCCTCGAATTACAGGTCCCCCTCATGCGCTATGTGCCTGATGGGATGCCTTCCGGTCCATTGGACCACGGCGAACGGGCGCATCACGAGGTGGAACAACAACCTTGGGGCATCGCCAAGGGAAAGGACACGCTACGGGAGGCGTTGCTCGAGCTCATACGAGAATTGCGATGACGGTAAGGTGGCTGCTACCCGTGCTCGCGCTCTGTGCATGCACCGCCAAACATCATCGACCATCAGAGGAGGATTGGAAGGAGGTCCGGAACACACATGCACGTTGTTTCGCGGTACAATGGCGGGACAACGAGAGGCGGATACTGGTGTTCGGACCGGGCGGGCGAACGGATACGCTTTCCAATGTCAACCTACCGGTCCGAACGACCCGTATGGCAGTGCTTAGTACCACGCATGTGCCATACCTGTTGGCACTCGGGTCGACCGATCACTTGGTAGGAGTGGCCCACGGTGCTTCCGTTCGTGATACCAATGTCACAACTCGTCTTGCCGATGGAAGGATCGTCGAACTGCTGCGCGGCGATCGGCTGGACCATGAAGCACTTCTGGGGGCCAGGGTCGACCTGCTCTTCGATCAACCCTTCGGTCGATCGGACCTGACATCAAGGGTGGAAGGCCCACGTCATGTCATGATCACTGAATACCTCGAGGAACATCCCTTGGGTCGTTCGGAATGGATCCGAGCGTTCGGCGCCATCCTGGGTCAGGAAGCGATGGCCGATTCCATACACGCTTCGATCGTGGCCAGATACGAAGCGGCCAGCCGGGTCATCGGGTCGATCGGATCAAGGCCATCGGTGTTCTATGGCAGTGCATGGCAAGGTCGATTCCATGGTGCGTCCAGCCACAGCCTGATGGCACAACTCGTGCGCGATGCTGGCGGCACCTATTGGTCCGGGTCGAATGGACCGAACTCGAACGTGACACTTGACCTTGAAGGATTCCTCGCGGTCGCTGACACACTGGACCATGTCGGGATGGCCTTGGAAATGGACCATCCTCCCGATGCGCTCGATCTGGTGGGTGGAGAACGTCGCATCGCCGCTGCTCCTGGTATCGTTCGAGGTGGCTTTTATGGGAACAGTGGTACGAGCGACCTTTTTGGACGAGCCCTGCTCGAACCGGATGTGATGCTTTCCGATCTCATACTGATCCTGCATCCGGAGCTACCGATCGACCATCGGCCCACGTATTTCCATCGGTTGGATCAGTAGCCGATCCCCAAGCGTCTGTAAATAAAACCCAGTAACCAAGCGGGGCCGATCATCAGGAACTGAAGGTCATCCAGGAAGCTTGGCTTCCGGCCTTCCACATGGTGGCCATAGAACTGGCCGATCCACGCGGCGATGAACAGGACCGTAGCGATGGACCACAGCGGCCAAGGGGCCCACTGCTCAAGAAAAGCACAAAGCATCAGGCATAGGCTACTGAATAACGCCATACCGAACATGATGGGTATCGATAGCCGCAAATAGAACAGCGCCACCAGTATCACAGCTCCCATGGCGGCCCATCCTGTGGGCAGCCGTGCATCGTTGAACGGTGAGAGTATGCTCCACAAAAGCGCCACCACGCAGAAGTAGATCGTGGGTACGCAGATCCAATGGATGCGCTTGTTGGTGGGGTTCTGGTGGCTCTCGCCGTAGGCGTCGAACCACTGTTGCATGTGATAGCCGGCCATGATTCAAACGTATCGTTCGGTGATGATGTGCAGGTGATGTTCGGTGTGTCCAGCAACGATCCAGCCCAACGCCCGTACGGTGACAAGACCCCCGTTGGCGGTTCCTGAGATGCGGAGCATTTCCGGTGTGAAACTGTCGAACAGGTCCATCGTTCCGGACCGGACATGGTGCCACTCCGAAATGAGCGACGACCAACTTCTTCGGTCGGCATCAGAATGGGCCACGTAAGCGTCCTCGTCGAACCCGGGCAAGGCACACTTCTCTCCCCGTGAAAAGCACAGCGCTCGATAGGAAAGGATGCGTTCGCAGTCGGTCAAATGCTGGACAACCTCGCGAACGCTCCACTTGGTTTCCGCATATCGGAACAAGCTCCGTTCCTCACCGACGGCGGCGAAGGTCCTCGTTGCTTGAGAAGTACTTGCCCGCATCACCTCGAACAGATCGGATCCGTTCAACCGTTGCACATACCCGTGGTAGAAGCCGGGCATCTCCTCCAAGGCAGGGCGTTGCACATGGGTCATTTCGCCAAGATAACAGTTCACCTATCCCACCTCCGCAGCGTGGAGCACCTCGGATGCGGGAAGTCCGAACACCTCCTTGAGCACCCGAACGATCCCCAATGGACTTCGCCACCAGCCGTCCGCAGGGGTGGCCGGGTCGGGCAAGGATACCACTCCGACGACGACACCGGTACCGCACGCTTCCTGATACGTTCTTCGCGAGCGCCTGGCATGCACCCCGAGGGACAGGACATCGACCGCGGTGATACCATCCACGCTGGCACGTTCACTGAACGCAAGTGCGTTGGAAAGGGTGCGGCTACCGGAAACTTGACTGGCGGGGACCGCTACCAGGGATCCAGGCGGCAGGCCGGCTTCGATCAATTGCTCGGATCCCCATTCAGCGAATGTGGGAGACCCTCCTGTGATCCTTCCATCCGCGTGCAGGTAGCGAAGTTCCCGGCAGAGCCCGTGGACGTTGTTCCCATTGATGCGCAGGTCCTTGATGAACAGGTTCCGCGTGCCACGGTCCAGCGTTCTGTCGTGGAGGCTGATCAATCGGAGTGCCCGGGTGCCGGCGGGAAGATGGGTGCGCAGATCGGTAGGTTGTCCGGTAACGTAGCGATCCATCAACGTATCGGCGTCGGCTAGAATGACCAGTCGTCCGCCATCGATCCCGCTCACGTTCACCAATAGTTCCCCGGACCGAGCTTCGGTAAGTATCACTTGGAGCGATACATCCTGCTCAAGGAAGTAGGCGAAGAGCCGTTCGGTGCCGGTCACATAGATCCGATCATATCCGCGTTCCCTGATGATCCGGGCTGCGCTCTGGAACAGTTCCATGGGCAGCCATCCTTCCACGACTACTGCACTACCTCCACTTGGACGAGTCACCGCGAGGTAAGGATGAACACGCCAAGCGCCCAGGATCAGGAGCGCGATCGCCAGCCCAAGGCCGATGAGGAGCTTCCGTTTCATTCCTGGTCCTCGATCAACTGTTCGCGCAACGCGATCAGCTCCGTTCGCGCTTTGCGGTCTCCTTGTACCAACGCTTGCAAGGACCCCGCCTCACAGGTGTGTATCGCTTCAGGAATACGTCGTTGTTCGATCAGTAGGAGCGCAAGCTGGTAATAGCTGGGTACATGACCGGGCTGATCCGTGAGAAGGGACTCCAGATCGGTTATCGCATCGGCGTTCTGGCCGCTTCGTTTGCGCTCGAGCGCGATCGCATAGCGCAAGAAGGCATCACCTGGTTCTTCGGCCAGCATGTCCAGTAACTGGGCCAGGCGGTCAGTACTCATGGTCGGTCAACCTCATGTCTTGAAATGATCCAGGCGGCATCCATGGGTCCTCTGTTCGATCCGGAGTGGACCAATAGCCCCGTGTCGGATCGTTGCACAATCGTCGCAATATACCGCAGTGAAAAGCGATCGATCATGGTGGGTCTTGATACTGCGCCAACGGATAACCGATCGGCTTCCTGATCCTTCAACCAATGGGTCGGTCCTTCGCCAGCCGAGATGCCCGTGTAATAGGGTGGGAAGTGATCTTGCCGCCGATCAAGGTCGAACACGGGTGCAGGCACCGAACTGGAACGATCGTCCAATGCAAGCGACCATGATCCTTCATATGGCACGCGTAGAACACATGGAGGGCTGCCCGAATAATAGCCTTGCCCAGGAGCGGGACGGGAGGAAACGGCACTGTCTACGCGGCCATGGTCATCCGACCAGCACTTCATCATCCGTGCTTTCGAGCGTGAGCCATTGGCCCATCTTTTTCTGGATGACCTTGAAATGAGGCTGGTCCTCAGGGGTGACGAGGGTGAAGGCTTCGCCAGGATGCTCCGCACGTCCAGTGCGCCCGATGCGGTGGATGAAATCCTTGGGTGAACGCGGTAGTTCGTAGTTGATCACATAAGGCAGGAACGCGATGTCGATGCCTCGTGCCAATAGGTCGGTGGTGACCAATACCCGCAACTTACCTGTTTTGAAGGCGGCCAGCGCCTCCTTTTCGAGCATGGTCGCTCTTCTTACCGTGGGTGGCACGTGCGTCGATGCCGTGCTTCCTAAGCTTGTCCGCGACGTGATCGGCGGAATGACTGCTGGAGGTGAAGACCAATACCTGATCCATTTCACGAGTAGTGATCAGGTGACGCAGGTAGGGCCCCTTCCGCTCCGGCGAGACCCTGAAAGCACGTTGCTGGATCAGAACCACTTCCTGATGACCGACCTCCACTTGCACGACCTCTGGCTTATGCAGCACCGAGCGTGTCATATCATTCACCGTATGGCTGAGCGTAGCTGAGAACAGAAGATTCTGTCGTTTCCGAGGTAACAGTGCAAGCACCCGGTCCATTTCCTCTTTGAACCCCAGATCCAGCATGCGGTCCGCTTCGTCCAACACGAGCAGACGCACGTGAGCGAGGTGTACCGCCTTGTGTTCGATCAGGTCGAGCAGTCGTCCCGGGGTGGCAACCAGTATGTTCACCCCATGCATACCGATCATTTGCGGATTGATGGAAACGCCGCCATGGGCGGCCATGGTGTGTATACGGTCAGGCAACTTAGCGGCCATGGACCGGATGACCTCTTCCACCTGGACAGCCAACTCGCGTGTAGGGACCAGCACCAGAACTGGCACATGACGATCCGGAAGGAGCCAACGCTCTTCCAGGATGCGCTGTAGGATGGGCACCACATAACCGACCGTCTTACCGGTTCCTGTGGGCGCGATGCCGAGGACGTCCTTGCCGAACAACACGGCAGGTATGACCGCGGTCTGCACAGGGGTTGGCACCGTATAGCCCGCTTCGGTCAAGGCCAGCAGGAGTTCAGGTGCCACACCAAGCGCAGCGAAAAGGGAGGTGGGAACGGACATGATGGAATGGACTTCCGTTGGAACGGGTCGCAAGGTAACCCGGTCTCAATGGCGCGCATGGCGGTGTTTTCCCCGGAAGGATCAGCACCAACGATCCCGCAAGCGTGTCATTCGCTTCTCGAAGCCATGGTACAAGCACCATGCGATCACCACGGTAAGCACCCAGTAAAGGGCGTAATTCACAGACACCGCCAGTAGGGTAGGAGTGAGCCGAGTAGGAAGTGCTAGCGGACCCAACATCCAGAACTGGATGAGTGATAGGTTCACCAAGTACATCGAATAGGAAATGATGCTGATCGTCGTGATCCCTCGAACGATGCTTCCGGTACCTGCTCGGAATTCGTTCGAAGCTGGTAGGAGCGCGAGTGTTGCCAGTCCGATCAGACTGAAATGGAACACCACCGCATATGCCGAAGCACCAGCGACCTCGTCGTCAATGATGATGTGGTCGATGATCAATAGGAACACGCCGAGGAACAGCAGTAGCCTCCGATACTTCAACCAGGCTGCTCGATGATAATGTTGGGACCAAGCGCCGAGTACACCGAACATGAGACTGTCCAGTCGGGTCACCACCTGCTTCCTGATGAGAAGGTCCCAGCCGTTCGTACTGGTCATTGGTAGGTCCAGGAGCCTGAAGTAGCGCACGCATGTGACCGCCACGATACAGACCAGCGCCGTCACCAGGATGCCCTCGCGCGGCTTGAGGACGACCATACTTCCAGCGATGAGCAGCGGTGTGATCAGGTAGAACCACTCTTCGATGCTCAAACTCCAAGCTTCTGGAAAGAAGGCAGGATGTGGCGTGTCCAGATTCTGGATGAACAGCGCATACGGCAGTGCTTGACCAGGTTCATATTCCGAGGTGAAGGCCATGTTGAGCATCACCAGTATGATCAATACCAACCAATAGGTTGGAAGTGTGCGGAGCCAACGCCTTGTCCAGAACCTGACCAGACCCCCTACGGTCATTCCGTCCACTTCAGCACTCCTGATGAGGATGCCTCCGATCAGGAAACCGCTCAAAACGAAGAACAGCGAGACCCCATCGAAGGTGATGGCCTGGATGTAAGGGATGTATCGCGATGGCAACAGGAAGTTGCCGTGCTCCAACATCACCATGATGATGGCCATCGCCCTCAGGAGGTCCAGTCCGAAAATTCGTTCGCCCGATGGTGAGGTTCGCTCATACACCGGGTGTTCGGTGAGGGTCTGAGTGGTCATTGGTGGGGGCAAAGCACCGCAGCAAGGTACCGATCATGTGCACGTTGCTCTTGGATCGTTGACGAGACGTCATACTTGATCGGAGGACAACTTTTTGGAGCGGTCCGCGTAGGAACGAACCGATGTTCTCTCGCATTCACCCATTCTCATCGATCGGCTTGCTCTTCGGGCTGCTTGCCCCTGTGTTCATACTCCTGGGTAAGTTGGAAGTGGCCGTCGTGCTTCTCTCCTTCTCCTATGGTGGTGGCACTTTGGAATTCAAGAAGTACACGAGCAACTTCCAGTTCGTGCTCATGGTCGTTTCCGCCACGTGCTTGGGTATCGTCATCGATGTGCTCCATGGTACGGGTGGGGCGATGACCATCGTTTTGCTCTTGGCCTCCTTGGCCACGATCGTGCGCCAGGCGTTCATGCAACAATTCACCTATGTCGGACTTCTATGGGTCGATTCAGGTAGTGCGTTGCTTGCCTTGTTGCTTTATCTATGGGCGGTTCCCATGGATGCGTTCGTTTGGTCCGTCTGGTTACCCCCGATCCCGATCATCGGTGCAGCACTGTTCTTGACGGGAGCCTATGTGCAGGATGCCCGCTATATCAAGCGGCGAACTCGCCTTGGCTACCGGGTTCAAACCGGAAAGCCGGCTCCCGAATTCGAACTGCCGGATGAGAACGGGGTCCCGGTCAAACTGACCGATTTCAGAGGCAAGCATCCGGTGCTGCTCATCTTCGTCAGGGGTGATTGGTGTCCCGGTTGTCATATGATGTTGCGGACCTATGAGCGCAACCGGCTCAAGTTCATGGAGAAGGGGGTCCTCGTACTAGGCATCGGGCCCGATGACATCAGCGTGAACAAGGATATGGTCCAGCGGATCGGCGTGGGTTTCAAGATGTTGTCCGATGATGCCCAGACCGTGAGTGGTCGTTACGGTGTGGTCTATGATAATCCGGTTATGGCAATGACCATCGATTATGCGGAAGGTATTCCTCTACCAGCGTCCTTCCTGGTCGATATCGATGGGATGGTGAGGTATGTTTCGCGGCCTGACCGGGTGGGGGAGTTCCTTGACCCATCCTTGATCTTCAGCGTTCTTGACCAATTGCCGCATGAGGCACGACCGGCATGGAGCTGATCACCGCACTGAGCTATGGGAGTATCCCGGTGATGCTGTTGGCAGCGTCGGCTGGCTTGGCACATGCCTATAACCGACTGCGTGCCTCACATCAACGGATCGAACGTGACAAACGAGCGCTCATGGAAGTGCTGGAAGGAAGCAATGATGCTCTGTTCGTGGTCAATTTCGTCAATGGGCGGATCTACCAGGCCAACCAGAAGGCTGCGGATCTCCTGGGATATTCCCGTAACGAACTGGCAAGCAGGACCATCTTTGATATCCACCCCAAGGAATATTTGCAACTCAGTTCGACCCGTATCGCGGATGCGTGGGAACAAAAGGGGCTGATCTATTCGGACATTCCGTTGATCACATCGACCGGTCGATCGATCCCGGTTGAAAGTAGCACCAGGGTAACGAGCTATGACGGCCGGCCTGCTGTCATCCTGTTCGCGCGTGATATCACAGAGCGGATCGCGTTGGAGCACCAGCTCGCCGAGAAGACCGCGCTGGTGAACCAGCAGAACGCCAACTTGTTGGGCAGTATCCGATATGCGCAACGGATCCAGCGCGCGGTGTTACCGGAACTCAGTGAACTCCAGGAATTCTTCCCGGGTTCATTCGTTCTATTCCGCCCTCGTGATATCGTGAGTGGGGATATGCATTGGTTCGCAGAACGGGAGGGGCGTGTGGTGGTGGTGGCCGGTGATTGTACCGGTCACGGGGTTCCCGGGGCACTGCTCACGCTCATCGGAGCCTCCATCTTCCAGGAGATCGTACATGAACAGGGTATCACCGCTCCAGCAAAACTCCTTGACCAAGCGAGGACGGCCATGGCGTTCACTTTGGCGGGCAATGATCAGGATCAACGCTCGCTCGATGGTATGAACGCCGCGGTGCTCAGTATCGACCGAAAGGCCATGAAGCTCTCTTATGCAGGCGGGTTCGCCCCGTTATGGCTCCTGCGAGAAGGCGTTATCCATGAGTTCAAGGGCGATCGGATGCCCATCGGTCATATGGACCAAGGTGAGCGCCCTTTCCAACAGGATGAGATCGATCTGTTGTCCGGTGACCGGCTGTTCATCTTCTCGGATGGGCTTCAGGACCAATTCGGTGGACCACACGGCAAGCGCCTACGTTCCAGCGGTCTCAAAGCTTGGTTGGAAGAGACGGCTGCGCTTGACATCGAAGAGCAGGGACAGGCGGTTTCCGATCGCTTCCGGATGTGGAAAGGGCGGGAGGATCAGGTGGACGATGTACTCCTGATCGGTATCGCAGTTTGATCATCTGCCCAGATCGTCATCCATACCAAGTTGGAGCAGGAAGTCGCCTACTGCGATCGTATCGCATATGGCCGCGTGCAGGTTCACACCGTGTGCGCTCAGATCCTCGATCGCACGACCAGCGAGGATGGCACGCCGCCACGCGTCAGGATCGCCACCGACGAATAATACCAGGCCTTGCGGGGGGGCTTCGTGCGCTTTGCGCACCCATGACCGCCGTTCGTAGCCTGCACCATGGATCGGAGGTAGTCCCGGTTCCAACTGAGGACAGGCGTAACACGTGAAGTGCGCGGCAAAGTGTTGTCGATGATCGATCTTGATGCCGGGCCAGCGGACCGGAACGATCAGGTCGCATCCGGATCGAATGGCGGCCTCGTGTATCGTTCGGCAGCGCTCACGAACGACGGCGAGCGGCTCCTCTCGCACCCAAGCACATTCCTGCTTGTCCAGTTGGTCTTGTATGCGACCCGGTAAGGCCCCGACAATGAAAGGTAACAGGAGGGCTCCGCAGGGTAGCACCACCAAGGCAAAGCGTGGGAGAAGATGCGATCGGAACAGGAGTGCGACAGCGAGGCCAAGGATCAATGGGAATGCCAACATCATTCGTGAGAGCGGGAAAAAGACGCTGGCACATCCTTCGTGGACCTTTGGCAATCCCAGTGCGATCACCATCGTGAACAGCCCACCGATCAACGCGGCTCCAATGGCCCGATCGCCATTATACCAGATCAAGCCCGCAAGCAGAAGTAGGAATACGATGCCGATGGTACCATTGACCATGAACGGGACCATGTGAACGAGGTGCTCGTCCAAATGGCTGATGCCATGGGATAACAGCGCTGGATCGAAGCTGACATCAGCGGGTAACAAAGGATGCACCACCACTCCCGGTCGGGCCGCATACCAGGAACGCGCAGCATCTTGTACCGCCCAGCCCATCCCAAGGCTCAAGCTACCGGTGATCCAGAGCCAGGGTGCCCGACCGTGGCGGAGAACAAGCCATATGCTCAACCCTGTTACCAGTGGTAGTGCGTTCGGATTGAGGAGCAACGAAGCCACGAGCGTGCTCGATAGCATCGCGTACCGCACGAATACCGGTCGCACACCCATCAGCCATGGGATGACCGCGAGAAGGGCCTGACCGTGTACCCAACCCCGTGGCATGCTGGTGATCATTCCCCATTCCAATGGTAGCGCCATCGGAGTTGAGGCGAGCACGAACGCTGCGGTGACGGCGCATCGTTGGTTCGCCCACACCGCCCATGACCAGAATGGGAGCAGGGCGAGCAGGCTTGTCACCATGGGAAGTACGATGGTTGGTGATGCGCCGGATCCGAGGAACAGTGCGGCAAGGAGGGCTTCGAGCATGGGGTTGTAGTTCTGCCCATAGAGGAATGGCTCGCGGAACAGGCCGTTGCTCATATCGATGGCAACCTGTTGGACGAGCGCATCGTCGATCCCGATATGCGTGAACCCGAAGTAATGGAGCAGCAGAGCGCGTTCCGCGATGCTCAGGACGATCAGCGTCCAGATTGCGAAGGCAGCCCAACGCTCATCGAGCGGCTTCCACATGGGCCATGTGTGTGTGAAGCTCATCCGCAGGAAGCCACCGCCAGTTGGGGTCGCGTCGCAACCAGGTGATCTGTCGTTTGGCGTAATTACGTGTGTGCTGCTTGATCAGCGCAATGGCCGCCGTTCGATCGAGTTCTCCTGCGAAATGGGCGAACCATTCCCGATATCCAACGGTTTGCAACGCATTCAGTGCCTTATACGGAACGAGAGAGCGGGCCTCCTCCTCCAGTCCATTGGCCACCATGAGGTCGACCCGTGCATCGATGCGGCCATACAATTCCTCGCGTGGCAGGTCCATCGCGATACGGATGAGGCGGATGTCCTTCCGGTCCTGGGGCGAGCTGCGCAGCGTGCTGTATGGTCTACCTGTGATGAGACAGATCTCCAACGCCCGGATCACCCGGTGCGGGTTGGCGCGGTCGATCGTGCGCATGGTGTCCGGGTCATGACGCATCAACTCTTCGAGCAATGGAGCCAGCCCTTCCGCTCGGAAACGTTCCTGAATTCGCTCCCTGGTGTGCGGATCCCCGGCAGGTAGCGGGTCCAGTCCCTTGATGAGGGCATCGAGGTACAATCCGCTACCTCCGACCAGTATCGCCACGCCGTGGCTCGCGAGCAAGCGTTGTAGAACAGGCTCCGCTTCGCGCGCGAAATGCCCAGCGCTCCAGGTCTCCTCCAACTCAAGGTGGCCAAGGAAGTGGTGTGGGACACCGAGCAGGTCCTTTTCCGTGGGGCGCGCTGTGCCGATGCGCATGGCCCGGTAGAATTGACGCGAATCGCCACTGATGACCTCGGTGCCCAGATGAAGCGCCAAGCCCGCTGCAGCACGGGTCTTGCCCGAAGCCGTGGGGCCGCCGATGATGATCAAGGTAGGGGCCATGGCACGTTACCCGTCAACAGCAAGGTGACGGACCACGAAGGAAGGGTTTCTCGTCACGCCATGCACACTATCCGGTGATGGAACCGGGCTTATCCGGCAGGTGTGTTCTCGTGGGTGAACAGGGCCAACGCCCTACTGAAGTACACCTAGCGATATTCCTCGCCCAGATCGTCGATGTTACCATGGCCGAACTCGTCATGGTCGCCTTCCTCCTCACCGAATCCGGGATCATCGTCATCCTCGAAGTGGTGCTCCTCATCATCCATGGCGTAGGGGTCCTCATCCAGTATGCCCGAGGTGAGGTCGTCCTCCTTGCTGTGCTCGTCCGGTGCATCATGCATGCTGAGCACCACACGGGGATAGTTCGCACCAACCTCCGGATCATGGGCACCGATCAGTTCGACCATGAACATCCACATATGGAGGAAGTCGTATGCGTAAATGAAGCGTTGGGAGGTGCTGCGGATATGGTCGCTGATGTACACATCATCCATCAACGAAGGAACGGTCCCTTCCTCTGCGAAGCCCATGTCCGCCAATGGGATCTCCGGACCTTTGCCCCATTCCTCATCACTCACATAGAAGCACGCCATTTCCTGCCCGATGAAGCCGAAGGCATCTTTGATCGCCGAGTGCAGGTCAAGGAAGGTCTGCTCGGAACCGATCTCGATGTCCCGGAAGGCCTCGCTGGGATGGTCGATCAGTACGCGGAAGCGGTAGATACGCATGGCGAGGGATGGCAGGATACGGATCGAGGTGAAGGCTGGACGGACTGCGAAACTATGGCTCAGGGCCGAAACGGCCCATCCGAGCTATCATCCGGTCGGGGTCCTGGGTCCTCCGGATGCACTGGTTCGGTGCCCAGTGCCCGTCCTGTGCTCAACATCAGCGCCCATGCTTGTGCCCTGTCGTTCTGGATATCGCCATCGAGTATGGCATCCTTGATCACCGTCTTGATGTCGCCGATCAGCTTGCTGGGTCCGATGGCGAACGCATGCATGATGTCTTGACCGGTGATGGGTGGCTGGAAGTTGCGTACCCTGTCCTTCTCCTCCACCTCCTTCAGCTTTTGCATGACCACCTCGTAGTTGCGCAGGTAGCGTTCCTTCTTCTTTTCGTTCTTGCTGGTGATGTCCGCGCGACAGAGGATCATCAGCGCATCGATATCATCACCGGCATCGAACAACAGGCGCCGTACCGCACTGTCGGTGACCTCCTCCTTCGTCAAGGCGATCGGCCGCAGGTGCAGGGCCACCAGCTTCTGGACGAGTTTCATCTTCTCGTCCAAGGGCAGTTTCAACCTACGGAAGATACCCGGTACCATGCGTGCACCCTTGTCCTCATGGCCATGGAAGGTCCACCCGTGGCCGGGCTCGAAGCGTTTCGTGCGTGGCTTGGCGATATCGTGCAACACAGCTGCCCAGCGAAGCCAAAGGTCCTCACTGTGTACACAAACATTGTCCAGAACCTGAAGGGTGTGGTAGAAATTGTCCTTATGCCCCATGCCGAATTTCTCCTCGGCACCAGCAAGCTCCACGAACTCCGGGAAGAACTCCTGTAACAATCCACTTTCACGTAGGAGAATGAAGCCTTTGCTCGGCGTGTCGCACAAAAGTACCTTGTTCAGTTCGGTATGGATACGCTCCGCACTGATGATCTCGAGCCGATGCGCGTTGCGGCTGATGGCTTCGAAGGTGGACGGGTCGATCGTGAAGCCCAGTTGGTTGGCGAATCTGACCGCCCGGAGCATGCGCAACGGATCGTCACTGAAGGTGATATCAGCGTCCAAGGGGGTGCGCAGGAGACCCTGGTCCAGGTGGAGAATTCCTCCGAAGGGGTCGACCAAGGCTCCCCTACTTCCGGTGTTCAAGGAGATGGCCAACGCATTGATGGTGAAGTCCCGTCGTTCCTGATCGTCCTTGATGGTGCCTGGCTCGACCTCCGGCTTGCGGCTGTTCCGGCTGTAACTCTCCTTGCGTGCCCCGACGAATTCCACCTGCACTTCGCCTTGGGGTCCGCGAAGTGTGAACATGGCCGTCCCGAAATTCTTGAACACGTGGACGGGCTCAGCGTGGAGGCGCTTTGATACGGCTTGGGCGAAGGCGATACCATCCCCTTCCACCACGAAGTCGATGTCCTTGCAGGGCCTGCCGATGAGCCGGTCCCGCACATATCCGCCGATCGCGAACGCGGGGATGCCTTGTACTTCCGCTTCGGCAGCAACCGCTTGGAACAAGGGTTCGTTCACCACGCCATCAAGGCGGGCGGGATCCACGGTGTATCGGCTGGTGCGTTGCATGGCCGTTAAGGCCGGCAAAAGTAGGCCGCGGACCATCAGGGTGCCTCCAACCATCCCACCAAGTGACCACGGTCAGTTCGCTGGGACGCAAGGGCCATCACTTTCGTGGCCAACCGACCGAACACGACCGACCATGATCATCCGGGCCACCAAACGATGCACTTTTGAAATGGCGCACGCCCTGCGCTGCCATGACGGCCAATGTGCCCACATCCACGGGCATTCATACGTTCTTGATGTCACTTTACGCGGTGTGCCGCTCGATGCGCCCGACGAACCCAAGGATGGTATGCTGATGGACTTCGCTGAGCTCAAGTCCCTGGTGAAACGTGCGGTCATCGACCAATACGACCACACCCTTGTGTTGCATGAGAAGGACCGCACCTTGGTCGATCCGGACAAGTCCCTCTTCGGCCGAACGCGCTTCGTACCATGGCAACCCACATGTGAGAACCTGCTGTTGGACGTGGTGCGAAGACTTGAATCCTTGATGCCATTGAACGTCACTCTGGCCGAGGTGCGACTTCAGGAGACCGCTACCAGTTGGGCGGAATGGCGGTTGGAGAGATAAGGGGTGCGCCGTGGGTCGCTCAATGGCGAACACGATCGGCCGCGATGCCTATCGCGCAACGGAAATGTCCCTTTGGACAAGCCCGGTGGCCATGAAGACCACATGGTCGGCAGTCCAGCACTTCCACCGTCTCCACAACACGGCCGTTCTCCCTCAACGGACCGAAACCGAAAGCAGGTACGGTGCTGCAAAAGATCACGGTGACCGGAGCGTTCATGGCACTTGCGATGTGAAGGGGCGCGCTATCGTTCACGTAGTTCATCCGGGCACCTTCCATCAGGGCCGCACTTTCAAGTGGGCGCAGGTCGCGTGTGAGGTCCTTGCCCCGGCCGCTTGCTGCGATGATGCGTTGAACCATGGACGAGTCGCTCGGTGCTCCGATGAGGAACACACCCATGTCCGATGGCAGCGTGTTGATCAGTTCGACCCACTTCGCTTCCGGCCACTGCTTGGTGTACCAGACCGAAGCGGGTGCTAGGCAAACGAAGGAGCTCCATCGATGCGGATCCTGATCGAGCAGATCCTTCACCTTCGCGCGGTCTTCCACCGTGGGGTGGAGCCGAGGCATCGGACGCTGACCATCAGTGAGGTGCGCGATGAGGTCGTTCAACCTGTCCACCTCGTGAACGGTGGCCTTGTGCGGGGCCGATGGATCAGTGATGACGTGCTTCACGGTCCGGCTGAACAACGCACTTAGCGGGTTCTTGTCGTAGCCGATCTTCTCCTTACCACGTGCAAGCACGGTCATCAACCCGGTGCTGAAGAAGCGTTGGCAGTTGATGACGTGGTCGTACATGGTCCCCCGGATCTCGTGGATCAGGGTGAAGAGGTTCTTGGTCTTGGACGTGCGTTTGTCCCACACGAACACCTTCCTCAGGAACGGGTGTCCATCGAACAAGCCTTGATTCCCCTTGCGTACCACTAGATCGATGCGCGCATCGGGGTACCAGGAATGTAGTTTCTCCACGATGCTCGTCACCAGCACGGCATCGCCCAAAAAGGCGGTCTGGATGATGAGGATGCGTTTCATTCCTCTTTCAAGGTGATCAAGACCTTGTCGATCCGGTGCCCGTCCATATCGACGACCTCACCATGGAAACGCTCATCCACCAAGCGTTCTCCGGGTTTGGGGATGTGTTCGAAGCGGCCCAGGAAGTACCCGGCCACCGTGGCGTAGGTGGTCTCGCGCTCGTCGATGATGTCCACGCCAATGCGCTGGTTCAGGTCCCCGATCAACACCTGACCGCCCACCAACCAAGAGCCATCGGCACGTAGCACGATCTCCTGTTCCTCCGCATCATCCTCATCAGGCAGGTCGCCCACGATGGCCTCGGTGAGGTCGTGCAAGGTCAACACACCTTCGAACTGGCCGTGTTCATCGACCACAAGGGCGATGTATTGCTTATTCTTCTTGAAGAGCTTCAGGATGTTGTAGGCCGAGGTGTTCTCCGGGATGATCACCGGTTGCCGAACCACCATGGATAGGTTGAAATCCGGCATGGAGAGCTTTTCCAGCAGATCACGGATGTTCAACGTTCCTTCGATCTCATCCACGCTCCCGCGGCACACGGGGAATTTTGAACGGGTACTGTCCTTCACCTGCGCGATGAGCTCCGACACGGGGCGTGTACTATCCACCCACTCCACCTCGCTCCGGTGCGTCATCAAGGTGCGAGCCACCTGTTCACTGAAGCGGAAGAGGTTCTGGTGTGCTTCGGTCTCCTGCATATCCAGCAAGCCTTGGGTATTCGCTGTGCGGATCATGGCGCGCAGCTCCTCCTCGCTCAGTCGATCGCCCTGGCTCTCCTTCACAGGTAGCAGTTTCATGATCAACGATGTGGACACCGATAGCAATTTGACGATGGGGTACGTGACCAAGGAGAACACCCGGATGATGGGACCACTGGTGAGGGCGATGCCTTCGGGGTTGCTGAGTGCGATGGTCTTGGGTACAAGTTCGCCTACCACGATGGTGAAGTAGGTGATGCTTCCGATCACAAGGGCCAGCGCGATGGTGTGCGTATAGGGTATCAGTGAAGGCCAGCGCGATAGGAAGAGCTCCATGTCGTCCGTGAGTGCTGCGCCGCCGTAGGCACCAGAGATGATACCGATGAGGGTGATGCCGACCTGCACGGAACTGAGGAACGCCTCCGGGTCGTCCAAGAGCTTCAGCACGGTGCGCGCGTTGCGGTTGCCGCGATCCGCTAGCGTCTGGATGCGGGTACGCTTGACGGAGACCAGTGCGATCTCGCTCAACGAGAAGAAGCCGTTCAGCAGGGTGAGCAGGAAGATGATGAGGACCTCCATGGCGTTAGACCGCCACGCTGTGCTCGCGCAGTGCGTCGTTCAGCGAGGTCTTCTTGTCGGTGCTGTCCTTGCGTTGGCCGATGATGAGCGCGCAGGGAACGCCGAAGTCGCCCGCTGGGAACCGCTTTTGCGTGGTTCCTGGGATCACTACCGAGCGGGGCGGTACATAGCCTTTCATTTCACGCGGTCCAGTTCCGGTCACGTCGATGATCCGCGTGCTAGCGGTAAGCACCACGTTCGCACCCAGCACCGCCTCGGATCCTACGCGTACGCCCTCCACCACGATCGCACGCGAACCGATGAAGCAGCCATCCTCGATGATCACAGGAGCGGCCTGAACGGGCTCCAGAACGCCACCTATCCCTACGCCCCCACTCAAATGGACATGTTTGCCGATCTGGGCACAGCTGCCCACTGTGGCCCAGGTATCCACCATGGTGCCCTCGTCCACATAGGCGCCGATATTCACGTAGCTGGGCATCAGGATCACACCCGGTGCCAGGTAACTGCCGTGCCGAGCGATCGCGTGGGGAACCACCCTGACCCCCAACTGGGCATAGTTGCGCTTCAATGGGATCTTGTCATGGAATTCCAATGGACCCACCTCGAAGGTGTGCATCTGTTTGATCGGGAAGTACATGAGGACGGCCTTCTTCACCCATTCGTTCACCTTCCATCCATCGCCGTCCGGCTCTGCTACTCGCAATTGGCCACGATCCAATCGTTCGATAACACCCTCTATCGCCAGGACCACCTCCTCGTCCCGCAGCATGGACCGATCCTTCCACGCTTTTTCGATCAATTCATGCATCTGGTCGGACACCGACCCTGTGGTGCGGTGACATGCAAAGATGCGGGCCATTCTCCGGACATTCGCACCCAGCATGCCTCGCGTGATCGCCATCGACTATGGGTTGAAACGGACCGGATTGGCCGTTACGGATAGCCTGCGCATCATCGCCACGGCCTTGGACACCGTACCGACGCATGAACTCTTCGCGTACTTGAAAGCCTATTTGGCCCGCGAACAGGTGGATGGATTCGTGGTGGGTATGCCCACGAACCTTGACGGTACGGCCACTGATGCCACGCAACATGTGGTCGGGTTCATTGGACACTTGCGGAAGGCTTTCCCGGGTAAGTGGGTGGAGACCGTGGATGAGCGCTTCACCAGCAAAATGGCCCAGCACGTGATGCTCACCAGTGGAAAAGGACGGATGGCCCGACGTGACAAAGGCGCGATCGACCGGATCAGTGCCACCATCATCCTGCAGGGGTGGATGGAGGGGCGCTGAAGCCCTGTTCGCCCCATCGCCGCTACCTTTGCACCCTATTCGTCCCATGATACTCCCCATCCGTGCCTATGGCGACGCGGTCCTGAAGAAGGTCGCAAAGGACATCGAACCGGGCCACCCGGGCTTGAAGCAACTGATCGCCGACATGTTCGAGACCATGTATGCCGCGAATGGGGTGGGATTGGCCGCTCCACAGATCGGGCAGAGCATCCGTCTATTCATCGTGGATGCCTCCCCCTTTGCCGAGGATGAGGACGGTGAGCCCACGGACGAGGCCCATCTGAAGGATTTCAAGAAGGTCTTCATCAACCCCTACATCGTGGAGGAGGAAGGTGAGGAGTGGGGCTTCGAGGAGGGCTGCCTCAGTATCCCAGGCATTCGTGAGGAGGTCTACCGGGCCTCGAAGATCGTACTGCAGTATCAGGACGAGAAATTCAAGGAGCACGAAGCGTCCTTCGACGGGTTCGCTGCACGTGTGATCCAACACGAACATGATCATTTGGACGGTATCCTATTCACCGACCACCTGAAGCCCTTGCGCAAACGACTCTTACAGGGAAAGTTGCGCGACATCGGACGTGGACAGTGCGATGCCAAGTACAAGATGCGTTTCCCCCTGACGAAATGATCATGAAGCACACCGGTTACATTGCACTGATGATCGGGGCTTTCGCCCTTTCCTGCAACAGTCCCGCTCCTTTGGATGAAAAGGGGGCAAAGGCCATGGAGATGCGGTCCCGGATCCAAGGCATGGAGGACTCCTTGTTCAATTCCAGCATCTTCGAACAACGGAACGCTCAAGCCCTATTGGATGTGTACAAGGCTTACGCGACCGCATTGCCGCTGGATAGCTTGGCACCGGAGTACCTTTTCCGCGCTGCGGGTGTGGCCCGCTCCATGAAGGATCCCCAGCAGAGCATCTTCCTGTACGACCGTATCGTTCGGGATTATCCAGGGTGGAAGAAACTTCCCGATACGTATTACCTCAAGGCGTTCGTGATCGATTCGGACCTGGGGAAGAAAGGGGAAGCTCAGACCGCATACACCTATGTGATCAATAATTTCCCGGAACACCCGTTCGCTGAGCAGGCTCGATTGGCTATCGCCAACCTCAACTTCACAGATGAGGAACTGATCGCACGGTTCAAGGCCATGGAAGGTGATACCTCGGCCACTGCTGGCCAATGAGTCCCCTGGAAGCATTCCGGTCCGCATGGGAGGGCTCCTTGGATTGGGAGACCTACATGACCGGCTTTGAACGGATCGTTGCTGAACGGAGCACGTCCGGTCCGGACAGGTCCGAGGCCATGGTGGCGTACACCAAGTTGAACTTGTCGCGCTCTCGGAGGTGGATGAAACAACTGAACGTGCTGCCCGAATTGGAGAACGGTTTACCCTTGGTCGCACCACAACGCTGGCTGGTGCTCACGGAATATTGGTGCGGTGATGCAGCCCAGTGTTGCCCGGCGATGGTGGAGCTCGCCCGCCGCACTCCAGGACTCTCCCTGCGCTTCGTATTCCGCGATGAGCATCCGGCGCTCATGGACCACCACCTCACCCAAGGCGGTCGAAGCATACCCAAGCTGATCGCATTGGACGAACTGTCCGGAAACGAACGGTTCACCTGGGGACCACGACCTGCGGCCGCACAGGAACTCGTGGACACCTATCGGACCGTTCCCATCGAGGAGCGCGATGTGGAGGCCATGAAGGAGGCCTTGCACACGTGGTACTTCAAGGATGGCTGTGAAGCCGTGCAACGGGAGTTGCTTGCTCTGTGCCGATGATCCGGTCTCAGGTTCTCATCTGCTCAGTACAGGATGCAGCACCACTTGGCCTCGGGCAACGATCCCCAAGGCCCTGCCCGTGAAGCGTTGACCTAGGAAGGGTGTATTGTGCGACCTGCTTACGAGATCGGTCGCTTCACAGGTCCAGTTCTCCTCGGGGTCGAATAGGCTGAGGTCGGCCGACATTCCTTCGGTCACATGGACCTCGGGAAGCCCAAGCACTTGGCGCGGGCCATGGGTATAGCGCTCAATGGTCCGGCGTAAGCTCATCCGTCCTTTAAGAGCCGTGTTAGCCACGGCAAAGGAGGTCTCGAGACCGATGATCCCGAAAGCCGCTTGACCATATTCCAGGACCTTGTGCTCGCGATCCTCAGGGCGGTGGTCGCTCACAATGGCGTCGATGGTGCCATCCTTGACACCTTCGCGTAACGCCTCGATATGGCCGGGGTCGCGCAGCGGGGGCCACACTTTGTAACAGGTCTCGAAGCCGCGCAAACAACCATCGTCCAACAACAAGTGGTGTGCGGCCACGCTGGCTGTGACCTTCAGACCACGTGCCTTCGCATCCCGCACTAGTGCTACACCCTCTGCTGTGGATACGGTGACTACGTGCAGATGGCCTCCAGCGTAGGCGAGAAGCGCAATATCACGCTGGAGTAACACCTGTTCGGCCAACGCCGGAGCTCCCTTCAGGCCCAAGCGAGTGCTCATGGCTCCTTCGTGCATTTGGCTGCCAGCGGTCAAGTAGGGGTCCGAGGGCTGGACCATGATAGGAGGCGCCTCCCCGGGCAATCCTTGGCTGTATTGCAGCGCCAGGAGCATCAGACGGGTGTTCCGGATGGCATGCAGGTCATCGGTGAAACCTACCGCACCGGCCAGGCGCTGATCATGGAGCTCAGCCAACTGTTCGCCTTTCAAACCCTTGGTCAGGCCGCCAAGTGGCAGCAATTTGACAGCATGCCCGAACGAACGATGGAGCAGGTGGTCGATCCCGGCCCGGCCGTCGATGGTAGGGGTGGTGGAAGGTAGGACGGCAACAGCGGTGAAGCCACCACGCGCTGCTGCATCAAGCCCATTGAGGATACCTTGCTTCCATTCCTCCCCTGGCTCTCGAAAGTGCGCGCGCAGGTCCACCCAGCCAGGACTGAGGTGCAATCCTTCGCGCGATACCTCGCGTGCTGCGCCCTTCATCAGGCGTTCACCAAGTTCGGTCACCACGCCATCCCGAACACGTATATCGAGGATGGCATCGTGATGTGGCCCACCCGGGTCCATCACCTTCACCTGTTTCAGCAGCAGTTCGGTCATCGCAAGAAGCGGATCAAGAGTGCCTCGGAAAGGAGGAAAAGAAGCGTCAGGGCGATGAACCACTTCCACAGCTTGTGCCCCTGCTCCATTCCTGCCAAACGTAGCGAAAGATCGTCGCTACCGCCCTCCAGCACCGTGACGTGCTTGATACCATTGCGCTCCAGGACCTCGCGTACCTCTTTCGGGGAGTATAGGGCAAGGTCGCTCTCCTTGCGGTCCAGGTTCAGTGCGACCATCCGAACGGTGTCGCCTTCCAATGTGACCGCATAGGGACCGTCCGGCAGGTCCTGGTCATGCAGCACCAGGTGGGTGGTTCCACCGATACGTCGTACCTCTGGAATGAGATCAAGGCCTTCTGGACCGAGCAAGTGGGGAACCTGTTCGGCAGCGGGATCGAATCCTTCCATCGGGAGTAAGGTCGAACCGCCAACCGTATGATACAACGGTCCAGAGGGTCGACTGAGTTCGGCCATGCGCAACAGGGTCGCAGCGAACAGGCCATGGCGGGTGAAGTTGCCACCAGCAGCGCTCAGCGGTGCACCACAGAGGTAATAGGTGCCCTTGCCCCGGTCAACGCCGGACAGGTAGACCGAGCCGTCCTGCATCCGTAACAAGGCATCGCTGCCTGGTGGTACGCGAAGGTCCCACCGTTCTCTCGCCTGTGGCAGGTCCACATTGCGCGGCATGTTGCTGAAAATGTCGCGGTAGAAGGGCTTTTCAAGGTCAATGCGGTCCACCTTCACTGTCGCCGTATCGGTATGAACGGTAGCACTCGCTCCGATCCGGGTGAAGAGGTCGGCATGCCCTTTCGGGCCTATGTTGGCTGGGGGGAACAAGACCACTGAACCACCTGCTTCGATGAACCCGGCCAAGGCTTGCCCCAACCCGCTGGTGACCTCGGGCAGTCCATTGACGATGATCAAGTCCTGGCCAGCGATGACGGAAGGATCGACCGCGCGCAGATCCATGGCAGTGAAGGAATGCGTGCTGTCGTCCTCGAAGACACGGGCCACATCCGCATCGCTACCGCTATCCGCACCACCAATGAGCAGCACGTTCAATCGGTCCAACACTGTATAGGCCACGAAAAGATGGTCGTCGAAGCGGATCGGTGCATCGTCCAGCACCACCTCTCCCCAGTGATGGCCGCTGCGCTCGTTGGTGAACCGAAGGGTGGTGTCCACAGTGGCACCCCCTGTGAGGGTGAACGTACCCAAGGCCCGTTGCTGACCGTTCAGGTTCAGCCGCAAGGGAACATTGATCAATTCCTGCTCTCCCCGATTGCTGATGCGTACGAACAGCGTTTCTCGTTGACCTTTACGACGCACAGGACTCTGGAACCAGACCGAATCAATACTCAGATTCGCCCTTGGCACGGGCTGGACAGGTACGATGAATGTCTCGATGGTACTGTCACCCGTCCAGGCTTCCACATCGGTTATGGTCCGTTGGAGATCGGTGAGAACATAGGCACGTTTGACAGGAGCATCACTGCGGGATAAGGCTTCCCGCTGTCGTAGCATGACCTGGGAAAGCGAACGGGTATATGGTCCTGCTGCTGTTTTCGATACGGCTTCGAGGGCTTCGTCCCGTCCTACAAGCAACTGCTCCCGACCGTCGAACCGGCCTGTGAGCACTTGGAACTGGGCCGTGGGTCCCTGTTGCATGATCACCTCCCCGGCACCCTTGCGCGCCACGTCCAATGCTCGCCCTTGAGGCCCTTCACCATCCATGCTATGGCTGTCATCCACGTGGATGGACACTGCTCGTTCACCTACCGCACGCGAAGAACTGCTGACCAGGTATGGTTGGGCAAAGGCCAGGACCAAGGCAGCGACCGCCAAAAGACGTGCGAGCAGGACCAGCCAATGCTGAACCTTCTTCCGGGCACGGGTCTGTTGCGAGACCTCAGCGAGCAGATGCACATTGGGGAAGTCGATCCGCTTGAACCGCCGGAGCTGGAAGAGGTGGATGAGCACCGGTATCGCCAGGGCTGCAAGGGCCCACAGGAATGCCGGATATGCGAATGCCATCGGGTGCGAAGATAGCAGGTGCAGGGGCGGGAGCAGGTGGCAGGAGCATGGGCAGGACCAAGTACTTGCGCCTGCTCCTGCCCCTACTTATTTCCGTCCCGCCTCCACACCCAATGCGAACAGCGCGATGTCGTATTTCACGGGGTCCTTGGGGTCGAACGCACGGAGTGCTGCGGTGAGCTCCTCCACGGCCTTCCAGTCGTCCTGTGTGCGTTTCAGCAGGCCTAGCTCGCGGCCCACCCGACCGGTGTGCACATCCAGGGGCACCATCAGCTGGGCGGGTGTGATGTGCTTCCACAGGCCGAGGTCCACGCCGCGGTCATCGGGGCGCACCATCCAGCGCAGGTACATGTTGATCCGTTTGGCATTGCTGCCTTTCATCGGGTCCGCCACGTGCTTCTGGGTGCGGGACTGGTGGCGCGGCTCGAAGAAGCGGCTCTTGAAACGGCTGATCGCACTGGCCATATCGCCCAGCTCGCCGTCCTCCAGGAAGGCCTCCTCCAGCCCGCCGTGCTGGGCGTACACATGGCGCAGGCCGCGGATGAAGTGGCGCAGGTCAACGCCATTGAAGGTGCGGTGCACGAAGCCGTCCAGGCGCTTTAGCTCGGTGGGACCGGCGTGGAGGATGAAGTCGTAGGGGGGCCTCATCGAAGAGGGCCACCAGCTTGTTCGCGTTGGCGATGATGGTGCGGCGCTGACCCCAGGCGATGGTGGCGGTGAGGAAGCCGATGATCTCGGCATCCTCCCGCTGGGCGAAGCGGCGCGGGATGTGGATGGGGTCCTCGGCGATGAAGCCGGAATGGGCGAAGCGCTCGTAGGCCTCGTCCAGCAGCGCCTTCAGGGCCTGTGCGTTCATGGTCGTTGCATCCCGGCCCGGATGTTCTGCGCTGCAAGGTCCACGGCCTGGGCGATGCGCTTGGCCCGCGTTCCCTCCGTCCGCGCACTGCCGATCCAGTAGAGGATGTACTTGCGCGCACTGGCGGGGAAGGCGTCGAAGTGCTTCTTCGCGGTGCGGTCCTTCGCCAGGGCATTGGCAAGGTCGTCCGGTATCTCCAAGGATTCCACGGCATCGAGTGTGGTCCAGGAACCATTGGCCTTGGCCACCTCGATGGCCTTCATGCCGGCAGGCATCATGCGCTTGCTCTCGATCAGCCGGTCCACATGCCCCTTGTTCACCTTGCTCCACACGCTCTTCGGTTTGCGCGGACAGACGTGGAGCATGGAGCGGTCCGCATCCAGGCTGCGCGCCGTGCTGTCGATCCAACCGAAACAAAGGGCCTCTTCCACGAGCGGCACATATCCGATGTGCTTGTCGGAATGCCCCTTCTTCCAGTACACGAGCCAGATGCCGGTCTGCCGGGTGTGGTGTTTCTTCAACCACGTCCGCCATTGTGCACGGCTGGTCACTTCCACGCGTTCCAGCCCATCCAACTTCGTGGGTTTGCGCGTCTCGCTCATTGCCCGAACATCGGGAAGGCGCTCATGTCCTGGATCTCATATCCCGTGGTGGAGAATAGACCCTCGTTGACCTTGCCCTGCACGACATCGCGGGTGTACATCACGACCTTTTCCTTGCCGTCGGCGCTGGTCCAGGTGTTCTCCATCATCAGGCCGTCCATGCCGCTCTGCTGCCATCCTTCAGAGCCCTTGCCGCCCATCATCTGCTTCATCACCGCCATCATATCCCACTTCAGGTCCTCCGCGATCCAGGCTTCGCCGCTGCCTTCGTTGTCGCTGTAAGCGTATTTGCGGCAGGTACGCCCATCGATCACCTTGGTCTCGTTGGTGCGCGTCACCTTGGTGTCGCCCGCAGGTCCTTCATCGCTGCCTTCCACGTTCACCTTCATCATCTTCATCTTGATGCCGGTGCGCTGGCCTCGGTCGTCGGTGATCAGGGTGTACATCAGCTTGCCCTTCAGGTCGAACACCATGCGCGTCTCCTCTTTGGTACCCGTGTTCGGCACCATGGCCATGCCATCGGACTTGAAGGCCATCACCAGATCCATCGGGCTGTCCTTCTCTTCGCTGCCATTCTTGAAGCTGTGTACCTCCATCCGGTAGCTGCCGGTGAAGGTGAGCGGGGTGAAGGGGTCCTTGTTCTCTTCGACCGTGACCTTGTTCTGGCCGCCCTGTTGCTCCATGGCCTTCTTCATGAGCTCTTCCATGCTTTGGGCAGGCAGGTTCACGGTGGCGAACAAGGTGATCAGGGGCAGGAGGAGGCGCTTCATGGTACGGGGGTTGGCGTGTGGCGAATTTAAAGGATCACGTCAAGGGCGGCCGCTCGTGGACCCAAGCGCGGTCACGGGGATCACGTCGTAGCGACCGAGGTCGATGCGTGGTGGAGTACTTGCACCTGGATGGTATTCCAGCAGTTCCAAGGTGAGCAAGGGCACCAGCTGGAACCGGAAGACCACGGTATCGCCGAACTTCCACAGCAAGCGGAAGGTCTTCAGCGGTCCTTCGTTCAGCGGGATCCATGCCGGGCCATCAGCGAACGGGGAAGGAGCGATCGCGGCCGTCCAGGTGTCCATGGTATCGCGCCCTTCGATCAGGTCGTACTGCGTACACGGCATTCCGGCGATGGTGTCGATGCGGCCGGTGGCTTCCAAGTGCAGCGGGGCGAACTCCCGGATCTTGCCCGGTTCGCGCAACCGGTCCACCAGCAGCACTCGGTGCAGGTCGCTCACGACCGCCTTGCGGCCGATGGCGTTGGCCACCACACCCGTGTTGGCGCCGATATCCGCGAACCAGATGGTGTGCGGGAGGCCGCGCACCAGTTCCAGTTGCATGACGCCCCGCGTACTGTCCTGCCAGGCGCTCAGGTACAGCATCTGGGTGATGCCGTCCAGGGTGTCGTGGATGGTCATCCGCGCGGTGTAGCTCCCGATGAAACTGTTGTGCTTCACCGGTCCACGGTCCCCGGCCGGCAGGATGGTGGTGCTGCCTTCGGCGAAGTAGGGCTGCATCCAGGCGGGGATGGCGATGGGTTGCGCGTTCCCCTGGTGGCGAAGGCCACCAGCAGCAAGGCAGCAGGATGCTTGCTGTTCCTGGTCGTGGGCGAGGTTCGACGGGCACACTGGCACGACCGGCGGTGGCGGCCCGGGCAATGGCGCTTCTTCGATCACGGGCTCCGTCTCTTTGGGTGTGCTGTCCCCTTCGTCGACCGGCACGACCACATCATCCCAGTGGTCGATGCTGATCGCCTGCTGCCGTGCCTTATCCCGCTCGTATTCCTGCCGCTCCTGCTCAAAGTCCCGGAAACGCTCGTCCATCACCCGGTAGTTGCTCAGGTCCATGGCGGGTGGCGGCACCTTTCCCGGCTTGAAGCTGGTGAGGTAGGTACCATTGACCGCATAGGGCATTGGCCTGCCCTTCGCTGCGAAGGCCAGCAGGTCCTCGAAGTGTTTCATGTGATGCGACTGGATATAGCCTGGTTGCATCCAGCGGACCATGTCCAGCACAGGATTCGGGGTGGGATGTTCAGGGTACCAGTAGTGACCGGCCCAGCGCTCCATTGAAACGTGGAGTTCGCAGCGTTCACCCAGGATGGTCCGGTATCTGGCCATGGGGACCAGCTCGATGCCGATACCCTCCATCAGCTCGGGGATGCCCACCCGTTCCAGCGTTCCGATGTACAGCCGTGGGATCACGTAGCTGTGCCCTTCGTTGTAAGCCGCCACAGCTACGTCGTTGTCCAGGTCCACCATATAGAGCGTAATGCCCTTTTCATGCGGTGCATCCACCGAGATCACCGCGCGGCGTTCATCGGCCCAGTAGGTGTAGTTCGCGTATTGTTCCGTGGTGTCCTTGTGCTCATCGATGTAGCGGGTCATCGTTTGTGCGGTGAAGTTGCCCACGAAGCGGTTGTCCGGGAGGCCGCGGTCCACGGCGGGCGGCGTGCTCTGTACAAGGGGCTTTACGGCAGGTAGGCGGTTGATCCGCTCGCGCATCCAGTCCGGCAGGCGACCCAGCCGCGCGTTGTTGGTGAAGAGGAAACGTTCTTCGATGATCCGGTTCGGCCGCCAGGGAAGCACGGGCATCGGCTGTTTGCCGGGCGTGATCTCCTCAAAGTACCAATCGCCCGCCGTGGTCGAATAGCCTTGGTTCTTCCACTTCACCCGCAACGACGAACCCGCGTTCCTGTCGCTGAAAGCGCTGAGGTATTCCAGGTTCCCCTCGCGGCACAGCCATACGGCCCACACCTTCAGGTCGGCGAAGAGCTTGGGGTGGACCGTGGTGCGGTAGTAGGTCGTGGTGTCCTTGTTGCTGTTTGCGCCGAGCAGCACCTCACAGGTCTGGCCCATCACGTTTTCGGTGCGGCCCGTCGCGATCACCGTGTCGTTGAAGAGCTCGTAGAAATAACCGGCCTGCTCCAGCTTCAGGTCCTCCAAGGTGATGTGGGTCATCTCCTTGCTGGGGCTCATCTTCACCTTCACGTTGGACTGCAGGTCCACCACGGTGATGCGCGCGGTGGTCACGGTGTCCCGCATCTCGCGGAAGATCAACCGATGCTGATCACCCCAATAGTGGATACGCCGACCGTACTTATCGCGCAGCGTCCATGTGCCGATGAACGCATTGGTGTGCATCGGCTTGATGATGCTCTTGGCGGCTTTCGGCTCTGGATCACCCGTGAGCGCGGCGTGGATCCAGCCCGGCAGCTCGGTAAGGTCGGGGCCTGGTTCTTGCGCACAAGCGGTACTCCACGCCAGGCAGGTGACCAGCAGGACCCCAAGTGATCGTGTGTTCATCGGTAACTTCATTTCCAACTATCCTTCGTGATCCGGAACAGGTTAGGGTCCACCGGTACCGGCTCCAACGAGACCACCTCCATGGTGATCCGCACCATGCGTTCATCGCGACCTTCAGCGAACAAGGGTAGTCCCTCCATGCCCAGCCCCAACCGCGCTCCTTGGATGTACTCCTCGATGCCCTCCCAACCCTTGCGCGCGCTGAAGAGGTCCAGGAACAGCGAGGCCGGCGCTTCGGTCTGCCAGATGGGCGACCGTTCGCCGACCGATGGATGCAGGTTCGCAATCGCGGCCCAGTACCTTGACTGGCTCGTGGTCCGGTGCGTAGGACCGCAGGGGGTTGAAGTCGGTCTGTGGATGGGTGGTGCGCAGCTTCCCCGTATGTTCCATCGCGACATTGCCCGTGCTGGGATCCAAGGTGTAGCGCGTTTCATCGCCTGCCTTGCGGTGGATGATCATGGCGGTGTGCGCTCCAGCGTTCTTCACCGGCGTGCGCACCATCACCATGCGCTCGTGGGTGCTCGCATAGTCCACGGTCCACTCGGTGGTGTCGCGCCCTTGCACCACGCGGTACTTCAAGCGGGCCGTGCCACGGAAGCGGTTCATGGTGCGCTCCAGCCTTGAGGGCAGGCGTTTCGGGGGCGCGTGGGCGGAGCGGTCGCCCCGAACCCTGCCGCTGCCCGACCGCCCTCGGCCCGCCTCCACCCTCGGCATGGGCCTGGCTTCCACTCCGCCTTGGTCCCCGCTCACCTCACCGGGGCTGTCCGTCACCGTTTCGCCATCCATCGCGACCCTGGTCTCCCGCCCGTAGGACGATGACCGCTTGTGACTGTCCAGACGATGGTCCTTGATCCAGTGATCGCTCAGGTCCAGCGGGGGCGGCGGCACTTTGCCGGGTTCGAAGCTCGTCAGCTCCGTGGCCATCACCGCGAAGGGCATCGGCCTGTCCTTCACCCCGAAGAACATCAGGTCCTTGAACACCTGCGAAGGTCGCGGCATCATCCAACGTGCCATGTCGTGGATGGGGTTCGGTGTAGTGACATCGGAGAACCAGTAGTGCGAGAGGTAGCGCTCAGAGGTGGTATGCAGCTCGCAAGTGCGACCCAGGATCTTGCGCGTGGTGCCTGTAGGGGTGAAGGGTAGATCGACACCATCGCCGAACTCCACCAAGCCCCCACCTTCCAGCGTGGTGATCTCCAACTTCGGTATCACGTAGCTCTGACCCTCGTTGCGCGAGACGATCGCCACATCGTGGTCCAGGTCCACCATGTAGGTCCACTTGCCCTTCTCGTGCGGCGCATCCACGGTGAGGATGGCGCGGCGCGCATCGGCCCAATAGGTGAAGGTGCCGAACTGGTCCTTGGTGCCGTCCTCGTGCGTCCAGCGGGATGCCGAGCGCGCCGTGAGCGTGCCCACGAACTGGTTGTCCGGGATGCCGCGGTACATGGCCGGCGGCGTGTAGGCCAGCGGCAGACTGTCGGGTGGCAGGCGGTTCAAGCGTTCGCGCATCCATGGCGGCAGACGACCCAGTTGGGTGGCGTTCACCCAGAGCAGCCGCTCCTCGATCAAGACCGCGCCTTTCAGGTTCAGTTTCGGCATGGGCTGCTTGCCGGGCGTCACCTTGTGGAAGGTCACTTCGCCCTTGGTCGGCGTGTATTGCGGGCCGTCCCAGCTCACGCGAATGGCCGGGCCGGTCCCCTTTTGGTTGAAGGCGCTCAGGTACTTCGTTTCCCCCTCGCGCAACCACGGACCCCACACCCACAGGTCAGCGAACAGCTTGGGATACGCC
>JADKCV010000042.1 GCA_016718655.1 Flavobacteriales bacterium | reverse complement strand
CATCAGCAAAGGAGCACGCGGAGCTCACGCTGCCCATCATCACGAAGTACCACCACGCCGCCAACGCCATGCACGGCTCGGTCTACTTCAAGATGCTGGATGATGCCGCCTTCTTCGCGGTGAACTCCATCGTGGAAGATGTCTTCGTGTATACCGTATCCATCAACGTACAGCTCCTGCGACCGGTCGCGAGCGGGCTGGTGCGTTCTGTGGGCGGATTGAAGTTCAAGTCCACCAACCTCTTCATCGCCGACTCCGAACTGTTCGATGAGCGAAACAAGCTGGTGGGCCGCGCCACGGGCAACTTCATGCGGAGCGGGATCGCCCTGACGGAAGAGATCGGCTACCGATGAGCCAGGCTTGTCCGGGGTGAGCGACGCGATCACTTCGGTCCTTGTGTCCTTTCAGGAAGTACCAGCAGCGGCACGGTGGTATGCAGCGCCATACGCTTGGCTTTGCTGGAATGGAAGAGTCCCTCCCAGAAGCCCTTTTGCCGGTGGATCACAGCCACCAGTTGGATGCGCCCTTGCCTGGCCAGATCATCCATGGTCTTCATCACTTCATCCCCTTGCACGGTAACGAACGTGTGAGGGACGCCATCGAACAGTTCAGCCACGTGCTTGCGGTCGGCACGCTTGTCGAAAGCCGGGATGTTGTCGCGTACATGAGCGAGTACCACTTCGGCATGCGTTCGTGCTGCCACATCGATCAAGGGCTTCAATGTGGAGCTGTCCAATGTGCCGCCATCGTAAGCGAGCAGGATGCGCGAAACGGGTGCGGGGACCCATTGCGAGGGCACGGTGATCACGGGTGTCCGCGCCAGGACCACCGCCGTCGTATTGCTCCCCACCAGGCCGTAGTTGCCCGCGCCTTGCGTACCCATCACGATCAGGTCCGCGCCCTTCTTTTGGGCCAGTTCGTTCAGTACATCGGTCAGCATCGAAGGCGAGACTTTCCGCGCCAGCACCATTTTGCCGGCGTACTTGCGGCACTTGCGCTCGAAGCGGCGCAGGCCGTTCACCGCTTCGATCCGTGTGCTATCGCCGATGCGGGGCAACAGCACATTGTCGAAGGCGGGCTTCAAATAGGTATGCACCGCCGTGTATTTCACCTGTCCGGTGCCGAACAGGTCGAAAGCGAACGTGGCAGCTTTGAAGGACGTGTCACTGAAGTCGGTGGGGAGCAGGATGTGGAGCATGGTGAAGCGATATATGCCAAGTTATCACCGCTCTCGCCGTGATGCCTGATAAAGCTCAGATCCGACCACCGGAACGGGCCGCCTGAGACCTGTCGTGCTCAGAGCCGGACCGTTGTCGGCCACTTCTGGTTGGAGGCATCAATGGCCATCAATGCGGCCAAGCGGCTCACCCCGCGGAGGCATGACATCCATCATGCGTTCCGTGCGACGCGCAGGCTAAACTTGACCGAAGCGACAACCTGAAACCCATGTCCCATATCCTCATTGCTACCGACCTCAGTGAACCCGCGATGCACGCCGCCCTTTACGCGTGGGAGATCTTTGGCCCAACGAACTCCTACGTGATGCTCCACACCTACGTGCAGGATCCGATGCTATTGGGCAAGTACGACGAGGTCGAGAAGGCCATCAGGACCGGGTTTGAAGACTATGCCGAGCGATTCATACGTACCACGGGATCGGATGGTGTACAAAGGCAAGTGCGCATCGGGCAGGTGGCGAGTGTGCTGGAAGAGGTGGTCGCCAAACGAGCGGCGGACGTGGTGGTGATGGGCAATCGCGGCAAGGCGGGGTCCACGTTGTTCTTCGGTAGCAATACGGTGCAAGTGATCCAGAGCAGCACGGTACCCGTGCTGGCCATACCGGAGCTCGCCGAGATCAAACGCCCGAAGCGCATCCTCTTGGCCACCGACCATGGAGACCTTGAAGCGCGCACCTTGGACATGGTCCATCAGATCGCCCTGTCGTGTGATGCGGAGGTCCTCATCGGTCATGTGCAGGCCATGGAAAGTCAAGACCCTCCTGTCCTCGACAAACACATGTTCGAACAAGCGCTGAACGGCGTGCCCCACAGCTACCAGCAGGTGCGGGCGGATGATCTCTTGGAGGGTATGGATCGGATCGCCCGGCGCGAAGGGGCCGACATGATCGCGGTGGTCCACCGGCATGCGGGATTCCTGGGAAGGTTGCTGCATCCGAGCGCATCAAAGGCGATCGCCGAGCGCATCAACCTGCCGTTGCTGGTCCTGCAACAGATCGCGCATTGAGCGGGTCCGCTGACGTGGGCCGGGACAAGCCCAGCAAGACACCAGTGGTCAGCGTGAGGTGCCGTGCAGTTCCCGCATGGCGCTGAGGAGTTATCCCGTGCTACGAGGTGGTTTGGATGCTCCACTTGGCCGATCCTGCAACACCAATAGGGGGAGGTCGGACTCCAACGCCAGCTCCTTGGCGACGCTGGGGTTGAAGAGCCGCTCGAAGAAGCCGAGTTGCCGGTGCAGGATGGCGATCACATCGGCCTTCTTGCTGCGCGCCGTTCGCACCAGCCCGTCCGCCACGTCGTGGCCGTAGCCTTCCAGCAGATCCAGGTCAATATCCTTCAATGCCGCGTGGTACTGTTTCTTGAGCCTGGCCCGTTCAGTAGTGGGAGCATCCATGGCGATATGGGTTACCAGCACCTGTGCGCCGTGTTTCAGCGCAAGGGCGCGTAGCAGCGCGAAATGCTGCGGCTCTACCGGGCGGTGGTCGGCCGCCAGGAGCACACGCTACAGCGCGCCTGGGCGGGCGTGGTCCGGCACCGCCACCACGGGCACCAAGCAGTCGCTCAACACGGCTGTCGTATTGCTGCCGAATAACGCCGACCCCGTTTCGCCGCGCTTGCCCATCACCACCGCATCAACCCCATGCTCTTTCACGAAGTCGTTCACAACGGACGAGAGAAAGCCGAAGGCCAAGCCGGTCTCCACAGACGTGGCACCGGTGCTTTCCGCGAAGCGCTTCGCCGCCATATCGAGCCCTGCCTGCGATGCTTTCAGCAACTCCGGCCCCATGCTGTAGCCCATGGCCCCGGCATAGCCTGCATCATACTGCGCGTGCATCAGGATGTAGGTGGCTTCGCTCTCGCCGAAGAGCTGCACCGCATAGCTGCCAGCATGAAGTGCGTTGCGGCTGAAGTCGGTGGGCAGGAGGATGCGCATGGTCCAAGAGCGATCGTTCCATCAAGTATAGCGGTCCAGGCAGGGCCGGAATGTGACAACCATCAGCGTGCGTTGGGGCGACATTTCCTGCTTTGTCCGCCTGTGCTCCATCGTGTGTGAGCTGTTCCCGCGACAGCATGGTTGAACTGTCGGCATCAGGGCTTGAAGTGCGATCAGCAACAAGCTGGTCGGGCGCACAACGGGGACCTTCATGCGGAGCAGGATCGCCTTGACGGAAGAGATCGGCTACCGCTGAGCTGACCGTCGGAGTATCCTTCCTTTGTGCCAACGAACACACGCATGAACGTACCGAACGGGCTTTTCGTGAAGATGGTCATCGACGCTTGGAACAAGGAATTGGGCGCCACCAACAAGCTCTTGGACAAGCTCACCGATGAGCAGTTGATGCAGGAGGTATCCCCTTCGCGCAACCGGGGCATCTACCTCCTGGGACACCTCACCGCGGAGCACGACCAGATGATGCCGCTGTTGCGCTTCCAAGAGGCGACGCATCCGGAGCTCGTTCCCATTTTCCTGGATGCGCCGGACAAGGCGATCGCGACGCTGCCTTCCCTTCAGCAGCTCCGCGCGTATTGGATGGCGGTCAACGACACCTTGATGGGCCACATCGCGCGGCTGCCGGCGGATGAGTGGTTCACACGCCACGCGAACATCACGGAAGCGGACTTTCCCAACGAGCCGCACCGCAACCGTTTGAACGTGGTGCTGAGCCGAACGACCCATTTGAGCAACCACCGTGGGCAGCTGACCTTACTGACGAACAAGTAGCTGTCCGTTGTGGTGGGTTTCAGCCCGCAAAGACGACCTCACCAGGAGCCACCCGCGCCACCGCCCCCAAAGCCGCCACCCCCGAAGCCCCCGAAGCCTCCTCCACCGCCAGAACCGCCGCCACCGCCGAAGCCACCGCCCACGGACAGTCCGCCGGGTTCATCAGGATCGGAGAACACGCCATCGGTCTGCAAGTAGGTACTGATGGAGAGTACGGCGGCGAGATCGGGCGTTCGTCTCCGAACCGTTTTGAGTTGGTCGCGCGTGGCGTCACCGAGCATCACCACTTGGCTGCCGAGCTCATCCAAGCGGCTGTCCAGCGTTTCCCGCGGGCCGGCCAGTAGTTCGTGCAGGTCGCGCTTGAAGGTCGAGAGCAGGTCGCTCACTCGCCTACGCGCCGCGCGTCCTTTCGCCGAGGGGCCAATAGGTTAAACGCAGCGTCCGGCTGATTTCAGGTCCATGCTCACCAGGCCGGACTTGAATAACTCCACGTCGTTCATCTGCTCTTTCATGCGAAGGCGCAACTCCCCAAATTGATCGGCCGGTCCGGCGGAACGAGCGATAGCGCGAAGGCTTCAGCCAAGGACCGTGGTGCGCCCGTCTTTCCGCGCGCCAGGAAAAGCCGCACCACCGGACGCGGGTTCTTCGGGTGCGCCGCCACCTTCCAATAGTGCAGGTCCAAGGCACCTGTAAAACACAAGTGCTGCAACGCGTACTCCAGCATGTCCGCACCCGCTGAAAGGTAGGGGTAGCTCAGGTAGTCGTACTCGTGCGGGCCGATGGAACGCATCCGGGCAAATGTCGTTGTGCTGGCGTTCCGTTCCCGTCAAGGCCTTCGGCGGTTCGGGCCTTCTATCTTCGACCCTCGCCTTCGCCCTTCAGGTTTCGCCATGCAGCGCATGGGAATTAAGACCATCCCCTGGCCCTTAGTCCCTGACCCTTTTGCGGCGTTATTCCACCACGAGCTTTTGAGTGCTGCTACCGTTCTCTCCATGCAAGGTGACCAGATAAAGTCCATGGCGGAGCGACCTCAGGTCGAGCATCTGACAAGGGTCGGTCATTGGCATGTGCAGCAACATGCGACCTTGCGCATCCACCAAGGTGACCTGATCGTGCTCTGGATCCTGCGTGCAGACTTGCGCGGTTCCTTCCGTGCGATCCTGTTGAAGAGTGAAGAGCAATGATCCTGGCGCTCCGTCAGGAGCAATGAACTCGGCATCCCCAAGGAGCTTTACCACCCATGCGTCGTAGCCGCCGTGGTTACCTGACACATCACCCGTTGTTGACGACGATCCTCCAGCAAGAACGTATCCGCCATCGGTGGTGGGGCATGCGGAACTGAAACTCTCGGAACCGTTACCGCCCGGGCATCGTTGCCATTGTAGTTCACCGGCCGCATCGAGCTTCACGACCCATGCATCACCTGCGCCGTGGTTACCCGAGACATCGCCATCGTCGGACTGCGTAAAACCGGCCCGTCACATATCCGCTATCGCTGTCATTTTGGATCGACCAGCAGAAGAAGTCCACCATGCTACCGCCCAGACAATGCTGCCATTGCAAGTCGCCGTTGCCGCTGAGCTTCACCACCCAAATGTCGGATGCACCATGATTGCCGGATACATCGCCATCGGTGGATCCGGTATCGCCAGCCACTACAAATCCACTATCAGCTGTGGCCTGTACGCTATAGGCCCTATCCAAACCACTCCCGCCGAGACAATGCTGCCACTGCACAAAGCCATAGGCACTGAGCTTTGCCACCCAGGCATCACCTCCGCCGTGATTGCCTGAAATGTTCCCGTCGTCCGAGGCTGAATAGCCAGCTACGACCGCTCCTCCATCTGCCGTAAGAAGCAATGACTTGGGCAAGGTCTCCAAGACTGCCCCCAGGCATTGCTGCCATTCGATCGAGCCGGTGGCGCTGAGCTTCACCACCCACGCGTCTCCCCCGCCATGGTTGAATGACACGTCCCCGTTGTCGGACCATGCATCGCAAGCCAGCCAATATCCGCCGTCCGCATCCGCCAGCACACGCCAGGCGTGCTCATTTTCCGATCCGCCCAGACATCGATGCCACTCCGGAGCGCCTGTGCCGTCCAATTTCATGACCCACGCATCCTGTCCGCCGTGGTTGTCAGCCATATCTCCATCGATGGAGCTGGTCCAGCCAACGACTATGTATCCACCGTCCCCGACCTCTTGCGCGGAATAGGCTGCATCATCACCGCCACCACCGATGCAGCGCTGCCACTCGAGGACACCGGCGGCATCGAGCTTCACCACCCAGCCATCGCCTTCCCCGCCGTGGTTGCCCGCGACGTCCCCATTGTTGGAGCTGGCATGTCCGGCAGCAATGTATCCACCATCCGAGGTGGGTTGCATGTCATAGAGTTCTTCACCAGCTGTGCCGCCGAGGCAGTGCTGCCACTCGACGGCGGGTTGGCCGCGCAAGGTGAACGCGGTGGTGAGAACGAAAGCGAGCGGGAGAACGGTCCGTATTGACCGCGATCCAGGGAATGGTGTGGCTCATTTTTGAGGGATCGGGAAGCATCGCTGGGACAAGGTTTCAAGGTCATGCCAGCTATCTTCGTTAACCGTGAACGCGGGTCCAAGACGTCATGCTCATCCAAAGGAAGCCTATCTCCTGGCCCCTCGCCCCAGCCCCCGAGTCCAAGGACCACGTCCGCACAGCGTGAGCTTCAATGGCTGATCAATTGCCCGAAGTCTATTGTGACCTGAACGCAGGATACGGTCAGGGATACTCGTTGGAACTGCGAGGCTCCGTGGATGATCTCGCGAAAATCGGCCTTACCCTGGCATCCGCTGTTGGTAAGCGGTTCATATTCTACATGGATGATGCAGACGATGATGGAACACTCAATGACATCATGTTCCGCGGAGTTGTAGTTCATGATCCACAGTACGGTTACCTGGCGATCAAGGACGAAGACGACTTCTTCCATAGATCAGAACTCCCTCGCGGATAGCACATCTCTACCTTCGGTCACCATGGCAATCAAGAAGAATCCCCACGATTGGGCACTCGCCCCAGTCCCCGAGTCGAAGGACCACTTCCGCATCGATAATTAGTCACTATCGTTCGTGCCTGATGTCTGCACTGGCATTCTCATCCTTTCCAGAGTTGGATGGAGAAAGGGTCCCTTGCGTTGGGGTTATCTCGGGAAATGCGTTCGATGAACTCGACAGAGTGACCTACTTGATCGAGACGGATCCCAATGGGGAAAGTCGAGCGTTCGAGATCCGGTATGATATGCGCTGTAGTCCTTTCCAGGAAGCCCTTAAGGTCGGTAGCTTGCTTGCGGTTGGGCATGAAGCGCACTTCTATCTCTTCGACACATCGACGATGAAGAATGTGCTTGCGCTTCCGGTCGAGGGATACTTCGGCCACTTGTACTATGACGGAGGTCGATTTTACGTGGCGGGTTGTTACGAACTCTACTGTATCGCTCCTTCAGGCGGGTCATATGGAAGTCCGAGGGTCTGGGGATCGACGGGGTCATCGTCGAGGCCTTTGATGATAAGCGCATATCAGGTGCCGGAGAGTAGGATTCCCCGACGGATGGCGTCCATTCGTCATTGACCGGTCGACTGGCAAGAAGGTCGATCTTTAGAGTACCGGCAGCCTCTACCTTCGCTCACCATGGCAAAGACCCTCTCACGGCCCTCGCCCACAGCCAGATCCAAGGACCCATGCGGCGAGCAGTCTCATCATCAGCGACTTTCTAGTATGAGGTGGCTTGGGTCCTTTTCATTCTGCTTGCTTTTTCTGCGATAGGGCAGGAACACCTCTTCCTCGACTTCGACTCGATCCCGAGTGCGAGATGATGAAGGATGGAACGTTCATCAACACCGATCGACCGCGCAGCATACTACATGGTGGTCAAAGGCGGCGTCCAAACGGGTACGTTCAAGATGGCAAGTACTACGTGAGGTCCCGTATGGAATAGTTAACTCCGTGCTCATATCGATGCAGTCGTTGCGGAGGGTTACGATGCACGGTTACAGTGTCAAGCCCGGAGAAAGTGCAACTACCGAGATCCTTGACGCTTTTGCAACGAGTATGTCAAGTTCACGGCTAACATGGGCAAGAGTGAGCTGACATCCGTCTACCACAAGATGGATACTCCGCCTTGCCCCTGATCACAAACCGAATGGCAACCAAGAAGAACACAGTTAGCTGGCCCCCCGCCCCCCGCCCCAATCCCAGGACCACTTCACCTGAAGACCGAGTACGACCTCTTCATCGGTGGCAAGTGGCGGAAGCCCAAGAGCGGCAGCTACTTCGACACCATCAATCCGCCAACGAGCAGAGGATCGCGCGCATCGCCGAAGCCAACACCGCCGATGTGGACGCCGCCGTGAAAGCCGCGCGCAAGGCCTACGACAACGTGTGGAGCAAGATGCCCGCCGCCGAACGCGCCAAGTACATCTACCGCATCGCGCGCCTGCTGCAGGAGAAAGCCCGCCAGTTCGCCGTGGTCGAAAGCATGGACGGCGGCAAGGCCATCCGTGAAAGTCGCGACGTGGACGTGCCGCTCGCCGCCGCGCACTTCTTCTACTACGCCGGTTGGGCCGACAAGCTCGGCTACGCCTTCCCCGGAAAAACACCGAGCGCGCTCGGCGTCGCCGGGCAGATCATCCCGTGGAACTTCCCGCTGCTCATGGCCGCGTGGAAGATCGCGCCCGCGCTCGCCTGCGGCAACACCGTGGTGCTGAAACCCGCCGAGACCACACCGCTCACTTCGCTGCTGCTCGCCGAGCTCATCCAGGAAGCCGAGCTGCCCGATGGCGTCGTCAACATCATCACCGGTGCGGGTGCCACGGGCGCGGCGCTCGTCAACCATCCGGGCATCGACAAGATCGCCTTCACCGGCAGCACCGGCGTGGGCAAGCTCATCCAGAAGAGCATCGCAGGCACCGGCAAAAGCCCACGCTCGAACTCGGCGGCAAAGCGGCCAACATCATCTTCGCCGACGCCACCATCGACCAGGCCGTCGAAGGCATCATCAACGGCATCTACTTCAACCAGGGCCACGTGTGCTGCGCCGGCAGCCGCCTCTTCGTGGAGGAAGGCGTGCACGACGAAGTGGTCCGCAAGCTCAAGCACCGCATGCGCTCGCTCGTCGTTGGCGATCCCGCTCGACAAGAACACCGACATCGGCGCCATCAACTCGAAGGAACAGCTCGGCACCATCAACAAATACCTCAAGGTGGGCGTGGCCGATGGCGCGGAGATGTACCAGCCCGCGTGCGATCTGCCCAGCAAAGGCTTCTGGTGCCGCCCCACGCTCTTCCTCAACGTGGCACAAAGCGCGCGCATCGCGCAGGAGGAGATCTTCGGTCCCGTGCTCGCCGTGCAGACCTTCCGCACCGTGGACGAGGTGATCCAGAAAGCCAACAACACGCCCTACGGCCTCAGCGCCGGCGTGTGGACGGACAAGGGCAGCAAGATCTTCAACCTCACGAGCAAGTTGCGCGCGGGCGTCATCTGGGCCAACACCTACAACAAGTTCGATCCCACCTCACCCTTCGGCGGGTACAAGGAGAGCGGGTATGGACGGGAAGGCGGGGTGCATGGGTTGGGGGCGTACCTCAACCTCAACTGATGCGAAGTGTGAGGGGTGAGTGCGGAGGTGTGAAGTGTGAGGTCGTACCACTTCACACTTCACACCTCAGCTTTCTTTTCTTTTGGGCGTTCCGGCTCGAAGACTCGCCGTCGCCAAAGGCCATTCGCTCGAAGTCCGCACTCGTCGTTCCTACTCGCTTGCGGGCTTTCCGCTGCTGTCCCCTAACGCGGAATGCAGGGCTCCGAAAATGAAAGCGGAAAGTTGGTGCATACGAAGTCGAACAGATTACGCTTACTTTCGTCAAATACACCACGATCGATGGAGAAGGTGACTCACGCCTTAGCTGGAACTCTCGCTTCAGTCTTGATTGGTTGTAATCACGCACCTACATCCAGCTTTTCGTACACCGACACCGAAAACGGTGTTGTTGTGTTCTCCGATAGTTCGAAGAACGCGGGAGCCCATCAATGGGATTTTGGAGATGGAACGTTTGCGCAAGAGAATGCCCCTGTTCACACATACGAGAAGAACGGCAAGTACAACGTCAAACTGACGACTTCGAATGATGTTGGCGAGGCTTCCAGTATTACCACGGTAGAGGTGGCTAGCATTGAAAGGACTACGTTGGTGATATGGACGAACTACGGCGGTCGACTCCACTTGAAGTGTCAATCGATGGTGTCACGGCAGACAATATCAATGAAGCGTCGAAGGTTGCTTTACCCCATTAAGAATGCTCTGCTTCGCGAGGTGGATGCAGGAATTCATACTGTATCGGCCAAGGGCGGGGAAGGGCTATACGGCCTGGGTTTAAGATTGATGTTCAGCAAGGACAAATGAAGTGTCAGGGGCTTGTTCATTGAGAGCGGGTGGTCTTACTCTTTGCATCACAAGGGCGCACCTACCTCACCTATCCCCCTTGGCCCGCATGACCTCGACCCGGCTGGGGGTTGGGCCATGGGCGCGCCTCGCCGAAGGCGGCCCCGGGTTTCCGCTGCTGTCCCTAACGCGAAAGGCATGTGCCAGCTTCCCCATAGTTCGGCCACGTGATGGTGGAGGTCAGGCGGTTTTTCCCGGCCCCTTCAAAGGCCTGGGGAAAAACCGGCTGACCGGTCCGGGGCTACTTTCAACCGCAAGTAGCCATGAGAAAAAGCAAGTTCACCGAGCATCAGATCGTCTCGATGCTCAAGCAGCATGACGCTGGAGCCAAGGTCGCCGACATCTGTCGCGAGCACGGCATCAGCAACGCCACGTTCTACCAGTGGAAGGCCAAGTACGGCGGCTTGGACGCCAGCCAGCTCAAGCAGGTGAAGGAGCTGCAGGAAGAGAACAGCCGCCTCAAACGCATGTATGCCGAGTTGAGCATGATGCACGACTCGCTCAAGCAGGTGGTGGAAAAAAAGTGGGGGGTCTGATGAGAAGCGCGAGATCGTGCAGGCCCTTATCATCGAGCATGGTCACACCCAGCGGCAGGCGTGCTGGGGTGGGGCCTTGCTCGCAGCACCGCGCAGTACCGCAAGCAGCCACCCGATGACACCGAGATCATCAGCGCCTTGGCCCAGCTCACCACCAAACATCCGGCCATCGGCGTGTGGCAGAGCCATCACCGCATGCGTTTGACGGGTCAACGCTGGAACTTCAAGCGCGTGTACCGGGTGTACACGGCCATGGGCCTGAACATCCGGCGCAGGGCGAAGAAGCGCTTACCCGCACGTGTGAAACAAGCCTTGTTCCAACCCGGTTCGCCTGATCAGGTGTGGAGCATCGACTTCATGCACGACAGCCTCTGGGACGGTCGCACCTACCGCTTGCTCAACATCCTGGACGACTACAACCGCGAGGTACTGGCCATCGAGGTGGACACCTCCTTGCCCGCACTGCGAGTGATCCGCGTACTCGAACGACTGAAAGAACAACGCGGTCTGCCCGCCATGATCCGCGTGGACAACGGCCCGGAGTTCATCAGCGCCAAGCTCGACCACTGGTGCCGAGAGCACAAGATCACCTTCACCTACATCCAGCCCGGCAAGCCCACACAGAACGCTTACGTGGAGCGCCTCAACGGCAGCATACGTCGCGAGCTGCTCAGTGCCTACGTCTTCCGCACACTCGATGAAGTCCGCTTGCGCACCACCGAGTGGATGTACGACTACAACCATCTTCGTCCTCACAAAGCACTCGGTTACCGGCCGCCAGTGCCCATCCAACTCTAACCCACATGCTCCTGAGACCTCCAGTTATCGCTGGCCCGACTTTAGGGGAAGCTTGCGGACGCCGAGTACCTGCGTTACCGGCAATTGGTCAGCAAGTCGAAGGCCACCCAGGCCGACGTGGATCGATTGGCTGGCGAAGTGAAGCGCGCCATGGGTCGCAAGCGGCGTGAACGTCTCGCCTCGTGAAGCTCGTCGTCGATACGAACATCGTGTTCAGTGCCATGATCACACCGTGAGGAGTGGTGGGTGATCTGTTCCTTTTCACATGGCCAAGGTTGGAGTTGTTCGCACCGAGGCATTTGCGGGTGGAGTTGACCAAATACCGCGAAAAGCTGCTAAGGCCGCACGCATGAGCGTCGGTGAGATCGTGGAACTGGAGTCCATCGTGCTGGGCCGGATAACCGTGCTGCCGCACGCAGTAGTTCCTCCGGCGACTTGGGAGCACGCCTTTGACCTGGTGAAGAATGTGGATGCGGACGACGACCAGTTCGTCGCACTCGCTCTCCATTTGAACTGTCCGTTATGGACCGGTGACAAGAAGCTCATCAACGGCCTGCGGCGCAAGAGCTTCAAGCTGCTCATGACGAGCGAAGAATTGAGAAGCCGGTTGGGTGCCTAGCACAGGTGCAGTTGAATTCTACCATGCCCCGCCTCATCGTCCACGGTTTTACCATCATGCTCACAGGCCCTGTCCACCGGATGGCCTTCGTCAGCAGCGTTGTCCTTCTTTGCATGTTCTCTTGCTCACAGCAGGCAAAGGAGAGGACGGTCTCTGGGCTGGACAACCTTCTCGCTAACGATACACTGGTCTTGATGGGCCGCTTCTCAGACTGTGGCGAATGGGGAGGCCATCATGAGGTGATAAAGATCTTCAGACAGGTCGACAGTCTGCTCGCTACATACGAAAGGGATACGGTGAAATGCCCCGACCCATCGAACATCGATCGGAGAATTGTCGAAAGGCTCGATGCCCAACTCGATCAAACAAAGGAGGAGCGCATCGTAGCCTATTTGCAAGAGCTAACGGCAAGATCTTTTCTAGCTGAAGGTGGGAGCAACGCCATCGATGATTACGTGGCAACCAGAACGGATGGAGGCTTGGAAATGGTCTACTGGAACTTTGAAAAGAACTGGAAAGGGTTTGCTGAGTTGAAGAGGAGCTTATTCGGCGTCCATTGAGTGCTCGCAAGTTCCCAATGCCCCGCCTCATCGTCAACGGTCGTATCTCGCTCGACGGCGCCAGTGCGTGATCGGTCCGCGTGGATTAAAGCGCCTAATTCCCGCCACCCCTGCATCTTGATCGACAACCTCCAGCGACCCATGCGTCTGTTCATTACCTTCCTCCTTCTGACTTCTGGCGGATGCTCTTCGCCCAACCGGACTTCCACGTCTGCACGGGCTACGCCAAGGAGGACTATGCCATTGACCGCGTGTTCGCGGAGGATGCGACCTCCTTCTTTGTGCAGGCACGCACCGGCACCTATCCGGACTATAAGGTGCTCTTCAACCGGTACGACCGGCAGACGTGCGCCCTGGAACTGAGCAAGTTGCTCACGGTGCCGGGTGAGGAGGGAAGGAGCAATTGTTCGAGGGGCATCAATCCGTGCAAGGCCGGATGTGCCTCTTCTCCTGCTACCACGACAAGAAGGCGGATTCGAATACGCTGTTCGCTACGCGCATCGATCCGCGATGGCAACCCGATGTCCACGCCGGTGGAGATCGACGTGATCCGCGACGTGACCAACAACAAGCAGGGGTCTATGATGTGGCCTTCTCCCGTGACCGTGGCCGTATAGCCACCTACCGGAACATCAACTACTGGCCGAAGGATCCTGTGAAGTTCACCGTGAAGGTGCTGGACGCTGAACTGAAGCAGCAGTGGAGCAAGGAGGTTCAACTGGCGGGCTACACGGGGGAGGACATCACCTTCAAGGAGTATCGGGTGGACGATGGCGGTAACGTGTACATGTACGTGATCCTCCGCACCAATTCAACGGATGCCCCCGGCTATCCGAACGTCTATCAAACAGAGCATCCTCTTCTTCGATGCGGCAGAGGGACAATGACGCAGCACGACCTCATGATCCTCCCGGCGAGGGCCAGAGACAGGCGGCCCTTCGACTTCAACGACAAGCAGGAGATCGCGGTGAGGTCGTGATCGGGTGATGAACCCGATCGGCGCCACCTGAGCAGCACCTACTTCTCCGGGTTCAACGCGCGCGCGGCGAAAAGGTGGCGATGGATGTGCCGCCAGGGTCCGATTTCCTGAACAGCTGGTTGCAGGACCCCAAACTCTCCGCTTCATCGCGGTTGGACAATTACATCGCGCTGAAGGTGCATGCGCTGCCCGATGGGGGTGCTTTGGGCATTTACGCTGACCGGGGCCAATGGAACAAGCTGCGCAAGGAAGGCAACCTGATCATCATCCGCTACGCCGCGGATGGCTCGGTGCTATGGGAGCGCGTGATCCTGAAGGACCAGGCTGGCAACAACCGCATGGAGAACCACTACAGCCATTTCGAACTGTTCGACGGGAGAAAGCTGTACTTCATCTACAACGACCACAAGGAGAACATCGGTGCCAAAACGATGAGCGACGTGAAGCCCATCGAGGACTACGAGAAGGAGAGCACGATCGTGGTGCGCAGCATAGCATTGGACGGCACTGTGCAGGATGAAGCCTGGGCGTGGCCCTCGGATCCGCCCCTCCTGTTGGTGTCCCACAAAGCGTTCTACGTGAACGATGACCTGTTCTATTTCCTGCCGTGGGAAAACGGCAAGTGCAAGGGGCCGAACAAGGAGGAGTGCCGGTCGTTCGGGCGCATAGCGTTCACGCATTGATCCTGCGTTCGTGCGCCTTCATTCAAGACCCTTGGAAGTAGCAACGTTCCACCATGCCCCGCCTCATCGTCCACGGTTTCACCCTCTCGCTCGACGGCTATCGCGCCAAGGCGAATCCTAGATTTCAGCTGCTGTCCGTAACGCGAAGTACCATTCGATGATTCTTGCCAGATGGTACTATTCAACGGGCTGGGGCGCTGAGAGCGACTGCCGCCATTCAGAACCCATTGCCCTTTCGTGAGCGATACTGTCCTTCTGATTGTTTTTCGTTTGGTCAGTACCTCAATGCCCTTTACGCTTCTCTTCTTGCTTCCCAGCATCTGTTCGCTGCGGTGTGGCCAGAGTCTTGGCTCGGGTACCTCGTTGATGGTCTGATCCCAGTGTTCCCTTCGTTGTGATCGACTATCTGCTCGTATTCAACGGCGGAAAGCACAAGAAGGCTTGTGGACTCCACGCGCTACACAGATAGAACCAGCCATGCCTTCATGTGGTACTTCGTGATCTCCGGGCGCGATCTTTCTTGAGAGATTATTTCTCTCAAGACGTTTGCGAATTGATCCCCATGCCCCGCCTCGTCGTCCACGGTCGGCATCCCGCTCACCGCTCGCCTCAACGCTCTGCAGGGTAACGTCGCCGCCTAAAGCGTGACGCCGACAGGCCATAGGGCAACGTCAACGCCCCTATAGGGTGACGTCGGCGGGCTATAGGGTATCGTCGCCGCCTAAAGGGTGAAGCTGGCAGGCTATGGGCAACGTCAACGCCCTGCAGGGGTGACGTCGGCGGGCTATGGGAGGCAACGTCAACGCCCTATAGGTGACGTCGGCGGGCTATAGGGGTAACGTCGC
>JADKCV010000041.1 GCA_016718655.1 Flavobacteriales bacterium | reverse complement strand
ATTGGTGATGTTGGAGGGCCCCACCAGCGGTGCCATGGAACGCCAGCCACATCCGGCGATGGGGTTGCCCACCCACTGCAGGTTGTCGAACATCAATCCGCGCTGCTGCGGGGTCCACTGTTTCACCTTGAAGTTGTGCGCCTTGTTGAGGTAGTTGCGGACAAGCGTCACTTCCGACTGCGCGAAGGCCGGCATATCGTAGAGGTCCACACGACCGACCTGAAGCTCAACAGCACTTGGAAAAGTGCTTTGGTCGAACTTGCCATCACCGGAGTGTTGCGGTTCTCCACGCGCTGAGCGGCGCTGTTGTTCACTGGAAGCATCGGTCCAGCTACCATCGATGTCGCCGTAGTAACCATCGCAATGCCAGGCTCCGGTGTGCTCGCTGTGGCCATCGGGTGCCACGTTGCCGGAATAGGGAACAGGTACATGGCCAACGATGTAGATGGCCTTTACGTTGGCGGGATCGCTGTTGTAGTGACCCGCGATGATGCTCTTGATGTTGGAAGCGGTGGCCGTGCGGCTCACATCGCTGCGAAGCACGATCCAACCGTCACTGCGCAGATCGACCATCAGTTGTTGAAGCTCGGCGGTCAGTTGGGGTGCTGTATTGTCGACTGCTACACCAACTTGCCGCGTCGATCGACCGGTGCCACTTCGACGCCTGTGCTGATGTATCCCGTTCCAGTGACACCATTGGATACCCGCACCACACGGTACTCGTAGTTCGTGCCCACCACAATGCTATTGTCCACATATTGCGTTGCCGAAGCCGCAGGTGTGGCAATAGCACTCCCCCAGGAGGTACCGGTCTTCAACTTGCGGAAGATGGTGATCGAGGTCGTGCTCGCCATCGTCGGCCACGAAAGGGTGATGGAAGCCGGTGATGATTGAACGGTCGCCGAGAGTTGGACCGCGGCCCGTTGCGATGAGGTCTGGCCGAATACGGCGAGATGCACCAAGAGGGCGAACAGAACAAGGACGTTACGTACCATGGCAGATGCGTGTTGGAGGACGATCGCCCTTCCATCGCGCTCCCTGCCTTTCAGCTGGTGCGAACACAAGGCAGTTGCGTTCGGACCGGGACCTGCGATGGGCAGGCAGGCCCTTTTACCGCAGGAACTGCCGCAAGGGTTACAAAGGGGGTGATGTCACCCCGGCGCATTCAATGCCTCGAACGGCCGATCAACTACAAACGAACCACGCGTACGCGCGCGAGGGGGAGCCCATCTCCAGCGTTCAGCGTGATGGAATACGTGCCCTGTGGCAATGATGACAGGTCGATCACCGCCGTGTAGGGCAGGCGTGCCACCAAGGCGCCGCGCGGGTCGTGGATGCTGATCGTGCGCGCCTCCTTGATGTCCGGCACCAATCGTACCAGTCCGGACGTTGGGTTGGGATGGACGCGCACCTGCAGCTCAAGCATGCGGTCGTTGATGCCTACATCGTCGCATGCATCCCCCACGCCATCGCCATCATCGTCGGCCTGATCGGGATTGGCCACCCAGGGACAGTTGTCGCACTGGTCCCCCACCCCATCGCCATCGAAATCGCCTTGGGCCGGATTCGATACGGTTACGCAGTTATCGTCACAATCCAGCACCAGGTCACCGTCCTGGTCGGGGTTGGGTGTAATGCCCGTGGTACCTCCAGCACATGTTCCGCAGTCATCGATGAACGCGGTCCCATTGACCACACCGGCGCAGTCCATGGGTACACCTATGCATGCACAGGCACCGTTCCATGTGTCGTTCACCGTGTTCGGGTCCCCATCATCACAAGGCGTTCCGGGCAGCGCCAAGCCTCCGGGAACACCCGTACAATCCAAGGGCTCGCCAACACACTGGCAGTTGCTCAGCCACACATCATTCCCTGTGGAGGCATTGCCGTCATCGCAAGCCGCACCAGGCAGCGCCTGACCACCTGGGACACCCACACAATCGATCACCTGTCCTTCGCAAGAACACGAGGTGGTCCATTGATCATTGCCTGTGCTTGGGTCCTCGTCGTCACAAGGCGTTCCGGGAAGTGCCCTACCACCCACAACACCCAGGCAGTCGATGGGGACACCCGCACATATGCAATCGGCATCCCACTGGTCATTGCCGGTACCCGCATCGCCATCATCACAAGCAGTACCGGGAAGAGCGGGCCCACCTGGCACACCTTGGCAATCGATCACTTCACCGGCACAACCGCAGCTCAAGCTCCAAAGGTCGTTACCGGTCGATGGGTCACTATCATCGCAGGGGGTTCCTGGCAACGCAGCCCCACCCGGAATGCCAAGGCAGTCCAGCGGAAGTCCAGCGCACACACAATTGGTCGTCCATTGGTCATTGCCTGTGGCCGCATTGCCATCATCGCAAGGTGTTCCCGGAAGAGCACTACCGCCTGGCGGACCCGCACAATCCAAGAGCAGACCACTGCATGAACAGTCCCGCGCCCTGGTATCACCGCCGGGATCACCATCATCACAAGGCGAACCCGAATGCAGGGCCACCCGGCACCGGCACAGTCCAGGCGTCCCGCGCAAGTACAATCCGCACCCACGTCGTTTCGGTATTCCATCACCATCATCACAGTGCCCGGCAATGCCGGACATCCGGTACTCAGGCAATCAACCACCTCTCCCGCGCAGGTACAATCACTTCCTGTTATCGTTCACGGTGTTGGCAAGACCATCATCACAAGGGCGTACCGGCAGGGATGAGCCTCCGGTACACCTGTGCAATCCAAAGGAAGACCGGCACATGTGCAATCCAATTGCCAGATATCGGCACCCGTGGTGGGATCACCATCAGAACAGGGTGTACCCGGCCAGGAAGTTCCTCCAGGCACACCCGCACAGTCCACAGGAACACCGGCACAAACGCAATCAAGACCCCAGCTATCGTTACCGGTCAATGGATCGCCGTCATCACATGCTGCACCGGCAGGACCACCAGGCGTACCCTCACAATCCAGAGGCAGACCTAGGCAGGTACATGCCGTGGTCCACAGGTCATTGCCAGTGAGTGGATCACCATCATCACACGGAGTACCGGGCAAGGCACCACCGAACTCAACACCGAGGCAGTCATCATTCGTTGCAATGCCTTCGCATGTGCAATCCAATGTCCACACATCGTTCAAGGTGAGCGCTAGTCCATCATCGCAGGACGCCCCGACCAATGCAACACCACCCGGCACACCAAGGCAATCCAACGGCAGACCCGCGCAGGTACAATCCGTTTGATACACATCGTTCCCGGTCGATGTATTGTTGTCATCGCACGGGGTTCCCGGTCCAGCCGTTCCACCAGGAACCCCGGCACAATCGATCTGTTGACCGGCACATGTACAGTGCTCGTCCATTGGTCATTACCCGTTGTCGCATCACCATCATCGCATGGAGGTTCCCGGCAAAGCGGTGCCACCCAACACACCCAAGGCAATCCATGGAGGCTGGCATGGGTGATGCACAGACGTGCAGCCCGGGCCTGGCTCTGGTCCCAGCTCCATGCCGAGCGCCGTCCTTCACCTTCGATCAGCACCACCATGGCATTGCCTGGCGCCCACCCCGGCCTGGTCACTACCTCGCTCACGGAGGTGGAAATATCGCTGGTTCGTTGTGCAACACCACTGGCATTGGGCACGGTCCACGTCGGCGGGGCCCACGGAACCGCTGTTGTGGTCGGACGCGACGAAAGATCGAACGGTGCAAATCCCAAGGGCTGTGCATTGTCCGATGCCTGCAGGGCCACGTTCAGTGCGCTCGGCGATAGGTTACCCGTGCCTCTCGCGGTGAATTGCACATACGCTTGCAGGATGGGCGCATCCCTGGGAACTGCAATGTTCCCGAAAGCGCAAGGCCACCAACTGGTTCCTCGCCACGGCGTCGCCTCACCGTCGAACACCAGGTCCAGGGAACCGATGTTGTTGTACACATTACCGTTCTCGGCCTCTTCGCCATCCGGATTACCACCGACCGCGGTGAGCGAGTAGCACGTGGAGGCCACCACACAATCGTTATTCCCGCCGCATACACCGCATAGGTCCACCACGGCACCACCACCGGGAACCCTATTGCAGTCAATGGGCAGACCAACACACTGACATGCATTGTTCCACGTGTCGTTGCCCGTGTTCGGGTCCCCGTCGTTGCATGGCGCACCAGGCAGAGCGGTGCCGAACGGGGTTCCCTGACAATCAATGGGCGTACCGGAGCACGAACAATCCAAGCTCCACGTGTCATTAATGGTGAGCGAGTTCCCGTCGTTGCATGGCGTGCCGGGCAAGTCTCCGCCTCCTGCAACACCCAGGCAATCAAAAGGGGACCCTATGCACTGGCAGCTGCTGTTCCAGGTGTCGTTACCCGTGTTGGCATTGCCATCGTTACAAGGTGATCCCGGCACAGCAGGTCCTCCGGTCACGCCCAGGCAATCCACCAACTGTCCGGCACAGGCGCAATTGGGCCCCACCACATCATTGACCGTGTTCGGGTTGCCATCGTTGCAGGCAGAACCGGGCTCAGGGTTCCCGCAACCACATGCACCCGGTGCGGTCTTGTTCGGGTCCGAAGGACAGCCATCCACCACATCACAAGTGCCATCCCCGTCCGTATCAGGCAATGGAGTGAAAATGCAAGTACCGCCTGTGCAACCATCCGACGTACAGGGGTTGTTATCGTTGCAGGGCAGAGGAACACCTGTACATTGGCACGAGGCGTTCCAAGTATCATTTGTCGTACAGGCATTGCCATCGTTGCACGGCGTTCCGGGCACTGCAGGTCCACTGGGCACACCCAGACAATCCGTGGCCACAGGGGTAATAGCGATCTGCCCGAATGCCCCCAAGCTCAAATTGAAGTAGCTGCCGCTGTAGGAGACCTGAAGCTTAAGAGCGCGCACCATGTAGCGCACTGTGCCCGAAAGTCCACTGGTATTGTCGGAGAAGCTGGTACCGGTAACGGCGGTGGTCGTGCGTCGTTGCCAGGTCTGCGTCGCGCTGTTGAAGCGATAGACGTGGTATCCGGTCAAACCGGTCTCAGGTGAAGCGGTCCACGTGACCGTGGTGGTCTGGCCCGTTGGACTGGTGGCCTGCACATTGGTGGGCGGGGCCACAATACGCATGCGCAGGTGGGGTCGCCGAGCAGCGAAACGTGGATACGGCCCGCTTCGGGGTTGGCCGGCTCATAATGGCCATTCCCATTGTTCTGTGTAAGCCGGGTGGAATAGCCAATGGTCTCACCAAGGCCCATGTGGTGAAAGAACCAGTTGGGATAACCAGCCCAGAAATTCGCCAGTATGGTACCTGAGCCCAAAGCTGCGCGGAGAAAGTTGTCCTGGAAATCCCAATCGCCGAAGTAGCTGCCCAATAACACAGTGAAGATCCCGCGTGTATAAGTGGAAGCGAATTGCGCCGTGCTTCCCACGCCGTTCGCATTGTTCCACCAACCGCCACCGCAGCCATAGCTCCACAGATGGCTTTGTGAGGACATGGACGTGAAGTAGTCGCCGGCCACCACGTTGTTCGGATGCACCAACGGTCCGAAGCCGCGCCAACCGTTCTGTGAGAACGCATCGGCCATGCCCGTGAAATTGTCATCGATCACGGCCCGGTCCTGTGCAGTGATCTGCTTGACCTTCCACTGATGCAGCTTGTTCAGGTAGTTGGCCGTCAGCGTGGTCTCGTCCTGGCTGAAGGCCGGCATGTTGAAGAAATCAACTCGCCCCACGGCCAATTCCACCGCCGTTGGGATCACCGATTGGTCGAACTTGCCATCACCCGGCACATTGTGGTTCCTTGTCCATTGGGCCGTTGCACTGTTCACCGAATTATCGGTCCAAGTGCCGTTCATCTCGCCGTAATACACGTCGGCCACCCAAGCGCCGTAGTGCTCACCGTGTCCATCGGGGGCCAGGTTGCCTGACATCGGTACAGGCACATGGCCCACAATGAACACCGCGTTCACCTTGGTGGGATCCGCGTTGTATGCGTTCACCACCAGCGCCTTCACGCTTGTCACCGGGGCGGTCCGGCTCACGTCATGCCGGATCACCTGCCATCCATCGCCTTCCAGATCGCTCTGGAGCTGGGTCAATTGTGTGGCAAGCGAGGTCGAGAACGTGTTGTCCACCAACAGCACCATCTTGCCGCGATCCTCCACCATGTCCACGGCGATACCTGCGTTCACGTAACCCTGGCCGTTGCCCAGGTTCGATGTGGTGCGGACCACTTTGTACTCATACGAGGTATTGATGCTGACCGAGTTGTCCACGAACTGAGTGGCCGCGGAGGCGGCAGTCCCAATGGCAGAGCCCCAGCTCGTACCGCCCTTCAGTTTGCGAAAGATGGTGAACCCCGTGGTGTTCGCATGGGGCGCCCAGTTCAGCGTGATCTGAGGAGGGTTCGACTGCACCGTGGCCCATAGCTGCACTGATCTGTTATGCCCCAGGGTTTGCGCCATGGAGGCAAATGCCAGTAGCATGAGTACCAGCGTGATAAGGGTCCTGGAGCGAATGAGCATTTTCAAAAGGATCGCAAATATAGTCTTCGCGCGCGTGAGGGGGCGGCCAAGTGGAACACCCCGCGCCGACGGATCGTTCGTTCCGGCCGACGTACCCCCGCTCCGTATCGACCACCTTATAGCGTGGTTACCTTCGCAACCTCTCCGACGAAGCGAACCTTCGACCGGACGACGGCGTAGAAATGGCGGTTAAATGGCCTTGGACCCTGCCCGTGACCACCTTGTAGAGGAACACGAAAGAGCTGAAGATCAAGCGCATGGCATTTGACCGACCCGACCACAAAAGGACATGAACGCGAATCGGATGGTATCGATGAACCTACTGGAACTGCTTGGCGCTTCGTTCAAGCAACGTGCGACCGGAACGGCCCTTATTTCCGAAGACCACAGCCTCTCCTATGCAGCGCTCCACGGCCGAATGGGCCGTTTGGCTCACGTTCTGGCTACGAACAACGTGGCCAAAGGCAGCACCGTAGGCCTCTGCCTCGACCGGTCCCCCGAGCTCATCATCTCCGTGCTCGGCATCGTGCAGGCCGGCGCCGCCTATGTGCCCATCGACCCCACCTACCCCACCGAGCGCATCGCGGGCATGCTGGAGGATGCCAATCCGCCTGTGGTGATCACCAGCAAGGTGCATCAGCATCTGTTCAAAGGCACGAGCGCCAAGGTCCTTTTGATCGAAGAGATCGATCTAGGGAACGGTCCTGTGTTCGAGGGTCCGTGCCCTGCGAAACCCGACGACCTGCTCTACGTGCTCTTCACCAGCGGAAGCACCGGCCGGCCCAAGGGCGTGGCCATGCACCATGCACCGCTGTCGAACCTGATCCAATGGCAGCTGCGCACCAGCGTTTGCAAAGAGGGTGATCGCACGCTGCAATTCGCTCCCATCAGCTTCGATGTGAGCTTCCAGGAGATCTTCACCACGTTCGCTCAAGGCGGCACCTTGGTGCTGATCACCGACGAGGATCGACTGAACAGCACGCAGCTCCTGCGCAAGATCATCGCGCAGAAGATCAACCGCATCATCGTGCCCTTCGTGGCGCTGCAATACCTGGCCGAGGCCGTGGAACGCACCGGCGAAGTGCCATCCTCAATGAAAGAGGTCTTCACCAGTGGCGAGCAACTGAAGATCACGCCGGCCATCGCGAACCTCTTCAAGCAGCTTCCCGGCTGCCGCTTCTGCAACCAGTACGGCCCCACCGAAGGCCACGTGGTGAGCGAGCTCGAGCTGAAAGGTGATCCATCCACCTGGCCCGCCTTGCCCAACATCGGCAGCGCCATCGACAACGTGAAGCTCTACGTGCTCGATGAGCAAATGAAGCCGGTGAAGAAGGGCGAAGAAGGCGAACTCTACCTCGGCGGTGCCTGTGTGGCCACCGGGCTACATCGGTCGCGATGACCTTACGGCCGAACGCTTCCTCGCGATCCATTCACCCCGGTGGCGCTGTATCGGACCGGCGACAGGCGGTGGAACTGCCGAACGGCGAGATCGATTACAAGGGCCGCATCGATGGTCAGGTGAAGGTGCGCGGCTACCGCATCGAGCTCGGCGAAGTGGAAGTGGCGATGGAGACGCACCCTGCGGTGGAGCAGGCTGTGGCCCCCGTACGTGAGGACCGGCCGGGGTTGAAACGCTTGATCGGCTACTACGTCGCGAAGAGCGAGCTCAGCACCAACGAGATCCGTAAGCACCTCGCTTCCCTCCTGCCCGATTACATGCAGCCCTCCGCCTTCGTGGCCGTGAAGGAACTGCCCCGCACCCCGAGCGGCAAGATCGATCGCAAGGCCTTGCCCGTGCCCGATGTGAAGCGTCCCGACCTCGACGTGGCCTTCGCCGCACCGACGACCAGCGTGCAGAAGACCCTCGCGAACGTGTGGGCCGACCTGCTCGGCATCGACCGCGTGGGCATCGACGACAACTTCTTCGACCTCGGCGGCAACTCGCTGCTGAGCATCCAGTGCGTGGCCCAGCTCGAAGGCCACGGCCTGAAGCTGCCCATCGTAAAGTTGTACCAGCACCCGACGATCAAGGCATGTGCGGCATTCCTTGAGGGCGATGCCAGTGCACCAGCCCCCGCCGAGATGGCCAAGGCGCGCAAGGCCGCGGCCGGGGCGCGAAAGGGCGACATCGCCATCATCGGCATGAGCGGCCGTTTCCCTGGCGCGCCCAACGTGGAGCAGCTATGGAAGAACCTGCTTGCCAAGAAGAACAGCATCAGCACGTGGACGGTGGACGAGCTCGACCCGAGCATCCCTGCCGAACTGCGCAATGATCCCGACTACGTGAAGGCGCGCGGCGTGATCGCCGATGCCGACAAGTTCGACCATGGCTTCTTCGGCGTGAACCCCAAGGTGGCCGCGCTGATGGATCCGCAGCAACGCGTGTTCCTGGAGACGGCCTGGGCCGCGCTGGAGGATGCCGCGTACGATCCCGCACAGTTCGCCGGCCTCATCGGCGTGTATGCCGGCATGGGCAACAACACCTACTTCACCCGCAACGTCATCGGCCATCCCGAGCTGATCGAACAGGTGGGCGACTTCGCGGTGATGACCGCCAACGAGAAGGACTACATCGCCACACGTCTGGCCTTCGAGTTCGACCTGCGCGGTCCGGCGTTGAGCATCCACACCGCATGCAGCACATCGCTCGTGGCGATCGCACAGGCGTTCAAGGCGCTGCGCGATGGGGAATGCGACATGGCACTCGCCGGTGGCATCGCGATCACCGCACCGATCAACAGCGGCATCGTGTACAACGAAGGTGGCATGTACAGCCCCGACGGCAGTACGCGCACCTTCGACGCCAACGGCAAAGGCACATCGTTCAGCGACGGCTGCGGGATCATCGTGCTGAAGCGTCTCGATGATGCGGTGCGCGACAAGGACCACATCTACGCGGTGATCAAGGGCGCCGCGCTCAACAACGACGGCAGCGACAAGGCCAGCTTCACCGCGCCCAGCGTGCGTGGCCAGGCCGAGGTGATCGCCATGGCACAGGCCGATGCAGGCGTGAGCCCGAGCGAGATCACCTATGTGGAAACACATGGTACCGCAACACCGCTCGGCGACCCGATCGAGGTGGAAGCGCTGACGCTCGCGTTCGGCGGCAAGACCAATGGGCACCACTGCGTCATCGGCTCCATCAAGAGCAACATCGGCCACCTGACGCCCGCTGCTGGTGCGGCTGGTGTGATCAAGACCGCGCTGGCCTTGGGCGAGGAAGTGATCCCTTCCAACGTGGGCTTCGAGACGCCGAACCCGGCCATCGACTTCGCGAATTCGCCGTTCCGCGTGGCGAACGAGAACATCGCTTGGCCCCGGTGCCGGGCTCCCGCGCATCGCCGGTGTCACCAGCTTCGGTGTGGGCGGAACGAACGCGCACGTGATCCTCGCGGAACCGCCAGTGGCCAAGGCTTCCAGCGCTTCCCGCAGCAAACAGCTCTTCCTGCTCAGCGCGAAGAGCAAGACCAGCCTCGATGCCATGACGGACAACCTCCGCAACTGGCTCGAAACGCATCCGAAGTCTTCCTTGGCCGATGCGGCCTACACGCTGCAAGTCGGCCGTCGCCACTTCAAGCACCGCCGCTTGATCGTGGGTGGAAGCCATGGCGAGTTGATGGAAGCGATCGCCAACAAGGACGCCCGCTGATCGGTACCCGCGAACTGCACGAAGCGGCTAGCGGTGTGGTCTTCATGTTCCCCGGTCAAGGCTCACAGTACGTGAACATGGGCCGCGACCTCTGCGAAAGCGAGCCCATCTTCAAACAACACTTCGATCAGTGCTGCGAACTCTTCAGCAAGGAGTTCGGCACCGACCTCAAGGCCATCATCTTCCCGAAGGCCGGCGAAGAGGAGAAGGCCGCTGAGCAACTGAAGCAGACGGTCTACACGCAGGCCTCGCTCTTCACCATGCACTACAGCCTTGCGAAGCTGTGGATGCACTGGGGCATCACGCCCGACGCCATGATGGGCCACAGCATCGGTGAGTTCGCCGCAGGCTGCCTGGCCGGTGTGTTCTCGCTGGAGGATGCCGTGAAGCTGGTGGCCAACCGAGGGCGCATGATGCAGGACCTGCCCGGTGGCAGCATGCTCAGCGTGCGAGCGGCGGAAGAGGATGTGCTGAAGAAACTCCCCGCTGGATGCAGCATCGCGGCGAACAACGGTCCGCAGTTGTGCGTGGCCAGTGGTCCGCACGAGGCGATCGCGAAACTGCAGGCCGAGCTGGAGAAGGACGGCATCACCTGCAAACTGCTCGTGACCAGCCACGCCTTCCACAGCCCGATGATGGACGCCATCGTGGAGCCTTACAAGAAGGTGGTGGAGAGCGTGAAGCTGAGCGCGCCGCGCATCCCGATCGTCAGCACCGTCACCGCCGAATGGCTGAAGGACGACGAGGCCACTTCATCGAAGTATTGGAGCGATCACCTGCGTGCCACGGTGCGTTTCGCGCAAGCCGTGAAGTTCGCATGGAGCGATGCCGATCCGCGTGATGCTTGGAAGTAGGTCCGCGCACCACGGCCACCACGCTCGCCCGCCAGCAAAGCACCGACAACAAAAGGCAAGCGGCCGTGCCCTCCCTGGGCGATTCCGCCGGCAACGGCAATGAGCTTACGCAACTGCTGAAGGCCGTGGGTGGCTTGTGGCAGAGCGGCGTGCTCATCGACTGGAGCAAATTCTACGAGCGCGAGGAGCGGTGCCGCATCTCGATGCCGACCTACGCCTTCGAACGCATCCGTCACTGGGTGGATCCCGTGGCGATGGTGGCCGATGGTGGTCGTGCCATTGCAAGCACCACGATCGAAGCCCCTGTTCCGAACAGTGGCGACGCGAACCTTTCCCCCAAGGAATCGCTGATCGCATGATCAAGCATTTGCTGGAGGAGAGCTCAGGCCTTGAATTAGCCGAAGCGAGCAACGAGGAGACCTTCCTGGAGATGGGCCTCGACTCGCTGTTCCTGACGCAGGTTGCGACCTCCTTGAGCAAGAAGTTCGGCGTGAAGATCTCGTTCCGTCAATTGAACGAGGAGCTGCCGAACCTGGACAAGCTGGCGGACCATATCCTGCCCCATTGGAACGGCGGTGGCGCGGCCACAGGGGTCGACCATGGTCGACCCGCAGCCGCCGCAGCGCCTGCCGTGAATGCCCTGGAAGATGCTCCAGAGCTGAAGAAGGTCTTCGGTGCGCAGGCGCGCATCATGAAGGAGAAGGTGGACGACATGACCCCGCAGCAGCGCGCGTGGTTCGATGCCTTCGTGAAGCGCTACGTGGCCAAGACCGCCAAGAGCAAGGCCTTCACGCAGGAGAACCGCAAACCCATGGCGGACCCGCGCGTGGTCACCGGGTTCAAGCCACAGACCAAGGAGCTCATCTACCAGGTGGTGGTGGACAAGAGCACCGGCTGCCACCTCTGGGATATCGACGGCAACGAGTACGTGGACATCCTCAGTGGTTTCGGTTCATCGATGTTCGGCTACATGCCCGACTTCATCAAGGAAGCCTGCCACAAGCAGATCGACACCAGCGTGGAGATCGGCCCGATGCACCCGCTCGCGGCGGAAGTATCGAAGCTGTTATGCGAACTCACTGGTGCTGAACGCGCAGCCGTTTGCAATACCGGTAGCGAAGCCGTACTGGGCGCGATGCGCATGGCCCGCACGGTCACCGGTCGCAGCCTCATCATCTCCTTCAGCGGCAGTTACCACGGCATCAACGACGAGGTGATCATCCGCGGCAGCAAGAGCAAGAAGAGCTATCCTGGCGCGCCCGGCATCATGCCGCAAGCCGTGGAGAACATGCTCGTGCTCGACTACGGCACGCCCGAGAGCCTCGAGATCATCAAGCAGCGTTGCCACGAGGCAGCAGCCGTGCTCGTTGAACCGGTGCAGAGCCGCCGCATGGAGTTCCGTCCGGTGGATTTCCTCCGCGAGGTGCGCCGCATCACGCAGGAGAACGGCACCGCACTGATCTTCGATGAGGTGATCACCGGATTCCGCACGCACCCCAACGGTACGCAGGCCCTCTTCGGCATCCAGGCCGATATCGGCACCTACGGCAAGGTGATCGGTGGTGGCATGCCCGTGGGCGCCATGATCGGCAAGAGCGAATGGATGGACGCCCTCGACGGCGGCCACTGGCAGTATGGCGATGATAGCGTGCCGCCCGCAGGTGTGACCTACTTCGCCGGCACCTTCGTACGACACCCGCTGACGATGGCCGCGATGAAGGCCTCGCTGGTGTACATGAAGAATGAAGGGCCTGCCTTGCAGGAAAGCCTCAACACCGTTACCGAGGACATGGTGAAGCGCGTGAACGGCCTCTTCGACCAGTACCAGCTCCCCTACCGTTGGGTGAACTTCGGCAGCGCGTTCAAGACGAAGTATGACGAGAGCGTCAACTACACCGAGCTCTTCTTCATGCTGATGCGCTACCACGGCGTGCACGTGCTGGACTTCCCGCACTTCATCACCACCGCGCATTCCTCGGCCGACATCGCGTTCATCATCAACACGGTGGAGAAGACCTGCAAGGAGCTGCGCGAGAGCGGCTTCATGCCCGAACGCACCTACCCCATTCCGGTGGTGAACAGTGTGCTGGGCGGACATGTGCGCAAACTGAGCGAACGTGTGATCAGTGCCATGGAGCCGCCGGTGCCAGGTGCTCGCATGGGCCGCACGCCGAAGGGCGAACCCGCGTGGTTCGTGCCCGATCCGAAAAGGCAAGGCAAGTACCTCATGATCGAGCAGGACGAGAATTGACCAAGCATTATGGAGAAGTTCATACAAGAACCACAATTCGTAGCCGTTGATTTCGACCCCTTCACCGGGCCGGCCATCGAGCGCACCATTCCCACAACGGAAGCGCAACGCGAAGTGCTCACCGCCTCCGAGATGGGCGTTGACGCGAGCTGCGCTTACAACGAGAGCGTTTCCCTCGAACTGAAAGGAACGCTCGACCAAGCCGCCATCGAGCGCGCGATGCATGAGCTGGTGAAGCGCCACGAATCGCTGCGCGCCACGCTTAATGCCAGCGGCACGCGTATGCTGGTGACCGATGAAGTGCGCTTCGCACTGCTCTTCACGGACCTGTCATCGCTAAGCGGATCAGAGCGCACCAAACAGCTCAACGCTATCGCGCAGAAGGACATGACCACGCCCTTCGACCTGCGCAACGGGCCGCTCTTCCGGGCGCAGTTGATCAAGGTCGCTGGCGATGCGCACCTGCTTCGGTTGTCCGGCCACCACGTGGTGTGCGATGGCTGGAGCCTGGGCATCATGATGGCCGAGATCAGTGCGCTCTATAATGCTGCGAAGAGCGGTGGCGCACCGAAGCTGCCCGAAGCGAGCACCTTCAGCGAGTACAGCGTCGCCACCATCGACTTCGCGAAGAGCCCGGAGCACGGTATGGTTGAGCGATACTGGCTCGACCTCTACAAAGGTTCCGTGCCCCGCCTAGACCTGCCCACGGACCGTCCGCGGCCGAAGCAGAAGACCTACAAGGGGAACCGCCTCGACCTGTTGCTCTCGCAGGACCTGGTGCGCGGCCTGAAGGAAGTGGCCACACGCAGCGGGGCCAGCTTCGTCACCACGCTGATGACCACCTTCGAGGTGCTGCTGCACAAGCTCACCGGTGACAGCGACATCGTGGTAGGCCTGCCCGCCGCCGGACAGAGCGACCTGGGCATGAAGCACCTGGTGGGCCATTGCGTGAACCTGCTCGCCTTGCGCAGCCGCATCGATGAGGAGCAAGCGTTCATCGAGCATTTGAAAGCGCGTCGCACCGGCGTTCTCGATGCCTTCGACAACCAGAAGTACACCTTCGGCACACTGCTGCGGAAACTGAACGTTCCGCGCGAGCCGGGACGCATCCCGCTATGCCCAGTCGTGTTCAACATCGACATGAACATGGACGATGGCGTGGGCTTCGATGGCCTGCAACATCGTTTCATCAGCAACCCGCGGTCCTTCGAGAACTTCGAGCTGTTCCTGAACGCAACAGGCAACGAAGGACACCTGACGCTCGAGTGGAGCTACAACACCGACCTCTTCAGTGAGGCCACGGTGAGCGGCTGGATGGACCAACTGATCACGCTGATCAAGCGGGTGATCGGCCATCCGAACGCACCCATTGTCGAGCTCATTGGCGACGAGCCCTTGGGAACCGACAAGGTGCCTGTGCCGACCGAATGGCAAGGCAGGGCCGTTGCATACCCGAACAGCAAAGGGGTGAACACCTTGTTCGATGAAGTGGTGGCCCAAGGTCCAGCACGCGTAGCGCTTGTTCAGCGCGACCAGCAATTGACCTATGCCCAACTACAGGAGCGTGTTGTGGCACTGACAGCGATGCTCAAGGCGAACGGCGTGAAGCCCGGGGACCTGGTAGCGCTCTGTAGCGAACGGAATTTCCGACTGGTGGAAGCACAACTCGCGATCCTGCGTTGCGGTGCCGCTTTCGTTCCCATCGACCACACCTATCCCGCCGAACGCATCCAACTGCTGTTCGAGGATACGCGCGCCAAATTGCTGCTGACCGAAAAGGCCTTGGAAAAGGCCCTGCCTGCGCACAGTGCACGCGTGATCCTGCTTGATGGCACTGAGATGCCCAAGGCCAAGATCGCTGACCACGCGCCGATCGAAGGACCGGAAACAGCGGCCTACATCATGTACACCAGCGGCAGCACGGGTCGTCCGAAAGGTGTGGTGGTGCCGCACCGGGGCATCGTAAGATTGGTGCGCGACCAGGACTACGCGCCCTTCGGACCGGACGCCGTGATCACGCAACTGAGCAACGTCTCCTTCGATGCCAGCACGTTCGAGCTGTGGGGTGCCTTGTTGAACGGTGGTCGACTGGTGCTGCAACCGCAGTCCAAACCGACATTGGCCGAGGTCACCGAGACCATTGAACGCCATGGCGTGAACATCATGTTCATCACAACGGGCCTGTTCAATGTGCTGGTGGATGAACACGTGGACCGCCTGAAAGGCCTGAAGTGCATACTGACCGGTGGTGAGGTGATGAGCCTGCCACACATCCGCAAGGCGCTCAGCGTGCTCGGACCCGGCGTGCTGAACAACATCTACGGCCCCACGGAGAACACCACCTTCAGCTGTTTCCATCCGATCAATAAGGCGGATGACATCGGCAAGCAGGTGCCCATCGGCAAGCCCATCAACAACACCTTCCTCTACGTGCTGGACGAACATCGCAAGCCCGTTCCGGTCGGTGTGAAAGGTGAACTGTATTGCGGCGGTGATGGTGTTGCACTGGGTTATTGGGAACGTCCCGATCTGAATGAGGAGCGCTTCCTGCCCGACCCGTTCAAGGGCGGTAACGCACGCATGTACCGAAGTGGCGACCTGGTGAAATGGCTGCCCGACGGAACGCTGGAGTTCATGGGGCGTGCCGACGATCAAGTGAAGGTGCGCGGTTTCCGCATCGAGCTGGGCGAGATCGAGAACGCGATCAGCGGCTTCGGCGGAGTGCGACCGACTGGTGATGGTTCGCCGCGACATGCCCGGCGATCAACAGTTGGTGGCCTATGTGGTGCCTGATGGGTTCGACCCGATCAGCGACACAGCACAGAGCGAACAGTTCCTGGAAGGCGTGCGGAAGCATCTGTCATCGGCGCTCCCTTCCTTCATGATGCCCTCGTTCTTCGTGGCCCTTCCTTCGTTCCCGCTGAACCCGAACGGCAAGGTGGACAAGAAACTGCTGCCCAGGCCCGAGCTGCGCAACGCCCAAATGCGCGCCCAGTTCGTGGCGCCGCGCAACACCGAAGAGGTCGGACTTGCGGAGATCTGGTCCAAGGCATTGGGTGTTGCCGACATCGGCATCCACGACGACTTCTTCGACCTTGGCGGGCACTCCATCATGGGGATCCAAATGCTCGCCCATATCGAACAGCGGTTCGAGAAGGCATTGCCGTTGAAAGCCCTCTTCGAAGCACCCACCATCGCGCAGTTCGCAGCGTTGCTCCGTGGCGACGCACCTGATCAGAACTGGCAGACCCTGTCGGCCATCCGTCCTACCGGGAATTCCATCCCCCTGTTCTGCGTGCATGGCGATGAGGCCAGCCACTCGCTGCCCAAGTACCTCGACGCCGACACCCCGTTCTATGCCTTCTTCCACCAAGGCGAGGATGGCAAGGAGATCCGTTACACGTCCGTGGAATCCATCGCCAAGCACTTCATCGCTGAACTGAAGCAAGCGCGGCCTGTGGGGCCCTACCTGCTCTGCGGCTATTCGTTCGGCGGCATTGTGGCTTACGAAATGGCACAACAGCTCACGGCCATGGGCGATGATGTTCCCTTGGTGGTGGTGTTCGACACCTACGCACCGGCCATGCACGGCAAAGCGATCGAGAGCGACCTGAAGTTCTACGACCCGCTGAAGAAACGCATCATGCGCGGCCTCGTTTCGCAATACCTGCGCAATGGCGGCACGGTGCCCACACGCCTGCGGAACTTCCACATCATCGACACCTACGACCGGGCCGCGATGGCCTATACGCCGAAGCCCTACAAAGGCAAGTTGGCCGTGTTCAAGGCCGAACATTCGTGGGGGCCGAACGAGATGGGTTGGAACGAACTGGTCGCGAACGGTGCCGATATCCACGTGCTGCCCGGCGACCACTACACCATGATCGAGGAGCCACAGGTACAGGCCTTGGCCCGCGAACTTTCCGAATGTATACGGAGCACCGTTGGAAAGGCTGAGGCAGTGCACCACTGAGGTGAGCTTTGTCCATCCAGCACGGCAGTCGAAGGACTTCGCTCTTCCGGCGACATTTCATTGACCACTTCAAAGGACCCGGACAGTTCGCACCGACCCATCTGAATGCCGCAGAAGACCAGATCACACTGGATGAACCTCCGACCCTTGCGGCCGGAGGGAAAAGGCCCTGCGGTGGTGTGTGTGCATGGTGACGAAGCGAACGAGCTGCTTCCGAAGCATCTAGGTGCAGACCGACCCTTCTATGCGTTCATCCATCAAGGAAAAGACAATAAAAAGCTTCCACTGCAAAGTGTAGAGGAGATCGCTGCTCACTATTTGCAAGAACTACTTCCGCCGTTCCGGAGAACGACCTCGTTCTATGTGGTTATTCCTTCGGAGGGATCGTTGCGTATGAAATGGTGCAGCAGTTACAGGCCCTCAACCGCAGAGCCCAGCTGCTTGTGCTTATTGACGCCTATGCACCGGACCTTCATATTCAGGCCCTGGATAGCGACCATGATTGGCGATCGGTCCTCAAGCATGGATTGATGCTCAAGGCCGCAAAACCCTTCATCCGGATGGACCGACGGATGCCGACGATCCATCACCACCACATTATTCACGTCTATGACAAGGCCATCCGCATGTATAAAGCGAAGCCATACGAAGGTGCAATGATGATCCTGAAAGCGATGGATGCCTGGGGGCCCGATGACCTTGGGTGGTCCACACTATCAAGGCAATTGCTCGATATACGGCGCGTACCGGGCGACCACTACTCCATGATCAAGGAGCCGCACGTGGCCGAACTGGCGCCCGTGTTCGAAGAACGCTTGGCCCGCATTGCGACCACCTCCTAGTTGTCCTTACTTCGCAGCCCTATGGAAGGGCGGAGCTTGACCTTATATTGCGGGGATACCGAGCTGGCTCGTTGGCCTGCTGCTGCCACAAGGCTTGCGGGACCCGACCAAGTACACTTGTGGTTCACGGAACTGGGCACACACGAAGAACACTTGGACCGTCTGCTCAGCCTGCTCGACGCAGAGGAACTGGCGCGTGCCGAGCGGTTCCGGTTCGCCCATGACCGACACCGTTTCATTATCGGGCATGGGCTGCTGCGGCATGTCCTTGGCAAGCGGTTGAACGTAAAGCCGGAAGAGATCCATTTCGCTCGCGGACCGCACGGCAAGCCTTTCATCGCGGAAGCGCGGCTCCAATTCAATTTCAGTGACACCAAGGATGCCATCCTGATCGCGGTGAGCGAAGGTGCGGAGCTGGGTGTTGACGTGGAGACCATGGCCCGCAGCGTGGACCATATGGCCGTTGGCAAACACTATTTCACACCGGAGGAGGTGGCCGACATCCGCGATACACCGGAACCAAGCGACGCTTCCTCGAGCTTGGGACACGCAAGGAGGCGGTGCTGAAGGCCAGCGGCCTAGGCATCATGGACGACCTGAAAGTGCTGCGCGTGAACGCCCCCCAACAGTCCGTGGAACTGGCGCACGATCAGTTCAAGCGCATGGCATCGGACAGCTACCATGTGCGCACGTGGAGCCTCGGCACCGACCACATCATCAGCCTGGCCACTTCCGCCCCAACGACCGAGGTCGTTTTCCTTCCGTTGAACTACGGAGCGTGATCACTCCTCCCCTTCGCCCCAAAAGCGCGGGTGGAAATTGAGGAGGTATAGGCGCTGCGTGGCGCGTGTAACGGCGGTGTACAACCAGCGCACGTATTCGGTGTCGATCATTTCCTCGGTGACATAGCCCTGGTCCACGAAGACCGTGCTCCACTGGCCGCCCTGGGCCTTGTGCGCGGTAACCGCATACCCATACTTCACTTGAAGAGCGTTCGCGTAGGGGTCTTCACGCAACATGCGGTACATCTGCCCTTTTGATGTCACCGGGAAGGTGGCCATGACCGACCGTTGAAGCAGGCGCTGTTGCGGTGCGGGCAATGCGGGCGATGGGGCCGCCAGCACATCAAGCATCACCTTCACCTCCAGTTCGCGCTCTTCCATGCCGTTCCACCAGCGCGCCGTGATGTCGGCGAAACGCAGGCCGGAAGCGCTCCTCCACGCCATGCACACGGTCCACTAGCATGGGCTCTCCGTTGGCGTCGATTCGGCCTTGCCGCTGCGACCGGCCCAGAAGTAGTTGTTCTTCACCACCACGATCCATCGCCGAACACAGCTCCTCCTCGAACCCATGGATGCGGGCCCGCACCTGCTGGCTGTACTCATACGCCCGCTTGTTGCTGCGGCACACCAGGCACACCTCATCGTCCCCGTCCTGGGCATAGGCCGTCTCCAGGGCATCCTGCAGATAGTAGCCATCCACGCGCAGCACATCATCGTATCCACTGATGAAGCGGGGCATGGGTTTCTCATCCTGAAGGGTGGCCCGCAGCGCGGTGGCGTTCACCAGGATGCCTGATGCTTCGGCCTGGCGCACCACCTCCGTAAGCTCCACCACACCGGCGGTGAGGCCCCACGGCGCGCAGGCCCTTGATATCGAGCGCGGGGCTGTGGTCGGTACCACGGGCGGCAACTGGGCGGATCCCGATGAGCAGGAGCTTGCAATCCGGCGCCGAGAACACATGCTCGAACAGGTCGCGGAGCAGATCGCGGTCACCGAAACCGCCTTCACCGCCGCCGCTGCCGATCATCGATGCCTCGTCCACCACGAAGAGGGCCCCGGCATCCTTATTGGGCGCCAGTCCCGGTCGGGCCCAACCGTCATCCTCATCGGCACTTACGCGGTAGATGCGCCGGTGGATGGTGCTCGCCGAGGCCTGCGCGTAGGCACCCAGCACCTTGGCAGCCCGGCCGGTGGGTGCCAACAGAACCACCCGCCTGCGCTGCTGGGCCAGCACCCGCACCAAGGCCCCCACCAGGGTGGTCTTCCCCGTACCCGCATAGCCCTTAAGGACCAATGTGGCCTGCGACCTATCGGTGGCCAGCAGGCGGTGCAGGGCATCGGCAGCCCGACGCTGGCCCTCCGTGGGCGGATGCCCAAGTGCCTGTAACAGCCGATCGGCAAGGCTTTCGACGGCGGCTGAGGACATGGCAGGGCGCGGGGATCGGGGAACGGGCGGACGGGAGCAGGGAACGCCCTGATGAAGGGGTGAAATTACTCTTACTTTTGGCCGCCTCGGAACGCGAAAGGCACCTCAGAACGATGAAGAACCTGACCAATTACATCTTCCCACTGGCCTTGATCCTGCTCGGTGGTGCACTGCTGGTGGTAGGCGGCATGCAAGGCCAGAACACTTGGGTGATGCTCGGCGCCGGACTGGCCCTCTTCGCCGGTGTTGTGGCCCTGTTGCTCCAAATGGGCGTGATCAGTCGCTCCACCGGACTTGCCATCGGACTGGTATCCGCAGTGGTGGCCTTGTTCCTTGGCTACCGCAACTACCGCTCCATCGCCGAAGTGCTGGAGAACGAGGAGAAACGTAAGAAGAACGACAGCCTTGTGATCCAGGCCCTGAAGGACATCCGGACTGCCGAGCTCGGTTACCGGCAGGCCACCGGCGCCTTCACCGGCAACCTCGAGGTGCTGCGCGATTTCGTGAAGAACGGCAATATTCCCATGGTGCGGTCCATTGGCCAGGTACCCGATTCGCTCACCGAAAAGGACGCCCTTGCATTGAAGATCATCGTGCGCGACACGATCATGGCCCCGGCTCTGGATTCCTTGTTCCGCACGGCGCAGGCTGTAGAAGGCCGTGTGTATCCTTTCGACCCGGACAAGTTCACCATGGTCCCCACCTCGGGCAAGCCGTTCATCCTGCGCAACGGCGCCATCAACTCCAGCGGACGCAATGTGCCTGTGTTCATTGCAAAGGATCCCCAGCCGTTCCCCGGCACGGATACGCTGATGGTGGGCAGCTTGGAGAAGGCCTCCACGGCGGGGAACTGGAAAGGCGAGTAATTCCATGGAACGCGGAGGTCTGTCCGCATCCCGGTACGATCCCGGGCGGCCCAAGGCCCACCACCTGAGCGTGCTGTGCGCGCAAGGCGTTACTGCTTGGGCGGTACAAGGCATTGAGCGCGGCGAACTGCTCGCCCTGCACTGGTCCACCGGTGCGGATGTGCTCCATGACCCGGCGCTGCCCCTTCATCCGGTCAGCGTTTCCTTCATCACCCTTCCGGAATGGAGCACCATGGTGCCCGAGGGCGTGCTGGAACCCGGCACCGAAGCGGCCCATCTGGCCTTGGTACACGGCGGCATGCCCAGCGGTGCCATGCGCGATGAGCCCGTGCGCAGCCTGGGTGCCAAGTGCATTTATGTACACGACGATATGACCGAACGCGCCGTGCTGGAGCGCCTGCCCAGTGCCCGAGCGCTGCCCATGCAAGGCCTGATGGTGCGCGGCGCCATTGCCCGCTCCCACGATGGCCCTGTGGCACTTGTACACCGCAGCACCGATCGCGTCGACATCGCCATTGCCGACCATGGCCGCGTGCTGCTGAGCAACACCTTTCCGGCGCGTACAGGACAGGACCTCCTTTACTTCACGCTGCTGGCCTTGGAACAGTGCGGCCTTTCGCCCAAAGGCACCACCGTGTACATGAGCGGCACACACCTGTCCGATGGCGAGCGCAATCTGCTGGGGCGGTTCCTGGACCGTATGCGCCCCGCCATGGACGACCTGCCTGCTGACCTGGGCGCCACCGAACCCGTGAAAGGCGACCGTTGGCTGGCCCTGTTGGAACAATTCGCATGCGTATCGTAGGCGGCAAATACCGCAACCGCCGGCTGCATCCGCCCCGCGATACGCTGCACGGCCCACCACCGATTTCGCGAAGGAAGGGTTGTTCAACGTGTTGCAGCACAGCACCGCATTGGACGGCATCCGCGTGCTCGACCTCTTCGCAGGCACGGGCAACATCTCGCTCGAGTTCCTTTCGCGCGGTGCAGCGGAAGTGATCTCGGTGGACCAGGACCGCGTGCTCTTCAACTTCATGCAACGCATGGCGCGCTCGCTGAATGAAACGCACTGGCGCATGGTGAAGCAGGACGTGTTCACCTTCCTGAACGCGCATCGCGGCCGGTACGACATCGTGTTCGCCGATCCACCGTTCCACATGGAAGGCATTGAACGGATACCTACCTTGGTGTTCAATGCCGGGCTGTTGGGCACGGACGGAACACTGATCATGGAACACCAGGAGAAGCTCGACCTGAGCCACCTGCCCGGCTACCAGCGCACCCGGTCATACGGCCTGGTGCGGTTCAGCTTCTTCGCACCACCGGCACCGGCCAGCACCCCGAACCCATGAGCAGCCCCATCGCCGTATTCCCCGGCACCTTCGACCCGATCACCATCGGGCACGTGTCCATTGTGCAGCGCGCACTGCCCCTGTTCAGCAAGGTGATCGTGGGCATGGGCGTGAACACCTCCAAGAAGACCATGTTCGACCCCGAGCAGCGCATCGCGTGGATCAAGGATGCGTTCGCGGGTGATGACCGTGTGGAGGCCCTGACCTTCGAGGGCCTTACCGTGGAGCTGTGCAAGACCGTTGGCGCGCGCTTCATCCTGCGCGGCCTGCGCAACAGCACCGACCATGGCTACGAGCGGAGCATTGCACTGATGAACCGCCAATTGGCCGGAGTGGAGACCATCTTCCTGCCATCGGCACCCGAACATGCGCACATCAGCAGCACCATTGTGCGCGAACTGATCGCCAATAAGGCCGACGTTTCGGCGTTGGTCCCCATGGGCCTTCGCCCTGCTCGCTGATGAGGCGCCTCCTGCTGCTCCCCCTGCTCGCACTGCCCCTTGCGCTCTGCGCCGGCAACTTCACGATCGTGTTGCAGGCGCCGGCCTACAGCGGACAGGTGGCACGCCTCTATCGCTACGACGACCTGTACACCCTGCGCACCGTGCGCATTGCCGAAATGCCGATCGGCGATGACGGCACGGCCATGACCACGGATGTGCAGGGAACAAGCTGCAATTGCGCATCGGCGATGTGAGCGGCGACCTCTTCGCACAGCCCGGTTCAACGCTGAACATCCTGTTCCCGCAGCCCACCGTACGCACAGCAAGAAGTCTGGGCAACACCACCCGCGTGGACCTCGAGTTCCACGACATGGACGTCATGGACATCAACGCGCTGGCCACCGACCTCAACGAGCGGGTGGACGCCTTCATTGCTGAGGACCTGGCCACCGATCAGGCCGCGGGCATGCAGGCCGTGGGCGTGCGCCGTAGCAACGATGCACCGCCGGACACCGCGGCCCCGAACGTCCCGCCACGTTGTTCGTGACACCGGTGCTGAGCGAGGCCCGCGCGGACAGTTTCGAGCTGAAGTTGAGACGCTTCTATGCCGAAGTGAAGGACCCGTGGTTCGCGCATTACCTGGACAACAGCATGGCCGGCCTGCACCAGGGCACGCACGTGAACGACAAGACCACCTACGAGCGCTGGGTCAAGGGGCGGCACATCCACTACGACGACCCCGAGCAAGTGCGTTTCCTGCGCAGCTTCTTCGCCGATCTGCTGCCCGCATACGTGGTGCGTTACCATGATGCAGCGTTGAACAAGGCAATGGCGGAACGCAACGCCGACAGCCTGAAGGCCATTTTCGCCAAGCACGACTTCCTGAAGGACAACGACCGCCTGTGTGAACTGGTGACCATGGACCAGCTCTACCTGAACTTCCACGCCAAGTACCTGAACAAGGTCGCCGTGACGGAGATGCTGACGACGTGGTCCTCTTCATCGGCCTACCCGGAGCACCGACGCATGGCCGCGAACATGTTGTGGGACCGCACCACCATGCTGCCCGGCAGCCGCATGCCCGCGATGCTGCTGGAGAACGAACGCGGCCAACGGGTGGACCTCGACAGCCTGCTGAACGGTCCGGTGTGCGTGGTGATCACCGCCAGCTGGTGTACCTATTGCGAACTGGAGTTCGCTGGACTGGAACAGTTGCACCAGACCTACAAGGACCACGTGCGCATCATCGCCATCAGCCTGGACAGCACGTTGACCGCCCTGCGTACATACCGCAAGGCGCATCCAGGGCAGGAATTCATTTGGTTGCACGCACAGGCCGAACAGCAATTGCGCGAGGACCTCCGCCTGCGCAGCCTCCCCACCTTCTACATGCTGAACGATGGCGTGCTGGCCCACTCGCCCGCGCCCCTGCCCAGCAAAGGCCTGGGGGCCTTGTTCCAACAGGTGAAAGCGGCCACCGAACGCGACGGCCGCATCAAGGTCTGGGACGATTAACCGCGCTGCCTCCCCTCCCACGCCTGCACCACCGGCAGCAGCGAGGGATAGGTATCCGCCTTCATGGTCTGCACCTCGGCCGTTGTCATCCAACGGACCTCCTCAATGTCCTCCTCGTGCTGCGGCACCAAGGCCTCTGCCGATGAGCCACGCATGAGGTACCAGTCCGTGCGTTTGAGGTGTTGGCGCCCCTTGCGCTCGTAGGTGTGCCAGGTGCAGGGCAGTTCACCGGTAATGCGCAGCTCGTTCAGGCCGCACTCTTCGTTCACTTCGCGCAGCGCTGCCTCGGGGATGCCTTCACCGGGATCCACTTTGCCCTTGGGCAGGTCCCAGGTGCCGAGGCGACGGATCACCAGCAAACGGCCCTGTTCATCGGTTACCGCCCCACCTGCGGCCTGCACGAAAACGTAGTCCGCACGGAAGGCGTCCCAGATGTCCTTGAGCGGCAGGCCGTGCACGAAAAGTCCCTGGATATCCGTTGTTTTCACGAAGGACCGTACGGCCTCCTGCAGCTCGGCCAATGCATCGATCCGCAGCAGCAGCCACTGGTCGGGCAGGGCGGCATCGGGCGGTGCGTCGGCGATCACCAACGGCCTTCCCTCCATGTAAACATCATACCTTCGTGCCATGCCTTCCCAGCTCGATCCCGCGCTCAAAGTTGCTGAATTCCTCCTCCAGATCAAGGCCGTCAAACTTAGCCCGAAGAAGCCCTATACCTGGGCCTCTGGATGGAAGAGCCCGATCTACTGCGACAACCGCAAGACCCTCTCCTACCCGGCGGTGCGCACCTTCATCCGCCAGCAGTTCGTGCATGTGATCAACAGTGAGTTCGGCCGGCCGGACATGATCGCCGGCGTGGCCACGGGCGGCATTGCGCACGGCGCACTGGTGGCGCACGACATGGGGCTCCCCTTCATCTACGTGCGCAGCGATGCCAAAGGCCATGGCCTGCAGAACCAGGTGGAGGGCGACCTCACCGTGGGCCGCAGCGTGGTGGTGGTGGAAGACCTGGTGAGCACCGGCAAGAGCAGCTTGAACGCCGTGCAGGCCCTGCGCGATGCGGGCTGCGAAGTGAAAGGCATGGTGAGCATCTTCACCTACGGCTTCGACGAGGCCGCCAAGGCCTTCGCCAAGGAAAAGGTGACGCTTCGTTCGCTCACCAACTACAGCGTGCTGCTGGACCAGGCCCTGCGCAGCGACTACATCACCGAGAAGGACCTGCTGCCGCTGAACGAGTGGCGCAAGGACCCTGCGGGATGGGGCGTGGCCAGCAAGGTTTGAGGGGGGAGTATCCAGTTGGCAGTTGGCCCTTCGACAGGCTCAGGGCAAGTTGGCTTTGAAAGTCTCGGGGTAAAGTAGGTTGGCCGTTGAAAGGCGCAGGATGAGCAGTAGTTAGTGGCTTGAACAGAACGCGTAGCGCATGACCATCATCGAGAGCAAACAGGTGCAGATCGCCAAACCGGCGGCAGAGCTGTACACCTTCCTTCAGGACATGAACAACTTCCAGCAGCTGTTGCCGCAGGACCGCATCAGCGAGTGGAAGAGCGACGGACGTTCCTGCTCCTTCAAGGTGCAGGGTGCGGCCACCATCGGCCTGGAACTGGTGGGCGGCGAGGCCCCCGGCCATGTGGTGATGAAGGCCACCGACCGCAGTCCGTTCCCCTTTACGCTGGACGTGTTCCTGAAAGAGGAAGGGGGCATGACCACGGCGTGGCAGGAGTTCAAGGGCGATATCAACCCCTTCATCAAGATGATGGTGGAGAAGCCGCTGAAGAACCTGTTCGACCACATCGCCGACAAGATGAAGGCGGTGCATGGGTGAGGTGCATGTGCCCATGTGCGCATGTGTTCATGTGGTCTGTGCATTGGGGTGGCAAGGTGCGGGGTGGACAGGTGAGCATGGCTTGAACATTTGGGCCGAACCAACGGTGCCGCTTTCAGTACTCCATGGCGCCGCTGAACAAGACCCGCGACGACGACGCGAAACCAGCGAAGCTGACCAAGGCCACGCTGCGCAAGTTCTTCCGGCTGTTCCGCTACCTGCGTGCCTACCGGGTCACCTTTGGTGTGGGCATGCTCCTGCTGCTGGGCAACAGCCTGCTCAGCATGGTGTTCCCCGGCCTCATGGGCAAACTGGTGGACGCCACCAAGGGCGAGCTGCCGCACGATGCCGAGGCCCTGCTCGACCTCTCCAACATCGATTCCGTGGCGCTGCTGTTGTTGGGCGTTTTCGCCCTGCAGGCCCTGCTCGGCTTTGGGCGCATCTACCTCTTCTCGTACGTTACCGAGCACATGCTGGCCCGCTTGCGGCAGGACACCTACGAGCACCTGCTGAAGCTGCCCATGAGCTTCTTCGCCACCCGGCGCGTGGGCGAACTGAACAGCCGTATCAGTGCCGATGTGGCCTTGTTGCAGGACACCTTCACCACCACCCTGGCCGAACTGGTGCGCCAACTGGTGATCGTTACCGTGGGCCTGGTGCTGCTCACCGCGCTCTCGCCTCAGCTCACCCTCACCATGCTCGCCAGCATCCCCGTGGTGGCCGTGGTGGCCGTGCTGTTCGGGCGCTTCATCCGCAAGCTGAGCAAGGAGGTGCAGGACCGCATTGCCGACACCAACGTGGTGGTGGACGAAACGCTGCAAGGCATCCAGAGCGTGAAGGCCTTTGCGAACGAAGCGTGGGAGGCCATGCGCTACGGACGCAGTGTTACCGCCGCGCGCGGACCGGCTATGAAGGGTGCACGATGGCGCGGCGCCTTCGTCAGTTTCATCATCCTGTGCATGTTCGGGGCCATTGTACTGGTGATCTGGCGCGGCGTTCACCTGAAGGAGGAAGGTGTGCTCAGCACCGGCGAGCTCGTCACCTTCATCATGTACTCGGTGTTCATCGGGGCCAGCATCGGCAGCATACCGGAGTACATCACCAATGTGCTGAAGGCCGTGGGCGCCACCGAGCGTTTGATGGACCTGCACGATGAACCCGGCGAGGCCATCGACCTCGGCCTCAAGGGCGCGCCACTGCCCATCGAAGGGCGGATCGCGTTCCAGCACGTCTCGTTCCACTATGCCTCGCGGCCCGATATGCCCGTGCTGCGCGATGTGACGTTCACTGCCGAACCGGGGCAACGCATTGCGCTGGTGGGCCCCAGTGGCGCGGGCAAGAGCACCATTGCCTCCATTGTGCTGCGTTTCCACGACCCGGTGAACGGCACCGTGCTGATCGATGGGAAGGATGCCCGCGACTACCCGCTTACCGCACTACGCGACCGCATGGCCATTGTGCCGCAGGAAGTGCTGCTCTTCGGGGGCACCATCCGCGAGAACATCGCCTACGGTAAGCCCAACGCCACCCAGCAGGAGGTGGAGGAGGCCGCGCGCAAGGCCAACGCGCACAGCTTCATCAGCAGCTTTCCGGAAGGCTATGGCACCATAGTGGGCGAACGTGGCGTGCAACTGAGCGGCGGCCAGCGACAGCGCATCGCCATTGCCCGCGCTGTGCTGAAGGACCCCGCGATCCTGATCCTGGACGAGGCCACCAGCGCGCTGGACAGCGAGAGCGAACGGCTTGTACAGGAGGCGCTGGACCAATTGATGAAAGGCCGCACGAGCCTGGTGATCGCGCACCGCCTGAGCACCATCCGCGATGCCGACCGGATCGTGGTACTGGACAAGGGCACTGTAGTGGAGAACGGCACGCATGAGGAGCTGATCGCCGATGGCGAGGGCTTGTACCATGGCTTGCATATCCTACAGCGATCCACCAACGCATGATGCCGAACACGTCGATCCTTCGTGTTGCATTCTTCCTTGCGGCCTTGGTTTCCGTAGCGACCCTTATGGCCCAAACTCCGGGCATGGTGGTGTTCGGAACGGTGCGTGAATTGAATACGCGCGACTCCATCCCCTTCCCTACGGTACTGGTAGAGGAAGTAGGTTCGGAAGGAACCGCCCATGCCGATCGTGACCACCGCGCGAGGCCGGTACGAGGTTACGATGACTGCACGAAGACCTACTGGATCCGTTCTGGTGCACCGGGCAAGGTGATGAAGTCCGTGCAGTTGGAACTGAAAGGACCCAGTGATGAAGATTGGGCCAACGGATCTGCGCGAACATCGACATCGCGCTGCCCGACAGCTTGCCTGGTGGACCATGACTTATTCAGCCAGCCGTTCGGTATAGCCCGATTCAAAGCGACCTTAGGGAACTATGAATGGGACGCAGAATACACGCGTTCCTTGCGCGACCGTCAGAAGGCGCTACTCGAAGCCTATCGCGAACGCTTGCAACAACAGCAAGGTAGCGGACGCTGAGCCTGCTCGTTCTCCCGAAGTGCTATAGCTCCACCTCCACCACCTTCTTCGTCGCGAAGAACTCCTCCTCGAAGTGTTCGGACAGTTCGTGTACGCGGTAGCGCTAATGCTGATGGGGAGCGGCTCATCGGCAGGCTCGCCGCCTTTGAGGTAAAAGAGCTTGCCCCTCGCCCTTAGGCACCAGGTGCTTCGGCATGCGCAGGAACTCGGGCAGGGTGGTCACGGCGCGGCTCACCATGAAGTCGTAGCGCTGCTTGTGGTCCTCGCTGCGCACCTGTTCGGCGGTGCAGTTGGTGAGGCCGAGGCCTTGGATGACGCCCTGCACGGCCATGATCTTCTTGCCGATGCCATCGATGCCGTGGAAGGTGCAGTCGGGGAACATGATCGCCAGCGGATCAATGGGAATCCACCTCCTGTGCCCACGTCCACGATGCGTGAGCCCTTCTTGAAAACGACCACTTTGGCGATCCCGAGCGAATGCAGGATATGGCGCTCGTAGAGGTGCTCGAAGTCCTTGCGGGAGATGAGGTTGACGCGCTCGTTCCATTCGGCATAGAGCGGGCCCAAGGCCGCGAAATGATCGCGCTGCCTCCCAGTGATCTCCGGGAAGTACTTGAGGAGGAGGGTTAGCATGTGCTCATGTGTTCATGTGGCCATGTGAGCATGTGCTCATGTGGTCATGTGGTCATGTGAACATGTGGGCATGTGCTCATGGTCCCATGGAGAGCAGGCGTAGCGTGGCCACATGGGCACGAGCCATGCCACATGTCCCATGGGCACATGGCATTAGATATGGTCCTTGCGGTCCTCCATCAGGTTCAGCAGGAACTCGCGGGCGCGGAACAGTTGGGCCTTCACGGTGCCCAGGGGCAGGTCGAGCTCCTCGGCGATCTCCTCGTAGCTGTACTCCTTGTAGTAGCGCAGCTCCACCAGCGTGCGGTAACGCGGCTTCAGCTTCTCCACCACCTCGCGCATGATCTCGTTCTTCTGCTCCTTGATGGCGATATCCTCCGGGTGGAGCGCATCGCTCTTGAGCTCGATCGTCATCTCATCGCCATCGTCGGTGCCAATGGGATTGTCGATGGAGAAGGTCTTCTTCTTCTGTTTGCGGATCCAGTCGATGCAGTTGTTCGACGCGATCTTGAACAGCCAGGTGCTGAACGCGTAGTTCGGCGTGTACTGCTTCAGGCGGTGGAAGGCCTTGCCGAAGGCTTCGATGGTCAGGTCCTCCGCATCGTCCTTGTTGTTGATCATCTTCAACAACATGAAGTAGATGGAATCGCGGTAGCGGCCCATCAGTTCGGCGTAGGCCTTCTGATCGCCCTTGTCCACGGCGCGGCGCACGAGCAGGTAGTCGTACTGTGCCTTCTCGCTGAGGTTCTCGTTCACTTCCATCGCTTGGGCTTGACGAGGATCGTGCTGGTGTACAGCAGGGGATCCAAAAGTAGGAACAGCCATTCCAGGGGTAATGCGAACCAGGCCAGTGCGCCGGCGTGCAGCTTGCGCATGGCCATGGTGGTGATCGGCAGCAGCACGGCCAGTTCCACGGCCAGGCCGATGGCGGCCTCGCGCCAGTGGGCACGCACCAGCAGGTACACCAGGGCCGCCCAGAACACCATGCGCGCCAGGGGCAGCAGCATCAGCAGCACCTGGTGGCCGAGGCGGTAATGCGCCGCGGTGGTGTAGTGCCGGCGTTTGCGGCGCAGCCAGGCCAGCAGATCGGGCGATGGGCGGGTGGCCATGAACGAGCGCGGATCGGCCACCACGGCGGTGTTGCGGCCGCGCGCCACTTCGTTGATGAACAGGTCGTCGTCGCCGCTCATGAGGTTGCTGTGGCGGCGTGGCCCTTTCAGGTTGAAGAAGAGCTCGCTGGTGTAGCCCAGGTTGCGGCCCACGCCCATGTACGGCATACCCGCCATGGCGAAGCCCATGTACTGCATGGCCTTGCTCACCCCATCATACCGCTCCAGCACGTTGCCGAGCCCGGGCTGGTAGGCATAGGGGCTGTGGCCGATCACGATCTGGCGCCCGTTGCGGAACCCGGCGGCCATGGTGCTGATCCAGTCCGGACCGGGGGGCACGCAATCAGCATCGGTGAGCAACACATGAGGGTACTTCGCGGCACGCAACCCTACGCCCAACGCGAGCTTCTTGCCGTAGTTGAACTTCTCGTCCGCCTGGATGTTCACCGGACGCAGGCGCGGCTACTGGGGCTTCATCCATTGCAGGATCTCCCACGTATCGTCCTCGCTGCGGTCGTTCACCACCACCACTTCGAACTCGCGGTGGTCCTGCTGCATGAGCATGGGCACCAGTTCCTCCAGGGTGCGCGCTTCGTTGCGGGCACAGATCACCACGCTGATGGGGCGCTCGCGATCGGGCTCCACCTGCGGCTTGCGGAAGGCCAGCCGGGCGAACATGGCCACGTGGTAGACCAGGAGCACGAACAGGGCGCCGGCCATGACCTGAAATGCAATGGACCACATGTACGGATACAAGGGGGCACTGCGACGGGACGGGGAAGCTACCCGGCCGCCGGTGGCACCGGGTGCAGGGCCGGGCCAGTTATGAACAGCGTCGGCGTGGATGGGGCCGGGGCCGCCCGCCTACCTTTGCCGCCCATCAGCCATGGAATTCGAACTTCTCGCCAACGACCCGGCTCCAAGGCCCGCGCGGGCGAGCTCCATACCGACCACGGCGTGGTCCGCACCCCCGTGTTCATGCCCGTGGGCACATTGGGCGCGGTGAAGGCCGTACACCCCCGCGAGCTGCGCAACGACCTGGACGCGCCGATCATGCTCAGCAACACCTACCACCTGTACCTGCGCCCCGGTGTGGACGTGCTGGAACACGCCGGCGGGCTGCACAAGTTCAACGGGTGGGACCGCCCCATCCTCACCGACAGCGGCGGTTTCCAGGTACACAGCCTCAGCGACATCCGCAAGATCACCGAAGAGGGTGTGAAGTTCCAGAGCCACATCGATGGCAGCCGCCACCTCTTCACCCCCGAGAGCGTGATGGACATCCAACGCAGCATCGGCGCCGACATCTGCATGGCCTTCGACGAGTGTACGCCCTGGCCGTGCGAAATGGCCTACGCCGAGAAGAGCATGCACATGACCCACCGCTGGCTGGACCGCTGCATCGCGCGCTTCAACAGCACCGAGCCGAAGTACGGCCACGAGCAGGCGCTCTTCCCCATCGTGCAGGGCAGCACCTTCCCCGAACTGCGCAAGCGGAGCAGCGAGTACATCGCCACCAAGGGCGCCGTGGGCAATGCCATCGGCGGCCTCAGCGTGGGCGAACCCGAGGAGGAGATGTACGCCATGGCGGAACTGTGCTGCGACATCCTGCCGAAGGACCGGCCGCGCTACCTGATGGGCGTGGGCACCCCGTGGAACCTGCTGGAGAACATGGCGCGCGGCGTGGACATGTTCGATTGCGTGATGCCCACCCGCAACGGTCGCAACGGCATGCTCTTCACCCGCGAGGGGGTGGTGAACATCAAGAACAAGCAATGGGCCGATGACCACAGCCGCTGGACCCCGGCGCGCACTCCTGGGTGGACACCGCCTACAGCCGCGCCTTCGTGCGCCACCTGTTCCAGAGCAACGAGATGCTGGGCCAGCAGATCGCCAGCCTGCACAACCTGGGCTTCTACCTGGCGTTGATGAAGGAGGCCCGGGAAAAGATCCTGGACGGCACCTTCACCACTGGAAGAATGCGTTGTTGCCGAAATTGAAGACCCGGCTTTGAACGTCGAGCAGGAATGCCACGAGACGATGCCACGAGCGCCTCCATGGTCCATGGGCATTGAAGTCTTGAGACATGCGGACCTAACCTGCATCCCTGAACCCCCCGTGCTCAGGACCTCGACCGCTATATCATCCGGCAGTTCCTCGGGACCTTCTTCTTCATCCTGGTCATGATCATGATGATCGCGGTGGTGTTCGACATCAGCGAGAAGACCGAGGACTTCGCCAAGATGAAGGCCACCACGGGCGAGATCGTGTGGGACTATTACCTCAACTTCATCATCTACTACAGCAACCTCTTCAGCGGGTTGTTCATCTTCCTGGCGGTGCTGCTCTTCACCAGCCGGCTGGCCCACCGCACGGAGGTCGTCGCCATGCTCAGCAGCGGCGTCAGCTTCCCGCGCATCATGTGGCCCTACTTCCTGGCCGCCACCATCCTCACGGGCTTTTCGTTGGTGGTGAACCACAAGCTGCTGCCCGCGGCCAACAAGGTGCGGCTGGCCTTTGAGGAAACGCACATCCGTGCCACCTTCTTCGTGGATGCCAAGCACCTCCACCGCGAGATCGCGCCCGGCTGCATCGCCTACTTCGAGTCGTTCGATGCGCAGCACCGCATGGGCCAGCGGTTCAGCCTGGAGCAGTGGGAGAACGGCGCCCTTACCGCCAAGCTCACCAGCGACCGCGCCAACTACGATACCCTTACCGGCCGCTGGACCATCCACGACTACGTGCTGCGCACCATGCACGGCACCGACGAACGGGTGACCCATGGCCGCAGCCTGGACACCCTCATCAACCTGAAACCCTCGGACATGGGCCAGCGCTGGGAGACCAGCATGTCCATGGGCTGGCGCGAACTGAACGATTACATCGATGCCAAGCAGGCCCAGGGGGACAGCTCGGTGGGACCCTACCTCATCGAGAAACACCAGCGCACCGCCTACCCCTTCGCCACCTACGTGTTCACGCTCATCGGTGTCAGCATCGCCAGTCGCAAGGTGCGCGGCGGCACCGGCCTGCACCTGGCGCTGGGCGTGTTCCTGATCCTGCTCTACATCTTCGCCATGCGCCTGGCCACCGTGGCCGCCACCAATGCCGGGCTCAACCCCTTCCTGGCCGTGTGGATGCCCAATATCCTGTTCGCGGTGGTGGGGGTGTATATCTATCGCAATGCGCCGAAGTAGGGAGAGGGGGGGGTTAGGGTGGTGCGGGGAACCATTGGAGACGGCCCGCGCAAGCGCCCCCCCCCCGCCCCCCCGGCCCCGGCCCGGGCCCGGGGGCGGTGCCGGGCCCCCGGGAGGGGGAATGATAATGGTAGAATGAAAAATGTGGAATGGGAATGGGCCAAAGGGTCATTGGGGAGATGGTGGGCTAAGGTCCGCTGAGGCAGATATCATCGTGTGAAGACCTGCTCAGGCATCCAAGCGTGAGGCGATCCTTTTATCGGCATATTACGATACATGTCCGTTTCATCGTAATATTGCGATCTATTCGCACAGCCCATGGGTGTTACCAAGACCGACCTCTTTACCGCGCAACAGAACCAGCTGTCCACCTGGGCCAAAGTGCTGGGCCATCCGGCGCGCATCGCCATTCTCCAGTACCTGCTGAAGCAAAATGCCTGCGTCTGCGGCAGCCCGTGGAGGAACTGGGCTGGCGCAGGCCACCATCAGCCAGCACCTGCGCGAGCTGAAGGACGCCGGCCTGATCACCGGCACCGTGGAAGGCACAAGCGTGTGCTACTGCATTGAACCGAAGGCCTGGGCCAAGGCGCAGGCCGCTTTCGCGAAGCTCTTCGCCGCCTACAAACCCATTGATACCTGCTGCTACCAGTCATGACGAGACCGGGTCGACCCCAACCCCAGGACCAGGTGGACACCGCACAAGAGACCAAGGACCTCGTCCGCGCCAAGTACGCGGAGATCGCCAAACAGGACAAAGGCACCAACGCCAGCAGCTGCTGCGGCGCCGGTGGCTGCAGTACCGAAGTGGCCACCATCATGAGCGACGATTACAGCGCGCTCGAAGGCTACAACCCGGACGCCGACCTCTCCCTCGGTTGCGGCCTGCCCACCGAGTTCGCGCAGATCAAGCCCGGTGATACCGTGCTCGACCTCGGCAGCGGTGCCGGCAACGACTGCTTCGTGGCCCGCGCGCAACAGGCCCCGACGGCCGTGTGATCGGCGTGGATTTCACCCCCGAGATGCTCGCCAAGGCGAAAGAGAACGCCCGCAAGCTGGACTACCAGAACGTGGAGTTCCGTCAGGACGACATTGAAGCGCTGCCCCTCAGCGCCTGCATGGTGGATGTGGTGGTGAGCAACTGTGTGCTGAACCTGGTGCCCAACAAGCGCCAGGCACTTTCCGAAGTGCTGCGCGTGCTGAAGCCCGGCGGACATTTCAGCATCAGCGATGTGGTGCTGGTGGGCGAATTGCCTGCCGCCATCCAAGGCGCGGCCGAGATGTACGCCGGTTGCGTGAGCGGTGCACTGCAGCAGGATGACTACCTCGGCATCATCCGCGGTCTGGGTTTCGAGGACATCACTGTGCAGAAGCGCAAGCCGATCATCATCCCCGATGACATCCTTTCCAACTACCTCAGTACTGACGAGATCGCGGCGTTCAAGGCCAGTGGCACGGGCATCTTCAGCGTCACCGTGTTCGCCCGAAGAGCAGCGTGGACTGCTGCGCGCCGAAAGCCGCAAAGCCTGCGCTGAAGGACCTGACACCCGCCAACCCCGAAGGCGTGCATGCCCTGCCCGGTTGCGACCTGGGCGCAGGCTGCTGCTGATATCGACCATCCCCACTACCATGCTCTTCCCCACGCTCCTCCTCTCCTCCTATTGCCCGCCACACCCATGGAACGCACCCTGCATCCCGACCTGCAACGCTACGTGAACGAGCGTGTGCTGCCCGCCGTGGCCGCCATACCTGCGGAACGCAAGGAAAGCCTGGACCTCATCGTCGCCTTCGTGAAGGAGCGCAAGGCCGCAGGTGCCACCGCCGACCTCACCTTCATCTGCACGCACAACAGTCGGCGCAGTCACCTGAGCCAGCTGTGGGCGGCCACCGCGGCGTGGAGCTTCGGACAGGACCATGTGCGCACTTTCAGCGGCGGCACCGAGGCCACGGCCTTCAACCCGCGCGCTGTGGCTGCCGTGGAACGCGCAGGCTTCCAGGTGGTGAAGCCCGAAGGGAAGAACCCGGTGTACGAAGTGTCCTTTTCGCCAAAGACCAGGCCGCTGAACGCTGCTGGAGTAAGAAGTACGATGATGCCGCCAACCCCCAGAAGGACTTCTGTGCCGTGATGACCTGCTCGGAGGCCGACAAGAACTGCCCCATCGTGTTCGGTGCGCTGGACCGGATCAGCCTGCCGTACAACGACCCCAAGGAGGCCGATGGCACACCGGAGGAAGCCGCACGCTACGATGAGCGTTGCCTGCAGATCGCGGCGGAGCTGTGGTACGTGATGCAGCAG
>JADKCV010000040.1 GCA_016718655.1 Flavobacteriales bacterium | reverse complement strand
TTTTTAGTTTCCGATTATTATTTTGCCCATCCACTTTTCTCGGGTATTTTCATTGATAAGAATGTATAAATAAATTCCAGGCTGTTTGCCTTCTTTTGTTATAATAATTTCATTATTATTAGTACTAACAGTTTCTATTGTCCTCCCTGAAATATCACAGAGAGTGAAATGGAATTTTTCGTTATTGTTTATAAATGAAATATAGGCTCGTGTAGTGAAGGGATTTGGATAGACTAGAATTTTGTTGGATGATTCAAGATCTGGAATTCCGGTAACTGTATCAGGGAATAGTTTAAGTATCCAGTAATCATGTGTCAAAAGCGTGGGATCCCAATTGCCTTCTGTTTTATCTCCTGATATGCTTGAACTGGAACTTCCTCCACATATATATATCCATTGTCAATTGTTTGGGCCATAAAGCTAAACGCATCACTCCTGTTTCCTCCGATCGTATTCTGCCATTCAATACTGTTAGACACATTGAGTTTTACTACCCAGTAATCACTACTACCCAAACTGTTTTCGGTTTTATCGCCAGATATATTTGAAGTAGAACTTCCCCCGCAGAAATATCCACTGTCAGAAGATTGAGAAATACACCATAATAAATCATTATTGCCTCCTCCGATTGTGTTTTGCCACTCGATATTGCCAACTTGATTAAGTTTTATTACCCAATAATCCCAACCTCCTAAACTATTTTCAGTTTTATCACCTGAAATATTTGACTTGGAAGATGCTCCACAAATATAACCTCCATCGATAGTTTGTGATACAGTATTATAGAATAGCCAATCATCATTATCCCCTCCAATTGTATTCTGCCATTGAATATCGCCTGATGAATCAAGTTTTACAATCCATAGATCAGAAAGGCCAATACAATCTTCCGTTTTATCCCATCCAATATTTGAATAAGATTGGCCACCACAAATATAGCCTTCATCAGTAGTTGGGACAATAGATCTAAGTACATCCCAACTACTTCCTCCAATAGTTTTTTGCCAAAGAATGCTACCTGATGCATCTAGCTTGACAACCCAATAATCGTAATCGCCATAGCTACTTTCTGTTTTGTCACCTGATATTCCTGACTTGGATCCTCCCCCACAAATATAACCGCCATCTGCGGTCTGGGAGATTGAATATAACTCATCATCAAAAATTCCACCAATTGTATTTTGCCATTGTATATTTCCGAATACATCTAATTTTATGATCCAGTAATCATAAGTTGCGGTCATGCCCATATTATTTTCAGTTTTATCCCCGGAAATATCTGACCACGAATTCCCGCCACAGATATAACCACCATCAGTAGTTTGAGAAATTGTAATTAAATCATCAACACTACTTCCTCCAATGGAATTTTGCCACTCTATGTTACCTGCAGAATCAAGTTTTATAATCCAATAATCAGCGCTGTTAAGGCAGTTTTCTGTTTTATCTCCTGAAATGTTAGACATTGACCAACCTCCGCAGATATAACCTCCGTCAGCAGTTTGAGATATGGAGAATAATTCGTCTTCATCATTTCCTCCAATCGTATTTTGCCATTGAATCCCTGGAGCAGCTTGCGAGAAACAAGTAAAATTTAAACAAGCACAGTTCAAGATGGTCAGTACAATAACTTTAGAAACGTGTTTCATAATTTTTAATTTTTAATTGTACATAACTACTCGGTTGTACCTAAATGTGGTTTATTTCTCCTTCATGCTGAGCATGGGAGTGGGTACTAATGCACTATTGGAGAGGGTAGAACCACAGTGGTGAGATACAAGCGGTTCAGGCGAAACGGCCACAGCCCAATGGCCTATCACAGAGTCGTTATGTCCGTGCCCCGGCATCATACCTCAACAGGCTCTTCCACTTTCCTCTTCCTCCCCCTCTTCTTCACCTCCGGCGCCTGGATATCCTCCCCACTGGCCAAGGCCTCCAGGATGCTTTCGGCATCCATGCCTTGCTGTAGGCCGTGAAGGAAATTGAGGAGTAGTTGGGTTGCCTCGGGCTTGGTGTTGTGGAAGCTGGGCGGGTTCTTCTTGAGGGTGGCGGCCACGTCGTTCACCACCTTCAGCGGGGTCTGTTTGCCCTTCAGCACGCCCTCGGTGATGCGTTTGTTCTTGCGTTTGCCGCTCTTGTACAGCTGCTCCACCTTGTCGCTGGCCTTGTTCAGGGCCTTCAGCAGCTTGGCAGGGTCGGGGATCTCCTTGGCGAACTTCACGGCCGTGCTGGCCTTGATGCGGTCGGCCTTGATGAGCTCCTGCACCTCGGCCGGTAGGGCCAGCACGCTCAGCAGCAGCGCGAACTTGGGCTTGCCGAAGAACTCCTCCAGCTGCTGCACCTCCTGCCCGGCATCCAGCAGGCTGCGCACCTGGGTGGCCACGTCCACCTCGTTCATCACATCGTGGAAGTTGTTCTCGATGATGGGCAGCATCAGGCGGCCCTTCTCATCGCCGGTGTAGAGGCGCACGGGCACGCGGTCCAGGTCCACGCCGTTCAGCTGGGCCAGGGCGGTGAGGGCCTTGTCGGCCTTCAGCTGGGCCAATGCGGCCATGCGGGTGTAGCCGGCCTGCAGGTGGTAGCCATCGGCATGCTTTTCGGCGATGAGCGGCACCAGGATGCCATACATGGCGATGGAGCGGGCATATTCGTTGATGCGGTCCTTGGCAGGGCGGATGGTACGGGCGTTGGTGCCCAGTACGATGTCGCCCAAGGCGACCCATTCGATGGATTCGGTGCGTTTGCTCATGCGGTGGGACCGAATGTAGAAATTAATTTCAGTTGAGTTGCTACTCCGGGCTTGACCCGGAGTCGCGGGATGTTGAACGGAGTGCTGCTGGGTGTGTGGCTGTTAGCATTTGGTGCGACTCCGGGTCGAGCCCGGAGTGGCAAATCCCAAGCCCGGAGTGGCAAATCCAACGGCGGGGCCGGCATTCGCCGGGATGACAACCCGGAGTCGCCAGATGATGAGCATGCAGTCGTCTGATGATGACCCGAGTGCTGCTGGGATGAAGAACCGGAGTGGCGGGGTGGGGCATTTATTTGGGCGACTCCGGGTCGAGCCCGGAGTGTCAAATCCAACGGCGGAGCCGGCATTCGCCGGGATGACAAGCCGGAGTCGCCAGATGTTGAGGCGGAGTGCTGCTGGGTGCGGGGCTGGTGGGCATTGGTGCGACTCCGGGTCGAGCCCGGAGTGGCAAATCCCAAGCCCGGAGTGTCAAATGCCAAGGCCGGAGTGGCAAATGCGGAGTGGCAAATGCAACGGCTGGCCGCGCTGGGGCCGCCCCACTGTTCATCGCGGTCCTGGGTGTAGAAGCCTTTGGGTGGGTTGGCGGGATCATACCAGCCGGTGTAGTCCCAGCCGATGCTGAGGTCGGACCAGGTGGGGTTCTCTTTTTCAATGAGGGCTTCCTTCCATTCGCGCTTCCAGTTCTTCAGTTGTTTTTCGCGGGCGAGGCCTTGCTTCACGTACTTGAAGGGTTCGAAATGGATGAGTGTCCAGCATTGGTAGCGCCACGCGAATCCGTTGGGGTCCCGGCCGGTGCGGTGTTCGAAGATGCGGCGGTGGAGGTTGTTGGTGAAGCCGATGTAGACGGTGCTTCGTCCCTTGTTGGTGATGAGGTAGACCCAGTATTGGTGGATGCGGGGCATGGATCGAAACTAATGCAATGGTGTGCATTGGGTGGTGGGGGAATGCCTGTGGGGACTTTGGGCGACTCCGGGTCAAGCCCGGAGTGTCAAATCCAGCGACGGAGCCGGCATGCGCCGGGATGACAGCCCGGAGTGGCAAATCCAACGGCGGGACATTTGGGCGACTCCGGGTCGAGCCCGGAGTGGCAAATGCGGAGTGGCAAATGCGCGGCTAGTCGGCGATGTCGTGGACGATGAGGGCGGTGCTGTCGGCGCGGAGGTGCAGGGTGCGCCAGTGCTTGCCTTCCACCAGCGTGGCCTGCAGGGTGATGGCGTCGGAGCCGAGGAGGGTGGTGGCGAAGCGGGCGGGGACGTTGTCCGCAGCGTAGGCGGCGGTGCTGTCGCGCGTGTAGGTGGCGGTGGCGAGGATGCGGCGCACTTCGGCGGGGCAGGTGCGCGCGTGGAGGTGGATGACGTTGTCCAGCTTGGGGAGCAAGGCATCGTCGAAGGCGATGAGGTGGACGCAAGGGTCGGGCGGGCCGAAGAGGGCTGTGTAGACCTCGGGTCCGGTGCGGGGTGTGGTGAGGGCGCGCAGCTCATCCACGGAACGCTCGGCGAAGCGGTACATGGCCACGGCACCGGCGAGCCCCGAGAAAGCCAGCACCACCAGGGCCGCATAGAGCACGCTGAACTTGCGGGCGAGGATGGCCCAGATGAACAGGACCATGCACAGTGCGCCGAGGCCGATGGCGGCCAGTACCCATGGGAGAATGGTGGACATACGAGGGCCGCGAAGTTCGTGGAGGGCGGGGTGGGATGCAATGACTTCGTGGTGAGCGGTCGGTACGCGGGTGGGCAGGTGTGCGGGGGGGCGAGTTGGAAATGGGAGCGGGGTGATGTTACCTTCAGATCATCCTAAACCTCGAACCCATGCGACAGCTACTCCTTCTTGTGGTGATGTGTGCAGGAACTTCCTTGGTGGCACGCGACCTTTTTGTGGTGGTACACACCACGGACGCGGTGGTGGACCGGTTCGTTCGCACCCGTGGGTCGAACACGGTGGAGAACGGAGCGACCGAACGAACGGTGGTGCGGCGCGCGGGCAGTGTGGATTGGCATGCCGTGGGTGGCCGAGCGCCCTACACGGTGATCAACCATGCGCGCAGTGCGGATGGAACGGTGTGTGTGACCGTGATCGATGCGGATGGTGCGGTGGCCACGGGCTGCGGGGTGATGCAGGTGCAGACCCAGGTGGTGGTCATACCGTGCGCGGCCGATGATGCCACACCGGTGCCGGAAGCCATTTCACGCTCCTCCCACCAGGAGCAACGTGCCCTGCTCCACGAAGAGCGGAACTTCATGAACACCCAGCGCCACCCGGTCCGGGAACGCCCGGTGACCCGCTCTGCCACCGATACCGATCGGACCGGGACCACGGGCGTGCAACGTGAGCGCACCCCTGCGCGCACCATCACACCCGGAGGTGGGACACCCGCACGCAACCCGGGAACGGCACCCGTGCGGCGGTACTGAGCGTCGGCAACCCGCGATCGACCTGCGGTCCCTTCCGGACCGCTTCCCGTGACTTCGCTGATCGCGCAGGATGGCAATGATCGAAGTGGGTCGAATGGCGATGGATCCCGAATGATCGTCGACGAACGGGGTGTTGGTCGGCTTCGATGTGCATGCGGTGCCGGGGGGTGATCCCGTGGGGATCCAATGATCAGCCCACACGGGGTTGTTGACAACTGCGAACGGTGTATGCGAATGACCGCAATGGGCCGGGTCTAGGTTTGCGACGCACCTGCCTGCTCTCCATTCCGTGCTGTCCGAAAGTGGTGTTCTTGCCCGTGAACAGCGGACAAATTCACTTTGATCGGACCGTGATCGACCCCTTGAAGGGGCGAAGGAACGGCGGACGGTGATGGGTGCTCCGATACCGACCGGTACATGGCAGAACCACGACGCCTTTCGCATGCGGCACGCCAGTTTGGCGCCGCGCTGACCTCCATCGTACGCACCCTGTTGCCCGCCGTGGCGGCGCTGCTGCTGTGGCAGGGCGAGGCCAAGGCCACGCACGCCATGGGTGGCGAGCTCACCTACGAGTGCATCGGCAACGGCCTCTACCGGGTGCGGCTGAACTTCTACCGCGATTGCAACGGGGTGGCCGCGCCCACCAACTGCAGCAACGGCCGCGAGTTCCGCCTGGTGAGCCCCACCTGCAACGCCACGGTGAACGCCTGCTTCGGCCTGGATGGTGTGGACCTGGTGACCCCGATCTGCGTCTCGGCGACGGACCGGTGCAACAGCAGCTCCGGCCAATACGGGATCCAGCGTTACCGCTACAGCGCGGTGGTGAACCTGAGCTCCTACACCAATTGCGGTGCGGACTGGACCATCAGCTGGGACCTGTGCTGCCGGAACAACGCGATCACCTCGCTGAACAACCCCGGTAACCGCAACCTGTACCTCACGGCCACACTGAACAACACCATCGCGCCGTGCAACAACTCGCCGCGCTACCTGAACACCCCCACGCCCTTCGCGTGCGTTGGTCAGGCGGTGAGCTACAACCACGGCTTCAACGACGTGGACGGTGACTCGCTCTCCTTCGAACTGGCCCCCGCACTGGGTGCCAACGGTGCCACCATCCCTTACAATGCAGGTTACTCCTTCACCCAACCGGTGATCACCGCCGGTGGTGCCAACGCGGTGCAGGTGAACCCGGTGACCGGTACCATCAACTTCGTGCCGAGCATCCAGCAATTCGCGGTGGTGACGGTGCGTGTGCGTGAGTGGCGCAACGGCGTACAGATCGGCTCGTACCTGCGCGATGTGCAGTTCGCGATCATCGCCTGCAGCAACAACCTGCCCACGGTGAGCGGGGTGAACGGAACGAACGCCTACACCACCACCATCTGCGCCGGGGAGCAACTCTGTTTCAACGTGAACAGCGGTGATGCCGACGCGGGCCAGACGGTGACCATGACCTGGAACAACGGTATCCCGGGTGCCACCTTCTCCACCACGGCCGGCAGCCTGCCCGTGGGTACGTTCTGCTGGACACCGACCGCCGCCGACATCGGGCAGAACCTCTTCTCGGTGAACGTGGTGGACGATGCCTGCCCGCAGACCGGTGTGAACAACTTCGGCTTCTCCATCCAGGTGACCCCGCCCTTCACGCCCGCCAACGCCGGGCCGGACCAGAGCGTCTGCGGCTTCTCCACCCCGCTGGCAGGCCTGTTGCCCTTCCCACAGGTACAAGGAACGTGGACCGTGGTGAGCGGTACGGGCACCTTCGCCAACGCGAACAACCCCACCACCACGGTGAGCGGCCTTTCCACCGGACCCAACGTGTTCCGCTGGACGGTGAACTACGGCACCTGCGGCACCACGAGCGATGACGTGACGGTGAACGCCTTCAACCCCGCGCAACCCGTGGCCAACGCCGGCCCGGACCAGAACCTGTGCGGTGCACCGGGCAATGGCACGAACGCCACCCTGGCCGCGAACGTGGCGGTGACGCCCGCCGTGGGCACGTGGACCGTGGTGACCGGCTCGGGTACGTTCGCGAACGCGAACAGCCCCACCACCGCGGTCAGCGGATTGGGCATCGGTGCCAACACCTTCCGCTGGACCATCGTGAACGGTGCCTGCGATCCGCCCACGAGCGACCAGGTCACCGTCTTCGTGTTCAGCAATGCGCAGCCCGCGGCCAACGCCGGTCCGGACCAGCAGCTGTGCCAACCCACCACGAGCGCGACGCTCGCGGGCAACGCGGTCACCTTCCCGGCCACGGGCCTGTGGACGGTGGTGAGCGGCACGGGCACCTTCGCCAATGCCAGTCAGCGCAACACCACGGTGAGCGGCCTCTCGGTAGGTGTGAACACCTTCCGCTGGACGATCAACAACGGACCCTGCACGCCACCGACCACGCAGGACGAGGTGAGCATCACGGTCTTCAACCCGGCCAGCCCGAACGCCAACGCCGGTGCCGATCAGCAGGTGTGTGCCGCCAACTCCACCCTGGGTGGCAACGCGCCACTGGCACCCGCCACCGGCCAGTGGACCCTGGTGAGCGGTGCGGGCACCATCACCACGCCCACCAGCCCCAGCAGCACCGTCACCGGATTGGGCTTCGGTACCAACGTGTTCCAGTGGACCTTGAACAACGGACCCTGCGCGAACGGTGTCACTACCGATCAGGTGACCATCGTCCGCTTCGACCCCAACACCCCTGCGGCCACGGCCGGGCCCGATCAGGACCTGTGCCTGCTGGGTGCGAGCACCACCACGGTGATGGCCGCGAACGCCGCCGTGTTCCCCGCCACGGGCCTGTGGACGGTGGTATCCGGTACGGCCACCCTATCCACACCCACCAGCCCCACCACCACGGTCACCAACCTCACCACGGGTACGGTGGTGTTGCGCTGGACGATCAGCAACGGCCCCTGCACGCCACAGACCACGTCGGATGACGTGACGTTGCGCATCTTCAACGGTGCTGCACCCGCCGCGAACGCCGGTCCGGACCAGGACCGTTGCGCACCCGTGGCCTCGGTAACGCTCGCGGCCAATGCGGCCACGGCACCCGCCACGGGCACCTGGACGGTGGTGAGCGGAACGGGCACCTTCGCCAATGCGAACAGCCCCACCACCACGGTGAGCGGGATGGGCATAGGCAGCAACGTGTACCGCTGGACGATCAACAACGGCCCCTGCGCCGGTGCCATCACCAGCGATGATGTGCTGATCCGCCTGTTCGATCCGGCCACACCCACGGCCAATGCGGGTCCCGATCAGCAACTGTGCGGCAGCACGGGCAGCAACCTGGCGGGTAGTGCGGTGAACGCACCAGCCGTCGGCACGTGGACCTTGGTCAGTGGTGCGGGCGCCATCGTGGACCCGAACAACCCGGGTGCATCGGTGACCGGTCTCGGCATCGGCGCCAACGTGTTCCGCTGGACGGTGAACAACGGTCCATGCGGCACCAGCAACGACGAGGTCACCATCCTGCGATTCGATCCTGACAACGCCAGCGCCAACGCCGGTCCGGACCAGAGCATCTGCGTGCCCACGGCACCGAACCTGGTGACCCTGGCCGGCAGTGCGGTGACCTTCCCCGCGACCGGTACGTGGACGGTGGTGAGCGGTGGCGGCACCTTCGCCGATGCGAGCAGCCCCACCACCACGGTGAGCGCCATGCCGATCGGCATCAACGAATTCCGGTGGACGGTGAGCAATGGTCCCTGCCCCAATGGTGTGACCAACGATGTGGTGCGTGTGCTGGTGTTCAGCAACGCCAACCCCGTAGCGAACGCAGGTCCGGACGTGAGCCTGTGCTCAGCCAGTGGCACCATCACCATGGCGGGCAGTTCGCTCATTATACCCGCCACCGGTCAGTGGACCCTGGTGAGCGGCACCGGTACCATCACCAACCCTGCCAGCCCCACCACCACGGTCACGGGCATCGGTGTGGGCCAAAGCATCTTCCAATGGACGGTGAGCAATGGTCCGTGCAGCGCGGTGACCACCGACCAGATGAGCGTGTTCGTGTACGACCCGAACAACCCGGCCGCCAACGCCGGTGCGGACCAGAGCTTCTGCACGCCACTGACCAGCACCACGCTGGCCGGTAGTACGGTCGCCTTCCCCGCCACGGGCGTGTGGAGCATCGTGAGCGGCAGTGGCACCTTCACCAACGCCAACGATCCGAACACCACGGTGACCGCGCTCGGCCTGGGCACCAACCAGTTCGCCTGGACCGTGAACAACGGGGTATGCCCCAATGCAGTGACCACGGACGTGGTGCAGGTCGAACTCTTCAACGGTAACGCACAGGCGGCCGATGCCGGACCCGACCAGAGCGTGTGCGGCACCAGCAGCACCGTGGTGATGAGCGCCACAGCGGCCACCGGACTGGCCACGGGGTCGTGGTCGGTGGTGCAGGGAACGGCCACCTTCAGCAACATCGCCTCGCCGACCGCCACCGTGAGCGGACTGAGCATCGGCATCAACGTATTGCGCTGGAGCATCAACAACGGTGCGTGCGGCATCACCACCGACCAGGTGACCATCCTGGTGTACGATCCGAACAACCCGGTGGCGAACGCCGGCCCGGACCAGGAACTGTGTACACCCAACACGAGCACCACCCTCACGGGTAGCGCGCTCATCGTGCCCGCTGTGGGCACGTGGAGCCTGGTGAGCGGCAGTGGTACGCTGGCCAACCCCACCGCACCGACCACGGCCGTGAGCGGTCTGGCCTTGGGCGCGAACGTGTTCCGCTGGCAGGTGAACAACGGTGCCTGCCCGAGCCCCATCACGCAGGACGAGGTGACCATCTTCGTCTTCGAACTCGACGCCCCTGCCGCGAACGCCGGTCCCGACCAGGAGATCTGCACGCCGGTGACCAGCGTATCGATGGCGGCCAACAGTCCGGTGGCATCCGCACTGGGCACATGGACGCTGGTGAGCGGTGGTGGCACCATCACCAACGTGAACAACCCGAACACCACCATCACGGCATTGCCCGTGGGCATCAACGTGTTCGAATGGACGATCGACAACGGCCCCTGCGGTACCACCAGTGATGTGGTGCGCATCCTGGTGTTCGATGCGAACAACCCGGTGGCCGATGCGGGCGCCGATCAGGAGCTCTGCACACCGGCCAGCACAGCCACCCTCACGGGTAGCGCCTTGACCGTGCCCGCGACGGGCTTGTGGACCTTGGTGAGCGGAACGGGTGTGATCACCGACCCCACGGCAGTGAGCACCACGGTGACGGGCCTCGGCGTAGGCGAGAACATCTTCCAGTGGACCGTGAGCAACGGGCCCTGCGTGAACGGCATCACCTTCGATCAAGTGATCATCCGCGTGTTCGACGATGCCAATGCGGTGGCCGATGCGGGCGCCGATCAGGAGTTCTGCACGCCGGTGAGCACCACCACGGTCAATGGCAGCCCGGTCATCTTCCCGGCCCAAGGGCGTTGGGAATTGGTGAGCGGCAGCGCCGTGATCACCTCGCCCAACAGCCCCACCACCACGGTGACGGGATTGGGAGTGGGTGAGACCGTGCTGCGTTACATCGTGGCGAACGGCCCGTGCAGCAACCCCGAGACGGAGGACCTGGTGAGCATCTTCATCTTCGATGCCAACAACGCGGCGGCCGATGCCGGTGCGGACCAGGAGCTCTGCACACCGAACACATCCACCGCCTTCCAAGGCAGTGCCGTCACCTTCCCGGCATCCGGCCTGTGGACCTTGGTGAGCGGTGGTGGCACCATCACCGACCCAACGAGCCCCACGAGCACCGTGACCGGATTGCCGGTGGGTGAGAACGTATTCCAATGGTCCGTGGCGAACGGCCCTTGCGCGAACGGCAACACCACCGATCAGGTGACCATCCGTGTGTTCGACGAGACGAACCCGGTGGCCGCTGCCGGTGCGGACCAGGAGCTCTGCACACCGAACACCATCACCACGCTGACGGGCAGCTCGATCATCTTCCCGGCCACCGGAACGTGGACCCTGGTGAACGGTGCGGGCACCATCACCTCGCCGAACAGTCCCACCACCACGGTGACGGACCTGGGCGTGGGCGAGAACATCTTCGAGTGGACCGTGAGCAACGGCCCCTGTGCCAACGGCCTCACCACGGACCGCGTGAGCATCTTCGTCTTCGACCAGGGCAACAACTCGGCGAACGCGGGTCCCGATCAGCAACTGTGCTCGCCGGTGGCCTCGGTATCCATGGCGGGCAGCAGCGTCACTTTCCCTGCACAAGGAACGTGGACGTTGATCACCGGCAGTGGTACCATCGTGGCGCCGAACTCGCCCACCACCGCGATCCTGAACCCCGGTGTGGGTGAGAACATCTTCCAGTGGTCGGTGGACAACGGCCCCTGCGAGAGTGGAGCCGGTGTGGACCAGGTGAGCATCTTCGTCTTCGACGTGGACAATGCCGTGGCCGATGCGGGTGCCGATCAGGAGCATTGCTCGCCCAACATCTTCACCACCCAATTGACCGGTAGTCCGGTGACCTTCCCTGCGGTGGGTACGTGGACCTTGGTCAGCGGCACCGGTACCATCGCCAACCCGAACGACCCGAACACCGCCGTCTTCGACATCGCCATCGGTGAGAGCGTCTTCCTGTGGACGGTGGACAACGGACCGTGCGCATCGGGCATCACCACGGACGAGGTGCGCGTGCGCATCTTCGACGAGAACAACCCGAACGCGGACGCCGGTGCGGACCAGGACCTGTGTACCCCGGTGACCTCCGCGGTGCTCACGGGCAGCGCGGTCACCTTCCCGGCCCTGGGCACGTGGGCGGTGGTGAGCGGCAGCGGTGTGATCACCGATGTGAACAACCCGAACACCACCATCACCGGCATGACGCCCGGTGTGACCGTGGTGGCGTGGACGGTGAGCAACGGACCGTGCGCGAACGGCATCACCAGCGATCAATTGGTGATCACCCTGTACGACCAGAACAATCCGCTGGCCAACGCCGGTGCGGACCAGGAACTGTGTACGCCAACGGGCACCACCACCAACACGACCTTGCAGGGCAGCTCCATCATCTTCCCGGCGCAAGGCACCTGGACCTTGGTGGGAGGAACGGGCAACATCACGGATCCGAACGATCCGAACACCGCGGTGGACGGCTTGAGCATCGGGGAGAACCTCTTCCTGTGGACCGTCACCAACGGCGTATGCAACGATCCCATCACCACCGACCTGGTGAGCATCTTCGTGTTCGACGAGAACAACCCGGATGCGGTGGCCGGCCCGAGCCAGCAGATCTGCACCCCGGTGACCAACGCCTTCATGGCCGGTAGTTCGATCACCTTCCCTGCCGTGGGTACATGGACCCTGGTGAGCGGACAAGGCACCATCGTGGATGCGAACGATCCATTGACGGAGATCACCGACCTGGGCCTGGGTGTGAACGTCTTCGAATGGACGGTGGACAACGGTGCCTGCCCGAACGGCATCACCACCGATCAGGTGACCCTGGTACTCTTCGATGCACAGGCACCACCTGCCGATGCCGGACCCGACCAGGAACTGTGTGCACCGGACGACAGTGCCGTGCTGGTGGCCAATCCACCCGTGGGCGCGGCCTTCGGTACTTGGACCATCCTTCAAGGCAGCGGTAGCGTAGCGGATGAGAACAACCCCAATACCACCGTCAGTGGAATGGAAGTGGGTGAGACCATCCTTACCTGGACCTTGTCCAGCGGGGTGTGTGTGACCACGGTCGATTCCGTCAGCATCTTCGTCTTCGACCCGAACAACCCGATGGCCAACGCAGGCTTGGACCAGGAGCTTTGTGTGCCACAGGACAGCGTGTTCATGGCCGGCAGCAACCTGATCTTCCCGGCACAGGGCACATGGACCTTGGTGAGCGGTACGGGTACGCCAGTGGCTCCGAACGATCCGGGTACCTTGATCAGTGGCCTGAGCGTCGGCCAGAACGTGTTCCAGTGGGAAGTGTACAACGGCCCCTGCGCGAATTCGCTCACCTCCGATCAGGTGACCATCACCCTGTTCAGTGACTCCACCTCCGCCGCCAATGCCGGTCCGGACCTGGAGTCGTGCTTGCCGATCACGACCGTGACCATGCAGGGTGAGCAGCCCATCGCCCCGGGTGAAGGCACGTGGACCTTGATCTCCGGCACGGGCGCAATCGCGGACCCCAACGATCCGAACACGCAAGTGAGCGGATTGAGCCAGGGTGAGAACGTGTTGGTGTGGACCTTGAACTGGGATCCTTGCCCGAACAACGGTCTGCTCACCGATACGGTGACCGTGCGCATCTACAACGCCTTCGCACCTGCGGCCGACGCGGGTCCGGACCAGGACCTGTGCAGTCCGACCAATACCAGTGTGCTGGCGGGTAACACGCCGGAGATCCCCGGTGTGGGCACTTGGACAGTGAACAGCGGAACGGCCGTGGTGACCTCGCCCAACAACCCCACGAGCGAAGTGACGAACCTGACGGTGGGTGCACACGAACTGGTGTGGACGATCTTCAACGGCACCTGCGGATTCGGTCCTCCCACCACGGACACCTTGTTCATCCGGGTGTATGATAACGACGCGCCTCCTGCACAGGCCGGTAACGACATCAGCTGGTGCACCCCGCAGGACAACGCGGTGTTGAGCGCTAACGATCCGGTGTTCCCCGCCGTGGGTACATGGACCGTACTGAGCGGCACGGGCACCATCGCGAACCCGAACGACCCCAACACCGCGGTCTTCGGCCTGGGTGTCGGTCAGCACGACTTCCTGTGGACCATCGACAACGGTTCCTGTGGCAGCAGTTCGGATGCGATCAGCGTGTTCATCTACGACGGTGAGAGCGCGGATGCCAACGCCGGCGCGGACCAGGAGCTGTGTACGCCGGACACCGATGCGGACCTGCAGGGCAATGTGGCCGTGTTCCCCGCTACCGGTCTTTGGACAGTGACCGCCGGTACGGGCTCCTTCGCGGATGCCACGAACCCCACCTCCTCGGTGAGTGGCCTTTCCATCGGCACCAACACCTTCGTGTGGACCATCACCAATGGCCCGTGCGGCACCACGAGCGATGAGGTGACGATCACCGTCTTCGATGCGGACCAGGCACCGGCCGATGCGGGTGCGGATCAGCAACTGTGTACGCCGGTGAGCAGTACCACGCTGAGTGGAAGTGCCGTGAGCTTCCCTGCCGTGGGCACGTGGGAGATCATCAATGGCACGGGTACGTTGAGCGATCCCAACGCGTCGAACGCGACGCTCTCGGGCATCGGTGTCGGTCAGGTGGTGCTCCGTTGGACGGTGGACAATGGTCCTTGCGCGGCCGGGAACACCAGCGACGAGGTGACCATCAACATCTACGACAACACCGCGCCCAACGCGTTGGCCGGACCCGATCAGGCCTTCTGCACACCGATCGGACAACCGGTGACCATGCTGGCCTCCTCGGCGCCGTTCCCTGCCATCGGCACGTGGAACCTGGTGAGCGGTAGTGGTACCATCACCAACGTGAACAACGAGTTCACCAGCATCACCGGTCTTGGTCTTGGTGCCAATCTCTTCCAGTGGACCGTGGACAACGGAGCGTGTGGAAGCACCAGCGACGAGGTGCTCATCGCGGTCTTCGATCACACCGTGCCTGCTGCTGACGCGGGTGCCGACCAGGAGTTCTGCCAGGACGTGACCTTCACGGACCTGGATGCGGTACCGGCCACCAGCACGGCCTCGGGCACCTGGACGTTGATCGCTGGAGCAGGCACCATCGCCAACGCCGGCGACGCGAACACGGAAGTGACGGGATTGCTGTTGGGCAACAATTGGTTCACGTGGACCATCACCAATGGCCCCTGTCCATCCTCCACCGACAGCATGGTGGTGTTCATCCGCGACTGCCTCACCATCGTCATACCGAACGCCTATTCGCCGAACGGTGACGGTGTGAACGATGTGTTCCGCATCACCAATGTCGATTCCTATCCGCAAAGCAGCTTCCAGGTCTTCAACCGCTGGGGCAGCAAGGTGCTCGACCAGAGCCCGTATGCCAACGATTGGGATGGACGCAACCAGTTCGGGTCGGCCTTCGGCGAACTGTTGCCGGAGAGCACGTACTACTACATCCTTGACCTCGGTGATGGCAGCGAAGCCTACACCGGCTACATCTACCTGCGCCGATGAACACCTCCATGAGCAACCATCGATCCGCCATGCAACGCACCGTGAACCGCTGGCTGGGCCTGGTGTTCGCTTGCGGGCTGACCACCGCCGTGGTGGCCCAGCAGGACCCGCAGTTCACCCAGTACATGTTCAACATGCTGGCCTTGAACCCCGCCTATGCGGGCAGTGCGGACCGCGTGAGCCTGAAGGGCCTGACCCGCCACCAGTGGGTGGGCTTCGAAGGGGCGCCGACCACGCAGACGCTGACCATACACAGTCCGGTGTGGCATGAGAGCCTGGGCGTGGGAGGGACCATCATGCGTGATAGTCACGGCCCCATCACCCAATACACGTTCATGGCCGATGTGGCCTACCGCATCTTCATGGGTGATGCCAAGCTGGCCTTCGGTATAAAGGGTGGTCTGAACCTGTTGCAGGGCAAGTACGGCGAACTGAGCCCCGAGGTGGCCGGTGATGCGGTGTTCCAGCAGAACGTGAACACCAAGCTGGATCCCCAGTTCGGTTTCGGTGTGATGTACTACAGCGATCGGTACTACATCGGGTTGAGCACCCCCAAGCTGTTGCGCACCCAGTTCTTCGACACCGACTCGCTCGCCTTCATCTCCGAGCCCGGGCAACGACCGCACTACTTCCTGAGCGGTGGATATGTGTTCGACATGGGCCTCTACCACAAGTTCAAGCCCACCTTCCTGGTGAAGGCCGTGGAGGGTGCGCCGATCAGCTTCGACCTGAGCGCGAACTTCCTCTTCTTCGAGAAGTTCTGGTTGGGCGCCATGTACCGCCATACCGATGCGGTGGGTGCGCTCGCACAGTACCACCTGACCAACGACCTGAGCGTGGGTTATGCCTATGACTATCCGCTGTCGCCTTTGCGCAACTACAGCGGTGGTTCGCACGAGATCATGGTCGGGTTCGAGTTCGGCAACAAGTTGAAAGGGATCCGTTCACCGCGCTACTTCTGATCATGCACCAACGCACGCCACCCATGAGCCGCTTCCTCCTGCTCACCACCCTGCTGCTGGCCGGTGCCGGTTCCTCCTTCGAGGTCCACGCCCAGAAGTTGCAACAACGTATGGCCGACCGCTACGGCGAGGTGTTCGACTACCCCAAGGTGGCCGCCATCTATGAGGACCTCGAGGCCTCGGGCAAGGCCGATGTTTCCGTGATGCGCCGCTTGGCCTTGGCCTACCGCAAGATGGACCAACCGATGAAGGCCGAGGGAGTGTACACCCGGCTCATGGCCAAGGGAGGCGGACAGCCCGATGACATGTTGGCCTATGCCGACCTGCTCCGTGCCAACGGCAAGTACAAGGAGGCCATGGACTGGTACGGGAACTACGATGCCATGACCCCGGGAAACGCACGGGTGCAGAGCTACCTGAAGCAACCCGGCGTCTTCGATCGGTTGATGCGCGATAGCACGCGCTCCAGCATCCGCACCGTGCCGATCAATTCCCCGCAGGCGGACCTCGGTATGAGCGTACTGAACGAACTGCTGTTGTTCTCCAGTGCGCGTGGTGAGGGAGCGGGTGGAAGCCGCACCTATGCGTGGGACGAGGAACCGTATTTGAACCTGTACTCCGCCTTGTTGAAGGGCACCACGGCCGAAGAGCCCCTGGTGATGCGCAACGACATCAACAGCCGTTACCACGATGGTACGGTGAGCTATGATTCGCTGGCCAAGCGCATGTACTACACCCGCAATCAGTACTACTATGGCGTGTTGAACAAGAGCCAGCGCGGCGAACTGAACCTGGGGATCTACTTCTGCGATGTGGTCCTCGGTGAGTTCGGGCAGCAGGAGTGGGGCAACCTCGTTCCTTTCGACCACAACGATGTGGACCAGAACAATGGACATCCGTTCGTGTCGCCCGATGGTCGTCGGCTCTACTTCACCAGCGACCGTCCCGGTGGTGAGGGGGGCACCGACATCTGGTTCTGTGATAACCTGGGCAACCAATGGGGCGCACCCCAGAACATGGGTCCCAAGGTGAACACGGCCGGTGATGAGATGTACCCCATGATCACGGCGGACAGTGTGTTCCACTTCGCCAGCGATGGACATCCCGGTCTCGGTGGGCTCGACCTCTTCCGCACCCGCTTGAAGAAGGATGGTCCGGGCTATGTGTTCAACCTGGGCTATCCCGTGAACACGCGCTGGAACGATCACAGTTTGATCCTGTTGAACGACAGCGTGGGCTTCCTGGCCAGCGACCGCAGCGGTGGCATGGGCAGTGACGACATCTACGGTTGCACCATCAGTCCGCCCATGATGTACCTGGCCGGCACGGTCATCGACAAGGAGACCAAACAACCCATCGAAGGGGCGGTGATCACCCTGAAGGATGGCGACGGCAACTTCGTGAAGAAGTACGATGTGAAGAGCGAACCCGGCGGGCGCTTCATGATCGACACCGAATACCACGACAAGTACGTCGTCATCGCCAATCAGGCCGGTTACCTACAGGGCGAGATGGCCGTGGTCACCGACGTGGACCCCTTGGAGAACATCGTCATCGAATTGATGAAGTACGATTACGCGGCCGAGGGACTGGTGTTGAACGGCGAGACCGGACAACCGATCGCCGGTGCGTTGGTGACCCTGACCGATGCCGATGGCAATGTGCTGGGTACGGTGACCACCGATGCGACAGGTGGATACAGCTTCCCGTTGAAGCCGGACACGGACTACCGCGTGAAGGTGGAGCGTGATGGCTTCTTCAAGCAGAGCTTGCGCATCACCACCAAGGGCAAGGCGAATGGCATCATCCGGAACGACTTCCGCCTGTTCCCGCTGGCGCTGAACACCGTGGTGCGCTTGGAGAACATCCTCTACGACTACGCGAAGTGGAACATCCGCCCGGATGCCGCGCTGGAATTGGACAAGTTGGTGGAGACCTTGCGCGAGAACCCCACGGTGCGGATCGAGTTGAGCTCGCACACCGATTGCCGTGGCAAGGACGCATACAACCTCAGCCTATCGGAGAAGCGGGCCAAGAGCGCGGTCGACTACATCATCAGCAAAGGGATCGGCAAGGACCGCGTGGTGAGCAAGGGGTATGGCGAGATCAAGCCGAGCGAAACGTGTGCATGCACCACGTGCACCGAGGAACAACATCAACGCAACCGTCGCACCGAATTCAAGGTGTTGGGGTTGTAGGAGCGTAGGATCGGGATCAGGGAAGCGAATGGGTCGCGGCGCAGGCTGCGGCCCATTCTTCCTTTTCGGTCAATGGTACCGCTTCTGCTGAACGCTGATCAGTGTGCCTGGCGCGTGATCCGCGAATTCGGGATCCAGGGATGTGACCATTATGCATGCATACCATCCAAAGGGGGAACCATCATGCTCCCCTCATGAACGAACCGATCGAAATTTCCGGTGCCGTGCTCGAATGCATCCATCCGGATGTGCTGGAAGTGCGCTTCAAGGAAGGCATGGCCATATCGAACGAAGTGATCGCCGAGCTGCAACAAGCCCGTGTGGAACACTTCGCTCAACGCCCACATCACTTGATGCTCATCGTACCGGAGGACTTCGACTTCCACGTACGGGTGATGAACCGTGACCATTGTGCGGAGGTGGGCCATGCACGTATCACCACCAGTGTGGCATGGGTCACCACCACTCCGTTGGCCCGTTCGCTGGTGGACCTGTACTATGCTTATTACCCGAGTGCCAAGGAGGTGCGGATGTTCGACCGGGCGGAGGATGCGCGTGATCGTTTGCTGCGCGAGGTCCCGCTGCCTTCGGACAATTGAGCGTGTCGGGCATCGCGACAGGATAACCCAGCGGTAAGATCCGGGTAGTGCCCGATGCGCACCTTGCACCCCGTCATGCGGCCTGCGATGCGATCACCCCTCTGGCGGTTCCGTTACCTGATGCGGGGCAGGCCGATCTATTTCAGCACCATCCGCTGTCCTTCCTGCGGCCGATCGAGCCACGATCAGATGCCCGGGAATGCCAGTGTGCATTTCTACCGCTGCTTGAAGTGCCAGACGATCCTACGGCCTCTTCCGGGATCATGCTGTGTGTATTGCAGCTACGGGGATGTGCCATGTCCTTGGGTGCAACGCGAACGCATGGCCCGGTTGATGCACCTACGCGGTACGGCGAACCTTCATACACGACCAAGTTCAACCGCCGAACACGGTGTCGCTCCACGTGCGCACGGCCCTACGCAGCACGGACCGTAGGTCGTCGATGCTCAGTGGGGTGAGGCGACCACGGTGCAGCATGCTGTGGCAATTGGGGCACACGGGCACGAGGTCGCGTTGTGGATCGAACTCGGCGCGTGGGTCTCGTGTGGGCACTTCGTGGATCTCGATGAACTCCTCTGCGATCGGTCCATAGCGCTGCGCCAGGTCAACACCACAGGCCATGCAGCGCAAGCCATGGCGTTCGATACACTGGGCGCGTGCGAGCGGGTCACGTTCCCGGGCATTCACCCGAACGGTCGTTGAACGCTCGTCCGGTAGCGCCCCGAGCTCCCCTGGAGGTCGCTCGTGATAGAGGTCGCGCGGCACCGCGTCGCAGGCCTTGCATCGGCTGATCACCACCAGGGGTGCCTTTCGCTCCTGTACGAAATGGTGCACCAATCGATCCAGGTCGGTACCAGCGTACTTGACCCAGTTGCGTAGGGTGAAGCTTCCTGTCTGGTCGCTGTTCCGCAAGGACCGGATGTGTGGACAGTGCGCGCGATGCACCATGGCCGCCCCCTGTTCCTCCTTGCGGCGTGCATTGATCACATACCCGCGCGGATGCTCTTGGAGCCATGCCAGGTAAGGCGCGTCGCCAGCGTCGAATCGTACGGGATCGGAGTGCATGGAGGCGATCGCATGGATGCCGATGGTGCACAGGCTCCGTTGCGTTCGAGTGCCCGAAACTAGATGCTGCCGTTACTGAGGGAGGTATGCCGCCGATCATTTGATGTGGTCGTAACAGCAGGCTCATGCGGATCGAACAGTATGTTCACATTGACACGTTCCGGGTGACGCCATGACCGCACGTACCCCTTGATGGACGCTGGTTCCAGCATGAAGGAGCATGATCCTGGAAGGTGTGAGGGCCGATGCGATGCGCGGTGATGAAACATAACGATCGGCTAACAACCTGCTTCGTTGTGCATTCCACCTTCGCGCCCTCGCTCCAACGAAGTAGCCATGAAGCACGCCTTGATCCTCCTGTTGCTCACGCTCCTATCCAGCGTTTCCTGGTCCCAGGGTACCGTGCGCGGCAAAGTGTCCGACACGCAGGGTGAGACCCTGATCGGAGCGACCGTTGTGGTGAAGACCGACCCGGGCGTGGGCACCACCACCGACCTGGACGGGAACTACAGCTTGCGGTTGGAACGCACGGGTCCGGTGGTGCTGGTGTATTCCTTCGTGGGCTATGGTTCGCTGGAGCGAACGGTCACACTTACCGCTGGAGGTGTGGTGGTGGAGAACGTGGTGATGGGTGAACAACGTGTGGAGATCAAGGAGTTCGAGGTCCAGGCGAAGGCCAAGCGTAGCAGCGATGGTTACCTGGACCGCATGAAGGCCAACGCCCCGGCCTCGCTGGACTTCATCTCGCGCGATGTGATGTTGAAGACGGGTGACACGGACGCTGCTGCAGCGGTGCGTCGGGTGAGCGGTGTGAGCACGGTGGGAGCGTTCGTGAGTGTACGTGGACTGGCGGACCGCTATCTGGTGACCACGGTGAACGGAGGACGCGTGCCCACGCTGGACCCCTTCACCAACAACCTGCGACTGGACCTTTTTCCCACCGGCCTGATGGACAACATCATCATCACCAAGACGCTCACCCCCGATCTGCCTGGTGATTGGGCTGGGGCTTTCCTGTCCATGAACACCAGCGACTATCCCGAGCGGCTGCAGGTGAGCGTTTCCACCACCATCGGATACAACCCCAACAGTTCGTTCAAGGAGATCGTGAGTGGTTCCAGTGGATCGACTGATGCGTGGGGTAGGGACGATGGCACGCGCGCTGTTCCGGAAGGAGTGCCCGATGCGGTGGAGGACTATCCACGTTTCCTCGATCCCAACCTGTACCAGCAACTGGGTGTACTTGGTTTGGGTGGATACCTGACCGGCTTCGGTATCACAGAGACCACGCCCGGGTTCAGTTCCAACACGATGTCGGCGAACAATACGCTGCAACATCTTGCACTCACCGAGTTGGGTCTGCTCGCGCCGGGCTTGATCAATACGCCCAACGCCGTGGCCAATGCGGTCCAGGCATACAATGGCACCTACGACCTGGCGTACTTCTCACCGATCGTCAATGCGGACCTCGCCCGGCTCAACACCGCATGGGACAACTCCCGCTGGCGTGTCAGTACCACCACCGCTGGACCCAACTACAATGCCTCGTTCAACATCGGCAACCAGATCGAACTGTTCAAGAAGGCCAAGGAATCGAAACAGCTCGGCTTCCTGGTCGGCTTCCGCTATGGCACGGAGACCCAGAACGACGAGAACAGCACCGTGCTACGGGTCAATGAGTCCTTCGATGACCCTGATCCAGGCTCCTTCTTCAATCGCAAGGGCGAGCAACGGGTCAGCGTGATCTCCGCTGGTTGGAACGCCTTGGGCAACGTATCATTGAAGTGGAACCGCAACAACTCCTTCTCGCTGATGGCCATGGCCAACGTGCTCGGCCAGAACAATGCACGGTACCTGGAGTTCCTGGATCCCGGTGTGAGCGGGGAGACCTTCGTGAGCGAAGAGCAGTTCTGGGAGCAACGGCGCTTGTTCGTGTACCAATATGCCAGTAAGCACGTCATCCCGGCGTTGAACATCACGGCCAATGCCGATGTGTCCTATTCCACCGGCGACCGTGATCTGCTCGACCTGATGATCGTGCAATACGTGAAGCCGCCCGAGGGCCAACCGATCACGGATGTGGATGGTGCCTTGCGCCCACCGGGCAGGATCTATCGCTTCTTGAACGAGGAGCTCATGGACGCCCGGTTGAGCTTCGATCTGCCGTTGAGCGATCGACCGGAACTGGTGCGTAAGTTGAAATTCGGTGGCGCTTACCGCTGGAACCAACGGCGGAACGATCAGAAGTACTATCAGGTGGTGGGGGCGCCTGGTCCGACCCAATGGGAGGAGGCCGGCCGTTTCGAGATGCGCTCCGATGGTCGATTCTCCAGTGTTTATGCACCATTCGGGTCGTTCAAGGACAACGACATCGGGGTCCTCGACGTGATCTCAGCGTTCGCGATGGCCGACTACTCGGTGAGCAAGCGGGTGCGCTTGGCCGGTGGTGCGCGCTTGGAGCATACCGAGCTCATCAGCGATATCTATCAGTTCTGGAAGGAGGGCGTGGCCCCCGAGGATCCCATCCGTGGTACTGTGGGCGACAATGCGATCGGTGGTGCCGGAGCACCGGAGCCCAAACCCGCCGTGCCCGCGAACATCGATCAGTGGGATGTGCTCCCTTCCTTGAACATGATGTGGAAGTTGCGCGATGCGGAGAAGGTGCCCCTCAACCTGCGCCTCAGCTATTTCCGCTCCATCAGCCGGCCGAGCTTCCGAGAGATCTCCGTGGTGCAGTACTACGACTACCTGCTGCAAGCACCCATCTATGGGAATCCCGATCTGCGCATGACCAGCGTGGACAACTACGACCTGCGACTGGAGCGCTTCTTCAAGAACACGGATAACGTGTCGTTGAGCACCTTCTACAAGCGGTTCACCGATCACATCGAACTGCTCCAGACCGCGGCCGGTGGATTCACCTGGCGCAATGCCGGCCTCTCCGAGGTGTTCGGATTGGAACTGGAAGGCAAGTTCCGGTTGATGCGTCAATTGGAGTGGCGTGGCAACCTCACGTTCATGAACTCACGCTCGCAACTGACCACCTTCCTCGATGGTCAGCAGGTGGATTACGAGACCCCGATGTTCGGTCAGGCACCTTACATCGTGAACACGACACTCACCTACACGCTGGACAGCGCGGCCATGAACCTGAGCGTATCCTACAATGTCCAGGGACCGAAGTTGGCGGTGACCAATGCCGAACTGGACCCCAACGGCATCCGTGCCTATGAGATGCCCCGCCACGTCATCGATGTGACGCTCAACAAGCGATTCGGTGAACATTGGAACGTGAGCCTTCGGGCCAGGGACCTGTTGAACTCCCCGATGCTACGGACCTACAAGTATGCGTCCGGGTACACGGGTGATTTCGATCGTTTCGCATACGGCACCGAATACCTCCTCACCCTAGGCTATACCATCCGTTGATCATGGACCTGCTCAAAGCCATCCTTCTTCCGGCGTGCCTCGTTGCCTCCGGACCTTTCGCTTTCGCGCAAGCGGACATCGAAGCGGTGATCGTGGAGACCTATTACATCTCCGATGCCAACGATGCCACCGATGTGATCGGTGGGAATCTGCCCGAAGGATCACGCACCTACCGTGTGTACCTCGATCTCTGCGACGGTTGTTCCCTGCGGGCCTTGTATGGCGATGTCAACCATCCGTTGCGGATCACGAGTACTGCACCGTTCTTCAACCACGCCGATCGTGGAAAGGCGTATGGTCACCAGATCAGCACGGGTTGGTTGGATGAAGGCACCGTGGCCGTCGAGTCCTGGTTGGCGCTCGGTGGTGCGAGCAATCAACGCTTCGGTGTGCTGAAGGTGCAAGACCCGGACGGTTCCATCGTCGGCGGAGCGAACAATGATGGTGGTAGTGAAACGGTGGTCGGTGGGCTGTTGGTGAATGCCGACGTGGCAGCGGGGATCGCACTCACACAAGGGGATGGCTTGATGACCGTTGAAGGCGCCGTTGTGCTTCCCCCCCAATTCAATGTGATCGGCGATGATCCCGAGGTGGCCTTCGGTGATCAGGCCGGACAGAGCAGCTTCATCTCCTCCGACGTACGGGTCGGATGTTCCATGCCGGGGGTGGTCGGGCCCACCGCGGCGAACCAGGTGTTGGTGGCACAGCTGACCACCACGGGTGAACTGGCTTTCTCCCTGAACGTCGAGGTACAGCGGCCCAATGGTGATCTGGTACGGTACGTGGCCTCGGACAGCGTGTTGCTCGCAGGGGAGACGGCCTTCGGCCAGCTGAACTACCCTCCGCAATGCGGCTGTACGGATCCGAACTTCCTGGAGTACGACCCCGCGGCCGGATGCGATGACGGATCCTGCGCCACCACGATCATCTTCGGTTGCCTTGATATGCTGGCATGCAACTACGACCCTTCGGCCAACTTCAACATCCCACAGTTATGCTGCTACGGTCCTGGCAATTGCAATGGCCTGGACGTGGGCCTGATCTGCCCGGATGTGGGGATCGATGAGGAGTCGGACCGCGGTGCATTGATCGTGGCGCCGAACCCGGTGGGCGATGTGGTGCATGTGCAGTTGCCCATTCTCGTGGATGTTGCGGAACACCGTATCACCGATGTATCCGGAAGGACCTTGCGAAGCGGTCGTGTACAGCGCATCGATCAAGGCGCTTCCGTGGATGTCCGCGACCTGCCTGCAGGGACCTACGTGATCATGCTGGATACGGAACAGGGCCGTTACCACGCGCGCTTCGTCAAGCCCTGACGCAACACCGATAACCCTTCATAACAGTGGGCTAACCCAAGCATCACGCGTGCTACACATGGTCCGCTGTGGACCCGGATAGCTTCGCGCCCATTCTTGAATGACCATGTTCCGATCGCTTTCCTTCCTGCTCCTTGCCACGATGGCTCCCATCGCCATCGCACAATACGCGCCGCCGGACCCCTCCGGTTTGCAGCGCATCATCGTGGAGCCGTATTACATCGCGGATGCCAATGATGCCGCCGATCTGGACGGTGGCGAAAGCGTGCCCGAGGGAGCCCGCACCTACCGGGTGTTCGTCGACCTCAAGCCGGGATACAAGCTCCTCACCGTGGGCGGCTTCGAACAGCATCCCATCACCTTCTCCACGAGCACCTCGTTCTTCAATAACGATGACCGCGGGGGAAGCTGGGGTGAGGACATCAACGACATCCACTTGAACAAGAACACCGTGGCCATCGATACCTGGTTGTCCTTCGGGCCTGCGTCGGACGCACATGTCGGTGTGCTGAAGGTGGACGATACGGATGGTTCCTTGGTGGGTGGACCCAACAACGATGGTGGAAGCACGGGCACGCCCTTGTTGGTGAACAACGCTCCTGAGATGGGCATTCCCTTGACCACCTCGGATGGTCTCATCGCCGCAACGACCATTCCCTCCGTCGTATCCGTTGGTACCCTGCCCGATCTCACGGAGAGCGGTGGTTCCAACACCTACAGCAATGACAACATGGGTTGGGCGGTTCTCGGTGGCTATGAGTCCCCCGATACGACCAATCGCATCCTGATCGGTCAGTTCACCACGGACGGTGAGTTCACGTTCTGCCTCAACCTCTGGGTGCGACTGCCGGATGAATTGATCTGTAGCGCTCCCGAGTGTCACGAGTACATGGAGTTCTATGCCGACCTGCTCCCGTCCGATACTGCAGGTACTGCGGTGTCCGGCGATAACAAGTTCACACACCCCACGCTGTGCTTCAATTCGTCCGCGCCCGTGGTGGATTGCCTCGGTGTGCCCGGTGGAGTAGCGCAACCAGGGACCACTTGCGATGACGGTAGTGCGGACACCTCCAACGATGTGTACAATGTTGATTGTGCCTGTGTTGGAGAGGATTGCGAAGGTGTGTTGGGTGGTGGTGCCTTGCCTGGCACACCTTGCGACGACGGTGACCCGGAGACGTTGGACGATACGTGGGTGACCGGTTGTACATGCGATGGCATCGTCGGTGTGCAGGAGCATACGAGCAATACACTCCTCTCCGTGATGCCGAACCCCACTGAGGGCACGGTGCGCGTACGCATGGACCTGCGCGAAGGCGCAGCGGTGAGTTATGTGGTGCGGGATGCCGTCGGCCGGTCGATCATGGGTCAGGAGCTGGGCATCCGTGGTGGAGAGCTGACCTTGACCCTGGACCTTTCGGGACAAGCCGCAGGGATCTATTTGTTGGAAGTGCGTACCGGCGATGAACTCGCACAGTCCCGCATCATCAAGCAGTAAGGTGGAACGTCGTTGCTGGGCTGCGGTCCTCGTGGCGTGGTGCTTACATGCACTGCCATTGATGGCGCAAGATCCTGCGTTGGATAGTGTGTGGGTGGAACGGTTCCATCGGGCTGTGGTGGGTACCGACACATTGGACACGTTCCGCATCTATGCCCACATCGCTACCGACCATCGGATGCAGATGGTGTATGGTGCGGAGCGGCATCCGCTTGCGATCTCGGCATCCACCCCGTTCCACAATCAGACCGATCCGGCATGGAGCTTTGCGCATGAGGTAGAGAGTTCACAAGGGGTCGATGCCAATGGTATCCCGGATTCATGGGTCACCATCGGAGCGGTGGATGCGGCCCATTGGGCGTTGCCACTGCACTTGGACACCAAGGGTTCGTAGTACGCGAAACATGGCCGATGCCGGGGACCCCGGAAAGGACGCCCTGCCTGGTGTGCGCGTGATGGATCGATCGATGCCGACTCGGTGCCCCAGGTGGTGACCTTCCGCTTCACGCCCAGCTACCTCGGCACGATCAAGGGGGCGGAGTTGCACACCCTCGACGGTGCATGGGCCGTGTTGGGTGGTGTCAGTGGAGCACGTACACAGGGCCATGTGCTCCTCGCGCAGCTTACCACCAGTGGCCCACTGTCCTTCCAGTTCAATGTACAGATCGGTCTTCCCGATGGATCCTTCCAGCGCTACGTGTATGCGGATCCCGAACCGGGCGAGATCGTTCACACGACACTGCGACAGACCGTGGCGTGGGAACCGACCCGGTAGGGTGGTTCGCCTGAGGCTCAGCGGTTGCCGATGGACATGTTAAGCGATCGATCGGATCGATCTAAGAGCGCCTTAAGCGAAGGTGAATTCTTAACGTGGATCGTTAGATCGGTAAGGTGGGAAGGGCGGAAGGATAAGCGAATGATAGCCTTTCTGTAACCCGCGCTGGACAAGGGTTGGATCAGCTTTGTGGCGCTCAACAGAGCATGTTCCGAAAACTCAAAAACCCTAAGTCCTGACCAATGAGTACCCTGAAGAAACTTTCCATGGCGGTGGGCCTTGCCACTGTCGGAGCCGGTGCTGGGCATGCCCAGTCCATCGGTGCCTCCTGCGGCTGTCCCGATGTATCGGTCCGTACCCAGGTGAACGTCTCCACCTTGGTGGATGTGAACGGTAACCTGCTGAACCCCACGACCACCCTTACTTGCAACAACCTCTACATCCTGAACGCACGGATGTACGTGAACGCTGGTCAGGACCTCTTCATCGAACCCGGTACGGTGGTGAAGGCGCTTTCGAACCCTGGTGCGTCACATGCCATCATCGTGGCTCGCAACGGCCAGATCTGGGCCAACGGTAGCGAGAGCTGCCCCATCATCATGACCGCCAACGCCGATCCCTTGGACGGTTCCTACGCAGTGACCAACCGCGGTCAGTGGGGAAGCCTGGTCGTGTTGGGCAATGCCTATACCAACAAGCGTACGACGGACGGTGATCTCACCGCTACGGCTACGAACGGCGTCGGCACCATTGAAGGTCTCGCGTCCGGTGATGCCCGTCACCTCTACGGTGCTGCGGTCGGCGCAGAGATCAACACCGACAACAGCGGTGTGATCCGTTACGTGTCCCTCCGTCATGGTGGACAGGTCATCGGTGCCAACAACGAGATCAACGGCCTCACCTTGGGTGGCGTTGGTAGCGGCACCACGATCGACCACGTGGAAGTGATCGCCAACCTGGATGATGCGTTCGAATTCTTCGGTGGCACGGTGAACGCGAAGTACATCGTCGGTATGCACTGCGACGATGACTACATCGACTACGACCAGGGCTGGAACGGTAAGATCCAGTTCTTCTACGGTCTGCAGGGCCCCGACAACAGCGGTGGTGCCTTCAACCAGGGCGACAACGGATTCGAGGCTGATGGTGATGACAACGCGACCAACATCGCGAACGGTGGTCTCTCCAGCAACCCAACGATCTACAACGCCACGTTCATCGCCCGTAACCTCAACGACGAGGGCATCGAAGCGAAGGAGCGTACCCTCGGTACCCTCGCCAACTGCGTGTTCGCTCGTTACGCTCGTGGTCTGAACATGACCACCGCCGTTGCTGCTTCATGGAACAGCAACGCGTTCAAGGTGTTGAACTCCACCTTCCAGGAAGTGACCACGCCGCTGCAGATCAACGCGGTGCCCGTCGTCAATGGAAGCCCTGAGCAGATCAAGTTCAACACCACGGATGGTAACCTCGTGGTGGCTGCACAAAGCCTCATCGATGCCACGTATGCCCTCACCGGCAACAACGTGCTCACCGACCGCGTGAACCCTGTTCCTGCTGCCGGTACCGCCACCACCACCCTCAACGCCCCTGTGGACGGCTTCTTCACCGGTGCCAAGTACCGTGGTGCCTTCCAGCCCGGTGCTGAGCCTTGGACCACCGGTTGGACCTTGGCCAGCCAGATCGGTTCCGACGTGAGCGCCACTGCTGGTTGCGCTGGTGATCTGAACCGCGATGGTGTGGTGAACTCCACCGACTTCGGTCAGTTCGTGAACGCTTTCGGTTCCACCTGCTACTAAACCCCGATCGATGCGGGCGGCCCGCCTGGACCTTACCAGGCGGGCCGGCCCCATCACCCTTCAAAACAAACCCATGAAAAAGTCGATCTGTACAACCCTGCTCAGTGCCGGATTGGTCCTTACGGGCCTGTCCACCAAGGCGCAAGGCCTCGAGGGGGTGATCGTGGAAGAGTTCCACACCATCACTCAAGCCGACGCCGATCTCCTGAACAACGATCTGGGCAATAGCTCCTTCCCGATCGTGGCCGGTTCCAAAGTGTACCGCGTGTACGTGGACATGGCCCCCAACTACCGCTTCCTGCAGGTCTATAGCACCAATGCAGGCAACGCGGCCGATTTCTCGACCACCACCACCTTCTGGAACGATGACAACTTCGGGTCGGAATTCCCCGCCCAGACGCGTCGTGCTTCCACGGGTACCCTGTTCGATTCCTACATCACCTTGGGTTCCACCGGTACCGCCGGTGGTGCTTCCCCTTGCGGTGCACTGGGTTCGAACGCTGCCCAGGTCGGTGTGCCTCGTACCGCTGATACCAACGGCGACCTCACCTCCTGCGGTGTGTTCCCCGGCTTCAGCGGCAACGACGGTAGCATCCCCGGAGTGGTGCCAGCGCTCACCACCAACCTCAGCGGTGCGCTGGACTTCACGGCCCTCACCGGGTCGGGTAACACCTTCACCTGGATCGATGATGCCTATGCGACCCTGCCCGCTGGAACGGGTGTGGATCCCGCTGGTACCAACCGTATCCTGATCGGTCAGTTCACCACGGACGGTGTGTTCTCCTTCCACCTGAACGTGGACATCTCCGATCCCAACAACGTCATCGAGAGCTACTTCTGGGCGAACCCGGTGGCCGGTGGATCGGTATCCCCGTTCCTGACCTACCCCAGCGCTTGCAACGCTCCTGTGCTCAGCGCCCCGACCAGCAATGGTCCCATCTGCGCTGGTCAAGCATTGAACCTGAACGCCTCTGCCACCGGTGACGCCACGATCACCTACAGCTGGAGCGGTCCGAACTCGTTCAGCTCCATTGCGCAGAACCCGACCATCGCTGCTGCCACTGTAGCTGCGAGTGGAACCTACACCGTAACGGCATCGAACGGTTGCGCACCCAATGCTGTAGCCTCCGTCAACGTCCTGGTGAACCCCTCCACCAACAATACCACCACCATCAGTGCATGCGACAGCTACACATGGACGGTGAACGGCACGACCTACACGCAGAGCGGTACCTACACGAGCGTGAACGGTTGCGCTACGGAGACCCTGGTGCTGACGATCACCCCGAGCACGAACAACACCACCACGGTGAGCGAGTGCGACAGCTACACCTGGGCCGTGAACGGAACCACCTACACCGCCAGCGGTACCTACACCAACGTGGTGGGTTGCGCTACGGAGACCTTGGTGCTGACGATCACGCCGAGCACGAACAACACCACGACGGTGAGCGAGTGCGACAGCTACACCTGGGCCGTGAACGGAACCACCTACACCGCCAGCGGTACCTACACCAACGTGGTGGGTTGCGCTACGGAGACCCTGGTTGACGATCAGCCGAGCACGAACAACACCACGACGGTGAGCGAGTGCGACAGCTACACCTGGGCCGTGAACGGAACCACCTACACCGTGAGCGGACCACACCAACTGGTGGGTTGCGCTACGGAGACCTTGGTGCTCACGATCCTGCAGAGCGGTAACAACACCACCACGCAGAGCGCTTGCGATAGCTTCACTTGGAGCGTGAACGGAACCACCTACACCCAGAGCGGCACCTACACGAGCGTGACCGGTTGCAGCACGGAGACCTTGGTACTGACGATCACGCCGAGCACGAACAACACCACCACGGAAAGCGCTTGCGATAGCTACACCTGGGCCGTGAACGGAACCACCTACACCGCCAGCGGTACCTACACCAACGTGGTGGGTTGCGCTACGGAGACCCTGGTGCTGACGATCACGCCGAGCACGAACAACACCACGACGGTGAGCGAGTGCGACAGCTACACCTGGGCCGTGAACGGAACCACCTACACCGCCAGCGGTACCTACACCAACGTGGTGGGTTGCGCTACGGAGACCTTGGTCCTGACGATCCTGCAGAGCGGTAACAACACCACCACGATCAGCGCCTGCGACACGTACACCTGGCCTGTGAACGGAACCACCTACACCGTGAGCGGTACCTACACGAGCGTGACCGGTTGCAGCACGGAGACCTTGGTGCTGACGATCACGCCGAGCACGAACAACACCACGACGGTGAGCGAGTGCGACAGCTACACCTGGGCTGTGAACGGAACCACCTACACCGTGAGCGGTACCTACACCAATGTGGTGGGTTGCGCTACGGAGACCTTGGTGCTCACGATCCTGCAGAGCGGTAACAACACCACCACGGAGAGCGCCTGCGACAGCTTCACCTGGAGCGTGAACGGAACCACCTACACCCAGAGCGGCACCTACACGGCTGTGACCGGTTGCAGCACGGAGACCCTGGTGCTGACGATCACGCCGAGCACGAACAACACCACGACGGTGAGCGAGTGCGACAGCTACACCTGGGCCGTGAACGGAACCACCTACACCGCCAGCGGTACCTACACCAACGTGGTGGGTTGCGCTACGGAGACCCTGGTGCTGACGATCACGCCGAGCACGAACAACACCACGACGGAAACGGCCTGCGCCAGCTACACCTGGGCAGTGAACGGGACCACCTACACCCAGAGCGGTACCTACACCAGCGTGAACGGTTGCGCCACGGAGACCCTGATCCTCACGGTCACCATCCCCGGCACCGCCTGCAACGACGGCAACGTGGGTACGATCAACGATACCTACGACCAGAACTGCAATTGCGTGGGTGTTCCCACGGGCTGCACCGAGAACATCATCCTGAACATCACCTTGGACGCCTTCGGCAGCCAGACCTCCTGGAGCCTGCTCCAGGACGGTACCGCTACCGTGGTGGAAGCCGGTGGACCTTACAACGATGGTATGATGGGTGCTGTGATCATCGAGGAGCTCTGCGTACCTGCAGGTTGCTACCGTCTGGTGGTGAACGATGCTGCCGGTGACGGTATCGTCGGTGGTGGCTACGAACTGCTCGTGAGCGGTACCAATGCCCGTATCATCGACAACAAAGCCAACTTCAGCACGGGTAGCGTGAGCGCCATCAGCGGCAACCAGGCCTTCTGCCTGCCACTGAGCAACGATGGTCTCCTCGCATCCAGCTGCGACAAGTTGGATTGGGTGAACGGTCAGTACATGGTGGCCGCCCCCAACGCTGCTGTCAGCGCACAATGGTTGGTCGGTAACCAATCGGATGATGGCTACGAGTTCTGGATCTTCGATCCGAACGGCAGCTACAGCTTCCGTCGTTTCCGCAACCACGCCAACAGCGATGGCTTCGGTCCTGCCAGCGCCACCCGCGCCTGCCACATGAAAGTGAACAACTGGGCTGTTTCCAGCCAGATCCCTGCCAACGTGCTGATGAACGTGCGTGTCCGTGCCCGTGTGAACGGTTTGAACGGCGCCTTCGGTCCAGCTTGCCGCATGGTGATCAACCCAGTGCTCGCTGCCTGCCCACAGACCCAGCTGATGAACGTCCCCGGTGCATCCACCTTCAGCTGTGGTGTGACCCGTCCGTTCGCTCCTGGTAGCTACATCTACGCGCGTCCTGTGAGCGGTGCGAACCGTTACCAGTTCCGCTTCAGCCAACCCAACGAAGGCGTTGTTGCGGTTCGTACGTCCACCAACTACATCCTCCAACTCAACTGGGTGACCGGTGCCCTCTTGGCCGGAGAGACCTACGATGTGGAAGTGCGTGTGAGCAAGAACAACGGTGCCACCTGGTGCACGGACGCTGCTGTGTGGGGTCCTGTTTGCCAAGTGACCATCGGTGCTCCCGGTGCTGTACTGGGCGGCGCGAACTTCGCCGGTATCGCCGACGCTGCTGAACTCCGTATGTTCCCCAACCCGAACCGTGGCGATGTGCTGAACTTCAGCCTCAGCGCCATCGAGGAAGGTGTGAACACGGTGAGCATGGACATCTACGACCTGAGCGGTAAGCGCGTGAGCGCCCGCACGATCGCAGTGGCCGACGGAAATGTGAACACGGTCATCGACCTGAACGGCGAACTCGCCGCAGGCATGTACCTGGTGAACTTCACCGCTGGCGCGAACGTGTACACCGAGCGTCTGATGATCCAGCCGTAAGCGGATCTTGAATGATAGCGGAGCGCCCCGGGCCACAAGCCCGGGGCGCTTCTGCGTTCCGACACTTCATTCACACACGCACCATGTACCGGTAACCTGCATTTCCTTCCTTGCGCACTGTTGTACACATGCCTACTTGGCTCAGCGTCCTTCTTTTCGTTCTGATCGGACTGGCGATCTTCCTGTCCGCAGTGGACGCATTGTCGAGCGCACTGCGTTCCTTGGCTTCCGATCGGCTGGCAGCATGGTTGGGCAGGTACACGGCCACCACGTGGAGCGCTGTGCTCGTGGGTACCATCGTCACGGTGCTCCTGGATTCATCCTCTGCGGTCATCATCCTCACCATCGTACTGGTGAACAGCGGTGTGATGCCCTTCCGCAACGCGTTGGGTGTGGTGTTGGGGGCGAACATCGGGACCACGTTCAGCAGTCAATTGGTCGCACTGGATGTCGGTGCATGGAGCGCCATTCCCTTGCTGGTGGGGATCGTCCTACAGCAGGTGGGCCGAAGTGCATTCTGGCGCGCAGTGGGGTGCGTTCGGCTATGGGCGCCGCCGGGCATCGCCGGCCTTATGGGCCGTTCCAGTTCTGATGGAGCGCCGTCGGCCTATAACCAAAGTTATCCCCTAACGGCCGAAATACCCTCGATCGGGTATTGACCGGTATCCAGGGGTCCTCTTATTTCACCGTCCGGAAAGATCGGACACTATCCCTTGGGGTGGTCCGGATCAAGACGCCGGATGCTGGGATCGCATGCTGTACTATTGAGGACATGGTGAAGGACTATCACGTTCTGCTTCCTGAGACGCCCCTACGATGCGTATGTGGCACGCGTGATGCATGTGCATTTCATGGCGCCGGTACCTCCGGAGCGATTAGCGCCCGACGGTTACATAAAGCTGTCCATTATCCTCAGTGGAGTCCCCTTGTACCATACCGAGGACGGTACGTCCTTGCCGTGGGGTAATCGGGTTCGCCGGCCATGTTCCCAGAGCGCGCCCGTTATTTGAGCAGTGCAGGCCCCGTGCATGTGGTGGGGGCTCAATTTCCTACCCAGCGGTTTCTACCGCCTTTTCGGGAAGCCCGTGAACGCGTTCAACGAGCATTTCATGGCACCGGAACCGCTCCTCTCCGGCCGATACGAGCACCTACGCAAGGCGCTTGAAGAGAAACGGATCCGGCCCAACGGTGCGCCATTGCACTGGTCCCATTTGCTGAGATGATCGACCGGGCATTGGGCGAGGGAGAAACAGCTATGCAACGCGTGGAGCGGCACATCCGCGCAACACACGGGCAGGCGACCACGCCGGAACTTGCGGAGACGCCGGACTTTCCATCCGCCAGTTGGAACGACGGTCGGTCATCGAGCTTGGTGCCAACCCGAAAACCTTCTCTTCCATCATACGCTTCAACTACGCGTACCAGCGCATGAAGGAACTGCGCAAGCTCGACCTGGATATAGCCTTGCAATGCGGCTACTACGATGAAAGCCACATGCTGCGAGATCTGGCATACTACCTGGGTGGCCGCTCGAAGCAATACGTGGACCTCGTACGCCCGGTGGTGGATATGAACCTGGGGCACTGAGAACACCGCGCTCTTGACCGAACAACGAGGTGCTTTACGCAGGATGCCACTCCTCCAGACCTCCAATGAGGCGGATGACGATTATTTACTTGAGTTAGTGTGGGGATCATGTTTGGTTCGTAGCCGCAAGGGGAACATCCGCCTTCGCTCAACCACCGAACAACCTCCTCCGGCAAGTGCGTGATCATTGCCATCCGCTCACATTGGCCAAGAAGCCGTACTACTTCCGGGTCATGACGTCCGAACCCATCTCCTTCTTGTTTCGCTACCCTTGGCCCGAGTGGGCCACCAACCACCCATGACCCGAACGATCCGATCCTTTTGCGCCCTCGGCGCGGTCCTTCTCCTTAGCGCTGGCCTCACGGCCCAGACCCTTGGGGACTTTCGCAGCAAAGTGACCGGTGACTGGAACTCCCTCGGCACCTGGTTCTACTGGAACGGTTCCGGCTGGGTGGATGCTTTTGCGACCCCGACCGACCTGAGCGGTGTCATCACCATTATGCCAGGACATGTGGTGACGGTCATCGACAACCGCTCTGCTGATCAACTGATCGTTTCCAGTGGTGGCACGCTCACCCTCTCCAGCGGAACCCTCACGGTGCCTGATGGTGCGGGCATAGACCTGGACGTGAACGGATCCTTGAACCTCAGCGGTGGCTCGATAAGCACGACCGGTGCGTTGCGTTTGAACGGCGGTCCGCTCAATTGGAATGCCGGCACCATTGGTGGTGGGGGCAGCTTGACCATAGCGAGTGGAACCGTTACGCAAAACACCCCATGGACGAACACCAGCATCGCCTTGGTGGTCGACTTCGGGACATGGAACACCACGTTAGGCAACGGTACCACCATCGCCCCCGGCGGCACGCTCACGTGGAACAGCGGTACGATCGCCGGTCCAGGGGGCTTCACGATGGATGCGGGCGCTACGGCCACCCTGGCTACCGCTAGCAACAAGACCCTCAACAGCACCCTCACCAACAGCGGCACCATCAATTGGGGCGCTGGAACATTGATAGGGAGCGGCAGCGTGCAGAACGCCACCGGTGGTGTGTTCAACATCAACTTCGACAGCTTCGGACAACTGCAAGTTCCCGTGGTGAACAGCGGTGCGGTGAACCATCAAGCAGCGGAAACTTCACCACCTCCACCACCTTCACCAACAGCAGCGGGGGTAGCGTCAACGTGAACGCGGGTACGTGGACCTTCGGGGCGGCGTGGTCCAACGCGGGCACGCTGAACATCCCCACCGGGCGCACGCTGTTCGTCACCTTCGCCGGTAGCCTCAATGCCGGTTCCGCCTTCACCGGTGTGGGAACGTTCAGCGTGAGCAGTACCGTTACGCAGAATATCCCGTGGACCAACACCACCACCGTTCTGCTGCTTGAAGGTGGCGCGATCTGGAACACCACCACGGGCAACGGCACCACCATCGCCCCCGGCGGCACGCTCACGTGGAACGGCGGCACGATCGCCGGTCCAGGGGCTTCACGGTGGCTGCGGGCGCTACGGCGACCCTGGCTACCGGAAGCAACAAGACGCTCAACAGCACCTCACCAACAGCGGCACCATCAATTGGGGCGCTGGAACATGGATAGGGACCGGCAATGTGCAGAACGCCACCGGTGGTGTGTTCAATATCAACTTCGACAGCTTCGGACAATTGCAAGTTCCCGTGGTGAATACAGGCGCGGTGAACCACACCGTCAGCGGGAACTTTGCCACCTCCACCACCTTCACCAACAGCAGCGGCGGTAGCGTCAACGTGAACGCGGGTACGTGGACCTTCGCGACGGCGTGGTCCAACGCGGGCACGCTGAACATCCCCACCGGGCGCACGCTGTTCGTCACCTCCGCCGGCAGCCTCAATGCCGGTTCCGCATTCACCGGTGCGGGCACCTTCAGCGTAAGCAGTACCGTTACGCAGAACACCCCGTGGACCAACACCACCAGTATTCTGCTCCTTGAAGTAGGCGCGATCTGGAACACCACCACGGGCAACGGCACCACCATCGCCCCCGGCGGAACCCTCACGTGGAACAGCGGCACGATCGCCGGTCCGGCGGGCTTCACGGTGGCTGCGGGCGCTACGGCTACCCTGGCTACCGCTAACAACAAGACCCTCAACAGCACACTCACCAACAGCGGCACCATCAACTGGGGCGCTGGAACATGGATAGGGGACCGGCAGCGCAGAACGCCACCGGAGGGGTGTTCAACATCAACTTCGACAGCTTGGGCCAACTGCAGTTCCGTGGTGAACAGCGGTGCCGTGAACCACACGCAGTACGGAAACTTCACGACCTCCCACCTTCACCAACAGCAGCGGCGGTAGCGTCAACGTGAACGCGCGTGGACCTTCGGCAGCACGAGTTCGCATGCCGGTCTGCCCAACATTGGAGCGGGGGACGTGCACTCACCTTCAGCACGCCGGCTGTCGTAGGCGGCGCGGTGACCAATGCGGGCACCTTCGCTGGTACCATCACCTCGTTCACCGGCAGTTCCTTCACCAACAGCGGCAGCGTAACGCTCACCAACCTTCCCTTCGCTGGAAGTGCGGTGCAAACGCTCGATGGCAGCGGCTCCATCAACACACTCACCATCAACAACGCGAACGGTGTCACGCTGGGCGGCACCCAGACGATCAACACCAACCTGACACTGACGAGCGGACGCATCACGCTGGGCAACAACAACCTCTTGCTCGGCACAAGTGCCACGCTCACCGGTGGCACGGCCGCGAACTATTGCGTAACGAACGGCACCGGCATCTTGCGCCGCCGGGTACCCAATACGGCCACCAATGTGCTCTACCCGGTCGGCCTCGCCACGAGCTACCTGCCAGTGAACGTGCAGCTTACCGCAGGCAGCACGGCTGATGACTTCAGCGTGCGTGTGGAGTCCGTGTGAGTAGCAGCGGCGATCTGCGGGCACACCCCATAGGACGCCGCTCACCACGCACAGTAAGCAGACCACCGCACATCAACGAAGCGGTCGCCATGGGAACCAATGCAACGGGTACAAGCGCAGGAATGCTGGTCAGAGGGCACGGGCTTTACACGCGAGCAGCACGGTGGCTCGCCAAACGGCAGCGCCCGGAGTTCGGCGCCTTGCTGCAGCGACAGGGGGCGATCCCTACACAGTCCTCGCGCGGGCATCACCAACTTTCGCCCTTCACGGTGAGCGACAACGTGGATAGTGCGACACGATGGCACCGTTGACTTGTTGACCTTTGCCCGAACGATGCCAACAGCATCGTACCGCGTCTGCGGCCGTGGCGGGCTGATTCGGACACCGATGTGGACGGTACGGCCGGACTGCATCGACGGCTGCCCATTCGCAGTGGACGGCACCGTCAACTTCGATGTGAACACGTGGCGCCTGCGCATTGGGGTACTACGCAAACCATCACCGACATGGATGGCAACGATGCGACCACGGCCCGCAAGACCCGCCCGCCGGGTTCAGACATTGCCCCGATGGTATCGATCAGCCCGCTTGTGCCGCGGGTTATTTCAGCGACAGCTTCCGGAGCCGTTATCGTGCAAACGCGTGCAGTGCAGGCACCTCTGTGTGCGGTGACCGGATCGATCGAACGCCAGAGTTGTGCTCCGGGATATTTCAACCAACGACAGCGGGCACCGGTTGCCCTCGCCCGTGTCGCGGGCACGTCGGTGCTGTGACCACCGATCGAACGCCAGAGCCGGGCAGCGGGATACTACAACCCAACGACCGCGGGCCACTGGTTGTCTCGCCTGCGGCGGGTACGTTTAGTGATGTCACGTCTCCATCGCCTGCGCACAATTTGCGCGGCCGGATATGCGAACAACACCACGGCCGCCACCGCTTGCAGCGCTTGCCCCCCAGGCAGCTTCTCGGCCAACTTGGGTCAGGTGGCGTGCGACCTCTGCCCGGTCAACACCTACAATCCCTCCGTCGCTCAGACCTCCTGCCTGGCCTGCCCCCAACGGGGAGACCAGCACCGTGGGTTCCGTGGCTTGTGTGGCCGATGGGCCCTGCACCGATGTGACCCTGGAATTCCAGACCGACGGCAACCCCGACCAGACCACCTGGGAGATCCGCAATGAGGACGGCACCGTGCTCGTCGCCAGTGGTGGGCC
>JADKCV010000039.1 GCA_016718655.1 Flavobacteriales bacterium | reverse complement strand
GTTCGGTGAATACGATAGTGTGAGCTACCGGCTCAGGCAGCGCATTGAAAGTGCTTTCATCGATGCCGAAGGTCGTCAAGCTTGGCGGGTACAACGCTCCGTTCAGGATACCAGTGGCACTTGGCGTGTTCGTGATGTTTGGTCGACCACAGCGAACGGTATCATAGCCGAATTGACCGAGGAGAACGAGCGACGCCTGAAGTTATCCTTCCCGGTGCGCATGGGAAGGGCCTGGGACTCCAATGTGTTCAATGTGAACCCGGAACTCGAAGTGGGATACGAGGAAGTGGATGTCGCTTGGTCCGTGAACGGATTATCCTTTGATAGCACGGCATTGGTGCAGAACACCGTTCCTGCGAACCCCGTGGATCGGCGTGATCTGGTGGAGCGATATGCCAAAGGCATAGGCATGGTATACAAACAGTGGGAAGAGACGAATACCCAGATGACCGGTACCCGCGGGTTCAAGGTCACCATGGTGGCCGTCGACCACGGTACGAACTGATCATCGGTCATGCGCAACACCCTCCTCTGCACGCTGCTTCTGTCGTCCTTGTCCGTGGTGGCCCAGACGGGGCCGGATCTGCATTGGGTCCGCTTCACGGACAAGGATAACACGCCCTACAGTTTGGATGCGCCGGAGGAATACCTTTCTCCTCGTGCATTGGCCCGGCGCGCAGCGCAGAACATCGCCTTGGACGAACAGGACCTGCCCGTTGATCCTGCGTACATCGCCGCCGTGTTGGCCACTGGGGAGGTGCAGCTCGTGAACCGGAGCAAATGGTTCAATGCCATCACGGTTCGCACCTCTGACGCGAGCGCATTGGAGACCATCGCTGCGCTTCCTTTCGTGGCGGCTTTGCGGTCCGTGACCACAACAACCACTGCGTCACCCAACACGGACAAGTTCAGAACACCGCGCGCGCTGGCCGAGGAACGAGGAGGGGCTTCCGATGTGTATGGCCGATCATTTCGACAGATCGAGATGCTCAATGGTCATACGCTCCATGCGCTCAACGCCGAAGGGCAGGGCATGCTCATCGGGGTGCTCGACTCGGGCTTCGAACGGGTGAACGAGATCGATGCGTTCGAGGACCTGCGGACCCGGGAGGGGATCCTCGCTACTCGGGATCTGGTTGACCATGATGGGGATATCTACCAGGACCACTGGCATGGACGATCCGTTCTTGGCTGTATGACCGGTCATATCCCGGGGCAATTGAGGGGTACGGCACCCGAAGCCGACTACGTCCTGGTGCGAACCGAGACCGTTTCCTATGAACGGGTGGTGGAAGAGGACAATTGGGTGGCCGGTGCTGAGTTCTGCGACAGCATCGGGTGCGATGTGCTCAATACCTCATTGGGATACACCACGTTCGATGACAGTCTTACGGATCACGTTTACGCTGACATGGATGGCCAGACCACCCGCATCAGCATCGCAGCAGGCATCGCATCCAGAAAAGGCATGATCCCGGTCCAGAGCGCGGGCAACTCCGGTTCCAGTGAATGGTTCCATATCGGTGCACCTGCCGATGCCATCGACATCCTGGCCGTGGGTGGTGTGGACAGTGCTGCCGTACTTTCCGGTTTCAGTTCACGTGGCCCCAGTGCGGATGGCCGGGTGAAGCCGGATATCGCGGCCATGGCCTCCGGGGTGGCGGTGGTGAATGGTGAACCGGCCGGCATCGCCGAGGTGAACGGTACCTCGTTCGCCTCACCCATCGTGGCAGGACTCGTGGCCTGCCTGTGGCAGTTGCACCCCGAGCGCACCGCACAGCAGATCATGGACGCTGTGCGCCGAAGTGCATCGCAGTTCAATTCCCCCGACGCGGAACTGGGATATGGTATTCCCGACTTTCTCTTGGCGCACGAACTACTCGTAGCTTCTGTCGACGTGAGGGACGATGTGTATGGTATCGAAGGTTTCCAGGCCTATCCGGTGCCCTTCTCGACATCACTGACGCTGCGGGTCCCTACTGGAATTCGTGGACCGGTGGAGGTGCGGTTCATCGACGCCATCGGTCGTACGGGTCATCTTTCCAACCACGTTCCCACCCCTGAAGGGAAGGTCGAATTGAACGGCCTCGAAACCCTTCCTCGCGGATCATGGCTTATACGACTCCGGAGTTCGGGTGGACAATGGATCCTTCGGGTGGTGAAGGAATGAGTGTCCTTTCCACTGTACCTACGATCCCTGTGGATGTGGTGTTGAACGGCTACCGGCAGGGTCGTTTCTTGATGGTGCACGATGATGGAGGGATCCATTGGCATGATCCCGATCCCCGTGCCGTGTTCCTACTGGACGAACTTCGACCGGATCGTAGGACGGCCCGTGTGATCCGGTCCGGTCGCTATCGTGTGACCATGAACACATGTTTCGAACGTGTGATGAGGGCTTGTGCCGACCGCCCGGAGACGTGGCTGGATGAACGATTGATCCAGACCTATACGCATCTCCATGAGGCTGGATATGCCGATTCCGTGGAGGTCTGGGAAGGAAGTACGCTTTCAGGTGGAATATACGGCGTAGCCTTGGGAGCGGCCTTCTTCGGCGAAAGCATGTTCGGCAAGGACCATGCGGGCAAGGTCGCATTCCATGCATTGGTGGACCAGCTCCGTGCGAAGGGGTTCATCCTGTTCGACACCCAGTACATCAATCCATTCACCCGTAGGTTGGGCGCTGTTGAGTTGTCGCGCGACCGCTTTCAAAAGGACCTTGCGGAAGCACTGGCCCGGAACACTTCATTCAACCAGCACGATGCGACCCATACTCCTGATAGCGCTCCTTCTGGCCAGTCGGTCAATGGCCCAATCCACATTGCACGTCGAGGTCGTCCTTACTAAGCCGGATGCTGGTGGGCAGCTGATGATGTTGCTCTGTCCTTCCAAAGAGTCCTATGACAATGACAAAGGATGTGCTCCCAAGGTGGTGAAGGCGGAGGGCCGAACCGTCCGGGTGACCTACACCGACGTGAAGCCGGGAACCCATGCGGTGAAGGTGTTCCACGACATCAACAGCGACCGTGTGTTGAATACGAGTTGGGTCGGTTGGCCGCAGGAGCCTTATGGCTTCAGCAACGATGCGCCGGTGACCATGGGTCCACCATCGTTCAAGGCAGCTACGGTGGTGGTGAAGGAGGGTGTGCAGACCACACGTGTCAACTTGCGCTGATCAGCGGGCGTTGCGAACGATCTCTGGCACAACGGCCTGCCGCTCGCTGAGGTAGCGTTGGTAGGTCTCGGAGTACTGCACCCGATGATCGATCACTTCCCTCCCGTTGCCCAGCAACGCGATCACCGCATCGGTAGCCTCGCGCAGGCCGTTGTTGCCGCCGCTGTTGGCCGTGACGAGGTCCACCTCGCCACGTGCGATGGCCTGGTCCACGAGCCACGCGGTCACCGGGCTGCCGATCATCACCCGTAGGCCACAGCGCGCCGCCACGGGAAGGTCCAGCACATCGTCGAAGAAGAATGCCACTTCTTCGGCCTGCAGGCCGTGCTTCGCGAGGAAGGCGTCGAAGGCATCGGGCTTGTTGGTGAAACCCATGTACACGCCGTGCAGCCGCTCGCGCTGGGCGAAGCGCTCCGCATAGGGGTTGTGCTGGCCGGTAATCACCGCGGCCTTGGGCAATGGGCCGTTGCGCAACCACAGGGCGAAACGCAGCAGGTTCACGCCCATGCTGCCCACCTCGCTGAACGGACTGCCGCCCTCGGCATCCTTGAAGCCGTCGTTGAACACGCCGTCCCAGTCCAAGATCACGGCCTTGGTGCGGGCCAGGCGGCGCAGGAGTTCGGGCTCCGAGGCGGTGGTGCGGAGCCCGTGGGTGGTGAAGGGGAGGAGGAGGGACATGGTTGTCAGTTGTTCGTTGCCGGTTGTCAGGCTCCTACGGACTCAGCCTGATAACCGGCAACCGACAACGCCGAACTACCCCGCGATCGCCTTCATCAGGTCCTGGATGTCGAGCATGCCGAGCTGCTTGCCGTTCTCGCTCACGCTCAATGTATCCACCTTGTGCTCCTTGAAGGCCTTCTGGGCCTCATCCAGCAAGGCCTCGGGGCTAATGCTGAAGGGCGCGTTGAACTTCAGTGTGCTCAGCTTCTTCGTGAGGAACTTGTTGCCCTCCTTCTCGATGCCGCGACGCAGGCCGCCATCCGTGAAGACACCGAGGTTCTTGCCTTTCGCGTCCACCACCATCACCGCACCGAAGCCATGCTTGGTCATTTCCACGAGGGCCTCGCTCACGGTGGCGCTGTCCTTCACGATCGGGTTGCTGCGCGAGAGCACGTCCTTCACCTTCATGGTGATCAGGCGTGTGTCCACGTAGAACTGCTTGGTGCCGATGGCCGTGAAGTGGTTGTCGGTGAGCTGCTTCATCAGCTTCCAAGGCACAGTGATCGTGTGCACGCCGAGGTCCACGGCATTGCGCACATGCTCCACGGTGCGCACACTGCTGAACATGATCTTGGTGTCGTAGCCGTAGTAGTTCACGGCGCGCACGCACTGCTCCACGAGGGCGAGGGCGTCATGCCCCTGGTCCTGCAGACGACCGACGAGCGGGCACACGTAGCTGGCACCGGCCTGCATGGCCATGTAGGCCTGCTGGATGGTGTACACGAGGTGCACGTTCACCATGATGCCTTCGTTGCGGAGCATGCGGCAAGCGCGCAGGCCTTCGAGGCTCACGGGTATCTTGAAGACGGTGGTCTCCTTCTTCAGGCCCATCTTCAGTTGGCGCTTGGCCTCCTTCACCACCTCCTCTGCGGTCTCGCCCAGGGCCTCCACCTGCAGGATGGGGACCTTCTTGGCGAGGTCGAGGATCATTTTGTCGATGTTGGTGACCCCGCCCCGGTGCATGAAGGTGGGCGTGGTGGTGAGGCCGGTGAGAAAGCCGAGTTTGAAGGCTTCGTCGATCTCCTTGATGTCGGCGCTGTCGAGGTAAAGTTCCATGGTGCGGGGTGATGTCATTGGTCGACCCCGGGGGTCGACGGTACGGGTGCGATGATCAGGCGTTGGCGCGTTGGTGGCGGTGCTTCACCTCCACGGCGTGGAGATCGAGCAGAGGCTTGAGGAATTCCTCCAGGTCGTACACGCAGAGCTGGCTGGCGGCGTCGCAGAGGGCTTTGCTGGGGTCGGGGTGCGTTTCAATGAACACGCCGTCCACCCCGGCGGCCACACCGGCGCGGGCGATGGTGGGCATCACGTCGCGGTTGCCGCCGCGTGGGTCTGCGCTGGGGATGCCGTACTTGCGGATGCTGTGCGTGATGTCGAACACCACGGGGTAGCCCGTCTTCCGCATGTGGTAGAAGGCACGTGGGTCCACCACCAGGTCGTTGTATCCGAAGGTGTAGCCGCGCTCGGTGAGGATGATCTTGTCGTTCCCCACGCTCACGCACTTCTCGGCAGGCTTGGTCATGTTGTCCGGCGCGAGGAATTGGGCGTGCTTCAAGTTGATGACGGCGCCTGTCCTCGCGGCCTCGGTGACCAGTGTGGTCTGCATCACCAGGTAGGCCGGGATCTGTAGCACATCCACCACTTCAGCGGCGGGCTTGGCCTGGCTGGGGTAGTGGATGTCGGTGAGGATGGGGAAGCCAAAGTCCTTCTTGATGCGGGCGAGGACCTTCAGGCCTTCGTCCAAGCCCGGGCCTTGGTAGAAGTCCACGCTGCTGCGGTTGTCCTTGGTGAAGCTGCTCTTGTAGATCACGGGCACCTTCATGCGTTCGCTCACTTCCTTGAGCTTCTCGGCAGTACGCAACATCACGTCCTCGGTCTCGATCACGCATGGACCGGAGATGAGGAAGAGCTGGTCGCTGCCGCAGGCGATGTTACCGACTTGGACGATCTTGGTCATGCTGATGGGATCCTGCGCGTGGCTAGGGGCGGACAAAGGTACCGTTCACGGCGTTCCGCTACTCCACACGCAATTCGAACAAGGGTTCTCCCAATAAGGTGCCTTGGAGAATGTCACCTGCGTTCAACCTACCGACCCCGGCCGGAGTACCTGTGAACAACAGATCACCGGTCTCCAGATGCATGTATCGCTCCACATGGCCGATCAGTTCCTCCACTCCGAAGATCATTTCCCCACTGTGACCTTGTTGAACCAACTTGCCATTGCGGGACAACGTGAAGTCGATGTGGCGTCCCTCCGGGAGGTTCACGACCTCGGCATAGGTGCCTGCGACATAGGCTGAGCCATCAAAGGACTTGGCCTTTTCCCAAGGCAGTCCAGCCTGTTTCAATTGTTGTTGAACGTCTCGCGCGGTGAGGTCCAAGCCGATGGTGACCCGATCGGCGATGGCTTTCCCATTGCGACGGGCGATGAGGTAGACCAGTTCGATCTCATGGTGGATATCCCCACTGAAGGCGGGTAATCGGATAGGCCCTCCGGCTGGCACCAGTGCGCTTGCAGGCTTCAGGAAGATGACCGGCTCGGTAGGTACATCGTTACCCAGTTCCTTGGCATGCTCGCGGTAGTTCCTGCCGATGCAGACGATCTTCATGGGTTCACTGGTTTTGGTCGGCAAGTGCCTGGCGCATCACCGCCAAGGTAGTACCAGGCAGGTCGGCCTTCGTCATCAACCACTGGAGGTAGCCCGGGTCGTTGCGGCCGATGTTCTCCAAGGTCCATCCGGAATATTTGCCGAAACCCAGACAGACCATTCCCTGGTCGTCAAAGCGCAACTTGCCTGAGGGATCCGGTGAACGCTTACGATCCCCACTGAGTTCGCCAAGGAACTCCACGTCCCCCTTGAGGCGTTCGCCATAATGTTCCAACTGGGCTAGAAGTACATCGGCTGTTGCCTCCACATCGGCCAAGGCATCGTGCGCTCCTGTGTGTTCGCGGGCACAATAGAACTTCACAGCAGCGCTCAGGTTCCGAGGCTCCATCTGGTGATAGATGCGCTGAACATCCACGACGCGGACGCTGAGCTGGTCCCATTCCACGCCTATTCGGAAGAACTCTTCCGCCAGGAACGGGATGTCGAACCGCAGTAGGTTGAAGCCGGCCAGGTCGAACCCTCCAATTCGCGTAGCACGATCGATGCCACAGCTTCCAACGGGGGCGCGTCGGATACGGTCTCATCGGTGATCCCATGGACCGCAGTAGCCTCCGGGGGGATCGGAATTCCCGGGTTCACAAGGGTCTGGTAACTGCTTCGGCTGCCATCCGGTGATAGGGTCACGATGCCGATCTGCACGATGCGATCCCGCCCGATCCGGGTCCCGGTCGTTTCGAGATCGAAGAATGCGAGTGGACGGATCAGTTCGAGGGGCATATGGCTATGTGGTGTGAAAGCAAGAACCCCGACAGCACGCCGGGGTTCTTGCGAAGGTCGGGTGCCAGGTCTAGCGCACCTTCAGTTTGGCGTATTGGAACTTCCCATACTTATCCGTGCTCTGGTAGTCCCCCGAGTAACGCGGGCCTTGCACCAGGTTGTTCACGGCTTCCAACATCAGTTTATTGGCGTCCTTGCCGCGGGCGGTAACAGCCTCCACCAAACGGGCTCGCGCGTCCTCCATCCGTTGACGGCTCAGGTTCTCGTTCGTTCCGAACGTCTTGGTGGGTACTTTGGAAGCGGATGCCTCGATGACCACCTTGGCCTCTCCGTTCTTCTCGATCAAGCCAACGACCACATCCACGAACTGTTTCCAACGCGCATCGTTCTGGTCGATGTCCTTGGCGTTGTAGGCATAGAACTTCGTGAACTCGTCCGCATAGCTCGCATCGGGGGCCACATGTTTCTCACCCTTTTCCTTCAGTTCGGCATCGGTCAAGGCCTTCTTCGGGTCCTGTGCCTTTTTGGGGTCGCCAGCGGCCACAGTGGCGACCGTGCCGTCGGGCAATGTCTTCACCGGTTCACCCTTCTCCTTCTTACCTGGGGGCGACCCTTTCGGTAGGTCCACGATGCTCGCAGGTCCTGCCAGAGAGACCGGGTTCAAGTAGATCTCCTTGTTGATCTCCTGGTAGGAACTCTCGCACTCCACGAAGATGTCCTCGGTGTGTACGGTCTGGTCGTTCACCCGGTAGTCGAGGTTGTACTCCTTACAGGGGGGCAGTATCGCTACGTACACCCCATCACGCTGCCGAGGCTTGTAGGTCTTCACCTCGCCCGTGCTCTTATCGGTCACATAGAGGATGGTGGAGGGAGGGAGGCTTTCGCCCGGTGGGGGGATGATGAATCCCTTGAGCACGGTAAGCCCTTCTGCCTCGAGTTCGTTCGGCAGGTCCACGAAGTAGATGTCCTTCTCTCCATAACCTCCGATCTGGTCACTGCTGAAGTAGCCGCGACGGCCATCAGCAGTAGTGATGAAGAAGACATCATCATCCACGGTGTTCAGTGGGTAGCCCAGGTTCTGGGACGTTGACCAGCTACCATCATCCTGTTGCTCCGTGTAGAAAATGTCGAAGCCACCCATGGAGTTGTGACCCTGGGAACTGAAATACAGCGTACGCCCGTTGGGGTGGATGAACACTCCATCCTCATCGTAGGCGGTGTTCACGGTGTTGCTCAAGTTCTGCGCCTTGCTCCACGTGCCATCGGGAAGGCGTACCACGCGGTAGATGTCGCGTCCTCCCATACCGCCCTTGCGATCGCTGATGAAGTAGAAGGTGTTCCCATCAGCGGTCAGCGCACCATGGGTCTCCCAGGCCTTGGTATTGATATCGCTCCCCATCAGGACCGGGTCGCTCCAGACCTCACCCACGAGTTTGCTCTCGTAGATATTGCCATCGCCCCCATCATCCCGATAGATGAACAGGGTCTGACCATCCGCGGCCACATTGGCCGATGCCAAGTGACCTGCACCGGCAGGGTTGATGTTGAGCAGTTCAGGTGCTTTCAAGGTGCCATCCCGGTCCTTATAGCTCACATAGATGTTCTCGTATGGCAATCCGGCAATGGGGTCGATGATACTACCGTTGGAGCTATCCGGCCGGATGCGCCGCGACGTGTAGAACAACGCGTTCCCGTCCACCGAGAGCACCGGGCTGAAATCCGGGTGATCACCATTGATGATGTTGCCTGCGTTGGATACGGTGTATGCGACGGGATTGGCTTTCAGCAGGCGGGCGTTCGCCGTCTGCTCCTTACCACGGGAAGCCGCGGATCGAAGTGCATGCTTCTCATCCACCTCGTCGAGGAACTTCTGATAGAACCGGTCCGCCTTGTCGAACTCGTTGTTCAAGTGGTAGGCGCGACCCAAGTAATAATCCACCTCCACCGGGGCATTGCGCTCCTTGGCATCGAAAGGGTCGTAGCCCGTGGTATTGAACCCGCCGTACTTGCCCGACGAACGTGCCTGTGAAGCCCGTTCCAAGTGAGGCAGGGCTTTGCTCTTCTGATTGTATGAATGGAAGAACGAATAGCCCAACTTATAGCTCAAGTTCGCGTTCTCCCCGTCCGTAGCAAGCAGTTCACTCCAAATGTCCGCCGCTTGGTTGTACAACTTCTCCTCCATCAACTTGTTGGCCTCCTCGAACTTCCAGTTGAAGGACGTGTTCTCTCCTTGACCGCTGGCCGGGAGGGAGCCAAGCGTAAGGCCGATGATGGCTAAGGCAGCGTAGCCGTTCGTCATGGGTGGATGCATTCAGGTTCAGAAAAAGGCGTAGGGCGGCTAAATGTAGGATTTTCCATCAGGTAGGGTCCTAGTACCCTTGGTCCATGGACCAAGCTTCAAGGATATCGGCCACCCGCCTTACAAAACGTCCGCCGAGCGCCCCGTCCACCACGCGATGGTCGTAGGAATGGGAAAGGAACATCTGATGCCGGATCGCGATCATGTCGCCCTGTGGGGTCTCGATCACGGCCGGCTTCTTTCGAATGGCCCCCGTGGCCATGATCGCGACCTGTGGTTGATTGATCACCGGGGTTCCCAGCACGTTGCCGAAGGTGCCCACGTTGGTCACGGTGTAGGTGCCACCGCTGATCTCGTCAGGCAATAGTTTCCCCAGTCGCGCTCGATTGGCAAGGTCGTTCACCTTGCGGGCCATACCCACCAGGTTGAGTTGGTCAGCGTTCTTGATCACCGGGACGATGAGGTTGCCATTGGGCATCGCAGCTGCCATACCGATGTTGATATCCCGCTTCTTGATGATCGTGTACCCATCCACTTGGACGTTCACCATGGGCATCTCCTTGATGGCCTGAACAATGGCCATGATGAAGACCGGGGTGAAGGTGAGCTTCTCACCTTCACGTTGTTCGAACGCTTTCTTGATCCGCTCGCGCCACAGCCACAAGTTGGTCACGTCGGCTTCCACGAAACTGGTGACGTGCGGGCTTGTGCGCTTGCTCATGACCATGTGGTCGGCGATGAGCTTGCGCATCCGGTCCATTTCGATCAGTTCGTCACCCGGGGACGTGGCCACCGTGGGAGCGGCCTGCGGGGTGGCTACAGGGGCCGTAGCCGCGGTGGTCGCAACCGGGGATATCGGTGCGTTCGTTGCAGGCAATGGCCCTGCGGTGGCGCCAGGGGCTCTGTTCGGCAAGTAGTCCAGGATATCCTTCTTGGTCACCCGGCCACCTTGGCCACTGCCAGCGATCGCTTCCAGTTCCTGCAACGAGACCCCTTCGCTCTGGGCGATGTTCCGGACCAAAGGAGAGTAGAACTTGCCACTGGGTCCGTTGCGTTCGACCGGGCCGGATGGTCCCACCGATGCAGGAGCTGAACGACCGTTGCCGGAGGGGATAAGCGTTTGTGCACCAACACCGGTCGCTGCCGTCGTAACAGGTGCTGGTGCGGCCGCTCCAACTGCACTGCCGATCTGAGCGATCGGTTGTCCAACCTTCACCACGTCACCTTCGTTCACCAACCGCTTGAGCACGATACCAGCCTCTGGGGCAGGTACTTCGCTGTCCACCTTGTCCGTGGCGATCTCCACCAAGGGTTCATCGGCTTCCACCCGATCGCCCTCGTTCTTCAACCACTTGATGATGGTGGCCTCAGCCACACTTTCGCCCATCTTGGGCAACAGGATATCGATCTGCGACATGGTCTCACAGCCCTTTTCGGGCACCGGTCAAAGGTAACGATGCCCGCTCAGTTGGTACCGATCATCTTACACCCAACGTGCGTAGGCCCTTGATCATGATCACAAGGTCGCGGAAGGGATGATGATCCTTGGCATAAAGGATGTTCACCCGGTCCAACAGCGCTCGGTCCATAGGAAGTTGTTCCTCCGGAAGAGGTCCAAGAACGGCTGGTGGCAGTTTCGGAAGACGGACATCCCGTGGCAGCGGGCCGGCATAACCGACCCATGTTCGATGGCCGAGCAGAACGGCCCATGCCTCGCGTAGAACATGACCGGGTCGTTGAGCCACGAGCGGTAGGAGCGGGGCAGCGATACATATGAGGGTGCTTGATAGCACGTCCAATATGCGTTTGATGCGCCGCACGGCCGGGTCGCGCACGGAGTACTTTTCCAGGACGAAGAGGTCCTGTAAACTCTCCAAGCTGCTGGGGCCGATGATGAACTCACCTTCAGGCTGGGCGATCTTGAATTCCGCACCGAGATCGCGAAGTCGTTCCATGCTCTGGATCATGGTGGCCCAAGGCATATCCTTGGCGCAGAACACCACTTCACCGATGCGCTCACGGGAGATTATACGTGCCAATTGTCCAGGAGAAGCCTCATGCCCGCCAGGAAGCACAGTAAGTGTCCGGCCGAGGCCGAAATGGGTCTGCCAAAGAAGCGCCAACGCGCGTTTGGTCTCGGCAGGTGAACCGATGGCAAGAATGCGTTCCCGTTCCTTGCGCCGCATGCCGAACCCCTTGATCCGGAGGAGTTGTAACAGGACGCGTACCACCAATGCCCCAACACCCATCCAAGCGCACAGGAGGGCTACTTCAACGGCATCCTGGGTCTCACCCGAGCCCAACCACCCGATCGTCAATGCCAGGCAGGCCATGGCGCCCATGGCCATGAGCGATGACGCATACCTTAGTGGACGGTCGTAGGCGCCGAACAACGCGGACCAACCCACCACGAACGCTCCGATCAACACGTCAGTACCAAGTTCCTGGATGATGGGCCACCGCTGTGGGACCACCGGGGCCAAGGCCAACAGCACGACCACCAACAGTAGATCCAACACCGGCAACAAGGTGCGGTTCAGGAAGCGAGCTGCGATCGCGGCTGCGGCGCTCAAGTAAATGCTGCCATTGATGAGCGCGGGAAAGATGCCTGCACTACGCTGTGTGAAGTGCTTCTGGGCGAAGATGGCCATGGCATTGTAGAACACGAACACATAGTTCACGCTGCTCTTCTTGGTGCTCTCTCCCTTGTAGTGGATGATCCGAGCGTCAGGGAAGTACCAATTCTCGTAGCCTCCCAGGGTGATCCGATAGCTGAGGTCGATGTCCTCTCCATACATGAAGAAGCTCTCGTCCAATAGGCCTACTTCCGTCAACGTGCGATTTCGCAAGAACATGCATGCACCTGAGAGGATCTCGATGGGCGCCGCCTTGTCCTCAGGAAGGTGCCCCAGGTGATACCTGCCGAAGATGCGGCTCTTGGGGAACAGCCGCGTAAGCCCGATGATCTTGAAGAAGGCTACTTGTGGGGTGGGAAGACCTCGCTTCGACTCAGGAAGGAATCGACCGGTACCATCGATCATCTTCACGCCCAAGCCACCCGCCTTGGGATGTGCATCCAGAAAGGTCACCACCTTTTGAAAGACGTCCTCGCCCACCACGGTATCCGGGTTGAGCAGCAGTACATACTCGCCCTTGGCCACACGGATGGCCTGGTTATTGGCACGTGAGAATCCCACATTCTCCTGGTTCGCCATCAGGTGCACCTGAGGGAACTTCTCCCGCACCATCTCCACACTGCCGTCGGTGCTCAAGTTGTCCACCACGAACACCTCTCCCGTTACACCCTCCAACGCCGTGTATACGGTACGCAGGCATTGCTCGAGGTAGGCTCGCACGTTGTAGTTGACGATGACAACGGACAATTTCATGCGGGCATGGACCTCGGTGAAAGGGGGCTATCGGCGCTGGCCCGATTCGTAGGGTTTGCGGTCGGCAATACTACGGCCCAAGGTGATCTCATCGGCCTGATCGAGGTCGCTGCCAACACTGATGCCTCGTGCAATGGTGGTGACCAGGACGCCCATGCCGGCCAATCTGCGGTTGAGGTAGAAGCCCGTGGTATCGCCTTCCAAGGTACCACCCAAAGCAAGTAGCACCTCGCGAACAGGGCCGGTCTGCACCCTCGTGAAGAGTTCCAGTGTATGCAGGTCGTCGGGACCCACTCCGTTCATCGGGTCGATGACCCCCCCGAGCACATGGTAAAGTCCCTTGTACTGGCGTGTGTTCTCAATGGCGATCACATCGCGGATGTCCTCCACCACACATACAAGCCCAGCATCGCGACCAGGGTCCTGGCAGATCGTGCATCGGGGTTGATCGCTGATGTTGCAGCATTCCTCGCAGTAGCGGACCTCCTCGCGCAACTTGCGAATGGCATCGCTGAAGCGGGTCACTTCATGCACCTCACGGCGCAGGAGGTCCAACGCGAGTCGCATGGCGGTGCGTCTGCCGATGCCAGGTAGCGTGGCCAACTGGTCCACGGCCTGTTCCAGCAACGATGATGAGAGCGCCATGAACCGCAAAAGTAGCCCGTTCCTAACGTCCTTCGGGTGTACCAGCGAACCTTCAGTACACTTGCGTGTACCGATCCCGTCGACCGACTTCCGGGCAGACCTACCTTCGCTCCCCATATCAGCACACATGACCCGCATTTCCACAGTCCTCACCCTCCTGATACTTCCATTCATGGCCACTCTGGCCCAGAACTGGGACCCGTCCGTCTATCGGATGGGTGATCTCTATCCGGGTTACGTCATTGACGCTTCAGGTGCCCGAACGGATGGGTACATCAAGTTCCAGAACCGTTATGAGATGCAGAACGAAGTACTCTTCTTCGCCAGCCAGGAGGACAAGAAGAGCAAGGTGAAGTACAAGACCTCCGACCTGAAGGAATATGGTATTGCGGACAAGGTCTATCACTGCATCAATTACAGTGGTGGGCTCATTGGCTCCGGCGGTCCGGGCCAACCTGCTCGTGAAGGGCGGTTGCATCAATGAATATGTATGGTATGACCGGGCCGAGAACTATGCCATGATGCAGAAGCTGCCCAATGAATCGGAGGAGGAGTACATGGCCCGACTCTACCCCAGTAAGATGGTCCTGAACAAGCCCGGCGATGAGAAGCCGCGTTCGTTGGACTACTTCGCGTTGAAGTTCCCGGTGAAAATGAGCGAGTACGTGGCCGAGAACAAGGACCTTGCTGCGAAGGTGGCCAACAAGGAGGATGGCTATGGCATGCTCCGGATCATGGAGATCATCGCCGAATACAATTCCACCTGTACGCCGAAATAGGTCTGCATGCGTAAGCAACTTCTTGTCCTTTCAGCGGTCGTCCTGTCCTCGTTCGTACAGGCCCAGGAGCCCGTCTATCGGTGGGGTCCACCCGCCACCAACGACCATCCTGAGCGTCGGATCGAACGCATGCTGGCGCTGGGTGACGACGGGTTCGTATTGCTCCGTGCCAGTGAGGATGCCACCACGGTGAAGCACTATTGGCTGGAACACTACGATGGTTCCTTGGCCCACCAAGCCACCGTGGAGGTGCCTTTCAATGTGGGTGTGATGGGCGATGCCCAGTTCTTGGACGATGTGACCGTCGTGAACGGTGTGATCCTTATGCCTTCGTCACACATTGGAACAAGGCGGCAGGGGAACATACACTGAAGCTCCATGAGCTCGACCTTGGTGGGTCGCTGAAGGAATTGGCCACCCTGGATGTGATCAAGGCGGAGAAGATGGGTAACCGGGGTACGTATCGTTGGTCCTTCTCCTCCAATGGTTCCAAGTTGATGGTCCTTTCCGAGTTGCCGTTCGTGAAAGGCACAATGGAAAAGTTGCGGCTCACGTGCTATGGACTTCCCCAGGTCGAGAAGCTATGGGCCCATGAACAGGAACTGGAGTTCGAGGCGGATCGAGGGGCTGCACAGCAGGTGGCCGTGGATGATGTGGGTCGGGCCTACCTCTACAAGAAAAGCTGGCAGAAGCCCCTCTGGGTGTACCGCCTCTATGGCTACGATGGCAAGGGCTCTTGGAAGTCACATCCGGTGACCGGACCCGAGGGGATGGAACTGGAGGATGTGCATCTCGGTTTCGACCCGGCCAATGCCTGCGTGGTCTATGCCACCTATACCACCAAGCCATCGGCGTACAGCAAGGAACTGCACGGTTCCTACTTCGCTCGATTCGGGTACGGTCTGGACCTGGAGACCTCACGGATGCAGCCTTGGCCCGCCGATATGGTGGCCCATTTCAGTGGCGAACGCAACGCAGCGAATACCGACAAGGCCCGGCTGGATGACTTCGGGATCAAGGATGTCCTTCACCGTAGCGATGGTCGCATCCTGGTATTGATGGAACAGGTCAGGACCGAGAACAAGGCCATTGCAGGCTCATCACCCATGCAGTTCAGTTACAGTTGGAACTATGGCGATCTGCTGGTGCTCTGCTTGGACCCTAGGACGGGTGACCCGGTGTGGTGGCAGGGCATCGACAAGCGACAGGAAGTGCGCAACACCACCGGGGTGGATGAGTATGGATCCGTGGTGTACCACTTGCGGAACGATCGCCTCTACGTGCTTTGGAACAACACGGAACTGTCGGTTCCATCGATACCGCCCGCCAATTGGGAAGAGCCGGACGGCACCCGCTATGTGAAGCACAAGGCCTTCGATCCAGCCACCATGCACGGCACCTTCCTGCACGTCATCGAGCCTGATGGCAAGCTGGCCTACATCGACCGGAAGTATGGCCTGCCGTTGTTCAACCTGCATCAAGGGGCCGTGTTCGAGATGAGCCTCTCGCCACAGTTCTTCTTCAACCTTCATGGCGACCTGGTGATCATGGCCACCATGCACAATGGGGGCAAGCGCTACCGCTTCGGTTTCATCGGCCTTTAAGCCCGGCTGAGCTGCGTTCGGTACTGATGCTCCTTGGCATCGTATGTTTCCACTGGTGGTCGTCGATCCCGGACGAGAGGAAGATCCCTTTTCATCAGTTGTCGGCGATTCAGCGCCGGCCCAGTACGATCAGTTCATCCTGCAGGTTGATGCCACCGTAGAGCTTGAGCCAGGGCCGAAGGCCGGGAGCATAGGAAGTGGTCAGCTCTTCAAGACCGTGCTGTTCGGCCCATTGGGTCACAGGTCCGGTCTCCCATTGCCTCCGCTCAAGAATGAACAGCGAAGGGGGTATCAACGTATCCGCATCAGGCCCTTCCCATTTCCGGATGTCCAAGACCTCAGGCCGATAGAAGCGGGCCACCAGCCCATTCCAAGGGTCGAACGGATCTGCTTTTGGACCTACGTTCACCACCGTACGGGTGCCAATGGACCGGCTTCGAACGAACGCCATGATGTCCGCCCTGCCCGTTGCCTGGGGTGTCACACTTGCGACCACGAGTGCGATGGTGTTCACCACGCACCAGCCACCCACCAACCACCGGCCCCAGGTTCGTTCACGAACAGGTGAAGCGATCGCGCCCCATACCCGGAGGATCATGAAGGGCACCCAAGGGACCAAGGGGAACAAGAAGCGCAGCTCCTTGTGGGCCAGAGCAGTGTGCACGAACAGGAATGGAATGAACGCCCAGGTCAACGGTCCGCGTCGTTCCAGGTAAAGTCCAGCCGCAGTAGCTAGTAGGATGACGACCCCGATGGGGAAGAACGCGAAGCGGAAAATGAGGTAGGGGTAGTGGTACCACGGCGCCGTGCCATATTCTGCCGCGCGACCATCGACCACGTTGTAGCGCAGGTAGTTCCACGCCGCCACCACCCATTCCCCATAGAACCAGCGGTCCACGATGAGACCGGCAGCAAACACGATCAGGAAGCCGAACGCCCCCATCACAAGGTGTTGTCGGGGTGCCCGTTGCACGAACGCATACCACGCGAACAGTCCCATGGCACACAAGGCCACTTGGTAGCGGAACTGGAATGCCAGTCCGAGCAACACCCCCATGCGGAATAGGTCGCGTGCTGCTACCCGCCCAGCCATAGCGGCGCTCATGACCGGCAGCAGCAAGAGCCCGGACCAGTTCTCCGAGGAGAAGCGCACACCGAGCATCGGCATGAACCAGAGGAAGAGCGTGAGCGCGAGAAAGGCGGTATGCAGTTCCGAGGCAAGGAGATGGCGGACGGTCCTCCACATGCGGTGGAGCAGGAACACAGCGAGAAGCCCGCTGATCGCGCGGAGCAGGAAGGCCTGGATGAACGGGTCGCTCAAGCCTGACCACTCGGCGCCCGAGAGGAACAAGTAGGCCAATATGGGTTGCAATGCTGGCCGGATGCGCGCTGCGTGCTCCCAGGCCAGGTCCTCCGGTCGGTTCCAGCCAGCGATGGAACCAGCGAATTCCAGGATCTGGTAATGCTCATCGCCATGGAGGTAGCCCGTGCTGAACCATGCCGTGATGAGGTACCACAGCACAGCCAACAGAAGGATCGGACGTTCGAGAGCGGTGCGTTCCACGGGCTGAAGATCGCGGATCACGCGCGATGCAGGGTCCGTGAGGCGGCGTTGGCCTCACCAAACTCATCGCCAACAGGTAAGTTCGACGGAACAGATGCCTAGCGCATCACCTCGAAGCGGCCGGTCAGTGTTGAACCGTCCTGTGCCAACACGCGATAGCTGTAGGCGCCGGGATGTAAGGCGCGGATATCGACGTTCGCATTCCCTTTGAGCCGATCGTGCCGCAGGACCAAGCGGCCCAGCTGGTCGTGGATGAACACCTGCGCCGGACCGATCCCCACTGAAGGGATATGGATGAGGTCCGAAGCGGGGTTGGGGTGGGGAGCAGGATCCTTCTCGGCGCTTTGGTCGTAAGTGGATAAGGGGCCGCTGCATCCTCCTTGGGTGAAGCCAATATGCTCAAAGCAGTATAGCACGCTACAGTGAGCAGGATGCATTGATGGAGGGCCAAATACACCCCATGACCCAACCGTGCCGATACCTTCTACGAACTTACAAAGCTCGAAATGGAAGACACGACGCTCGAACCCATCCCAGGAATCGTCGGTCGTAATGCTATCGAGCTGAACAATGTCGCCAGGCATGGTTTCCCAGGTATCCCCTACCTCCATGGTCAGATCGAAGACCAGGGTTTCCGTCCCGTCATTTGGCTCGTAGCGGTAGATCCGTTGTGCCACGGTATCCTCTCGAAGGAAGTCCCACATCAAGAAGCTGTTCGGTGACACGCCGAAAGGTGGGCAGTAGGGGTTGGTCCCCCACGGACTGATGAGCGCTTGACCGTACATTTTGGCATAGGTCTGACCGTTGATCAGTGTATCACCTTCGAAGTATTGCCGAAAGCCAGCGTAAACGTTGCAGATAAGCGTGCGATCACACCACATGATCTCCCAATACTTGTCCGGCTGGATGAGGCGCTGGTAGGTCTGAGCAGCCGCGAATTGGCCCAAGCCAAGGCACACGATAAGGAGGTGAAGAAGTCGGATCATGTCGCGGGGTGAGTGAACGTACTGGTCATCGGCCTAGCGCAGTGTACCATCGAAGGTAGGTTTTCCGCCCATTAGCGCGAATGCCCGGTCGTTCGGCCACCAACAGTCCACCCCGCACAACTTCGCCTTTGATCGCTTCGCTTTGCTGCCTTGGTGACGCTTTCTTCGCGCTATGAGCCCTGCGCTATTGCTTTCCATCGTCTCCGGGTATTTCCTGCTCCTGCTGGGCATCGCATGGTGGACCAGCCGCGGAGCCGGTGAGCATGCCTTCTACAGCGGCGAACGCAAGAGCCTGTGGTGGGTGGTGGCCTTCGGCATGATCGGCACCAGCCTCAGCGGGGTCACCTTCATCAGCGTGCCCGGCATGGTGCAGGCCAAGGGCTGGAGCTATTTCCAGCTGGTGCTTGGCTTTGCCATCGGCTACTGGATCGTGGCCGGCATCCTGCTGCCGCTGTACTACCGCATGGGCCTTACAAGCATCTATGGCTACCTGCGCGAGCGCTTCGGTATGACGAGTTATCGCACGGGCGCGTCCTTCTTCATCCTCAGCCGTCTGGCCGGTGCCACCATCCGGATCTTTGTGGTGCTGAACGTCATCCAGCTCTTCGTGCTCGATGCCATGGGTGCGCCCTTCGCGGTCACGGCTTTTGTGGTGATGCTGATGATCGTGCTCTACACCTTGAAAGGCGGGGTGAAGACGATCGTCTGGACCGATACCCTGCAGACCCTGTTCATGATCGGGGCTTTGGTCGGCACCATCGTCTACATCATCCAAGCACCGGGCATGGGCGAATGGTCGACCAGACTCACTGAAAGCGGGATGACGCGTGTACTGGACACCGATTGGCGCAGCGATGGGTTCTTCCTGAAGCAGGTGTTGGCCGGTATGTTCATCACCATCGCCATGACCGGACTGGACCAGGAGATGATGCAGAAGAACCTGAGCGTGGCCACCGTGGGCGGCGCCAAGAAGAACATGCGCACCTTCAGTGTGATCCTGCTTGGTGCCAATCTCTTGTTCCTGTTGCTCGGTGCGCTGCTCTATCTCTATGCCGGTCAGCAAGGGATCGAACTTCCCCAGCGGTCGGACGACGTGTTCCCCACACTGGCGCTCCAATACTTCCCGCCTTGGCTGGGCCTGTTCTTCATCATCGGCCTCATCAGCGCGCTGTTCCCCAGTGCGGACGGCGCCCTGACCGCGCTCACCGCCAGCACCTGCATCGATCTGATCGGCATCAGGGACCGTGGCTGGGACGATGCCCGGCAGAAGCAGGTGAGGCAGTGGGTCCACCTTGCAATGGCAGCGCTGTTCCTGCTGTTCATCCTCTATTTCCATTGGCTCGCGACACCCACCGTGATCAAGACCCTCTTCGATATCGCTGGATTCACCTACGGTCCGCTGCTCGGCTTGTTCGCTTATGGTCTGTTCTTCAAGGGAAGGCCTGTAGAACGCTGGGTGCCCTTGGTCTGCATCGCCGCACCGCTCATCACCTATGTCATACGTGCGAACTCGGAGACCCTGCTCTTCGGATACAAGATGGGTTTCGAGGTGTTGTTGGTGGTGGCCGGGCTGACCATGGTGGGTATGCGTCTCATCGATCAGGGCGGTAAGGAAATTCTGAGCGCGACCCAACCTCAGCGTTAGGGATCCCGTGTACGTCTATGGATGGAACTCACCATCCCCATAACCCTCTGCCCATGTCCACGGAACGGTTCCTTTTGGCGACCATGCTCTCGGTCGCGCTCTTCGTCGGTTGTAAGAAGGATGAGGACGAGGCCGCTACGCCAAACGTCCCCAGCACACCTACCACGAACGCGATGCTGGCCATCTTCGATCAGCATGTGGAGGATGCCACACAGCTGTTCACGTTGAATGCCGGTACCGGTGGATCTATCATTGGGCAGGACGGTGTGACCATGTTCTTCCCGCCCAACGCGTTCCGAACGCAGGCCGGCGCTGTCGTGACCGGGTCCGTGCAGGTGGAACTGGTGGAGGCCCTCACCGTGGGTGACATGCTGTGGCTGAACAAGCGGACCTTGGGCAACGACAATGGGCAGCTGCGCCCCTTGGTCAGCGGGGGGCAGTATTTCCTGAACGTGACCCAGGGTGGCCAACAGCTGCGTTTGGCGGAGAATGCGGGCTTTGTGAACGTGCCTGCCCCTAACGGCGTGGACCCCAACATGCAACTGTTCAGCGGCAACGTGGACGGTAATGGTATCATCACCTGGGATCCGTTCGGGAACGCAGGTGGCCTGGGTCAGGACTCCCTGTCCTACAATTTCCCTAATGATTCGCTGGGCTGGATCAACTGCGACTACTTCATGGACCAGTCGCCGATCACCGGCCTGCAGGCAGTTTGTCCTGAAGGTCACAACGATAGCAACACCTTGGTCTGGCTGATCTTCCCGGACATGAACAGCCTCACCACGATGTACGCTTCCGGTACGAACATCTTTGCAACCGGGGGAAGCTATCAGGTGCCAGTGGGTATCAACGTACAGATCGTCGCGCTGTCGAACCTCGGTGGCAGCTATTCCTGGGCCACTGTGACCACCACGGTGACGGCCGGACTGAGCGTGGACCTGACCTTCTCGCCCACCACGCTCGAGGAGTTCCAGCAATTCGCTGAGGGTCTTTGATCGGTTGGCACAGGAACGACGAACGCCCCGGGGTCTCCGGGGCGTTCATGTTTTCAGGGTTATCGTTATGAATCCTGCCGTTGCCAGTTGCGCTCGACCCTTTTTTTTTTTTTTTTTTTTTTTTTTTTTTTTTTTTTTTTTTTTTTTTTTTTTTTTTTTTTTTTTTTTTTTTTTTTTTTTTTTTTTTTTCCCCCCCCCCCCCCCCCCCCCCCCCCCCCCCCCCCCCCCCTTTTTTTTTTTTTTTTTTTTTTTTTTTTTTTTTTTTTTTTTTTTTTTTTTTTTTTTTTTTTTTTTTTTTTTTTTTTTTTTTTTTTTTTTTTTTTTTTTTTTTTTTTTTTTTTTTTTTTTTTTTTTTTTTTTTTTTTTTTTTTTTTTTTTTTTTTTTTTTTTTTTTTTTTTTTTTTTTTTTTTTTTTTTTTTTTTTTTTTTTTTTTTTTTTTTTTTTTTTTTTTTTTTTTTTTTTTTTTTTTTTTTTTTTTTTTTTTTTTTTTTTTTTTTTTTTTTTTTTTTTTTTTTTTTTTTTTTTTTTTTTTTTTTTTTTTTTTTTTTTTTTTTTTTTTTTTTTTTTTTTTTTTTTTTTTTTTTTTTTTTTTTTTTTTTTTTTTTTTTTTTTTTTTTTTTTTTTTTTTTTTTTTTTTTTTTTTTTTTTTTTTTTTTTTTTTTTTTTTTTTTTTTTTTTTTTTTTTTTTTTTTTTTTTTTTTTTTTTTTTTTTTTTTTTTTTTTTTTTTTTTTTTTTTTTTTTTTTTTTTTTTTTTTTTTTTTTTTTTTTTTTTTTTTTTTTTTTTTTTTTTTTTTTTTTTTTTTTTTTTTTTTTTTTTTTTTTTTTTTTTTTTTTTTTTTTTTTTTTTTTTTTTTTTTTTTTTTTTTTTTTTTTTTTTTTTTTTTTTTTTTTTTTTTTTTTTTTTTTTTTTTTTTTTTTTTTTTTTTTTTTTTTTTTTTTTTTTTTTTTTTTTTTTTTTTTTTTTTTTTTTTTTTTTTTTTTTTTTTTTTTTTTTTTTTTTTTTTTTTTTTTTTTTTTTTTTTTTTTTTTTTTTTTTTTTTTTTTTTTTTTTTTTTTTTTTTTTTTTTTTTTTTTTTTTTTTTTTTTTTTTTTTTTTTTTTTTTTTTTTTTTTTTTTTTTTTTTTTTTTTTTTTTTTTTTTTTTTTTTTTTTTTTTTTTTTTTTTTTTTTTTTTTTTTTTTTTTTTTTTTTTTTTTTTTTTTTTTTTTTTTTTTTTTTTTTTTTTTTTTTTTTTTTTTTTTTTTTTTTTTTTTTTTTTTTTTTTTTTTTTTTTTTTTTTTTTTTTTTTTTTTTTTTTTTTTTTTTTTTTTTTTTTTTTTTTTTTTTTTTTTTTTTTTTTTTTTTTTTTTTTTTTTTTTTTTTGCGCTTCCAGCGGCTCATCGTGGATGGCACTGTTGCTGGCCACGATCTCCTCATCGAACACGGGGTCCTTGCTCGGCAGGAAGCCGCTGACCTTGCCGCCGGCCTCGCGCACCAGCAGCACGCCGGCTGCCACGTCCCAGCTGTTGAGGCCGTACTCGTAGAAGGCCTCGAAACGCCCACAGGCCACGTAGGCCAGATCGGCGGCCGCGCTTCCCAGGCGACGGATGCCGCGGGTGCGGTGCATCAGTTCGCGCAGCAGGTCCATGTATTCGGCCTCATAGCCGAAGTCGTCGTAGGGGAAGCCCGTGGCGAGCAGGCTGTCCTGTAGTTCCTTGCGGGCTGATACGCGGATGGGCTTGCCGTTCAAGTAGGCGCCGCCGCCCTTCCAGGCCGTGAAGCGCTCATCGCGGGTGACCTCGTGCACCACGCCGAGCAACGGTTCGGTGCCATCGACCAGGGCGATGCTGATGCAGTAGCACGGCACGCCATGCACGAAGTTGGTGGTGCCATCCAGCGGATCGATGATCCAGTTGAGACCCACGCCTTGCTCACCACTGCCCTCCTCGGCGATGAAGCCCGCATTGGGCAACAGCTTCTCCAAGGCCTCAACGATGCGGTCCTCGGCCGTGTGGTCCACGTGCGTCACCAGGTTGTTGGCGCTCTTGGTATTCACCTCCGCCTCGGTGAACTTGGGTGCCTCCTCGCGGATGAAAGCAGCGATTTCGACGCAGATCGATTCGACCTGCTTAGTGAGTTGTTCCAGGTTCATGGGATAGGGTCTTGGTCTTCCGAAGCCAGAGCATGCCGCCGATGCCGACGATCATCAACACCGTGGAGATGATCTCGGCTTGGGTGATGTGGCCGAACACCTCCACGTTCACGCGGATCTTCTCGATGAAGAAGCGCTCCAGGCCGTTCAGGAAGAGATAGAGGAAGAAGATCATACCGGCAGGCCGAAGGCGTTCGCGCAAGGACCAGAGCAGGAAGAAGAGGGCAATGCTCACGATGGTCTCATACAAAGGAGTGGGCCATACGGTCTCGGGAAGCACGGTGCAATAGCCATCGAAGCAGGGTCGACCATCGATCAACGCCACGCCCACGCTGTTCACATTGTTGGGATAGTCGTACTGCCAGAACCACTTGGGTCCCGGCCCTAGGAAGGTGGTGTTCACGATCCCCCAGTCACCATCCCCGCTAACTTGACATCCGATGCGACCGATCCCGTAAGCGATCATCACGCCTGGGGCCGCACTGTCCGCACCTTGCCAGACGGGGATCCCGTGGAGTTTGAAGTAGCGCATGACCATGGCACCGGCGAGGATCAATCCGCCGTACATGGTCAATCCGCTGAAGATCTTGTCGCCGCTAGGGTCCTGGATGAAATGAACGAATTCATCGGGATTCTCCAGCCAATGGAACAACTTGGCACCGATGATCCCCCAGAGGGCCGCGGTGAGGGTGATGTTGTTCGCATGGTCCGAGGGTTGCATCCGGACCTCCTCCACCTTCGGCGTGGCCAACTTCGCCTTGTTCTTCTCATGCCATTTCAGGTAGGCGAGCAGCCCTGCCCCCAGAAGACCGCCGATCAAGGAGCCCATGCCGCTCAGGAGGAACGCTTGTGGGTCGGCTGTGGCACGCTCGAAGTTCAACAGGAGATAGAGGGCCTTGAAGCCAAGTACGAACCCGATAGCAGCATTGGTGAGCAGTTCAAGCGGTGTAGCCGCTGCGCCCACAGTGATCCTGCGGACAGAGGTCTTGAGTAGTCCCGAACGTTCTCGACGACGCAACTCGAGGCTCAAGGTCCAACTGGCGACCACGAAGGCCAAGGCCACGAAGAAGCCGAAACTGTTCATGAACCGGAGGAACGGCAGGTCGATGCCGGTGAGGTCCAAGAGGGCGTGGTAGATGGTTGGATACATACCGATCGTGCCGATCAGGCGATCAGGGGTTCAGATGGCCGGAACGCCCCGACCGGGCCTGTGAATTGTCCTTCACCATTGATCCGTTCCAGTGTCACCGGGACCACTGTGTTCATCACCATCGCATCGAATGGTATGGAAACACGCAGGTAATTATCGGTATATCCTTCCACGGTGGAGGATGGTAGGGCCCCATCGCCGTGTTCGAAGAGGACCGGTCGTGTACTGCCCACGTGTCGTTCGTAGAACGCACGTTGCAACTTGCTGCTGAGGATGCGCAGTTGTTTGGTGCGTTCGCGTCGCACCGCCATCGGTACCGCCTCGTCCATGCGCACGGCGGTCGTGTTGGCCCGTTCACTGTAGGTGAAGACATGCAGGTAGTCCACCGGGATGCTGCGCAGGAAAGCATGGGTCCGCAGGAATTCCTCCTCGGTCTCGCCCGGTGTGCCGGTGATCACGTCCACGCCGATGCAGGCGTGTGGCATGCGCTCCTTGATACGGTACACCCGATCGGCGTATAGCGCGGTGTCATAGCGACGCCGCATGCGTTCCAGGATCACATCGCTGCCGCTCTGCAACGGCAGGTGGAAGTGCGGTGCGAAGCGCTTGCTGTTGGCCACGAGGTCGATGATCCCGTCGTGGCATAGGTTCGGTTCGATACTGCTGATCCGGAAGCGCGCGATGCCTTCCACCTCGTCGAGGGCGTGGATGAGGCCGAGGAAGTCCTCCTTCCCCATGGTCGTCGACCCGGGGGAGGTCGACTTCCCGAAATCCCCTGTGTTGACGCCGGTGAGCACGATCTCCTGCACACCCGAAGCTGCGATCGCACGCGCGTGGGCTACGGTCTCCGCGATGGTAGAGCTCCGGCTACGGCCCCTGGCCAAGGGAATGGTGCAGAACGAGCAGAAGTAGTCGCAACCGTCCTGCACCTTGAGAAAGGTACGTGTGCGGTCGTTGGCGTTGTAACTGGGAATGAAGCGTTTGACCTCCTTGATGGGAGAGAAGACCGCCCGGCCTTGGTGCGGTCCTGTCCCCGTCCGTGGCCGGGCTGACATACGCGAGAGCAGGGGATCGATGTGCGCTGCCAGGTCGAACTTCTCGTTCGCACCGAGGACCAGGTCCACTCCGGGGATGGCGGCGATCTCCTGGGGCTTCAACTGTGCATAACAGCCCACCACGGCGATGAAGGCTTCCGGGTTGATGGCTTGGAAACGACGCACATGGCGACGGCATTCCTTATCCGCGTTCTCCGTGACACTGCATGTATTGAGTACGAAGACATCGGGCCTTTCCTCCTCCCGCACCTTGGCATAACCGGCCTCCTCCAGTGATCGGGCCAGGGTGCTGGTCTCGCTGAAGTTGAGCTTGCAGCCCAGGGTATGGAAGGCGACGGTGCGCGGGGAACTCATCGTTCGGTCATGGAACGCCTGGACATCCGGGGCCAAGCCACCTGTCCTCGCGCTCCGATGCGGTGGCGAAGGTACCGAAGGGGCGTCGAACCGGTCCGGAAGGGTAGGACGAGGAGTTGGACCGGGGGGGAGCGGATGTGGACCGATGTGGAGGAACGACCGATCGGTGCTCGGCAGGGCGCCTGACCGGCTCTTCGGTTTCCGCACTACGGGGTCTTGGATGGGGTTCGCCTCCCTGTGCAATGGTCGATCAGTGCTTGTTGTCAAGTTTTTTTTCCCTGCAGCGGCAACCCTTGCACCCGACTGCGTCTATCCTTCACTCTCGAACAGACGCACTATGGAACGCATCCGTGAAGCCGACCGCAGCCAATTGATCCGACTCTGCACATTGGCGTTCGCGCTGTTGGCCCTTGTTTCCTTCCTCCTGGCCCGTGTCACTTGGTAGGTCGATACCTACGATCGAGCACTTCCCGATCTTTCAGTTCATGATCGCCTACCGCAGGCGAAACCATCGTGTTCACATGCTGCGGCGGCGTTTCCAAGGATCCCTGGTGCGTTCTGGTATCCTGTTCGCCTTATGATGTACGCATTCATAGGCAACCATTTCCGATCCTTTCGTCCATCTTGTAGCGTTCCTCCTTGGCAGGGGTCGAAGGTATGGGCCATAACGAGTGAGGTCAGATCAACGATCGTACTTCGATCATACTCACTATGTGGGCTGTGATCTTTTGTTGACAACGACTTTTTATTGCTGAGGATCGGTTTGCTTTTTTGTTCGTATGGCATGATCCGTGTTCTTTGCCTACCCTAGAGAATGGCCGTTTCTTCCGGACAGTGGATCACGATCAATGCTGATATCGATCACATTTGTATGGAGTAGGTATGCAGTTATTTCTCTATCAATAGGCAACCATTCGTCGTGAAACCGTCTATGGTACAACTCTTCATTCAAGCGATCATGGAACGTAATGCTCCCGCCGACCGAAGCCAGTTGATCCGGTTCAGTACCTTGGCCTTCACGTTGTTGGCCCTTACCTCATTCCTTCTTGCCCGGGTTTCGTGGTAGCCACGTCGGCCGCACGCTAACTTGGTGGCCGTGATCATGCGATTGCCTGCCTTTCTCGCCTATTTCTTGCCGGTCATCCTTTGCGCACAGTCATGGCCGAAGGCCTTGCTCTGGACCGTGATCCCTCCAACTGCCCGAGATACGAGCTACCTCTACGGCACGATACACAGCACGGATGATCGGGCGTTCGGTCTACAGGGACAAGTGCAACAGGTGATGATCCAGTGTGCCACGGTGGCCGGTGAATTGGACCTGGAAGGCCAAGGAAATGTTGCACTTACCTTGATGGGACGGATGATGCTTCCTGCAGGCACCGACCTCCAGGACCTCTATACAAAGCGGGAATGGAAGCGCTTGCAGCCCGCATTGACGGATAAATTGGGTCCTCTGGCCGTGATGATGGGAAGAATGAAGCCGTTCTTCATCCTGGCCACACTGATGGATGGGGACATGGCCAGCGACCGTGACCGGATGCTTGACGATGCGCTCATGGAACATGGTCGCGGGTCGGGCAAGCGTGTGATCGGTCTGGAGACGGTCGCAGAACAGATGAACGCGTTGGATGCGATCCCCCTGAACGAGCAGGCAGGGTCGCTCTATTCCCATCTATTGGAGCCCTCCGAGGGGGAGGACATGGCCACCCTGCATGATGCGTATGCCGAGCAGGACCTGGAACGCCTTTGGACCTTGACCAATTCCGCATCCACTGGCTCGTTCGCATTCAAGAAGGCCCTTCTAACGGACCGCAACCAGGTGATGGTCCAGCGCATGGATAGTGTCATCATGGCCGATACCACGGCGCTCTTCCTGATCGGGGCTGCCCATTTGCCCGGCCCCGACGGCTTGATCATGGGCCTACGCGCCTTGGGGTATCGTGTGGAGCCTGCCCGTATCCGCGAACGCGCTTCTCCTGCCGATGGACCCCGACGCGCGCCGCATTTGGAATGATCAGTGTTCCGGCAGGAGGCCGTTGGACCTCAGGCGGGCCAGGAACAGAAGATTGAATCGTTCCACAGCGGGTTGTCGCATGTGGTGGCCATCGTAGAAGAGTTCGTCCTCGTTGCCCATGAGGGCATCGCTGAGGTCCATATAGGTGGCAAGGGGTGCGAAGGTGCTGTCCAAGCGGGCACGTTCTGCCGAATTGAATTGCCATGCCTTGGTCACCGGGGTCTGGACCAACACCACCGGTATACCCCGACCTTCGAGGGTGGTCAATAGCTGTACGAAGGCCTGCCACTGTAAGGCTGGTGGGTCCCATACCAGGCTTCTGCCGGTGCTACTGGGCTCATACGGTACAGCCCCTTTCTCCACGTAGCCGCCGGACACATAGGTATCCTCATCCACCGCGCGATAGGCAGGTTCCGAGAATCCGTCATTCATGCCCGTCAGATCCCGCCATACTGCGAATACTGCGGTGTTCCAGGTGGCTGCATGGGGAGTTCGCATGATCATCCGCAACACGTCCAGGTCCGGTTCCACGTTGGATAACACGTTCAGTGAGGATTCGACCCCTTCGGTGTTGAAGGTGCTGGGGAACACGTCCATCACCACGAGTTTGGGACGCATGCGGTCCAAGTAGCGTTCCACCAACACCTTGGTCTGTAGTGGGGACTGCGCGGAAGAACCCAGCACGAAGGTGGTCAGGCCATGTGCCCGGAAGACGCGTGGATCGAATCCCCGGTAGGCGTGAGAGGAACCAAGGAAGAGGATATCCACAGGACCGACATGTTCCGCTTCCTGTAGGCGTGTATGCAGGTGTCCATAGCCTCCGCGTGCATACTTGATGTTCCTGTGCTTGCTGTAGGGCGATACGCTGCCCGCAAGGATGATCACCAACGTGTACACCACCATTGCCAGCAGGGTGAACCGGAGGAGGTCGGTGAGGTAGCTGCGCACGGTCCGGTCAGAATTGGAAGTAGATGAACGGTGATTCCTCCGTGCGCATGAATAGACCGCCATGAGGGCGAGCAATCCAGCATAGCCGGTCCACCGCAACCACCGTGGCCAGGCAGCTCCCACTTGCTCCAGTCCATAACGCCCCTCGCGCCCGACCCACTCCACGACCAGGAAGAAGGCGATGAGGTAGGGGAGGTTCATGTTGCCGATGTCTGGTGGCGTGAACAAGCTGGTATCCAGCAAGCCGGATAGGTAACCCAGGGCCTCACCCACGCTCTTGGCCCGGAAGAACACCCAGGCCAGGCAGGTAAGTAGGAAGGTGCCCAGGACCTGGCCTGCTTCGCGCCAGCTCGGCAAGGCACGCCCCGCGGCAACGATACCCAGGTTCTGCCGGTTGCGCTGGGTGAGCAGGAGTGGCAGGAAGTACACGGCATTCAGCGCGCCCCAGATCAGAAAGGTCCAGTTCGCGCCATGCCAGAACCCGCTCACCAGGAAGATGATGAAGGTGTTCCGGACACGCATCCACATACCACCACGCGATCCTCCCAACGGCACGTAGAGGTAATCGCGGAACCAGGAGGAAAGGCTGATGTGCCAGCGTCTCCAGAACTCGGCGATATCCCGCGAGAAATAAGGGAAGGAGAAGTTCTGGAGGAGCTCGATCCCCATGAGGCGTGCAGTGCCCAAGGCGATGTCCGAGTACCCGCTGAAGTCCCCGTAGATCTGGAAGGCGAAGAGCACAGCGCCGAAAAGCAGGGTGCTTCCGCTCTGTTCCCCGTAGGCACCGAAAATGAGATCCACTTGCTCGGCACAGTTGTCGGCGATGACCACTTTCTTGAACATTCCCCACAGCACCTGTCGCAAGACCATCGGCCGCCCTGCATCGATCGAACACAGGGGGCGCTGGAGTTGCGGCAACAAGTGGGTGGCCCGTTCAATGGGGCCCGCGACCAGCAAGGGAAAGAAACTCACGAACAAGGAGTACTCGACCACGTTCCGGACCGGCTTGATGCGCCCGAAATAGATGTCGAAGACATAGCTGAGACCGTGGAAGGTGTAGAACGAGATGCCTACCGGTAGCACCACAGCAATGAGCGTGGGGTGGAGGTCCAGCCCGATGCCCGCAGTGAATGCCGCGAAGCTCTCGGCGAAGAAGTTGTAATACTTGAACAGCCCCAAGAGGCCCAGGTTGATGCCGACGCTCAGGACCAACCAAAAGCGTTTGGTCCGCTGTGCGGGGTTCCCGTCGATGAGCAGACCGCTCACAAAGTCCAATGCCGTGGAGAAGGCCAACAGACCGAGGAATCGCACATCCCAGCACCCGTAGAAGTAGTAGCTGCTGGCGAGCAACAGCAGGTTCTGCCACCGCAGCGAGCGCTGGGTGACGGTCCAGTAGAGGACCAGTACCACCGGGAAGAAGACCCAGAAATCGATGGAATTGAAGAGCATGTTCCGCGTCGGTCCTCTGGTCCCAGGTCCAACGGCAAAGATGCACTTCCTACCGTTCCGGGAAGGTCCTGAGGGAGGATCCTCGGAGAGCGGTCGGCTTGGACGGCTTCGTTGGGGTGGCGCTCATCGAACGGGTGCGATGAAGCAGCTGATGGCGCGATGGTCGCTCAACTGCTCGGGGTGCGTGGTGAAGGACCAACTCTCCAGTTCGGGGCTATGGAGGATATGATCGATGCGGAAACTCGGCAACCGACCGATGTAAGTGCCCCCCATTCCGCTGCCGCTCTCTACGAACGCATCCTCCAATCGATCGCGGAATAGCCCATAGCCGTAACTCATCGGCACATCGTTCATGTCGCCACAGTACACCACCGGGTGAGGGCTCTCCCGCATATGCTCAGCGATCCCTTCCACCTCACTGGCCCTCAGGCGAAATCCCCGCCGTAAGCGCTTCAGTATCCGCAGCCCACCACGGCGAAGGGTATCCTTGGGGGTGTCGGTGTCCAGGTCGTTCAGGAACCGGTACTCCGCATCACCGAAGTGGTAGGAGGCCAAGTGCGCGTTGTAGACCCGGATGGTGTCGTGCCCCAGGTCGATATCGCTCCAGATGCACTGGTTGTTGGCGTTCTCTGCGAAACGGATCTGCCCCTTGGCCACGATGGGGAACTTACTGAACGTGGCAATACCGAATCGGTGACCCCGCTTGGTGGTCACATTGTAATTGTCGTGGACATGGGCCAATCCATGCGTCCGGGGCAGTTCCTTCCGGTTCTCGAAATAGGGCTTGTTCTTCGCGTCGAAGAACTCTTGCAGGCAAAGGATACCGGCATCCTCGCGCTTGATCAGGTCCATGATGGCATCCCGGCTCACCTTGTTCCCGGTCCAATCATAAAGATCGAATACCCGAACATTGAAGGACATCACCTTGACCCCATCGCCCTGTGGATCAGAGGCCGGGGCATTGCGTCCGCTCAATTGTACATGGTCGCCCACATGCCCCCAGCCAAGAAGTAATGCTCCCATGGAGAGGAGCATACGCTTGCGCCGGAAGAGACCCCAATAGAGAAGGAACCCCGCATGTACCAGTAGCTGGAACGGGTAGGTCATGGCCAGCAAAGCCAGTATCCAGTAATTGCGCGGGCTCAGGTGTGGTGCCAGGTAGGTGAGCAGGAGCACCAGGACCGCCAACCCATTGGCCCACCATAACGGCAGGTGCCAGCGCGAGGGCCGGGCGCCCTTGGGCTTCTCGGGGGTGGTGGCAGGGGTTGCCATGCTCGCCGTGTTACCTGCCGCTGGCGCGGAACAGGAAGTCCTTCTCGTCCTTGCTCAAACTATCGTAGCCGCTGCGCGAGATCTTGTCCAGAATGGCATCCACCCGTGCCTGCTTGTCCTGCTGGGGCGTTCGAGGGGCTGGGCGTTTCGCATCCGCATGTTTGGCCACCTTCAAACGCGGTCCCTTGCTTCGGCTGAAGCGACTTCCAATGCGATCCAAGGCGTTCATCAGGCCCATTGCAGGATCGATGCCTTTCCGCAGTTGCAGTGAGGCGATGATGCCGAATAACGCACCACCGATGTGTGCCTCGTGCGCCACGCCATCGCCACTGCCAATGCCTACGAGATCGAGCAAAAGGAACACCGCTGCCACATACATCAACTTCACGGGACCGATGAGGATCAGGTTCACTCATATCAGGCGATAAGCCGCGTTCCCATGAACACGCCCAACGCACTGGCCGAAGCGCCCATTATTCCAAGTCCAACACCACTGCCATGAACCCCGGGTAGGAGCTTCGAGACCAGGATGAACAGTGCCATGCCGCTGAGCCCTGAGAGCAAGTAGTACCCCAGCAACCGCTTGCCCCCGAGCAGGTCCTGGAACAGGCGCCCTCCGAACCAAAGCAGGATCATGTTCCAGAAGATGTGTCCCAGGCCCGTGTGGGTGAACATGTAGGTGATCAACGTCCATGGACGGCTGATCAGCGTGCCGAGGTCGGCGGTGGAACGGAGCCATTGCAACAGGTAGTGGTCGCGCAAGGCTTCGGCACCGGCCGAGTTACCAGCGGCTGGCAACAAGACCAACTTCACCAGTACCAAGGTCACGAACACCGCAACGTTCACCAGGATGAGGCGCACCGTCATGCCGCCCATCCGCCATTGCATCCGTAGATCTTCCTGAATTCCCATCGTTCGCTTACTAACGCACGGCAACCCTACTTCCGTTCGCCGCGCCCCCAAAGTTCGGGGTCACCATGCTGCATACCACCACCGTTCGTGGATCGTCCTTCAACATGGCCCTGGTGGCTTCATCCACCCCGGTGGCGCCAAAGTCGGATGAGCAGGAAACCCACCACCATTCCACCCAGATGTGCCAAGTGTGCCACGTTGTCGCTCGGATTGGTCTGTAGGCTCTGATACACGGTGATGCCCCCATAGAGCAACACGAAGTACTTGGCCTTGATGGGAACCGGTAGCGGGAATAGCATGAGTTCCACGTTCGGGAAGGTCATGCCGAATGCCAGAAGCACGCCGTAGATGGCGCCTGAGGCACCTACCATGGGCACATTGAACAGGGTGTTCAACTGTCCCATGGCCCAGTTCGAATAGTTGCGCCCTGAAGCCCAGAGGTCGCTGCCTTGAAGCACCACCTCCTCATACTGTTCCGTGGTGAGCATGGTGTTCAGTTGTGCGTATTCCCAAACGTGAGCGGCGCTATAGAACAAGGCCGCTCCCACACCGGTGATCATGTAGAAGCTCAGGAAGCGCTGGCTGCCCCACTTGTATTCCAGAGGGGGGGCCAGCATGTAAAGGCCCAACATGTTCAGGAACAAGTGACCGATACCACCGTGCATGAACATATGCGTGACCAATTGCCAAGGCCGGAACAAGGGGGAGCTGAAGTAGTGCAGGCCCAAGTGTGTGTCCATGGCGACACCACCCCAATTGCCCAACCCGGTGACCTTCACCAGGAACATGATCACATTGATGATCAGGAGGTTCTTCACCACCACGGGTAGTCCGGAGAAGGGATTGGCGTCGTAGCGCATGGGCGGCGAATTTACGGCAGGTCAGGTGGTCGCTGTCGGCCTTGCTCCACCGAGGCCTATCGGTCGTTGGCCCGGCGCATGCGCACCTCCACGCGCCGGTTGGCTGCACGTCCGGCTTCGGTCGTATTGTCCGCCACAGGTTCGCGACTCCCGGCGGCGCGCACATCCACCCGGCAATTCCCGGCTCCGAACTGGACCAGGGCATCGCGCACAGCCTGGGCGCGCATCAGGGATAGGCGATCGTTCACACCTTCGGTGCCGCTCGCATCCGTGTGGCCGGTCACTTCCACCCAGGCTGCCGGGTCCAGTTCCTGCGCCCGCCGCACCTGTTCCACCAGGTCCAGCACCGCGCTGTTCGGCATATGGTCAGCCACATCGAAATGGATCAGCACTTCCTCGGCGAACGGATCCTGCCCCTGTTGCTCTTGTTCCTGCACCTGCTCCTGCCCCTGCTCCTGCCCCTGCATCTGCCTCTGCTCCTGTTGCACTACCTCCTCGCAAGGGCATTTCCGTTCGCACCCTTCCACGGTGCCCACGCGCCAAAGCGACACATCGTCCACGAAGTAGTAGGCGAAAGGACCTCCACTTCCATCGCGCTGCACCACCACGGTGCTGTCGTCCTTGATGAAATTACCCAGCACCAGGCTTGCACTGCACCCCGGTGCATCGAGGGTCGCACAAAGTGTGGTCCAGTCCGAGGTGTTGTCCATCAATGATCCTCCTGTCGTGGTCCATGCCACAGGCAAGGGAAGCACTTCGCGTCTCCGGTCCATGGTATGGTGGTCCACCAACGCCACACCGATGCGGTCCACCGCATAGTCGTAACTGCCATCGCGGAGGATGCGAAGACGCAAGGCATACTGCCCGCACGGGTCCAAGGGGTGCTTCAGCGGGGTGTGTATGAATTCCCGATGGTCCACGTTCACTGCGCTGTATAGGTAGATGCCGCATTTTCCTACCATCAGGTCGGGGGTTCCACCACTCGCGTTGGTCCAACTGGAGGCGTGGCTGGGTTCGTTGCGGTCGAACCCCGGGTCGGGTATCAGGTCCAGCTCCGTCGGCGGGGCTCCGGGATCGTCCGTACAGCTTTTCGCCAGGGCAAATCCGTTCTCTGCATCACCCTCCATCACCGCTTGTACGGAAACAGCATCGACATACGCGTAGCTCTGAGCGGCCAACAGCTTCCGACGTAGCGCGCGCCCTTTATCCGGGTCCAGGTCCAAGGCCCCACGCTTCTTCATGTTGTGCAAGAGCCCGTCGCCTGTGTTCGTGGTCAGCGCCTTCCGGCTGCTACGGTCGCAGGGGTGGAGGTTGCCGAGCACCAGATAACGTTCGCCTCCACGTGCGTTGTAGATGCCTTCCACCAGCATCCAAGCTGCGGTGTCCTGGAGGAACGCGTTCAACGGACGTTCCACATGGGCATGTCCGATGATGCTACCCATTCCTCCTTTGCCGCTGTGATCTTCGGCACTGAAGTGGATGCCGATGCGGTCGGTCATGTAACCACTGAGGTCCGCCAAGCTCACTTGGAATCGGACCCTGTACTTGCCGCCATTGGTCAGTGGGCGCTCCAGTTCCAACTGCAACCACTCACGGCTCTGGCACTCATTACCACCATGCGCGGTGAGCACCAATCCGGCGTAAGCGTCACCCTCGTAGGGCGCTTGTGTGCCCGCCCAATTGGATGGGGTGCCCATGACCTCACTGCACGCATGGAAGTATCCTGGCATGCCATTGATAGCTCTTACATCCTCCAGACCTGCCACAGGCTTCTTGTCGAACCGGGTCGGGCACTTTCGGTGGTCCTCGAAGCCGCCGTTGCGCACCAGTTCCTGGCCGTGCATCAAGACTGGCAACAGCAAGGTGAGCAGCGTGAACGGTCGCATGGCTGGGCCTCAGCGCTCGAACCGATCCTTCAGTTCATCGAGGCCGTAGGTGATCAACGTGGGTTTACCGCCTGGCGTATGGTAGGGGTTCTCACACGCGAAGAGCCGGTCGATGAGGTCATGCATCTCGGTGTTGCTCAGGTTCCGACCCGGCTTGATGGCCATGCTACGCGCCATACCACGCGCCAAGGCCTTGTGCCGTTCGTTACGCAGCCCTCCCTTTTCGCGCTTGAGCTGGTCCAAGAGTTGTTCGAGGAGCAGTCCGGGATCCTCGTCGGCAGCCTCCGCGGGCATGCCGTTCACTTGCACGGTACGACCACCGAACAGTTCCAGGTCGAAGCCCATGCTGCGCAGATCGGGCAATACCTCCTCCACCAAGGCAAGGTCGGCCGCGCTGAGTTCGAGGTGGCGGGGGAACAGTTCCGTTTGGCTGACACCAGCGCCTTGCTCCAACAGCTTCAGGTTGCGCTCGTACAGGATGCGTTCGTGGGCACGTTGTTGATCCACCACCATGAAGCCACTACGCAGTTGGGCGAGGATATAGGTTCCGTGCAACTGGAACACCGGGCGCTCGCCAAGGGGCAGGTCCTGTTCCCGCGAGGGCAGGGAGATAGCGGCACGTCGATATGGTCACGGTATCCTGGCCAGCATGGCAGGTTCGGGCTCGAAGTCCAGGCTTGGAACGATGTTGAAGCGTCCTAGCGCACGGCGCACGGCGGCATGGACGATGGCATAGACCATGCGGTCGTCACGGAACTTGATCTCGCCGGCTTGGTTTGCCGGATGCCCATGCCGATCTGCGCCAAATCCAAGCCATCGATGTACAAGAACCAGGACGGATGGTTCTCGCGTGTGACAAGTTCGTCATAGGCTTTGCGCACCGCATGTTCCAAGTAGTTGCTGCGGATGTAGCGTTGGTTCACGAAGAAGTACTGTTCACCCCGCGAGCGCTTGGCGAACTCCGGTTTGCCCACGAAACCGCGCACGCTGATGAGATCCGTTCCTTCCTCCACCGGTACC
>JADKCV010000038.1 GCA_016718655.1 Flavobacteriales bacterium | reverse complement strand
TGTTCAAACACCCGGAGGCCTGCGGTTCCTAGCTTATGTTCAACAACCAACCAGCCGATGGCCTTTCCGCCAAGGGCGGCCGATCCACCCGAACCGTCCCGCCACGGGTTACCAGCACGAACCGCCGACCGAGTGCCACCGGCTTGCACCACCCAACGACCACAAGACCACTTGCGCTCCGCGCACCACCGAGAACCACCGGCCATGTAGCATACACCCGCAGGCCTGCGGTTCCCAGGTCGAGTGCCAAGGCGGCCAAGGACCCTTCCGCCAAGGGCGGCCTGAAGCCCACGACCCGTTCCGGCCACCGACCACAACACCGGCCCATCGCATTCCGCTAGTTGGACCACGGCACCTAAAGCGATCACCAACCCCTGAAAACAATGAACCCCGGACTTGCGTCCAGGGTCCATTCAGGCGAGCACGGCCTTTTTCACGCAGCGACAGGCACCGGAGTAGAGCCGCTCTCAGAGCTGCCTGTACCCAGGTCCACGATCATGCGTGAGTTGTGATAATCCCGGTAGAACTCGGGCTGGCTCAGCGCGTAGGACGCCATCAGGGAGTCCAAACGCTTCGTCAGCACCTTGTTCGTGTCCTTGATCAACGCCTTCAGTTCCGCCGTGCTGCCCTTGCGCAACGTGATCGCGTTGCGTGGGGCCATGATGGCGGTCACATAGGTGTCGATCGCGGTCTGCAGGTCGGTGATCACTGCGGGGGTCACACCATAGGGGGCCAGGCTGGCCACCACAGCGTTCGCCTCCGTGTGAATACCCTGGCAGTGCTGGGCGATGACCGAATCCCGGTGGCGCAACAGCGTCGCCCGGCTTACGTTCATCTTGTTCACCAACACACTGTCCCCGATCACCGTCGCATACGCCCGCACGCCGCCAGCGACCGCCAGCGTAATGCCGATCATCAAGGTCTCCGCTTCGCCTTTTGCTTTGGCGTAACCGCGGATATCGATCACCTGACGTTCCACGCAGGATTCGATCGACTTGATGTTGGTATCGAACTCGGCGCTGGCACTTACCATGCCAGGTACCGTGTTCCAGATGGCCTCGTTCAACGCGAGCGTCTTTTGCGTCGCGTAGAACATTGAAAGTTGGTTCTCCTGTTTCTTGTCCATGGGTACTTCGGTGTTTCTGTGTTGTCTGTGTGTCTGGCTTTGCTCGCCGACCGGTTCAACGTGCACCTTCCCGCCGTAGGTTGCGGTCGAAAACACCGTTTCTATCAACGATCACCGGTTGGATCTAAATCAATGGATGAGATCGAACAACCACCGGCATACATATCATTAAGAATGATATAGGATCCGATCGGATAAAACAAGACCACCGGAAATGCCCCGTTTCCGCCCACCGGTCACCGACATTCCGCCTTCATTTTTTCACCCACCGGTTGATCGGCATCCGGTGAGGGCCCCGTTCGAACACCACATCCTACGTCTGCGGTGCCCCAAGTGTCCAGTGCGAAGGGGCCGTTCACCATCCCGGGTCGGCGGGCCACGGCTGCACCCTGGTCGATGGCCTCCGCACCACCACCAACGCGCAGGGTGCTCCTGCCAGCGGCGTCGCGGCCCGGTCCCGTCAGCGCTGCTGCTGGGCCGTACGCAGGCCGCACCCCGCCAACGGCCATCCGCACGGCGCCAACGTCTGTCGCGAACGCAACAACTGCCTTTGTGTCAGCCACCAAGGCGTTTGTTCAGCCGCCGTTCGCCTGTGCGAACCGCACAACGCCCTCTGCAAGTCGCACATTCCCCATTTCATTTCCGACAACGGCCATTGCAACCGCGACAACGACGTTCGCGATCGCGACATCGGCGAATGTCGATCGGAAAATGCCCTTCGCACTTCCGACATTCCCGATTGACATCCGTGCAACGGCCTTCGCGATCCGCACATTGGCCTTCGCGAACCCGACAACACGCTTCGCGAACCCGGCAACGCCCTTCGCATTTCAGACAACGCCCTGCGCAAACGCGACAACTGCCATTGTTTCCATTTCATCCTTTCATGCAGAAGAAATGATGCGTACCAAGTGCGGAAATGAATACACGTCAGAGCGGGTTCATCCAGGTCCGCACCGCGACCCCCAGGCCCGTGTACATTATATTGTTCGCTCGTCACCGCCACACGCTGGCTCTCTTGTACTTCCGTTACATGCCCTCCAGACTTTTCAACCCCGCCGCACTGCACGGTTTCCTGCTCGGCGACCGCGACTTCAACAACCTGGATGAACTCATCCTGCGCGACCACCTCGCTCTGGTGCGCACCCGCCTCGCCAACGAACGCACCCTGCTCAGCTACATCCGCTCCGCCCTCTACCTCCTCATCGGCGGCATCGCCCTGTTGGGCCTGGAAGGGTACACCGAGCTTCGCTGGCTGGGCAACCTGTCCTTGGGGCTGTGCGTGCTCTTCGTGGTGGTGGGGGTGTACCGCTACCACACCCTGCGCCGCCAGCTGGACCGCTACTACTTGGAACACACCGTCCCCCCGAAGCCTGCGCAACCGGGAGCGATGCCCGGCGCCTGAGCGCACCACCGCTCGGCCACCTTGCGTTCCTTTGTGCCGCATGAGTTCCGTCACCCTTACCGCGCCCGCCGGACCGGTGCGCGCCAGCATCCGCCTGCCCCGTAGCAAGAGCGCCGCCAACCGCGCGCTCATCATCGCCGCCCTGCTGGGCGATACCGACCTGGTCCACGACCCCGGCGATGGGGACGATACCACCATCCTGCTCGTACACCTGCGCGAACGTGGGTCCGTGATGCACTGTGGTGCCGGTGCCACCACCTTCCGCTTCCTGCTGGCCTGGGCCGCGTGCCAGCCCGGCGAGGAGCGCTTGATCACCGGTGTGCCGCGCCTGCTGGAGCGCCCCCACGAGGACCTCGTGCAGGCCCTGCGCACCCTGGGCGCCGACATCACCGGCGACGATGCGGGCTACCGCGTGCGCGGCAAACAACTGCAAGGCGGCGAGGTGAAGTTCGATTCGCCCATCAGCAGCCAGTACCTCAGTGCCCTGCTCCTCATCGCACCGCACATGACGGACGGCCTCACCCTGCGCTGGACCGGCACCCGCCTCAGCGAGCCCTACGTGCACATGACCCTGAAGGTGATGGCCCACTTCGGCGTGTACCCCTTCATGCAACTGGACGGCGTGCGCGTGCCACCCACCCGCTACCACGCCGCCCCCTACACCGTGCCCGCCGATTGGAGCGCCGCGGCGTTCTGGTACCAGGTGGCGGCCCTCGCACCCGGCGCCACCCTGCACCTGCAAGGCTTGGAGGACGATACCCTACAAGGCGACCGCCACGCCAAGCACCTGTGGGACCCGTGGGTGGCCACCACCTTCGATGCCACCGGCGCGCACCTCGCACACCGCGCCGAGCCCACCGACCGCTCCACGGACCTGGTACAACTGCGCAACCACCCCGACCTGTTCCAACCCCTGGTCTGCACCTGCGCCGCCCTCGGCCAGGACGCCGCCTTCACGGGCCTGGACAACCTGCGCGTGAAGGAGACCGACCGCATCCGCGCCATCGCCGACGTGCTGCACCGCATGGGCTGCACCGTGCAGCAGGAGGGAGGCGACCTGCAAGTGACCGGGCGCGCCACCCTCGCACCCGGTACCATCGACCCCCAGGGCGACCACCGCATGGCCATGGCACTGGCCCCGCTGGCACTGCCCCTCGGCACCCTCACCATCACCGACCCCGACGTGGTGAACAAGAGCTACCCCGGTTTCTGGGAGGAACTGCGGAACGCCGGCTTCGGGGTGGTGTCGCACGCGTGATCCCGTTCACGATCTTCGCCCTTCGTCGGCGGTGACCACTGGACTTTTCCGGGTGGTCGTCCTCGCACGTTCAACGCAGCACCCATGTCCTTCCCTTCCGACCTCGAGATCGCGCAGAAAGCGCAGATGAAGCCCATCGCCGATATCGCCCGCTCCTTGGGTATCGATCCGGACCTCATCGAACCCTATGGCCGCACCAAGGCCAAGCTGCCCCTCAACCTCATCGATGACGCGAAGGCGGCCAAGAGCAAACTGATCCTGGTCACCGCGCTGAGCCCCACACCCGCCGGCGAAGGCAAGACCACCACCAGCATCGGCCTCAACGAAGGGCTCAACAAGATCGGCAAGAAGAGCATCGTGGTGTTGCGCGAACCATCGCTCGGACCCGTCTTCGGTATGAAGGGTGGCGCGGCCGGTGGCGGTTATGCGCAGGTGGTGCCCATGGAGGATATCAACCTCCACTTCACCGGCGACTTCAGCGCCATCGAGAAGGCCAACAACCTCCTCGCCGCGCTCATCGACAACAACCTCCAGAACCGCAAGCGCACCCTCAACATCGACCCGCGCACCATCGGCTGGAAACGCGTGATGGACATGAACGACCGCGCCCTGCGCGACATCACCATCGGCCTCGGCGGCACCGGCAACGGCATCCCACGTCAGGACGGCTTCAACATCACCCCGGCCAGCGAGGTCATGGCCATCCTCTGCCTCGCCACCAGCTTCGAGGACCTGAAGAAGCGCCTCGGCGACATCTACGTGGGCCAGCGCTGGGACCGCACACCGGTGTACGCCCGCGAGCTCAACGCACAAGGCGCCATGGCCCTGTTGCTGAAGCAGGCCATCATGCCCAACCTGGTGCAGACCCTGGAGAACAACCCCGCCATCCTGCACGGCGGACCCTTCGCCAACATCGCCCAGGGCGTGAACAGTGTGCTCGCCACCAAGATGGGCCTCAGCCTCGGCGACTATGTGGTGACCGAAGCGGGCTTCGGCGCCGACCTGGGCGCCGAGAAGTTCTTCGACATCAAGTGCCGCGCAGCAGGCCTGAAGCCGAGCGCCGCCGTCATCGTGGCCACGGTGCGCGCCCTGCGCTACCACGGCGGTGCCGATGTGAAGGACGTGAACACCGCTGCGCCCGACCGCATCAAGGCGGGCCTCGCCAACCTGGGCCGCCACATCGAGAACATCGCCAAGTTCGGCGTGCAGGCCGTGGTGGCCATCAACCAGTTCCCCACGGACACCGAGGAGGAGATCGCCATGATCAAGGCCTACTGTGCCGAGCGCGGTGCCGAAGCGGTCCTCGCCCAAGGCTTCGCCAAAGGCGGTGCCGGCATGACGGACCTGGCCCAGGCCGTGGTGCGCGTGGCCGAGGCCGGCAAGAGCAACTTCAAACCGCTCTACGCCCTCGACCTGTCCATCAAGGAGAAGATCGCCACCATCGCCCGCGAGATCTACCGCGCCGACGGTGTGGACTACAGCGCCGACGCCGAGACCGCCCTGCGCCGCATCGACAAGCTGGGCTTGAACAACGTGCCCATCTGCATGGCCAAGACGCAGTACAGCTTCAGCGACGACAAGGCCCTGCGTGCTGCGCCCACCGGCTTCCGCATCACCGTCCGCGACATCGAGATCAGCGCCGGCGCCGGCTTCGTAGTGCCCATTTGCGGCGAGATCATGCGTATGCCCGGCCTGCCCGAAGTCCCCGCCGCCGAAGGCATGGACATCGACCTCAACGGCGTGATCAGCGGGTTGAGCTGATCCACGCGATCGCGAACAGTATGCCCAAGGCGATGCTGTAGATCCTTCCGGGTGTGCTGAACGATGCAGCTGCCGTGGGTCGCTCGAATTCGGGATGGATCCCTGCAGCCTGCATGCGGTCGTACAGGTGAGGGTGTGTGCGGTTTGAGCCGCCCATCACCGCCGGGATGAGATTGTGCCGATGAATGATAAGCAACGCGCGAGCGTATGTACCATCCACCGATTGGTTCGTTACTGCATGGGCGTCGGCCCTGACCTCCATGCGCTGCCCGACCATGGCCCGCAAATGGTGAAGGAGGTAGAACAGGGCAATGGCTAGTATGAAGCCAGAGAAGCCAAGCCACGCCATCAGTGGTGTGATGAACACCAATGGCGCATAAACCAGTGAAGCGATCAAGCGGGTGGCCTTGGCAAAACACGGTTCGTTCAGGTGCGCCAGTTCGTGTTGTACGATGGAGGACAGTTCGGCATCCGTACAGCTCGCGAGCAAAGGACGAGTGAACATGAGCTCTTTCGTGATCGGTAGTGCATAGGCCTGGGCGTCCAAGGTCTCCAGTTCCCAACACCGTGGAATGGGCACATTCTGCTCTTTGATGGCTTTGTCAATAAGCTGCTGCAAGCGCATTGATGCCGGATGCAACTGACCTGTCCTGCGTAACAACCACCGCACCGATCCATAGAGGTTCGCGATGTGAAGCCCGAGGTAGGAAAGGGTGAGAAGCCAGAACAAGGGGGATATTGCTGGAGGCATGGCTAGACCGGCGAAAACAGGAAGACCAGAAGAGAGAAGAATGGTGATCAATGATGGCCAGGCCGCCAGAAGCCATGCATTATGATCCACCGAGGGGTACACCTTGCGCGCAAGCGGGTATCCCGCGTACCATGCCCCCACGAACGCAGCGAGATCGTATAGCGGCCACGCCAAAATGCTCGAGGGAGCGAGGTGCCAGTGTAGCGCGTGCAGCAGCAGGGGAACGACGAGCACATTTGCACTGTTGGCGATACGCACCGGCCAGAGCATCCGGGCCTTCTCGGTCCAATGAGCATCCAATGAACGATCGAATGGCACAGCGCTAATGGTGTCCGCCAGCCAAACGAGGCCATATGCGATCACCGCATGGAGTGCAATGAATAGAAGGAACATTGAATGAAGAGGTCTTCAGTACTCCGGCAAGTTGCACATTAACGGGATCCATGCGCATGCCCGGCCTGCCCGAAGTCCCCGCCGCCGAAGGCATGGACATCGACCTCAATGGCGTGATCAGCGGGTTGAGCTAGGGGGCCCCGACGATCAGTTTCGCGCGTTGGCGATCCCCGGGGGATCGGACATCCACGCTGTACACGCCCGCTGCAAGCGCATTGGGCAAGTGCAGGGTCGCGGATCCGGTCGGGTCGCTGCTTATGGCAGGGAACAAGGCTACAACCGCCCCCAACCCATCGAAGATCACCACCTCGTTGCGCGCTCCGCGGAGTCCGACCAAGCGTAGTGTGTGTTCACCTGCACCCACCGGATTCGGCCAAATGCGGAGCGAAGCGCTGCCCCGGTCCGGTGACGTTAGGCCCGTCATCAATTCCCCTACACAGGTGCAGGTGCCATCGATGGAATCGTTGTGCGTGTAGGACAGCCCATCATCGCACGGGGATCCGATCGTACCCGGTGTGTTCGGGCACTGGTCCGTGGAGTCGGTCACAAAACCATCCGGCTGAAGGCACCCCATCACCACCTCGGAGGCATCGCCGAGTCCGTCCCCGTCGGTATCCGGATACCACGAGCTGGCAACCTCCGCCGTGATATGCACATAGGCGGTGGTGTCGCTACAGATGAGATGGGAATAGCGGTAGGTCGTTGCTGGAAGCGACCCGGGGTAGAAGATCCCATCCAACAGCCCTCCGATGAACCCGTAGCGCCAGGTGCCACCCGGATCGGGATCGCCTGTAAGGACCGTGAACAGGTCCAACGGCGGGTCGGTGGTGCAGACCACGATGCTGTCACCCACGCCGGCCCGGAGAGTCGGCCACAACAAGATGTTCACCGAGAGATAGGCACAGGTGCTGGTGGTATCGAGGTGATAGAAGTACGTGCCAGGGATCCCCGTCGCCGGATCGAAAATGCTGTCGACCGGTTGCCCGTTCAGGCTCCATGAACCTCCCGGGGGAACGAACGGTGACAATGGTGCGGGTGTATCACCCGTGCATACGTTCTTGTTGGTCGCTATGGTACTGGTCGTTGCGATCGAAATGGTCCGAGTGGAAATACCACAAGCGTTGTAGACGGTGACCGAGTAGGTACCCACTTCGAAAGGTGAGCGAACCAAGGTCGTTCCCTCCGTTTGCACGGTGCCGCCGCCTGGAAGGGTCCAGACCACATCGGTACACAGCGGGTAGCCTTGGTGTTCCACCATCAACCGGAGCGTATCACCACTACAGAGGATGGTACTATTCGCGGTGAGCGTATCGATCAGCGGGGATATGCATGGATAGGGTGCCGTGATCATCAGTTGCGCCGTATCGGAACCACAGGCGTTGGACAGGATCAGTTGATAAGGCCCCAAGGAAGTTGCGCTGAACACCGTGCATTCGGGTGCCCCATCCGGATAGTTGACCAACCCGGGCCCACCCCAATCATAGATCGGGCAAGCGTCCGCACTGCTGGTATGGGCCGTCAGTACCAATGCCTCGCCGGCGCAGAACGGTGCGTTGCTGCTCAGGCTGTCGATCACCGGCGGTGTGCACGGGTCGAGCGATTCAAGGAGAACGGTTGCCGAATCGGTACCACATGAATTGGATAGGATCAGCCAATACGGGCCTGAGGATTGAACCCCGGTCACCGTGCTCGTGGGTGCACCATCCGGAACGAGGATCGCCTCAGGTCCACCCCAATCATAGTACAGACATGCCCCCGTACTGCTCGAATGAGCGGTAAGGATCACTGGCTCGCCGGCGCAGAACGCGGGAGTGTAGCTCAAGCTGTCGATCACCGGCGGTATGCAACCCGTGGTGTCCAAACTCACCTCGATCATGAACGTATCGCTCCCACAATCGTTCACCGCTATGAACCCATAGGTTCCGGGGATGCCGTCGACCAGGGTCACAGAAGGGGTGGAGGCAGTGATCTCAACAGGACCCGTCCATTGATAGGTGCAGATGCCGTTCGGCGTAACCATGGCGTGGAGGTCGAGCGTGCTGCAGGCGAACCCCCATTGGCTGTTCACGCTTTCTATGAAGGGCGGCCCGGAGCAGGTCTCGGTCACCCGCTCGATAGGGACCGTGACGCCGTCCATTCCGCAGTGGTTCCATACCGCGAAGTACACGGTGGTTTGAGCGATGGGAATGGGCGGCACTGTATCCTGTAAGGAATAGGAGTAAACTTGATAGTTCGGGGTCCGGCTCCACAACTGCGCAACATCCGTTCCGGTAGCGAAGGCGAACAACTCGATCGGACCATTGTAGTAGAGTTCGCGGGCGATGGCGGGGCCAAGAACGGGAGGCACACACGGGGGGCACGAACCGCTGGTCAATGGTCCGGTGAGGACGTTCCCGGTCTCGTTCGCACCTCCAACAGAGATAAAATAGGAGGAATTGGTCACGGTGACGAGCGGATCGTTCACCAACTCCACCCTACGGCACCCGCTCAGGCCCTGGATGCGAAAGCCGCCGATGGGTTCCAAGGTGTTGGTGATCGGGCATTCATCCTCCAACGGTCGGATGCTAAGGATCAAGAATGTGTAGTACGCGTACGACCCTTGAATGACCACGCCTGATCCATTGGGGTAGAACGCATAAGCACCACAGTCACTGCGCACATCCTGCCCGGTGATGGTACCACCTGCACTGGCATCCCAACGCACGGTGACCACCAGGTTGCCCAGAATGGCCGTGAGGTCCTCACCATCGGTCGCCACCCGCAACTCGAAACTGTCAGGAACCGCGGTCGGGTAGAGCCCGATATCCACAGCAGCCTTGCTTGGATGCCACAAGAGCAAGGGTATGCACGCAGCGACAAGCATCGCAAAGCGTCCAGCGTGTAGTGTGTTGGTCGGCATTTATCGATGATCGGTTGAGCGAATATAGCCATTTGTCGCTCCGTTTGCTTGGTTCGTGGGTGTGGCTTCGCACCGTGGGATCGGCCGATGAAGGTTCGGAGTCCAGCGCAATTCAGCCGAACGGACGCTTCCACGTGGCTCGGGAGAACCATGGACCCCACAAGCGATCATGAGCATCCGGTGCCACGGAGAGACGCGTTTCGGCCTGAAACGCTCAACGTGCTCAACCGTGCCGGCGCCGGCTTCGTGGTCCCCATCTGCGGCGAGGTCATGCGCAAGCCCGGCCTGCCCGAAGTCCCCGCCGCCGAAGGCATGGACATCGACCTCAACGGCGTGATCAGGGGGTTGAGCTAGGGGGCGCCGACGATCAGTTTCGCGCGTTGGCGATCCCCGGGGGAACGGACATCCACACTGTACACGCCCGCTGCAAGCGCAACGGGCAAGTGCAGGGTCGCGGAGCCGGTCGGGTCGCTGCTGATGACAGGGAACAGCGCTACTACAGCACCCAACCCATCGAAGATCACCACCTCGTTGCGCGCTCCGCGGAGTCCGACCAAGCGTAGCGTGCGTTCACCTGCACCCACCGGATTCGGCCAGATCCGGAAGGAAGCGCCGCCGCTGTCCGGTGACGTAAGGCCCGTCATCAATTCCCCTACACAGGCGCAGGTACCATCGATGGTGTCGTTCAGCGTGTAGGCCAGCCCATCGTCGCATGGCGAACCGATCGTCCCTGGAACGGTCGGACACGCATCCATTGCGTTGGCGACATATCCATCCGGTCGCGGGCAGATCATCACCGATTGGGAGGCATCGCCGAGTCCGTCCCCATCGGCATCCGCATACCACGTGCCGACATCCACTACGGTGACGTGGACATAGGCGGTTGTATCACTGCAAACGGGATGGGTATAGCGATAGGTCGCTGTCGGATGTGTCTCTGGATAGAAGATCCCGTTCAGCAGCCCTCCAATGAAGCCATAGCGCCACACTCCTCCCGGATCGGGATCGCCTGATAGGACCGTGAACAGGTCCAGTGGCGGGTCGGTGGCGCAGACCACGATGCTGTCACCCACGCCGGCCCGGAGTATCGGCCACAACAAGACGTCCAGCCAGAGATAGGGGCAGGTGGTGTTGGGGTCGAGGAAATAGACGTACCTGCCAGGGATCCCCGTGGACGGATCGAAAACGCTGTCGACCGGTTGCCCGTTCAGGCTCCAAGAACCTCCCGGGGGTGGAGACTGGCCACCGTATGGAACCAACGGCTGCGGTGGGTCGTCCGTACAGATGGACATGTATCCCTCTAGAGCGTCCGTGGAGGTGATGGTAATGTTCTGCGAATGGATGCCACAAGCGTTGGATGCGGTGACCAGATAGATGCCGTCGGCGAAATACGGGAGCACCAGTTCCGTGCCTTCCGTTTGCACGGTGCTTCCCCCTGGAAGGGTCCAGACCACATCGGTACACAGCGGGTAGCCTTGATGCTCCACCATCAACCGGAGTGTATCACCACTACACAGGGTGGTGCTGTTCGCCGTGAGCGCACTGATATGGGGGGATATGCACGGATGTGGTGTGGGGATCATGATGAACGCCGTGTCCGATCCACAGGCGTTGGATAGGATCAGGCGGTACGGCCCCTGGGAATGTGCACCGAACACCGTGCATTCGGGTGCCCCATCCGGAAAGTTGACCAGGCCCGGGCCACCCCAATCAAAGAACGAACAGGTAGCCGTACTACTGGTGTGGGCCGTAAGCACCAAGGCATCCCCCGGACAGAACGGAGCGTTGCTGCTCAGGCTATCGATCACTGGCGGTGTGCAGGGTTCGTGCGCTGCCAGGAGAACGGACGCTGAATCGGAACCGCAGGCATTGGATAGCACCACCCAATAGGGGCCCAAGGACTGAAGATCGCTCACCAAGCTGGTGGGTGCTCCGTCCGTTAGCGCGATGGACCCTGGTCCTCCCCAATCGAAATAGAGGCAATCGCCCGTGGTGCTCGTATGCGCCATCAGTTCCACATCGACGCCTGGGCATAAGCCCGGGGTATAGCTCAGGCTGTCAATGACCGGAGATGTACACCCCGTCGTGTCCAGGCTCACCTCGATCAGCATGGTGTCGCTCCCACAATCATTCACCGCAATGAAAGCGTACGTGCCGGGTATACCCTCGGCCAAGGTCACATGGGGGGTGGTGTCGTTGATCGGAACGGGCCCCGTCCACTGATAGGTGCAGATCCCGTAAGGGCTCACCACGGCGTTCAGGTCGAGCGTGTTGCACGCGAACCCCCACTGGCTGCTCATACTGGCGATGACCGGCGGACCTGAACAATCGCCAGGTATGCGTTCGATCGGCACCGTGACACTGTCCATACTGCAGTGGTTCCAAACCGCGAAGTACACGCTGGTCTGGTTGCTTGGGATCGGCGGGACCGTATCCTGTAGGGAATAGGAATAGGGGAACATGTGCGGGGTCCGGCTCCACACCTGCCAAACATCCGTCCCCGTGGCCGATCCAAGCAACTCGATGGGACCACCATAGCTGATCTCGCGCGCTGTTGCGGGGCCGAGTTGCGCAGGCGTACACGGTGGGCAGATGCCGGTGGTCAACGGCCCGGTGAGGATATTGCCGGTCACGTCCTCACCACCAATGGAGATGTAGTAGGAGGTGTTCGACACGGTGGCGAGCGGGTCGTTCACCAACTCCACCCGCCTGCATCCGCTCAGGTCCCGGATGCGAAAGCCGCCGATGGGCTCCAAGGTGTTGGTGATGGGGCAATCGTCCTCCAGTGGACGGATGCTCAAGACCATGAACGTGTAATAGGCATAGGGCCCCACGATACGCACACCCAGCCCACTCGGCATGAATCCGTAAGCGCCGCAGTCGCTGCGCACATCCTGCCCAGTGATGGTGCCACCTGCGCTGGCATCCCAGCGCACAGGTGACCAACATGTTGCTCAGAATGGCCGTGAGGTCCTCGCCATCGGTTGCCACCCGCAACTCGAAACTGTCAGGAACCGCGGTCGGGTAGAGCCCGATATCCACGGCAGCCTTGCTTGGATGCCACAAGAGCAAGACCAGGCACGCCGCGACAAAAATCGCAAAGCGTCCAGCATGTGGTGTGTTGGTCGGCATTTATCGATGATCGGTTGAGCGAATATAGTCATTTGTCGATCCATTTGCTTGGTTCGTGGGTGAGGCTTTGCCCCGCGGGATCGGCCGATGAAGGTTCGGAGTCCAACGCAATTCAGGCGATCGGCAGCTTCCACTTGTCGTGGCGCAACCATGAACCGAACAAGCGATCATGATCGTCCGTTGCCAAGGTGAGGCGCATTTCGGCCTGAAACGCTCAACGTGCTCAACCGTGCCGGCGCCGGCTTCGTGGTGCCCATCCCCTTGGCGCGGGACAGGTCCTGCGACGCGATCATGCGCATGCCCAGCCTGCCCGAAGTACTAGCCGCCAAAGGCATGGACATCGACCTCAAGGGCGTGATCAGCGGGTTCAGATAGGGCAAGGCAACAGGACGTGGACTGGTGAATGAGACCACCGTGCCGCCTTCAACGCGCTACTGTACCAACACACTGCGCTGGTATACTGCACCGTCGGCCGTGCGCACCTCGGCCCGGTACGCGCCCGGTGCCAAGCCCGCCAAGGCCAATTCCACTCGTGTGCCGGTCAGCCGCTGCTGCACCGCCAAGCGACCGTCCGTGGAGAACAGCCGCAACAAGGCGAGCTCTTGGCCTTCCAGCGCGACGGTGAAGTGCCCGGTCGTCGGGTTGGGGAAGAGGTGCATCTTATGCTCCGTGCGCTCCGCCACACCGGTGGCCATGGTGGCCATCAGGGTACTGGTGTTCGTGCGGATGGGCGCATTGAAGTCGAAGAAGATATCGGCCGCGTTCGCCAATGGCGTTCCGGGGAGCAATGGGAGCGTCGGTCGGATGCGGAAGCCCACGGCGCCATGGCTCGCCGCTTCATTCACATTACTGTCCGGCAGCTGGATGTTCGAGAACGCCACTCCACCACCCGGTCCGGTTTGAACGACACGGTGAAGGGATGCGAGGCTGAGCCCTGTTCGTAGGAGGCCATGTCGAGTTCGGCAGCGAGGGTGTCCGTGATCACCACGGTGAAGGCCGTATCCGTGCCGGTGTTCTGGAACCGGATCACGTAGGGTGATGCTCAGGTCGAGGGGGCCATCACCTGTGGCAGCAATGTCAACCACAGCAGGTGCGCCATTCACCGAGAACGGGATCGAGGAGGCGGCCGGACAAGTGGGCTCACTGGTCGTGTCGAGCCAGGTGAGCGTGTAATCGCCATCGTCCAATGCCATGTTATAGTTCCCTTGCGCATCGGTGATGGCGAGCATTCCTCCGGGGTCCACGCGCAGCACGCGACCAGGCATGGCCGGTTCACCGGGGTCCTGCATGCAGTCCAGGTCTCCATCCAGATGGACCGCACCACTTACTCCCTGACAGCCTTCACCCACCCCGGGAATGGTGAAGATGATCTCCTGCCTGCACGCAGAGGAACCAAAGGCCAAGCTGGCCGTGTACGTACCCACCGCCAGGTCAACGATGATGAATAACCGGTTCGTCCCGAGCCGATGAAAGTGGTTCCCCAACCCATTGGTGACCACCAGTTCGGTAGGCCAAGGCCAAGCCAACTCTTGGAACAGCACCGTCTGACCCGTCGTCTGGTCGCATGCACTGGGTACGATGGTATCACCGAGGGTCCACAAGGAAGCATCGGGCACCACGGGGTTGGTGAAGGGCAGGCTGGTGCTACTGCAACCCAACGGGTTGCTCACGGTGTAGGAATACGTGCCATCCGCACAGAACCCGAAGAACACCGGATCGCCCTGTGGCGAGGTGGCGATCTGCGTGATCGTCGGATCGGACCATTCGTAGAGGAACGGTCCTTCGACCAGGGGCGGATCGGGCATGGCCATGGCCCCATTGCATTCCCCTTCGCAAGGCACTCCGAAGCCTGTCCAGCCATGTGCGGCCGCATAGCTGCCAGCGCCGGTCCAACCCAGGCTCAGATCATGCACCACATTCACCACGAAGATGCCTTCGGTGCCGAGCGCATCGGTGATCGTGAGGGTGTATGCGCCTGACGGAAGGCCGATCAGGGATGGGGTACCCTGCCCGGTCGGGGGCTCGGGCATCCAGAAATAGGCGTACGGCGGAGTACCTCCACTCACCGAGGCCACCACGGAGCCGTTGGCTTGAAAGCAGATCTCCGCGCTAGTGGAGAAGTCGCAGTTCAACGGTTGCGCAAGCACCTGATGGGCACTGAGCAATCCGGCTATGATCACGATGCGTTCCATGGAGGTAAGGGTTCGTTCACAAGACGAGAGTGAACCATGGTGGTTGTGTGAAGATAGAGGTAAGGACGTTACCTGGTGCGCCGGCTTGCATTGCAGCTCATGTAACCCCTAACCCTTCACACCATGTCCCTCCGCACCATCCTCCTGCTCGCTGTGCTGTCCACCATCCTCGCCCTGCGTGCCATCGCACATCCACCTGTGCCAGTGCATGCCGGTATGGCGCCCGGCGGCCCTCCGGCCATCCACCTCGCAGGCAAGCACGGTGGCACCTTCCTGCCCACGGACCTGGCCAAGGCTACTGCACTGGGATTGCACGGTTGCGTGGCCGATGCACGGGTCACCACCTTCACCATCGCCATCATGGACTGCGACAAGAAGCGCTTCACCCTTACCGCCAAGGGCCCCGAGCTGACCACCGAGATGCGCACCATGTTGAAGAACCTGCCGCCCGCCTCCACCTTCACCATCACCGCAGCGGTGGTGGATGCCAGTGGCAAGGTCTGGCCGGTGGAGCCGGCCGAATTCATCTGGAAGGGGTAGCCCATGAATTCACAGGAACCTGTCGGGCATTCGTCGTCGCCCGGCCGGCCGGGCTTCGCGGTCGGCGTACCTTGGTACCATGGCCCTTCAGTCGGCGCTCCTCCGCTACACCTTCTCCGTTTCCTTGGCGCTCGGCACGTGTTGTGCTGCGGAGGCCCAACCCAGCATCTTCACCATCCATGTGAACGACGATGTGGTAGGGCAGGTGCGGGTGAGCCGCGGCATGGTGGGCACCCGCATGATCTACTCGATGGTCTCCCTCAGCGAAGTGATGGTGGTGTGGCCCCAGGTGATCCGCACAAGCATGATCACCGAGTACGCCGGCGAACGGATCACGGCCTGCAAGAGCAGTGTGCACGTGAACGGATCGGTGCGCGACAGCAGCCACATGCGCGTGCATCCGACCGGCCTGGAGGGTTTCGTTCATCCGAAGCGCACGGTGACCAAGCCGTGCACCAATTCCTGGAGCACCGCCCGCATGTACTACGAGGAGCCCATCGGTCAGTCGCGCATCTATGTGGAGAGCGTGCTGGATGATTGTGTGCTGGAAGCCTTGGGGGGCGGGCGGTACAAGCTGACCATGCCGGACAAGAAGGTGAACTTCTACACCTACCACGCCGGGGTGCTCCAGGAGATCCTGGTGGACCGCACCTTCTTCGACCTGGTGTTCAAGCGCGTGTGAGCAGGTGGTGTTGCGATGCGCAACGCTTCCAGGTAGGATGCCCGTCCTCCGGTAGGCTGGAACAGCGTGTAGGCCTATCCGTTCATGCGCGCTGCGCGCAAAGCCAATAAGGCTGCGTTGGGCAGTGTGCCGGTGGCATTGCCACTCCACTCGGGTCGCAACCGCTCCACGAAGTACATCTGTACCTCGCCCTTGCCCTTCACCTTGATGGGGCCGCGCGGGCGCACCACCACCAGGTCCATCACCTGCGCATATACCGGGCCGCTGATGTTCACCTGCCCTGCTTCGCCGTTGCTCTCCATGCGACTGGCGAGATTCACCGTATCGCCCCAGATGTCGTAGGCGAACTTCTTCTCACCCACCACACCGGCCACCACCGGTCCACTGTGCAGGCCGATGCGCACCGGCCACTCCTGCAGCCCTTTGGCACGGCGGTCGTCATTGCTGCGCTCCACAGCGTCCAACATGCCCAGTGCCATCAGCACCCCGTCCAGGGCGTGGGTGGGAGAGGGCTCCGGAATGCCCGCGGCGCACATGTACGCATCGCCGATCGTCTTGATCTTCTCCAACCCATGGGTTCCGCACAACGTGTCGAACAAGCGGAAGTAGTGGTCCAGTTCGGCCACCAACGTGTCGCTGTCCATGCGGCTACTGAAGGTGGTGAAGCCCTTGAAGTCGCTGAAGAGCACGGTGCAGTGTTCGTAGCGCCGGGCATCGGCGGAGCCTTTGCGCTTCAGTTCCTCGGCCGTACTGGCGGGCAGGATGTTGCGCAGCAGTGCATCGCTACGGTCCTTCTCGCGCTCCAGTTCAGCGGTGCGCTTGGCCACGGTGGCCTCCAAGCGCTGACGGTCGCGCCGCAGGTTGCGCTCGCGCAGGCGCACCAGCCCGAAGAAGCCCAGTAACAGAGTGGCCCCACCCCCGAAGCGGAAGGTATTGGTCCGCCAGAAGGGCGGTGCGATGCTGAACGTGTAGGCCACCGGCTGTTCATTCCAGATGCCGCTGGCGTTGCGGGCCATCACCTTGAAGGTGTAGTCGCCCGGCGGGATGTTGCTGTAGGTGACGCGCTGCGTGGCGGTGATCGGTGACCAGTCCGGGTCATAGCCCTCCAGGATCCAACGGAAACGCACCTTCTCCGGATAAGCCAGGGAGATGCCGGTGAACACGAAGGTGAGGTGGTTCTTGTCGTGGGGCAGTTCCAATTGCGTGGGCAGGCCGTTACGTGCCATACCGTGACACCAAGGCGACCAGTCCGGCCGTTCGTAGAAGAGCTGCATGTCCATGAGGTGGACGAGCGGTTCCCGCGGGTCCTCCACCACCTGCTGCGGATCATAACGGATGGCGCCCCGTACGGTGCCGAACCACAGGCTGCTGTCCGTGTCCAACAGGCCTGCGCCGCGTAGGCTCTCCAAGCCGATGAAACCATCCTCCGGACCGTAGCTGCGGATGCCCAACACCTGTTCCTGCAACGCATCCAGTTCCACTTGGTGGATGCCTTGCCGCGTGCCCAGCCACAGGTTGGCGTACGCGTCCAGCATCACCTGCTCCACGCTCAGGCTCTGCATGCCCGCCTCGCGGCCATAGGTCTCCAGCCTTCCTCCTTGCAACCGCAACAAGCCCCGGTCCGCAGTGCCCATCCAGATGCTGCCGAAGGGGTCACGCACCAGGTCGTTGATGGCCGTGGTGGGCACCGCCTTCACTCGCATGATCGGTCCACCCGTGCCGCGTACACCGACGTAAAGCCCACTGTCCGTCGCCAACCACATCGAGTCGGCCGTGGTGACCACTTCATGCACCGAACGCCGGACCGGACCCACAGCGGTGTACCGACCATTGGATGCGATGTAGAGGCCTTGCCCGGTGGCGATGTGCAATTGGCCATCATCCGCCCGGTGGATGGCGTGGATGCGGGTCTGTTCCGCAAGGCCTGGCAGTTGCACGTGCACGAAACGTTCGTCCACCAACCGATGCAGTCCGTGCATGGCGGTTCCAGCGAGCAGGTAGCCTTCCACATCCTCGCCCAGGCAGGTGACGAAGAGCGATGGCAGACCCTGTTCGCGTCCGAAGCGTTGCATGCGACCACCATCGAAACGCGCCACCCCGCCACCTTGCGTGCCGAACCACAGTAGCCCATCGCCGCAGCGGTGGATACCACTGACGATGCGTGAACCCAATCCATCGCGCTCGGTGACGTAGAGGAAGGCATCGCTGGTGAATTTGCTGATGCCGCCATAGCCGGTGCCCGCCCAGGTGCCGCCGCTACGGTCCTGGTGCAAGCAGCGCACCAGATCGTGCCCCAATCCGTTGGCCTCCGTCATGGTGGTGAGGTGTGGAACACCGCCCCTGCGATCCAGGTGTACCAACCCTCCCGGCGTGCCCAACCACAGATCGCCAGCGCTGGAACGCAACGCAGCGAGCACCACAGGGTGTGGCAACACCAGTGGTTGATATCCGGCGAAGCGCTGCGCGAGGGGCAACGGTGCCAGGTCATGGTCCAATTCCAAGTAGCCTTCGTTGGTGCCCACCAACACACCCAGACTGTCCACCCATACCGAAAGCGCGCGGCGCCCACGCAGTTCGGCGTTGGCCGGTGCAGGGTGCCAGCGGTCCTGCTTCCAATGGAAGAGTCCACTATCGGTGCATGCCACGAGTGCCTGCCGAGGCATGGCGGCAAGTGCGTTGATCCGAAGGCTCGGCAGGCCTTGGTGCATGGCCGTGGCGGTGCGGGCCATCGTGTCCACGCGCCAGATCCCGCCGCCACGACTGGCGAGCCAGAGTGTGTTCTCCGGGCCGGGTAACAGGGTGCGAACGGGGTGTGTGGGTAGCGGGGTGCTGGTGGCCCATGGGATGAAGGTGCCTGCGCTCCAGCATCCCAGTGCGCCGTTGCGGTAGCCGCTCCAAAGGCGGATGCCGCCTTGGGAGTCGGTGGTGGCGAGCAGTGCGGTGGCCTGTGTGCCGGGTGCGTTGGGCAAGCGGTCGAAGGCTTCGAAGCGTGAACCCTGTCCCCGTGCAAGGCCATTGTCCGTGGCCACCCACAAGAAGCCGTCCGCGTCCTCGCAGATGGCATTGACGCTGGCGCTGGGTAGGCCCTGTTCCAGACTGAAGGTGCGAAGGTCGTACTGCTGACCATGCGCCGTGGCCGCGCTGCACAAAGCAGCGAGCAGGACCGGGAGAGGGCGGCGCCACATGGTTCCGAAAGATAGCCGCCCCCTGCCAACACCGTGCCGCAGCCATTTGGGATCCGCGATCCGGTGATGTAGTTTTAAGGCACACTTCAACCAAACCTTCCCATCATGAACATCACCTTCAATGAGCTGCGGCGGATCAAGGACACCCTGCCTGATGGGAGCATCCACCGCATCGCCAAGGAACTGGACCTGAACGTGGAGACGGTGTGGAACTACTTCGGGGGCTACGGCCACGCGGCGGGCAGGCCCATGGGCGTACACTTGGAGAACGGACCGGACGGCGGTATCGTGGCGCTGGATGATACCCGCATCCTGGATCGTGCGCGGCAGATCCTCAGCGAGGAGCACGCCCACGCGTAGTACGTGGATGGCCGCAGCGGCGGCACAGCAAGCGGCCCGGTGTCCCCGGGCCGCTTGCGTTCCATGAAGTGCTCAGCGTTCCAACACCCGGAACTCCACGCGCCGATTGATCGCGCGATTGGGTTCGCCGTCGTTGGGCTTCAAGGGCTTGGACTCGCCATAGCCCTTCCAGGTCAGGCGCTCCTTGTCCACCTTCTTCTTTAACAGGTGGTCCACCACGGCCTTGGCGCGGTCGTCGCTCAGCTTCAAGTTGTACGTGTCGCTGCCTTGGTCATCGGTGTGCCCCTCGATCTCCACACGCAGGAATGGGAAGTCGGTCATGAGGTCCACCAGCTTGTCCAGTTCCTTCTCGTAGCCCGGTAGCAACGTGGCCTTGTCGAACTCGAACTGCACGTTGTCCAAACGCACGCGTGTGCCCACTGCCGGTTCCACCTGGTGGATGTCCACGGTGGTACTGCTCACGTGGTCGGGTACCACGGGGCGCGGGGCGGGTGGGTTACTTGCCTTAGGGGTTGGTGTGAGCGCGGTGCCTGGCGGCGCGATGCGCACGTTCACATCATCGATGAAGTAGTAGGCACCACGTTCGCCTTCGGGCTGTCGCTCATGGCTGGTGGCCTCGTCACCGTAGAAGTTGCCGAGGAGCAGGAACTTCTCCGTGCCGGTGGCGTCGAACACACCACGCACCTTGTGCCAACCGCCCTTCACCACCTTGTCCTCGTTGGCCTGTGGTGTGAAGTAGAGCGGAAGGCAATCGCGCGTGCTCACGGGCGTGTCCGTGAAGTACATGCCGATGTTGTTGCTGGCTTCGTTGCTCCGCACGGCGCGCAGCACCCAGCATTCGGCGATGTAGCGCACACCGGCTTGTAGCGCTTCTGGCAGTTCGGTCTGGATGTACTCGTGCCAGTAGGTGGGTGTGTTGCCCTTGCCGTAGGTCTTGATGCCCACCATGGCACTCCCGCTGTGCGTGCCTTGTTTCCCGCTGCTGTGTTTCTTGGGGTGTGCCCAACATTCAGGGTCCAGCGTGGTGCTGAAGTGGTCGGGTGTGGTCTGCGTGGGCGAGTTCCAAGCGGTCACTGCCGCGTTGAACTTGGCTGCATCGGTGGTCCAGGCGCAGTAGGTGCGCTCCACCTCCTCGAATCCTGGATTGGGCACCAGGTTTGGCATGGTATCGTTGGCGAGTGTGCGCTCCAGGAGGTTCTGGGCGCGGATCGTATCGGGTGCGAGGAAGAACGAAAGAGCGAGCGCGAAGAGCGGGCGGTGCATCATGGGAACAAAGCTACCGGGGTGTGTGGGGGTGATCAGGCAAGGATCGGGCCGGGTTTGAACAGGGGGAGGTTGGTGGTATAGGGTTGAATTCCCCCTGAGCCGGTGTAGCGTCGACCCACCGGGTCGACCAACCCGGTTCTGGCGGGATGCGGTGTATTGGGGGGAAGTGCGCACCTTGTGAGCCGGGCAACGACGGGTTATCCGTCAACGTCCTCTGCTGCCATGCGCAAGTTGTTCGCCATCATCAAGGAAAGCCTCACCGCTGGGGAGGATACCGATTATACGGGCATCGGCGTGCGGCGTGCGATCGTGCTTTTGAGCATCCCAATGGTGTTGGAGATGGGTATGGAAGCGGTGTTCGCGCTTGTGGACATCTTCTTCGTGAGCAAGCTGGGCGAACACGCGATCGCCACCGTAGGATTGACCGAGTTGCTGTTGACGTTGGTGTACTCGGTGGCGTGGGGCTTGGGCATGGGGATCACCAGTGTGGTGGCCCGGCGTACGGGTGAGAAGGATCCGCAGGGTGCTGCGCGCGCCGCCATGCAAGGTCTGCTCCTGACCGTGGCCCTCGGCGTGGTGATGGCCCTTCCCGGTCTGCTGGCACCGGAAGCCCTGCTGCGACTGATGAACGCGGAGGACGCGGTGCAGGTGATCGGTGCCGATTACGTGCGCATCATGTTCGGCGGGAATGTGATCATCCTGTTGCTGTTCGCGATCAACGCCGTGTTCCGCGGTGCGGGCGATGCGGCCATGGCCATGCGCTCCCTCATGCTCGCGAATGGCATCAACATCATCCTCTGTCCCATCATGATCCATGGCATCGGCGACTGGGCGGGCTTCGGAGTTACCGGTGCTGCGGTGGCCACCACCACCGGACGTGGCATCGGTGTGCTCTACCAGTTGAAGCACCTCTTCGCACCCCAAGGACGCATCACCTTGCGCAGCATCCCGTTCTCCTTGGAGCCCTCAGTGATGGTGACCATCGTGCGCGTGTCACTCGGTGGTGTGATCCAGTTCGTGCTGCCTTCCATCAGTTGGATGTTCCTGGGTTCCATCGTGGCCAAGTTCGGTAGTGCCGCCACGGCGGGTATACGGTGGCGGTGCGCATCATGATCTTCTCGTTGCTGCCCTCGTGGGGCATGGCCAACGCAGCGAGCACCTTGGTGGGTCAGAACCTGGGCGCAGGTCAACCCGATCGCGCGGAACGGTCGGCTTGGCTGTGTGGCCACTACAATATGTTCTACCTCGTGGGCATCGCCACCGTGTTCTGGCTCTTCGCGCCGGGGCTGGTGGGCTTCTTCAGCGAGGGGGAACAGCTGGGTGAATACGGCGTGGCCGCCTTGCGCACGCTCTGCTTGGGTTACTTCTTCTACGGCTATGGCATGGTGCTGGCCCAGGCCTTCAACGGTGCGGGTGACACGCTCACGCCCACGTACATGAACGCGTTCTGCTTCCTGTTGCTGCAGATCCCCCTGGCGTGGTATCTGAGCACGGGGCTGGGGTGGGGCGCACAAGGCGCCTTCACCGCCGTGCCCATCAGTGAAAGCATCCTGGCCATCATCAGTGCGGTGCTGTTCCGGCGTGGGAAGTGGAAGTTGGTGAAGGTGTGACCGTGAGGGTCGTCGACATTCACCACTTCACCCTCACTCCGCCTTGAACTCCTTCGGCCGGCCCGCCTTGTACCACTTGAGGAGCGTGTCGATCATGTGCTCCATCTTGCGCGCATCCGCCCACGTGCCCCGGAACACCAGGTTCCCGTCCTTGTCCACCAGGTAGGCACCATTGGGAGCCTTGCCATAGGCAGTGTACACAGCATCGTCGAGGCCATCGATGAGTACGGGCATCTTCCCCAGCTGAGCGAACTCCTTCGCATAGGCGATCTTCTCGGACTCGCTCTTGGGCTGCGGGTACAACTTGAAGTTCTTGCCATCGCCTGGGTGCAGTTCACGGCCATAGACCACGAAGAGCTGCACATCCTCCTTGGCATACTTCTGCACCAGCCGGCTCCACCGGTCCATCTGCACCCGTGCCGGGGGATTGCTGATGCTGCCGAACATGAAGGCGCGGATCTTACCGGAGTTGCCCTGTAGGTGATAGGTACCGGCCTGTTGGGCCAGGGGCAGGGTGAAGTCATGGGTGCGCGCATCCATGCCGCCGCCTTCGCTGTACGTCCGTAGCTCACGGAAGGTCTGGCGCATGAGCTTGTCGAAGTTCATACGCCAGATGTTCACCGTGCGCCGCATGTCCTTGATCTCGTTCTTGCTGTACGCGTTCAGGTAGTAGTCCAGATCGTCGTGGAACACCAAGGCACTGTCTGTGGAATACCACGAGGGGTCCCAGTTGTTCAACTGGGCACGGGCCGGTAGTGTGGCGAACAGGAACAGGAGGGGAAGCAGGAAGCGCATGGCCTGTAAAAGTAGTTCCCGATCTTCGGTGCATGAGATCGGTCATCACGGTACTTGCACTCTTGCTCGTGTGCGTGTTGCGTGCTCAAGGCGACAGTACCACAGCTTCTCCCGTCGCCAGCTATGGCGACACCTGTCTCACCACCTGCGAGGTGATGCCCGTGTATCCGGGTGGCGAAGCGGCGTTCTACGCGTTCATGAAGAAGGAACTGCGGTATCCCACCGAAGCGCGCGACGAGTGGATCGAAGGCAAGGTCTGGGTCACCTTCGTGTTGGAGAAGGATGGCTCGGTCTCCCAGGTGAAGGTATTCCGGGGTGTGCATCCTTTGCTCGATGCGGAAGCGGTGCGGGTGGTGTCTGCCATGGAGCATTGGACACCGGGTTACCAGTTCGGAAAGCCTGTGCGCGTGAAGTATAACCTGCCGATCACCTTCACGATGCCTGGCAAGCCCCCCAAACGGATCTTGAAGCGCAGGGCCGAGCTGGGCTGGTAACACACGTCTCCAACTTCGTGTGAGCAAGGTCACGGGAAGCGTCCGAGGGGACGCCTGACCTTTGTGCCATGGAACGGAAAGTCTTGTACATCCTCTTCATCGCACTCGGCGCAGCCGCTGGTTGGGCGTACTGGAACTGGTACGGGTGCACCAACGGATGCGCCATCACGGGGCGTTGGTGGACGAGCACCGGATATGGTGCGGTGATGGGCTACCTCACGCTCGGGCTGTTCCTGCCTGAGAAACGTGCCAGTGCGAAGGAGGTGGCCCCGTGATTCATCCCAAGAACGCCAGTTCCACCCACTCGTCCGGACCCAACCGAAGGTCGCGCAGGCGAAGTTCCACGGTCCAATAGACCACGGGCACGTCCTTGCGCAACTCCAACGGACGATAGGGCCAGCGTTGGATCCTCAGGAACACCGGATCGGGCCATGTGGCATCGTACAGCAGGCTGAAGCGCATGCTCTGGTGGTCCTTCGCCAGGGTGCGGTCGCGCACATCGAAGGCCGAGGTGGTGATGACCAAGGCGGCCGGGTACAAGCGGCGCTGCCAGCCCGGGGCTTCCGTGCGGAACAAGGCTTGTCGGAACTCCAGTCGGGGCATGCTTGATCCGCTGAGCACGGCGATGGGATTCTGTTGATCGAGACGGACGTGTTGCAGGGCCATGCTCCGGCGGTGGCATCAGAATTTCCAACGCAACTGCAGCTTCAGGTCGCTGCGCCGGTTGCCGGCCACTTCCTGCAACCCACTGCTGATGACGTCCAGGTCCTGGTAGATGAAGGCGCCATAGCGCACCCACAAGTCCACCCCACGCACCGGCGTCACGCGCGCCATGCAGTACCACCGTACACCGCGACCCGCATAGGGTGGAATGGCGAACACGCCGATCAGCTCGTTCTCGTAAGCATACAACCGAGCATCGTAGCTATCCGTGTCGAACAGGGCGAAGCGCAGGCTCAGTTCCAGTGGACTGCTCAAAGGACGATGGACCAGGTCCTGATAAATGAGCACACCGTGCTGCAAGGGTGACGAACCGCGCTGGAAGTCCACCGTTTCCACTCGGGTACGCAGGCTAACGGCATCGCTCACCTTGTACGTGGCGTTCACGCGGTAGTTCGTCTGTTCCACGCGCACCAAGGGGTCGATGCCGTCGATGTCCTCGGCCGTGTCGCGCGCCCGGTCCTGATGACGCACCCGGGCGTAGAGCTCCACACCACGACTGGGCTTCCAGCTTAGCTGTGCCAACCAGTCGGATCCTGCGGAAGGCGCGTCGGTGAGGTAGCGCAACCACGGGAACCGATACTGGTCGAAGTAGCCGTTGAAGGTCCATTGGCGGTTGGGCCGGATCTCGATCCCGGTGTAGAGCCCACGTTCGTTCCACGGGTTCGTGCCCTCGGCGAAGGCCACGCTATAGAGGCCATGGAAGTCACGGCGGTAGTCGCGGAACAGCAGGCTCATGCTCACGCGCTTGTCCAGCGAAATGATGGTGCCCGTGTTCATGGCCACCCCACCATTGGCACTGCGCGCCACCTCGCCGAACCAGGTGAGGTTGCGGTACAGCACGTTCCAGTCGGCTCCGATGGTGGTGTTCTCACGGCCCTGGAACTCGAACCGGTTGTAGGGCTGTGTGGCGCGTCGGAGGTCGGCATCGAACTCCACCCGCGCCACGGTCACACCCATGCTGAAGCTGGGCCGCTTGTAGCGCAGGTGTCCGCCCACGATGCGTTCACTCACGGCGTCCTTCTTCTCCAGTTCGCGGTTGGTGCGGTGGAAACCATCCTCCTGGAAGCTGCTGAAGATGACCTCCTCGATGGCCGTTCCCAAGGTGTCCGTTCCGTTGGCCGAAGCGGTATTGCCGTCGATGCGTTTGCTCGAGAGGAAGCCCGTGGCCTCCCAACGCTTGCCCAAGGCATACGTGGCCGCCACACCGCGCAGGAAGAGGTTCTCGTTCACACTGGTGTAAGGTGCCAGGCCCACCGCATTGCGCTTCACATTCATGCTGAAGCTGCTCTTCGCCGCGAAGGCCAGTCCGTTCCAGAAGGTGAGCCCCTGTCCGAACTGTGCACTGTAGTCGCCCACCGCCAGGGCCTTCAGCCGCCCGACCTCGCGTACGAAGAGGTGCGCACTGTAGAAGTCGAAGCCGTTCTTCTGCGTTCCACGGAAGAACTCCTCGCCTTCGTCCTTCTCAGTGGTGAAGCCCACGCTGATGTTCTGCCGGTAACGGAAGCGGTAACGGGTGTACACGCGGAACGGACTGCCCAAGTAGACGCGGTTGTTGTCGCGCAGCGAATCGCGCACAGTGGTATTGTCGAAGTCGGGAAGTGGATCGCCATCGGCATTGTAGAACTCCTGTCCGAACGGATTGTTACGGTCTTGGAAGCCACGCCGTTCCTCGATGTTCATGGTGCTCCGCACCGTGAGTTCGTGGCTGCCTTGCTTGAGGATCTCCTTCAGAGAGGCATTGGTGCCCAACGGATTCTCCCGCACGGTGATGAAGGGCCGTACCATCTCGATGGTAGGAACGTCCCAGCCGTTGATGGTCTGCAACTCATACAAACTGAGCAGCTTGCCGTTACGCTTCACATGTTGGAGCATCGTGCTCACCTGCAGGTCGTTCAGTAGGAGCAACGCGTTCAACTCCTCTGCCGTGGTGTGGTTCAGGTCGATGGGGTCGTTGTAGCGATCCGAAAGCACCTCGAAGAGGTTGGTGAGGTCCACGTTCTCATCACCCCCCAGCTGTTCCACCGCGGCTTCGATCCGTTGTTCGATGAGGTCCTTGGGAATGCCGTCGACCTGGGCCTGTGCATGCAGCGTGATGCTGACTGCAATGATCCACCCTACCCGCCGCAGGTTCATTTGAAGCGGTAGTTGATGCCGATGACAGGCGTTGGTCCGAGCTGTGAACGGACCGCCATGGCCAGGTCGATGTCCAACTGCTTCACCCTGAAGCCCGCACCGAAGTGGGCTTGCACGGGACCGGTGCTGATACCGGTACGTAGGAAGAGCACCTTGTTCGGGTTGTACTCCATGCCGATGCGGAAGCGCTCGGCCTGGTCGATGTCCTTCTCCGCTTCCACGAGCATCTGCAACTTGGTACTGAAGGTGTAGGTGAGCCCTACCCGCAAGAGGGTCGGTACGCGTTCCTCCACCACCACGCCTCCTTCACCCGTGCTTCCGAGCAGGGCCTGTGTGGGGTTGTAGAGGTGCGCCCCCAACCACAGCTCCTTGGTCAATCGGGCCTGCACTCCCAACTCTGCGGTCAGTGCGCTGCTGTTGCCGTAGTTCTCGCCCAAACGGATGCCCACGTGATTGAGCTGGATCCCCGCACGCAGCCCATCCCCGAAGCGCATGGCATAACCGACACCCACACGCGATTCGGTGTAGAGCGAATATCCGAAGCGATCGGCACTCACTCCGAAGGCCCCCTTGCCCACCGGGATCACCGCTGCGAGACCTTGTTGTGCGAGCTCGTTGCTGAGAAAGTGCTGCTGGTAGAGCAACCCTGCCACTGGGCGTTCCACGCCCGCCATGCCCGCAGGGTTCAAGCGAACGCTCCAGAGGTCGGTGTGGGTCAGTCCGGTGTAGCCCATGCCAGCGGAACGGGCACCCAAGGGCAAGTGGTCGCCACCAGCAAAGGCCGATGCATGAACGAAGTAGAGCAGGAGCGGAAGAAGGCGGCGCATGGTCCCCGAAAGTAGGGGTTGGATGTGATCGGCCAAGCACACACGCTTCGTGTACCCTCGATCACCAACGTACATGAGCACGATCCCTACCTTCGCCACCCATTCGCATCACCGCCCACCATGTCCGTCGTCCGCTTGCATGAACTCGAGTTCGAGCCCTATCTCTCCGAGGGGGAGGTACTCGCTGCCGTGGACCGCGTGGCCGCCGAGATCAACACGCACTACGCAGGCGAGCGTCCCTTGTTCATCGGGGTGCTCAATGGGGCATTCGTCTTTGCCGCCGAGCTCTTCAAGCGCCTCACCATCGAGTGCGAGATCACCTTCGTGAAGGTGGCCAGCTACCACGGTACCAGCAGCAGCGGCACTGTCACGGACCTCATCGGTTTCAACGAACGCATCGAGGGGCGCCACGTGGTGGTGGTCGAGGACATCGTGGATACCGGCAATACCATCGTCCACATCCTGGAACTGTTGCGCGACCGTCACCCTGCCAGTGTGCGCGTGGCCACGTTGCTATTCAAGCCGGATGCTTACAAACACCAGGTCCCCATCGATCATGTGGCCCTTTCCATCCCGAACGTCTTCGTGGTGGGCATGGGCCTCGATCACGATGGGCTCGGCCGCAACTTGCGGGGGATCCACCGCATCACATCCCACGGAAAATGAGCAAGCTGAACTTCGTCCTTTTCGGCCCTCCCGGCGCTGGAAAGGGCACGCAAAGCACCTTCCTGATCGAACGCTATGGATTGATCCACCTGAGCACGGGCGACCTGCTGCGGGCCGAGATCAAGGCCGAAACGGAACTGGGTCTGCAAGCCCAGGAATTGATGGACAAGGGTGAATTGGTCGGCGATGCCATCGTCATCGGGATGATCCGCAACATGATGGAAGCCCACCTCGACGCCAAGGGCTTCATCTTCGACGGATTCCCGCGCACCCGCGCCCAAGCGGAGGCCTTGGACGAAATGCTCTCCGCCAAGAACGAACCCATCGTGGCAATGTTCGCCTTGGAAGTGCCCGAGGAGGAATTGGTCAAGCGTCTCTTGGGACGTGGTGCCACTAGTGGCCGAAGTGACGATCGCGATGAGGCCGTGATCCGCAACCGCATCCGCGAGTACGAGAAGAAGACCGCCCCCCTCAAGGACTTCTACAGCGACCAAGGCAAGTTCAAGTCCATCGATGGTGTGGGAACCATGGCCCAGATCACCGAACGTTTGGTGAAGGCCATCGGTTGAGGCGTCCTCACTCCTTCACGAACCGCAGCACT
>JADKCV010000037.1 GCA_016718655.1 Flavobacteriales bacterium | reverse complement strand
CTTCGCGGCGTCGCACACAACAACATTTTTCGAACTGGCCGGGATGTCGCATTCCTCCCTTCTTACGACTTCGTGATCGGCACCGATCCCAAGATGCCGGACCGCGCCTACGGTTTCCAACTGGCGTGGAACCGCACCGACCTGATCCCCGCGGATTCGCACTACCTCAACCCACGGCTTTGGCGAGGATGGCGTGTACTCCACCGTGGGCGATCTCTTGAAGTGGGACCGTATCCTCTACACCGACAAGCTCGTTCCCAAGGCCACGATGGAAGAAGCCTACACCCCGGGTGTGCTCAACAACGGCGATACCACCGACTACGGTTTCGGCTGGCACTTGGAGCGATCACCGGCTGGTGGACGCGTGGTGAGCCGCTCCGGCGGCTGGCTCAGTTTCTCCACTTTCATCTACCGCGCGATCGATGAGGACAAGTGTTTCGTGGTGCTGATGAACAACTCATCGAAGTACTTCTGGCCGATCGTGGAGGGCGTGAAGAACATCCTCTACGACAGCATGTACGCGTTGCCCGCCCTCTCCATCCGCGAAGTGCTGGCCAAGGACATCGCCGAGAACGACGTGGAGCATGCCATTGCGCTCTACCGGAGGTTGAAAGCTGAACGCGCATCGGAGTTCCACATCACCGAGGGCGCGCTGAACATCCTTGGCTACGAACTGCTCTGGGCCGGTCGCGTGGATGACGCCGTGGAGATCTTGAAGCTCACGATGGAGGAGTACCCGAACTCCGCCAACACCTACGACAGCTATGGCGATGCGCTGCTCGCGAAGGGTGATAGTGTGAACGCCCTCGTGAACTTCAAGAAGGCGTTCGCGATGGATGCGACGATGACTGTGACGAAGGAGAAGATCGATGGTATCGAGGCGGGTGCACCACAGGGGAAGTGAGCGGCTTCAAGAAGTGCAGGGTCCACTGCATGAGACCCTGCACAGGTTTAGATGCCTCGTCCTCTGTACCCAGGTGTCCCCCGATACGTGCGGTTGCGCGGGGAACAATTCATGTCTTTATAGCACACAGCCCGTCCTCCACCTTCTTGAAGTCCTTGTCGGCGGTCATCAAGCGTGCATTCAAGAAGCGTGCACTGGCGGCGATGATCGCATCCGGTACCTCCAAGCCGGACTTACGTCGGAGCCCAATGGCATCGGTGTTGATCACCGGGTTGCTCTCGATCACCGGCACCTGTGCCAGGAAGCGCTCGATGAGGTCGATGCCATCCGCGTCGATCTTGGGATAGCTGAGCAATTCGATCCGGGTAATGAATGAGATGTACAGGTCCTGGTCGTGCAACATCTCCACCAAGGCCTTGTCGCCTTTCAGCACATACAGCACAATGTTGGTGTCCAACAGCCACCTATTTCCATCCATCGCGCATCTTCTTCTGAATGGCCAACGGGTCTTCCTCCAGCTTCAACTTGCCAGCAAAGCTCTTAAGATCGACCCCTTTCTTCTTGGAGCGCACCCGCTTACTCCCCTTCAGCAATGCTGCAAGCTGCTTCTTGGTCGTGGTCCGCTTCACAATGATGGTCATGGCCCTATGGTTGAACCAAAGTTATGCATCAATACCCCCCACCCCCACCCTGCCCCCGTTCGATCGGGTGCCACGTGGTCTTCACTTCCTGGGTGTCGAGAATGGCATAAGGTGATCCCGCATCCGACTTCGGATACACCACCCGCTTCAAGTTGCAAGTGGCTTCGGTTTCCAACATCGTCCGTTCTTCCTTCGATGCATCGCCAACAACAACGGCGTTCACATCCATGTGTGCGACCAGAGGCTTCAACAGTTCGCTGCGGAATCCGGTCATCAGGTTCACCACACCGCTGGGCAGGTCGCTGGTGGCCAGCACTTCGGTGAAGGTGACGGCCGGCAGCGGGTGCTTCTCGCTGGCCACCACCACACACGTGTTTCCACCCGCGATAACTGGAGCGATCAGGCTCACCAATTCCAAGAGGCCGTTGCTTCCGCCGCTCATGATGCCCACCACCCCCGTGGGTTCGTACACGCTGAAGTTGAAGTGGCTGCTGTTGGTGGGGTTCACGCTGCTGAAGAGCGCCTGGTACTTGTCGCACCAGCCGGCGTAGTGGATCCACAGGTCGATGGCGGCGGCTACCTCGGCTTCGGCCTGCTTCTGCGTAGCACCGTGCAACACCAGTTCATGCACGAACTGCACGCTGCGGCCTTCCAGCATTTCGCCGATGCGGTAGAGGATCTGGCTGCGGTTGAAGGCGCTGCGCCCGGCCCATCCGCCCACAGCGCCCCGCGCGGCCACCACCGCATCGCGCACGTCCTTGCGGCTGCTGCGGCATACGTTGGCCAGCGGCTTGCCATCGGCACCCTTCGGCTGGTAGTAGCGGCCGCTCTCGGTGCGCGGGAACTTGCCGCCGATGAAGATCTTGTAGGTCTTCATCACAGGAAGGCGCTCGGCCTTCCTGGCAGTGCCATTGGTGCTGTGGCCGTTCATCCCGGTGGATGCCGGGACGGCTTTGATGGGTGCGGGCTTGGTAAGGGTCTTGGCCATGGCGAATGCTTGCGAAGTCAAAGCTACGGGTGCAACGGCGATCGGTTGCAACGTTCAACCCGCCTTCATCCCCACCGCGTTACCAGCCGCATCCATTTCCAGGAAGGGGTTGTAGGCGATCTCCCACAGGTGTCCGTCCGGATCGGCGAAGTAGCCGCTGTAGCCGCCCCAGAACACGGGTTCCGGTATCTTGGTGATGTGCACGCCGCCCTCCTTCAACTGCGCAAAGAGTGCGTCCACCTCCTGGATGGAACCAAGGCATTGCGCCAAGGAGAAGCGGGGACCCTTGGGGTCATTCGGTACGGCCGCATCCTTCATCAACTCGGGCTGCGGAAAGAGCGATAGGATCATGCCGTTCAACTGGTACATCACAGTCCCTCCATTGTCGAGGAAGGGGCTCCAGCCGAGGACCTCATTGTAGAAGGCTTTGGAACGTTCGAGGTCGGAAACACCGAGTGTGACGAGGGTGATACGGGGTTGCATGGTGCCAAGCTAGTCGATCGCTATATTGGCCCTTACCGAACCCCCATCCCATGTCCAAACACGTTACCGGCATCGGCGGACTCTTCTTCCGCTCGGACGACCACAAGGCCTTATCGAAGTGGTACTTCGAACACTTCGGGATCAACAACGAGGAGAACGGCTGGGTCTGGAACCAGGATGCCGGGCCCACGGTGTTCTCGCCCTTCAAGCGCGACAGCGACTACTTCGAGGCCAAGCAGCAATTCATGCTGAACCTGCGCGTGCAGGACCTGGATGGCCTGCTGAAGAAGCTGGAGGAAGCTGGCGTGCGCATCGACCCCAAACGCATGGATGAGGACTACGGCAAGTTCGCGTGGGTGTATGATCCAGAGGGGAACAAGATCGAGTTGTGGGAGCCGAAGTAGCGCCCTTCAGAGATGTATCGCATAGCTAAAGAGCTCGACCTCACTTCCATAGTCGGCCAGTTCACGACACAGTTGAGAGTGGGGCAGTTTGATCTCCAGTTCACGCTTGGCCGCGTCAAGTTCGGTATCTCATCCCCCGTGAACCTCTTTCGTGACGGGAAGCTGTTCGCCCATTGGGAAGAAGGTCAGTGGCCAGAACCAGGCTTCTACGATGTCATGAATGCAGCTATCACGCGCTACGACATTCCGAACGATCAGCTCATCATACTTGAGTTCGAGAACGGCATCGCGATGCATCTCGTGGATGACTCAGATCAGTACGAGTGCATGACGATCATCTTCGAGGGAGATCCACGTAACACGTGGATCATATAGCAGGCAATTATGAGAAAGATCCGATTGATGGAACACACTCACTGGACGGCGTTATCGCGTCGCCCGGCGATGACGACTATGCGAACGGCGGTTGGACGGCGTCGCACCGAAGCCCGCCTGAGGCGTCTTGGAGAATCCGCAAGCAACAACGTAATTTCGGTGCATGAAGGAGATCATCTTCGTAGTTGACGAATCGCCTGAGGGTGGCTATGAGGCCCGCGCCTTGGACCATTCCATTTTCACGGATGGTGATGATATCGAACAGCTGAAGGCGAACGTGAAGGATGCGGTCGCCACTCACTTCGATGCAGCGGATATGCCCAAGGTGATCCGTTTGCATATGGTGAAAGAGATCGTGATCGCGGCATGAGGATCCCGCGCGACCTTACCGGCAAGGAGTTGATCAACGCCCTGAGCAAGCTGGGGTACGAAGTGACCAGGCAGAGCGGAAGTCACATCCGGTTGACCACTTCCCGCAACGGCACGCATCACGTGACCATTCCGGATCACAGACCGATCAAGGTCGGCACGCTGGCGAGCATTCTGGCTGACATCGCGACGCATCATCAGGTGACACGTGATGAACTCCTATCCCAGCTCTTTTGAACGGACAGCATCTGGCCCCATGCGCCCCCTCCGCTTCTCCCTCAACGTCACGCTCGATGGTTGCTATGATCACACCGTCGGGATCGCCGACGAGGACCTGCACCGCAACGCCATGGAGTACATCGCCGGGTGCGATGACCTGCTCTTCGGCCGGGTCACCTACCAGATGATGGAGGAGGCGTGGCGCATGCCACCGAGCGGGAAATGGCCGGACTGGATGGCACCGTGGATGCATCCCTTCGCACAGACGATCGACGCGGCGAAGAAGTACGTGGTCACCAGCAAACTGAAGGAGGTGGATTGGAACGCTGAGATCGTTCGTGGGGATCTTGAAGCGTTCGTTCAACAACTCAAGCAGCAGCCGGGCAAGGGCATCGGCGTGGGTGGTGTGCAGCTCGCGATGGCCTTGACGGAACTGGGCCTGATCGATGAGTACCAGTTCGTGGTGCATCCGCGCATCGTCGGTCGCGGGCCGACCTTGTTCGCGGGGCTATCCAAGATGGTGGACCTGAAGCTCGTGGGACGCGAGGAGTTCGGCTCCGGGGCGGTGGCGTTGCGGTATGTGCTCAGGTAGCGCACCCGTGCTCCGATGCCCGGGCGGTGTCACTCATTTCACACACACTGCCCCTCCAACGCGATCGACCGTGCGCTTGCTTTGGACCATTTCCTAACGATCAACGCAACGCTGAGGGCTCAATGCTGATGGACCTCGACAGCGAACGCCTCCACCATCCGGGCATTGAACGCGGGAAGGTCCTTCGGACTGCGGCTGGTGACCAGTCCACGGTCCTCGACCACTTCCTCGTCGACCCACTGCGCGCCTGCATTGACCAGGTCCTTACGTATGCTCGGGTAACTGGTGAGCGTGCGACCGCGCAACACATCCGCTTCCGCCAATAGCCAAGGCCCGTGACAGATGGCAGCAACTGGCTTCTGCTGATCGAAGAAGCCACGCACGAAGGCCACGGCGTCAGGATCCATGCGCAACTTGTCCGGGTTCATAACACCACCGGGCAACAGCAAGGCATCGTAGTCATCGACCTTGGCATCGGCCACGGTGCGGTCCACTTGTTCGGTGTCGCCCCAATCGCCGTCCTTCCAGCCTTTGATGGCACCTGCCTTCAAGGAGATGATGTCCACGAAGGCTCCAGCCTGGAGCAGGGCTTCGCGTGGTTCACGCAGTTCACTTTCCTCGAAGCCATTGGTGGCCAATATCGCCACGCGTTTGCTGTTCAGGGAGGTTGCTTGGGGGTCGGTCAGGATGTCCATGATGTTCTGGTCGTTTCGCTTGTTCAACCGGTGATCCCTGGTGCCACACCCCGATCGGGTCGTGGGGCTTCAGGCGCATCGGTGGTGGGGATGTGTTCGGGAACGGGTTTGATCCGAGGACGCTTAGGCGCATCCTTGGGACGCGGCACGGGGACCGGACGGCGGTCGGGGTTGGTGGTTGCCATACCATTCCCTCGACAGATCCCAAGCCAATACCGCGCTCGCCTGCCGATGTCAGCAGGGATACCACACCTTCCTCATGCCAACGCCCTTGCGTTCGGCGTAGGTGTGATTGCCCAATGTGGGGAAGGAAATACGCGGCAAGCCCCTTCATCAACCCGGGCCCGACATGGCCGGTCGCTTGGTGTGCTGAACTGCGATGAGCAGCGTCGGACGTGCATCCATGGCCCTTTGCGCCGTGTTGGTCCGCAGTGCGAAGGAGGCGATGTCGAGCGCCTTGATCTCTTGGACCGCTATTCGTGATGGGTCCGTCAAATAACTGAACCATGAAGAATACGATCATTGCTGCAGCCCTCGAGCTGTTGAGTCCCGCTCTGGTGAATGCCCAGGACAAGCCAGGCACCAGCACCATGGACAAGGCGTGGGTGTTGATGAACACGGAGATGCTGAACGTGGAATTGGGTCTGAACGACAAGCAGAAGGAGGATGTGCGTGCCATCGATCAGCGCTTCGAGAAGAAGTATGATGAGATGATGGCCGTGGTTCCCAAGCCGACCGACGCCAAGGTGTCGGAGAAGGTGGAGGCGTTGATGACGGAACGCGACGCCGCCCTGAAGGCAGTGTTGAACCCGGACCAGTACGCCAAGTGGGCGAAGAAGCGTCACAAGGGAACGAGCGACCTTCAGGAGAACGAGAAGGAGAAGACCAAGTCGATGAACTAGTACCGGTCATCACGGCCCGTACAACCAAAGGCCCCGGCAACGGGGCCTTTGTGCTGTTCACCACCCTGGTATGGCCACGCGCAGGGAGTCCCTGTCAAAGCCAAAACCGCATCGTCCCGACCCCTTCAGCCAAGGAGGTCGACCTCACCCTCGTAGAGGTGCAATCGTTCGCGCAGGATAGCGGCTTCACGCTGTGCGGCCCTCATGCGGTCCAACAAGTGACTGATGGCCTCCACGCCTTCGAGGTTGATCTCCAGGTCGTAGTGCAATCGCGCCAGTTGCTCCACACGCGCCAGCTGCTGAGGCTGCAGGAAGTGTTGCTCGTGCACGAAGGTGACGTCGATCAGGCCGCGCTCGTGCAGTGCCAGAACGAAGGTCGGTTCCACCCCTTGATGAAGGGCGAAGACCTCGACAGCGATGAGTTGTTCGGTGGTCATGCGGAAGCGGTGTTGCGGATGTTGGCCAATTCACGGATGAGTTCCTTTTCACGATCGCTGAGGCCGGTGGGCAGCTTCACGTTGTAGGTCACGTACAGATCGCCGAAGCGGCCCTCCTCCTTATAGACCGGGAATCCCTTGCCTTTCAACTTCACCTTGGTCCCGTTCTGTGTCTCGGGCGAGACCTTCAGTTTCACTTTGCCGTCCATGGTGTCCACGGTGATCCCACCACCCAGTAGGGCCGTGGACAGGTCGAGGTCCTGCGTGAGGTAGAGGTCGCCGCCCACGCGTTTGAAGCGCGGATGAGGCGCTACGATAAAGGTGAGGAAGAGGTCGCCGTTGGGCCCGCCGTTCGCGCCGGGGCCGCCCTGGCCGGGGATGCGGATGGACTGCTCGTTCTCCACACCCGCAGGCACGGTGATGCGGATGGGCCGGCCATTGACGTTGAGCGTCTGCTTGTGGGAGCGGTAGGCGGCGTCCATATCCAAACGCAATTCGGTCTGGTAGTCCGGCCCACGGAACTTCACCGCGCGGCCACGGCCCCCGCCGAACATGGAGCTGAAGAGGTCCTCTTCATCCATTCCCCCCGCACCGAAGGGGGTTCCTCCCGAAGTTCCGGTCTGCGGTCGCGTGCCCTGTTCACGCTTCGCCTGCTCGAACTGTTCGGCATGTTTCCACTGGTCGCCATAACGATCGTATTTTTTGCGGCTCTCGGGATCACTGAGCACTTCGTTCGCCTCATTGATCTCCTGGAACTTCTTCTTGGCTTCGGCGTTGTCGGGGTTGAGGTCCGGGTGGTGCTTGCGCGCCAACTTGCGATACGCCTTCTTGATGTCGTCCGGTGTTGCGGTGCGCGGTAGGCCGAGCACGTGGTAATGGTCCGTGGGCATGGGTCCTGTCTATGATCCTTCGCTTGTAAGGTAAGCCGACCGTTACGGTTCCCCCATGACAGAACGCACCTCTTCCCCGGTGCGCTTACAACATGGTGATGGATGCTGTCAGTGTGCGCTTCAATGGGGCGGGAACTCCCGTGATCAGGGGAATACGTTGCCCAGGTGCCGCGCGCCCTTCATCCCCCATCACCACATGATCCGCGATACAGGCCTACCATCGATCACGCCGCCGTGATACCGGAATGGTGATTGGGACTTGAATGGCCGTGGCTTGCCGATCACCGCAGTGAAGCGCTACAGTTGGATCATGATCGAAGAGCAACAACCCATCCGTGTCACGCGCCATGGCGTGGTACTGGATAAGACGGAACTCGGCTTTGAGAACGCCGGAGCGCTCAACCCGGCGTGCATACGGGTGGGTGAACAGGTGCATGTGCTCTATCGCGCTGTGCGCCATGGCAACTACTCCACGGTGGGGCATTGCCTGCTGAACGGTCCAACGGAGGTGGCGATGCGCGCTGATAAGCCCGTGTTGGTCCCCGAGCACGCCTATGAATCGCAAGGGATGGAGGATCCGCGGGTGGTACGCATCGGGGATACCTACTACCTGACCTATACCGGTTACGACCGCACGAACGCGTTGGGCTGCTACGCCACATCGACCGACCTGGAGACCTTCACGAAGCATGGCGTGATCACCCCGCAATTCACCTACCGCGAGTTCAAGAAGCTGATCGATTGCTGTGAAGGGCTCAACCAGAAGTACCTGTTCCACTACAAGATGATGAAGGAGCACGGCCTGGGTGAACAGCTCGCGGACAAGCTGCTGGCATGGGACAAGAACCTGATGTTCTTCCCAAGGAAGATCAATGGGAAGTTCGCGCTGCTGCACCGCATCCATCCGGGCATCCAGATCGTGTTCTTCGAGGACCCCGCTGAGTTGGACCGGACGTTCTGGGAGCATTACCTGATGGATCTTCAGCGCCACATCGTACTGGATCCCGCACTGCCGCATGAATCCAGCCATATCGGTGGGGGCGCACCTCCGATCGAAACACCCGATGGCTGGTTGTTGATCTACCATGCCGCGGAGGACACGCCGCATGGGTTCGTCTACCACGCCTGCGCTGCACTACTTGATCTCGATGACCCCTCGAAGTTGATCGCACGACTGGACCATCCGCTGATCTCGCCGCAGGAAGACTACGAACGGACCGGCTATGTGAAGAACATCGTGTTCCCGTCCGGTGCGGTGGTCTTCGACGATGACCTCTACATCTACTACGGCGCGGCCGACGAACGTGTGGCCGTGGCCTCCGTGAAGCTCCCCGACCTGCTCACCCGCTTGAAACAGAACGCCCGATGAACCCACGCACCACGGATCGCGTGCTGATCCTAACCTCCTACCCACCCCGCGTGTGCGGGATAGCCACCTACACCCAGGACCTGGTGACCGCGCTGAACCGCACGTTCAACGGACCGTTCCGCTACACCGTGTGCGCCTTGGAGGACGGACCGCTCACGCGTGATTATCCGCCCGAGGTGACGCATACCTTGGATACGAAGGACCCCGATGATCACATCCGGCTGGCCTTGGAAGTGGACCAGGACCCGCGTATCGACCGGGTATGGGTGCAGCACGAGTTCGGGTTGTTCCAGGGTGGCGATGGGCAGTTCCTCCTGCAGTTCCTGAACGCCGTGAGCAAACCCGTTGCGGTGACCTTCCACACCGTGTTGTCCTCGCCTTCACCGGAACGCATCGCGATGATCCGCGCATTGGCCGATCGGGCCTCGGACGTGGTGGTGCTCACGCAGCGGTCGGCGCGCATCCTTCGGGAGGAGTATGCGGTCGCGGCCGGCAAGATCACGGTGATCGCACATGGCACGCACGTGGTGGCGTGGCAGGACAAGGAGCGGATGAAGGCGAAGTACGGGTTCAGCGGTCGCCGTGTGCTCTCCACCTTCGGGCTGCTCAGTTCCAACAAGAGCATCGAAACGGCGCTGGATGCGCTGGTGGCCATCAAGCAGGAGGTGCCGGATGTGCTGTACCTCGTGCTCGGGCGCACGCATCCCGAAGTGGTGCGGCAGGAAGGTGAGCACTACCGTGACCTGCTGACCCAACAGGTGCACGCACTCGGACTCCAGGATCACGTGCGCTTCGTGGACCGCTACCTGGAACTGGATGAATTGTTGGAACACTTGCAGCTGACGGACATCTACCTCTTCACCTCGAAGGACCCGAAGCAGGCCGTGAGCGGCACGTTCGCGTACGCCATGGGTTGCGGTTGCCCGGTGATCAGCACGCGCATACCGCATGCTGAGGAGGTGCTGGATGACGGCACGGGTGTGCTCATCGACTTCAACAGCCCGGACCAACTCGCACATGCCGCCATCGCGTTGCTCCTGGACCCGGAGCGGATGGACCGACTGGGGCGCAATGCGTTGCAGTGCATGCGCGCCACCGCGTGGGACAATGTTGCCATCGCCCATGCGCGCACCTTCGCACGGCGCACGTGGTCCACGGACCAATTGAGCTTCCGGTGGCCCCCGGTATCGTTGCGCCACCTGGACCGCATGACCGACCGCATCGGGATGGTGCAGTTCTGCGACATCAGTGAACCCGATGCGGGTTCGGGACACACGTTGGATGACAATGCCCGGGCCTTGATCGCACTGTGCATGCATACGGAGAACACGGGTGGCACCGGTGGTGATCCCGCACTGCTCGAACGGTATGTGGACCACATCGTGCATTGCCAGCAAGCCGACGGTCGCTTCCTGAACTACTCCGATCGGGAGGGCGCCTTCACCCCGCAGAACCATGGTGAGAACCTGGAGGACAGCAATGGCCGTGCGCTATGGGCGCTGGGTGTGTGCGTGGCCCATGAGGCCGTGATCCCCTCAGCAGTCGTGAGCAAGGCGGAAACGGCCCTGAACGAAGCGTTGGAACGGAACGGTGCGTTGACGTCGCCGCGTGCGCTCGCCTTCACGATCAAGGGGCTTCACGCGTACAACGGGGTACGGCGCAGCGGGGCGCTCACGGCGCGCATCGACCGGGCCGCCAACCGGCTGCTGGACACCTACAACGCCACGGCCACCGCACATTGGAACTGGTTCGAGCCGATCGTGACGTACGGCAATGCCGTGCTGCCCGAAGCCCTCCTGCTCGCCTACCTGGAGACCGGAAGGCCCGCCTATCGCGATGTGGCCATCCGGTCGTTCCACTTCCTGATGGGACACTTGTTCAAGGGGGATATGCTGCGCGTGATCTCCAACCGGACGTGGCTGGAGCCGGGGATACAACCCGCCCTGTATGGCGAGCAACCCATCGATGTGGCATACACCATCTCCGCATTGGAACTGTTCCACGAGACGTTCGGCGATCCGGAATATGCCCGTAGGATTGAGCTGGCCTTCGAGTGGTTCCTGGGCCGCAACCACCTGGCCCAGGTGATGTACAACAGCGCTTCGGGAGGTTGTTACGACGGCCTGGAGGAGCATACAGTGAACCTGAACGAAGGCGCCGAGAGCACGGTGTGCTACTTGATCGCCCGATCCATCATGGAGCGCAGTGCAGTGCGGAAGGAGCACTTGCGGACGGACCGCAGCAAACATGGTCTTCAACGCGACCTGGAGCATTCCTCGCACTTCCTGACGAAACGGACCGCCAGGCCCCATGCCGCCTGACGCGACCGACGGGAATGCGCTACACCGCGCACTGGGACCGGGGCACGTCATCTTCTTCGGTGTGGGTTCCATCCTGGGTGCCGGCATCTACACGCTCATCGGCAAGGTGGCTGGCGAAGCGGGCAACCTGACCTGGCTGGCCTTCCTGATCGCCTCGTTCACCGCCTTCCTCACGGCGTTCTCCTATGCCGAATTGAGTGCCGCCTTCCCGCGGTCGGGCGGCGAATATGTCTATGCGCAGAAGGCCTTCGGGCAGCGCGCCGGAACCGGTGTGGGGCTGTTGATCGCGTTGAACGGTGTCATCAGTGCGGCCACGGTATCGCTGGGCTTCGCGGGGTATTTCACAGAACTGGTGGACCTGCCCTTGTTGCCGGTGGCGTTGGGCATCATCGGGTTCCTCTTGCTGGTGAACATCCGGGGTATCCAAGCGTCGAGCACGGTGAATATCGTGCTCACGGTGGTGGAGATCCTCGGGCTTGTGGCGGTGGGTGTCGTAGCCTTCCCACACGTGGGTTCGGTGGACCTGCTCGCGTTGCCTGATGGGAAGGTCAACGGCTTGTTCTTCGCGGCCGCGCTGAGCTTCTTCGCCTACATGGGCTTCGAGGACATCGTGAAACTGGCCGAGGAGACGCGATCGCCGGAACGGAACATCCCCCGCGCGCTGTTCATGTCCAACGGCATCGTGCTGGTGGTGTATGTGACGTTGGCGATGCTGGTGGTGAGCGCCATGCCCTGGCAGCAACTGGCCGACGAACCTGCTCCACTGGCAGCCATCGTGGGCGGGCGCTGGGGGCGCGTGGGGTTGGTGGTGGTGGGCGTGGCCGCGTTGTTCTCCACGAGCAATACGCTGCTCACGAACCTGATGGGCAGCTCCCGCGTACTTGCTTTCATGGGCCGCGAGTTGGGGCCGTTGCGTTGGTTGGGTCGCCTTTCACCGCAGCGGACACCGGTGGCCGCATTGGTGCTGATCGCGTTGATCGCCGCTGCCTTTGCATTGATCGGTGACATCGCGATCGTGGCACGCATTGCTACGGCGAGCATCTTCCTCACCTTCATGCTGGTGAACCTCTCCGCCATCGTTTTGCGCATCCGGCAACCCGATCTTGTACGCCCCTATCGTATACCGATGCAGATCGGTCGTGTGCCGGTGATCCCTGTACTGGCCATCTTGTTCACACTGCTGCTCATGGGCTTCACCATCGCGGCGCTGGTTACCGGGCCTACGGTGGTGGCACCTTAGATGAATTTCTACGGGCGCCCACCGTGTGGCTCGCTCCTATTCGTTCAGACCCGCAGGATCTTCTCCATCGCCCTGCCCTTGGCCAGCTCATCCACCAGCTTGTCCATGTAGCGCACCTGCCGCATGATCGGGTCCTCGATCTCTTCGATGCGGTAGCCGCAGATCATGCCCGTGATCATGTGTGCGTTCGGGTGCATGCGTGGCGCCTTGGCGAAGAAGGTCTCGAAGTCGGTCTTGTCGGCGATCACTTTGGCGAGGCCTTTCTCCGTGTAGCCCGTGAGCCAGTGGATCACGGTGTGCAGCTCTTCCTTGGTGCGGCCCTTCTTCTCCACCTTGGTGACGTAGTGCGGGTAAACACTGGCGAAGGCCATGCGGTAGACGCGTTCGTTGTTGGTCGCGGGCTTCATGGCTCTCCAACTTGATATGGATCGATCACTTGATCACCAGCAAGCCAACTTCTGCGTCGCGCTCGAACTGTCCTATGACCAACGCGTTCGCTTGGATGATGGCCAACCATTCCTTGGTCGTATGGTTGCCCATGGACAAATGCACAACCTTCGGTGGTGTGCCGCGCAATGCGCTCATCTCAACGAAGTCATCGTCCTGCGTAAGGATGATGAAGCCTTCGCTTCGCGAGTTCCCAAAGATCAGCATCCGACTTCGCGCTCATCAGAACATGCTTGACGTGTTGCGTTCCGGGAAAGTCGGCATCGAGCCGGGCCACCAGCTTGTCGGACAGGTTCTCGTCGATCAGGAACTTCACGCGGCCGATGGCACGATGGAGGTGAAACGCTCGCGGTCTGCAGCATAGGCCAGGCAGGCGCGGATGTCCTCCTCGGTCAGTTCATCGAAGTCCTCCAGGATCTCCGCGTGCGTCATGCCCGAGGCCAGGTAGCCCAGCACATCACCGACGGTGATGCGCATGCCCCGGATGCACGGCTTGCCACTGCGTTTGCCCGGCTCGATGGTGATGATCTTGCGGTAGTCCATGGTGGAGGGTTGAACGACACGAAGTTAGGGGATCAAAGACGGGCGCGTTGCTTGATGGCAAGTCTCCTATGGGGGAGAGCTTTCAAGTTAACCATCTGAGGATCAAGGCATATTTTGTTTGATGGTTGTTTGATGGCCAACCTGTCCAGAATTTGAAAAGCGGGAGGAGCTTTTACAGTTTGGGGGCGGATATTTGAAAAGTCACTCTCGGGCTCACCGGCATCCTGCGCGTGATCACCAGTAGCAAGTGGGGCTGGTGGCCGGTAGGCAGGTTCCGGCTTGGGCTGGTGGCCGGAGGCCAGTGGTCGGTGGTCCGAGGCCCGAAGGGAGGGGTTCAGTGGTCTGAGCTGCTTGGTTTCAGTGGATCTGGGTGGGGTGGCCGGCGGGTTCCTCTGGCTTGGGGTTTCCTGGCTGGTAGGTCAGAGGTCCGTGGTCGGCGGTCAGTGGCCCGAAGGGAGAGGTTCAGTGGTTTGAGCGGCTTGGTTCAATGGCTCTGGGTGGGGTGGCCGGTGGGTTGCCCTGGCTTGGGGTTCCTGGCTGGTAGGTCAGAGGTTCGTGGTCGGTGGTCAGTGGCCCGAAGGGAGGGGTTCAGGGCTGGGCCTTGTGGGTGACTTATGGTAACGTGTATGGTAGTGGTCGCAATTGATACCGTGGCTGACGGAATTGCAGTTATTGGATGCATTTGGGTGGTTTGAGGTGCCGGAAGTGGCGGATGGAGTTCCGGAATGCTCGCTTCGAGCGCCGGAATGCGAGGTGTAGGTGCCGGAATGGAGGTGCACGGTTCCGGATAGGATGTTCGAGGTGTCGGAACTGCTCTGTGAGCTGCCATGATCGCAGTACGAGGGGCTGGAACGGGATTTTAATGTTCCGGAATGGATGTGTGAGGTGTTGGAAAGGCTGTTGAAATGTGTCCTTAGGTGATCTGAGCAAGGGGTCCAGGGCTACGTTAGCTTCACAGGACGCTCTGAACCCCTTGTCATTGCTGAAATAGACATCTTTTCTTGTAGTTACCGTAACTATAGGAAGTTCAGTTCCGTTCCAATGCCTGCCACAAACACGGCATTGACATGAACAAGCAGAACGAAGACAAAATGAGCATGTTCTATGCCCTGCTGCAGGTGCTTGCCAAGCATGTTGCAGTTTGGACGGGATTGGTCCCGTTCAAGAACGCCCACGATGAATTGAAGCTCAATGTGGGTAGTATTGAGGACGCGACACAGAAGCAGGAGACCAGCCTGAAAGGTGTCGCACTGGACAAACGCTTCAAGAAGGAGGTGATGGTGAAGCGGACGCTGAGCATTGCGCAGGCGATGTTCGCCTATGCTGAGGACGAGGGGGACGTGGTGCTGCGGGACAAGGTGGATTACAGCCGGAGCGAGCTGATGCAGACGCGTGATGCGATCATCGCGCAGACGTGTCAGAACATCCACGACCTGGCGAATCCGCTGACGGCCACGCTGGCCGCCTACGGACTACTGCCTGCCGACCTGAGCACCCAGCAGGCTGCGATCGACGCATACACGGCCACCGTGGGCTCGCCCCGCGCTGCGCTGACGGTGCGGAAAGGCGCTACGGCGGAGATCAATGCGCTGGTGAAGGACAGCATGAAGATCCTGAACAACCGGATGGACAAGATGATGCCGGAGTTCGAGGAGAGCAACGCTGACTTTTTCCAGGAGTACTTCGATGCGCGCATGATCGTGAACAGCGGCAGCGCGAAGAAGGATGATGAGGCGAAGGCGGCGTAAGCACCCAACCCTGTGAATTGAACAAGCCCCGGACTGGTCCCGGGGCTTGTTCGTTTGGGAGGTTGAGATGGTAGCTGGGGTGTAGATTCCAGCTCGTTGGGAGCGGCGGTATTCCATAATTTCTTATCGCACCAGACCCCCCTAATCCGGTGGACATAACTTTACAGACACGAGGTATGGACGTTGGTATTCGACACTCCTGTCAACACAAATTGGCTCTCATGTACTTCAAACTTGACTACACAGTCAAAGCGATCCAACTCGGTGAGCGGGATAGTCTACGACTCGAGCTTCAGCGCCCAAAGGGTTGCGTTACAATTTCATTGCGCAAGTTGGAAGAAGCCGAACTGACCAAAGGAAGCAGGAATGGGGACCTGCTCTGTGTCGCAATGACCGAGCGACACACTTTCGTACGAGAGGAGGTGCTGTTCGATGCAATGGACAAAAAAGTGCCTGACGGGATCATGGTTATACTCGTTGAAGTAAGAAATGAGCTAGATGGGTGCATCAGAAGCACGCTACATAACATCCGGTGGAACAGGGGCCTCACTTCTCCGCATAATCCTATTCGCTTCGGTTCGGCATTGCGGTGGTCGCGAGACTGTACAACTTGGATGGTCCCTCCTGGTGAGATACGATTCGATATTAACGCGGGATGTGCCGAACCGCGGTGGATGAAAGACGATGAGATCGATCGGATCAAGCATTACGTAGAGCAAGGAGTAAATGAACCTCTTGGTCATCATCTCCTTCTTGAAGCTTGGTCTCAAATGAGGGATAACCCGCGTAGTGCGTTAGTAATGGCTATTGCTGCAGCCGAGACGGGATGGAAGGAATTCGTTGCCCATAACCTTCCACAGACCCAATGGTTGCTGGAAACTCTTCCTTCACCACCATTAGAGAAGATGCTTAGAGAATTGATGCCGACAATAAAAACAAAGGCACATTTCATTGGAAAGAAAACCGGCTTTCCTCCAACGCTGTTGAATGTATTGAAAAAGGGCGTTAACTATCGCAATAGAACAGTGCATGGTAGTAGCACTTCGCTCAGTCGAGATGAGCTTGACGAGGTATTGAAGGCGGTGCGGGACCTATTGTACATGCTCGATGCGTACAACGGCATGTTGTGGGCCAGTGCTCACATTAGCCACGAGCATGTATCCGCTTTAGAGCCAGTCAGTGAGACGCCTGACTCGCGAACTCCAGAGTCCGACCCAAGCCGAGAGTCGATAAGGTAAGCCCTTGCTTCAGCATTTGATTAGTTCCGTAGTTAACGGCCGCTGAGCGAGATGGTGAAGCCGTGGACGATGAGGCGGGGCATGGGGGGAATGTTTTGAATCAAAGTTGGGCGCTTTAATGAGGTCGTCTACATTTGTCATAACGCTGCGCACGAGCCGAAATGCCACTGAACCTTCAAATACCCGATCAAGACCTGACGGGATTCAGTGGGAATGCGAAGGATCGGCTAAGTGAAGTCACACTGAAGTATGCATCGGATGTAATTGAAGAAGCGAACAGAATCGAGGCCGGCCGAAAGGCGACACAGGGTACACCGGAAGTGACTCGAAGCATGGTCGATGACGCACAAGAAGTGCTTCGCCGAGGTTTACGCCCCCATCACAGCAACACTTGGATGAAGGTGCTCCGAGTAGTTGCTGCTGTCCTCGCCCTTGTAGTCGGTATAATGTATGACAAAACCCGCCTTCAAGATGGCGTGTATATGTCGCTCTTCATTTTGCTCATCGCAGCCACCATCATCACCGTGACCATTTCCACCCTCAAGGAGTAGGACAGATGGAAGACTACGAGAGTATCCGAGCGAGCGTTGAGGAGCAGCATGGCAGGCGAAAGAAGAGCCAGCTCACTCTCATTTTGAAGCTTTACTCCGTCTTTGGCTCGGTAAGTTCCATAGCGGCATTGGGTTATCTGGTCGTTAGCCTAATTCCCTACGAACTCAACTCAAATCAAAGGACAGCACTTCTGATTGCAGGAGCGAGCGCTATGCTGGCGCTGCTGTCTTGGGCCATGATAGTTCTGAGGCGCGAACGGGAGCGCCAAGAGATGGAGAAGGTTCAAGAGCTTGCGCGAGTAAGCGAGTTCCTCTATGAATGGGCTCACTTTGAACTCGTCAGCAAAGAACTTCTCAAGAGTGAAGGGCAAGGCTTGAACCTCCATTCTCTTCGCTCAATTATTTCCAAGCTGTACTCCGATGGCGTGGTTTCAAGCACAGAGGTCAGTGCCTTGGAGCAGGCGCTTCAAACGCGCAATGAGATTGTACATGGAAAGAGTATGCTACCGTTTACCATGACTGATAAGAACCTTCAACCCCTTAGTTCAGTCATTAGAAAGATCGCGGAACATATCTCAATGCAAAACAGACCAGGCATCACTTCGCGTGAGGGATAGAAGCAAGTAGCCCGCAGCGAAGCACGGACTAATGCGGACCGGCGCCGTAGCCGTCGAGCGAGAGGATGAAACCGTGGACGATGAGGCGGGGCATGGTGGGATTGATGTGCATCAAAGTTGGGCGCTTTGGTGGCAATGCCCGCAACGATATCTTTCTGACATGAGTAAACGATTCCAACCATGGGAAGTCGCGGCACTAGTTGCCTGCGCCTTGATTTCGTGCGCAGTGGTTTGGGTTGAATACCAGTGCGACTGTCTAACCACGCGTTACCCGCTCTTCTATTCTGGAGTGCTCGGACTCGCGAGCGGTGTTGTCGGAACTGTCATCGTGCTATGGTTGCAGCGATGGCATCGCGCTCAGGAACTTCATTCCAGATACCAGCCGCTCGCTGGGAGGTACGTCCGTAAGGATATTGGTCAGGACAACGCGTCAGACCAAGAGTTAGACCACATGAAGACCGAGAACAATGGTCTTTCAATAGAGTTGACCTATGAAGGTGAGAATGCCTTCAGTGTCACGGTGAACTATTGGAAGAGCGAGAAGGCGGTCGTAAAGGCCCACATAGAGTTCATAGAAAGCAACAAGATGGTGGCCACAGGACGCTATCGATATCTCGAGGGCAACTTCCTCACAGGTCACTTCGGCACTTACACGGTATACCGTGCCGATGAAAACGGGATTGAGTTGCTAGTTCAGTACCAGCATCTATTCCCCCGCAGTCAAGCGACAAACCCTGATAGGAATCGGGGCTGGGAAGTTTGGTCGAAGACCTAGAAACTACTTCAAGACAACCGTAGCAGAAGCCATCGTCGATTGACGGTCGGCTTCCTCATACCTGCGGCGCGCTTCCTCAACTGACTCGTCGACACGGGCAATTGCCTCGATATGCTCAGGCTTATTCAGGTAATCGGTCTTCCCTGCAACCTCAAGCCGCACGAACTCCCTACTCTCAGTCTGGAGGGGGGTCAGTCGTTTCATGCTTCGTACTTGGTTAGGTTCTCAAACCGGTTAAACGGCGGCAAATGTAAGGAAGTTCGCTTGAGTTCGCTACCCTCAATGACGTCACCATCATAGCACGACATGATGTGCGCTTTGTTCCCTCTGGTTCTAGGTTCAGTCGCATCTAAGATCACCAAGCCCGACGACTTGAAGTCCTTAATTTCCTGGTCCGTCGAAAGTTCGGTCACCCAGACGAACTTGGGCATGACGCACTCCATGAGTTTATCACGAATCGCCGGTGAACTGAACCCCTTTGTGGCAAGCCAGTGTTTGAGGGACCGAGAGGACGTATGATAGGTCCTCAGCCAAGTCCTCGATCCGCTTGGGAGTGGTCGCGGGCCTTCGGTGAGCATCGATTGAACGTAGGCTTTGGCTCCTGAAGCCTCCAAGTAGACTTTCTCCGGCAGTGGTGCAAGGAAATAGGTAATCCTACAGGGATGCCATTCGGGCAACGGGTAATGAACACAGGGGGTGTTCAGCAGTTGTATCTGGTATACGGGCTGGTTGTCATCTATGAACACATATCGCCGCTTCATCGCGTCGTAATCCAGAAGCGCGATTCCCTGATTCTTCATTGCATCGTTCACCGTCTTGCGAGGAGAAGTCAAGGGAACCACTGCTCCTACCATGTGCTCCTGTTGCGCTTCGTATCCAACACAGAGCATAGCATGGCCTATCGGATCCTTCACTTTGGGACGCCCCGGCTCGTCAACTGTCTCAACCGCAAGAATCAAGGGCAAACCGCTTTGTACATAACAGGCCAAGAGAGAATCAAAATCTCCTGGGTTCTGTGATCTGCCATAAACCCTAGGGCTAAATCCAAGCTTACGAAGTGCGTACGACATCTGATTGATATTCAATCCTCTTGCCGGAAGCTGCCGTTCGTAAGACATCGACTTTAGCACTGTGAGGATCTCGGAGGGCAAGACCGTCGAATGCTCCTGATACTTATTTCCGTAGTACTCTACGACTTCCCAAACACAAGTCTCCGCACAGGTGATGGTCTCCGCATCCTGGGAGGCATGCGGGAAGGCCGAACACTCTAGCTTAACTCCGTTCACAGCAGCCTGAACAGGTGCCGCACAAACATGCATGCCGATATGTTTAATCGCATTTGGGCTAAGGGCGCATCGTCCCATCAGCGCGTGTACCAGAGGTCGCAACACGAAAAATCCCAGATAACGCCGATCGTTTAGCAGTTCCTTCTCGGCTACCTCTGAACGAAACTGCACAAGCGGCACCTCGCCCATAAAAGACAGACACGCGAAGACAATTCCTCGGTTGATCCTTTGTCTTTGATGAGTAGTAACGGTAATAACTGTCCCGATAGACCTTGTCGATATACTCGGTCTCCACTAGAAGCCAACAGTCATCCCTCAGCCTATCAATGTGACGCTTCAGTCCGGAAACCGCGTTCTTATAGGCCTCGCTCGCAACAATCGCTTGGAAGCCGAAATGCTCGACCAACAGCGCGATGAAGAAGCTCTCGGCTTCCTTTACAGAGGATGAATAGAGCTTGATCGAAGTTTGCAATGACTCCGCCGCTTCGTCTTCTTGGTCGGGCATGGTTCAGAAAAACTCTTGGTCAACAATGTGCGCTAAAAGTGTCTGCCGAAGCTACGTGTTGTGCACATACAGGCATTTCCGCGTGAGCGATTGCAGCGGAAAGCCCGCAAGCGAGGAGGAACGACGAGTGCGGACTTGCAGCGGAAAGCGCGACCCGGCTGCATTTGAGCCGGGGCACGCCCAATTCTTCATTGTACTCTTCACGCCGAGCATCACTCAATTCAAATTCAAGTATGCCCCCAACCCATGCACCCCTCCTTCCCGCCCATACCCGCTTTCCTTGTACCCGCCGAAGGGTGAGGTGGGGTCGAACTTGTTGTAGGTGTTAGGGGCTATGCCAACATCATCCTTCGGGCTGCGCGAGGGTCTCTCACCTCCATACTTCGTTGCTTCGATCCTCACATAGCTACGGCTATGCTCGGTTCTCGCGCCTCGTCTGGCGGCGAGATCCTCCCCGCTCGCTACCAAAAACGATGTTGGTATAGCCCCACCCATGATGACACCCGCGCGCAGTTTGCTGGTGAGGTTGAAGATTCCCGATGAACCGGGACGAAGACGCTTGCTGCCCTTGTCCGTCCACACGCCGGCGCTGAGGCCGTAGGGGGTGTTGTTGGCTTTCTGGATCACCTCGTCCACTGTGCGGAAGGTCTGTTTGGTTGGAATCATAATATTGCCCTCCTACCAGTCCGTCGCCTTCTTGGGCGCCTTCACACCGGCCTTCATGGATTCGACGAGCTTCTTCATCCCGAGTTCGAGAGCGGCGCAGAAATCCTCTTCCTGTTCGATCACCCTTTTCTTCCCTATGCCCATGCTCTCGTGCTGCTTCACGTACGTCTCAAGCGGCATACCGGGTACCGAGCCCGCGAGGTCACCTCCAATATTGAACTTGTTGATGACGTAACGGTATCGCCCCTCCTTGAACTCAAGGGTAATGGTGTAGACCGTGTTCCACGTAAAAGGAGTCTTCACCCCCATGCCCGCGTCGAAGGTGAAGGTCACTGGAACAACACCTCTGTCCACCAGCTTGGTATCTGCAACAACCTCGACGGACGTGGTGTCCCCGGTAGCGTCGATAAGCCACGACTTAGCGTTCCTGAACAACGCAGCCGGAGTCTGTTCCGCCACCTCTACGACCTCCGTGTAGGTGTACAACTGGGATTCAGCATCGTACGGTATCGTTATCTCAGGGCCCTTCTGAGCCGCGGCCAAAGCGCACGCGAAGGCGAATGGAAGGAAGAAGGCAATTCTCATCTGCAAAGCGTTGTTTCAGTTAAGCTTCAAGTACGCCCCCAACCCATGCACACCACCCTCTCTTCCATACCCGCTCTCCTTATAGCCGCCGAAGGGTGAGGTGGGGTCGAACTTGTTGTACGTGTTGGCCCAGATGACGCCTGCGCGCAATTTGCTGGTGAGGTTGAAGATCTTGCTGCCCTTGTCCGTCCACACGCCGGCGCTGAGGCCGTAGGGGGTGTTGTTGGCTTTCTGGATCACCTCGTCCACGGTGCGGAAGGTCTGCACGGCGAGCACGGGGCCGAAGATCTCCTCCTGCGCGATGCGCGCACTTTGCGCCACGTTGAGGAAGAGCGTGGGGCGGCACCAATAGCCCTTCTTGGGGAGGTCGCAGGTAGGCTGATACATTTCCGCTCCGTCGGCAACGCCGTGCTTCAGGTAGCGGTTGATGGTTGTCAGTTGTTCGTGCGAGTTGATGGCGCCGATGTCGGTGTTCTTGTCGAGCGGATCGCCCACGACGAGCGAGCGCATACGGTGCTTGAGCTTGCGGATGACTTCGTCGTGCACGCCTTCCTCCACGAAGAGGCGGCTGCCGGCGCAGCACACGTGGCCCTGGTTGAAGTAGATGCCGTTGATGATGCCTTCGACGGCCTGGTCGATGGTGGCGTCTGCGAAGATGATGTTGGCCGCCTTGCCGCCGAGTTCGAGCGTGGCCTTCTTGCCGGTGCCGGCGATGCTCTTCTGGATGAGCTTGCCCACGCCAGTGCTGCCAGTGAAGGCGATCTTGTCGATGCCCGGATGGTTGACGAGCGCCGCGCCCGTGGCACCCGCACCGGTGATGATGTTGACGACGCCATCGGGCAGTTCGGCTTCCTGGATGAGTTCGGCGAGCAGCAGCGATGTGAGCGGTGTGGTCTCGGCGGGCTTCAGCACCACGGTGTTGCCGCAGGCCAGCGCCGGCGCGATCTTCCACGCGGCCATGAGCAGCGGGAAGTTCCACGGGATGATCTGCCCGGCGACGCCGAGCGCGCTGGGTGTTTTCCCGGGGAAGGCGTAGCCGAGCTTGTCGGCCCAACCGGCGTAGTAGAAGAAGTGCGCGGCGGCGAGCGGCACGTCCACATCGCGGCTTTCACGGATGGCCTTGCCGCCGTCCATGCTTTCGACCACGGCGAACTGGCGGGCTTTCTCTTGCAGCAGACGCGCGATGCGGTAGATGTACTTGGCGCGTTCGCTCGCGGGCATCTTGCTCCACACGGTATCGTACGCCTTGCGGGCGGCCTTCACGGCGGCGTCCACGTCGGCCTCGCCGGCCTCGGCGATGCGCGCGAGCTTCTGCTCGTTGGCGGGGTTGATGGTGTCGAAGTACTTCCCCGACCTCGGCTTCACCCACTTGCCGTTGATGAAGAGCTCGTACTCGGACTTGAGGGTGAAGTGGTCCTTGGATTCAGGGGCGGGGGCGAGGGGCCAGTCGAGGGTGGACTTCTTTGCCATGGTGAGCGAAGATAGAATGGGACTGGCGTTGAGATCACTGTCCTAGGAAATGGCGGTCTATCTCCTGGAGCATTCCAGTGTAGTACGTTCCTACGGACAGGTACACCGCTGAAAACAGCACCACCGCGTTTGCTGCGAAAAGAATGATCGAATGGCGGATCACACTCTGACGCACAAGCAACCTCATGTACAGCAGATCGAACACCAACAAGCTGAGCAGCGCAATGACCCCGTACTGCGCGTGGCTAAATAAGTAACGGTTCGCCTCGCTCCACAGGATATCGACCGAATGCTCGCGTGTATCAGCGATGGGTGCGATCACGATCAATGCTGTGCTCAGTACCATCCACCATGCGAACAGAAAGGACGAACTGTTCAACGCGTAGAGCAGCGTGATCTTGGATCGGGTCCAGTCCTTCTTGATCAGGTATCTTACGATCAGGATAGCCAACAAAGCCCACGAAGCGAAGGCCACGAAATGTGCGATCCAGATCATGGTTTGCTGGGTAGCCCAGCTAATGGACGTGAACATCAGATGACGCGGACGTGGTCTTTGCTTTCGGGGGCTGGGGATAGGGCCCAGTCGAAAGCTTGCTTCTTGGTCTTGGTGGCCATACGTTGGTCGCCGCAGCTGAGTTAGCGAAGGCGAGGAGCGAAGGTAAGTTCCTAAGAAGCTCTTGCGCTTTCCCATGTCATCGTCACACCTTGAAAACCAGCCGCACTGATTGTGTGTTCCAGAAGAGTCCTTCGATCAGAACCGTTGGACCCACCGCACCAGGTTCGACAGGAAGCGCGCTAGGCTGCCATACGCCACACATCTCAACAGCCATCAGGAATGTGGCGACCCGGAACTCGACCCCCAACCCGAATTCCCAACGCAACACAAATCGCCGGCCTACAGGATCCCGAGCCAGGCTGGATCCGATCACGGGGCCAAGCCCCCCGTATGCCCGTCCTCCACCACGCGGGAACTTACCTCCAAACAAAAACTGTGTACTCAACGCTGCTTCCGTGCGCTCAAGAGGTACTTCTCCTGCCCGGCCATCAGGATACTCGTATTTCAGGTTGCCGTTCAGAAAAAGAAGGGTCGGGAGTACGCGCACCGAAAGAGGACCCTTCAAGTCATGCTCCCACAACACCCCCAAGCTGAACCCGGCCTGTGGTGAGTCAAGGAAGTCCGGTATGCTGTCCGCATAGGTTGCCGGCAGATCCTTCACATCCGGCACTTCCGGGTTGGCAAAACAAGCTGCCGGGCTGAAGAAGAACCCGAAGGTGTTGATGGGTGGTGGAGCGACGTAGTCGTCCTGGCCGAACAATTGAACAGGCGGAATGACCGCTGCGACGATCCATGCCAGTAGGAAGGTCTTGTGTTCACCAACGACCATTGACAGCATATCCTTGAGCGCGCACAAACAACTCAAAACGTCCCTGGATCATTGTGTCCGATCTTTCTGACCGGGAGGGCGGTGGTCTCAAGGGCGAGAGTCTGTTGGGGGCATTCTCCTTGGCCAAACGTTGCACGCCGAAGGCGGAAAGGCGAAGGCGAGTCTCCAAGGTAGAGAGCTCGGGGCACCGGTCCACCACTGCTTCATGCTGATCGGTGGTCAGGAGCCACCTTATTGCTCCTTGGCGAAGCGCTGTGTGGACGTACGGCCATCGGCGCCTAAAATCCGGAGCAGGAAAGCACCGGGCGCGAGCGAGGCAATGGGAACGCTCGCCGTGCGTGCGTTCACGCTTTGCGAGGCGACAAGGCCCCCGAGCATGTCGTAGATGCGCACATCGTTCAACTCAACAGGAGCGGATAGTTCAAGCACATTGCCACGCGGCACTGCGCGTACGCCAAGAGCATCCTCCTCGGCATCGTCGATGCCTGCGCTGATGATGGTGCAGGTGGTCTCGATATCCCCGTTGAAGCAGTTCGGGTTACCACTCACCATGGATAGATAGAACGTGATCGGCGTGTTCGTTGGCAGCCCGCCCACCGTGACGGACCCGGGACAGGGTAGGAAGAACACCATATTGCCAACAAGGTCCGCGCCGTCCGTCCAGAACAGGAACATGGTGCCATCGTACTGCCCTGGCGCCTCCAAGCCCGGCCAACTCACCGTGATGCTATCCCCCACCACCGTGCAGGTCAGTCCGGGATCGACTATCTGCGATACGGAGATGTATGGGCCGAAGTCCCAGCAGCCCTCGATCACGGAAAAATCCGGGGACCAGACACCGGGTGTGGTGATGGTACCGGCGATGGTGAGCGTATCGTCCACGAGCGTTGCAGTGACGCCCGGCGGAAGGGGTTCGATCTCGAAGCCCGTCCCTTGGATCGCGTAAACGACCGGCTCGATGGTGACGTTCACCGGCGTTACGCAGAAGCCCTGCTGGGTGGTCGACTCTGCAGAGACCAGGGTGATGGAGCAGCCACCTACAGGAGCTTGCGCAACGACGAAAAGAGGCAGTATGGAAAAGATAGGGAAGAGCCGTTTCATGATCATCGGTCCTTGATGAAGCGCTGTACCGAGACCCTTCCATCAGCACCGACCGTGCGAAGCAGGAAGGCTCCAGGTGCCATTGAAGCCATGGAGATGCTCGCCGTACGGGCGTTCACGCGTTGGGATGCGACAAGGTCTCCGCGCATGTCGTAGATGCGCGCTTCACCGATCGCAGCAGTGGCCGTCAGCTCAAGTCGGTCGCCTATGGGCACAATGCGCACGCCCAGCTCCCCCTCCGCATTCTCGCCAACGTCCGAAACGACGATCGTGCACGTGGTGTAGTAGAAGCCCGGGAAGCAATAGGGTATCCCCGTTCCATTGAGATCGAAGGTCAACTCCGTATTCGTGGGAAGCCCGCTCCATACGAGCGAGTCGGCATCCGGGAGAACAATGATCCGGATGTCGAAGAAGCCACCCGCTGCTGTGCACCCGACGAACATTTCAGAACCCCATTGGAGTGTCGCATTGATCCCCGGCCAGTGCAAGATGACGTCCTCCCCGTCCACTTCGCAGGAGAACTCGGGATCCACGATCACGGACATATCCATGACCATGTACGAGGACGTACACCCTTCGCTCGTGGTGATCTGCGGATTGTTGAGTCCCTGCGTCGAGATCGTTCCGGAGACGGTCAACGTGTCACCGGAGAACACCGCGGTGACGCCCGCGGGAAGCCAGTTCACTTGGACACCCGTGCCCTGGACCAACCATACGATCGGCTCGATCGTGGTAACTGGTGTTTCCAAGCACCACGATTGGTACAGCAGGCTCGAGTCGGACAGTAAGGTGATGGAGCAACCACCACCCTGTGCATGTGCAGTCACCGGAACGGTCGCCAGCGCGCCCCAGAACAAGAACGCATTCGTGGAGGAGGATCGACGGGCGCGTGCCATGTTCACAAAACAAGGGGAACTCCACCTTCTACACCATCCCGAGAACTCGGGATTGACGGTTTCCTTCCAATTGGGGGATGGACGGTTTGGAACCTTGAACCGCGTAGCGGCTCCCAGCAGTGCCCAATTAACGCTCGTTGAGATCGTATCGCTTGGAATCCTGGCCAATGTAGCAGGCTTTGGGGGCGGAGGTCTATAGCCCACGCAAGGTGTTCTTCGTGGTGGGTCTTGAAAGAGAACGTCGTACGGCGAAACGTGACCGGAACAAGCCCAGCAGGGTCTACGTCCCACGCCAGAACCGCAACGCCAGGTGCGTAATGCGTGCGATCAGGTGATCCGTGGAACCGGTGGGGCCAGGCCATGTTCCGGTAGTAGAACGGGGATGGCACGTTGATGGTGGATGGTGGACGTGACCTGGCACGCCCGTAATTTGTAACGTGCACATCCTTGCGGGACTTGGTTGGGGCTTGGCCACGGCGCTGTTGCTGGGTCCGGTGTTCTTCACGCTGCTGCGTGCCGCGCTGGCGCACGGGTTCCTTGGTGGTGCATGGGTGGCGGCAGGCATCATCGTCTCCGATGTGGTTGCGTTGCTGCTCTGCGCATCGGGTGCTCGCATGCTGGTCGGTAATCCGATGAGCACCCAAGTGCTCGCACTCCTGGGCGGCCTACTGCTGTTCGCGCTCGGTGTCGTGTACGTGCTTCGGCCACCACGTACCGGGCCTGCGCAGGACGCCCTACGCAAGCGCGATGCACTGGGCCTGTTCACCAGTGGATTCCTGGTCAACTTGGTGAACCCGTTCGTACTTGCCGTGTGGACCGGACTCTTCCTGCACGCCACGCATGCGTATGGCGAAGGGGGCGAACGAGCGGGCTTCCTGATCGCGGTACTGGTGGGCATCCTGGTGAGCGACCTGACCAAGGCGGCGCTTGCGCAGCGACTGAAGCGCCTGATGGTGGACCCGGTGTGGCGGTGGGTGCACCGTGCGGTGGGACTGGCGCTGGTACTATCCAGTGCGCGTTTGTTCTGGATGGCCTGGTGTGCATGAGCTATGCGGCGGGCGGTTAGATTTGGACCTTCACCCAACCCCACCACCATGCCTATCAACTGGCCCGTTCAACTCACCGCCGCGATCGTTCCCCTCGTGGTCGGATTCGTTTGGTACAACCCGAAGGTGTTCGGAACAGCCTGGGCCAAGGCCGTGGGCATGACGGAGGAGGACCGGAAGAGCGCGAACATGCCTCTGATGTTCGGTTTGACCTTCGTCTTCTCGCTGCTACTTTCCTTCTGCTACGATGCGTTCGCCAATCACTGGGCATCGTACCAAGCGTTCTTCCGCCCTGTGGCGGAGCACGGCCTGGGAATAGACCCGACCACCCCGTTCGGTACCGAGCTGAAAGGACACATCGACGCCTATGGCGAGCGTTTCAGCACGTGGCGGCATGGCGCGGTGCACGGCATCATCATGTCCATCATGTTCATCCTTCCGGCGACGTGATCAACTCGTTGTTCGAACGCCGTGGCTTCAAGTACATAATGATGACATGGGGCTACTGGGCCGTGTCGATCATGCTGATGTTCATCGTGGTCGCACAGTTCAGCTGAGCGGTTCTTGCTCCTGGTTTGGAACGCGGGCCTCGGTCCGCGTTCCGCGTTCATTCCCCCTTCACCCGTTCCCACAATTCATTCAACAGCGTTCCGAGGTCCTCGCCACGTGGCGGGCCGGGCGGGATGAGCTCCACGCGGAGATCGCCGTTCGTGGGAACAAGCAGGTAAGCGAACACAAAAGGCTTGTCTGGTGAAGGTTCACCCATCTGTCCGAAGCGGAGGTCGTTGAACACGATGGTGTCGTTCTTGGACCGCACGACGAAGTTGTGATCGGACAGCACCTGCAACCGACGCACCTTGTCGTGATCGGCCCAGGGGCCCAGGTTCTGTAGGCCTTTGTCCACGCGAACGAATTCCACTTCGGGCTTGGTGTCGAGCAGTGAATGGTACCCGAGCAGGTAGTGGTCGCCGGCGTCCACGTTCACCGACCAGAGGATGCTGTTGAACGGAGTGGGTCGCGTGGAGAAGTCGACGTAGGGGATGTGTTGCCGATCCAAGGAGGATGCGATGGCACCCACGGCGATGCGCTTGCAGACGATAGTGAAGAGCATGTACGCCGAGCTGATGCCGATGCCGAACCAGTTCACCCAGCGGCGGCGGGCGTTGTCGCGGCGGATGAACAGGACAGTGCCCACGCAGATCATGAAGGGCACGGTGTAGATGGGGTCCACCACGAAGATGTTGTTCCAGCTGAGCTTCCACGGGAGCGGCCAGAACAGTTGTGTGCCCCAGGTGGTGTGGCAATCGAGCAAGGGGTGCGTGACGAGGCTCCACCAGAACAACCAGCTCCACTCCGTTCGCGTGCCATCATCCGCCAGGCGCTTCCTGCGGAAGATGAGCGCGATGATGCCGGCGGTGACCACCAGCAGGATGCCACGCACCACCCCGTTCTCCGCGCCCTGAACGAAAGTGAGCGCAACGAGCAGGGTGAACACCGCAAGCAGCGATGCCGCATGGCGCTTGAGCCAAATGGCCAGCACCGGCGCCATGGCCGCACTGAAGAGGATGGAGTGGGTGATGCCGCGGTGCAGTTCGTTGGCCCGCAAGGGATCGAAGAGCGAACGAGCGAGCACATCGAGGTCGGGGATGGTGCCTGCGATGGCGCCCCAGAGGATGGCCTTGTTGCCCACCTTCCGACCGAGGACCACCTCGCCCACCGCTGCACCCAGAACGATCTGCGTCAGTGAGTCCATGCTATGCCGTAACGCGTTTGAAGGGGTCGCGCAGTTCGAAGGGGGCCGGCTTCACACTGCGCAGGATGGGACCGATCAACTTATTGGCCACGTGGTTGCGGTGGCGGACCATGAAGTACATGTCCTCCGGCACGGCACCCAGGTTGCTCTTCGCTTGCTCGGCCGTGCGCCCGAAGATGATGCGCGATGCCTGGTGCTGGATGCCGCAGACCAGGTGGTCCACCAGCATGCGTTGGTACACGGCGTGGCGCTCGTTGTGGACATCGTCCAAGCCCACGTAATGCGCATCGAGCGTCCGGCCATTGAGGAACGCAGCGCTGAAGCCCACGATCGTACCGTCGAGCTCGTACGAGAGGAAACGCAGCGCTTCGCCCTGTTGCTTCTTCCAGTCCGCATATACCGCCACGTTCAAGCGCCCCATGACATATGGTGAACGGGCGAGGACCGTGTCGAACAGCGCTTGAAGACGAACGGCATGACGTTCGATCGCTTCGCCATCCAGCCTTCGCACCTGCAGGGCCTCGGAGCGCTTCATCACGTTCTTCAGCCGGGTGCGTGCCTTGGCGGTGATCACGGCCTGGTAATCATCGAGGGACCTCCACGCGGGATCCACGGTCATCACCATGTTCACATCGGTGCGCATGAGGTGGTAGCCCTTCGGCGGATCGGGTGGCGCAGTGCCCGTGGCGTGCGGAACGATATCCTTCACCACCAACGCACTTGCCTTGGTCGGGAACGGATCTCCTTTCTCCAGGCGTCGCAGTGTGTCGGCCACCGTGGCGATGCGCTGTTCCACGGTCACCTCCTCCACGAAGTGGCTGCCGTGATCGCCAGCGTGGAACACGTTCCCGGACACGAGGCAACGCACTCGCCGATCCTCGAACAGGCGGCTTCCCATGCGCTTGCCCAGGTGGCAGAGCTTATCGCCATAAGTGCTGCCGCGGTCCTCGAGATCCACCACTTGGAAACAAGCGATGCCGACCGGTCGGTTCGTTCTGCTGTAATAGATCACATAGCGGAACTCCATGTCGGCACCCATACGATCCTCCAGGGCCAACAGGTGATCGTAGCGCAGGTAGAGGCTTGCGCCCTGCGCCACGGTGTTCCAGTCCTCGCGATGCACCATGTGCAACGACTCGTTCAGGCTGAGCCGGAGGTCCGGCACGCGGTCGCAGGAGAACAGCATGGGTGGATGGCGGGCCAAGGTACTGTGGTTCGGATATGCGCCGCGTGTTCCCCACGAGAGGGCCAAGCACCCGGGAGATCAGGAAGCACCGGCCACTGCATCAGGGCGTGGTACTGAACGGCTGTGGTCCCGGTCCTGTCGTTCCATCAGCACGCAGGAGTCCCGCGCGTCGGTCGCTACCGTCGGTCGCCCTAACGAGCACCTTGAGGATGTCCATGAAGGGGCTGCCCGGCACGGTCCGGACGAGGACATTCGCGCTATACCGGATGAGGACGTCGCTTGGCCCTGGGATGGTCGTTGCCGCGGGGATCCTACAAGGCAAGCATGCAGGAAGGAGCGCCCAGGACCAATGGCTCCGTGCGCTAGCCGGGGCGATCCGTGCGGGTGAGCCGGTAGCTGCAACCCAGCAGGAGGCACACCGCGTTGGTATGGATGGTGCCACCGCCGAACACCGGGAGCGCGCTGATGTTGGAAAGCCCTTTGTCGTAGCGGACCATGGCCTCGAACCGGAGCGCATCGGTGAGCGGCAGTGAGCCGCCCAGACTGGCACTGATGCCCATGTCCCATTGCTTGAGTTCATTGGTGGTATCGGTTGTCGGGAAGTTGACCTCATCACCGAACGACCTCCGGGACCGGAGGAGCATGCCCGCGTAAGGGCCTACTCCGACCTGGATGCGTGCCTTGTTGCCGAAGGACGCCTGGGCCATCACCGGGACCATGAGGTAGTCCATGGCATTGCGGCTTTTGACCTGGCGGAGCAGGTTGCCATAGGCATCCTGCAAGGTGATCTCCTCGAACATGCCCTTGCCCTGGTAGGCAACATCGGCACGAACGCCGATGCGTTGCGAGAGCCCATAGTACAGGCTGACCGAACCAGCAGCGCCAAGTAACGGATCGGTGGCATTGATCATGATGTTGCCACGTAGCCAGCCGAAGCTGGGACCGAGGTGGACACCGGCCTCGAGATCCCCCTTCTGTGCGGAGGCGTGCGAAACGCTCAGGAGCATGACCGTGGCGAGTGAGATGGCAGTGGTGTTCATGGCTGATGTGATCTTGGGCTTGAACGACTCTAGTGACCTCTTATTGCCAACAGGTAGCGTGCAGCGCGGGTCGGCAGGGCATTGATGGCACCAACGGTCCGGCTGCTGTGTAGCCGTGGGATCGAGCGCCCAGGCTGCGTTCGAAGACCCCTGTACGTGGGTGAGGGACGCTGGCCCCTGTGCCCAAGCGAAGCCCTACCCGTGTAAAAACACGGATAGGAACCCGTGTAAAAACACGGGGTGGGGTACCCGTGTAAAAACACGGGGTGCACCCCGTGTAAAAACACGTAGCGCGGCAAGAATACGGCCCGGATCTTTGTACCCACACCGCATGAACGCACCCGTTGTGATGCAAAACCGCCCGATGATCATGGCCTCCGAGACCTTCCATACCCGCCTGTTGAACCGCCTGTGTTGGGCGGCCTTGGTGATCGCGGCGCTGGCCTTGGTGGGGTTGCTGACGTTGGGAACGAACTAGGGTGGGCGATGGCCGAGCAGGAGCAACAATAGCAGAGCTTATCCCACCAAGTGGCCCGGAGATCGTTCCCCCGATCGACCGGGTCACTGCTTTCCGGTGGTACTCATCAGTCGATACTGAAGTAGTCCCCGCTCTGGTAGTGCCCGTCGGCCTCCTTCTGCAGTTGCATGAGAATGTCGTTGGCGAGGCTGCTGGCGCCGAAGCGGAACCAGTGGTTGTCCAGCCACTCGGGGCCAAGCTCTTCCTTCACCATCATCAAGTAGTGCAGGGCCTGCTTACTGGTTCGGATGCCTCCGGCGGGCTTCATGGCGCTCATCTGCCTGGTCTTGGAGGTACCGACATGGATGGCGTGGAGCATCACGAGGGTGACCTCCATGGTGGCGGACCTATCGAGCTTTCCGTGAAAATGGTCCCTATATTGGCTATGGTCGACGCACGGATGCATCCAACACATGATCACATGTCACGAAACACGTTGCTCCTGTTCTTGATGATGTACACGAGCATGGCTCAAGGGCAACTCTTCGGGCCGCAGAATGATATTTCATTGAATACGGATGAACCTTTATCCTGTATCGCTGCAGACCTGGACGGAGATGGTGACCGTGTACTTTCGCTTCCTGGGATGATGATAAGGTCGCATGGCACCCAAGATGGCGCAGGGGTTTCGGACCGCGCGTGTTTCCGTTTGGCCGATTACGCACCGATGTGTCCGCGGCGATGGGGATACCGACCTGCTCTCCGCCTCGGTCAATGACGACAAGCTCGCCTGGTACGCCAATGACGGTTCGGGCAACTTCGGCGCACAACAGGTCATCAGCGCGACGGCGGACCACATCTCACATGTCACCACGGCAGACCTGGATGGCGATGGTGATCAGGATATCATCATGGTGTCCCGGACGCCCCCTCCTTATAGCTGGACCGGCGATATCGTTTGG
>JADKCV010000036.1 GCA_016718655.1 Flavobacteriales bacterium | reverse complement strand
GCTGGAACGGAATGCTCGCCTTGGATGCATTTGTCAGTTGCACGCTTAGTGACCTCAACGATGACGAGAAGGGTGCATTTGCGGAGTACCTATCATACGTCAATGGGGAAGTCCACTTTGTAATCAACTGGTCAGCCAAAAGACTAGGCGCAGCCCCTGGCGCGCGCCGTTGGGTTGATGTGTCGGTCCGTAGTGGAATTGACGGTGGAGGACCAGCATTGGAACATCAGTTCGCGACTTACTGGCGAGCACTTACCTAAAGCCTCTAAGGGACGCGGAGAGAGAACTGTCAGCCGGTCGAGGTTCAAGACTCTCTCAAGCCCTTTCCAATTTTCAAGGCATCAATGACGGTGAGACATTCGACCCGGAAACGCCGCCTACAGACGCCGAGGCTGTGCGCCGACTTAGTCTACTTGGTCTGACAGACTATGCAAGCCACCACATCAAGAGGCATGCAGGAATTAGCGCCGCTGAGACTGCGATAAATGCGCAGTACCTCTCCAAACTCGCATTGAAAGGAGACAGTCTACACGGCCGAATTGATCTCACGGAGGGGGCACGCCCGAAGCACGTCTTCGGCAAATCCTTGAAAGGCTCGAACTTGATTTGTTTGATACATCGAACGCCTCCAAGGAAGGGCGTCATGGACTCGGTTCTAACAACTTACTGTACATAGCCTGCGAGCTGTTGCTCCTAAGTCGAGAACCGGAGGGTCTACCGCTATTGTTGATCGAAGAGCCCGAAGCACATCTGCATCCTCAACGCCAACTAAGACTAATGGAGTTCTTGGAACATGTGGCCCAAGGGTCTGAGGAGGCTGGCTCGCGCGCAGTACAGGTGATTCTCTCCACTCACAGCCCGAACCTAGCCTCAAAGATTGAAGTTGCCAACATTCAACTACTGCACAATGGTCGCTCTTACCCATTAGCGAAGGGCCATACACAACTTGATGCCGGCGACTACAAATACCTGCAACGCTTCCTTGACGTCACAAGTCTAATCTGTTCTTCGCACAAGGGGTGCTCATTGTTGAGGGCGACGCCGAGGCAGATTCTGCTACCGACTATAGCAAAGCTCATGGGCATTGACCTAACCGAACATGGCATTTCCATTGTCAACGTAGGAGGAACTGGTCTAAAGCGATTTAGCCGGATTTTTCAGCGCACAGGCGAGCAGCCAATATGTCTCACTATCCCTGTTGCTTGCATCACCGACATGGACGTGATGCCAGATTGTGCTCCTATGATACTTCAACTAGTTGAGGATGCTTCAGACCCCAAATGGCAAAGTAATAGGCGTAGATGGAAGGCCATGAGGGACTTCGGCAAGGGCGTAAAATCGCAAATAGATGAGCTAAATGATCGCCGAGCACTACTGCAAGCAAATGATGGTCAGTCAGTTAAAACCTTCGTTGCAAGACTACTGGACATTGGAGTATGATCTTGCACGCTCTGGTTTTGCCAAGGATGTATATTCAGCTGCTTGTCTTGCGGCAAATGACGACCCTCTGAATGAAGGCAAAAAGAACCGTGAAGAGGTTTTAAGCAATGCAGTGAAAGAGTACGAGATACTCGAGAGGGACAAAGGTGGGGCTATTGAAGAATTGTGCACACACGTATATGAGATGTTTCATTCGAAGCGAGCATCCAAGGCAATAGCTGCGCAGTATTTTGCTGCCCTTCTTCTTAGGTCAGCAAAGAAGCCTGACTTCACCGCCGCTTCATTCAAAGCAAAGCTTCCTCAATATCTCGTGAAGGCGATTGAGCATGTGAGCTTTCCAGAGAAGCCTGCAAATGCCATGGGTGCACATGTCAACGGATGAGTATATCAGGCACTGCCGGAAGTTACAGACCATGATATTGACTGGGTTTGTGATTTTATGGGCCTGAAGCCCTTTGATGCACCTCGTCGCGAATTTCTGAAGGCTCGCAATACGATTGATGTCTCCGCTTGTCCTGGAAGTGGGAAGACGACGCTAGTTGTAGCTAAGCTGGCAATTCTCTCTCGCAAATGGCCCTATCAAACAAAGGGCATTTGCGTTCTCTCTCTCGAATGCGAACCGCGAAGAAATAGAGCATCGCCTCCAGGCAACTCCAGTTGGACAGCGATTGCTTAATTACCCTCACTTTATTGACACCATTCACGGATTTGTCAACCGATTCATGGCCTACTTTGGCTCAATTCTAACGGATACCCAGGAGTGACCATTGATGACGATGTCACAACCACTGTTCGACGTAATTCGATTGGAACTGGATATGGAATCTTAAATACATCGCTCGGTCGCCGTCGTATGTCCTTCAGTCAACTGCGTATAGTTGACAAGGAATTGAACTTTGATATTAATGGTAAGCTATTCCCTTCGCCACTTCTACATCGAGCTATAGGCTTGCGAAGAGAGTGCAATTGACTCAGCTGCCAAGCGGGGTTTCTTCTGTTACGACGAGATGTTCGTATGGGCTCAAGCACTTTTAGATGAATACCCCAACGCACCAATCGGCCTGAGGCGTCGCTTTCCGCTTGTGCTGCTCGATGAAATGCAGGATACGAGGGGCTTGCAAGGGAGGCTGCTGCATGCAGTATTTCCAAGGACTGAGGCACGGATTGTTGTGCAGCGCGTAGGCGATTCTAACCAGGAGATTTATGATGGCGATGTTATTGAAGCAGCCCCCACCGATGTGTTTCCAGATCCCGACTCCGGGCGGCATCTAAGTACCCAACAGCTATCGGTTCGGACCGTCCATTGCGGCATTGGCTTCACCATTTGCGATTCAACCCGTAGTTCCGCAAGGGTTAGTGGGGGTTGGACCAAGATCCCCCGACACACAGGATGACTGCAAGCACGCTGTATTCATTTTTCCGAACACAACGACCTCTGGTGTTTTGGATGCTTATGGGGCGCATGTGCTATCGACCTTCACAAATTCTGCCCTTACAGCTCGGAATAGTTGCTGCAGTGGGTGCAATCCACAAGGATGATCCTCCGACGCAATCAGGTGACACCAAATTCCCAAGAGCCGTTCCGAATTATTGAGTAAGTTACGTTCCGGAGTAACTCGCAAAGACCCTCACCCAAACTATTAATCCACTACGTGCGCTCAGCCCAAGCTGAAGTCAGGCCAATCAGACCTTGCTCAAGGCCTTGAGAAGATCGCGTCTGGTATTGTTCGCCTTGCAAATATCATAGGGGTGATTAGACCGTCAAAGCACAAGGCGCGCAAACACCGAATAGTTGTTGAGCTGTTAGAGGATAACACTGTAGCTCTCAAAATGTACAGGGGCTACTTCTCACCCTCCTAGCTGGAGGAAATGGGCCGACGCAAGACACTTGGGAGGTACAATGCCCTGCATTCTTAGCGTTGGCTCAAGCTCTCTGCATTTCTGTTGGCAATCTAATGGGCGCATCAGCATTCCTTCAGTGGGGCAATCTCCACTGCCGCATACCGCGTGCCAAGCACGCCTGGGTCCATAAGCAGAACCAAATGTGTATCGCCATTTAAACGATGAGCGATATGTTGATATCCGACTAGGGTCCATCCTCGGTCAAGGGTCAGACCCACCTATCTACGCTGATACTTCACACCTTCTGGAATGATCATTCTTCTCAGCGCATACTACCATGGCTACTTGGAACTAGGTCAAATGGTACTGGGATTGAAAAAGGAAGACAGGAAGCGGCTGCTACGGACCTATGTAGCCATGACACGACCAAGCCACATGATCTGCTTTGCCATGCCTCGCGCTGCGATGGGCGTGGAGGGCGAACATATTGAGACATTGAAGGCTCGTAGATGGACAATAGTGGAAGTCTGATCGTCAATTCAGAATTTCCTCAGGGCCATACGAATCTGCCCTTTAGCCCCATACGGCCGAGCCAGCCCCGCACTTCGCGTTAAGAACATGAGCCTCGCGTTTGGGCCGGGGGGGTACTCAAAGCTCGCAGGCTTGTAATAGAGCCGATGATGTGAAGGTGTACTCCCATTGTGTACCTTGTCGATTATCATGTCAAAGGCCTGGGTATCGCGAAAGTGTGTGGCTATGGATTCGTCCATCTCGATATAGACGCTTGGTTTTGCAATGCCTTGAGAAGCAGGTCCAGCCCATATGTCATTGCTTGGTCCTCGCTCATATTGACTTGATCGCCCCTTGCATAGCCTTATAGGCCCTGTCCAATTGCTTTGAATGACTCTTGTAAGTCGCGGCGTCCCAATCACTCGGCGACAGCATCTCCTCCTTGAAATCACAGTAGATAGCATCCGTTCAGCGCCCCTGAGCAATGAAGCCCATTGGACCGTCCTCACCATTGCAGGTCCCAAAATCGACTTGTAGTGCTTCGATATCAATGGAATGACGAACGCTGATGCTTGTTCAGGATCAAGGGTGAAGTTCCTCGCTTGCTCCGGATTTTCCTGTAGCCAAAGTACACCCGCTTTCAGAGAATCGCCGAGAACGTCAATTGCCGCGACCATCAAGATGGCTAGATGCCGCTGATGGTGATTCTTGTCTAGGATCTTGAGGTTCTTCAGCTTTCTGAATCTTGTGCCCCGCGCATCGATTTCCAGAACCATTGCTTTTGACCATCTCCTCCAAGGCAATGACCTTCCATGCTATAGCACTGGAATAGCTACGTCTTCTGGCCAAGGCTGGGGCATCACCCCACTGTCTCGCAGCATTCACTGCAATCCTCTTGCGCCACATTGGAGCATTCGTCTTGGCGGAGGTTCCCAAAAGGTTTTCATAGTGGTGGAATTAGAACCAGTTGAGCAACCATTGCGCCAAATAAAGCAGTTAGGCCACCGCAGGGTGTCCACCCAACCTCCGCCGGGACTGTCCGTTGCTTGAGTTCTGATCTACGCAGTGTCTCCTGAGGCACGAATGGACCCCGTAGAACTACCCCTAGTGCAGGGTCCCGAAGACGGAGACCCGGCGCAGGTCTGGGCCATCCGGAAGATGTCCATCATCTAAGGCCTGTGGGATAAGAACGATCTGGAGCGGCGGGTGTGATTTGGGATCCGGACGAAGCGGTATTATATTCGAATTGAGATCTGCCCGTATGCAGATCCCGTGGGTGTGCGCCGGGGCTTGTCCTTAACCGAACCCGAATGCCATGAACATCGAACAACTCTCCCCCGTTCCAGTTCAACCTGTCGTACCGCCGTGGCCTGGTCTCTTCCTTCCGCTGCGGCCGCAAGTGCCACCATAAGTATGATGATGGCAGCGAGTGGCGGTTCGTGCACGCGGTTGGGCGACGAGAACCATGATGGAGCGCACAGTTGCTCCAATGGCAGCTCGCACAATTCCTGGTAGGGCTTACCCCGTGCTTGGGTGCTGACCGCAGGAGGTGTGGTGCCTCCTCATGGGGTGTTGGCCGCAACGACGCAAAGGCGCAGAGCCGTGCCAGTGGTATGTTGGCGTAGTCTGCGGCTATGTGCAACTAGAATGGAACGCTGAGGGGGGTGTTGGCCGCAACGACGCAAAGACGCAGTGCCCGGTCCCCGGTTCAGTAAGGCAACCAATACCCGGCCCAACGTCTTCCACCTGTGCAGCCAGAATGTGGGCTGCACCAGCGTCGTGACGGGCTGCTGATCGAAGCACGGTTTTCTTGATCGATTTCAACAAACTTCAACGGAATGGAACGGTGGACCCTTACCCTACTGGCTGCCGTTGCGGAGCTTGCGGCCATGGCGCAGGTGAACAACGGTGGCTTCGAGAACGGAATGAACGAATGGGAGCAACCATGCGCGTGTGCCCCATTCCAATTCTCGAATGATGTACCACCCGGCGGCGCTTCGTGGAGCTTCGGTGCTGGTATCGTCGATCCGAACTGCATCTGCACGGTGACCGATGCTGTGCACCAGCCGGTCACCTGGCTGGTACCCGGCCTGTGGGTGTTGAGCGCGTGGATCAAAAGCGCCGATCCCGGGAATATCCCGGGTGCGGCCGTTCGGATCTCCGAAGGCCCGGCCTTCTCTTCCAACGTCCTGGCCGACGCGTGGTCTTCTGCCGGTGTGTGGACGATGGCAGTGGACACCTTCGTCGTGGGCCCGTTCACGGACCTTGCCTCCCTGCAGCTCTCGCTGATCCCGGATGATGGCAACGCGATGGAACCGGGCCTGTTCGCCTACTTCGACCAGATCGCGATCGAGCGGATCCTGGGCACGGGTGTTGACGAGCAAGGCATCGAAGGAATTGCCGTGTACCCCAATCCGGCGGGATCTTCGCTTTCCATCGTGGAGCAAGGTCCGGTGACCGGGATCCTGATCACCGATGCATTAGGCCGCTCACATCGCGTAGCGGACTTTTCCCGGTATGGGGACCTCATCACTTGGGATGTAACGGGTCTGTCCCCCGGAGCGTGGTGGTTGAAGGTCATCACACCTGAGGGCGTCCGAACGGCGCAGTTCATCCGACAGTAGAAGGGGCCGTTCGATACGTTCCGCAGGCAAAATGCACGCTCCAGCAGATCGGTGATCTGTGGTCCAACCCTGTCCATTCGCCAGGCAGGAACCTCACTGCCGAGCCTTCATCGCTACGCAGGGTCTCCCGAGGTACGGAGGGCCTCTGGGGCACCCCGCTCAACGCCGGGGCCCGAGGACGGTGCCCCCACGCCGGTCCAAGTGGCGGACATACTGCGAGGTAAAGTGCAGGCGGCAACCCCTTGTGCCAACGGCGCGCTCACCTGTAGTGCCAGCGCAACCACCTGTGTTATCGGCGTGACCACATGTGATGACGGCGCGACAACATGTGATGACGGCGTGATCACATAAGATGACGGCGCGACAACATGTGATGACGGCGTGACAACATGTGATGACGGCGCGACCACATGTGATGACGGCGCGACCACATGTGATGACGGCGCGACAACATGTGATGACGGCGTGATCACATAAGATGACGGCGCGACAACATGTGATGACGGCGTGATCACATGTGATGACGGCGCGACAACATGTGATGACGGCGCGATCACATGTGATGACGGCGCGATCACATGTGATGACGGCGCGACCAAATGTGATGACGGTGCGACAACATGTGATGACGACGCGACCACATGTGGTGACGGCGCGACCAAATGTGATGACGGCGCGACAACATGTGATGACGGCGCGACAACATGTGGTGACGGCGCGACCAAATGTGATGACGGCGCGACAACATGTGATAACGGCGCGACAACATGTGGTGACGGCGCGACAACATGTGATGACGGCGCGACAACATGTGATGACGGCGCGGCCACCTATGGTGATCGAGCCCCCCCCGCAGGTTCTCCTGAGGTACGAAGAGACCCTGCGGAATTTCCCGCTACGCAGATCCCGAGGGCTGAAAGCCAGCGGAAGGCTGCACGACCAATTCAACCGCGCGCTGTTCGTGGCGGGGAGTTCCTGGTCGGCGCTCGGGCCGCACGAGGGGCTTACTTTAGGTCACCACGGACCGCAGATGAGCGTACCTCTGTCCATTCTGGAAGCCAGGCTGCAGCAGGCGCGCCAGCAGTACCCCAAGGTGGTGGAGCAGATGCGCCGGCGCGGTGCCTTGGTGCAACAGACCCTGCGCAAGGACCCTGGCGCGCGACGCCTTCACAGCTACCGCTATTGGTGCGGTCCGGGCCAATGGTGGTGCCTGGTGGCCGCCACGGACACCGGCATCGAGGCGCACGCGCTCTACTATTGGTTCCATAGCGTAATGGACCACCGGCATGAGGCCTTGGACGCCATCCTGTTGCGTGGCGCTCAGCGACCGCTGCATTTCGATACGCACTTCTTCGGTCGGTGGGGCAAGCGCAGCGAGCTGATGGGCGTGAAGCTGACGAACATGATCGGCTTTTTCCGTCAATACCCGCAGCCACCGGTGCGGCACGTGCCCCGCTTCTACCCGGCCCAGCCCGAGCTGGGCGCGGCCATCACCCAAGGCCTCATCCTCGCCCGCCACCACGGCACCAAACTGATCGGCTGCGACACCTTCAAGGACCACAGCATGCTGAGCCCCGAGGAGCGCATCCTCTGGGAGCGCCTGAATGCTTTGAACGCGTAGGATGTACTTTGCCGGCACCTGAACCGCCGTTCCCGCGGATCCCGCTAAGGCGGGATAGGTCCTATGATCCGTGGTGTGTTCCCCTCTTTACAGGCTGGGCTGTCCGTGCCGATCGGTGATGCGCCGCACCCGTGTTCACGGTTTGAAACGGTCCTTCCCCCAATTGGCAGGGTTGTCGCGGATATATTGGGCAACACGTTCGTTGGGGCGTGAAATTTCACGCCCTTACAACGTCATCGCGGATGACGCGGTCCCAATAATTGCGTTGCCAAACGGGCGTGCCGTGGGGTAACAACCCATGGCGATACGCCATGCGCGTAACGGCGGATTTGTACGACGCCACGATCTGGCCCAACGCGCCACGCGGGATGCCCGGCGGTTTCCGCCGATCCCGTAGGGGCGCGTCATGACGCGCCCGTGTGTGTTGGAAATGTGCGTCGGCCGTGTCGGGAACGCCGCCGGGCATTCCGGTTCCGGGATCGTCGGGCGCGATCGTTGTTTTGGGCGCGATCGTGTTCGTATCGGGCGGGTTCGTTGTTTCGGGCGGGTTCGTGTTCGTATCGGGCGCGACGTTGCTGGGCGCGTCATGACGCGCCCCTACGTCCATCGCACCGTCCCGGCACCCCGTCCGCCGCGCCGTCCATCGCATTCCCACGGACGTCCACCAACCGTTCCCGTATCACCACGATCCCATGCACATGGTTCGGCATCACCACGAATTCCCGACATCCACATGCGACATGTGTTGCGGTAATGCGTCCCAACATTGGCGGGCCAGATCACCGATGGGTGATGGTTGCATCGCACCACCCGCGATCCTTCCGAACAACGTGCGGCGCTCATTCGTCACGATGGTCAGGTAATACGCGCCGCATTGGGCGTAATCGTATCCCGTCCATCGGATGGTGGCGCGTTGCGGCAATTCACGGGGCATGAACGAATATCGGCATCGTCCATTGAACCAGACCTTCCATCCTTTCCCCAACTCCCGCGGATCTGTGTTCCGTGGTGTCTGCCCCCTACCCGCCTCACTTCCCGATCTGAACCCACTGAACCCCGCTACCGTTGCCCCTCCCTTTGGCCTTCGGTACCATTCAACCCGTGAACGGTCGGACAAGGGCAGCGGCTGGTCGTAACTTTGTGTGGATGCGTTCGACCCTCACCCTGCTCGCCCTACTGTGCCTGCTGCCCTTCACCGGCCAGGCCGCATTGGACATCGTCATCGAGACCAAGGTCTTCCACGTGCCCCAACGCGGCCCGCGCGTGGAGGTGAACATGGCCGTGCTGGCCGGTTCGGCGGCGCTGATGGCCAACGAGCGAGGGTTCATGCAACCGCGGGTGGAGATCCTGACCATCGTGGAACAGGGCGGGGTGATCAAGGCCTTCGCCAAGACCGAGGTGCTGGGTCCGGAACGTTTGGATTCGGTGCGGCAGGACCTGCTGCACCAGGAGTTCTTCCAATTGGAACCGGGATCCTACGACCTGCTGGTGGAGGCCTTGGACCTGAACAGCACGGACACCACGCGTGCCCGCTACCGCATGCCATTGGCAGTGGGCGCACCGCCGACAGGAGTGTCCATCTCCAACATCCTGCTGGCCGAGCGGATCGATCCGGGCGCCGAGGGCGTGGCGGCGAAGCATGGCTACCAGGTGGTGCCGCTGCTGAGCGACTACTTCCCCTCCACCATCACCACCCTCAACTTCTACGCGGAGGTGTACGGTACGGGAGCCGCATTCGGGCAGGACAGCCTCTACCTGTTGAACTACCAGATCGAGGGCTTCGAGAAGCGCACGGTGTACGGCGGCTACAAGCGGGTGAACCGGACGAAGGCCGGTGCCGTGGAACCGGTGATCTCCAGCTTCGATATCCGCGACCTGCCCAGTGGCAACTACCTGCTGGCCGTGGAAGTGCGCGACAAGCGCGGCGAACTGGTGACACGCGGCGAGCAGTTCTTCATGCGCAACAATCCGATCCGGCACTCCTACGACCTGCAAGGGATGGAGAAGCTGGACCTGAGCAACACCTTCGCCGGCGCCTTCATGGATGCCGATTCGCTGGTGGAGCACATCAACAGCATGCGGCCCATCGCCGATCCGCTGGAGCGCAAGATCATCGACGACCGGGTGAAGGACAAGGACATCGACCTGATGCGCCGCTTCTTCTACAGCTTCTGGTCCAACCGGTCGGTGGATCCCGAGCAGGCCTGGCGGGACTACCGTGAGCAGGTGGTGAAGGTGAACAAGCTGTTCGGCTGCCGGGTGATGAAGGGCTACGAGACGGACCGTGGCAACGTGTACCTGAAGTACGGCGCACCGAACACCATGATGGACCGGTTCAACGAGATGGGCACGGTACCCTACACCATCTGGCACTACTACCGGGCCGGCAAGTACACCAACCGACGCTTCGTGTTCTACCAGCCCGACCTGGCCAACACCTGTATGCAGCTGCTGCACAGCGAGGTGCCCGGTGAACTGCAGAACCCGCAGTGGAACAACATCCTGCACCAACGCAACGTGGCCATGCCCGGGGTACAGACCCAGCAGCCGGGCACCACGGAGAGCGAGCGCGTGTTGGAGTTCTTCAACGATCCCCGGTAACATCGGGTACCGGTCATTGATGCACCTTTGCGCCGCTCATGCGCACCGCCGTCGTCATCCTGAACTGGAATGGCAGGGAGTGGCTTCAACGCTTCCTGCCCGGCGTGATCGCGAACACCCCCGATGCGGAGGTGATCGTGGCGGACAACGGTTCCACGGACGATAGCCTGGCCTGGCTGGCCGCCACCTACCCTGCGCTACGGACCCTGCCACTGGATGGCAACCATGGCTTTGCCGGTGGCTATGACCGTGCCCTGGCCCAGGTGACCGCCGACCGGTACGTGCTGTTGAATTCCGATGTGGAGGTGACACCCGGATGGATCGCTGCGCTGAACGCCTACCTGGATTCCCAGCCGGGCATGGTGGCCTGCCAACCCAAGGTGCTCTCCTACCGTGACCGGAGCCGGTTCGAGCATGCCGGGGCCGCGGGGGGCTACATCGACCGCAACGGATATCCGTTCTGCCGGGGGCGCATCTTCGAGATCACCGAACCCGATACGGGCCAGTACGACAGCGACACCGATGTCTTCTGGGCCACCGGGGCCTGCCTGATGATCGATGCGCAGGCCTTCCATGCCGTGGGTGGGTTCGATGAGGACCTGTTCGCCCACATGGAGGAGATCGACCTGTGCTGGCGACTGCGCCGGATCGGCAAGCGGATCGGGTACACCAGTTCGGCCACCGTGTACCACGTGGGCGGTGGCGCGCTGGGTTATGGCAGCCCGCGGAAGACCTACCTGAACTTCCGCAACAGCCTGATCGTGCTGACGAAGAACCTGCACGTGGGCGGGCTGTGGTACTGGTTGTTCCGCCGCTTGTTGCTCGACGGGTTCGCTGCGTTGAAGTTCCTGTTGGAAGGTCATGGTGCCCATACGTGGCAGGTGGCACGTGCCCATTGGTCCTACTTCAGCCGTATGCCGCACGTGCTGCGCCAACGCAAGGAACTGTTGCGGACGGAACGCTCTCCCGACCTGACCGGGATGTACCATCGGAGCATCGCCTACGACCGGTTCATCCTGAAGTGGACGCGGTTCACGCAGTTGGACCGCGAGGCCTTCGATCAGCCGCGACGCAGCAGGTGATCCACGGCCAACCGGTAGCCGTCGAGCCCGAGGCCCATGATGCTCCCCGAGCATACCGCACCGACCAATGACACGTGCCGGAAGGGCTCGCGTGCCAGCAAATTCGAAAGGTGCACTTCGATGACCGGCACCGTGATGGCCGATACCGCATCGCGCAGGGCTACGGAAGTGTGGCTGTAACCGCCCGCGTTGAGCACCACGCCGTGGTACCGCCCCTCGGCCTGTTGCACCCAGGTGATGAGTTCACCTTCCAGGTTCGACTGGCGGAGTTCCAATGTCGTTCGCGGAAAAGCAGCGACCAGTTCCGGCCAATAATCGGCCATGGACCGGCCGCCGTAAAGGGCCGGTTCGCGCGTGCCCAACAGGTTCAGGTTGGGGCCATTGATCACGAGGATCTGTTCCATGCGATGCTGCTCTACCCGCGAAGATGAACGATCCCGAGCGATACACGATCGGTGGTTCGCACTTGGGCCGCCCGTTGGCGTGCACACGCATGGAGCGGATGGACCTTTGGTGCATGGATTGGGACAGCTCCTTGGCGGAGTTCCGGATGCACTTGAAACTGGAGCGGTCGTTGAGCGATCGCACGGTGGCATCGTACGTACGCGACCTGGAGAAGCTGCGGCAGTTCGCCACGTCCATGCGACCCCCACTCCTACCTGGGACGATCGGGCTGGAGGATCTGCAGCTCTTCCTGAAACAGACGGCGAAAGCAGGCGCTGCGGCTACCAGCCAGGCGCGTTACCTCAGTGCCATCCGGGCCTTCTACCGTGGACTTCGGCGCGAGGGGCAGGTGAAGGAGGATCCCTCCGAACTGGTGCAAAGCCCGCGCACCGGCAGGAAGTTGCCGGTGTTCCTGAGCGTGTCGGAGGTGGAGGCCATGTTGGCCGCGGTGGACCTGAGCGCACCTTTGGGGCACCGGGACCAGGCCATCGTGGAAACCCTCTACGGATGTGGGCTGCGGGTGAGCGAGTTGTGCGGTCTGCGCCGTTCGTGGCTTCACTTCAGCGAGGGCTACATCCGGGTGGTGGGCAAGGGCGACAAGGAGCGGTTGGTGCCCATCGGTCCCGAGGCTATGCACAGCATCACCCGGTATATTGATGAGGTGCGCGTTCATCAGCCCGTGCAACGCAACGCGGAGGACATCGTGTTCCTGAACGCACGCGGCGGCGGGCTATCGCGGGTGGCGGTGTTCAACCTGGTGAAGGAACTGACAGCGAAGGCCGGCATCCGCAAGACCATCAGCCCGCACACCTTCCGCCATTCCTTCGCCACCCACCTGGTGGAGGGCGGCGCGGACCTACGAGCGGTGCAGGAGATGCTGGGCCACGCGAGCATCACCACCACGGAGATCTACACCCACTTGGACCGGGAATACCTGCGCAGCAACATCCTACAATTCCACCCGCGCGCCCGGCGCAAGTGATCAGTGCTGCACCAGGAACCTGGCCGACCGGGATCCCGCATCACCGATAAGCAGCACGGTGTACAACCCATCGACGAGGTCGCGTACGGGCACTGCCATGCGCTGACCACCCACAGGCCAACGCACCGCGCTGAGCATGCGCCCACGAGCATCCAGGATGTGGAGCATGGCACCCGCTGAATTCGTACCATCGCCTTCGATGTACACCACATCGTCCGCTGGCACTGGGCGTATGCGTAGCACGGCGCCGGGTGATGCAGGGCTGAACATGGCGGTGCTCAGGAACACATACGGCTCGGAGTCCACTGCACAGCCCTCGTTCAGGGTGACCGAGACCGTGTACGTGCCGTTACCCGTGAGTTCCAGGTAGCGATCCGTGGCACCCGTGATGGTATCGCCGTTCAGGAACCACTGGTAGGTATCGGCCTCCGTGGAGACCAGCGAGTCGCCGACCAGATCGATGGCGACCGAGACCGCCGCACAGCGGTCCACGATCTTATGCACCAGGCCGGAGATGACGTTGGTGGTGTACAATTCACCGGCACTGTCGGCGCCGATGGACGTGATGCCGAGCATTCCCGTGGACAGGAGCAGTTCATCCACCCAACCACCTTGCCCATCGGGCATCACGGAGCGCAATTCGCCGGAGCAGAAGTCGGTGTAGAGGTGCCTGCCGTAGAGGTAGGGATAGCGTGTGCCCCGGTAGACCTCGCCGGCCACGATGGCACATGCGGTGCCCCCGAGGATGCCGTGCGAAAGGGCGACCACGGGCCATTGGAACGTGGTGCTGTCCGCACAACCCGCGGTGATGAACGGAGCATTGCCCTCGTAACAACGCCAGCCGAAATTGGGACCGGTGTTCAGGCCACCTGGCCAATGGTCGAGCTCTTCCCAGCGCTCCTGCCCCACATCGCCGATCCACAGATCGCCGTTGGCCGGGATCGATGCCGAAGCGGAACGGGTTGCGCAGGCCATAGGCCCAGATCTCAGGGAGCGTATCGCCCGAAGCACCCACGAAGGGATTGTCCGGCGGGATGCTGTAGGTGCCATCGGACTCCGGCTTGATCCGCAGGATGGTCCCGAACAGGCTGGTAGGGTCCTGCCCTTCGTTGTTCGGATCGTCCGAACCGCCACCGTCCCCGAGGGCACAGTACAAATAACCATCGGTGCCGAATGCCAGTCCACCGGCCTGGTGGATGGGGTTGGGCTGCGGAAGGCTGATGAGCACCACCTCGCTGTTGGGGTCGGCCACGTCGGGGTTGGGGCCGACCGTGAACCGCGAGATGCGCGAGATGCCATCACCGGTGCCGGTGATGTAGTTCACGTAGAAATGACCGTTGGTGGCGAAGTCCGGATCGAAGGCCATGCCCAGGAGCCCACGTTCGCCGTTGAAGAGCACGCGGGAAGCGATGTCGAGGAACTCGATGTCGGCCACGTCCATGCTGTCCCGGACCAGGAAGATGGCGCCGTACTGGCGGGCCACGAAGAGACGTCCATCACCGGCATGGGTGATGTCGACCGCCGTACCGAGTTCGGCGGCGTAAGGAACAAGTTCGATACGGGACTGTGCGTAGGCCTGGGTGGACCAGGCAAGCCCTGCGAAGAGCAGGGCGGTGAGGATGTACTTCAACGTTCGGGCCGGTGCTGTTACCGGGGTACGAAATTACGTCATCCCGCGCTAGAAGACCTTGACCTGTCGCTGCTTGCCGATGTACACACCAGCGGGGACCTCGCCCTTGACCGGGCGGCCCAACACATCGTACCACGGTCCGTTGTACACCTGCTGCACCGGTGCCACATCCTCCACCGCGGTGGAGATCTGGCATGGGGTGGCCACGATGCGCACTTCGTCCAGGTACCAGCTGCCTTCGTTGCTACCGTAGGGGCTGAACTGGAGTTGGAAGGTGCCGAACGGGTCCTGGGCTGTGGTGGTCAAGCATCCGAGGTCGGTGATCACCTCCGTGTGGAAGTCGTGCTGAACAGTGATATCGGCCAGTTCGCTCAACGGTTCCATGGCGCTGCGCGTGTAGTCCACCCTTACGCGGGAAGGCCCTTGGGCACTGCGCGCATGGCGGAAGATGATGCTGTCGATCTGCACGGCATTGGTGGATACCCCGGAGAGCACGATGTACTTGTCCGAGGTCTGGTCCACCGTCCACCCGAAGGTGCCGATGGCGTTGTCACCGGCCGCCACGGGATGCGGACAGACGTCAACGCCGATCCAAGCCACGTTGGTCCCGAAGAATTGTGCGCTGGAACTTGCGGGGAGGTTGCAGGCCATGCAGCCTTCCTCACAATCGAGCAAACTGCCACACCACTGGTTCAACCATTGGTAGGAGATCACCTCGGACTGTGCGAAGGACCCACCCACGATGGCGAATGAAAGACTCAGGGAGAGGATGCGAAGCGTGTAGCGCATGGTTCATCGGACCATAACATGGGGTCCGGTGGCCCGAAACGCCAGTCGGTCGAAAAAAGTTACACCACGGCTTGTCCCGGACGCCCGTTCAGCTCTGGAGGCAGGTGCTCAACTGGGCACGGAGCACTTGCCCCATGTTGGTAAGGCCCGCGAAGGCTCGCGTACCGTGGAGCTTGCCGAGGTCCTCGCCCAACTCGCGCGCCTGCTCGGCGGTGCTGATGTGGTCCTTCTCGAGCACGGCCAACAACTCCTCGACCACGCGTTCGCTGTGTTTGTAGCGTCGCCGCAGCAACGCGCGCTCCTCGTTCCGGTATTGTTCGGCCGTTTCAGCACCGATCACGCGCTGGGCCAGTTGCACATAGGCCAGGTTCTCCTTGTAGAACTGGGGCAGGTAGATCCGCGCGCGCCCTTCATGGCTCTGTTGATCGAAGTCGATGCTTCGGATGCGGTACTGCACCTGGTCCAGGTCGTGGATCACATCCACCACGAAGTTGTATGCGCGCATATCCCCTAGCAGCCGCACGAAACAGCGCTCATTGAACTTCACGAACTCCTTGCTCAAGCGCACCTCGTTCAATTGCCCACCATAGAGCTGGGGCGCGACGATGAACGAATCGCCGGGCACGCCGATGATATGCTCCTCCACCAAGGTGGGACCATCGACCAGGTAGCTGATGCGGTTGGGCGAGAGCAAGTGCTCCAGTTCGAGGCCGTAGACCCTGCTGCTGTCCGATATCTTGATGTAGAAGTAGTCGTGGTTGTCGTTGATCCGGTTGAGGATCTTGATGCGGAAGGGTTGGGAATTGCCATAGGCGCAGAAGTCGACCCCGGCCACTTGGAGGTGGCCGATCTGACGCCCATCGGCGATCAGCGTCTGGTAGGTCTCCACGAGCCGATCATACAACTCCTCGCGCTCACCCGGCCGGTAGAGCACCGAGTTCCAAAGGGTCGGCTTGCCATGGACGTCCAGGTGTGGCATCAAGCCATCGAACCGCTTCAGCTCGGCGTAGTTCACCTCCATCGGCACCAAGCGCCCCTGGCGCTCCAGGTAGCCCATGAGCTCGTCCCCCACCCGGTACAGCGGCTTGCGCTGCGCGATCGTGTTGAAGTCCATCCCGATGGTTCAACGGGTGACCGTGAACGGGCGTGCGACCACTGCGGTCCCCTCACCGATCGCTGTATGGAGCAGGTACGCCCCCGGCGCAAGGTCAGCGACGTCCAAGCGGTAGCGACCCTCGGCATTCGCGCTGCGGAAGGTCCGCATCTGTAGCTGTCCGGCGGCGTTCAACACATCGAACCGAACGGTTCCGTTCAAGCCACCATCCAGCTGCACGTTCACATGGTCCATAGCAGGGACCGGGAAGAGATCCACGGTGGCCAGGTCCGTCCGCACCTCCGCCATCCCCACGTTGACGGAACTCTTCGCGAAGGCATACTGGCCCTTCCGCATCACATCGAGGTTGACGATGCCGTTCCCGTTGGCGAGGTCACCGGCCAGCACGGTCTGATCGGGATAAGGCGCCCACGGGTCCAGTGGTGTTTCCCGATGGACCATGAGCATACCGGTCTCATCACCATCGACCAATGCGTTATCGAGATTGTCCGCGGTTGCACCGGCGTAGGTGAAGCGGCCCCGGAGGATGGTGCCCTCTGGCCACAACCCACCGATGTCCCAGTAGTGTGTGTCGGACACGTCGATCACATCCGGGGTGGCCGGGTCCACACCCGCCCCGGACCAGATGTGTTCGATGCGAACGAGCGTGGTGTCCACGAGGTTGGTCTGGTACATGATCATGTCGACGAACGGCTGTGTACTTCCGAAGGACACCCCCGGGATGAGGGTGCGCTCATTGGCCGTGCGCGCCTGGTTCAGCCGGTTGTGCCGGTTCAGCACCACCAGGGCCGGCTCGAACGGGACCATGACGGTGTGCAGTGCGTTCGCCCCCGAAGCCACAATATCAGCGAGGAACTCCTCGCCTTCCGCATTGAGGAAGGACACCTCCAACGGTACGGCTTCATGGTACACCGTCGTTCCGCGCAACTTCTGGTCGATGTTCAACACCACCTCGAAGCTGTCGTTCACCGCGTTCACCGTCCGCTCACGGACCACGAACACACTGTAGCCGGGAGCGAACACCCAGGCATCGAAGAACGCGTCGAGGTCCACCCCGGTGGCGGACTCCAAGGAGTCGCGGAATTGCTGTGGGGTCATGGTCTGTTCAGCCAACGCGATCTGCACACCCCGCATCCCTTGGCGGAACAGTTCATCGCCCAGGTAGCCCCGCAGGTTGTGCATGACCGATGCCCCCTTGTAGTAGGTGTGTGTGCCATAGATGTGCTCGTCCGGCATGGGTGATAGGGGCTGGAACCCACCATCGTCCAAGTGTGCCTCGCGGAGGACGCGGAAGTGGTTGTCCTTGACCGCCTGCAACAACCCGGCTTGTCCGCCGATCCACTCCTCGATCAGGTGGCCGCTGTACTCCGCAGGTCCCTCTTTCAACCACATGTCGTTGTGGACGTAGGGCGTCACCTTGTCCCCCCACCAGTGGTGGCCCAGTTCATGGGTATACAGACCGCGATTGTTGCCCGTGGTCTGGGTGGTCATGAATTGCGGATAGGCGACGTTGGTCGGGATCTCCAGTGCACCGTCGGTGGTCAGCACATAGCCCACCCGGTCGTAGGGGTACGGGCCATACCAGTACTCGCAGGCATCGATGGCATCACCCAGGTTGCCGAAGCGCGAGATCATGGCCGTGAGGTCGGCCGGTTTGGCGAGCAAGGTCACCGGGATGTCCGCCAACAAGCCACTGTGCGTGAAGGCATGTTCCTGGTAGTTGGCCACGGCAATGGCGCTCAGGTGGGTGGGTACCGATTGGGGAGTTCGTAGCTGCGGATCACGGTATCCCCTCCAAGCTGCACTTCACCCAAGAAATTCCCCTGGCCATGGAAGCGGTAGGTGCCGGCGCTCTTGACGTGGTAGGAATAAGAGGCCCGCTCCACGAAACTGTCGAAACAGGGATACCACACCTTGCCGAAGTTGGGTGGTATTGTACTGATGCCGATGCCCAGGTTGTAGATATACTGGCTCTCGAAGTAGAAGCCCCCCCAATCCGGATCGCGGTGCGGCTGACCGTGATAGTGTACGGTGATGGCGATCTCCTCCCCTTGCGCCATCGGGGTCGGAAGGTCCACATCCAGAAACTGCCCATCATAGGCATGGGTCAAGGACGATCCGTCGGAAAGGACCGAATCGACCGTGAGTTCGAACAGGTCGAACCGGATGCGATCCACGTCCGATACCAGGGCGCGGACATCGATGGTCGTGGCACCCGTGATGCTCGCGCCGCCGTAGTTGGTGACATCCAAGGTGATGTCGTAGTGCAGGATGTCGAAGGTGTCGCTGCGCGCGATGGTCTCCGCGATCTGCGTGCGGTCGGCGGCAGTGGCCTCGGGATGGGGCCGATGACCGTTCCGGAAATAGTGGCAACCGAACGGGTTGGTCTGTGACACCAGTGTCGCACCCGTGGACAAGGACAGGATGCAGAACAGGCTGGACCGGATGAGGGATGTCGTCATGGGTTGGCTGGAAGGAGCGCGTAAGTTATGCACAGCTTGTCCCAGGGCTGTCCATTCGTCGTACCTCCGTGGTCCTGGACCCTTTGTCGCATTTGGAACCCGGTTGGGCGATCTTGCGTTGAAGCGGAGTGGGATAGCCCTCATCTTGGCGGGATGATGCAGTGGAACGCCCCATCACCATCTCGTACGCCCGCCCTATTCCGGAACATGAGCAAGGAACCCATACGTGTGTTGATCGTCGAGGATGAGCCCATCATCAGCAGGGATATCGCTCAGCGATTGAAGTCGAAGGGACATGAAGTGGTCGGATTCGCGCGGTCGCGCACCGATGCGTTGGAACAAGCCCATGAGCTCCGGCCCAACGTCGTCATCATGGATATCCATCTGTTGGACGGCCACAGCGGCGTGGAGGCCGCCAAACAGATCCGGGAGGAACTGGACCTGCCGGTGATCTTCCTGACCGCCAACTCGGACAACGACACCCTGAGCAAGGCCAAGATCGCGGAGCCCTATGGCTTCGTGGTGAAGCCCTTCACCGATCAGGCGCTCCACACGGCGATCGAGATCGCGATGAGCAAGTACGATGGCGAACAACAGATCCGTTCGGAACTGGACCGGCTCTACGACCTGGTGGAGGAGAGCGCCAATGCCGATCACTTCTTCGTGAAGGCCAAGGGCAAGTTGGTGCGGCTCCGCTTCAGTGAGATCGGCTTCGTGGAGGCCTTGAAGGATTATGTGGGTATCCATGTGGCCGGACAACGGTATGTGGTCCACGCCACCTTGCAGGACATGGAGGACCGGCTACCCGCCAAACACTTCATGCGCGTGCATCGCTCCTACATCGTCCGCTTGGACAAGATCCATGCGGTGGAGGAAGGCGAGATCACCATGGAACGCACGGAACGCAAGGTGCCCATCGGCGGCTCGTTCCTGGGAAAGGTCCGCGAGCGCCTCGACCCGCTGTAGCCTTAGCCTTTGGTGAAGCGCGCTTCGCGCGTACTTCCGTTCGTGTGCACCCGCAGGATATAGCTACCTGCCGGGAGCGCGGCCACATCGATGCGGCCATTGCTCATCACGGTGCGCTGTACCTGTCGCCCGGCCAGATCGAGGATCTTGACGGGGCGGTCGCCCCACTCCACGGCATCATCCACCATCAGCACATCCACGGCAGGATCCGGGTGGACCTTGAGCAGGTCGTCCTCCCCGCGGTCATCCACGGTGGTCGGTAGCTGTTCAACGACCGTCATCACCGTATTGATCTCCGCCCCTACCACTTCCTGTACAATTCCGGAAGGCCAGCGGATCGTGAGCGATAGGATCTCCTCGTCCGGACCGAGACCGAAGTGGGCCATCAGGCTGCTCATATACTTGAATCCATCACCCGCGCGGACCTCACGGACCTGGGTACCCAAAGCGGAGGTGAGCGTGATCCAGGCGCCGATCCCGTTGCGGTTGCTGACCGTACCACGGAGGTCCAGACGAAGCCAGTTGTTCGTATTGCCCGTATTCACCTGCAATCCATATTGGCCGATCACATCCAGGGAACCGTCGCTGTTGACATCTCCGACGGCTCCGTTCCCCGGTGAGTAGTTGTTGCCCATGAATGAAAGCCCGCCCCGGTTCATCAACAAGGAATAGGCACCCAGGATATCCAGCTTGCCATCGTTGTCGAAGTCGTGCGTGACCCATTCGATGCCTTGGCTGTAGAAGGTGTCGAGTCCGGAACCAGCGGTGACATTCGTGAACGTGCCGTCCCCATTGTTGCGCATCAGCTTGTGGTAGCCGCTGCTACTGGCACCGATCACGACATCCATGTCCCCATCGTTGTCCAGGTCGCCCCATGCGCTGCTCCAGCTCTGGTGACCGTCGGCGAAACCCAGGGTCTGACCGACCTGGGTGAACGTGCCATTCCCTTCATTTCGCATCAACAGGTCCACCGGGTCACAACCACACTTGGCCACAAAACAGTCCACGTCCCCATCGTTGTCATAGTCCACCCAGATGGAACCGTAGTTGCCGCAGGAGTAGCCGAGACCGCCTTGGGTGAAGGTGAGGTTGCCGTTGCCATCGTTCATGTAATAGACGTTGGGGGCCACATCGTGACAAACGAACGCGTCCAAGTGCCCGTCGTTGTTGATGTCCACCATGTTGGAGCGTTGGCTGAACACATATTCGGGGCCTGAGCGCTCCACGAACGCCTCGCCACCATCCGTTGCCATCATGAACGTGACGCCATAGCCGCCTCCATAGAGCAGGTCATTGTATCCATTGCCGTCCAGGTCACCGATGCACATGCTCCACGAAGCCGGGTAATCGGCGAAGTCGGTCTGGTAGGTCAATGGTGCGAAGCCACCTTCGGGTAACTGCCGTTGGATGTTGATGTAGTCCTGGGTGGCTCCCACGATATCATCCATGCCGTCGTTGTTCATGTCCACGATGGCAAGGGGTTGTGCGGATACGTTCACGTTCGTGGGGATGAACGAAACGAACGACTCACTATTCAGCAAGGGATAAAAGGCTTGGTCCAATTGGAAGCTGAATCCCGAGGTCGTCCAGCGATCGTCGAAAGCGATGAGGTAAGTGGTTCCCGCTTCGACATCGAAACTCGCCCGCGATGTGCCGTTGCCTCCCCCATCATCATTGCCCAGCACGCAGGTCAGCGCCCCGCAACCACCGGTATAGATATGGAAGCGTGTGTTCACTTGTGGCTCGCCCGCCACATCGGTGGAGAGGTGCATGATGGTATCCGCTGTGGCCGTGTAGCGGTACCACTCCGAGGCGGAAACGGCACCAGGACCGGTCAGTGCACAAACCGGAGCAGCGATCTCGGGACCATCGATCGCAGTGACCACATGAAGGCCCGGTTCGATCACCAACGCTGTGGAACAGGTGTTCTGCGCGGTAAGGGAAACAAGGGAACAGATCCCACCGAGTGAGAGCAAGGTCCTGAACATGGTCGCTGAAGGTGATGGTCCATCGGGATGACGATCACCTCCCCGAACACGTTGCCCTAATGGCCGAATACGCCGGACGGTCAGGGCAACTGCTGGACCGTGCATACCGGTGAACAACAAGCCTCCACAAGCGTAAAGGCTGCCGGCTCGTCACATCTTCATCCCGGACTACGCACATTGGCCTTTCCAATTGGTTGCATCCGCAGGTAGGTCATTGTCAACACGCGCGTATCCTGGATATTCTTAAGCGGTTCGAGCGATCCCACCCCGACCGGGGCGAAACCACCCCACTCATTTCCCGGCGCCTTGGTCCATGCCTACCGACCGACCATCCACATTCGGTGGCGTCGGGCAACGCTCCTCCTTTGGCATGGCGATGGCATTGAGGGACCATCCACCTGTGAAGCGATCACTCGGTCCCTGTGACGGACATCACTTGGTGATGCGCGTTCAGTAGGCGAACTTTCGAATTGGATCACCGTACAACGGGCGATATTTTCACCGAACCACCACCACATCCTACGCATGTCCTCCGCCCCCTACCTCAAGTGGCTCCACGAAGTTGAACTCAGCGACATCCCCACCGTGGGCGGCAAGAACGCCAGCCTCGGGGAGATGATACAGAACCTCGGAAAGCTGGGTGTGCAGGTACCTGGTGGCTTCGTGGTCACCGTGGCCAGTTACGAGGCCTTCATCGCCCACAACGTATTGGACCAGAAGATCCGTGACATCGTGGCGGGCTTGGATGTGGATGACGTGGAGAACATCCGCCGCACCGGTCTGGCCGTGCGCACCCTCATCAAGAACGGCAAGTTCCCCGAGGAGATCTGGAAGGGCATCCTGCAGCGCTACGATGAGATGAGCCAACAGTACGGCCAGGAAGCGACCGACGTGGCCGTGCGTTCGAGCGCCACCGCGGAGGACCTGCCCGACGCATCATTCGCAGGCCAGCAAGAGACCTTCCTCAACATCCGCGGCCATCAGGACCTGATCAGTGCCGTGCGCAACTGTTTCGCGTCGCTCTTCACCGACCGGGCCATCGTGTACCGCGAAAGCCTCGGCTACGACCACTTCCAAGTGGGTCTTTCGGTAGGTATCCAAAAGATGGTACGCTCCGATGTGGGCAGCAGTGGCGTGGCCTTCAGCCTCGATACCGAGAGCGGATTCAAGGACGTGGTGCTGATCAACGGCAGCTACGGTCTGGGTGAGATGGTGGTGCAAGGGGCGGTGAGCCCGGACGAGTTCCTGGTGTTCAAGCCCACGTTGGCCGAGGGCTACAGCAGTATCATCGAGAAGAAGCTCGGCAACAAGGACCGCAAGATGGTGTACGGTGTGGAACCCGGTAAGCCCACGCTCACCATCCCCATCGAGCGCGCACAGCGGAACCGCTTCTGCATCAGCGATGACCAGGCACTGGAGATCGCGCGCAGTGTGTCCGCCATCGAGAAGTACTACAGCGACAAGAAGGGCCATTGGTGCCCCATGGACGTGGAGTGGGCTGTTGATGGCTTGACCAAGCAGCTGTTCATCGTACAAGCCCGCCCCGAGACCATCCACAGCCGCAAGGCCACGGACCGGGTGGTGGAATACAAGATCAACAAGACCGGGAACGAGAAGGTCATCACCACCGGCATCGCCATCGGCGACCGCATCGGCAGTGGCAAGGTGCGCATCCTGTTCAGTCTGGACGGACGCGGTGGCGAGACCGACGGCAAGGACTTCCAACAAGGCGATGTGCTGGTGACCGACATGACCGACCCCGACTGGGAGCCGATCATGAAGAAGGCCAGCGCCATCATCACCAACAAAGGCGGTCGCACCTGTCACGCGGCCATCGTGGCGCGCGAGATGGGGGTGCCCGCGATCGTGGGATGCGGCAACGCCACCGACCTGCTGGATACGGGCATGGAGGTGACCGCCAGCTGCTGCGAAGGCGATACCGGCATCGTCTATAGCGGCATCATCCCCTTCCACAAGGAAGAGACGATGTTGAACGACATTCCGGAGACCCGCACGCCGATCATGCTCAACGTCGCCAGCCCGGACCTGGCCTTCAAGTTCGCACACCTGCCCAATGCCGGCGTCGGTCTGGCGCGGGAGGAGTTCATCATCAACAACTACATCCAGGCCCACCCGCTGGCCCTCTTGCAACACAAGGAACTGGGCGATGTGGCCCTCAGTGGTAAGATCAGCTACCTCATCCACGGTTACGAGGATGAAGAGACCTTCTTCGTGAAGCGCCTCAGCTACGGCATCGCCAAGATCGCCGCGGCCTTCTACCCCAACAAGGTGATCGTGCGCTTCAGCGACTTCAAGAGCAACGAGTACAAGGGCCTGCTGGGCGGCGAACACTTCGAGCCGGATGAGGAGAACCCGATGATCGGCTGGCGTGGTGCTTCACGCTATTACAGCGAAGCCTACAAAGAAGCCTTCGGGCTGGAATGCAAGGCCATCCGCCGTGTGCGTGAGAAGATGGGCTTGAAGAACGTCGTGGTGATGGTGCCCTTCTGCCGCACGGTGGAGGAGCTGAAGAAAGTGAAGGCCGTGATGGACGAGTACGGCTTGAAGCGCGGCAAGGAGGGCTTGGAGCTCTTCCTCATGGCCGAAGTGCCCAGTAACATCATCCTGGCCGAGGAGTTCAGCAAGTACATCGATGGATTCTCCATCGGCAGCAACGACCTCACCCAGCTCACGCTAGGCCTGGACCGCGACAGCTCCCTTGTCGCGCACATCTACGACGAACGCAACGAGGCCGTCAAGGGGATGCTCCGCATGCTCATCACCAGCGCCAAGAAGACCGGCACCAAGGTGGGCATATGCGGCCAAGGCCCTTCGGACTTCCCCGACTTCGCACAGTTCCTCGTGGAGCTGGGTATCGACTCCATCAGCGTGACACCGGATAGTCTGTTGAAGACCAAGCGTGCGATCAGCGAGGTGGAAGCGAGCATGGCAACGAACGCCAAGGTCATGGCTTGAGCAGGCTTCGTCGATACTTACCTTTCAGCCATGTGGCGCTGGTTGGCGAAGATCACAGGCGGTGTGTCGCTGGCTCTTATCGGAACGCTCTTTCTTGCACTTATAGTCCTAGTATTAGGAGGAGTTTGGATTATGCTGACTTTCCTTTGGGAGTAGGATGCGATACCGGTCACTTTTCACCAATATTTCATTTGGTTTTTTAGGGCGTGCCCCCGGCTCAAGAGCAGCCGGGGTCGCGCTCTTCGCTTTTACTCCTCGCACACCGAGGCCCGTTGCGGGGTAACCGCTTCGATCGCTCACGCGGGCATCACGTTCAGATCAACTCAGCGGTTCTCACCGAACGGTCCCGCACCTCAGCCCCGAGCCGAAGTGGCCTCCAGCCCGACCCTCAACTGGACCACCCGGTCTTCATTGCCGGTCCGGAAGTTCGAATCGGATCGTAGTGCCTTGCCCCTTTTCACTTTGGGCCCGGACCGTTCCCCCGTGGGCTTCAATGAAGGTCTTGACGATGGCCAACCCCAGGCCGGTACTATCGATGCGTTCCACATCGCCTTCCCCTTTGTCGAAGATGGAATCCAAGCGATCCTTATCGATCCCTGAACCATTGTCGGTGACCCAACACGCCGTTCCATCACGGAGGTCGTTCATCGCGGCACCGATCCGGACCTCTCCTCGAGCTGTGTACGTGATCGCATTGCCGATCAGGTTCTGGAACACACGACGCAACAGTTCGGCATCCGCGTATACGACGAGTTCCTTCGGGATCGCGTTGATCAGCCTGGTACCTGCATCAGCTGCAACGGGAGCCATGGACTGTATCACCGCCTCCACCAGTGCCCACAGGTCGAAATGTCTGCGTTCGAGCGATAGGCCTTCCTCGGATAGCAGGTTGGCATTCTCCTCAAGCACTTTGGTGACCAATGTTTCCAACTGACCAACGTTCCGATGCAGTGTCCTGAAGACGTGGGTGGTCTCCTCATCGACCTCCGCTTTCTTCATTGTCGCTTCCAACAGCGCTGCGGACAGGGAGATGGCTGTCAAGGGATTACGTAGGTCGTGCGCAACGAAGGCCAAGTATTCTTGACGTCTCTTACGGACCTCATGGGCTTTCTCTTCCGCAAAGGTCTGGACCGCCATCCCGATCGCACCGTCCATGACCATGTTCAATACATGCAACAGGTTCCGGTCCATCCGGATGTCGTGCTGGTCGGCCAGCGCATGCACGCATCCGCGCAGGATGTTGTACTCGGAAACCACCTCAATGATGTCGAATCCATCCTCTACGCGCTGTGCACCGTGCTCCGGAGGGGTGCCCTCCCGAAGGTTCTGAGCGATGGTCCGATCATCTCCGAGTTCGAGTGAAACGGCAATTTCATCGATCAATCCTGGTATGTGGTCGTTCAGGGTGGGTACATCCAAGTGTTTGGCTGAAGGCAATTCCCGCACTTGGGCACGCCACGTCGCCAACAGTTCCACCTTTCCTGCTCGGAGTAATTGAGCAAGCGCTCGCCTCGGTTGTGAAGTCATGGTATAGGGATGGACTCAGTTCCGAGCCAGCTGCCGAGCAACGGAACAAAGGTCGTCCGTTGGATCGGATGCAGAACCGAGCGTCGATCGAACCGAACGGACCGTGGAACTCGCAGGTGAACAGGATGTGAGGATGGAACAAGGCGCAAAGGAAGGTATACAACCAAAGACCTTGTGAACTTCCATGGGTTCAAGCTACTCCCGGGTCAGTGATCCGGCCCATGCAGTTCCCCAGGTGAGTGGTCCGGAAGACCGACTTGAAGTCGAATGCCATGTACACGCAAGGAGCACGTCTAACTGCGAACCACGGACCGTTCAACACGGGCAGCCAACGCATCCATGCTATCGCACCAGCCGCCGATGTGACTGTCACGCGAGGCCTCTGATGCCAAGCCTGTTTGCCGGAACTCCAGTCGTGTTTGCCCGCCTTCCTCGTGCAGATCAACGGTCACCAATGTTCGGTGGTGTGCCGGATTCACTTCCACCGGCTGCTTTTCCCATTGGTGGGTGAAAGCCAGGTGGCCAATGGGCCGGACCGCCATATAGATGCCATAACTGGGGATGTCCTCGCCGTCCGGGGTGCGCAAGACCACACGCCAATTGCCGCCTTCGCGCAGGTCCACCTGGGCATCAACGGTGCTGAAGGCCGCACAGCCGAACCAATGGACCAGCATCGCCGGTGTGGTCCAGGCCTTCCAAACAAGGTCGCGTGGTGCATCGATGACCCGCGTGATACGGATCTCGTCAGCCGCCGGGATTGAAACGTTATTGCGGAGGTGTTGGGCAGTTGGCGTTTCCATACCCACAAAGGTACCGGCGGTCAGCTACTTGTTCTGCTCCACCAGTGTCACGAACCCACCGTAGGCCATGCGCTTATGGTCGAAGATCGGAGACGCCATCTGTTCGCGGTACATCTTGTCCATGCGCGGATCGGCCATCACCTTCTTGTTCACCTGGTCGCGATGCTTGCGGTTGCGGTACACGATCCACGAGAATACGACGGTGTCCCCCGGCTTGCATTTGGCCGCCTTGGGGAAGGGGTATGCGATGCCTTCGTGCTCCAGGTCATCACCGGCGCACTCCATGTACTGCAAGGCACCGTGGTCCATCCACACCTTGCCCGCAGCGGTCGCCAACTTCTTGTAACGCGCGAGTTCCTTCTTCGGAACGGCGATCATGAAACCATCAACGTAGTGTGCCATGTGTGAATGTGTCAGTGTTTCTCTGCTTCTGCTTTCAATCCGGCCAAGCCCTGCTCGAAGTCCTTGCCGATCATCTTGTCCATGGGAATGAACATGCTCATGAGCTTCCCGACGAACAGGTTGGGGCCATCCATGGTCCAACGAACGGTGGTGGCACCGCCTTGTGGTGTGAAATGGAAGTGCGTGATGCAATCGTTCTTGAAGGGCCGTACGAAACGCAGGTCGATCTTCACGCCGCTGGTGCTGGCCTCCAGCACTTCCATGGTGCCTTCACCGGCCTTGCCATTCCCGCTCCATGCGTATTTGGCACCTACGCCTTGCGCTGCGCCGAGGTGGTCGCGCTTCATGTTCGGGTCCAGTTTCTCCCAAGGGCTCCAGGACTTCCATTGGTGGAAGTCGACCACGTGCGGCAGGATACGGTCCGGTGGGGCGTTGATCACCGCGCTGCGTTCGTAGTGAACGGTGTTCGGCTTCAGCGAAGCGGCGATAAGGATGCCAACGATGATGATGGCGAGGCCGATGAGGATGTAGAGCAGCATGGTTGGTCGGATTCAGTTGGTGGCGTGGAGACGTTTGTGGTGCAGCCAGTAGGCCCAGACCAGCACCGCGATGAAGAGGAACATGGGTAACCAATTCGCGACCGGATCACCAACGGCCGCAAAGGACACGATGGCCGCCACAAGGTCCACGAAGAAGCCGAAGTAGGCCCACTCCTTCACCCGGGCTGGTACCATGGGCAGCAGGATGGCGATGGCCCCTATCACCTTGGCGTAGGACACCAGTTGGATGAAGTAGAGCGGATAGCCCAGGTGGTCGTGCAGCATGGCCACGGCTTCGGGCATCAGCGTAATGCCGCCGAATGAGGAGAAGATCATGAAGGCGCTGAAGAGCGCGGTGATGATCCAGTAGGCGAGGTTGAGTTTCTTCATTGGTGTTCAGCGGGCTTGCCCGGGGTCGCGTTGAGTTGTTTGTCAGAATGAGTTCGAGCTTGTCCATGTTCTCTTCGTTGGCCTTTTCGATGAAGGTCCTTATCGGTGCCAGTTCTTCCACCGTATCGAAGCGCATCATCCAATCCACGCGCGTTCCTTCAGCTACCGCGGTGAACGATATCATGGCCTTGTAAAAGTGCATCTCCTTCAGGTGGTCGAACTCCAGATAGCCCGGCGGTTCGATGCGCTTGAAGACGCAGGTGTTGTTGAAGTCCATCCCGTTCGGGCCGTGCATGGTGAACTCCCAAAGGCCTTCGCGCTTCAGCTCGAAGCGATGGAAGGTGTTGGTGAAGCCGTTCGGCCCCCACCAGCGCGCGAGTATCGCCGGATCCGTCCACGCGGCGAAGACCTTTTCGCGAGGGGCGTTGATGACGCGTGGGCACTTCGCGATCAGCAGAGTCCTTCATTTCTTCTTCGCTGCTTTCCCCTCCGCCTTCTTCGCCGCGGTCCTCGCGGGTTTCGCTGGCCACCGCACCTCGATCTCCGCCACTTTCGCTTTCACGATGTCCTTCACCAGCGCAGCAGGCAACGGTTTCTCCGGCGTGAACTGGATGGTGCCCTTGCTCACGGTGAAGTCCTTCAGCCGATCCTTGAAACCGATCGGGACCGAGCCGTAGAGCGCCACATGGTTCTTCGCGGCGCCGAGGTAGAGCATCGGATGCCCGTTGTGTTTGAAGCCAGGCAGCCCGTAGCCGAAGTGCTCCTCGCAACCGGGTGCGGCAGCGAGGATCTGCTTGCGAAGTGCCTCCAGTGCCCTGCGTTGGTCAGCGGGAATTCGCTTCAGGTACTCGTCGGTGTTCGTTGGCTTCTTTGGTAGGTCACGCATCTTGGTGATCGTTGGTGTGAATTGAAGGCCGGCAGCGTCCAATGCCTTCCGGAGGATAGGCAGGGTTGATGGTCCGAAGCCGTGCAATGCGAGCAAGTCCTTTTCACTGCGTTCGGCCAAAGCGGTGAGTGTCCTGATGCCCGCATGCTCCAACGCGCGTCGTGCCGGTGCGGCAAGCTTCGCCATCCAACCATCCGTAGGTGCCCTTGATCAACTTCGCATTGCGGACAGGTCGGGCAGTCGCTGCTCTGGATGAAGCGATGTCCGTTCGGACAGGTGCGCTGACCCTTCTTCGCCTGATCTCATCATCTTCATCAGCCTTGCGCCTGCTTCTCATCCATCCAGAACACCTCCCAGATGTGCCCGTCCAGGTCGTTGAAACTGCGGGCGAACATGAAGCCGTGGTCCTCGGCAGGACGGCATTCCGTGGCACCACCGGCAAGGGCTTTGTTGTACAGCGTATCCACCGCTTCGCGACTATCCACGGAGAACGCCAGAAGCACTTCGGTATGCTTCGTGGGATCCGCGGCGGACTTTCCGTTCGGCAGGAAGCGCTGGATGCTGGACGCTGTGTGCAGCATGCAGTAGATGGTGTCACTGATCACCAAGCACGCAGCGTCCTCATTGGTGAACTGCATGTTGAAACTCCAACCGAGCTTCTTGAAGAAGGTCATGCTGGTGGCAAGGTCCTTCACGTGCATGTTGACGAAGATCCGGGTTTGCATAGCGTTGTGTATGGGCGGGGTTGTAGGTAGGCCAGGTTCGAACGGTTCAACTGGCGGTTCCAGTGCTATCCTGCGGAACTGCCAACGGTTCCACGGGCGCTGGCACCAGACCGGGGAGCACCTTGTTCATCCGCCGGAACCCTTCCTCATACTTATCGCCGATCATCTTGTCCATGTCCATGAACATGCACATGATCTTGCTGAAGAAGTTGTGGTCGCTGGACATCCGTTGGGTGAGCCTGGTGCCTTCTCCTTCAGGTGCCATCACATACTCCGTCGTTGCCTTGCCGGCGAAGGGTTCGATGAACTCGAGGTCGACCTTCACGTATTCGTTCGGTCTACTTTCCAGCATGGTCATGCTGCCCTCGCCCATATCGCTATTGCCTTTCCAATGAAAATCGGCCCCTACCCCATTAGAGATGTCACTATACGTATACACCGCGTTCGGGTCCGTATCACCCCATGCGTTGAACTGCTGCCACTTCCGGAAGTCGTTCATGTGCGCGAACACGACGTCGATCGGTGCGTCAATGGTGGCGCTCCGTTCCACCGTATAGCTGTCCGGTTGGAAACGTGAAGCGACGATGATGCCAACGATGATGATGGCAAGGACGAGGAGTATCTTCTTGAGCATGGTGGTCGGGTTGTTGGTGGTTCTGGATTCATTGATGGTACGCTTCACCTCGCTCCATCATGGCGATGTAGAGCGCAAGCCGTTTCGTCCGGGTCTCCTCCTTCTTCGCTGTTTGCAAACGATGCAGGAACGCATAGCGAGACCTGCCTTTCAGTGTCTCGAAGAAGGTGCGTGCCTTCTTGTTCTTCTTCAACGCGGCTGCCAGGTCGGGAGGCACTTGGATCTGGCTCACCGGGGCGTAGGCCTTATCCCATTGGCCGTTCTCCTTGGCGCGCTTCACGGCGGCAAGACCGGCAGGTCGCATCAATTTGGCCTTGATCAAGCCCTGCACTTTGTTCTTGTTGATCTGGCTCCAGATGCTGCGTGGGCCACGTGGCGTGAACCTCTGCAGGAAGCACTTCTCATCAAAGCGGTTGCGTACGCCATCGATCCAGCCGTGGCACAGCGCGATCTCCAGCGCTTCCGCATACGTGATGGAAAGAATGCCACTGTCCTTCTTGGCGATGCGGATATGGATGCCTGGGGAAGTGGACCCGTTCCGGTCCAGCCACACATCAAAGGCTTGCGCGGTCTCGAAGTCCATGATCGGACGATCCTCTGGAATGGCAGTGGATGGATTCATCATTTGCGCTTAGTGTCGACCATGTTCGATTTCCTTCTTTCAACTCGCCGTTCCACAAGCGGTCTGCGCAGGTCGCGTAGCACATCCTTTGCCCACCCATCGCTCGGTCTTGACGGCACTGACGGCTAGGCGCTCAGCGACCTCCAGGGCGGCTTCACGACATTCCACGCTGCGCGACCCCATGCTACGCAAGGCCCAGCTCACAGCCTTCTTCACGAAATTTCGTTCATCGTTCGCGGCCTTCTCACAAAGGGGAAGCAGTTCGAGATAGGGCTTATCGGGACCCTTCTTGTCGTGCAAGGCACAACTGGCTAACAAGGCGAACGCCGCACGCTTCTCGAACTCCGGCTTACGCTTGGCCCATTGCTTCACTTTGTTGAATGCATGCGGGGTTTTGTCGAAGAGCAGGAAACACGCCGTGTCACAATCGGCCCAATTCTGGAAGTCAGCGCACCAGGCATCCATCTGGGTGGGCGTCACCTGCTTGGGATCCGCAACGAGGGTGGCCAGTGCTTTCGCTTCATGCCAGCCGGTATCCCAGAGCAGCAGGGCCAGTTCTTGGTCTTTGCCGATGGTCTTGGCCAGCTTCTGCACATCCGGCATCGAGGTCCCATAGGCCTTGTCCGTGTGGATCGCGAAGCGCACGGACAATTGGTCGCGATAGGGCTTCGTGCCATGCGCCTCCAGCCACTTGAGCGCCTCCTTCACATCCGGATCCCGCTTTCCAGCCATAGGTTCACATCATTTTCCGATCAATTGAACAGCATTACCCTACGATCCAATTCAGTTCTGTGCGGTAGTCCTTTGGGTCCTTCACCTCGCTTGGGTTGTTGAGGTAGCTCTCCCAGAACTTGCCCGTTTCGCCATGGCCGTTCGCACGCACCCAGTTCTGCAACGCTGGCCACGCTTGTGCGAGGCCCTCGTAGGGTCCTTGGTACACGCTGCGCACGACATTCACAGCAGGCAGCGTGCTGTTGATCACTCGCCCTTCCGGCTTGATCGCCTTCGACACCGGGAAACCGATCTCGAACTCGAAGGTGTCGCTCGGGCGCCGATGGTGGTAAGAGAACATCGGACCGGCTGGGTGCATGCCTTGCGCGGTCAGAACGCTGATGATCTCCTGGATCGCAGGGTCCATGTACTTCGGCATGTCACGACCGGGGATCACCAGCGGGATCGCGGCGGTGATGACCTCGTTGGTAGTGATGACTTCTGGTGTAGTGATCATGGTCGGTTCAGTTCATGTTCTTGATGAGCGCCTTGATGATGCGGAGGAGTTCCTTCTCGTGCTTCTTCACCTCGGCCGCACTGGTGAAGAGCGCGAGCCTGCGGCCGTCCTTGTAGTCGCCTGTGAGGAGTCCCTGCTTGTTCTCCACATCGGCGCCGCGTAGGAAGATCAGGCGCAGCACGTCCTGCTTGAAGAAGTTGAAGCCGACGACGTAACGCTTGTAGGTCTTCGGGTCGAAGGGCTTCATCTGCCCGGTGAAGTAGAAGCACGGCGCATTCCAGTGGATGCCCTCGCCGATCGACT
>JADKCV010000035.1 GCA_016718655.1 Flavobacteriales bacterium | reverse complement strand
TCTTCAGGAATTCGTAGGTCAGACGATCGGCCGTGCAGTCCACGAAGCGGATGTGCTTCAGGCGTTGGCTCTTGAAGAAGGTGTTGTGGAGCGTGGCGTTCTGGAAAGTCACTCTGGAGAAGCCGCAGTTCTCGAACGTGCAATCCTCCAACGCACCTTCGAACAGGACATCGGAGAGATCCGTGTCGCGGAAGGTGGTGCGCAACAGCGCGGCATTGGTCAAGGTGTTCTTCTGGAAACTGCTCGACCGTACGACGACATCGGTGAGATCGGCACCGGACATGTCACAGCCTTTGAGCACACTTTCAGTGAACTCGGCCTCCATCAGCCCACAATCGTTTAAACGGGTGTTGGCGATATGCGACCCACGGAACCGGCTGTAGTTCAAGTTGGCGCCGCGGAAGTCGCACCCTTCCACGTGGTTGTTCTCCAGGAGCACCCCGGCAAGATCCGAGTCGATGAACTTGCAATTCTTCAGCAGTGAACCGCTGAACTTCTCGTGGAGATCCTTCAACCCGGAGAAGTCCGCATCGGCCCATTTGAAGCGGGACATGTCCCGGGTGGGCTTTGGACGCTCCTTCAGCGGCGTATCTGCCACCGCACGTTCCACCGGCAATTCGACCGGGTCGGGTGCCGGGTTCGATGAAGTTCGTTCGGAGAAGTAGTTCAGGTCCACTCCGAGCACGTCGGGCCAGTTTGACCACGGTCACGATGTCGGGTATGGACTCGCCCCGCTCCCACTTTCCCACGGCTTGAGGGCTGATGAAAAGCTGTTGCGCCAGTTGCGCTTGCGACATGTTCTTCGCTTTGCGCGCTGTGGCGATCCGGGTGCCTGTGAAGTTGGTTTCCATGTGGGTGTTCGTCCCTTTGTTCTGGACGCCGCAAAATTGGAGGGGCGCAATGCCGCGTGATCCGTTGGAACGGTTCTTCCTGGTTGTATTCCGCTACCCTTCGTTGTATGGCGACAACCTGTAGTAGCTTGACCTTGAACTCTGCTCAATGACAGCCTACGATCCTGTACCAAGCACGGCCTGGACCCATTCGTAGCGGCGGTAAGATATCCGGTTCGGGTAGGCCACATGGAGCAGCGGTATTGGACCGACCTATCGGTCCGGGATGCTGTTCCGACATCCGGACAGTGCTTGTTCACATTCCACCCACTCCCCGGATAAGAGGAAAACACCCCGGAACATGAACCGCCCCGCCTACCTGTTGATCGGCCTCAGCGCACTTCTCTTCTCCTGCGGCGAAACCGCTGAGAATACCATGGACCAATACGGCCAGGACCCGCGCATCAGCGAATTGGAAGCGCGAATGGCGGCCATGACCGGCCAACCCGTGCCGGAGGGCCAAGGAGCGGGTAACTGGGAACAACAGGGGGCCATGGAAGGTGGATCGGGCTTCGGACAGCAACCCTCAACAGCAGCCGGTATGCGCACGCATACCCTGAACAGCTCCACCTACAACGTACCATTCGCGCAGTTGGATCTGCCCGCCCATTGGAACGTACAAGGCATGGAAACGGGCGACTGGACCGCTATTGCCCCCGGCGCGAATGTGAAGAACACGAAGCCGGCCAGTTTCATGATGGTGGGTGGTCAGCTCGGTCAATTCTACCGATCGAACGGCCAGCAGATGCGCGCGCCGGTATCGCCTGAGCACGTGGTGATGCAGGACCTGGCTCCGCGGATGCGCCAGCAGGGCTACGAACTGGTCGGCCAGGCACCGGCTCCCGGCGTGGAACAGGTCGATCAGCGTGGCATGAACGGCTTATACGTGACGGGGCAGGCACAGAAGACCTGCAAGGCCAACCTGAGCGAATGGCGGCGCGGCGATAAGCGGCTCGCCGTGGTGCTCCATTGGTTCAGCATCAGCAGCGCGGATATGGCGAACTGGGGGTATTACACCACCGAGCTGGAGGCGACCGAAGGCAGCTATGAACGCGAGAAGAGCGGATTGCTCAACGGTCTGTCCACCATGCGTTACAACCCCTCCTACTTCGCCGCCCAGCACCGCCAAGCCAAACAAAAGGAGCAGGAAAGCTGGGCCGCGCACAACCAACAAATGCAGAACAACCAGCAGAGCTGGAATGCCCACAACGCCCGCATGCGCAGCAACCAGGCCGCCTTCGACGCCAGCCAGGCGGCACACCGTGATATGGTGAACAGCGTGAACAATTCCCAGATGAGCATCTACAACAACACCAACGCTACCATGGACCGTATGCAGGATGCCACCATCAACGGGATCCGCGGCGAACAGAACGCGTGGAACCCGCATACCGGTGAGCAAGGCAAGGTGGAGGCAGGCTACAACAACTATTGGGTGAACGGCGATGGCCAGTACATCGGCACCAACGATGTGATGTATGACCCCAACGCGAATGGGCAGTCGGTGGACCAGTGGCAGCAGATGCCCACCGAGCCTTGAGCGCCTGAGACGATCCACCTGCGGGTGAGTAACGAACTTCGCCTCATGTCCGCAGCGTCATCGATCATCATCCCGAAGTCGACCTTCACCTTCCTCGCCGAGTTGGAGGCCCACAACGAGAAGCCGTGGTTCGAAGCGAACAAACCACACTATCAAGCCGCCCATGCGAACATGGTGGCCTTCGCCGATGCACTGCTCGAAAGAATGCGGGCTCATGACAAGCTGAGCACACCGAGCGGCGCGAAGAGTCTGATGCGCATCTACACGGATCAACGCTTCCACAAGGACAAGCCGCCCTATGCTCCGCGTTTCGGAGGTCGATTGGCACGGGTGAAGCCGGCCCTGCGCGGTGGTTACTTCTACCGGATCCAGCCCGGAGGCCGGTCGCATATCACCTGCGGCTTCATGGGTCCCGAAGCGGACGATCTACGCTTGATCCGGCAGGACATCGACTACGACCATGCTACCTGGCGGAAGCTCCTACGCGGTAAGAACCTGCGCACCCATTTCGGTGATCTCTTCGGCGAAGAACTGGCCACGGTCCCCCGTGGTCATGCGAAGGACCACCCTGCCGCGGATCTCTTGCGGAAGCGGCAATTCCTCTTGCGCCGAACCTTCACGGACAAGGAAGTGATGGCGCCGGATTTCCTGGATGAAGTGGTGAAGACCTACCGCGCGGTGCGACCTTGGTTCGACCACATGACCACTGTATTGACCTCGGACGGGAACGGGGAATAGATGGAGCGACCACACAACATCGTCGCTCGCTAACGATCATCGGAATGCGCGACATCAGGGCTTTCCCTGCACGATCCCGAGATTGGACATCGGGCTCTGAAGGGCACCGTAGAGTCGCACCCAGAGCGGCAGGAACTGTTCCGTACCGCGTGCAGTGGTGATGTCCCCGAGGTCGATGATATCAGCATCCGCCCAACCGAAGCTGTGCAGGACCTCCTTCACCTTGGACTTGGCGGTGGGCTCGTTGCCGCTCATGAACACATTGGTACGCTCGGGAAGCAGATCGGGCGCCACCATCAGGGATGCGTTCATGGTGTTCAGTGTCTTCACCACATGCAATGCCGGGAATGCCTGCTGGATGGTCTCTGTGAGGGAATCGGTATTGCTGATGGACAGCGAAGGCGGCATGCCCTTCGAGAAGTCGAGCGTATTGGCGATGTCCAGTAGCACCTTTCCTTTGAGGTCGGCTGCATTCGTGGACCGTAACGCATCGACCGAAGCGCCACCGTTGGTTGCGTTGACGAGCACCACACCGTGGGCGGCTGTCTGCGCGTGGGTGCCCAATTTCACCGTAAGATGTGTCGCCAACCAGCCCAGAAAGGACGAAAAGCTTGTACCATCCTTTCGTTTCGCGAGTGACCTGCACATCATGTTTGCCGATCATCACTTCATGGCCCAGTTTCGCCAGTTTGCCAGCGATGGTCTGTCCGACCACCCCGGTTCCGAATTCGCCTATCTTCATGGTGATCAGTATGGGGGTTGAACAAGTGTATCAGCGGCCACGAAGGTTCAGATGGCACCGACCTTAAGGCAGGAGGACGACCGGCATGTCCGAGGAGCACGTGGTCGACTCGTTTCCCGAACGATCGCCAAGTGACGATCGATACAATAGATGCCTGACCTTACGGGGATGGATCGAACGGTTCAAGACTGGGGCGCTCACCGGCCCTATTGATCCTTTCGCTTCATCTCCAGGAGGAAGTAACCTAACGAGCCGAGGAGGAACACGATGTTCACTACCCGGGCGAACGGTGGCGCCCCTTCAGGCCAGAGCTGGCCCAACAATACGATGGCATTGAGCGTGAGCAAGACGATCAATATGGGGCGTTTGGCTGTGACGTTCATGCAACAAAGATGACCGCCTTGAGCGATCCCCATCCTGGGTTCGACCACCACGGGAAGGCTTGACCTCAGGCCTTCTTCACGAACTCGCTCTTCAAGGCCATGGCCCCGAAACCGTCCACTTTGCAATCGATGTTGTGATCGCCATCCACCAAGCGGATACCGCGGACCTTGGTACCGGCCTTGATGGCCTTGGGCGCACCCTTCACGGGGAGATCCTTCACCACCACCACATCATCACCATCCTGCAACACATTGCCATTGGCGTCCTTCACCACAGCGGGGGCATTGGCGGCAGCCACTTCCTCCGGATTCCACTCGTGCCCGCATTCAGCGCACATCTGCGATGTGCCGGTAGGATAGGTGATGGACGAACGACATTCGGGACAGGGCAGTGTATCGGGCATGGTGACAGCAAAACTAGCGCTCCTTCCGCGAACCCAACCGTTCATCCGGTGATGGAACGTGCAGGGACGTGCGAACCCACACCGTACTTCAGGGGTTCTTTACGGTATGAACCGGACCGCAGCGTTAGGAATTTTTGGCCTGTGCACATCGTTCGTTCTCGCCCAGCCCCCTTTGGAGCATGTGTGGGCGCAGCGTGTCGGCAGCCTCAGTGACAACGAGAAGCTCTGGCGTATGGCGGTGGATGAGAGTGGCAATGTGTTCGTGACCGGAGCCATCCGTGGGACCTTCACCTCTGGAAATGTGTCTGTGACCAGCGTTGGCGGAAGCGATATCGTTCTGCTGAAATACGCGCCCGATGGCGAACTGCTGTGGGGACGCGCGGCGGGTGGGCCGATCAATGATGCCGCCTTCGGAGTGGATACCGACAAGGATGGCAATGTCTACATCACAGGTGCCTATTCCGGGTTGGCCGTGTTCGGTGATACCGTGGTAGCCAATATCGATCCGGATGGCGTCAACCTCCCGTTCAGTTTCGTGGCACGTTACTCCGCGTCCGGCGACCTGGATTGGGTGCGTACGATGGAGGTCGGGTTCCAACCTTCGAACTACCCGTCGGCCATCAGCTACGCCGTACGCGTGAACCCGGCAGGTGATCTGATCATATGCGGTTCCTACAGTTGCACACTTCCGTCCGCGGAGGACCCGGAGATCAGTACCATGTCCTTTGGCGGTGCAGGCTTTCGCACCTGCGACCTGGCCTACGATTTCACGTATGTGCAGCGGATGGATACCTTGGGCAATACCGAATGGGTACATACCATCGGCGGTCTGGAAGGGCTGGGTGTGTTCCAAAGCATCGCGTTCGACGACCAAGGTGACATCTGGGTGGGCGGTAACGTCTTTGCCAACACGGGCACACCATATGTGGATGGCCCGGTGGACCTTGGCTTGAGCGCCACCACCACGCCAACGGCTGCCGTCATGCACTTGAACGGTGCCGGCGAACCGCTCAGCGGCTTTCTATTGACGACCACCAATGTCAGCAACGTGGAGGACCTTATCGTGGCGGGGAACGGGGATGTGTACGTGAGCGGTTGGCATCGCGGGTCGCTGTACGGTTCACCGGATGCATCCGGAACCGATGGTTTCCTGATGCGGTTGACGGCCAGCGGAGCTCCGGTCTGGTCGCGGCGCTTGACGGGACTGAGTGATGATTTCTTCAGTGGCATCGCCACCACCACCCGTCCGAACGAACTCGTTGGCGGCGCCTACTACTTCTACGATGCGGAACTACCAAGCGCCGAACTGGCCACCAGCACGGGCAATACCAGTGCACTGGTCCGGCTGGATACCATGGGAACGGTGTTGGAGGTGGTGCAACCCGAATTACTCTCGGGATACAGCCTGATCGCCGATGTGCAAAGCGACCTCTTAGGCAATTTCCACCTCTGTGGTGATGTGGGTGGGCAGGTCCGGTTCGGGCCAGACACCTTACAATGTCTTTCGCAGGACATGTATGTCTGTAAGCTCTCGCCCGAGCTCTCCACCGCGGTCGCCGATGCATATTGGACAACAGCGCTCGAAGGATCCTTGTATCCCAATCCCACCACGGGTCCTATCACCATCAGCGGAGCATGGCGCGCCGAGCGGCTTGATCTCTTCGACCTGCGTGGTTCGCTGGTACGCAGCTTCGCAACCATCGGAACGGACCGGCGTATCGACCTGGCGGGGCTGGGATCCGGGGTCTATCTGCTCACGGACGGACAAGGGGCCGTTTCCCGGATCGTATTGGAGGGCGATCGATAGGCGAATAAGAACAGCCCGCATGATACGTTAGGAGGGGTGATGATCCACCTGCTCCGCGTCATTCAAATCCTCTTCTCCGTATCCCTGGTCGGCGGTTTCTGGTTGTGGTGGATGCTGGATCATGTGGGACACGGTTATCCTCCGGAGGGCGGCTTCCTACGGTGGTGGCACGAATTGGATGGGCAACCGGAGTTCCATCTACTCCTTGTCCAGCCGGCCTACCCACTCTATTGGTGGCTGAGCCGCAACGTCAACTGGTCACCGTTCTGGCGCACTTGGCGGATGATCCATTTGGTGCTTGTGCTGCTCCTGCTGCTCGCTACCGGACTGATGTGGCTTGCCACCCCGGATCTCGGTGGTCACTGGGGATGAACCCTCAAGGGACCACGAAGCGCACCGTCTCCATGCGCGAACCGCTGAGCAGGACAGCCAGGTACACCCCGCTCGTGGGGTTCGCGAAACGCCATCGACCATCGGTCATGATCCCCTCCGCGAGCATCCGTCCGCTGTGGTCGTGTACCATCACCTCTTCAAGGCCGGGTCCATGGATGATCACCCCTTCACCGGGAAGGACCTGCGCATGAACAGCACCAGTGCCATTGTGATCGATGACCACAGGTCCGTGATACGCCTCGGTCCCATCCAGGTCCACTTGCAGCAAACGATAATTGGACAAGCCGCTCCAAGGCGACCGATCGATGAACGTGTAATCCAACAGCGATTGGCTGTACCCGGCAGCAGGAAGTGTTCCGATCGGGCCATAGTCCATGGCATCCCGTGCGCGCTCAATTACGAAGTGGCTCGTGTTCCGTTCGCTCGCCGTGGTCCATTCCAAGCGCACCGCAGCACCCTCCTGCTCACCGGTGAACGCGATCAACTCCACCGGGAGGATGCCAATGGATTCCCACACATAGTCCTCGGTCTCGCCTCGCGGAGCGGCCATGTAGGGGAAGGTCACGGACAACGAATCCACCGAAAGGCGTAGGCGGATATAGAACAAGCCGCTGGTATTGGCGAAGGGCGGCACCACGAAGTGCATGTCGTGGAACTGGGTACCACTGACCGCCGCCTTGACCACGGTATTGGTGGAACTCTCCAAGGAGTCGAGGAAGTCGCCATCCGCGTTCCAGTCCACGAAGGCGTGCAAGAAGCTGATGGAAGCTGTGTTATTGGTCGCGCGCACCGATAGGTCGAAGGCCCCACCGAGCCCCGGCCAAGGGGCAGTGTACGGATTGGTGAGCAACGCATCCTCCTCATTACCATCGCCATCCGCGAGCACGCTATTGTGAGCGATGTTCTCGGTGGATGGTCCGGTAACGCCGAGCACCATGCCGCTGAAGAGCGTGGATGCCGCCGCCGGTGGCTGGTAATTGATGTTCATATCGTACACCACCGGCGCATCACCATAGTCGTAGGACACGTTGGTGATGTCGACCTGGCAACTCACCGTGGCGTCGCATCCGCTGGCGCTGAGCGCAGTGAGGCTGATGGCAACGAAGCCGTTGGCCACATCGAGGGGTGTGGGCACATACGCGAGCGTGGGGCTGGCCAACGTACCGCCACCGGTGATGGACGCTACCGTTGTGCTCGCCCATTGGACCGTGGCAGCCCCGGAGATCGAAATACCGCCAAGGACGATGGTACCTCCCGCATTGATGGAACCGGGACAACTGAAGTTGGCGATGACCGGCACGGTGAGCGCCGTGACACCCGAAACATCGCTGGCCAGATTGCTCTGTCCGCTCGTATTGATGGCCGTGTGGATCGCGCTCACTTGGACGGAGAGGTTGGTGAGCGTGCTACCGATGTTCAGGTCCACTTGGAAGGTGCTTACCCCCGGTGGGATGGAAAGGATGGGCAAGGAAACGGGACCCGACTGCGCGTTGATGGCATGCAGCACGAAGGGATAGGCCGGATCGAGGAGGTTCGGTGCAGCGAGGCCCAGCCCCACGCTCAGGTTGTACGGTTCGCCCACGTAGGTGGCCCCGAGCCCCGTAAGGTCAAGGTCAAGATCCGCACCGGTAACGGTGATGCCGCTGAGGTTGGTGATGGTGATGGTGGCCTGAGCGTAGTTACCGTTGCCGCAACTGCTGGTGGCCGGTATGTCAACACCCACACTGACCTGGTCGCCCGGAGCACACGCACTGCCGGCGGCGGGGATCACTGCATTGTCGCTGGTATGCACGGCGCCATTGAATCCGCTGATGTCCACGAAGGTGCCCGCATTGAAGTGCTGGTCGGGCATGATGAGGGGTGCGGGATCACCAGGGGTGTACACGGATGCGCTCAGCCCCATGCTCAGGTTGTAGGTACCGGCACCCAGAGCACTGTAATCGTAGATATACTGGCGTACGAAGCATTCGCCTGGATAGAGGATACGCGGCAGCTCATGCTCACCGAACTTCGCCAGGTAAGGTTCGTCGTTCCCGTTGTTCGCGGTCTGGTGCGCAGATGGGGTGGCCACATCGAACAGGCTGGCGGTCAAGCCCGCAGCATACACGTCACCCACGGGATCCACGGCCACGGCATAGTTCTCGTCATCATCCTCTCCGCCGAAGTAGGTACCCCAACGCAAGGCACCATCGTTGCTGAACTTCATCACGAAGGCATCGCGGTTGGTGCCATCGATGGACTCCTTGTAGGACCCGAAGGTGGAGATACCGATGGTACTCTTCGTGAACCCGGCCACGACGACCTTTCCGACGGCATCCACGGCCACATCGTTCATCACTTCATCATCCTCGCCACCCACGTAAGTACTCCACAGGGCGGTACCTGCCGCATCGAACTTCGCCAGGAAGCCATCGTCCCCTCCCCCCCCGAATGCTTGATGCGGCGCATTGATGGCGATGGCATCGGTGCTGGAGGTGGTGCCGCTCACGAAGATGTTCCCATCGGGATCACAACCCACGGAGGGGAAGGTCTCCACGCCGGTGCCGCCGAAGTAGGTGGCCCACTGCCGCACACCCGCGCCAGTGAACCGCGCCAGGTACACATCGTCGCCAGCGTTGGCTGCTTGGTGCGCGCCAGCTGTAGCGATCCCCGTGGTGCTCAAGGTCTGCCCTACCAAGTGCACATTGCCCGCTGGATCGCAGGCCACGTTGGCCAGGTCCTCGGTATCGGTGCCACCGTAATAGGTGCCCCATTGCCGCACACCTGCAGTGTTGAACTTCACCAGGAAGTTGTCGCCCAAGCCTGCGTTCGCCCCTTGATGTGCCCCCCGCCGTGGCGATGCCTGCCACACTGGCCGTCGTACCAGCAAGGAACACATTGCCCGCCGCATCCGTCGTCACCGAGTAGCCGATGTCCGAACCTGTTCCCCCGTAGTAGGTCCCCCACTGCCGCACACCCGCTGCGTTGAACTTCACCACAAAGGCGTCATCACTGCCACCCAACGCTGCCTGGTGTGATCCGACCGTGGAAATACCCGTGGTACTCGAGGTGTAGCCCGCGAGGTAGACATTGCCCGCAACGTCAGTGGTGACCGAAAGTCCGAAGTCATTCCCGGTGCCGCCGTAGTACGTGGCCCATTGCCGCACACCTGCGTTGTTGAACTTCGCCAGAAAGGCATTGCGTCCACCTGGCGCGACCACCAGATGCGCACCAGCCGAAGCGATGGACCCTGCACTGCGCGTAAGACCAGCGAGGTAGACATTGCCCGCTGCATCGGTGGCCACGGCCAGGCCTTCATCCAACAAGGTGCCGCCGTGGTAAGTGGCCCAGTCGAGGTCGGCAGCATAGGTCCCCTCCTCGTTCAAGTTGTTGACCGGCAACGCACCAGGCACGGCTATGGGCATCGTAGGAACGATGTAGGCCGGAGCATCGCCCGTGTTGCAGATGCTCACGTCATAGGGCACAAGGTCATCGCAGCCCACACCGAGGTTGACGATGGTGGTGGTTAGGAGCGCTTGCGGCGGGCAGGTCACCGGGTCGTTCACGCGGTCCATGCGGGGGCTCACGTTGTTGAAGGTGGCCCATTCGTCCGGGGCGAAGGTCTCGCTGGGTGGGATGTAACCAATGGGCGGCGCGTGGCCCGCTGCCGCTCCGTTGAAGTTCACGATGGCATACAGTGTTGTGGTGGAAGCGAGCAATGCACCGGATAGGCTTCCACTGAAGGTGGCACCTGCAGGAAGCGCTACGGTACCGAGGTTCTGGGTGGTGAGAAAGGCGCTCGAACTCAACGCGGGGTCGCCACTGTAGAAGGAGATCAACAAGGGACCATTGAAGTCCGTGGCGGCATTGTTGGTCACGGTGTAGCCCGCTTGGAACGAGGGCGTGCCCGAGATGCAACCCGATGCGGTGAAGCTGTCGAATTCGATGCTGAGGTCGTAACTCGGATCCACCCCCACGCTGCATCCCGCGTTGATCATGGCTTGTACGAGCTGCACGTTGGCCTGCACCAATTGAGCATAGGTAGGTGCGCTGAAGTAGGCGCCAGGACTCGCGACCTGCGCGCCCATGAGCGCCGTGCAATAAGAAGCGGCCTCGATGGCGACCACCACGATGGTGACACCGGCGTTCTTGATCTGGGTGGCCAAGGTGCTGAGGCCTGCAGGAACTTGGGAGCAGTCCGCATCGGTCATCAGCACGATGATGGGCTTCGCGGTGCGTCCCGCGATGGGCGCCTGTCCGATCTGCTGGTACGATCGGGTGAGCGCAGTGACCGGGTCGGTCCCGCCGAGCAAGGCGCGCTGTGCGTTCTGGTAGGCCAGCACGTCGCTCATCTCCGTGGTGTAGCTGGCGCCCACCGAAGGGAAGCTGAACTGCTGCCAGACGTTGGGACTGTCCCAATCGGCGATGGCCATACGACTTTCCCCAGGAGCCGTACCCCAAGGCTGCATGCCCTGGAAGAGGGAACTGATGAACTGCCGGCTCTGCGTGTTCTCGATCGCACTGACCGAACCGCTCTGGTCGTTGGCCACGAAGACGTCCAGCGCACACAACTGGGCCTGGAGCGAATATCCTGTCCACAGATGGACGACAAGGACCGGGATCAGGTGAGTGAGGCGCATGGGACTGGAGAACCGAGGGACAAGAACACCTTGACCACCATTCAAAAGTCACCATGGGGAATACCACCTCGGCATGGAAAGTGGACGAACCGGGAAAAATGGGCGACAGAACGGACAGGGATGACCGAACGATCCACCCCGCATGAAGGGATCCGATCACGCCTTTTGCTGGAGGGCCTCCTGAACGGGATGTGCCTGCATGAGCCGGACATCCCCCCTACCTTTCGGCCATGATCCAGATGGGCCGTACCCAGGAGCTCCGTATCCTGCGTAGAACACGCGAAGGACTGGTGCTGGGCGACGATGACCCGGAGGAAGTGGTCCTGCCCTTGAACGAAGCACCCCGCGATGGGAGCGAGGACGGTATGCTCCGTGTGTTCGTGTACCCGGGTGCGGATGGAAGACCCTTGGCCACCACGCGCACGCCCCGTTTGGAGGTGGGCACCTTCGCCCGTTTGCGGATGATCGCCATTCGTGGCGCAGGAGCACAGGTGGATTGGGGCTTCGAGCCTCCCCTTCTGGTTCCTCATGACGAGCAACACAAGGACATGGAGGAAGGACGCTGGTATGTGTTGGGTGCCTTTTGGGACCCAAAGGCCCGGCGGGTATATGGCAGCACACGCATCGAGCGGTTGTTGAGCGCCGATCCCATGACCGTTGCCCCACGCGCTGCGGTGGACCTGCTCGTTTACGGCCGCAGCGACCTGGGCCTTTCCGTGATCGTGAACAACAGGCACCACGGCTTGGTCCATGCCAATGAAGTGTTCAAACCCGTATCCGTAGGCGACCGCCTGACCGGCTACGTGAAGACCGTCCGTCCCGACGGGAAGCTGGACATCGTGCTGCAGCCCATCGGCTACCGGCAATACATCGACGCGCACACCGCCCTACTGGCCAAGCGTCTGGAGGCGAAAGGCTTCCTTCCGCTCAGTGATAAGAGTTCGGCCGAGGACATCCACGCCGAGTTCGGGATCAGCAAGAAGGCCTTCAAGAAGGCGCTCGGTGCCCTCTACAAGGAGCGGTTGGTGCGCATAGGTGAGGATGGGATCGTGTGGGTGGGGTGATCCGTGATCTCCGTGTCAGGTCACTGATACCTTCGGAACTTGAGCCGACCGATCAATGATTAAACTGGCTCTCCCAGCAGGTGATCTCCTTGTAAGATGTACTGCTGATGATCAGCAAACTCAGGTCAATGATCACTTCAACAGAACTAGAGGAAAATTTGTGTGTCTACTGGAGCATGTCGAACAACTCGAAGTAACGAAGGAAGGGGTCCTTCAGTGTGTGAACCTGGTGCTGGTAGATGTGAAGAATGGTGATGACCCGACATCATGTAAGATCGGTAGCCCGGAAGCCTTCGACCATAGCGACCTTTCCAAGAAATTCGACCAGATCGTCCTCTATGGAGATCATTGTGACTTGGGACGTTTCGAGAGCATTTCATTTGTCAAATTCCGTCGCTTTGGTTCAGAGAGGTACACGTTCATGTATTGTGGGATCGCAGACTCTGATGGGCAACCCACGGAGCCTCAATGGGTGAACATTTTTGAAGAATGGTAGTGTAGGTGCCCTGTTGAAGCCAGCCCCTGACAAAGGCTATGGTCCACCAGCAGCATCTTCGGAATAGTGGCCACCGCCCCCCGCCAGCTACCTTCGCCCCCCAAACCCCAAGTTGACACTGCCTAAGGCAACCACACGTCCGTGAAAAAGGCTGGTCTGCATACCGCTCTGCTGCTGCTGGCAGCGCTCTATTGCCTGGCGATGGGCCATATGGTGCGCGCGGATAGCACTTCGGTGTTGCATGGTGAGCAGTCGCCACCCACAGGAAATACCATTTCAGGTCCCACGGGCCTGTTCCTGCACCATACCTCGCAGACGGAGGGTTCGGTGGATCTCTTCAGGGGTCCTTCCGCTGCGGGATCCAAGGATCCGGTCAGCGGGTCCATAGCGTGCACACGGGTACATGAACGGAACGAGCGAACGGCATTCGTTCATCAGGTAGAGGCTTCGCGAAGCCTGCTACTTGCCCTTCGGCGAGCCGAGCTGATCTTCCCATTCCACACCTACTGGTGAGTCTTTCCTGAGAAGTCCTCGCCCCATTGCGGCGATCGGACAATGAGACCCGGTTGCCGCTTGATGCGCAGCCCATCGGACTTTTTATGGACCACCAATCTCTTGAAAATGGAAATGGATCTGGCTACCGCCGTGTTCGCGTCAATCGCACTCAGCCTTTGCGCACTGCCTTTTATTGTTGACCACCGAAGCAGGGCACTGAAATGGAAACGTTTGCTGGCAGCCTTGCAAGGCATCGCGAAACACCATCATGGACATGTGGACCAACACGAGATCTGCAGCGAAGTGGCCGTTGGCCTGGACACGAAGCACAACGCCCTGTATTTCGCCAGCAAGCAGCAACAAGGCATCACCACGCAGCACGCGGACCTCACGGAGATACGGGCCTGCCAGGTGCTGAGGGCGACGCGTTCCGGTCAGGGCCGAGTCGGTGAAGTGACAATTGAACGGGTCGAGCTCTGCTTCCTGCCCAAGGAAAAGGGGCGCAGCGAGATCCGGTTCATACTCTTCCACGATGTCGCCAACGGGCAACTGAACGGCGAGTCCCAGTTCGCGGACAAATGGGCGACGCTGATCACGGACCGCCTGAAGCATAGGACGCACTGAGGAAAGAGCCCCCGTGGAAAGGCTGCGGGGCGACTCTCCTCTGGTGGGCTCGGTGGGTTGTGCAATGGCCTCTGTTTTGACGGGGGCGCTCAGCAGTGCGCTGAAGCAAATGAGATGCTGCTGCATAGGCAACCTTTGTCCGACCGAACGTCATATCCATGCACCTAAGTGGAAAGCTCATGCGCTTGATCACCACCGCGACCGTCCTACTCCTTACAGGGGTCGCTCATAGCCAATGTGGACCGTACAAGTCACATCCGGTCTGGCCGGACACCTTGGGTTCGGCGTATGTGAGCAGCACCGAATGCGGGTCAGGTACCCAGATCACCAGTGTGCTTTGGGACAACGGTGATACCGACTGGTACACGGATGACCTTTCGGTGGGTGCGCATAGCGTAGTACTGTATGTCGATCAGGATCCTGTGGAGACCTTGGACTTCGAGATCGAACAATTGGCCTGGGACCTCAACCAGAACGTGTTCCTATATGCAGGCGAGATCGCTGTGAGTATCGCCGCTGAGGTACCCTACTGCCCTTCATTACTCTTCGATGGGCATCATTGTCCGATCGACCCCGATTCGACGCTTGTTTATTTGCTGCAGGACGGAGTGGCGATCGACAGCTTGTCCCCGGCTTCTTGCCTAGGTGTGCGCCATCAATGGACCGGGCTGCCTGCGGGCCACACCTACCAGACCTACGTGGTGGACCATTCGGGTTGCGGCTCGTTCGGATATGGGGAGCCGGTGTTCAGCTATTCGCTCGGAGGGGCGTTTTTCGAATTGGTATCTGAACCAACGGTATCGGGCAATGATGGCAGCTTGACCGTCACGGCCGTGGTACCGGATGACACCGACCCAGCTTCACCGCCACTTCCACTGACCGGTGCACTCGCCTTGTTCACATGGCCCGATAACGTGGAGCCGGTGGGTCCGACTATTCCTGGAACGAGCGGCACGTGGCAAGGACTAGCAGCCGGTGAATACCTCCTGACCTTCACGCCTGACCTGCTATGCAGTGCAGCGGACAGTATCATCACCATCGGATATTTCACCGGGGTTGATGATCTGACAGCGGACCCGACCGACCGGCGAGTGTGGCCCGTTCCTGCCACGGATGTCCTGTTCTGGTCCGGAGGGGTGCAAGAGCGGGTATGGGTCACGGACCTTCAAGGTCGGATTGTGCTTGAAGGCAATCGAACATCGCAATTGGACATCGCAGGACTTGTGCCCGGATCCTACCTCGTGCATTTCGACGATGGCGGTCGACGGTCGTTCGTCAAGGACTGATGTCCGCCGCTCATTCGCGTGGCAGGTAAGCCTCGCCAATTCTCCCGATCCGGAGAACACGCTACTTTCATGGGCCTCAACACTCCCGAATGCATCCTGTACGGCAGAACGTTCTCGCTGTCCTCGCTGGTTTGATCGGTGGTAGCGCCGTGAACATGAGCGACCTGGGCCTTTCCGTGATCGAGAACAACAGACACCACGGCCTCGTCCATGCCAACGAAGTGTTCAAACCCGTATCCGTGGGCGACCGCCTGACCGGCTACGTGAAGACCGTCCGTCCCGACGGGAAGCTGGACATCGTGCTGCAGCCCATCGGCTACCGGCAATACATCGATGCCCACACCGCGCTGCTGGCCAAGCGTCTGGAGGCGAAAGGCTTCCTTCCGCTCAGTGATAAGAGTTCGGCCGAGGACATCCACGCCGAGTTCGGCATCAGCAAGAAGGCCTTCAAGAAGGCGCTCGGTGCGCTGTACAAGGAGCGGTTGGTGCGCATCGGTGAGGACGGGATCGTTTGGGTGGGGTGAAGTTGCCTTTCTCAAAAGCTTTGCCCATCCGTAAGTGGAGGATCTGCGCGCTTTGCCTGGGAACCACACTACCGCAGAAGGAGGCAAAGCCCACTGCGGAGATCGGGAGGTCGAAGGCAGGCAGTCAGGAACTGTTCAAGGCAACCCATAATAACTTCTTCGTCTTCTATCTGAACGATGGAACGAAACCCTACACCTACGATGCGCCAGATCCTCAGTGTGCTGGTCATATTCTGTGCCGTCCATGGATGGGGACAGGCGTGTGTTTGGAAGGCTCACCCGGTTTGGCCGGATACGTTGGGCCACGCCGTGCTGGACTATGAAAATTGTGCAAACGGGATCCCACTAGTACCAAGTTGCCAATGGGACAATGGAGATACCTCTTTGGACACAGATAGCCTCACTGTAGGTGCGCACCATGTAGTGATCTTCGACAACTCCGTTCCGCAGGACACGGTATACTTCGAGATCGAGCAGTTGGCTTGGGACTTGAACCAGAACGTGTTCGTGTATGCTGGAGCGATAACGGTGGAGATCTGGGCGGAACTTCCCTATTGTGCTTCCATGTTCAACGGTTATAACTGCCATGTGTATGGTGATTCCACAGTGATCCACCTGCTTCAGGACGGCATCGCCATGGACAGCATAACGCCAGTGGATATTTGTGCCACGCTTGCCTATTGGGATTGGCTTCCCTTCGGCCATACCTACCAGACGTATCTTGTGGACCGCTCGGCATGTGGTTCGACCGCGTACGGTGAAGCCGTGGTGAGCTTCGCCCTCGATGCAGAGATCGAATACTGGGCGGAACCTTCGACCGGCTCGAACGACGGTATGATCACGGTCACGGATATCCTGGCGGCCCCGGGAATGCTCTCCCCACCTCCCATGCCGCTTTCCGGTGGTTTGATGCTCTACACCTGGCCTGATGAGGTGGCACCGGTCGGCCCTCCGCAACCCGGCACCACGGCGACCTGGACCGATCTTGCCCCTGGAGACTACCTGGTCGTGTTCACACCTGACGTTCTTTGCAATAGTGTGGACACCGTCATCACCGTCGGGTCGTTCACCGGGGTCGATGATCGAGAGGGTACGGTGAGTGAACGACGAGTGTGGCCCGTGCCTGCAACGGATGTGCTGTTCTGGTCAGGCGGTGCACTTGAACACGTGTGGGTGACGGACCTGCAGGGACGGACCGTGCTTGAAGGCAAGCGAACATCGCACTTGGACATCGCAGGACTTGTGCCCGGATCCTACCTCGTGCATTTCGGCGATGGTGGTCGACGGTCGTTCGTCAAGGACTGATGTCCAACGCTCATTCGCGTCGCTTGGGTGCGCCTGGTCGCTCCTGATCCTCGGGTGAACCGCATTCCTGATCGTAAATGGACCATAATCCCATCGCCATACGGGTGTTCGATGCAGCGGCGGAGCGCTACCGCGAACTGTTCATGGATACCAGCTTGTATCACACGTCCTTCGATGGATTCTTGGACCTGCTGCCGACCAGCGGATCAAGCGTGCTGGAACTCGCTTGCGGGCCCGGGAACATCACCCGCTACCTGTTGGATCGACGTCCCGATCTGGACATCCTGGGTACGGACCTCGCCCCCCGGATGCTGGAGTTGGCACGCGTCACTTGCCCTGAAGCGCAGTTCCAGCTACTCGATGCACGCAAGATCGGGTCGCTCCAGCGTTCCTTTCATGGCATCCTGTGTGGCTTCTGCCTGCCTTACCTCACAGCGAAGGAGACCGAAACCCTGTTCCGCGATGCTGGGGCCATACTCCATCCGCAGGGGGTCTTCTACGTGAGCACTATGGAGGACGATCCGGCCAAGAGCGGGTTCAAGAAGCCCAGCGACGGTAAAGGAGAAGCCACCTACACCACGTACTACCAAGTCGAGTTCCTCACCACGGCGCTCACGGAAGCGGGTTTCGCGGTGCGTGCGGTGCAACGGGTGTCGTATCCAGGCCGCGACGGTTCTCCCACCACGGATGTGCTCATCACCGCACAGCGCGTCGCTTGATCAAGCCATTACCTCCTTCACCCAGGCACGTGCTTCATCCCCGCTGCGGAAGATGCGTGTGGGAAAGGTCTGTGGGTGGTAGGTGTAATAGATGCTGGACATCGAGGCTCCTAGGTCGTCCTCAGTGACGATGGCCAACGCGGTGAGCTGTTCGTTCGCGTTCGTCAACCCGAAGTAGTCCACCTTCATCACCTCAAGATCGGATAGTGTTCCTGCTTGGAAGAAGCCGATCATCGCACAGCGTTCCGTGGTCAATTCACACCGTCTTAGCTGCACCTCCATCAGTCCCTCCACATCCAGATCAAGCCCTTCGCGATAATGCACCTCGATCACCTTCCCATCTTCGGTGATCATCATGTCGGCCAGGCGGGTGGTGATGCGGTCCATGATCGTACGGTGAAGGTAACCGACCGCTGGACACGGACCACCTGCTTCCTACCTTTCCACCATGGAAGCAGCGCTGGTCCGTGCGATGGCCTTGGATATGCCGGGTACGGCCGAGAAGGACCACTTCGGAAAACCGGCCTTCAGCGTGAAGAAGAAGATCTATTGTACCTGGTGGGTGATGGAGGAACGGGCCGTATTGAAGCTCACCCGCGAGCAACAGGCCACGCTCAGCGAGGAACAGCCGGACGCTTTCAGCCCGGTGCCCAACAAATGGGGCCTTCACGGTTGGACCAACGTGGACCTGGGCGCGGTGGGCGAACGTTCCTTCCGATATGCCTTGGACCTGGCGTGGCGGAACGTATCACCCAAGTGGTTGATCCCTACCAGGATCGTACCACCCAAGGGATGAGGTGAAGGCCAGTGAACAGGAAAGGGCCTTCCTAAGTGGTGAGCGCCTCCCGATCCGTCATTCCAGCACCACCGGCTGTTCCTTGGGCACCTTCACGCTATAACCGAAGCTCCACTTCTGGTTGGTGCGCGGTTCCACCTTCACCTTCCAAGTGAGGAAGCCCTTCTCCGTGTTCACCGCAGCACCGCCGGCCTCATCCAGCTTCACCTCGATCTCGCTGCGGGCGGCAAGGGGATATTGGTCGGTGATCACCAGTTCGATGGCCTGCGCTTTGTTGTTGCGCACGGCGATCTCCCAGCCCACGCTCTCCACGCGTTTGCCGCCCACCACCTGCCGCTGGCTGAAGTCCTTGCGCTTGGTGCGCTGCACGGTGACCCCTTGGTCGCGGCCCAGGCTGATGTCCAAGGTGTCGCCCACACCGGCCAGGTCCAGCAGGCTCTCGCCCACGTAGGTGCCCTCGAAGTAGATGTAGGCCGGGCCTGCCAGGAGGTTCAGGCCCTCCCAGCCCGTGACCTGCGCGAAGAGGAACGCATCAAGGTCCAGCTTCGGCGTGCAATAGTACTTGTAGGTGCTGGTGAGCTGCTGCTCCTGCACGCCCACCTGGTGGTTCTTGCCATCGCTGGGGATGGTGTATGGCACGCTGATGGCGAACTCAAAGCTGGTGGCCCTTTCGGTGACCTCTCCTATTGCAATAGAGGCATTGGCGAGTTCAACTTTATCAAAGAGCAGAGCCTCCTGCTCACCTCGCTGTTTGCGTATGCGCTGGACGCTTTTCATTTGAACTCCGGGCACATAACCGTAGCTGGCGGGCGTCCCTCCGGTCGCGATCACCACCTCGCTCAACTGTGTCGCATTCTCCGCCATGTTCACGTTCATCGATCCGGAGGTGATGGCCATGTGCTGTGTGCCATAACCGATGAACTCAAAGCGCAGGTTACGGCCGTTCACGGGCACTGCGATGGCATAGTAGCCGTCGATGTTGCTGGTGGTGCCGTTGATGGTCTGGCCGTTCACATCGGAGAGGATCACATTCACGAAGGGCAGCGGTTCACCCGTGGAAGCATCGCGGATGATGCCACGTACGTCGCGGACGTTGGGGTTGAAGCCGGGCTGCACGTTCGCCACAGGTGCCTGACGCGGGGTACCGAAGTCCAACCGCCAAGGGTAGAGTGTGGGCATGATGGCATCCCGGTTCGGCTCGCCGCTGCTCAGGGCCAGCTGCACCTTGTCCCAGTCCTCGCCGGTGCTCTGGTACACCTGCGCTTTGTAGGTCAGCTCCATGGGCTTGGTGATGTCGGCTACGCGGATGTCATAAGTGGGACTCCAGCCGGCGCTTTGAACCATATACTTCAGCGTGAGCGTGGCGCTCACGGCGGCATTGGCGCTCACCTCCACCACCACCTCGCTGTTGGGGCGCGTCTTCTTGCCCTGGATCTGGGTGAGTTGCAGCTTCACCTTGCCCAGCTCCTCGTTCAGCGTGGTGATCGTGTGTCGGATCGCGATCCGCTTGATGGCGATGGACTCCTGACGACCACGCAGGTACTCGTTGATGCTTTGCAGTTGCGCCAATGTCAGCCCTTGCTCCCCGGCCACCACCTCGTTCTTGCTCAAGCGCGCATCCTCCTTCTCCACCACTGCGAGCAGGCTGTTCTCGCGTTCGATGTCCGCTTCCAAGGTCGCGATGCGGTCCTTGAACACGGTCACCTCCGCACGGTCCTGCTGCTGCTCCAAATAATTCAGCCGGTGCTGCACGCCCAGGATGGTGAAGGCCCCGCTCCCACTGACCTGGATGTTGGACGGATCGACCTCCTCGCTGAGCCCGGCGAACACAAGCGTTGCCGTGCCCTTCGGCAGATCGGCCTTGCCGGTGCGCGTCACCTCGGCACCACTGAGGAAGACCTTGACGGCGCTGATGGTGGTGATGACGGGTTGTTCCTTCGCGGAAGTGGCGATGGACACAAGAACGAACAGGGCGATGAGCAGATGACGCATGCAGGGGATGGATCGGAAGGTCTTAAGCTGGACCGGTTGTAGTAGCGATGCAAAAGGGTCGATCATTGCATAAATGGGATCGCATCGCGCTCCTGAACAGTTGGAGCATGTCAGAAAGTCCCATCAATGGCCAGCAGATAGGGCAGCGGGTACACCACGTATGCCAGGAAGAACAGGACCCAGAAAAGCATGTAGAACCGCTTCACCTGTACGTCGTCATCCACCTCCAACCGCGCGGCCATGGTCACGAATGCGATGAGCGGCAAACCGAAGGAAAGCGTGTACCACGCTGGGTATGGCAATAGTCCGACCAGGGCTGGTATGATGATGGCCAGATAGGCCAACACCACCACCACGGCACCCAATACCAGCGCGGATCCCCGACCCATACGCACGGCCAAGGTCCCGAAGTGGTACTCCGCGTCGCCCTTGGTATCCGGGATGTCCTTGAACCAGGCGATACCTATACTGAACAGCGCCACGAATCCCGTGAGCGGACCGATGATCGGATCGAGGGTCAAGTGACCATGCAACTGCTGCATATAGTGTGCATAGAAACCCAGGTTCACCAATAGTCCGCGGACCACGGTGATGGCAAGGGCCGCACCGAAATGATGGCGTTTGAAGCGAATGGGCGGCATGGAATAGGCCCAACCCAACACACTGATCAACGCGATAAGTCCGAACAGGAAGGTCGATACCCAAGCGGCCACCAACAGTGCCACCATCAAACTCATCAACACGATCGTCAGGGCTACGCTGCGGGAGAGCAGTCCAGCCGGGATCGGCAGCCAGGGCTTGTTGATCCGGTCCACCTCCACGTCGCTCCATTGATTGAGGCCGGTGATGAACACGTTGCAGGCCAGTGCGGCAAGGAGGCTGGGCAGCCATACCTGCGCATGTGCAGGAACACCACCCGGCTGCGCCAACACCAGCACATACAATGCAGTAACACTGAGCGCGCTACCGATGATGGTGTGCGGACGGGTGAACTTCCAAAAGGTGAGCAGCGCGCGGATCATGGAGCGGGAGGCAGGCAATGTACCCAGGTCACGGGTGCCCACCAAGGACCCGCAAGCCCACCCCGCACCACCGCATCGGGTCCCGCCGCTTTGGTGACGCGTGCCAGCAAGCGGGCCGGCCGGTCAGCGCGCAACACGCTCACCAGCCCATCCCACGTGATGGTGAACAGGTTGACCGGGAGTACGTAGGTGAAGAACAGCCGTTCCCACCGGAAGGGCCGCACGAAGGGTGCAAGGAGCAACTGGCCCACAGTGGTGGTGAACAGGATCTTGGTGAACACGAGCAGGTCCGGTTGTAGCACCTCGTGGATCAACACACCTCGTCCCCGATTGTTCCGGATAAGCTGCTCCTGTTGGGTGTGCGTGAAGTGGTGGAAGGTGTTGAACAAGGTCAGCGGTCCTGTTCCTGGGATGTCCGTCCCCAACGCATCCACTGGCGGACCATACCATTCCACGTTGACCGGCAGGTCCTTCGATGCTGTGGGAAAGCGATCGGTGAGCATGAAGTGCACGTGTGCGAGCGATCCCTGACGTGCCAGGAAGCGGATCGGGCCACCCTGCCCGGAACCGAGGTCCGTGAGGTGATCGGCGCGCGCCAGTTGCAATGCCTCCGTGATGAACGGCACCATGGGACGATAGACCCCGAAGCGTTCCACCAGCCAGCCGATATACTCCACTTGCAACCGTCGCAGCAACGGCGGGAAGCCGGGCAGGTCCTCGAGTTCGATCCAATGGGCCATGGGTTGCTTTACTTCGGGCTGTCGATGCACAACGATACGACCATCCTCGGTGTTCTTGGTGCGGCCGTTGTGCTGCTCACCCTTGCCATGGACCGGCTCGACCGCAGTGGTCGTTGGCCCCAGTGGTTGAGCCGCAAGGTGTTGCACGTGGGTGCGGTGGGTGCCTGCGCGATCGCACCCATGCTCCTGGATGACCTCGGCACGCTCACCCTGGTGGTCGGGGTGGCGGAAATGGTGCTGCTCATCGCGGTGGGCAGTGGGCGCTTCTTTCGTGAAGCCAGCGGCAGGCCCGGTTGGGGCATCGCCCTCTTCCCCCTGCCCTACCTGGTCTTGTTGCTCCTGTTCCCCACGCCGGAACACCGCTGGCTCATCGCGTTACCCATGTCCGTGCTCGCGCTTAGCGATGCGGCCGCAGCACTGGTCGGCATCCGCGTGGCAAGTGTCGGTTACCACCTCACCAGCGACCGCAAGAGCATCGCTGGTAGTGCTGCGTTCACCCTTACAACGGCGGGACTGGTCCTCCTATGGCCCTCGCCGTTGAACGCATGGCCGGTCGTGCCCCTGCTGGCCGCTGCGATCCTGTTGAGCGTGTTGCTCGCTGCCGCTGAAGCGCTGGGTTCGTCCGGCTGGGACAATGTGTGGGTGCCTGCGGGAAGTGCGGCCATGCTCGTAGCGCTCCAGTATGGCGATGCGTGGCACCACCTCGGCTCCGCATGGATCACGGTGTGCATCGCCATGCCTTTCGCCTGGCTCAGCGTCCGCAAGAGTTGGCTTACGCTGGGCGGTGCGGTGAGCGCAGCACTGCTCGGATGCGCGGTGGTGTGGGCGCAGGGTCCGCAGTGGATCATCCCCTTGGTGGTGTTCTTCGCCAGCAGCACCTTGCTGGGAAGACTTGCCCGCAGATCCCGCGCCACCAGCGATGCGAAACACGGTCGACCCCGCGATGCCGAACAGGTGTGGAGCAACGGCGGGGTCTACCTCGCGGCGGCCCTACTCCTGCCGGAGGAATTGGCGCGCTTCGCCATGGCGATCAGCATGGCGGTCGCAACCGCCGATACCTGGGCAAGTGAGATCGGTATGGCCGTACGCGGTCGCACGATCGACCTGCGCAGTGGTCGCATGGTGGCCCCGGGTCTTTCAGGAGGGATCAGCCTGGCAGGAACGATGGGCGCTGCAGCGGGAGCAGTGGTTCTTGCCATCGCGGCGGCCTCCCTGTTCCGTGGTGACCTGGTCACCGTGGGGGTGATCGCCGCCTGGGGTGTGGCGGGCATGGTCATCGATAGTGTGCTGGGCGCTTGGTTCCAGGTGCGTTACCAAGTGGGCAAGGGTGCTTGGCAGGACCAAGCTGTCGGAGGTGTGCTGGCGCGACGGGGCTTCGCATGGATCACCAACGATCGGGTGAACCTCATCAGTATCGCGCTCATCACCGCGCTGGCGTTGATCGTGTACAAGAACGGTTGAAGTTCCTGCACCTTCACCGACCTTCGCGCACCATGGAACGCCAGCACTTCCGCATGATCGCACAGACCCTCTTCGGCCTGGAGGAGGTCCTACGTGCCGAACTCGTGCGGCTCGGTGCGCGCGATATCGAACGGCATAACCGCGCGGTGAGCTTCAGTGGCGACCAAGGCTTCCTCTACAAGACCAACCTCTGCCTACGCACCGCCATTCGCATCCTCGTACCCATCGGCTCCTTCGATGCACGCAACACAGAGGACCTCTACCTGGGCATCAAACGCATCAAGTGGGACCAGTTCCTCAGCAATGCCGACACCTTCGTCATCAAGTGCACGCTGAACACCTACTGGACGGACCACAGCCAATTCATGGCGCAAAAGTGCAAGGACGCCATCGTGGATCGTTTCCGGGAGAAGACCGGGCGCAGGCCTTCCGTGCACCTGCACGACCCCATGCTGCGCATCCATGTGCACATCATCAACGAACGGGTCACTGTCTCACTGGACAGCTCGGGAGGATCCTTGCATGAGCGCGGCTACCGGCAGGAGACCAATGCGGCGCCCTTGAACGAGGTGCTGGCGGCGGGCATGGTACAACTCAGCGGGTGGGATGGCAAGGTCCCCTTGGTCGACCCGATGTGCGGATCGGGTACGTTGCTGGTGGAAGCTGCGCTGTTCGCGGCCAACATCCCACCGGGCATCTACCGACCGGCCTTCGGTTTCCAGCGCTGGCTGGACTTCGACGAGGAGTTGTACGACACCATCCGCACGGCCATGATCGCGCGCATCAGTGAGGCGCGACCCATCATCATCGGAGGCGATAGTAACCGGGTCACCGTGGCCAAAGCCCGCGCCACCGTGGCCGCAGCGCAATTGGAGGACAGCATCACCATCCGGCACAGCGCCTTCGCCGATCTGGAACCGCCCGACGGTCAGGGCATGCTGATCATGAACCCACCCTATGGTGAGCGCATGGACGAGCAGGGCATCGGCGGTGAAAGCAGTCCCGAGGCCATCCAGGAACTCTACACCATGATCGGCGACACGCTGAAGAAGCGCTGGACAGGCTGGACCGCTTGGGTGTTGACCAGCAACCTTGAGGCCGCCAAACACATCCGCCTCACACCCAAGCCGAAGATCCAACTCTTCAACGGCGCGCTGGATTGCCGCATGCTGCGCTACGACCTCTACGCGGGATCACGCCGGTTGACGCCACTTCCACCGCGCGAGGACTGATCGTTCTTCCGGATCGTGAACGCTTCGGGCGGTGCGGTGTACCGCTCCCGAAACGAACCGACCATGCACCTGCACTCCCGAATCTTGGCCGCGATCCCTGCGGTAGTCCTCGCCCTCCATGCCCACCCCCAGGCCATGGGCAACCTCATGTACGAGACCAACAGCCGCATCTTCTTCCAACAGGCCGAACAACCCGTGAAGGCTTCCATCCAAGGCAACATGCTCGTGCTGGAGGTGAACGCCATGATGAACATGAAGGCCGACAGCTACCTGGCCATCTTCCACATCACCCAGCTGGGGCAGAGTGCCGAGGAGGCCGACAGCTTGATGAACGCGCGCATCGACGGTTTCACACAACGGGTGAAGGAGCACGGCGTGAAGGAGAAGGACGTCTTCCCCGACATGCTCAGCTTCGTACCGGTATATGAGATCGAGACCACACGCAAGCTCTTCAGCAAGACCTATCAAGAGGTGCCCGCCGGCTTCGAGATCCAGAAGAACATCCACGTACGGTTCACTGATGCACGCATCCTGGACCGCTTGGTGACCGCGGCCGCCAAGGAGGAGATCTATGACCTCGTGAAGGTGGACTTCTTCGTAGAGACCAAAGCGCATGTTACGACACACTGCGCATGTTCGCCACCAAGCTCCTGCACCAGAAACTGGACAACTTCGCAAAGCTGGGCCTCAAGGTGGAAGAGAGCCACCGCACGGGTGCCGAGCGCAACGGTGCCTACTTCCCCCTGGACCGCTACACCCAGTACCGTTCGCGCACCCAGAGCAGCTTGAACAGCCGTCGCCGTGGACAGATCGTCAACGATGTGAAGCAGAGCAACACCCTGTTCTACAACAAGGTCCCCTACGGTCAATTCGACATCGTCCTGCACGCCGAGATCACCGAACCACCGGTGCAGTACACCTACAACCTCACGCTCCAATGCCAACTGCCTGAAGCCTGGGCCGACAAGAAGAAGGAAGTGAAGGAGATCATCAAATACCTCTGGATCACGAAAGAGGGTGAGGTACGCGAACTGAATGTCGGTAGCTAGAAGTGCGGCTCCCTGCTCTCAAACCCGCACCTGTACCGTCGGCACCCATGTTCGATGAGATCCGGTGCGCATCCGAGGTGATCATGGGGTGAAATGCCACACCCCAACTCCCCATCCACCGAGGAACGCGTTCCCCATTCGGAAGAGCAGCACCGCCGGTAACACTGCGGCGCCTGGTGGAAGAACGCTCTGGCACACCGTTGGCTCATCGCGGGCGAGCGTACATTTAACCCATTGCCAACACAGGGATCGAATACCGGAGCCGATGCCAACCCATCGCGCAGGCAGCCGGTCGGTCGTTCAGTGTTACGTTGGTTGGTACCACTGGTGCTATTGCCCTTCGCCCTGCTCGCGGTGGTGGCCGTGCTCATTTATATACCGCCGGTGCAGGATCTCCTGCGGAAGAAGGTGGTGACCATCCTGAACGAGAAGACCGGCGCTGAGGTGAGGCTGGAACACCTCGCGCTGCGCTACCCAATCGGTCTCAGCCTGGAAGGACTCTATGTAGGAGATCAGCAGGGCGATACGCTCCTGTATGCCGGTACGGTGAAAGCGCGGCTGGGCGCGACAGCCCTGCTGGACAAGCGCATTGTGTTGGGTGGTGTTATCCTGGAGGATGTGCGTGCCACCGTGGGCCAAGCGGCGGACAGCACCTTCAATTTCGACTTCATACTCGACGGTCTCGCAGGCACCGATACCACCACCACACCAAAGGATACCAGCGGCGGCTGGGACTTTTCCATCGAAAGCGCGGACCTGCGGAACATCGTCCTCGAGCTGCAACTGGCACCATCGGATCTGTTCCTCGATCTGCACCTCGGCGAACTGGAAATTCAATTCGACCGCTTCCAACTGGACCCGATGCGGTTCCATGTGGACGACCTCCTGCTGAAGGACACCCGCATCGCCATGCGCACGGTGGCCGGTCCATCGAAACCCAACCCATACCCTGCGCTCACGAACCCGCTGGACAGTTTGGACGTGCGCTTCAACGGGATCGCATTGGAGAACGTGGCCTTCACCATGAAGACCACCAACACCGGCGATAGCCTGTGGTTGGAAGCCCCCTTCGCCAAGCTCGTCACAGAACGCATCGACCTCACCCAACAGCAACTGGACCTGGAGGAACTCACCCTGCGTGGCTTCCGGTTCGGGATGCTGAGCACAGCGACTTCACCGAAGGACAGCAGCACCACCGCACCACCGTGGCTGGACCAGAACGATGGCTTCCGCTACTTCGTGCAGGACTGGAACGTGAAGGCGCAGGAAGTGCGCATCAGCGAGAGCGAATTCGCCATGCACACCGGTCGCATCGCGAAGCCCAACAGCTTGTTGGACATGGACCACTTGGTGGTGAACGACCTCACCTTGACGCTGAACGAACTGGTGGTGAACAACGGGAACATCGCCGCACGGATCGAAGAACTCACTGCCATAGCCGGACCTACGAACACGACCGTGCAACTCACCACGCGCATCCTGGCCACACCGGCGGAGATGCAGTTGAGCGATGGATCGGTCACGGTGGATGGCAATGCCATCGCCTTCGATGCACACGCGGCGCCGGGCGATCTCACCACACTCTATCGCAGTGCTGAATTGGTGCCCTTCCGGCTCAGTGCCCACACCGACCTCGACCTACAGCGCTTACGACCGTTTCTCACTTCACTCGGCGTTGCTCTTCCTACGAACCTCAGTTCCCCAGAAACGTACGCCACCAATGTGCGGGTAGCGGGCACCATGCAACACATGGACACCTTGTCGCTGCGCATGAACGGCGATCAAGGAACAGTATTCGTGGCGAACGGTCGTATCGCAAATGCATCCGCATGGCCCAATACCGCCTTCGTGTTCGACCTTGACCGCTTCACCATGGGCCGTGGCTTGCGCGAGACCATGCTTGCCTTCGTGCCGGCCGGTACCCGGTTGCCACATCGCTTGGACCTGAACGCACACGCCAACGGCAGCAACGGTCGTGTGATCGGCGAGATCGATCTGCGCAGTGACTTCGGCAACATCGTCGGGGACCTTACGGCGACCGGCTTGGACGGCGTGATCCCCGATGCGTTCACGGTGGACATGGGCGTGAACGATCTGCGCCTCTCACGGATCACTGGCGATACCACCATCGGTCCGCTGAGCTTCGCACTCGTCGGCGAAGGCAGTCGCATGAACACCCCTGCACGCTTGGCACACGTGGAGATCACACCACGTGAACTACGCTTCAACGGTAACGACGTCGCCAGCTTACGCCTGATCGCAGATGCGAAGGGGGATTCGTTGCACGCTACAGTGAACGTGGAAAGCGAACCGCTCAACGTGGACCTGACCTGCACGGCACCTGGCCGGAGAAGGGAGACAGCCTGATAGCCGCATTGGACATGATCTCGCCAATGCGCAACTGGAACCGCTTGGCTTCATGCCCTACCCGTTGAACCTGGAAGGCCAATGGACGGGCAAAGCGGCCTTCAGTGCCGAGGGTCGCGGTAGCGCGGATCTGGTAGCCGAAGGACTGCGCCTATCCAACGCGAAAAGTGATTTCGTCTTCGAGCACTTCGTTGCGCACGCCTACCTCGGAACCGACAGTACCGCTGTGGAACTGGACAGTGACGCGCTCACCCTCACCTACCACACCAACATCGCACCCGACAGTCTGCTGCCGCGCTCGAAGGAAAAGCTCGCCACCTTCTTCAGTGCCGACACCACCTTCATGCCCACACCCGGCAAGCACATGGACCTTGCCATCACTCTCCCGCGTACGGAATGGCTCACCGGATTGGTGGTGCCGCAACTGCGCGCGATCCAGTTGGAGACCTTCACCGGCCGGTACGACAGCGACACGGATGAACTGAAACTCGACATTGTCCTTCCCTACCTCGACTACGACAGCACGCGTGTGAACGACCTATCCGTGACGATCGATGCGGTAGGCCCGAAACTGAACGGCAGCGTGGGCCTGCAACGCGCGCAACACGACCAGTTCTATGTGGAAGGCCTCACTTTGGATGCCGTCACCGCGGGCGGGCTGCTCACCACCACCTTGCGCATCGTCCAGAACGAAGTGGAGCGCTACCGCATCGGCACCGAGCTGCGCGCGGAGAACGACATGCGCCTCCTGCACATCCAGGAAGAACTGGTGCTGAACGAGCAAACGTGGTCCGCCGATGCGCAGAACGTGCTCCGCTTCAGCAAGAGGACCATGGAGGCCGAACACTTCACGCTTTCCTCCGGCGCAGAACAGGTGCAATTGAGCACCGGTGCGGAACACTTGACCGTTGCCCTCAAGCAATTCGAGATCGGTACGCTGGCGAGGATAGTCTCCACCATGGACAGCATTCCCTTGGCAGAAGGCACCATCGACGGCGAGATCCTCGTGCCCAACGATGGGACCGGCCTGGTGCGCGCGGACCTCACCATTGATGACCTGCATGCCTTGGGCACGGAACTGGGCCAACTCACCATCGCCATGAAGCAACCGCAGCGTGATCGATACGCCGCGAAGCTGGACCTCTCCCATACCAGCAATCGCCTGAACGCCCTGGTCACCATCACCACCGGTACCGCCACCGAAGTAGACGCCAGCGCGGACCTCGACCTGAAGGACCTGAGCTTCCTGAAACCCTTCGTGGACGAATATCTGTACGACCTCAGTGGTGGTGTGAAAGGGGATGTGGCTTACCGGTTGAAGAACGCGAAGACCACCATGAACGGTGACCTCACCTTCGTGAACGCGGGTATCGGTGTGGAGATGACCGGTGCACGCTATACCCTCGCCAACGAACGCCTCACAATGGACGATGCGGGCGCGCATTTCAACAACTTCAACTTGCGCGACACCCTCGGCAACACCTTCAACCTGGACGGCGATGTAGGCATGGCGAACCCGGCGCAGCCCAAGCTGGACCTGCGTCTCCGCACGGACAAGTTCCAGATGATCAACAGCACCTTCAAACAGAACGAACTGTTCTACGGTGACCTCTTCGCACGCATGGACCTGCGCATCAGTGGGACCGCGAGGAACCCCGTGCTCAAAGGTGCACTCGGCATTTTGCCCGGCACCAAGTTCAGTGTGGTACTGCCCGGCAGCAAGGTGGAACTGGTGGACGCGCAAGGCATTGTGATCTTCACGGACGACCTCACCGCCATCGACACGTTGACCAGCGCTTCGGACAGCGAAGTGATGCGCGATTCGCTCAAAGCACAACTGCCCGGTGTGGAACTGGACCTGGCGATCAGTGTGGACAAGCAGGCTGAATTCGCCATCGTCCTCGACCCCACCACCGGGGACCAGGCCACCTTCAGCGGCAGTGGTGATCTGGTGTTCCGCTACAAACCCGACGGTGAGATGTACCTGAGCGGTCCGTTCGTAGTGGACAATGGCGGCTACACGCTGGAGTTCTATGGCCTCGTGAAAAAGCGGTTCGAGCTGGTCAACGGCAGCAGCATCCGATGGACCGGTGACCCGATCAAGGCCGCGATGGACATCCGAGCACGCTACACCTCGGAGAGCGCACCCTTCCCGTTGGTGGCCAGCAGCAGCACGGGCATCGCCGACAGCGAACGCAATCGGTTGCAGCAGCCGCTGCCCTTCTCTGTGATCATCTCCGTGGGTGGTGCTGTGAACGACCCCAAGATCGACTTCGGGATCGACCTGGACCGCGGCCTGCGGAACAGCTATCCGCAAGTGAGTTCGAGGCTGGACCAACTGGCCCAGAGCGGCAATGTGGACGAGAGGAACAAGCAGGTGTTCGGTCTATTGGTGATGAACAGCTTCATCCAAGACGAAGCCTCCGGTGGTCCACCCAGCAGCGGCATCGCCACGAGCGCCGCGCGCAACTCCGTGAACGGCCTGCTGACCGACCAGATGAACAAACTTACCGGCAAGTTCATCAAGGGGGTGGACGTGCAACTGGGCGTGAACACCTACGACCAAGCGAACGGCAACCAGACCTACCAGCGCACCTCCGTGGATTACAAAGTGAGCAAACGCGTGCTGAACGAACGCCTCAGTTTCGAGGTGGGCGGAAGTGTGGGCGTGGACGAAACGAACAGCCAGGTGAGCAACGTGAGCAACACGCGGGCAGCGCAATACGCGATCCTCTACGACCTCACCAAGGACGGTCGCTTCCGGATCCGTGGCTACCATGAGAACGCTTTCGACCTGTATGATGGCGAGATCACCACGAGCGGTGTGGCGTTGATGTTCACCAAGGACTTCGAGGAGAACGAAAAAGCACGAGTGGCAAAACGTGAAGCGATCAAACAACGCGAAGAGGAAGAACGGCTGCGCAAGACGGAGGAAGAGGAATGAGGAAGGCGAGCCTACATATGGTGGTGATCGCCGCGCTCGGCCTCTCCGGTTGCACCGGCTTGAAGTACGCGTCCGAGGAACGGCCCTTGTTCGCCTCCTTCGATATCGCCTTCACCGGAACACCGGAAGCGGATCCGCGGGGCGCGTTGGAAGAACTCCAGGGCGTGGTGACACCCACGCCCAACACCAGCCTCTTCGGCAGGCGCCCCACCGTGGCCTTGTTCAACATGACCAAGGAACCGAAGCGACCCAACAAGGGCCTGCGCAACCTGCTGAAGTACAAGATCGGATCACCGCCCGTGTACCTGGACCAAGTGCCCCTGGACGACATCGTGGCCGCCCTGGAGAACCGCATGCACAACCGCGGCTACTTCAAGGCGCGCGCCAGTCACCGCGTTGAGTCACACGGAAGAACAGCGAGCGTGGTCTTCACCGTGCAGCCCGGACAGCCCCATCGCTTGCGCAACATCCTCTATGCGGACAGCAGTGCGCAGGCCGACACCCTGGAACAACGCATCCACCGGGCGAGGCGACGGGCCACCATCGCACCCGGCGACCCGTACCAGCTATCGAAGCTCATCGAGGAACGCAACCGTGTGGCCGGCACCTTGCGCAACACCGGCTACTACCGATTGAGCGAGGATGACCTGGTCTTCGTGGCCGACACCACTGTTGGCGGACTATTGGTGGACATACGTTTGCGGGTGAAGAATGAGGCCGGTGCCGACGAACGAAGGCGCTACACCGTGGGCGATGTATACGTGCATGGCGACCACGACCCGGTGCTCCCGCCGAGCGACACCACCGTGGTGGACAGCCTCCTCTACATCGACTACCTCAACATGTACCGGCCGCGCTCCATAACGCGCGGTGTGTTCGTGGAACCCGACAAACCCTTCTCCCAGCGCCGTACCGACCAGACCCAGCAATTCCTGGGCAGCTATGGCGTCTTCAGCGGTGTGAAGGTGGACTACACCGAGGATAGTATACAGCTCGGTATACTGCGCGCCGATGTGCTGCTGACCCCGATGAAGCGCTTCTCCCTGTTCAGTGAATTGAACGCAGTGAGCAAGAGCAACAACTTCGCCGGTCCGGGCTTGAAAGTGGGTTTCAAGGACCGTGACCTCTTCCGCGGAGCGGAGCTGTTGACCGTGGACATGAACACGCGGTTCGAGACGCAATTGGCCGGTGCGGGCAAGGGCACCAATGCTTACGAGATCGGTGCGAAGGCCGCGCTGAGCGTCCCGCGGATCCTGGTGTTCAACTTCCTGCGCAGCGCTCGGTCCTACGTGCCCAGCACACGGGTGGAGATCGGCTACGGCCTGTTCCGGCGCATCGGGTTGTACGGACTGGAATCGGCGAACCTCGCATACAGCTATGTGTGGCGGCAGAACGTGCGCGTGTGGCACGACCTGCGCATCCCCGACATCAGCTACAACAACCTCTACTATACGAGTCCCAGCTTCGATGCCTTCCTCTCGGCGAACCTCGCCATCCGCCGGAGTTTCGAGGAACAGTTCATCCTCGGAGCGGGCTATACCTACACCCGCAGCACACAGCGGCGAAGGAACGACCGGTCCTGGTTCCTCATGAGCTTCGGCGTGGATGAAGGTGGGAACCTCACGTCGCTCTTCTCCACTATCGGCGGCCCACGCCCGGAGGAAGGCTACACCCTCTTCGGCGAGCGCTACTCGCAGTTCGTGCGTGTGCGTCCGGAAGTGCGGTGGTACCAGGCCGTGGGTACGCACGGATCGCAGGTGGTGGGGCGGGTCTTGGCCTCCGTGGCCGCACCGTACGGCAACAGCAGCACCGTGCCTTATGTGAAACAGTTCTTCAGCGGTGGCACCAACAGTATCCGCGCGTTCCGGGCGCGCAGTGTGGGGCCCGGTACCTACCGCCCGAGCGATGACAGCAACCTGCTCATCGACCAGGTGGGCGACATCAAGTTCGAGGCGAACATCGAGTTCCGGTGGACCATCTCCGGCTTTGTGAAAGCAGCGGTATTCGCCGATGCGGGCAACGTGTGGTTGATCAACGATGACCCCCAACGTCCCGGCGGTAAGTTCAACTTCAACACCGCTGTGGATGAACTGGCCTTTGGTGGTGGCGCGGGCATCCGCTTCGATCCGGAAGTGATCGTGGTACGCCTCGACCTGGCCACGCCCCTGCGCCGCCCCGACCTTCCGCAAGGTGACCGCTGGGTTTTCAACGACCAGTTCGCGCGCCTCTCGGACAACTTCATCTTCAACATCGCCATCGGTTATCCCTTCTGACACATGACGCTCTCCTCCCCCATCAAGATCCTCATCGCCGTGGTCGGTACGGTAGCCATCGGATCCGCCAGCGGCCTGATCACCGCCGATGCCATCAACACCTGGTACGCCGGCATCAACAAGCCTTCCTTCAACCCGCCCAACTGGATTCTGGGCCCGTATGGACGCTGCTCTACATCCTGATGGGCGTCGCCGCTGGGCTGGTGTGGAGCAGTACTGCGGAGGCCACGGTGAAGCGCCGCGCCTTGGCCGCTTACATCCTTCAGTTGGGCTTGAACGCATTGTGGTCCATCCTCTTCTTCGGGTTGAGGTCGCCACAACTCGCATTGACGGAGATCGTGCTGTTGTGGATCGCCATCGTGTGGTGCATGCGCCTGTTCGAACCCATCCAGCGCACCGCGGCCTACTTGCTTGTACCGTACCTGCTCTGGGTGAGCTTCGCTTCCGTCCTGAACGGGGCGATCCTGTGGTTGAATTAGGCCGCGGCCCCGGCTGCGCGTTGTTGTTGCACGCGGATGGCGTGTAGTGCGAACAGCACCGTCAACGGATCAAGCTCCTCGCCGGTGGCGGAGATGAACTCGGGTTCCGTGTCGAACCGCTTCCAGTTCATGCGCAGCCGCATCTTCATCTGGCCGCGGTCACTGGCGTTGATCACATAGGTGCCGCTGAACAGGTGTTCGCGTCGCACCGTAACAACGGGCATTACACCTTGCGGGTCCTTGATGGCTATGCCCTTCCATCCGTAGCTGGCCACGCGCAGTGGCAGATCACCCGAGAACACCGCGGTCTTGGACGTGAAGCCCTTCATGCCTTTCACTTCGTACACCCCTTGTGCCAACACGATCTCCGCGCCCATGCCGTGCCACTTGGTACGCACAAGCGAGCCCAGCACAGCACCTTGATCGTCCAACAAGGACCACGTGCGCTTGTCAGTGTGCTGGAAGCTGCGCATGGCTGAAAAGGAACAAGGATGAGTTGAGTGGGTCCTGCGACAGGATGAAACTAGCCTGTTCAGTGTGTTGCACGGACCGGGGTCGGATGAACGGGCGTTGGCCGGGATATCCGGTCAACGCCGCAACGCCTCCGTGGCCACCGGCTTCACCGGGGTCGCCTTGACACGCGCCGCCACCGCATCATGCACCGCTTCCTGCACCTTGGTCCGGATGCCCATGTTGGCCAGCTTGTTCTCACTGGCATCGGGGTATACGCGGTTGCTCAGGAAAATGTAGACCACCCGCTGCTCGGGATCGGCCCAGGCCATGGTGCCGGTGAAACCGGTATGACCGAAGCTGGCGTAGCTCACGCATTCACAGGTGGGCCCGCCCTTTCCTTGCACCGGCTTGTCCCAACCCAATCCGCGGCGATTGCCCTTGCCATCCGGCTTGCAGAACTGGCACTTGGTGAACTCCTCCACCACAGCCTCGCTCAGGTAACGCTTGCCACCATACACCCCCTTGTTCAACAGGAGCTGCATCACTTTCGCCAGGTCGTTCGCACTGCCGAACAAGCCTGCATGCCCGGCCACACCACCCTTCATGGCCGCACCGGGGTCGTGTACATCGCCTTGGATCTGGCGCTCGCGGAAGAGTTGATCGTTCTCCGTGGGCGCGATGCGCGACACGGCATACCGCTCATACGGCCGATATCCGAGTGTGGCCGCCCCGAGCGGGCCATAGAACCGTTCTTGCACGAACCGCTCCAAGGGCATGCCGCTCAGCCGTTCGATCACCTCCTGTAACAAGTAGTAGCCCATGTCGCTGTAGACATACTCGCCCTTGGCGCCCAACGGTGTGCGCAGCACCCAGCTCACCAAGCTATCGCGGTAGGTGTTGTGCAAGTACAGCCCTTCGGCGATGCGGATGCCATGGGTCTCGCTGGAGGTATCGCTCACGGCACCGGGGTTGAAACGACCGTCCCTCATGATCCGGTTCTGGAAAGGCACGAAGGCCTTGAGCCCGGCCTGGTGCGTCAGGATGTCGCGCAGGCCCATGCGTGCGTGGGCCACTGACATATCGTCCAACTCGGGCAGGTAATGACCGAGCGGCTTGTCCATATCGACCTTCCCTTCATCCACCAGTTCCATGAGCGCAAGGGTGGTGCTGGCCACCTTGGTGATGGAGGCCAGGTCATAGAGATCGTCGGTGCGGACGCGTTGCGTGCGTGCATACGTGGTATGTCCGTAGGCCTTGTTCATCACCACCTGACCATCCACGGCCACCAGCACCTGACACCCCGGATACGCTTTGGCATCAATGCCCGTGCGAACGATGTCATCCACAGTGGCGAGATCAAGGCTCTGCATACCCACACCCTCCGGAAGCGTATAGCCGAAACGTCCATTGGCCAACAATTCGTGGCCATCGCCTGCTTTGTAGAAGGACGATGCTGTGATGGGCAACTGGCCATTGGCCCCTCGTCCACCGTAGATGACCTGTGCGACCAGATCCTGTGTGTCATCGGTCTCTTCGTAGGCCACCACAACACTCGCCAAGTAGTGCGCACCATAGGCACGGGTCAAGCGGTAGGGGTTCGCGAATAGGCAGAGGACTGTGGACTTGCGCGCGGCGATCTCTCGTACGATGTCCATGGCCGTCTCCGGGATCCCGAAGTCCTTTGCGACGCGATAGGTGGTACCATGGATGGAGACGATCACGCGATCGAACCGCTCAAGCTGGTTGAGCAATGCGGTGAGTGAATCGCGCTTCATCGACTTGGGGACGGCGAACGTGCTCACCGCACCAAAACGCTGCAGGTTACGCTGGAAGCCATTCCCTGAGCTATCGCCGATGACGACCGAGGCCACCTTCAACGCACCCAGGTCGGTGAATGGCAGCATGCCATTGCGATCATTGAGGACAGTGATGGCCGCACCATAGAGGTTGCGTCGCAGCAGTTTGCTCTGTGTGGTGTTCAGGTCGGCATGAAGGCCCTCGGTGCGTACCTGAACGTTCCGGTCCAGCCCGGCCCACTCCTTGGCGCGCAGGACCTTCAAGCACTTGTGGTCGATCACTACCCGGTCCAATTCGCCGGAAGCAACGGCCGTCCGGATCCGCTCGATGGCCTTCACGGGGTCCTGTGGGAAGAGCATCACATCGTTGCCTGCAAGAAGTGCACGCAGTTCGATCTCGCCGGGCTTCTCCGCATTGGCAACACCCTTCATGTTCAACGCATCCGTGAACACCAGACCGCGGAAGCCCAACTCCTGCTCCAAGAGACCACTCACGATCGGCTTGCTCAGGGTACTCGGCTGTCCTTTGGTGCTGTCCAGCGCGGGAACCTCCAAGTGGCCCACCATCATCGCCGTCAAACCCTCGTCCACCAAGCGCTGGAAGGGATAGAGCTCCATGGAATCCAAGCGGGTGCGGCTGTGCGCGATCAACGGCAGGGCGTAGTGCGAGTCGCTGTCTGTATCGCCGTGCCCGGGGAAGTGCTTGGCCGTGGCAATGACACCGCCCTGCTGCAACCCGCGCATGTAGGCGATCCCTTTACGGGCCACCGTTTCACGATCCTCTCCGAAGCTGCGGTCGTTGATCACCGGGTTCGCCGGGTTGTTGTTCACATCCACCACCGGGCTGAAGCTGACGTGGACACCGAGGCGCTTCATCTGCCGGGCGATCTCCAAGCCCATTTCCGTGATGAGCGCATCATCGCGTAGCGCGCCCAAGGTCATCTGGCGCGGGAAGCGGATGGTGCTGTCCAAGCGCATGGCCAGCCCCCACTCCAGGTCCATACCCAGCAACAAGGGCGTACGTGCAGCGCCTTGGTAACGGTTTGTGAGGTGGGCCTGCCGCAACGGACCACCCTGGAAGAAGATCAGCCCACCGATGTTACGTTCGCGAACAAGGGCCTCGATCTCCGCCTCGTGCTTGGCGTCCTTGTTGGAATAAGCGGCCACCATCATCAACTGACCGATACGGTCATCCAGGGAGAGGGTGCTGAACACGGAATCGGCCCAGGGGGTCGGAGCAGCGAGGAAGGGCGGCGCAATGCCCATGGAACGGCCATGGGGCGGTGTGCTACTCACCGCAAGCAGTGCGGCAGGCAGTAGGAACAAGAGGAGTCGTTCGCGGGAGAATGGCATGTGTGGCGAAACTACCGGGGCCAGCGGGAGGTAAAGCGCACGAACCGGGCCAGTTTTGAACAAGCAGCGTGTGGGGCCGGTAAGGAACGCTGCCTACCAGGGGTCTTGTATGTCAGGCATTCGAAGAACGAGGAACGGTCAGGCCCGGTGCTTCAACAGGCGCCTTACCTTTGGTGTCGGACCGATGAAAGCCCCCAAGCTGCCCGCCCAGTTCAGCGTGTTCCGCCAACGTGGTCCACGGGGATTCGACATGCCCACGCGGTTCTACGATGCTGAAGCAGAGGCGCGTAAGGAGCGTCTGCAACGCGTGCGTGAACGTGGTGAAACGATTGAGTTGCTGGCGAACGACCGCGCGCTGCTTGGCCAGCGGATGCGCCACAGCTGGCAACGTCAGCACCAAGGCAATGGGCGTATGGCCCGGTTGGCGCTGACCTTGGTGGGAGTGAGCGTGGTGCTCTTCCTGCTGATCCGCAGTTTTGGTCTGCTGAACCTCTGAGATGGCCGACATGTTTCGGTTGGTGCCGAACATTCCTCATCTTCGATGTACCTTCCATCTTGGAAAAGATGGCATAGCTTCTTTCGAGATCCCATACAGGTTGCTTGATATTCGGACCATGCGTTGGCTGATAGTGTCTCTTTGCTATACAACTTGGACCATCTGTTGGGCGCAATCGAGTTATCGTCCTTTGCCCTTGGTGGATGCTGAATGGGTTGAATCGCATCGTTGGCTGCAGCCTGGAAGCGTTAGCAGCCCCTACGAATGGCACGAGTGCAATGATCGGATCCTCCTGATAGGCAGTGTCGTATGGAACGAGCAGGTCTATTCAAGGTTGAAACTGATAAGGCACTGTAGCGTTCAGCCTATTGGTGGAACGTTCGACACAGCAGCCTACTTCAGTTATACCGTGGTTGATGAGGACTTCATGTACTATCGAGAGGACACTTTGCTCAAGATGTCCTATGCTGTTTCACCGAGTGGGGACCAGCAAGAGTATCTTTTGTTCGATATGAACATGGCCATAGGTCCTTATCCGTATACCATTTTCAATCCAGACCTGTTCGAAGAACCTGAATTGTTCGTGGTTGCGATGGACAGTGTTGCATTGAACGATGGATGGCACAGGCGATGGCGCATTGCGGATGGACCTGATCATCCGCCGTTCACTGA
>JADKCV010000034.1 GCA_016718655.1 Flavobacteriales bacterium | reverse complement strand
ACAACACCATCCAGGACGTACTGGTGCGCCGTGCGCGGATGCAAGGCAAGAACGCATGCTGGGTACCCGGCACCGATCATGCGAGCATCGCCACGGAAGCAAAGGTGGTGCGGCTGCTGGCGGAACAAGGGATCAAGAAGAGCGCGATCGGTCGGGAGGAATTCCTGAAGCATGCCTTCGCGTGGAAGGAGAAGTACGGTGGGGTGATCCTCGAGCAGTTGAAGAAGCTCGGTGCCAGCTGTGATTGGGACCGCACGCGGTTCACCATGGAGGACGACCTGAGCGAAGCGGTCATCGACGTCTTCATCGACCTGTATCAGAAAGGACTGGTCTACCGTGGCCTGCGTATGGTGAACTGGGATCCCGTGGCGCTGACCGCAGTGAGCGACGAGGAGGTGATCCACAAGGAGGTGAACTCCAAGCTTTACCACATCCGCTATCGGGTGGTGACGGACAACGCGGACTGCGAAGAGTATGTGACCATCGCCACCACACGTCCTGAGACGATCCTGGGTGATACGGCCGTGGCGGTGCATCCCGAGGACGAGCGTTATGCCGACCTGAAGGGAATGCACGTGGAGGTGCCGCTGATCGGTCGCAAGATCCCGGTGATCTTCGATGAGTACGTGGAGCGCGAGTTCGGTACCGGTGCGCTGAAGGTGACGCCAGCGCATGATGTGAACGACCACGAGCTGGGCAAGAAGCACGGCTTGGAGACCATCGACATCCTGGAGCCCAACGGCACGCTCAGCGCAGCTGCGCAGCTATATGTCGGCGAGGACCGCTTCGCCGTGCGGAAGAAGATCGTGAAGGAGTTGGAGGAGAAAGGCCACCTGGTGAAGGCCGAGGACATCACCAACAAGGTGGGCTACAGCGAGCGGACCGATGCCGTGATCGAGCCGCGCCTTTCGTTGCAGTGGTTCGTGAAGATGGGCGAGTTGGCCAAGCCGGCGTTGGACGTGGTGAACGATGGTCGTGTGAAGTTGCATCCGCAGAAGTTCGCCAACACCTACAAGCACTGGATGGAGAACGTGCGCGACTGGTGCATCAGCCGCCAGTTGTGGTGGGGGCAGCGGGTGCCGGCGTGGTACAATACGAACGGTGACTTCGCCGTGTGCAAGACCGAGGCCGAGGCCATTGCGCATTTCACAGCAGCGGGCCAAAGCACCATGGGCATCACTCAGGGCGAGGGCGTCATGGACACCTGGTTCAGCAGTTGGCTTTGGCCGATCAGTGTGTTCGATGGGTTCAAGGATCCGAACAATGCGGACATCAAGTACTACTACCCCACGAACGACCTGGTGACGGCACCGGAGATCCTCTTCTTCTGGGTGGCACGCATGATCATGGCAGGGATGGAGTACAAGCAGGAGGTGCCGTTCAAGAACGTGTACCTCACTGGCATCGTACGCGACAAGCTGGGCCGCAAGATGAGCAAGAGCCTGGGCAACAGCCCGGACCCGTTGGAGCTGATCGAGAAGTTCGGCGCCGACGGCGTCCGCGTGGGCATGCTGCTCACCAGTCCTGCTGGCAATGATCTGCCGTATGATGATTCGCTCTGCGAGCAGGGCCGCAACTTCAGCAACAAGATCTGGAACGCGTTCCGCTTGGTGAAAGGTTGGAGCGTGGATGATCGCCCGCAACCGGCATCATCGGCAGCTGCGGTCGCTTGGATGCAAAGCCGCGTGCAGCGTGCTACCGCCGAGCTCGATGGTCTCTACGACCAGTTCCGGATCAGTGAGGCGTTGATGGCCACCTACAAACTCGTGTGGGACGACCTGTGCAGCTGGACCCTGGAGAGCATCAAGCCTGCGTTCGTTGATGGCGTGTCGCAACCGATCGATGCGGTTACCTACGAGGCCACCATCGGTCTGTTCGAGGATGTGTTGAAGCTGTTGCATCCTTACATGCCCTTCCTCACCGAGGAGCTTTGGCACCACCTGCGCGAGCGAAAGGAGGGTGATGACATCATCGTGGCCGCGTGGCCGAAGGGCGGTGTGGGTGATGCGAAGTTGGAGGCCGAGGTACAGCACGCGTTCGACCTGGTGACCGCAGTTCGCAATACCCGGAATGAGCGTGGCATGAGCCCGAAGGAGGCACTTGAGGTGCAGACGAAGGGAGCAGTGCCCATGCAGCCCCCGGTCTCGTCGTTGGTGAGCAAGCTTGCCAACGTGGGCGCCATCTCCGCTGTGGAGAAAGTGACCGAAGGCAGTGTTACATTCCTTGTCGGCACCACCGAGTACGCCATCGACCTGGGCAGCAACGTGGATCCCGCCGCCGAAGCGAAGAAGGCCGAAGAGGAGTTGAGCTACTTACGCGGCTTTCTGAGCAGCGTGGAGAAGAAGCTGGGCAATGAACGCTTCGTGGCCGGCGCACCCGTGCAAGTGCTGGAGAACGAGCGCAAGAAGAAGGCGGATGCCGAGGCCAAGATCAAGACACTGGAGGAGCGCTTGGCGGTGTTGAAGTAGGAGTGCTAAGGCACTTGCTCCAGCCTCACCGCTGTAGGCACCGTGCCCCCGATGGTCTGGAGGATGATGTCGCGGTCGTTGTTGAGGCCGACATACTTCACCACGCCGTCCATGTTCACATCGGCACCGTTGTAGACATCGTTGGCCACATTTGTCGGTGTGCTTCCTCCCACAGCGGTCAGCACCACGTCGCGGTCGTTGCCGGTGCCTGTGTATTTCACCTGGCCCGTCGAAGGTGGCATCGCCGGGCCAGAGGGACATTACGCTACCGGTGTTCTTGCGCGCACCCGTTCCCCAGGTGGACGTAGCCGAGCTGGTGAAGTCGATGGTGATGGGTGAAGCGGCCAGCACGATGGGCGAGGCTGTCATGACGCCGAGGTGGTTGCGGTGGCGGATGGTGATATGGTAGCTGCCAGGGGGAAAGGGGAAGTCCACCGGAGATCCCCCGTTGGTGCCGACCACATCGCCATCGCGTTGGAGGAGGGCGCTTCGCGTGGCATAAATGGTCGCGGGCTCCAAGGGGTCGCGCAGTTCCACCACCACCCAGTCCACGACGTTGTTGTTACCACCGGGTCCCATGGCGGTGGGTGATGCGCTCTCCGCACCTCCACTTGCTACGTGCGTGTAACCCATAGCTGTGTACGGTTCGGCGGACGGAAGCAGCTGGAAGCTCCGGAGTTGATCCCCCATGATGTTGGTGGTGGTGTTCAGCGGTCCATCCAGGAAGACCCGGGGTCGAACGGTGACCAATGGATCGAGTCCATTGTCGATGCGCACGATGCGGTTCCGCCCCGATCCATTGTAGGAATGGAAGCCTCCCGCCAAGAGTACTTGCCCGTTATCCGCATGCACCACGGATGAGGCACCGCGGTCGATACCCATGCCCACCTCGAAACTGGGGTCGATGCTTCCATCCGGGAGTAGGCGACCAAACCCATAGAGTGTGTTGCCGCCCACACTGAAGTTGGAGGATCCGGCGATGAGCATGCGCCCGTCCGCACAAGGAAGCACCGCAGTGATCACCGAGCCGACCAACGAAGCATTGAAAGTTTGGTCCAGGCTACCGTCTGGGTTGAGGCGTGCAAGGCCATTGCGTGCGACCCCATTGAAGGTGGCGAATGGCCCCCAGACCATGATCATTCCGGCATCCGTGGATACCGCACCGGTGATGCTCACGTTCGCCCCGGCACTTGGATCGAACGATGTGTCCAACGACCCATCTGCATTGAGCCGTACGATCCGGTTTCGCGTGGTGCCATTGTAGGACGTGAAATTACCGACCAGCAACACCTTCCCGTCGAACTGCACGTGCATACCGAAAACGACATTGTTCGGACCGGAACCGGGGTTGAACGATAGGTCGAGAGAACCGTCGGACAGCAGCCGTGCCACCCGGTTCCGCGCAACTCCCTGTACCGTTGCAAAGCCACCCGCGATCATGATGCGACCATCCGGTTGGACAATAGCTCTGCTCACCGTGCCGTTGATGCCGTTCGCTGTGAACGATGCATCGATGGATCCATTGCTGTTCAACCGTGCGATCCGCGATGAGGTGTGCCCTGCGAACGAGGTGAAGCCGCCGCTGATCACGATACGCCCGTCGGGTTGAAGAGCCATACAGCCCAAACTACCATTTTCCGGAAGCACGGGACCGAAGCCCGGATCGAGCGAACCATCTGCATTCAAGCGGAGCAAACTGGGGCGTTCGGCACCCTGGTACCCTGCAAAACCGCCGAGCGCAAGTGTGCGCTGGTCCGGCTGAACGATCAGCTGGCTCACATTGCCACCATTGAACCCGTTACCTGGATTGAAGCTGGCATCCAAGCTTCCGTCCAAGCTGAGTTGTGTGTAGCCGATGGCGGTGCGATCACCGAAGTACACGAACTCGCCGCCAACGAGCGCCTTGCCATCTGGCCGAAGCAGCATGGTATGGATCGCGGCGTTGAACCCGGTACCCCCGGGATACGTGGGGTCCCATACGCCGGTGTTGGAGAGCTTGGCAAAAAAGGGTTTGGCAATGCCGCCAACGGTCGTGAACCGTCCACCGATGAGCAAGGAACCATCCGCTGCTTCCACCATGGACTTCACGTTCTCCGTACTCACGATAAGATCCGGTCCCACGGCACCCCATAGTTGGGTCCACAGTACCATTGGCCAGCAGACGTGCGGTACACTGTCGCGGCAGGCCATCGAATGAGGTGAACCTACCACCCACGTACAATGACCCGTCTTCACGTTCCAGCAGCGCCGCGATCTGCCCTCCGTTGATGCCGGCTCCCGCAGCGAAGCCGGGATCGATAGAGCCGTTGGTGTTCACTCGAACGATGCCACCCCGCGGTACGCCATTGAACGAGTCGAATTCCCCGACCACCAACACCCGGCCGGAACCGGTGTTCCGCACAGCAAGTACCTGTCCGGAGCAGCCACTCCCGGTGTCGAAGTTTGTATCATCTGCCCCATTAGCAAGCAGGCGTGTAATGTTATTGCGCGGCACCCCACCCATACTCGTGAACCAGCCGCCGATCACGATCGTGCCATTGGCTTGAGGCGCGATGGATCTGATCACCGTCTCGTTCATCGAATTGAACCCGACATCGAACCCGGTATCAAGGGAACCGTCCGCATTGAGGCGGGCCAGGCAATAACGAGCTACTCCATTCACGGAGGAGAAGTTCCCCCCAAGGAGGATCTTACCATCGGTCTGTAAGGCGATCGCGAATACCTGGCCGCTCACGATCTGTCCGATCTGGAACGTCTCATCGCGCGTGCCATCTGCATTCATGCGTGAAAGACTGCCCACGATGTGACCGTTGTGCCATCCGAACTGTCCACCAATGATCACTTTGCCGTCCGGCTGCCGCGCCATGGCATAGACGTAACCTCCCCATGTACCATCCCCGAGGCCGAAGCCCGCATCACTGGGGTTGAATGTGGGGTCGAGTGTGCCTGGCTGCTGGGCGAGCACCATGCCCGATAACACGGTAGAGAAGATCGTGATAAGGAAGCGCATGATCAGCGTTCGATGTAGCGTTCACAAGCGGAACTTCAGTTGGACATTGTGGCAACGAGCAGATGGGCGCCTGCTTTCATTACGAAGACGCCAGTGGTCACGGAAGTTGCCTTGCTGGACGTTTGTTGCCCTTCCAGGCCAACGGTAGCAATACTCCGGACCGAACGGAACTCGTCGTTTGAGGACAGGTTCAGCTGATCAAGGATGGGTACTGGTGAAAGTCTCAGACGCCTTTCATCGACCTCCCACATTCCTGTACTGAACTCTGCCTCCAGCAAGTTCGGCTCGGTGATCACCGGCTGGCTGCGGTCGAAGTGGCTGTTGGTTGTCAATGTCGTTCTCACGGTAGTTGCTCCACCCTCACCGCCGTTGGCACCGTTCCCCCGATGGTCTGCAGGATGGGGTCGCGGTCGTTGTTGGCACCGGCGTAGCGCAACTGCCCATCGAGGTTGATGTCCAGCGGGCTGTAAATGCCGGATACCACATTGGTGGGCACGGAGCCACCGATGGCCACCAGGACCGGGTCGCGGTCGTTGTTCACGCCGGAATACTTCACCGTGCCATCGCCACTACCATCGCCAGGCCAGAGCAGTCGGGTGCTACCGGCTACACTGGTGGGTGCAGTGCCGAAGAGCGCCGTTGCAGTGGTGCGCGTGTCCCACGTGGTGGTGGTGCTGCTGAGTGCGATGGGTGCGGCGCTGATCACGCCAAGGTGGTTCCGGTGCAGCAGGGCGATGCGGTAACTGCCAACAGGTGCAGCAAAAGCCAAAGGGCTTGTTCCGTCCTTGTCGGTGATACGGCCATCGCGACGCAGCAGTGCTGCGCGGCTGTGCAACACGGTGTTTGGTTGAGCCGTGCTACGCAATTCAAGGAGCACCCAATCCACTATGGCTGTTGGGCCAGTGATGTTGAGCAGGGTAGGTGAGATGGTCTCACTGCCGCCATCGCCGCTGTGGGTGTAGCCGAGCGCAGTATAGGGCTCGGTGAGCGGGATCAGGGCCTGGGTACGCAGGTCATCGCGCATCAAGGCGGCTAGTGCATCATAGGCACCGCCGAGCCAAACGCGCGCATCGAGGCGGATGGGTGAGACCACGGTGAGTACGCTCGGGTCAGTGATCACCGGCGGGTTGAAGTCGAAGTAGATGTTGGCGATGTTGGTGATCTGCTGACCCGGCGAGAGCGGCAGACGTGGACGGATCCGGAAGCTGACGAAACCGTGGCTGCGGGGCTCGTTGATGTTGCTGTCCGGCAGAAGGATGTTGAAGAACCGGAATTTCAAGGTGCCCGCGTCGCGTAGTTCCCAAGTGAATGGATGCGAGCCTGCACCCATTGTCAAGGTCAGCGGGTCGAGGTTCGAGGGCAATGTGTCGGTGATCAGCACATGGAAGGCCGTATCCGTGCCCGTGTTCTGGAAGCGGATGGTGTAGTCGATCCACTCATCCTCATCGAGCAGCCACTGACTTCCACTCCCGAGGCTGGTGCTGACCAGTTTGTCGTTGGGGTCGTAGCTGCCGGTCACGGTCCGGGCCAGGGAGGTGGTGTTATTGGTAGGCACGGCATCGGGGATCCCCGTGTTCACCACCACGGAGGTGAGGAGTTCCGAGCCCAGCAGACCCACATCCGGCGGGATCTGGAACCGAAGGACGATCTGACGTTGCTGGAACGCGGATAGCTGTGGCAAGTTCCACGTGAGCGTACCGCTTGTGGCGGTAGATGGCGGGGTGCTTCCAGCGCTGATGAAACCGAGTACGGGATCATAGGAAAGCGAAACGGTCAAGGCACCACTAGGGGCCGGCGTGTGGTTGCGCAAGGACAGCCCCACAACGTATTCGAAACCCGGTCGCGCTGCCCCACTGCCCAGTACGGCGGCCACGTCCAAGGGCACCAGCGAGACGCTGGCATGGTTCACGGTGACCGGGTTGGTGGCACCCGTGATGGTGAACGGAATGGGGGTTCCCACGCAGTGCTCTTCGATCACATCGCTCTGCAGTTCCATGGTGTAGGCACCCGGTGCGAGCGTCAGGTCATACTGCCCTCCCGCTATGGTGGTGACGTAGGTAGGTCCGGGGAGTACCTCGAGCACACTGTTCATCACGCCCGGCTCGGATCCCTGCCAACCACAGTTCAGGTTGTTGTCAACGAACACGCGGCCTTGCACGCGACCACAGGTAGCCCCCTCATTGGCGACGACGAATGGAATTGAATTGAAGCACTGGTATGGGAAGCCCATGTCCGTTGGGGTGGAACCCGTTGTGTTGTTCCCAGAGAGGTGGAAGGTGTATGAACCGGCGCCGAGGTTGTTCAAGGTGACCAAGGTGGTGGCCCCCACCACTTCCTGACCGGTCCAGATGCCTGGAGTGAAGCTGGTATTCCCGTTCAGGATCACAGCCAGTGGTTGAGGCATGCTTCCATTGGTGAGCGCGAAGGTGACGCTTCCGGTGGGTGCATTGGAGCACGAGCCTTGGCCGTCCACGACGCCCATGGTCGGCAACACCGTAGGCGGTGGCCTCGTGAAGTCGCGTTGTACGGAGCACTCACCACCAGGGAACGTATAAAGGATGCCGATCGAACCTGTGCTTTGCAGCAGCCGGAACCACCAGATCCCGATGCCATCCCCGGGGAATTCCGGTTGGTAGACCAATTCCGCCCCTATGACCTCCACGATAGCGGACGCCCCCGGGGTCATGGATGTACCCACATAGAGCTTCATGTAAGGCTGTTCGGTCGACACGTGAGGGAAGATCACGATGTCCTCGTCGAGGATCGCCAGGTCCGCAGGCCATAGGTAGTCACTGGCCTCGGCCATGGCACCCAGGTCGTCGGTCACAAGGACCTTGTAATTGATGTTCCCCGGCAGACCCGTGATCTCGGGACCACAATCGGTACAAAGCGGAACGAAGCCGGAACCGTCATCGCTGAACCAATCGTAGCGGTAGGGCTCCACACCGTTGGAAGCGGTGGCCTGCATGATGCCAACGGACTGGCCACAGTAGTCGTTCTGGAGAAAGGTGACCTGCACGTTCACCGCCACGACAGGGTGCATGCCGATCATGACGCTCAGTAGGGTCAGGGTTCTCATGGCTCTATTCGTTGGCATATGGGATGTTCATCCACGCTGGTCCACCTGTTCGAAGTTAGGCAAGATCATTTCCATTGCCGCACCTTACTACGGTAATTGCTCCAGCTTCACGACGATAGGCACCGTGCCCCCGATGGTCCGGAGGATGCTGTCGCGTTCGTTGTTGGCACCGAAGTGGCGCAACTGCCCAGGCGGTTGCCACCGCCGTGCCTCGGGATCGTGGGTGGCTGCGTCAATGGTCGTCGGGGAGGTATAGAAGAGGGTCGCGATGGCGGTATACGGTCCAGTGGTATGCGTTGAAAGTGGCCATGGTCACTGCTTGATGGAGCGCTGCCGCAGCTGATCGCCATTCTCAAGATCTGCGATGATCACGTAAGTGCCTGCATCGAGCTGTGCCACGTTCAGGTCATAGGTAAGCGCTCCCGGGTTCGACCGGAGCACTGTGCGTCCATCAGCCGCTATCACCCTGAGCGCGCGCATTGCTGCTGGCGCAGTGACCGATACGATGCGCTGCATGGGGACCGGAGCGAGCACAAGCCTGCTATCCTGCAACTCGGTCACAACGGTACTGAACTCCGCCACCAGCACGCTGGGCTCGGTGATCACCGGCGGGTTGAAGTCGAAGAAGATGTTGGCGGTGTTCGCTATCTGCGCTCCTGCAAGCACCGGCTGCACAGGACGGATCCTGAACTTCACGAAGCCATGGCTCTCCGCCTCGTTGGTGGTGCTGTCCGGCAGGTTGATGTCGTCGAAGAACCACTCCACGACGCGACCGGGTTTGAAGCTGTACGTGTGTGCGTGCGAAGCCACGGCCATCTGGAAGGTGGTCATGTCCAGTTCCTCCGGCAACGTATCGGTGATGGTGACGAAGAAGGCCTCGGCCGTACCGGTGTTCTGGAAGCGGATGCTATAGTCGATCCACTCATCCTCGTTGATGAAATAGAGTGCTTCGCTCAGGCGCGAGCTGGTCACAGCGGTCTTGTCGTTCGGGTCATAGCTGCCAACGACCACTTCCGTGGTGAGGTCGCTGTTGTCGCTCAGGTCGGCATCGGGGTTGACGCTGCTCACGCTGATGCTGTGGTTGAGCACGGTGCCTAGTGGCGTGCTCACCGGGACCGTGGTCTGGATGCTGAAGCCCTGCGAACCGAAGTAGTCCAATTCCGCAAGTTGCCAGGTGAACAGGTTGCCGGTGCTGGAGGTGGGAGTCGGTGTGATGTTCCCGATGGTCACCGTTGGGTCGATCAACATGGTCACCTCCACGGCTCCTGTGGGTTGCGCCGTGCTGTTGATCGCTGAAGCACTGATGTTGTGGCCGAAACCTGGCCGTGCAAAGCCGCCACCGATATGAGCGCGCAGATCCAGTGGTGCCGTACTGTTGTTGGCGAAATCGATGTTGGCGATCGGCCCGTTCACCGTGAAGGGCACCGGCTGAGTGGCCGGGCAGTACGGTTCCAATGTGGGGTTGGTCTGTTCGATGGTGTAGTTGCCCGCCGGCAGGTTGAAGCTGTAATGCCCGTTGCCCCCGGTCGCGGCATATTGCGTTCCGGGTTCGATGACCATTACGCTGCCGGGCACGCCCACCTCGTCTGCATCGAATACACAATCCGCATCTTGATCGAACCACGCCTGACCTTGCACCTGCGAGCAACCGGGTCCGAGATCCGGCACTTCGATCGTGGTGGACGCTGGGCACTGGCCCAACATGGGGTAGGCATCCATGGTGTAGATGCCTGCTGGGAGGAGGCCGTAAGTGTGAACATCGAAATCATAGAGTACCGTATCCTGCACGATGTGATCACCGCCGTTGGATATGGAGTAGCGCGTGGGGAACCCTGCCGAATACAGGTTGAAGCTGCCGATGTCCGAGCCTGCGCACGCGCCTTGCATGTCGCTCGCCGAGGGTAGCGCATCCAATTGCACGGGGTCCACGGTGAAGTAGCTGGTTCCCTGGCAGCCCTGCGCATCGGTGATGGTGTAGTTCACGGTGGCACCATCGCAGAAACCCGAGAAATAAAGGAAGCCGTAGTTGTCCACGCCGAGGGGTGTTACGGCCACATCGAAGCTCGCGCTGAAGGGTGGCGTTCCTCCTAGTGACACCTGCGGTAAGCTGAAGATGCCATTGCATTCCCCCGGGCAGGGCAACCCTGTGAACCCGGTGATGTCGAAGAAGGAAGCGGCGCTGGGGCCGTACTGTGTGCTACCATCAAAGGGCAGTGCAGGGAAGCTCTCCACTGTGGAGTTCGCGGTATATGGCGTGCCCATCGCATCGGTGATGGTAACGGAGTAGGAGCCGCCGGGCAAGCCGGTTATCGTTCCGGTGGTTGCCCCGTTGGACCACAAGTAGGTGTACGGTGCCACTGATCCGCTTCCGCTCATGTAAGCGTACATCTCGCCATTGGAATTGCCACAGGTCTCTGGCCTAAGAACCATGATGTTCGCCGTAGCCGCCGTAGCCGCCTCAACAGCAACAAGGGCGAACAGGATACACACCGATCGTGTAAAGGTGGCCAGTGTCATTCTAGTGTTTGATGAAACGTTCACGCGCCAACATTCCTTCAATGGTCCGTGCAAGTAGCACGTAGGCCCCGGCATTCAATGAGGACACATCGAGCGTTGCGGTGGATGCTCGCACGGATCGACGCATCACCTCTCTCCCATCAGGGGTAAGAATGGTGACCTGTTCGATCGTTCCTACATCGGAAGTAACGACCAACCGATCACATGTCGGATTCGGGATCAGGCGAAGTTGCCCCTGTTCCTGCGGTTGCTCTTGGACCGCCGTACTGAACTCCGCCACCAGCACGCTCGGCTCCGTGATCACTGGCGGGTTGAAGTCGAAGAAGATGTTGGCCCGGTTCTCGATCTCGTCGCCAGGCAATAGCGGCAAGCGCGGGCGGATGCGAAAGCCCACGAAGGCATGACTTCGTGGCTCATTGATGTTGCTGTCCGGCAGCAGGATGTTGGGGTAGTAGAACTTCAGCGTGCCTTGGTCGCGGAGCTCCCATGTGAAGGTGTACGAAGAAGCACCCATGATGATGCTACCAGGATCCAGGTTCGGCGGCAGTGTATCCGTGATCACCACGTTGAAGGCGGTGTCCGTACCCGTGTTCTGGAAGCGGATGGTATAGTCGATCCACTCATCCGCGCCAAGCTGCCACACATCGGTGTTGCCACTACTGGTGTATGCGAGCTTGTCATTGGGGTCGTATGCACCGGCGATGGTGCGCTGGAGCAGGTAAGTATTGTTGGAAAGGTCAGCATCGGTGCTGGTCGTGCTCACCGTGGCCGCAGTGAGCAAGTCCGTTCCGAGCAGGCCCACGTCAGGTGGCACTTGGAAACGTAGTTGGACGGTGCGCGATTGAAAAGCGTTGGTGAATGAAAAGGCTGCACCTGTCCAGGTGAGGACGTTGCCGGCCGTGGTGGTGGGCGCCGGTGTGGCGGAGACCAGGCCCAGCAGTGCATCATGCTCCAACTGCATCGTTACCGTACCCGCAGCATCCGCGGTCAGGTTGTTCACTTGTACTGCCACCTGATACTCGAATCCAGGCCGCGCCGCACCATCGCTCATCGTCACCTGCAAGTCCAGTTGCGCGCCCACCTCCATGGGCACATGCACATTGTTGTTCACGGCTTGCTGCACTACTTGCACCACCGGACAGGATTGGTCCAACACAGGGTGTTCGGAGAATACTTCATAGGTTCCATAAGGCACCTGCACGCTGTATTGACCGCTGCTGTTGGTGTTACCGAAATAGGGTCCTGGCTCAAGACGCACTACGGTGGCCGGAACGTTGTTCTCGCCGGGGTTCGTCGCGCAGTTGGAGTTATTATCCACGAACACGCGTCCGTTCACCACACCACAATCGCCTGGCAGTGCGGGCACCACCACCTCGATGGAATCAAGGCACTGGTAATCGTACCAATCCGTGAAATCGAAGTTGAAGGTCTGTCCCGACACATGGACCCAATACGTATCGGCAGCCAGGCCGGAGAAGGTGTACGGCGTGCCGATGATACCCTCGAGTTCGATCCCAGCCTGAGAACAACCGCCCGCTACGACCACCCCAGCGCTGTTCTTCAACCGGGTCACCACCTGCGGATAGAGCCCAAAACCGCCAAAGGACATGGTGATGCTCCCGCTCGCCCCGTTACTGCACGAACCCGCCACATCCACCACCTGCATCACAGGGAGCGTCTCCGGGCCATTGAGGCCGACCCAGGCATCCAGTATACAGCCGTTCTGGTCCTCGAACTGCAGTTGATAGGAACCGTAGCTCGGGAACATCAGGGCCCGATACGTGAATGCACCGCATTCATCCAATTGCTGTGACGAGTCGATCACATCGGGACCCCAGATATCTACGATCCCGTTCTCGAACATGTTCACCACGGCGATGGGTGGCTCACCGGGACATGTCGCGATCGCTTGTATGTCCAGGACGACCGCACCGTCGATGACGACCTCGATCGGACCGGTACTGGCCATGTCCATCTGGGAATCGACCACGGTGAGGGAATAAACACCAGGATAAAGACCCTCCAGTGCCAGGTTGGCGACCGACGAACTGCTCTCTTGGAACACCCCACCCCCGGCATCATACCAGGTCACGGTGAAGGGAGGCAGGCCGCCCACCACATCCACGTAGATGGAACCATCCGGACCGCCACAAAGGGATGGCCCCACAGCAGCCACAAAGAGGTCGATGGCATGGAGCGGTGCAACACCAAGCACGATGCCCAGTAGTACGGCGGAAGCGCGCGACCAGTATGGATCGATGTATGTCATTGTCCTATGTTCTGTTCGTTGGTCCTGCATTCGAATGCTCATCGTTTCACGAACCGTACTGTGCTGCGCGCCCCGTCGTCGGTCACGAGTTCCAGCATGTAGACCCCTGCGGCCCAAGCCTCCACGTTCAGCATCGCACTGGTACCCGGCACCCGCTCTTCAAGCATCGAACGGCCATCAATACCCCGAACGATCAACATGGCTGTGCGAAGGTCATCGCCACTCCTTCGGATCAAGAGTCGGCCCTCTGTGGGATTTGGCATCACCAGCAGTTGTGCAAGGCTCTCCGGTTCCTCTACCCCGTACTGAACTCCGCCACCAGCACGCTCGGCTCGGTGATCACCGGCGGGTTGAAGTCGAAGTAGATGTTGGCGATGTTCTCAATGCTCGTTGTCGGAGCAAGTGGAAGTCGTGGCTTGATGCGGAAGGAGACGAAGCCATGGCTAAGAGGCTCGTTCACATTGCTGTCCGGCAGTTGGATGTTGTAGAAGGCCCAGCGCAACACGTTGCCATCGCGAATGGATAGCGCATGCGCATGTGATGATGCACCTGCTTGGAAGGTGCCCAGATCGAGCTCCGTTGGGATGGTGTCGGTCACCACGATGTTGAATGCGGTGTCGCTGCCCGTATTCTGGAATCGTATGGTGTAGTCGATCCATTCATCCACATCCATATTGTACAGGTCGTTGCTTGAGCCACTGCTCGTGCGTGCCGTCTTGTCGTTCGGATCGTAGCTGCCGGTCACCGTGGTGGTGAGTGCGGCGGCATTGTTCGCAGGTACCGCATCGACATTGCCTGTGGTGAAGCTCGCGTTGAAGACCAGGTCCGTCCCGAGCAGGTTGATGTCCGGCGGAACCTGTAACTGCACATGCACTGTTCGTTCTTGGAAGGAACTGAATGCAGCGATGTTCCACGTGAGCGTATTGCCGGACACGTTCGGTGCCGGGAAGGCGGAAACGAAGGAGAGCACCGGGTCGAAGGTGATGGTGAGCGTGCTGGCTCCGGTGCTGGACAAGGTGTTGTTCGCCACTCGAGCTGTGAGGGCCATTTGGAACCCGGGCCGTGCAGCACCGCTCGCTAGCGATACGCTGGCATCCATCGGCACGAGTGCGGTATCGGCCACATTCACCGTTTGGAACGGAACACCAGACGACAAGGTGAACGGTGCGGGTGCTGAGATGCAATGATCCTCCAGAACGGCACTCTGCTGTTGTATGGTGTAAGAGCCCAATGGCAGGTTGAGGCCGTACTGACCACCGCCGGTGATCGTATAGATCGGGCCGGGGAGTATCTCAAGCACCACACCGCTAGCTCCGGGCTCGTTGCCTTGCCGAACGCAGTCCTCGTTGTCGTCCATGAACACGGTGCCACTGATGTTGCCGCAACCGGGGCCGAGGTCCGGTATGGTGAAGGGAGTGCTCACCCGGCACCCGCTGCTCGCCAAGAATGTGCTCTCGCTCATGAATTGGATGAGCAGGTAGTCTCCGGGCGGCAGAGCGTATGAGTTCGTGCTCACCGCGTTCCCTGCTCCGAAGGAGGGGATGTACTGGTTGTTGATGGTTTCGATCTTCACTTGGGTGAACTGGCTGTGGCCTTCAAGCCCCGTTTGGAAGGTGATGGACCCGTTGTTACCACCGGAGCATGCACCTTGGATCTCCAGGATGGTCAGGTCGGGCCATTCGATCGGGTAACCGATGTATTCGTTCAAGGTGCCCGTACATCCGGCGCCGTCGCTGAACGTGTAGGTCTGCCAACCACCGAACTGTGGTGCGGGCCAACTGGCGGCATAGAAGGTATCGACCGGGAAGAGCCACTCGTAATAGATGGTCTCTTGCATGGTCTGTCCGTTCACGGTGTAGGGCAACGGACCCATATACTGACCTAAACCCGTGTTCCCATTCCCCGGTCCGTCCAGCAGCACATCCGTGAACGTGTTGCACAGTCCGGTCGTCCCGCCGTCGGCGATGTCCGAGAGCGCGTAGGGTTGACCTGAAAGAACGATCTCACCTGTCGCCTGATCATTGTTGAAGTCGGTCACTGTCACCGAATAGGTACCCGGTGGTAGATCGGAAACAACAGCGGTGGTGGCTCCGGTGCTCCACAAATAGGCATACGGGCCCACACCACCAGTGGCATTGGCTTGGATGTTGCCGCTGGGATAATTGCACGTTGGGTATCGGTTCACCCAAATGTTGACCGTTACGGCTTGTGCTGCGATATGCACAGCGAAAAGTAGGGGCAGAAGGATGCTTCTCATGGTCATTGCTTCAACAGTGAAGTACGTATGGTCCTGCCTTCAGTGGTATGAACCACGAGCGTGTAGCTGCCGGCAGCTAAACCACCGATATCGAATGAGGCGCTCGTTCCGATGCATTGGATCTCGGCTACCACACGGCCATCCAACGCTGTAAGTACGAGCCGTTGCAACGCGTTGCTATCCACCCGGACCGTGACCGCGTCCTTGGCCGGATTCGGATACACGGACAGTGCGGCGGCCGTCTCTGGAACCCCGCTCACCCCCGTACTGAACTCCGCTACCAGCACGCTCGGTTCCGTGATCACCGGCGGGTTATAGTCGAAGTAGATGTTGGCGATGTTGGTGATCTCCTCGCCAGGCAACAGCGGCAGACGCGGACGGATGCGGAAGCCCACGAAACCGTGACTGCGTGGCTCATTGATGTTGCTATCCGGCAGCAGGATGTTGGGGTAATAGAACTTCAACGTGCCTTGGTCGCGGAGTTCCCATGTGAAGGTGTGCGAGGAAGCGCCCATGATGGTGCTTCCGGGATCCAGGTTGGATGGAAGGGTATCCGTGATAACCACCGTGAAGGCGGTATCGGTGCCGGTGTTCTGGAAGCGGATGGTGTAGTCGATCCATTCATCCGCGCCAAGCTGCCACAGGTCCGTGTTACCGCTGCTGGTAACGGCCAGCTTATCGTTGGGGTCATAGCTACCCGTCACGACCACACCGTACACAGCGGTGTTGTTGGAGAGTTCGGCATCCATATTCGCTGTGATCAAGGTGGCTGTGGATTGAAGCGTGGTGCCCAGCAGATCCACATCGGGTGGCACCTGGAACCGCACTTGGAAGGTCCGCTCTTGGAAAGGCTGCGTAAGGGTGAAGGCCGGTGCCGTCCAGGTCAGTACGTTTCCCGTGATGGATGTTGGGACATACGTGGATGAAAGAAAGCTGAGCACAGGGTCCACCTCCAGTGTAAGCGTCACGGTGCCGGTGCTGGAAGGGGTCAGGTTGCGCGCATGGATGCCGTATTGTAGTTCGAACCCGGGGCGGGCTGCACCGCTCGTCAGGCTCACCATCGCATCCATCGGAACCCCGCCGGAGCAGGCCGTGTTCGCTTGTTGCATGGCGGTGGAACTGATCGTGAAAGCCGCCGGACAACTCTGCTCGAACAGCGGATGCTCCTCGGTGATGGTGTAGGAGCCAAAAGGCAGGGTGGCAGCATACGAGCCGAATTGATCGCTTAGCAGGTAGATGGGTCCGGGGTCGATCCGCACAATGCTGTTGGGGATGTGGTTCTCGGAACCGAGGATGCAGTTGGCATCGTCGTCGATGAACAGCCTGCCGGTCAGGTTGCCGCAATCCTGGGAGACCACTGGTATGGTGAATGGGATGACGCCTTCGCACGCCGTGACCAGTGAACCGATCTGCTGGCCGTACCCGCTCGGATCGGTGGTCCAGACCAGTTCGAAGTCGCCTGGCGGCAGGTTCGCGAAGGTCCTCACGCCCGCATCGCTCGGTTGTCCGAATAGGATGGGGTCCATACTGGCCACGCAGTCCACCGATTGCCCTACTGGCCGAATGTAAAGACCGAACGTGTTGAACGAATTGATGCCTACCGCAACGCGTAAGGTCCCTGCAGCACTGTTCTGGCAACTCGGGGTGATGTTCATGATCTGCAAGCTGGGTGGTTCGAAGGGTGCGGGTACGGTCACGGTCGCGGTACCTGCACATCCGGTCGCATCGCTGTAATTCACGGTCACATCGGATCCTGGAGGTGCATCGATGAATATCACGTCGTAGACGATATATCCTGACGGGTCGCTGCAGTTAAGGACCTGTCCGTAGTTCGATACGGCATCGCCCCAATACGAGTAAGGTCCAGGTCCGTAGGGTGAGGAGGGATCGTAGGGTTCCACAAGGCTGTTGCCGGAATACCTGATCAATTGGGGTAGCCCACCAATACAATAGCTGGCACCGATCCCGAACCCACCGAACGGTTCCCAGGAGGAACCATAGCCATCGATCTCATCGATCACCACCTCCGCCGTAGCCTCCTCCATGGCGGCATCGGTCACGATCACCGTGTAGGTGCCCGGTGATAGTCCGATCACTGAATTCCCAATGGGCAGTCCATCGCTCCATGCATAGCTGTAGGGCATCACGCCATCGGTAGCGATCGCGTAGGCCCTGCCGTTCGCCCGACCGCAGTTACTGTGCGCCTGCACACTGGTGGTGACGCTCAGTGCAGCGGAAGCATGAACGCTGAACAAAAGCAAAGAGGCGAGCAGTAGTTGCTTGTTCATCCGCTCAAGGGTTGATGATATGAACGACCGATCGGAAGGTGCTGCCCGAAGTGGACATGGCCTCCACGATGTAGGTGCCACTGGCGAGTCCTGCGGTGTCCACCCAAATTCGCTCGTTCGGGACGGAGACGACCCTCACCACCCTTCCATGCAGGTCTCGGAGACCGAGCTGTGCGGTCCTTTGCCCGGAAAGTGACACATGGAAGCCAGTTGTGGTGGGGTTGGGGCTGATGAGCATCGCTTCGGACGAATGCGTGCCCACCCCCGTACTGAACTCAGCCACCAGCGCGCTCGGCTCGGTGATCACCGGCGGGTTGAAGTCGAAGTAGATGTTGGCGGTGTTCTCGATCACGGTGCCTGGAAGGAGCGGCAGCTTGGGCCGCATCCGGAACTTCACGAGGCCGTGACTGCCCGGTTCGTTGCTGGCGCTGTCAGGAAGTTGGATATCGTCAAAGCGCCACTCGATCACGCGGCCGGGTTTGAAAGAAACGCTGAAGGGATGGGATGCAGCACCTTGCTCGAAGGAGAGCATATCCAACTCAGGAGCGATGGTGTCCGTGATCACCACGAACTCCGCTGGGAAGGTGCCGGTGTTCTGGAAACGGATCGTGTAATCGATCCATTGGTCCTGGTCGATGTAGTAGAGATCCTCGCTGGCTCTGGTACTCGTTACTGCCCGCTTGTCGTTGGGGTCGTAACTGCCCACCACGATGTTCTGTTCATCGGCCGTGTTGTTCAGTAGGGTCGATTCGGCGAGCGGGTTGGAAAGCCCAGCGGTCGTGTACAAGACAAGTCCCAACGGTGTTCCCACAGGCACTTGAACGTCGATGGGGTCTGCATCGCGAAACTCTCCAAGGCCGACAGGTCCCAAATGAGTGTCTGACCGGCAACGGAGGTCGGTGCCACACTCGCAGCGAGGAAGGTCAAGGTCGGGTCCAATTGCACGGTGAGTTCCAACGGCCCGCTTATCTGCGGCGAGAGGTTGCGGGCGTATACGGCGTAGGATGTTTGGAACCCAGGTCTGAATACACGCTGGCGAGATCGACGGAAGGTCCACCGGCACCGTTGACCCATTGGCCAGGTCGATCGTTTGTTGATCGCCAGACACCGTGAACGGGACAGGTTGCACAGCAGGGCAGATCGGGGCCAAGGTGGGGTCGGTCTGTTCCAAGGTGTAAGAACCATCCGCCACTCCGAAGAGGAAATGACCGTTTCCATCCGTGATCGCGATCTCTCCAACAGGTTCGGTCGTTAGCGTGCTACCGGGCACCGCCGACCTCATTCGGACCTTTCGCTACGTCTCCATCCATATCGAACCAACTGGTACCCGCTCCTGCCTGCTAGAAAGGGCTGAGGTCAGGGACGTTCACCCCGAGAGGTATCGTAGGTTCCTGGGCCCGGATCGCCGCCTCGCCCGTATGTCCCAACCACCAATGCACGCCTTAGTAGCCGGGTTCGGTCCGGTGAAAAAGGACATTACCGTCCAGGATCCAAAGCTGTTGGGCCTGGAACTGGTCACGCCGTCGCTGCGGATCAGATGGATCCATGTTGAGAAGGCCGGTGGGGGGCCAGTGGAGTGAACGGTGATAGCCCCATCGGCCACAAGGTCGCAGGCCGGTTCAACATCCGCAATGGAGAGGGGCGGCCAATTCCCTGCGTAACTGACCCCAAAGGTGGTGATGGTGCCCGCACAACCATCACCATCGCTTACCGTGTACACTTCACCAGAGCTTCCTCCGGTGGTGAAAACATAACGATTAGAAGCGTCGGGAAGGAGCATAAGGCAACCCTATCCACACAATGGAGCGGCGCACCGTCGAACAGGGGATCATCGAGGATATTGGTGGGGCTTGTGCAGAACGCACACCACCGCCGCCTTGCAATTGGTAGGGCTGTGCCAGGATCGTTACGCTCTCCATCACCTCTTCGGCCAGCGCGTCGACCACGGTCACCGAATAGGTACCCGCAGGAACATCCAGGATCCCGGTGCCCGTCGCCCCGTTGGACCATTGGTAGGTATACGGCGGTGCGCCCCCGGAAGCGATGGCGAAGGCTGATCCGGTAGCGTACGTGCAGACGGCATCGGTATGTTGAATCGTCACCGTAAGACCGCGGTCGCGTGTCATGGGCGAAGCAACGATCAAGAGAGGGGCTAACAGTGGCGTGTCATTCTTGGATGATGAAGCGTTGGTGGGAATCGGTACCTTCCGTGTATCGTACCTCAAGGAGATAGGCTCCGGTTGCAGGCCAGCCACATCCGGACTTGGAGGGCTGTCCGGTGTAGATGCCGGACTCGGACCATCGCTGGCGACCACGCGCAAGCTGGAGATCGGGGAACTCGCTGAGATGTTCAGCCGAACTTGCTCGCGGGGACAGGCCAGACCCTGAATTGTGTTAACCGGATATCCTGCCACCCGCGTACTGAACTCCGCCACCAGCACGCTCGGCTCGGTGACCACCGGCGGGTTGAAGTCGAAGTGGATGTTGGCGGTGTTCTCGATCGTCGTTCCTGGAAGCAAGGGTTCGTATGGGCGAATACGAAAGCTCACAAAACCGTGGCTGCGCGGTTCGTTGACATTGCTGTCCGGTAGAAGGATGTTAGGAAAGACCCATCGCAGCGTACCCTGGCCGGAGAGGGACCATGAGAAACCATGTGATCCAGCTCCCATTCGGATCGTTGATGGATCGAGGTGCTGCGGCAACGTGTCCGTGATCACTACGAGGAAAGCGGTATCCGTTCCCGTGTTCTGGAACCGGATGGTGTAATCGATCACTCATCTTCTTCGATCAGGTAAACCGTGGAGCTGTTACCATGGCTCAGTGTTGGCCAGCTTGTCATTGGGGTCGTAGGCGCGGTCACCGTCACCACCCATGTCGCGGTATTGTTCGCGGGAATGGCATCGGTCATTGCGGGTGTCACAATCGCGGACGCGTTCAATTGTGTGCCTATCAAGCCTACATCCGTGGGGACCTGAAAGCGCACCAGCAGCTCACGCGTCGTGAAGTTGTTCATGTTGCCCACGTTGTTCCAAGTGAGGCTGCTGCCCGTGCTGGAACTCGGTGTGACCGATGCGCCAAGGAAGGTGAGGATCGGATCGAAGGACATGACCACCTGGTTGTTGCCAGTAGCACCGGGCGTCAGGTTCGCCATGTCGATGGCATAGGCCAGCTCGAAGCCGGGCCGGGCTGCGCCACTGGCGATGGTTATTTGCACATCCAAGTCCACCAGCGCGGTATCCGCGAAGTCCAGGACGGTCAGTCCGTTGGCGTTCACGGTGATCGGCTCAGGCAGGCAATGCTGTTGCGCATCGCTCGTGATCTCGGTGACATCGTACGTACCGTTCGGCACGTTCAGTGAATAGACACCGTTCGCTCCGGTGCTTGCGAAATAGGGGCCTGGCTCGAACTGTAGCAATGAGTTGGTCCGCAAGGGTTCGACACCGGTCTTCACGCAATCCTCATCGTAGTCCATGAACACCTTGCCGGAGGATGTTCGAGCAGCTTGGTCCCGATCGGAATGGTCACCAGCACCGAATCACCGCATCCCCGCCTGGCTGCCATTGGGTATATGGGGCGAAGTTGGTGACCTGCGTCAACAATACTCACCTGCCGCGAGGCCTGTCCATGTTTGACATTGTCGAAATTCGTGAGCGGTGTGTCCATAAGTTCCAGAACCGGTTCCAACGATGGATCAGTCCGGTGCATAGACCGATCCCGCACCGTCTGTCAATTGATGCCACGTTCGGGCATAGGTCGGACTGTGTTGCAAGAGGGCTTGTATGGAACCATTGGCCCCACCTGCGCACGCGCCTTGCATCAAGGATCCAGGCGTGGTCCGGGCGGTTGCTTAGAGTGCCAGTCGTGAAAAGCTCTCCCGCGCAGCCGTTCGCATCGGTGAAGTGCAGTGTCAAATTGTTCAACGGACCATCGGAGCGGTGTAGTACGCGGAGTAGATGGATCACCCCGTAGAAACCCGTGTAGTACGGCGTGCTGAAGGTGACCGGACCGTTGGCCGTTAGCTCGTTCATGACCAGATAACCTCCGTAGGCGTCACCAGGGCATAAGCTGCCTCCGCTGATCGCAGTGAACTGGTAACCTGCTGATGTGACCGTGTTGTTCCCTGTAGCCTCGTCGCTCTGGCTATCCACAACGATCACCGAGATGGGGCCGGCGCTGAGGCCTGAAACGGAAGCTGTTGTGGCACCCGTGCTCCACAGGTACGTGTAGGGTGGCACTCCTCCGAGCACAACGGCCTGGGCGGTACCATCGGCATACGAACAGATCTCGTGCGCGGTGATCTGGATGTTCACGGTGATCGCCGACGCGGTGCACGAAGCGATCGCGAGAGCGGACGAGAGGATCAATTGATTCATGATCGACCTTACTAGTGAACGATAGTGAACGGTGTCCGATACATTGATCCATCGGCATTGTTCGTGATCAAGAGGTAGGCGCCGGAGTTGAGCCCGGATACATCGAGCGTGGTTGTGGTCGAGCTAACGCGTTGCCGTGCGATCGATCGACCATCCATGGCCAAAATCGTGACCAAGTCGATCATCGTTCCCGACACGATCCGGAGCTGATCGCTCGCCGGGACCGGCGCCAGCACAAATTCCAAAGCCGCATCTGCAGTGATACCCGTACTGAACTCCGCCACCAGTACGCTCGGCTCGGTGATCACCGGTGGGTTGAAGTCGAAGTAGATGTTGGCGATGTTCTCGATAAGGGTTCCGGGCACCAGAGGTGAACGCGGACGGATGCGGAATTGTACCAGTCCGTGGGAAGCGGGCTCGTTCACGTTGCTGTCCGGCAGCTGGATGTTGTTGAAGATGAAGCGCAGCACACCTTGCCCGCCCAATTGGGTGATGCAACTGTGCGAGCGTGGTCCCAGCTCGAACGTGGCAGGATCCAGCGTGGGTGGAAGTGTATCGGTTATCACCACGTTGAAGGCGGTATCCGTGCCGGTGTTCTGGAACCGGATGGTATAGTCGATCCACTCGTCCTGATCGATGAAGTAGTACGCGTCGCTCGATCCACTGCTGGTCCGGGCCACCTTGTCATTGGGGTCGTAGCTGCCGGTAACGGTTCGTGTATGGACCGCGTTGTTGTTGGTCAGGTCGGTCTCGGGCTGTGCGATGCTTACCGTGGCACTGTGCTGAAGGATGGTGCCGATCAATGCCGGGTTCGCTGGTACCTGAAGGTTCACGCTGATGTGGCGGTGCCCGAAGGAGGTGAGCTGGGCGAGCGTCCACGTGAGGGTGTTGCCGTTCACGTTGCTTGGTGCAGGGCTTGCGCTGGTGTAGGAGAGTGCGGGGTCGAAGGTGCAAGAGACCGTGACGGTGCCCGTACCGCCCAAGGTCTGATGGTGGATATGCAGGAAGAGCTCATGGTTGAAACCCGGACGTGCCGCGCTGGAGCCTAGGAAGAGTTCAACGTCACGCGGAATGAGCGCGGTATCGGCCAGGTTCTGTGTGACCTCCTGGCCGTTGCTTCCCAGGTTGAACGGGATGGCACCGCCGACACAATGCTCATCGAGGACCGCCGAAGCTTGATCGATCGTGTATGAACCAGTGGGTAGGTTGATCTGATAATACCCGATGCTATTCGTCATCGCAGTATAGCCACCGGGCTCGATCAGCAGCACCTCGTTCGGCACCCGGGTCTCTTGTCCGGCCAACACGCAATCCTGGTTGTCATCCATGTGGACGATTCCTCTTAGCGTACCGCATGGGGCCGGCATTTCTGGTATGGTGAACCACGCGGTATCCGTACAGTAGCTCTCGATGACATTGAAGTAGGTCCCAAGCCATTCCCAAGGGTCCTCGAAGCGAGGCTGGGTGACCAGTGTGAACGCTCCGGAAGGCAGGTCCTGTCGCAGGGTGCTGTACGGGACCTGCCCATACATCTGCCCGTTGGTATACTGGTTGGCGAGGTAGCCATAGGGTGAGCCTTCACGGACCAACCGGATGTAGTAGGGGTCATCGTTGGGGGCCTCGTCCACCTGTACCAAGGCACTGCCACTGTTCCCTCCAGCACAAGCAGCATCCACGCTGAGCACCTGCATCTCCGGGAACGCCGGCGCATCGGGCACGGTTCCGAATATCGTTCCAGGGCAGCCATTGACATCGGTGAACGGGATGGAGAGCGGCGTGCCCGGAGCAGGCCATGTATCGAACGTGGTCACGTACAGGGCAGCCAAGGCACCTGGGCCTCCGGTGATGACGTCCGAGACGTAATTGCCTTGCAAGGTGAGCGGCGGTACACCGGTTGTCCACAGGTCCGACTGCCCGATCAAGCGGAACGGAGGACCTGAGGCGCCATCCGGGCACCCGACCATGCCTTCCACATAAGCCTCGAACGGCCAGGGTGTGAGTGTGAACTCAGCGGTGGCCTGGTCGAAGTTCGCATCGGTGACCGTGACGGAATAGGTGCCCGCGACCAGATCATACAGCCAGGCCTCCGTGGAGCCGGTGTTCCATGAATAGGTGTAGGGCTCAGTGCCTCCCTGGGGTTGCGCGTAGATGGATCCCGTGGGATAACTGCAATGCGCGGGGATGTACATCTGAATGCTCACCGTGACAGCTGACGCGTTCAGGCTGAGCGCAGCGAGGAGTAGGACTGCGTAGCGTTCACTCATGGTCAGGGTCATTGGGATCGAACAAGGTATGGACACTGAAGGACGACACTGGTGGGGTGAAGGAGTGCCCCCCTGCCTCAGGCCAAGTGCACCAGGGTTCGGATGCCATGTAGCCCGCCGAGTGGAAGTATCGTGGAACACCGAAGTGGCGTCCGAATGCCTTGCAGCGAGTGTGGAAGACCCGGTGGACTGGGCGCCCAGTATGCCCAAAGCTGAAGGTGGAGAACCCATGCGTGTGCATGCATGGTTCCACATGTACCAGGTTACGGGTCATGCTTTCAGGGGGTTCCTGAATGCAAGACGCACGAAGGACGAAAGCGTTGCGTGAAGCCTTGCGCGTTCATCCGTTCTGATGAATGGGTGTGGTCGCCCTAGTTCAAGAACATGCTTGTGCCCGGTCCGTTCGGCAATTCCAGCATCACCCAGATGATGAGCAGCGTCGTCCACCCGATGAGGAACACGATCGAAAAGGGAAGCATCGTGCTGATCACCGTTCCTATCCCCGCTTTGCCATCATAGCGACCGATGAAGGCCACGATGAGGGCGAAGTAGCTCATTATGGGGCTGATGATGGTGTGCTCATGGGAAGGATCCTTCGGCAACCAAGAAAGGCCATCCCGGGCAATGTTGCACCGTTGGCAGCAGCGGTCATCCCCCTGAATAGTGAACGATCCTTATCAACTATTGTCCTTCCCCGGTGTAGTTTCGCTCCATCGACCGCGAACTCACATATGCTGCCATCGACATCGGATCCAACGCGGTGAGGCTGCTCGTGGGTGAGGTGATCGAACGAGCGGACCACCCGGTGGTGAAGAAGCAGACGTTGGTCCGTGTGCCGATCCGGTTGGGCGAGGATGTCTTCGACGGAGGGGCCATCTCCAGTGCCAAACGTGATTACTTGATCAAGAGCCTGAAGGCGTTCCGTCTGCTGACGGAGGTTTACGGGGTGAAGTACTTTCGTTGTTGTGCCACCAGCGCCATGCGGGAGGCCACGAACAGTGCGGAGATCCTCACCCGCGTGGAGATGGAGAGCGGCGTTCACATCGAGGTCATCGGTGGCAAGGTGGAGGCGGATCTCATCGTGAATACCTTCTGGACCCAGGACCTGCTCAAGGACAGGAGCTACTTGTACATCGACGTGGGCGGTGGTAGCACGGAACTCACCTGGTTGGAGAAGGGCCGCCGCGTCAAGAGCGCGAGCTTCAAGATCGGTACGGTGCGCACGCTGAAGGGTAAGGTACAATCCTCCTCATGGGATGACGTTGCCGCCTTCCTGGCGGAACTCCGCGACCAGCACGGCAACATGATGGCCATCGGTACGGGGGGGAACATCAACCGGATCTTCAAGGAGAACGGAAACCTGTTCGGCGAACCGCTGGCCCGGATGGATATCCAGCGCCAGCGCGATCGCATCGCATCTTACAGCTTCGAGGACCGGATCAAGGTGCTACGCCTGAGACCCGACCGCGCGGACGTCATCATTCCTGCGGCGGACATCTTCCTGCGGGTGATGGACCACGCCGGCATCGAAGAGGTGTTCGTACCCAAAGTGGGTCTGGCCGACGGGATCATCTACGACCTGTATATGAAGCAGTACGGGGCGAAGCGCTACCCTCGGACCACGCCGATCCTGGCTTGAGAAAGATCCTATTGCTTCAACCAACGGAATTGACGGTTGGTTCCGTTCTCCGTCACGGTGCGGAGCAGGTATACCCCGGTGCTGAGCATGCTCACATCGATCGTGATGCCCCCTTGCCGTGGAACACCTGACATCAGTATCGCTCCCCGGGGATCAAGTACTTCCCAGGAACGGACGAGGGAAGGTCGGTGCCTGTGAGCGTGATGCGGTCGTGTGCGGGATTTGGCATGAGTTGTAACGCGCCGATGGATCCATCCTCATGCGTGATGCCGGTCGGTAGACCTTCGCAGTTCACGAGGTTGGCAGGTGCGTTCTGGAAGGTGAGGTCGAACGATGCATCGATCGTGCCATCGGACTGAACGAAGAGCGTGTAGGTACGGAACGGTATCGACTGGATGGGCTTCACCCAGCCATCTCCGCTCGCATCCTCCGTGTTATCGTCAGCCGTTACGAGCATACCTGTGGGTCCAGTGCGGTCGGCATTCGAACAGCGAACGGGTGGAGCATCCAGGTCGCATCGCTCTTCCTCTGTGAAAGGTCCCCAGATCGCCCAGTTCAGGTCGGCCTGGGGATCCACTGGGAGCATGGTCAAGGCTAGTGTTCCTGCGCCGTAGGTGGTGATGGAGTACCAACGACCTTCCACCTGAAGATCGGTGAGGCACCCAGCGTTGTCCTGGTCCAACTCGTCGATCAGGTTGATGGCCGATGGATCCACGGACACGGTCCCATCCTCACACAGCGTGAGCGCACCGGCGCAATCGGCCGCTGAAGCCGGTGGAACACAGGTTCCAGTGACCAGGAAGTTGAACAGCTGACCACCGGTCACATTCAGCCCGATCAGGTCCAACAACGTGGTAGTGGTTCCCAGTGAGGTCACTCGAAGTCCACCGTCCGATGGGAAAGGTGTTCCATTCTCCAAGGTCATCCACAACTGATCTCCGGTATTCGCACCGAATAGGAATTGTCCGGACCCACCAACGAGTGTGTAGGGGGTACACGTGGGTGTTGGTTCGCCTTGCGCTTGCAGGCACACGATCAGTTCGCCACCGTTCCACCCGGAACCCGATGCTGCGGTCAGTTCCACCCGATAGCGGCAGCTCCCTGTTGGGGCACTGGTACTTCCCGCGCACAACAACACATCGCCTTGCGCTCCACTCTCCCGCCATACGCGCACGTACACCGTGGAGCCCGGTTCCAATCCCGAAGCGACCACGAGCGGCATGTCCGCACCGTAGGAACTGCCCGCGGTGGAGCAGTCCCATTGCGTCAGGCTCAGGGTGCCTTCGGTGCAGGACCCAACTGCGGTGTAGACGGCAAGTGCAGCATCGTTCAACGTGGAGGGCTCCATCTCCAGACGCAATTCGCCGTTATCAGGGACCACCGCCGTGAACCACACATCGTTCTCGGGTGCTCCATTGGCACAGGGCACTGAGGGCGCCGGTACGTTGATCGCGCCAGGCGATGTCGTACCGGACGTGCCCGCGTAAGTGGTACTGAAGCGCTGGGGTAGGCAGCCGTTCACCACGGTCAATGGCAGGGCACCACAGGGTTCATCGTTCACTGGCGGGTCCAATGCGGTGGCACAAAGCGAGAAGGTGCCCGGTGCGCCATCCAACGCATAGGTGCGCAGCCAGTGTATGGTACCGGGCGCACCGGTGAGGATGAGTGCGGGGGGGGCGTTGAGGGAGGTGCTCGTGGCACAGGTCACCTCGGTGAGCGTGGCGTTGGCGCACACGTTGCCACTGCCCAGTGAATAGGCTACCAAGGCCAGTGAATCCACCGTGCCGTGCTGGGCCTCGACGCGGATGGCCGGTGCAGCGGGCATCACCACGCGGGTCCAGACATCGGCGGTGCTGGTGGGCGCGCAGGTGGGTGTATTGGGAGATAGGGTGATACCGGGGTTGCTGCCGGTGGCGAAGAGCGTGCTCAAGGGTAGGGGTTCACAGTTCTCGTTCACCGTGAGTTCGAAGGGCGTGCAGGGTCGGTCGTTCGTGGGGGGCTGTGGGTCGGTCACGCAGATGCGGAAGTCGGTGGACAATGGAGAACCACCACGGGGCCATACGCGGATGTAGAGCGGAGTGCCCGGCTGCAACACCGGGAAATACAGGTAGGGTGCAGCGTTCCCTTCCGAGGCATCGTCGTTGCAGCTGTTGCAGAAGGTGGGTCCGAAGAGTTGGAAGAGATCGTCCAAGGGGCCGTCGTAGGCGGCCATGGCCATGTTGGCCCCATCGATCATCTCGGTGCGCACCTCCACACGACCGCTCAGCGGGACGGTCACACGGAACCACACATCGCGCCCAGAGAACAGTCCCGAACCCGCGCTGCACGGCGCAGGCCCGCAGTTGGTGGGGATGTTCGGTGTGGTGGGTCCGGACGTGGTCGCATTGGCGAGGTTCGCTTCCTGCCAGTCGCATGTGGTACCTACGATCAATTCGATGGCGCTTTGGGGATCATCGTTCACCGGGTATTGCACGGGTGTCACATTGACGTCCAACCGTCCACAAAGTCCAGGGTCGGCGGTGCATTCCGCAGTGAGCACACGTACCCGATAGGTGCCCGCGATGATAGGGGTGAAGGACAACTGGGAATGCCCATCGGTCGCACCGCAGCCGTCATCGTCATAGTTCGTCGAACCCGATGCGAGGTTGGTCCCGGAAGCATCGGTCACGGTGAGGGTGGAGTTCCAAAGCTCCGAGGTACACATCGAGAAGGTGTACACGTTGTTGGGACACATGTAATAGGTGGCGTACTGGCCGGCGCACACCGCTGCTTGGAACAGGGCCGGGGCCAGTGAACAGTTGATGCCGGAAGGCAGGCCTGCATTGCCGGGAGGCGCCGAACCGCCGTATGGTGGGAATTGGAATGTGGCCACGGCGGTTCCAGTGCCGATCGCTGTCGCGCTCAGTTCCAGGTCGGGGCAGGTGCCACCGACCACTGAAACGCCTGCCGGTATCCCTTGGCCACTGACCGTGGCACCCACCAGCTGAGCCACGCAACCGGTCACGGTGATGAGGTTCGATCCAGCGGTGGTGGTGATGGTTCGTTCCACACTGAGCGAGGGAGGCACACTGAATGCCTGCCAGTTACCGGCCGGAATGGACGCGATCCCATCGATGGGGCCGATGCATTGGGCATGCAGGGCAATGGCGAACAGGAAGAGCGTGCAGCTCCGATATGGAGCGACGGAGTGAAAGGAGGTACATGTGGGCGGTGATGATCGGGAACGAACTTAGGCACGGAACAGGTGAGTTGGTGCCCGGTCGTACCAACATATTCGGCATGATCCAGTCAGTGCCTTACCAAGGCACAGAGGGTGACGCTCACCCTGATGAATGATGTGAACTCACTCCTTCATCCAGCGATGCTCCTGTGCACTGCCTTCGTTGGTGCGGGTGCGGATGAGGTAGAGTCCCTTGGGCATGTCGTTCACGGAAAGCGTGAAGTCGCCAGTGTGGTTGCCGCTGCGCACCAAGCTACCGCGCGCGTCGATCAGTTGCCACTGGTAGGGTGAACCATGGCCGGGCTGAAGGGTGAGCGCAGTGTGGGCGGGGTTGGGGTGGATGGTCTCCTCCCTTGCAGCGTAGCGATCGGTGATGGTAGTGGTGATATCACAAAGGCCAAAAAGGTTCAAGTACCCAGCTGTGATATGCAAGGTCACAGTGTTGATTAAGTCATTGTTGCCCTCCAAATAGAGCATATAGTTCTCCTCTGGGCCGGTCGGAACGGGTTCGAGCCAACCATCTCCTGTAATGTCCTCGCTTTGGTCAAGTGCTCCTGCAATTAGACCGGTCACACCCGAGGTCGCTGCGCGCGAACAGCGTATCGGTTGCTGCTCCAACGGACATGCAGGATTCCATGGAACAGGACCCCAAAGCGCCCAGTTCACATCCATCTCGTCCACTTCAGGGGTGATCGTGAAAGCGAATGGACCTGGGTTGCACAAGGGTATCTTGATCCAAGCTCCAGCATGTTCTTCGCCATTGATCAAGCAGCCTTGGTTCCCCGGACCGAGATCGTCCGCGTAGTTCATCATCCATCCACCAATGCTCAATTCCAATTGGTATGTGCTGAGCCCTATCGATCCGATACAGGAGGAATACGGAGCAGGAGGCATATTACAAATTGAATTGACCGCGAAAGCGGTCAGTGGTCCTGCTGGAATTGGGGCATTCGAGTAGAGTGGAACACCATTCATGGTGATGATGGATAGGCCTCTACCCGCCGGAGATTGATCGAGCGGATAGCTGGTAATTGAAACCACGGTCCCAACACTAACGCCGAACGTGAACGTGCCAGATGAACCATCGATCGATAGGTCATTACAGATCGCCGGATCCGGTCCGGGTGGGTTGATGCAGATCCGGACGAATGAATCTCCCCAGCCGGTCCCTAATTGATCGGTCAGGTTCGCGACGAACGTACAAGGTCCTGGCACTGGGTTCGTACTCCCTGCACATAGCAAAGCATCCCCCTCTTCCCCACTCTCTCGCCACACCCGCACATACACAGTGCTGTTCGGTGTCAGTCCGGTGGCGGTGATGAGCGGCATGGCTTCATCGTACGTGCTGCCGTCGGTGGCGCAGGCTGCGGGTGTAAGGCTCAGCGTTCCTTCTGTGCAGCTTCCTTCTGCGGTGTAGATGGCCAGGGCCGCGTCCGAGAGCGTGGTAGCTTCCATTTCCAGCCGAAGCTCGCCGTTCGCCGGTACCAAGGCGGTGAACCACACATCGTTGTTGGGTATAGCACCATCGCAGGGCGCTGGCACGGAGAGGGCTCCAGGCGAGGTGGTGTCGGAGGTGGTGGCGCCGGTGGTCGCATAGCGCCGGGGCATACACCCGTTCACGATCTGCAATGCAATGGCGCCGCAGGGTTCGTCGTTGGGCGGAACTTCGTCCGGTACAGCGTTCACAGTCGTCGAAAGCGCCATAGCGATGAACAGTACGATCGAGCGAAGGGTCATGGGTGTTGAACGCTAGGGTTGCTGCCAAGTCATTTCATAGCGTGGTCTTCACTCCTTCACCCACCTATGTTCTTGCTCCGTACCGTCATTACTGCGGGTGCGGAGGAGGTAGTGTCCCTTGGGCAGGTCGTTCACGGAAAGGGTGAGGTCGCCCGTGTGGTTGCCGCTGCGCACGAGGCTGCCGCGTGCGTCGAAGAGTTGCCACTGGTAGGGTGAACAATGGCCGGGTTGGAGGGTGAGGGTGGTGACGGCGGGGTTGGGCCGCAGAACATCCGCAGCGCGCAGTTCCGTCTCGGATACCGAGGTAGGTGTTGGCGCACAGGAGATGGTCAAGGTGCCGCACAGCAGATAGTTCGGGATGCAGGGGTTGTCACCCACGTTGGTCAGGATACGGATGAAGCGGAGGCCCGAGGTGGTCGGCACGTAGGTCAACTGGGCATGCCCCTCCTCTGTTCCACAGCCATCATTGTCGAACGTGGCGGAACCATCGGTGACAGGGAACTCCAAGGTGCCGCCCGTGATGCTGATGGTGGAGTTCCACAGTTCGTTCGACGCGCACATGCTGATCGTGTAGATGTTGCCCTCGCATAGGTACATCTGTGCATACTCGTTCCCGCAGATGTCCACAGTGAATACGGAAGGGCATACTTCGCAGAACTCGGCTGTGGAAGGAGGAAAGTTGAAAGGATACGGTGGCTCATTCGGCACCGTGGCGGGCTCCCAATCGTTGTCGGGTACCAGGGTGGTCAGTTGGATCACGAAGGTGACAGTTCCGGTCGAGGTGGCGTTGTTGCTCATCGTGAACGCGGTTGAGTTGACGATACTGGCGATCGACGTGCCAGCTGGAATACCCGAGCTGGTCAACGGCATGCCCACCGACAGTCCTGCGGTAGAGGGTGTGACGTCCGTGATGATATTGGTTCCGAGAACACGTTGGCCGGTGAAGGTGATCACTGCTGGCCCGGTGCATTGTGTTCGCGCGGCGAGTGAAGTAGCCAGCAGCAAGAGCAGCACCATGGAACGGATGAGCAAGGTGGATGTCCCCGTGATGAAGCTCGAACGACAAGAGGAGGGCCGGATCATTGTGCGATGCGGTGGGGGTAGGAGTGTCGTCATGGCATGATCGGGTATCGGATGCACGTACGTCTGTACGTGTAATGGACGCACGGTTCTGCACAAGGATGCCTCCCACCACCCCATCTTTGCACCTCACGCTTCAACCCACACGCCATGCGTACGCTCCTGCTCGTCACCGCTGTGCTCCTGTTCGCGGGGTCACACGCCCAGACCTTCACCCTCGGTTCGAACAGTGTCGGCGGCCAGGCCACGCTCAATGAGGTGTTCAACGGCTTCGGCTGCACCGGTGGCAACGTGAGTCCGCACCTGCAATGGACCAACGCACCCGCCGGTACCAAGAGCTTCGCCATCACCATGTACGACAAGGACGCTCCGACGGGAAGCGGTTGGTGGCACTGGCTCGTGTTCGATCTTCCAGCGGCGACCAGCGAGCTTCCCGCGGGTGCCGGAGACCCTGCCAAGGGGGGAGTGCCTGCAGGCGCCATCCAGGGTCGCACTGATTTCGGTATGCCCGGCTACGGTGGGCCCTGCCCGCCCCCGGGCCATGGCCCGCATCAATACGTGATCACCGTACATGCCCTCAGCACGGACAAGCTCGGACTTGATGCCAGTGCCTCACCCGCCGTGGTAGGCTACACGCTCAATGGGTCCACCTTGGCCAAGGCGAGCATCGTGTTCTATTACGAACGCAAGTAGCACCAGCGACTACGGCACCTGCACCAAGCGCACAGCGGTAGGCACGGAGCCACCGATGGTGAACAGGATGGGGTCACGATCGTTGGCTGCGCCCGCGTACCGGATCAGACCATCCAGGTTCACGTCCTCGGGTGCATAGCCGCTCACCGTGTTCGTGGGGATCGAACCGCCGATCGCAGCAAGCACCGGGTCCCTGTCGTTGCTCGCCCCGGAGTAGCGGATGGTCCCGTCGCCATTCACATCACCGGGCCACAACACGCGTACATCACCTACGAACGATGCCGCTTCGTTGCCGTACACCGGTGTCGCTGGCTCGGCAAGATCGATGTTCATGGGAGCCCCAGCGGTGAAGGAGAGCGGCATCGCGGTCATCACACCGGCATGGTTGCGGTGGTGCACGGCGAGGTGATGCTGGCCCAACACCACCGGCCATCGCGGTACGCTACTCCCATTGAGGCCGACCACATCACCATCGCGCTGCAACAGGAAGGTCGCCGTGGAGATCACCTCGGATGGGTCCGTGCCTGAACGTTGTTCCAACACCACCCAATCCACGATAGCATCGGGGCCCGTCACTTGTGCCACGCCAGGTCCCATCACTTCACCGCCACCTTTCATGCGATGGTCGTAGCCCATGGACGTGTAGGGTTCAATGCCTGGAAGTTGGCCCGAGCTCCGGATGCCATCGTTCATCAGGCCGCTCGGTTGATCGAAAGGCCCACCCAACAATGTCCGTACAGCGACATCCACGGGTGCGCAGGCGGCGACCAAGCTGGTCCCATCGTATCCCCATGCGGGATCCACCGGGATACACAGGTGCCCCATCACCGTGGGGGCAAGATCGACCTGAACGGGTGTGCGGGACAGGTCGGTGGTGATCAGCGGTAAGGTGTTCACCGTCCAGGACGCGGTCGTGGCGGATGCATTGAAGTAGTGCTGAGCACCCGGCCCGCCGGACACTTGGTTGAGTATCGTTCCACCAGTGCCTTCCTCCAGGCGCCAATGACCGATCTTCCTGGGCATCGCGGTGTATCGCTGGCGTGGTGAAGTACTGCCATGGCTCGCATTCATCAACGGAATGACCGTTTTCACACTGATGAACGATCTGTCGGAGTTGGCGAAGGGCAGCGTTGATCCGTGGGAATTCAGCCGGCACGGACTATCCGTGTTGATCGCGGCCTTGGCGTGGTATCTCTCCGCCCGGATGTACCCCAAATACAAGGAGGAACACGATCCACTAGGGCAGATGCCCCCGCGCATCGTGTTCCCGCCGGAGCCGGGGATGAGCATGATGTAGGGACGGTCACGCCGCCACCAAGCGCTCCTCCACCTTCTTCCGCTTCCGCCCGAAGCGCTTGCCACTGGCCATTTCCATCAGGCGTGTTACGATGTAGTACATGGTAGGGACAAGCACGAGCGTCAGGATCAACGAACTGGTGAGGCCGCCGATGATCACCCACGCCATGCCGTTCTTCACTTCCGCGCCATCGCCGCTGGCGAGTGCGATGGGCAGCATGCCGAAGATCATGGCCACGGTGGTCATCAGGATCGGGCGAAGTCGTTCCTTCCCTGCTTCGATCAAGGCTTCGCTCAGGCCCATCCCTTCTTTGCGGAGGTGGTTGGTGAAGTCCACGATCAGGATCCCGTTCTTGCTCACGAGGCCCAACAGCATGATCAAACCGACGATGGCGAATATGCTGAGCGGTTGCATGGTCAAGGCCAATGCGAGCAACGCGCCGATCAACGCGACAGGTATGGAGAACAGCACCACGAACGGGTACACCACGCTTTCGTAGAGCGCAACCATGATGAGGTAAACGAGGATAATGCCGAGCAGCAATGCGGTGCCCAGACTGCCGAAGGCGTCGCCCTGGTTCTTCGCATCGCCCAGGTATTGGATGGAGACACCGGCGGGCAGTGGTTGTTTGGCCAGCTCCTTCTGGATGTCCGCAACGATCGTTCCGCTGGGCCTGCCGACAGCTGCACTGTTCACCTTGATCGAGTTCAACCGGTCGGTACGTTCCAACACGCTGCTACCGGTGGACTCGTACACTTCCGCGAGCTGGTCGAGGCGAACCGTAGCGCCCTTCGCATTCGTCACCATCAAGCCACGCACGCTGCTGATGTCCTGCCGGTCGGCCTGGTCCATCCGCACATTGATCGGATATTCCTCGCCGCCTTCCTTGAACTTGAACAGGTCATTTCCGCGGAACGCCGTCTGCACCGAACCACCGACATCGTTGCTGGTGAAACCGAGCTGGGCCATGCGCGTCTGATCGAGGCGCACTTTCACTTCGGGCTTGGGGCTCTTTGTGCTGTAGGCCACGTAGTCACTGCCGGGCGTACGTTCCACAACAGAGCGGACCATGCGCGCCGCTTTCCACAAACTATCCATGTTGGTGCCTTTCACGGCGATCTGGATCGGCGTCGTCGCGGAACCGGTAATGCTTGTTTGCAGCACGGTCACCTTCACGCCAGGGATCTCGCTCACCTCATCGCGGATCACTTTACTGAACTCTTCGGCGGTCATGGTACGCTCATGTTTCGGGATCATCTTCACGTTGATCTCCGACAGGTTCGCCGTTGAACTTCCGCTCCCGGAACCGGAGCCCATCTGTGCGCTCTGCGTGCCCACATTGGTGAACGCGTTCACCACTTCCGGATGTTTAAGAATGATCCGTTCAGCCTGCATCGTCAACTGGTCCGTGGTCGCGAGGTTGGATTGTGGCGCACCTTCCAATTGCACGATGAATTCACCACGATCCCCGTTTGCGACGAACGTGGCACCCACGAATCCCGCAGGTACCAAGGCCACCGCGCTGACGAACAGCACGAGCACACCGATCAGGATCCAGCGCTTGTGTGTGAGCGACCACTGCAGGATGCGGCCGTATTGCGCTTGCAAACCACTGACACTCGATTCGAACGCAAGGCTGATGCGGCCCCACAGCGTGTCCTTCGTCAAGTGTTCGAGCTTGCCCCAGCGCGAGGCGAGCAACGGCGTAAGCGTGAATGCGACGAACAAACTCATCAGAGTGCTGAACACCACAACGAGGGAGAACTCTCGAAGGATGTTGCCGATCAAACCGCCGGCCATGGCCATGGGAAGGAACACCACAACGTCCACAAGTGTGATCGCCATGGCGGTGAAGCCGATCTCCGCGCGGCCTTCCAATGCGGCGGTCCAGCGCGTCTTGCCCATTTCGAGGTGTCGGTAGATGTTCTCCAACACGACTATGCTGTCATCCACCAGGATGCCGACCACGAGGGAGAGCGCCATCAAGGTCATCAAGTTCAAGGAGAACCCGAACAGGTACATCAGGATGAACGTGGGGATCATCGCAGAAGGCAGGGCCACGAGCACGAAGAGCGAGCTGCGTAGGCTGTGCAGGAACATGAGCATCACGAAACCCACGATCAATACGGCCAACACAAGATCATCCATCACCGCGTTCGCGGAGGAGAGCGTGTAGATGCTCTGGTCCATGGCGATCACGTAGTCGAAGCCGACATCGGCGAGTTGCGTCTTCAATTCGGCGAGGCGCAGTTTCACGCCTTTGCTCACCTCCACGGCGTTCGCATCGCTCTGCTTCACGATTTGCAAGCCGATGCCGGGAATGCCGTTCGACCGGTTGTAGGTCGTCGCTTCGGTCAGTCCATCGGTCACGGATGAAATGTCCTGCAACACGATGCGCGATCCATCCGCGTTCTCCCGGATAACCGTGCTGCGCAGATCATCCACCGTTACAGCGCGTGCGTCCAGGTTGATGGAAAGTCGCGAGTTGCCGCCTTCCACGTTACCGGCCGGGAAGGTGTTGCTGTTGGCACCTACTGCTTGTGCGACTTGCGTAGCACTGATGCCGTACGCCTTTAACTTGTCATTGTCCAGCGTCACCTGCACTTCGCGCTGCTGCGCGCCGATCAACGCGATGGAACCCACGCCGGGCACGTTGCTCAGGATGGGTGCTACACGATCGTCAAGGAGCTGGTAGAAATCGCCCGGAGACAGGTTGCTGGAGGCGCTGAGGCGCAGGATAGGGAACTCGTCCGTGCTGAACCGCGCGACCACGGGGTCATCGGCATCCTCGGGCAACGCGGCCAGGATCTGCGACACTTTGCGCTCCGCATCGCGTTGCGCATTGTTCACGTTCGTTCCTTGCTTCAGCGTGACGGTGATGGCGGAAAGACCTTCCTGCGAGATGGAACTGATCTGGTCCACGCCTTCGATCGCGCTCACCGCATCTTCCAGCGGTTTGGTGATCGTGTTCTGGATCTCCTCCGGCGAAGCACCACGGTAGTTGGTGCGCACCGAGACCACGTTGGCCTCGAACTTGGGAAGCAGGTTGTAGCTGAGCTGCTTGTAGCCCATGAATCCGAAGAGGATCAACGTGACGAAGAGCACGGTGATCAGCAGCGGGCGTTTGATGGAGACTTCGGTAATGCTCATGGCGTGCGGTATTGCTGTGCGCTCGGGATGATCACTTCGCGTTCGTGATGCGGACCAGTGTGCCTTCCGCCAAGTTCAATTGACCGGTCAGGACCACGGTCGCGCCCGGCTTCAAGCCATCGACCACTTCCACTTTGTCACCCACTTCGCGACCGAGGGTAAGCTTCTGCTGTGAGGCGTGCATCGTGCTGTCGATGCCGTTCACCGTGAAGACGTAGGCGTTCTTCAACCCTTCGCCGAGCGCGGTCTTCGGGATCAGCAGTGCTTCACCTTCCGCGTTCCCGCTGAACGCGGCAGTGATGAAGGTGCCGCTCTTCAACGGATGTGCCTTGCTGTTGTCCACGGCCACTTCCACTTCGTAGTTGTGGCTCGCATCGCCGCGCGGGCTCACGAATGTCACCTTGCCCGTGAACGTCTCTCCGGGATAGATGTCCGTGGTGATCGTCACGGCCTGGCCTTGTTCAACGCGGTAAGCATCATGTTCGCTCACGAACACTTTCGCTTTCAAACGGGCAACATCCACCACTTCGACCACTGCGGTGTTGGCGGGGACGAACTCACCCACCTCGATGTTCTTCGCCACCACGGTGCCGCTCACGGGGGCGATCACCTGCGCATCACGGAGCTGTTGGCGGATCTGGTCCACTTTCACTTTCGCGTTCTCGAACTGGAAGCGCGCATCATCGTAGCTCACTTCACTGGCGGCCTTGCCTGCGTAAAGGTCCTTGTAACGATCGTTGTCCTTCTTCAGCTTCTCGAAGCTCAACTCGGCGGCGGCCAGTTCCAGTTGTTTGGCGGCCACGTCCAAGCTGCCCAGCACTTGGCCTTTGGTGACGCGCGATCCCAGATCGACGCTCAAGGAAGCGAGTTTGCCCTGGGCGTTCAACATCACCTTGCCATGGTCGTAGGGTTCCAGTGTCCCCGGCACGCTGAACGTGCCGCTGACGGGGCCTATCGCGGTGGTCATCACCGTTATGGGTATGGCGATAGCACTGCGGTCCACCGGTTGTTTGGCGGCGTTCAGCTTCTGCTTGTTCGCATACAGTTTGAATGCGATGCCCACGGCTACCACGAGCAGCACGAGCGGGAGGACGAGTTTGCGGTTCATGGGTCAGAGGGAATTGGCGAATTGCAACAAGGTGCCTTGGGCACGTTCGATGTCAATGATGGAGAGGTAGCGGTTGAGGAGCGAGGTGGTGTAGTTGTTGCGCGCCTCCTTCAACTGGTATTCGGCGGTCAAGAGGTCGCTCATCGGCACCAGGCCTTGTTGGTATTGCAGGTTGGTGCTGGCGAAAAGGCGTTCGGCGAGCTTCAGACTTTCCTCGTCGTTCTGTGCGTTGATCGTGGATGCCGTGAGGCGTGTATCGGCGTTGCGGTAGTCGAATTCCCACTGGCTCGAGTTGAGCTTCAGTTGTTCGCGTGCAGTGGAAAGGGCGATCTCGCTTTGTTTGATCTGGCTCGTGCGCCGAAGTCCGCTGAACAAAGGCACGTTCAGTTTCAGGCCGATGGCGGCATAGTCGAACCAGTTGTCATAGCTCGTGCCCAGATCGTTCCCTTGGGCCATGGCGCCGTAGCGTCCGTACGCACCGAGCGTAGGGAGAAAGGCATTGCGCTTGCGCTTCAGGTCGATGCCGTAGAGCAGGAGTGATTGTTCGCTGTATTTGTAGGTGCGCAGGTTCGTCAAGCTGAAGCCGGAGCCTTTGTAGGAGAGCTGGTCCTCCGTGGTCAACACACTATCCGCCAGTTCAAGCGGTTGGTCAAGCGGCATGCCGATGACCTTTTTGAGTTGATCCACGGCGATCTCGTAGCTGGCCTGCGCGGCGGTGTATTGCGATCGGAGATTGCGCTGTGTTACTTCCATGCGGTCAACATCCAGTGGTTGCGCCACGCCTTTCTCCAGACGGAGCTTAAGGAGTGGTAGGAGTTCATCGTACTGCCTTTGGTTATCATCCAGCAACCGTGCTTGTTCGCGGTAGGTCAACGCGCTGGCGTACGCACGGGCGGTCTCATAGATCAGCTGTTCCTCGGTCTGTTCCTGTTTGATGGCGGCCATCGCGAGGTTCGGCTTGTTGGCTTGGATGCCGTTGAGCTGTGCGACATCGATCAGCGTTTGATCCGCTTGCACCGCGAGATTGGTACTGTACTGCGTACCGAACTGGACGGGTGTTGGTTGATCACTGAAGATTCCGGCGGGCAGGATCGTGGTTTGGCGCTTAAGGTTATCGTCGAGTTGGCCGGTGCCATTGATCTGTGGCAGGTATCCGCTCAAGGCCTCGGAAGCTTGCGCATCGGCCTTTGCGCGATCGTTTGCGGCGATCACGAGCGAAGGGCTGTTGGCCTTGCCGTAGAGGATCGCTTCCTTCAGCGTGAGCGCTTGCTGTGCTGAAACCAGCGTCGTCAGCGCCAGGAAGGTTGATAGGATGTAGTAGCGCATCGTTATTTGTCTTTCGCCATGGCGTTTTCCCGCATGCGCTCCAGCACTTTCAGCATGGTCTCCACGTCTTTTTGCGGAATACCGTCGAGTACTTGCATGAACACCTTGTCGCGCAGCTTCGCGGCTTTTCGGTAGATCTCCTGCCCAGCCTTGGTCACGACCAGGTTCTTGCGCCGCCTGTCGTTCGCGTCCATCTGGCGTTCCACCCAACCGCTCTGTTCCAATTGGTCCAGTTGGCGCAGGATCACGCTCTTGTCCTTGTGCAGGTGGTTGGCCAGGTCGGTCTGCACGGCTTCGCTGTTGGTAAGGAGGAAATCGAGCATGCCGAACTGCGGCAGGTTGATGTCCAGTTGGGCCGCATCCATCGCCAACCCCATGTTCCGCGCAAGAACACGCATGGACATCGGGAGGGCTGCGGCGAGTTGATCACTATGGGTGCTCATGTCGATAGTTGCTTAATGCAACGGTACAAATGTATAGAAGGTTGCATAAAGCAATCATTGGTGAAGTAAATAATTGTGCTGAGCGGTGGATCGGGGCGGGTATGCGTGCGGGTACCTTCGTCCCATGGGAAAGAAGATCATCCTCACGGGAGCCACCGGTTATGTGGGGGAGGGCGTGCTGTTGGAGTGCCTGGCGAACTCCGCTATCGACGAAGTGCTGTCCGTGGGACGAAAGGCATCCGGGAAGTCGCATTCGAAGCTGAAGGAGCTGCTCGTGAAGGATTTCTTCTCGCTGGATACCGCCAAGGAGCAACTGCGGGGCTATGACGCCTGCTTCTTCTGTGCCGGCATCAGTTCCGTTGGCATGAATGAGGCGGACTACACGCGCATTACCTACGATGCCACGATCGCCTTTTCGAAAGCGGTGCTGGCCGCCTCTCCGGGCATCCAGTTCAACTATGTTTCCGGCGCAGCCACGGATGGCAGTGAACAAGGCCGCATCATGTGGGCGCGTGTGAAGGGCCGCACGGAGAACGAGATCGGTCGGTTGGGCTTCAAGCAGAGCTACAACTTCCGGCCGGGCATCATGAAGCCGAGTCCCGGGCAGCGCAACCCGAAGACCTGGCAGCGCATCCTTGTTCCGATCTTCTCCGTTCTGCTACCGCGCTCCACCTGCCGCATGCAGGACATGGGTCTGGCGATGATCAACAGTGTGTTGAAGGGTTACCCGATGCGCACCTTGGAGGTGAAGGATATCAAGGTGTTGGCGAAGGCTTGATCGCGGGTGTTTGCTTTGTGGAATGATCACTTCCAAGACCCGCATCGCTCATTCATTCGTGGGCATTGCGCTGATCACCTTGATCGCATCGTGTTCGACGCAGGTTCCCGATCATAGCAAGCTTCAGCGGGAACTCACCGATTCATTGGCGCTACTGAGCAAGACTGCCGACTTCAACGGCTTCGGTGTTGCGCTCGTAGGTCCACAAGGTGTGCTGTACCAGGGCGGGTTCGGTATGGCCGATGTGGCGAAGAACATCGCGTACACCGAGAACACTGTTCAGCCGATCGCATCCATTTCAAAGACATTCATCGGACTCGCTGTGATGAAGGCGCAGGAGCTGGGCAAGCTGAAGTTGGATGATCCCGTATCGAAGTTCCTGCCCTTCCCCGTTGTGAACCCGCATCACCGGGATGTGCCGATCACCGTGCGGCACCTGGTCACGCACACGTCCTCGATCCTCGACAAGCAGAACTACGTGTTCCGTGCGTGGATCCTGCGCGACACCACGGACCTAGCTAAGAACTTGGCCCTCGATATCGGAGAATGCCGTTTCAGTGCGCCGAACACGGCCGTATCAATGGAGGAATTCCTGCGTCGCTACCTGGCGAAGGATGGTGCTTGGTACAGCGACAGCGCTTTTGCAGACCTGAAGCCCGGTGAGCGCTTCAACTACTCGAACATCGGGGCCACGTTCGCGGCCTTGGTGGTTGACAAGGCGACCAGCATGCCGTTCGATGCCTTCACGAAGCGGTACATCCTCGATCCGCTGGAGATGCGCTCATCCACGTGGCATGGAGAGAACTTGGCAGATACCGCCATCTCGTGCTTGTACCGGACCCGCACCGAAGCCTTTCCGCGCTATTACTGCGCCACCTACCCGGATGGCGGCATGGTCACGAGCAGCGGTGACTTCGCGAAGTACATGGCCGAACTGGTGCGGGGCTGCCGCGGTGAAGGCACGATCCTAAGCAAGGCGAGCTACGCGGAGTATTTCCGCGAGCAACTCGTGGACTCCAACTTCGTGGACCGCGCCACAGGACCCTTTACGGACGAGCACAACATCGGCATCACCATCGGGTTCAGCTCAGAAGGCTACTTCGGGCACACCGGCGGCGATCCCGGCTTGTTCTCGTTGTTCTTCGTGGACCGAAAGACTGGTCTTGGTAGGTACATGATCGTGAACACGGACCTGGAGGGGTGGGAGCACCACGCACGAGTGTGGGAGTTGTTGGGGCGATACGCGGTGAAATTGAGCGCGGGACGGTAGCCCCGCCAAGGATGAGCCGGCTGTGGCAGGTAGACCACCGGGGCGGCAGCACATTCTCTCCCATTCACACCCTCACTGATACCTTCGCGCCATGTCCTTCGTCGCCGCCCCTCCCTACGTCCCCAAGCACAAGATCCGCGTTGTAACCGCAGCATCCCTCTTTGATGGCCACGATGCCGCCATCAACATTCCCGCTTAGGCGGGACTTCGCTCCGCTCAGCATGCTTGGCGCATCGACACATCACTAGAACCAGCACCTCTCCGGTACCTTCACGCCATGTCCACTTTCGTTCAAGCCCCGCCTTACGTTCCGAAGCATAAGATCCGAGTGGTCACTGCCGCATCCCTTTTCGATGGTCATGACGCGGCGATCAACATTATGAGAAGGATCATCCAGAGCACCGGCGCCGAGGTGATCCACCTGGGGCACGACCGGAGTGTGGAGGATGTGGTGAACACCGCGATCCAGGAGGATG
>JADKCV010000033.1 GCA_016718655.1 Flavobacteriales bacterium | reverse complement strand
GGCAGAACGATGTATCATCGATCCTCAGAAGGAACTTGTTGCATCGACCTCATTGTTCCGTTGTCGCGGCTGCGACCCTTCAACGGCAACATGATGATCACTCCAGCTAACCATGGCGGGCACGCTCACCATCAATGTGGACCAGGACATCCCCGACCTGCGCATCGGCATCTGCACCTATGAAGCGGTGCAGGTGAACATCATCGGGCCATTCGCGGCCAACGTCACCGAAGTGATCTACGCCGGCTTCGATGGGAACAACGCCCCCTGTGGCACCAATCCGCCCACCACTACCATCAACGGATTGCCACCGGGGATCGTGACGCAATACAGCCAGACGCTGGGCAACATCGCCATCGCCAATTTCCTCGGCGAGCCACTGGCCCCGGGCTTTCCTCCCTTGGTGAACTGCATCACCGGTGCGGAGGGCGAGTGCAGTACCAGCAACAGCGGTGGGGGCAACAGTGCGCCGCAGATCGCGCAGTTCTTCCTGGCCGAGTTCGGACCGGGCGCCACGCTCTTTGCCCATCAGGTGCAGTATGACTGTTTCACCGGGACCTTCAACGTTTCCGACGGCGGCAACTGCTGCCTGCTGGAAACCGGCACGCCGCCTAATCCCATCTATTCAGGCAACGCCACCTTCGACTTCATCCCCTGGACCGACTCGCTGCTGTGCAGCGGTTCCATCACCATCGACCTCTCGTTCTACCCCGTACTCTTCCAGCCGCCCACCTATCCGGGCTATGTGTGGAGCGATGGCACCACCGGCTCCATCATCACCATCACGGAACCGGGCACCTACTCGTTCATCGTGGGCGACTACTGCCACTACGCCGATGGCAACTGGCTTACCGACACCGTGGTCGTCCTCCCCTGCTGCTCCATCGGAGGGGTGGATACGGCAACCACGGCCATCAGCTGCAGCGATGCCAGTGATGGGACCATCACGGTGACGCCATTGGGCAACGGCACCTACAACTACCTCTGGAACACGTTGCCCCCGCAATCCGCTCCGACCATCGGTGGGTTGGATGGAGGGACCTACTCGGTGGTGGTGGACGATGGGGCTGGATGCGACACCACCCTCACCTTCACGCTCACAGCCCCGGAGCCGATCCTGATCGAACTGAACGGAGATACCGAAGTGTGTATCGGTGAGACCACCAGTGTCTCAGCCATCGTGCAAGGAGGGTCGGGCGTTCTAGACCTCGATTGGGGACCGCTGGGCAATGGTCCAGATGTGCTCTTCACGCCTACCGATACCACCGTGGTGGGACTCGTGGTGACCGATGCGAACGGCTGCACCGCGACCGCGCAGCTCCAAGTGAACGCGAGCCTCTGTTGCCCCACCTGGAACATTGATGCACAGGTGGAAGGACCTTCTTGTGCGGACAGTGACGACGGCAGCATCCAATTGGACGTGTCCAGCAGCGAACCATTGTCCTTCACATGGAGTACCGCCCCTATCCAGACCAACGCAACCGCCAGTGACCTGCAAGCAGGCACCTACATCGTGCTTATCGCCAATGCGACCGGTTGCGACTCCTCGCTCACCTTCACAGTGGAGGCGCCCGACGCGTTGAGCATGGACGTGTCCGCCACCACACCCCTTTGTGCCAACGCAGGTGGCACTGCCATCGCCGAGGCCACCGGTGGCACGGGGGCATACACTTACGTGTGGAACACCGGAGCCTCCGGAGCGAGCATCGACCTGGTCCTGGCCAATACCACCACGCTCGTCGCCACGGCCACCGACGCGAACGGCTGTTCGGCCAGTGGTACGTTCCTGGTGGTGGTGGACCAGCCGCCCGCGGCCACCTTCACCAGCAGTGCGGATACGGTGTGCGTCGGCGTCCTGCTCGAATTCACCTCCACCTCCGTGGGCGCTGATTCACTCCGTTGGTCCTTGGGTTCCGGTGGCAGTTCGACCGACACCGTCGCTGTGGCCGCGTTTGCGAGTAGTGGTCAGGAAGTGATCACGCTTGTAGCCTTCGGCACGAACGGCTGTGCCTCGGCCCCTGCGACGGATACCGTGCTGGTGGCGCCGTTCCCCCAACTGGAACTGGTGGGCGAACAAGAACCATGCACAAGGACCATCGATGTGGGCGTCCTCGCTCAAGGCGCCACCACTTGCTCGCTCTGGCTCGATGGTGCGTTGATCTCCACCGATTGCGTGGTGCAGCTGGAACTGTCCCGAGTGGATGAGGGCGACCGTATGCTCACGTTGAGCGCCAGCAACGCGGCCGGCTGTGCGGACACCGCGACCACAGTGGTGCGTGTGGCCGATCCTGTCGGCCTCTTCGTACCGAATGTCTTCACCCCGGATGGGAACACCATCAACGATGTATTCTCCGTAGCGGTCGGCACCTCGTCACAGGGGGCGATGATGCGCATCTTCAACCGCTGGGGCCAGGAGGTGACATCCACCACCGACCTGGCCGCCGGGTGGGACGGCACCGTGGGCGGAGAACCCGTACCGGACGGCGTGTACATCTACCTCATCAGCGCGCCCGACCCCTGTGCCTCCGGTGAATTGCGTGAACTTCGTGGGCATGTGACGGTATTGCGTTGATCCTGATCGAACGCAGGCAGCATTGCGGTGTACCACACAGTCCTATCCCATCAGAACATCATGAACCGCGTTCTTTTCACCTTGGCACTGCTCCTTTCCGGGGCGGCAAGGGCCCAGTACCAGGAGCTCACCACACCGATCAAGAACCGCAGCGACCTGTTGGACCTGCGGATGACGGGCACCACTACAGCGTATGTGTTGGACCGCACGCTGGGTACCATCTTGGATACGACCGATGCGGGCGGGTGCTCTGGCAACGCGCTCCGCAGGTCCTCCGGGCCAACACCTTGAAGTGCCTTTGGATGTTCGATGATCAGCGTGGGATCACGTGGGTGGACATCCTGTTGGAGGTGCCGAACGCGATCCTGTGCGATGCAGCGTTGGTGGACGGCGCATTGGGTGGCCTTAGGCCGCTTCGGCGATACCTACCGTGCTCAACTGGGATGTCCTCTGGAGGCCCCCTACCCACTGTGGTCCAAGTGGGATCGGAGCTCTACACCGACCCGCTTCCTGCTCTGCAATGGTACTTGAACGGAGCGTCGATCCTTGAGGGTAACACACCCTGCATCACAGCCTATGCCATCGGTGACTACACCGTTGTGACCACCGATCTGCAAGGGTGTGTGAGCCAACCTAATGCGCCTTTGACCATCATCACCACCGGTCTGGTGGACAAGCCAACGGCAAACGCTGCCTTGGAGGCTTTCCCCAACCCTGGTCAAGGCGGCTTCACCCTGCGGCGTAGCGATGGCGAGGACCTCGGTCCGGTCCGCATCCTGTCCTTGGATTGGCGCTCTATGCATGAATTGGCCTTCCGGTCCTCCCCTTCCCTCACCATACGAGGTCTTTCCGCTGGAACCCACCTCGTGCATCAGCTGGACGGTGCCGCGTTGCACGTACTGATGGAGTGAAGGTGCTATGCGACGCATCCGACGCCTGGCCCCCACCCTTATACCACGACGGCCTTTGGCCCGATGTTGGCTGGTTGGCGGCCGATGCGCTCCTACGCACTGATCCTTGCGCTCCTTCTCGTTGATCCTGTGTCCGGCCAGTCCTTGTCGGACGCGGTGGGCAGCGCGGGCGGCGGCGGTGGCGGTGGCGCCGCAGAACTGCTTCTCGGGGTGATGAACGTGCTGGTGCACCCGGAGTCCTTCATGAACGATGAGCCCGTTGCGCACAGCCGCGATATCGAGTCACGCCTGTACGGTGGAATAGGTCCCACTGTGCAAGCGGCCGCGCTCACCAGTGTCACGGGCCATGCGGGGACCAAGGTGTTCCTGTGGCCCGGCTTCCGCACTGAATTGGGGGCCTCCTTCACCTATCGCGACCGCCTGATGCTCACCGTGAACGGCGGGTGGGGTGCTCACGGCTATGCCATGCGATCGGACACCCTGCTGCACAGCCTATACCACAGCAACCGGAACGTCGAGCTGCGGATGGCTTGGCATACGCTACCGCGGCGGAACGTGACGAGGCAATGGTCCTTCGGCGTCGGGTGCGGTGGCTCCTTCCAGCAGGCGGACGACCGCACCACTGAGCGCGACGGCTTCCGCTCGGTGATCACGGCACCGCAGTTGATACGCCCTTACTTCGCAACGGAGATCGGACGTTTCACGGCAACCGGAAAGGACCGGTATGAGATCGCCCTGCGCTACGTGAAGCACTTGGACCCCGCACCGGCGTGGACCGGCGTAAGCAGCTTCAACAGCACCACTGCTACTTGGCAGGCCAGTGACGACCACCTCGCACTCATGATGCGTTACCACCTCGGCTCCAGAAAGACCTTGGGCACCGCGCCGGTGCGTCCGGCACCCACCCTGCCCGCCAGCATGGACACGCTGCCCAATATGGCCTGCAAACGCCAACGGATAACCCTGAAACTCTGGGACGATGCCGAGATGGATGGGGACACCGTGAGCGTGCTGCTGAACGGTGAACCCGCGCTCGTAGCCTGCGGCCTGGGCCACAAGCCGGTGAAACTCCGGCTCGACCTGGACCATGGGCACAACCAGGTTCAAGTGATCGCGCACAATGAAGGGCGCATTCCTCCGAACACGGCACGGGGCATCATCCGACGTGGTAAGGGGCGCGAAGCGCTGCTGATCAAGACGACCCGATCACGCGGTGAACTGCTGGTGCTGGTGCGGGGTTGAACCATCGTATCCCGACAAGGACACCTCCACCCATGGTGATCCTGGCGACGCGAACCGACTTCCAATTCCACCTTGGAGGAGAACCGTTGGATCTTCCTTGTAACCTTTCGCCCACTTCGGCGACCTTCCTGCTGAACACCCTCCGGAACCATGCCCGAGACCAAGCAGAACGACTTCATGCGCGCCTACCAGCGCTGCCATGAGCCCTTCCTGCGCTATTGCTCGGCCGTGGCCTATGGTAAGATGGACGCCCAGGACCTGGTACAGGACGTGCTCCTCTCGGCATTCCACCAATTCGAGCGCATCGAAAAGCCCGAGGACCTGTTGCACTACCTGATCCGGGCGGCACGCAACCGCGCGATCAGCGTGTGGCGCGTGCAGCGTAGGAATGCCGATCTGTGCGACCGGCAGATGGCGCGCTTCCGCGACCGCGGAGCCACTGCAGAGCAATTGGTGGACGTGCAACTGCTGTATGGCGCATTGGACAAACTGCCCAGCGAACACCGGGATGCGCTCGTGCTCTTCGAGGTCTCGGGCCTGTCCATGGCGGAGATCGCGGCCATCCAACAGTGTTCCGAGGGCGCGGTGAAGACCCGCGTGAGCCGCGCACGGGCAGCCTTACGCGGACAACTCGAAGGTCGTGTTCGCACCACACCGGCCGTAGCGCTCATCACCCTTATCGCCCTGCTCACATGAACCCCCTGGATCCCACCGAACGTGTGCTGGAAGGGTTGCGCGAGCTGCCCACCGAGGTGAGCCTTGACCAGGTGGAACAGCTTGTGGCGGCATTCCCCTTGGTAGCCGCACCCACGGCCTGGTATCATCATTTCACCCTGAACAACATCCTCATGACCACTGCAGGAAGCCTCCTCATCGGCGGAGCCATCTACCTCTTCGCCCATAGCGCACCCACTACCGAGCCACACCTGGTGCACTCCGCGCGTACCGCACCGGAACCTCAGGTCCAACAACCACCGCCGCCAGAGGTCGGTGCGCCGGTCACCGACCCCCAGCAGCAGCCGGCCTCAACGGTCACCCCCCCAGCAGCGGCCGTTCCTACCCCGGCACCGGAAGCGCCTGTGGCACCGCCCCCACCGCCAGCTCCCTTGGACCCGATCGGGAGCGCAGCGCCCGCACTCCCGGTGGAACCAACCGCCCCCCTTGCACCGGTCACCCCACCACCATCCGCGGTGGAACCGTGCTGCACCAAGACCCGTAGTCTCGACCTCACCGGATTCACCAGTGTGCGCCTCCATGGTTCGCTGGACATCACCTTGGAGGAGGGCGATTTCTCCGTGGTGATCAGTGGTCAGGAGGAACAGGTGGACCGGGTGCGCGCCGAAGTGGGCAACAACACCCTGGTGTTCGCCCATCCGCTTTCTGGCACCGACAAGGGACACGGTTCCGACGGTGACGTTGTGGTCAGCGTACGTATGCCCCGGATACAGGACCTGGAGGTCCTTGGCTCCGGCTCCATCAGCGGGGGCCGCATGCAGGCGAAGGACAAGGTGCGTGTGCTGGTGCAAGGTTCCGGCGATGTGACCGTGGACGAGTTGACCGGTGCCAACGAACTGAAGGTGGAGGTCATCGGATCCGGTGATGCGGTGTTCAAGAACGCACAGGTCACAGGCACGTGTCAGCTGCAGGTGATGGGGAGCGGTGACATCCGCGTCGGAGGCCGCACGGAATACTTGGAGGTGATGATCACCGGCTCGGGCGATGTACAGGCCACCGACCTGAAGGCCAACCGGTCCAAGGTGATCATCCAAGGTTCAGGCGATGCATACGTGAACAGCCAGTCCGCGACCGAGCAGGTGATCCGCGGTTCCGGGCAAGTGCATACTTCGGGAAGTGCTGGCGGTCGATGACCACGAGGGGTTGGAGCGCGCCTCAGGCCGCTGTTCCGATCGGTCGCCCCGCCGTACGTTCCTGATGTGGAGGTGGACCGATCGGATCGGTCCACCTCACTGTTCTCAGGAGCTGCCCGTAGCGCACGTTGGTCGGCACCGTGCCGCCCACGTTCTGCAGGATCATGTCGCGATCGTTACCAACGCCGGAATACTTCACAACACCATCCAGGTTGATGTCCTCCACGAGGTAGCCGGTGATCGTATTGGTGGGCACCGATCCGCCGATGGCGAACAACATGGGGTCACGGTCATTGTTGGCGCCGGTGTATCGTAGTTCACCATCCGCCAGTACATCGCCTGTCCATAGGGCCTGCACCGTTCCCACGGTCTTCCGCGCTTCGGTACCATGTGTGGCGGTGGTGCCCAGGGTGAGGTCGACCACCGTCGATGTACCGCTGAGCGCTATGGCCGCAGCGGTCATCACGCCCATGTGGTTGCGGTGCAACACGGCCACGTGATAATTGCCCGGTCCGATATCCAGGGTCAGCGGAGCCGTACCATTGGTCGCCACCACATCACCATCACGTTGCAGCAGCCCGGCCGCACGGGCCACCACGGTGGTATTATCGCCCGCATCGCGCAGTTCCACCAACACCCAGTCCACCACGGCATTGTTGCCGGTCACCGCCAACACGGCTGGCGCAACGGTCTCCGTGCCGGCATGGTTCCAAGGTGCGGCCGAGTAGGGTTGCGCCGTCGGGAAGCCGGGCAAGGACCTCAGGGCATCGGACATCTGTCCGGTGACCGTGCTGTACGGTCCTTCCAGGAAGGCCCGCACGCTCACCTGCACCGCAGCGGCTTCCACCGTGATGGTCACACTACCGGCATCGCTGAGCACACCTCCCGATCCGGTGTTGCCCATATCGTCCACATTGATCGATAGGACATCCGTCCCGCTGTTTCCCGGTGCGGGCTGATAGCTCATCCCGTTCAGGGCCGCGCTCACCGCCGCAAGCACCCCTTTGAACTCCATCGCAGCATCGGCGGTCCCATCCCCGCTCAGGAAGTTCAAGCCGGACACCGTGGAGAGCGTAAGCGTTCCACCCGAAACACCCATGACCACCTGCACATCACCTGGACCTGCATCAAGGTCCGCCACCAACACGGCATTGCCCGCACCCGTGGAGAACACCAGCGTGCCATTGCTCTGCATGGACTGCGCTCCCGGCACCGTGAGCACAGGAGCATCGTTCACCGCGTTCACCACGAGCGATGCCACGTCCGTAGCGGCGCTGTACGGTGTGCTGCCTCCGTTCACGCTCACATCGGCAGTGGCCCCGTTGGTACCCGCTGTGCGGTCCCATGCGCGGAAGGTGATGGCACTGGCCACGGTACCATTGAAGTTGGCGTTGGGGCGGAAGTACAAGCGTGTTGACGCATCGGCGGCCAGCAGACGCGCAGCACCAGCCGCAGGAGTGCCGAGCGCGGTCCAGTTGACACCGTTGTTCACACTGTAGGACCATGTCCCGTTGGACGCATCCGCAGCGAACACCGCGACACCCGTGACGGGCGTGGCATCCACATCGGAACTGTTGTCCAGCCCACCCGCTGGCACGTTCAGGTCGATCAACGTGGTGATCGAGGTGCCCACAGCGCCCACCGGGACAGCGGCATCCTCGTTCACGGCAGCGAGCGCAGGGCTCGCCGCATTGTTGAGCACCGGTGCATCGTTCACGGCGGTCACCGCTTGCAATACCACATCGCTGACGCTGCTGAAGGCCGTGCTGCCACCGTTCACACTGGCATCGGCCGTACCTCCACTGGTGCCACTGGTGCGGTCCCACGCGCGGAAGGTGATGCCATCGGTGATGCTGCCGTTGAAGTTCGTGGCCGGCTGGAAGTAGAGGCGCGTGTTGGCATCGGCGGGCAGCAAACGGGCCGCCGTGTTGCTCGGTGTTCCCAAAGGCGACCAGGTGCCGCCGTTGTTCAGGGTGTAGGACCAGGTTCCGTTCGCCGTGTTGGCCCCGATCACCGCCATGCCCGTTACCGCACCGGCGTCACCATCGGTCACATTGTCCCGCCCACCTGCCGGAACGATCAGGTCCACGAGGTCGCTCACCAGGGTACCCACCGCACCCACGGGAGCGACGGCATCCTCCAGCACAGTGGTCATCACTGGAGATGATGCTGCGTTCAACAAAGGCGCGGTATTGGGCACGGCGTTGAACACGATCCCGTACTCCTCCACTTGACCGTATTGCAGCGGGGTGGTGCACGGGCCGGGTGTGGTGTTCGTGAAATCACTGATCACCCGCATGCGCATGAGCAAACCCGATTGTGGAGCCACCGGCGTGGTGAAGGTGCCTGTGCGTGCGCCCGTGCCATTGGCAGGAGAGAAGATCTGCTCCCCTGCATCCACGAAGTCACCATCGCGGTTGTAGTCGATATACACCCTCAACCATTGGGTGTTGAACGGGCTCACGTTCACCGTGATGCCGTAGGTCGTGTTGGCATCCAGGTTGGTGATATGCGAACAGAGGAAGTTGCCCATCACGGCATCATTGAACGCGGTCACCTGGTTGATCGTGTTGAGCTGCACGCCCAGGATACCGATCTCACCAGCGGGTGTGGTGGACCGTGTCACCGTGCAGCCGCTCAATGGCGTGGAGTAGACCGTGATGTAGGCGGTCTTCGTCATCGTGGTCCCCGTTCCCAGGCCATTGCTCGCCACAAGGGTCACCGCATAGGTGCCCGCCGTGCTGTAGGTGACAGTGGGGTTCTGTGCCGTACTGGAGGACGGTGTACCGCCCGGGAAGCTCCAGCTCCAACTGGTCGGGGCCAACAACGACCGGTCCGAGAAGGCGATGGAACCGCCGACGCACACCGCCCGCGAAGCAGCGGTGAAGTCGCTCTGTGGCGGACCCGTCACCGTCATGCTCAGCGTGTTGCTGGTGGCCGGACTGGTCAATACACCCGCCAGGTTGCTGAACATGCGGCAATACACTTGGTCGCCGGGCAGTAGTGTGCTGTTCACATAGGTGTTGCCCGTGCCCACCTGCGCCCCGTTCTTGAACCACTGATAGGTGGGCGATGCGCCGCCATTGGTGGCCGTGGGGGTGAAGGTGACCGACGTGCCGTAAGTAATGGTGGTGCCCGGAGTGGCGGCGATGCTCACCGCTGCCAGCGCACTGCTCACATACACCCCATAGTCCTCCACATCGCCCACCAATAAGGGGGCACTGCAATTGCGATCACTGGCCGAGATGCCTAGATCTCCGATCACACGCATGCGCAACAGCGTGTTCTGCACCGCCGTCACCGGGATGGTGACCGTTCCGTTGAACTGCCCGCCCACCGATGGGGAGCTGCCGCTGGCAACCAGTTCACCGGCGTCCAGGAAGCTGCCGTTGTTGTTGTAATCGATGTATGCTTCGAAGTTCTCCGTGCCGTTGGTGCCGCCGTTCACCGTTATGTTGAGGGGATAGGTGCCGTTGCGCTGCACCACGGTGTTCTTCGCGCAGCTGAAGTTCTGATAGACCCCGTTCACCCCGTCCGATGTCAGGCTCTCGAAGGTGTTGAACCGCACGCGGCTCACCGTCAATCCATAATTCGCACTGGGGTTGGAGCTCGTGGGGACGCATGCCGCCACCGGCGCGGAGGTCACCAGCACCACCCCGTTCTCCGTATGGGTGGTCGCACCGAGCAGCGTGGTCACCGTCACTGTGGCATTGTAGACGCCTGTGCTTGCCAGTGTGAAGGTGGGGTTGGCGGCCGTGCTGGTGTACGTGTTCACGCCGTTGCTGATGCTCCACGAGTAGGTGATATCGGGGAACTCCGAATCGCCGATCCACGTGTTGGGGATGCAGGTGGAATTGTCGTACAGCGTCACGCTCTGGCCCGTTCCGCAGAGCAGTGAGGCGGATGGCAGGATGTCCATGACCGGTGTTGCCACGGGTACCAGGGCATTGTTGCCGTTGGCCGCCAGGAACGAGGCCCGATCCGTGGTGAGCGCGAGCACCATACGTGCCGCCTGCCCACTGGTGTACTGGTTCCCGCAACTGCTGTAATCCATGTAGTTGAACACGAACAGGCTGTTGGAGCTGTTGCTGTTGCACCCGTTCGTTCCGCCGCTGTTGCAATCGCTGTTGCTACGGATGTGGGGCGGTGTATCGCACACCTCGTCCCCCTGCGTGCCACACGTGCCATTGAGCGGACACGAGGTGCCGTCGTTGTCCCCCTCGAAGGTGTGGTAAACGTTCAATGCATGCCCCAACTCGTGGGTGAGGGTGGTACTGGAGGGGTCCACCAGTTCATTGGCCAGCAATACACATCCATCCACGGACAACCCATGCGCGCCAGCGAACACCGCATAGCCCTGAATGCCATTCCCTCCGTTGTTGTTGTCGATCTCGCTCACCGCCCAGATGTTGTAGTACCGCGTCTGGTCCCATGCGTCCAAGGCCTTCAGCTCAGCATCGCTGATGCCTGCGCTCTGGCGGAACACACCGCTGGCCATGTAGGTGGCGTTGCCCGTCATGTTGCGTCGGGTGATGCCGTTGGTGCAATTGCCACCGGGGTCACGAACGGCAAGTACGAACTCGATGCCCACATCCACGCCACCACCCGCACCGGCCGTACCGGCCACCTTGCGGAAGCGTTCGTTCAATGCGCGGATGCCCGCACGGATCTGGTCGTCGGTGATGGCCGTGAGCGCTGTGCCCGTCTCCATGACGTGCACCACCACCGGGATCTTGTAGGTGCTCAGGCTGCGCTCGAACGATCCACCCTGGAGCCGCGCGGCCGCTTCGAAGCGCTGCATCCGCTGCTGGTAAATGGCATCCGTGGTCCGCAGTTGCTGGTGCAGGTCATCGAATCCACAGGAACCGGTTGTCGACGCAGGTAGGACCTGCGGCTGTTGAGCAGGAAGGAGCGTGGGAAGAACGAGGGTGGTGGCAAGCAACCAATGGTAGGCGGAACGCATGGGGTACGGAATTCGGTCCGGCAATTTAGCGGGTGGGAGCTTCCCTTGATCGCCATAGGGGAAGTGCGATCGGAATGCCATGGCCACCGAGCAAGCGAACGGTAGGACAAGCCATCCGTACGCGCTGACGAAGTCGATGGTACCCGGTTCGGATCAGTCAGCCCCGGACAACCTCGACCACGTCGAGGTACGTCACTTGCGCATGCCCTACCGCTGCTTCTTCGCACTGTTTCTCACCGTTGTGTTGCACCTTTCGGTCAATGCCCAAGGGTCGATCGGCGCTTGTGGTACACTTCAAGCATCGAACCCCGAGGTGGTGCGCGCAGCATTGGCGTTGGATGCTGCCCGCGGCGGTGACGACGGGCCCGTGCGCACCTTGAAGGTGAAGGTCATCATCGCCGCCATACCCACCGATGTGGGTCCTGGTCCCGCCTTCCAACCGAGCGAGGTGCAAGCCCAGCTCGATGCCACCAACGCCATCTTCGCCAACAGCAACACGGGCATCCAGTTCCAGCTCTGCGGCCCAATGCAGGTGGTGGAGAATTACAACCTGTGGGCGGGGAACAACTTCGGAACAGAAGCGCTGACCTACTACGAGCCCGGCTACCTCAACCTCGTCTTCGTCTTCGAACTGCCGCAAGGACTGGGTGGTGTGGCCTTCGGACCCATGGCCTTCGTATCGCGCTTCGGGCCGCGCAACACCCTGGCGCATGAGATCGGCCATTGCTTGGGCTTGATGCACACACACGATTACCTGATCGAACCCGAACTGGTGGACGGCTCCAACTGCAGCGTGGGTGGGGACATGCTCTGCGACACACCCGCCGATCCCAACTTGAGCCTGCCCGGCCTCATGCAACTGCCCTGCTCCTACGTGGGTACGGTGACCGATGCCAACGGCGACCTCTACCAGCCCATGCTGAACAATGTGATGAGCTACTCACGCTGCCTGGTGGACTCCTTCACTCCCGAACAAGGTGCGCTAATGCGCTTCCACACCGACAGCATCTGGACCCACCTGCGCCGCACCACGGCTCCCATCACCATCACGCAATTCGACACGCGCCAATGCGACAACGCGCCAGCCATCGCCCTCAGCGCGACACCCGGCCCCGGCACCTTCAGCGGTCCGCTCGTCACCGGCACCACGCTGACCAATCACCCCAACCCACCCGGTGAATACAGCGTGCAGTACACCCCGACCAATGCACCCGAAAGCTCCACCTCCTTCGTGGACCAGTTCTCGCTGCCCTTCGCTTGGATCCCCTCCGCACACAACGGCATCGCCACCGACAGCGTGTGGCAGAGCTTCACGCCCGACTTCGATGAGGCCTTGCAGTATTTCGACCTCTACACCGGCAGCACCAGCGCACAACCCGTGCGTATGCGGCTGTTCAGCGGCACCGGCCCACAGGGCGCACCCCTCGCCGATGTGAGCAGCTCCCTCGCTGCCGATACGGCGTGGACCCGCTTCACGTTGCCCGGCAACGTGCTGCTCGACGCGGGCACCACGTACACCTGCCTCTTCACCGCGGCCGCGCCGTTCCTGGCCATGCAGCCGGTGGGGACCAGCTACTCCGGTGGCGTGTGCAGCCTCAATACTGCGGACCTCTCCTTCCGGCAGTGGACCGTGAGCGTGCCAGAATGCCAAGAGGCCACGCGCTACTACGCGCTGCGCCAGGTGCAACAACGCGCCGTGCTCAGCCTGCCCGGCGCCGTGTGCCACAGCGACGAACGACCCATCCGCTTCCTGGTGGACAGCCTGCGATTGGAGAACAGCAGCACCTACTTGGACGGCGAGCCTTCCATCGGCTTCGTTCCGAACACACTGACCTCGGGCACACATACCGTGGAGCACCGGTATACGCTCGAAGGCTGCACCGATACCGTCACACAGACCTTCGTGGTGGAACCGCCTCCGAACTTCACCTTCCCCAATAGCATGCCGCCTATCTGCACGGAGGATGAACCTTTCGTGCTGCAAGGGGAACCAAGCGGTGGCTACTTCCGCATCAATGGGGTGCGCGACAGCCTGCTGGTACCTGCCGCACTGGGTGAAGGCACACACAGCATCGACTACATCTACACCGCACAACTGGATACGCTCCTGTTCACCGATCAGTACTGTTGCTACACCAGCCCACCGGACAATGTGGTGCTGGAAGTGGATCAGGAAGTGTGGCAGAGCTTCACTGTTGGACAGAGCGGAACCCTCGAAGCGCTGGGTATCGGGCCCGACCTTTCCTTCGTGACCCGTGTCTTTGAAGTGCGGCTCTTGGAAGGAACGGGTACCAGCGGCACCGTGCTCTGGATGGACACTATCACCACCGCGCAGAGCTACGTGGACCTCTTCGAAGGACTCGCACAGGAAGTGACCGCCGGAAGCACCTACACCGCCGCCATCCGGCGCCTACCCGATACCACCGAAGGACCCTTCCCACGGCTGCTCGTCTTCAACGCACCGGGCTACAGCGGAGGCACGGTGCAGTTCCCCGGACAACCCACGGTGGCGGACATCTACTTCCGTGCGCAGATCCGACAGACCTTCCCCTGCTCGGACAGCACCAGCTTTGCGCTCGTGGTGGATGTTTGCAGCGGTATCGATGATCCCGCCTTCGCCGGTGTGAGCGTGGGTCCGAATCCCTTTGGTGAACACCTGGTGTTGCGCACAGCGACCAGCGCCCTGCAGTACCGCCTGCTGAGCGTGGACGGTCGCCTATTGAACACGGGTCTGGTCGGAGCTCAACGCAGTATACCCCTTGCGCTCCCTGCACTCAGCGCTGGTACCTACCTGCTGCAACTCGCCACGACCTATGGCAACGCAAGCCAGGTGCTGCGCGTGGTGAAGGAGTGATCTTCAGCCGCCCCATCCATGAAGCAGCTCTTGCGCCACGCACTTCCCGGCCTGGTGACAGCACACTTGCTTGCGGGTGCGAGCCTCGCGCAGCCGACTGTGTCACCCTTACGGCCCTGGCTTGAGGAGCACGCGATCACCAGCGACACGGGCCAACTGGATGCCGGACGCCTCGCCCAACTGCTCGCATCCCATCGGGTGATCGGCCTGGGCGAAGCCACACACGGCCAACATGAGGCCTTCGACCTGAAGCGGCGCGTAACGATGGAACTGGTCCGTCGGCATGGGTTCCGCACCGTGGCCTACGAAGCCAGCGCCTCGCAGGCGCGCCTGTGCGATGACCTCATTCAAGGTCGCAGCAACGATATCCGGGCGGCCATGCGCGGCTTCGGCATGCTGATCTGGGATGTGGAGGAGAATGCCGCATTGCTCAAGGACCTGCGTACATGGAACGAGGCGAACCCGAACGATCGGGTGCGCTTCATCGGTGTGGATGCCCAGGATGGCGATGCCGTGGTGTCGCGCATCGGAGAGCTCGTGACGGACCACTTGCTCCGCGATCGGGTGACCAAGCTTGTGGAGCAGGCCGGACCTGCCATGCAGCAGTTGTTCCAAGGTGATCGGTCGGCCTTCGACGCGTTGCGCACCGACCTCGATACCTTGGAACGGGACATGGTGAACGCGACCTTGGAGCGGCCCGAGGACCATTCGGAACTGCGCCTACGCGTGCAGGAACTGCGCTCCTTCATCACCATGTACGGGTCGCCCGGTGGGAGAGACCTGGCGATGGCCGACCTGCTGCTGGCGCAACTCGGCCCCACGGAGAAGTGTGTGGTGTGGGCGCACAACGGTCATGTGAAACGCTCAGCGCTCGACTACCTCGGTACCGAAGAGCTGGCCATGGGAGGACACGTTGCGAACGCCTTACATACGGACTACTACGCCTTGGGCTTCACCTTCGGTTCCGGCGCCTTCCAAGCGAACGCAGCGGACAGCACCGGCCGTTGGGGATTCAAACGCTACCACCACAGCGCACCCGCCACCGGATCGCTGGAGGCCGATCTGGCAGCGACCGGCTTGGGGGATCTTGCAGTGGACCTCCGCAGCGCTCCACGGGACAGCACCGTACACCGCTGGCTTTACAGCGCACATGGCCAACGCTGGTGGGGCGGCTACCAGGTGCCCGACGATTGCGATGAACGCACGCGCGATGCTTCGCAGCTCATGCACATGACCCCTGCCAACGACTTCGATGGCCTGGTGTTCTTCGTGCGCACTACGGCGGCAGTGCCCATTGACAGGACGCGGATCCTACCATCGCCGGTGCGTTGACCCATCGGGCCCACACGCTCGTCATCCGATCGGGTGCGATCCGCCCACCGTTCGAAGCGCGGTCCAACTCAGCGCTCCACGACCACAGTTCCCGTCCGCGCTGAACGACCTTCCACCCGCAGGACCAACTGATAGTTCCCGGCCGCCAACGTTGGCGAAAGCGCCAAGGACACCACACTAGGCAAGGTGCTCAGCGCTTGTTGATGCACCTGGCGGCCTTGCGCATCAAGGACCACGAGCGTGCCCGTAAGTCCCACCTCCTCGGCGTCCACCATCACCGAGACCGCATCCCTGGCCGGGGTCGGATACACGATGAGTGAACGGCCTTGGGGCGTGGGATCCACCCGTTGTTCGAGCGCCTCCAGCCGGGCCAAGAGTTGTTCGTTCTGTGCATGCAACTCCTGCACGGCCCGCACCAAGGGTACTACGAACTGTGCATAGGCCAGGCCGTAGTTGTCCGTCGGGCCATCCGGCACATGCACGGCATCGAAGGCGCTGTATCCCAACTCTTCCACGGTGCGCTCCACCTCCTGTGCCAGGAAGCCCACGGTACGCACTTGGGATAACGCGTCCAGTTCGGCTTCACGCCCTTCCATACCCTCACCGACGTGGCGCGCAAAGGAGTTGCGATCGAAGGTGTACGAGACCGGACGTAACTTCAAGATGATCGGCAGTCCGAGCACATCCTCACGCACCCCCTGTTTGAACCGTGCGTCGGAAGGGGTCGTGTAGTTGACCTGTCCTTCCACCACCGTGACCGAACTGTTGCCCAGCCGCACCTTGTTGCTCGCACTGGCCAACGCCAGGTAACCCAATGCGGTGGAATTGCTCAGCGCACTGGTGCTTACTCCGGAACTGTATCCCAAGGCCGTGTTGTTGTTCCCCGTCACCAGGTTGGCCAACGCTGCGAAACCCACGCCGGTGTTGTTCGATGCGGTGGTCACGTTCGATAAGGCATGACGGCCGATGGCGGTGTTCAAGCTTGCGGACGTGTATTCGGCCAGGGCCTGGTAACCAACCGCCGTGTTGCTGTTCCCGGTGTTCGCCGAAGGAGACACTGCGCCATACATGGCCTGGTAACCGACGGCCACGTTCATGTTGGTGAACGCGCTCGTGGAAGAACTCGCACGGGCCAAGGCATAGGCCCCCACCGCAGTGCCGTGGTTACCCCCTTTGTTCGCGGTCAGGGCGGAGACTCCCAGTGCCACGTTGTAGGTTCCGGTGGTATTGTCCGACAGGGCCAGCGTTCCCGAGGCCAGGTTATGGCTACCCGTGAGGTTGGCTTGCAGGGACCATGCACCCAACGTGGTGTTGGACGATCCGGTGGTGTTACGCCCCAACGCGTTCATGCCCATTCGTGTGTTCTGCTGCCCGCTCGTGTTGGACTCCAAGGCCCGGGTGCCCAGTGCAGCGTTCCATCCACCCGTGGTGTTCGCGGCCAAGGCCCGATGACCGAATGCAGCATTGTTCTGGCCGACCTCCGTGCCAGCGAACAGGGTAATGGCATTGGCCACATCGTAGCCGAAGTAGGCCGAGCGGTTCAACGGGTCGATCCGTCCGCTCTGCACCGCGTTCACGCGGAGAACGAGGGGCACATTGTCCGTGGTCCCGAGGAAGTTCACGGCCGGGTTGGTGCCCGCGTTGCCCACCGTGGACCATTGTTGGGCGTGGGCGCTACACGCGAGTGCGGTTGCGCCGATCAGGATCATGCGTTTCATGTGTCTTGGTTCAAGGGGTTCATCGACGTGCCACGATCAATCGCGCGCTTCTGGGCGCCTGACCTTCCACGCGCACCAGCACCAGGAAGAGGCCTTCCTTCCAGTCTTGCGACAGGTCAAGCGGTTGCAATGCAGCGAAGTAGTTCACCTGTTCCGCATGCACGCGGCTGCCGGTAGCGTCGAACACTTCGACCACCGCGCGCTGGCCGAAGAGCGCAGCATCGGCCACAATGCTCAACGGCCCTTGTGTGGGGTTTGGAAAGACGCTGATCGCTGACCCATCGAAGGAGGATCTCTCACTGATACCCACCTCGTTGTTCTCGACCAACTTCACCAAGTATGCATCGTTGCTCCCAGCGGAGGCAGCAGTTACGGTTCCACCGCCTGGATCAAGATCGGTGGTGCCCATGAACCAACCCGTGAGGTAAATGGCGCCGTTAGCGCTGGAAACAACACCGTATCCGCGGTCGTCACCGGTACCACCGAACGATATTGCACGGATCAGATCGCCATTGCCGTCCATGTTCAAGATGAATGCATCGTCCCCGCCGGTGGAGGTCAGTTCCAATGCACTCGGACCAGGGTCGAGATCCGCGGTCGCCCGGAAAGTGCCGACCACCATCACGCTTCCGTCCGCACGTGCCGTAATGCCATACCCTTCGTCGTGTGCCGCACCTCCGATCGATCGGGCCCAGACGAGCTCTCCGGCAGCGGTATACTTACAGACGTAGATGTCATAGAGACCGACCGCGGTCACCTCCACCGTAGCTACACCTGGGTCGAGATCGATCGTACCACTGTATCGTCCGGTGGTGAGCAGGTTGCCATCTGCATCGATCGCGATCTTCCCGCCATAGCCACCCTCGTTGTGGTAGGTGGACGTGGATATGGGTAGGGACTTGGCCCAGACCAGCATTCCATCCGGATCGAGCTTGAGATAAAAGATGCTCCAGGTGCCGGGGGAGGTCAAGTCGAAGGTTCCTGGGCCAGGATCGAAATCAACCGTGCCGCGGAAATAGCCGGTGGTGAGAATATTACCAGCGTCATCCACCGCAATGGAATAGCCGCGGCTCTCATCCGGCGCGGTGCCGAAGTCGACCGCCCAAATGAAATTGCCATCACCGTCCAGCTTCAGTACGAAGATGTCCTCATGACCGGCGGTGAGGTAGAAGGTTCCTGGTCCTGGATCGAAATCTCGTGGTCCCCCTTGGTAGTAGAACCTCCCGGTGACCACGACGTTACCGACCGGGTCCAAGGCGATCCCGAAGCCCGCGTCCCACCACGTTCCACCTACAACTCCCTTGGCCCATACGAAATTGCCATCCGCATCGAGCTTGGAGACGAAGATGTCGTTCTGACCGGTCGTTGCGGCGGTCAACGTGAACGTGCCCATTCCTGGATCGAAGTCGGCGGTGCCGCAGAAACCGCCTGTGGTGTACACATTGCCTGCATCGTCCACAACAATGCTCGTGGCGCCATCACTGAAGGCGCCTCCCATGGTCCGGGCCCAGATCAGCGTGCCGCTCGTATCGAACTTGGTCACATAGATGTCGTTCGTACCTGCGGAAGTCAGGTTGTACACACCAGGACCGGGATCGAAGTCCGTTGTACCGGTGAAGCTCCCCGTTGTGTAGACATGACCCGTGTTGTCAAGCGCGATACCCGTGCCGGAGTCGCTCCCGGTGGACCCCAAAGCGCCGCCCCAGGAGGGCACGAGGTCCTGGGCCTGAAGGGCAACGGGGAACGAAAAAAGGATGAGCAGCTTTGGATAGGTGGCGCGCATGGCATACGGACTTTGGTGCTGCAAGGGAACCTGATCACCAGTCGCGAACAAGTGGGATCGATCGAACGCGGTGAATGCTGATCGAGCGTCACCGCTTCACCACCACCCGTGACGCTTTCGGAGACTGCCCTTCCACCCGAACCATCACCAGGTAGAGGCCTTCCTTCCAGTCTTGCGACAGGTCGAGCGGTTGCAGCGCGTTGAAGTAGCTCACCTGTTCCGCATGCACGCGACTGCCGGTGCCATCGAACACTTCGATCACCGCGCGTTGGCCGAAAAGCGAAGGATCCGCAACGATGTTGAGCAGCTCGTTCGCGGGGTTGGGGTAGACGCGTAGTGCATCGCCTTCGGCGTTGCTTTCCTCCAATGGCGCCACATCACCGATGCTGGTGATGCAGCTAGGGTCGGTGACGCGGGCCACCACTACGTCATCCAGGAAGAAGTACGAGATGCTGCCCGGGCTATTGCCCGTGCAACCTTCTGCACGCGAACGGAAGTTGCCGATGGTGATATGATCCACCGGCGATGTAGGGATGACGATCCCACAGATATTCGTCCACGCGCCGCCGCAGATGAACTCCTCCTCGAGAACATCAGGCCTTACCTGTATCGGTTCGTAGTAACCGGATACGAGCGGCCCCTCGCTGAGCGCGGCGCCCAGACCGCTTATGCACTGCTGCGCTTCGCGTCGGTGACCGGCAACATGGAACGAGACCAAGTAGGGCTCGCCAGGAACCAAGGCCTCGGAAAGCCGAGCTTGCGCGTATTCGAAGTAATCCGGCACTCCGCCGAGCGACGAGCCCGTGGCAAAGAAAGCGCCCATGCCTTTGCCGCTCCGTGACAAGGTCGTGGGCGTTTCCCCCACGAGGCCCTGAGGCCCGATCCCGGGGTTTTCCATCTTGGCTCCCGCATAGGCACAACTGTGCAGTGCATCCGAACTGCCGCTCTGCATGCGGGGCCAACCGGGCGCTAGCTGCGCACCATAGCCCACTGGGATCTCCGCGATGTGTATCGGGCATGTCCCCGCATCCTGCTCAATGCCCGGATTCGGTACGAGCACCGGACCCAAGCACGTTTCCTCGACGCAGCCGTTGCTGGTGAGCGATGGCGTGGTGAACAGACCGATGTGTCCACTTGCGGCAACGGCGTTGCCCCAACTATACACACGTGCGTAGTACGTCTGTCCGATGGTGAGCGATGGTAGCTCCAGGATGTTGCCGTCGCAGGCCACGCTGGTCAAATTGCCCGGTGTGCCGCTGAAAAATTCGATCGTTACATCCGCAGTGGCGTCGCCGACCACGAGGCGCGCTGCTGTGGCGGCGGCCACGAAGCTGAACCAGATGTCGTCATCGGCGAAGTCGTCCACCTGGCAATCCGCACCGGGCAAGGTCTGCGTAGCGTTCGACGTAGTGAAGTAGGCCGCGTAGTCCGTGCCGTAGGGCAATGGATGCGCGCCATCCGGATCATCGTTGTCGCTGTCGGTGTACCACGTTGCGAAGCCACAGAACCCGCTCTGTGCGCTCGTCCCGGTGTACACACGGTAGAGGTATTGCTTGCCGATCGTAAGCCCGGCGAGCGGGACGGTGCCGCTTCCGCAGCCGATCTGGTTCGTATTGAGCACTGCTGGATCGATGGAGAGCGTGTCGAACACCTCGATGTAGTAGGAACCTCCTGCTGTCGGCTCCTCCTCGTAGAACTTGTTCCGCTGAAGTACGCGGACAACATGCTGTGTCGCGCTCGCGGTGAATATGAACCACGTATCGTCATCCGGCACTCCGCCCGGGCAGTTGGTGGCCATGCTCTGCGATGCGCCGTTGCTCCAGTACTGGGCACCTGGTTGTACGAACGTGCTGCCGACCGGCGCAGGTAGAGGCGCGCCGGGTTCGTCGTTCACCGGTCGATCGAAGAGCATGGGCCTGTAATTGGTCACCTGGCTGCACGACCAGCGGATGTGGTACTCCGTTCCCGGGACCAGTCCGGTGAAGTTGGTCTTCACCGAATTGCTGATGCAGCCCAAGCTGGTGAGCGCGCCACACGCACCTTCGAACAGTTCAATGGTCTCGGCCGATGGCGCACCAACATCCACCACCATGAACGCCGCGCTCGCATGCAGCGCGGTGAAGCGGTACCACACATCCTTCTGGATGTTGCACCCACCCATTCCGTTCGCCGCAGTGGAACTGGAGACACGTTCGACGTTCAACACATCGGCGGGTGTGCTGAAGGGCAACTCGATCGCGCCCGCGCAATCATCGTTCACCAGTGGTGCCCGCACCGCGATCCGGAAGGCACCCGGCTCCTGCGGATCGACACGGATGTAATACTGCTGACCGGTCACCAGCGTAGTGAGCAAGAGGGGCGTCGAGATGTCCACCGACTGACCGACGTTGCTGGGCGATCCGCAGGAACCACCTTCCACATACACATGAATGGGATAGTCGCCAGACGTGCCGTACCCTTCGACCAGCGCGCGCGGGCCAGTGGCCGTGAAGCGGTACCACGCCTGCTCCGAACCCGCGTAGGTGTGGCCGGCGGTGAGATCAATGGGGTCGCTCTGCACTTGGAGCTCGATCGCATCCGCGCACGCCGCGTTCGGCTGCGGCGCGAATACGTACACGCGCATGGTGGCGCGGTTCGTGACCGTGGTTCCCACCTTCAGGTAATACGTGCTGCCCGCGGTCAGTCCGGTGAAAGTCACTTCCGGATCGTTGTCCCCCGCCGATTGGCAGATCAGGGCGCCGCATGGTCCGCTGTAAAGTGAATGTACCACCGTGCCGGGCGCATCCGTGGCCACCACCACCTCTGTGCTAGGCGCCGTGAAACTGAGCCACACATCGTGCGCCGTGGTGGCGCAAGGCACGGAGCTTCCACTGGCGTGCTTGGTGGAGACGGTCACCACATGCGGGTCCTCGCCCGCCATCGTCACGGCGATCGGCAATGCGCCAGCACACTCATCGTTCATTGCCGGAGCGAATACATCCGCCGCCACACGCAGGGTCACCGCGGCATCCTCGCTCTCGCTGTGCGCGCGGATGTAGTACTGTGTGCCCGGTGTGAGTCCGGTGGCCACAGACGCATTGCACGCCAAGCTGGTGAGGTTGCCACAAGTGCCGCTGAACCATTCGTACACATTCGTCTGAACCACGTCGGAAAGCGAAGTGGTGCCCAGCATGTGCTTGTTCTCCGTGGCCGTGAAGCGGTACCACACGTCATCATCGGCACCCACCGTGCACGCCACCTGCGATCGCGTGGCACCCAGCGAGCTGATCTCCGTGGAAGGCCAAGCCACCGCCGTCGGCGGTACCACCGTTAGCGCGATAGCCCCGGCGCACTCGTCGTTCACCGGTGCTGAGACAACGCCGATCCAGACCTGGCAATAGTCGGGGTTCGATTGGCAAAAGCCCTGGTTGGACATCTGCACACGGAAATGGTAGTTGGCGCCTACGGTGAGGCCCGTGAGCGCGGGCATGGCACCGTTGGCCGGAAAGCAGCCGATGCTACTGAGGTTGCCGCAACCGCCGCTGAACACCTCCATGCGCGCATCGTCGGTGCCTTGGTCATCCGTGCGTATCCAATGCTTGGTGGCGGTAGCCGTGAAGCTGAACCAAGCGGTCGTGGCTTGGGCATTGCCGCTGCACTCGGTGATCGGTTCCGGAACCGCATTCGCGAACCAACGGCCATCCACCGGAAGGAGCGCTAACTGCACGTTGCTCGGCGCCACCGGCAGCACGATGGCAGTGCTGCAGGAGGAATTGGTGCCGGTCTGGGCCAGGCCAAGTAGCGGGGCGAGAAGAGTGGCCAGGAGGAAGCAGCGGCGCATGATCGTGGGCGTTGGTGGTGCCAAGGGAGCACGAATGCATGCCAGGAACAAGCCGGATCGATCGAACGCGGGGAATGATGATCGAGCGTCAACGCTTCACCACCACCCGCGCCGCTTTCGGTGCCTGCCCCTCCACCCGCACCATCACCAGGTACAAGCCTTCCTTCCAGTCTTGCGGCAGGTCAAGTGCTTGCAGCGCGTTGAAGTAGCTCACCTGTTCCGCATGCACGCGACTGCCCGTGGCATCGAACACCTCGATCACCACGCGTTGGCCGAAGAGTGATGGATCAGCGACGATGTTCAGCAATTCGTTGGCGGGGTTGGGGTACACGCGCAAGTCATCGCTTTGCTCGGACCAGCCGGCCTCGTCCGAAGGAACGTCCCCGATGCTGGTGATGCAGCTCGGGTCGTTGATGCGTGCCACGACCACATCGTCGTAGAAGTGGTAAGCGGTGGTAGCCGTGTTGCCGACATGGGTGAATGCCTCGCGGTCGGCGAAGAAGCTGCCGATGGCGATATGGTCCCAGGGCGCATCGGGCACTACGATACCGCAGATGTTCGTCCACGCGCCTTTCTCCACCATCTCGTAGGTGATCACTTGCGGTTCGGCATCGAACGGTCCGTAGGTGTCTTCCACCATGAGACCTACGGAGAGGAATGCACCCAGTCCGTTCACCTTGATGCCCGAACTCGGAGACAGCACCGCGTTGAAGGAAACGAGGTAGGGCTCCCCGGGTATGAGCGGCTCGGTGAGCGCGCTCTGCAAGTATTCGCGGTAGTAGGGCGTCTCCCAGGCCAGTGCGCCACCCATGCCCTTGCCCGTGCGCGCCACCGTGCGGTCCAGCGTGATGTTGATCACTTGCGCTGGCATCTCGGCATTGTTACCGAAGAGGCTGCAACTGCTGAACCCGTCCGCAGAGCCGCCGTGCAAGCGGGGCCAGCCCGGTGCGAGGGGCACACCCAGTCCCTCGATGTCATCGATGCTGGGCACCCCAGCCATGCAATAGGCCCCTTGCTCAATGGATGGGTTCTCCAAGAGGACCGGACCCAGGCACGCTTCATCCACGCAGTCGTTCGCGGTGAGCGATGGGGTGATGAAGAGCCCGATGCGGCCTTCCACCGGTATGGCGTTCTTCCAACTGTACAAGCGAGCGTAGTACACCTGTCCGCTCACCAGCGCAGGCAGCACCAGCACATTGTCGCTGCACGCCATGCTGATGAGGTTGACGGGTGTTCCGCTGAAAAGCTCCAGAGCGAGATCCGCCGTGCCATGGCTCGCGATCAAGCGCGCCGACTGATCGGTGGCGGTGAACTTGAACCAGATATCATCGTCCGCCGTGTCGTCGGTACTGCAATCAGCGCCGGGCAGACTTTGCGTAGCGCCGCTGGTGCTGAAGTAATGCGTGCACGTTGTGGCATAGTTGAGTTCCACCGCACCTTCGGCCTCATCGTTGCTCTGGTCCTGCACCCACGTGCTGAAGAGGCAGAGTTCCGCAGGCGCGCTTCCCGCTGGGTACACACGGTACCAATAGTCGCGGCCGATCTGCAGGCCCGTGAGGCTCCGTGGTGCTGCGCCACAACTCACCAGATGCGCCTGTAGGGTGTCAGCGATGATGGAAAGCGTATCGTAAACCTCCACGTATGGAGTGCCGAAAATATTCGACTCGGTGAAGAGCGTGTTGCGTTGCACTGCACGCACTGTATGCGCCGTGGCCGTGGCGGTGAAGCGGTACCACGTGTCGTCATCGGGGTTCGCCTGGCTGCAGAACTGCGGGTAGCTCTGCGTTGCTCCGTAGCTGCTGCCGTTGTGCAACGGACCGGTGCTGGTGCTCCCGAAAGGAGCCACGAGTGCATCGGAGATCTCGTCATTGGGCACCTGCGCGAGGTGCGGCACGTAGTCCACGAATGCGAAGTTCATTTGGGCGAAGCGTACGAAGTAGGTAGCGCCCGACGTAAGGCCGGTGAACCGGTTCCGGAAGTCGTTCACGCAGCCAAGACTGGTCAAGCTGCCGCAAGTGCCGCTGAACAGCTCGGTGTAAGCGGTAACATTGGATCCTTCGTAGGCCGCAACGAAGGTGGCCTCATCATCCGTGGCGGTGAAGGTGTACCACAGGTCCGGTACGTTCTGCGCACACGAGCCGGTACTGATGGTGGCGTGGCGGGTGTTCTCCACACGCTGACCGGCGATCTGATCGGGAGAGAGCATTTGCAGCGGTAAAGCGCCAACGCACTCATCGTTCACCATTCCCTCCGTGATGCCGATGCGGAAAGCGGTGGTGTTGTTGCTGTTGGAATACACGCGGACGAAGTAGCCCTCACCCGGTGTAAGGCCGCTCACCCGCAAGGGGTTCGCTTCATCGTTGTCTTCGTCGCAGATGATGCTGGTGAGCGCCCCGCAGGATCCCGAAAGGACCTGGGAGAACAGGCTCGAATTCGAGATGGTAGGCTCCAGGTTCACGTAGTGCTGTGCCGCAGTGGCGGTGAACGAGTACCACACATCGCGCGGCTGTGTGTTGTTGCAGGCTTGCACACCCGTAGCCGCTCCGCCGGTATGTCCATGCACGAAGTCTTCACCGCTCAGGTAAGGCTGTACGTCCAGTGCTACCGACCCGCTGCACTCATCGTTGGTCGGCAGGGCCATCACACGGATGGTGCTTTCCCGGAAGGTGATGTTCTCGCCGAGCTTGAGGAAATAGGAGGTGCCTGGTGTAAGGCCGGTGACGTTCCATGGGGAGTTGAGCGCATTATCGTCAACGCAGGTGAGCGAGCCACAGCTTCCGCTGTAGATCGCAGCGGACTCGCTGTTGGTGCTCACGATCGTTATCCCGGTGGTGGGGGCGACGAAGCTGAGCCACACATCGCTGTTGCGCGGATCGCACGGCACCGCACTGCCCGTGCCGTAGCGCGTGGAGATCCCCACCTCCTCCGGTTCCTCGCCGGTGAGCGCCACCGCGATGGGAATGGCACCGCTGCACTCGTCGTTGGCTGCGCTTTCGCATACATCGGCCAGCATGCGCAATGTGCTCGTCGCGCCCTCGCTGTGCAAGCGGATGCGGTACTCCTGCCCGGGCGTGAGGCCTGTGGCTTTGGTGGCATCGCACGCCAAACTGGTGAGCCCACCGCACGTGCCGCTGTACCACTGGATCACGGGTTCTACTTCGTTGAGCAGGTTGTACACCAGGTGTTGCGTTGCCGCCGTGGCGGTGAACTTGTACCAAACGTCATCGTCCGAATCTCCCGCGTTGCCCGCACAAGCCGCAAGGGATTGCGTAGCACCGATGCTCGCGAATTCAGATACGGGGCGTTGCACCACCTGCGCGGAACGCACCGTGAGTTGAGCTGCTCCTGCACACTCATCGTTGGGCGCGGCGGAGACGATCGCCAAGCCCATGTCCGCCCCGTTTCCATCCCCGCCACCGGCCATGGAGCGGATGTAGTACACCGCACCCACCGTAAGCCCGGTGACGGGTTGGTACGGCGAATCCGCGATCAAACATTGCAGGCTGGTGAGCGCGCCACAGCTACCACCGAGCACCTCCAAGGTGCGCGCATCCACGGTAACGCCCTCTGTACGCACCCAGTGCGTGGTGGCCAAAGCCGTGAATTTGTACCAACCTGTGACCCGGTTCACAGTCCCGCTGCATGTGGTCACTGGAGCAGGTGCTATGTTGGGAAAGAAGCGTGCGTTCACGTAGGTGAACGGCGATACGTTGGTGCTGGAGACCGGCACTTCGAAGGCCCGCTCGCAGGTGGAATTGTCCGGCGACTGGGCGAAGGCGACAACAGGTAGAGCGGCGACCAGGAAGAGCAGTGAGTAGCGCATGGCAACGGACTTTGGTGCTGCAAGGGAACCTGATCACCGGTTGTGAACAAGGTGGATCGATCGTACGCAGGGAATGCTGATCGAACGTCAACGGGCGATCACAACGTGCGCTGAACGCGGAGCCTCGCCGACTGCACGCAGCACCACGGTGTATGAGCCTGAGGGCAAGTTTGTGGACAGCTGTAAGTCCATGGAAGCTCCCAAAGAAGCAATGGTCCGTCGCTGCACGCACTGGCCGTTCGGGTCGATCAGTTCCAACGTTGCGCTCCGGCCGATGAGCTGTTGATCCATGTCGATGCGGACTTGATCACGTGCTGGAACGGGGTACACCAGAAGTTGACCGGTGGAGCGATCGATGCGCCCGCTCCCTTCGAGCTGAGCGACGCGATCGGAGAGTGTGTTGCGCAGTGCTTCCAGTTCCTCCTTCAGCGCTTCGTTCTCCGCATGCAACTCCTGCACGGCCTTCACCAAGGGAACCACGAATTGAGCGTATGCGAGTCCATAGTTGTCCGTCGGGCCATCCGGCACATGCACCACATCGAACGCCGCGAACCCCGTTTCCTTCACTGATCCCTCCACTTCCTGCGCAAGGAAACCGACGGTGCGCGTGCGTGAGGCTTGGGTCAGCTCGCTCTCCCTTCCTTCCACATCCTCCTTCACATGCTTCGCAAAGGCGAGCCTGTCGAACGCATACGACACCGGTCGCAGCTTCAGGATCAGGTCAAGGCCTAGCACATCCTCTTCCACATCGCGTTTGAAGCGTGCATCGGAGGGCGAGGTATACGGCACCTGACCCTCAACCACCGTGATGGATGAATTGCCGAGGCGCACTTTGTTGCTGGCGTTCACCGAAGCGTTGTAGCCGAGCGCTGTTGCGTTCGTGAGCGTGCCTGTGGACACGTTCGCATAGCGGCCGATGCCCGTGTTGTTGTTACCCGATGTGAGCGAGAGCAAGGCCAGATGTCCAACTGCGGTATTGGCCGAACCCGTGGTGGCCGAGTACATCGTTTGGTTGCCGATAGCGGTATTGTCATCGCCCGATGTCCGGATGGTGAGCGCCTGATAACCGATCGCGGTGTTCCTGTTGCCGGTGTTGCTCGCTGGTGTGGTTGAGCCACGTAGCGCTTCGAATCCGACCGCAACATTCTGGTTGTTGAAGGTTGAAGTGGTATTGTCCGCGTAGAACATGGCCCAATATCCGATGGCCACCCCGCGGCTGCCCGCCTTGTTCTGCGAGAGCGCTCCCGCACCCAAGGCCACGCTGTTGGACACACTGGTGGCGGTTGCCAGAGCGCCGTCGCCAACCGCGGTGTTGGCTGATCCAGTGCAATTGGCCAAGGAGGAATGACCGACCGCGGTGTTCGACCCGGCGGTCACACAGGTTCCCAAGGCCCCTTCACCCAAAGCGGTATTGGCCGTGCCTGTGGTGTTGAAGATCAACGCACCGCTACCCAAGGCGGTGTTCAGTTTGCCGGTGGTGTTCTCACGCAATGCACCGGCGCCTATCCCGGTATTGCTCTGGCCTTGAAAAAGCAAGACGTTCGGCACGTTGTTCAGACCGGCGCTGGAACCGTAGAACGTATTGCTGTACCCATCGATTAGTCCGGCTTGTACATTGTTCCTGCGGAAGGTGAGCGGCTGGTTGTCCGTAGTACCGAGGAAGTGCGTGGCCGGGTTCGTGCCCGCGTTGCCGGTCAGCGACCAGTCCTGCGCGAACAAGGGTTGCAGAAGGATGCACAGCGCGAACAAGGAAAGTGACTTTTTCATGGGTCCTGGTTTTGCCAACCGGGGTTCCGGGTGGAGCACCAAGGGAACACACGCATCACAGCGGGCCAAGCCGGATCGATCGAACGCATGAACTACTGATCGAGCGCCGCTACCCGGCGAATCGCATTTCCACCAGCGTGCCAGCAGGCGTACCTCCCGGATCCTTCAGGTCCTCCACCCGGAATCCGCCCGCACTGCGCATGCGTTCGGTCAAAAGCTCCAAGCGCTCGCCGGTGAGCTTGAGACCCAACGAAGTTCGGCCTGGGGTAGGCGCTTTCTCCGTTCGGCCCACACCGTTGTCCTGCACACGACAGGTCACCACGCCATCCACTTGGAAGAAGTGTATCGCCAGATGCTTCGGTCCTTGCTTCGGTGCCAAGCCGTGCCAGATCGCATTCTCCACGAAGGGTTGCACAAGCAGCGATGGCACTTGGGGTTCTTCGTTCAGCAATGCGTCGTCGGCGGTGATGGACCAGGTGAGGTCATTCCCCAGCCGCAGCTGCTCCAAGCGTACGTAGTCGTTCAGGAAAGCGATCTCCTCATCCAGCGTGATGCGATCGCGCACGCTATGCTCAAGCACGTTGCGCAGGATCCGCGCGAAGCCCTCCAAGTATTCCTCAGCGCGTTCGTGTTCGCCTTTCAATGAAAGTGCGCGGATGGCGTTGAGGCAGTTGTGGATGAAGTGCGGGTCCATCTGCGTACGCAGGACCTTCAAGCGCAACAGGCCGTTGATCTCTTCGATGCGTGCCTTTTGCTCGTGCAGCTCACTGTTCAATCCTTCGAGCACGACCTGGTGTTTGCGCCGCTGGCGCAGGTTGCGCCACACGAGCAGCACCCCGCCCAAGGCGAGCGCCGCCACCGCCAGACTCCCATACAGTTGCAGTTTCTGCGCTCGGATCCGTTCAGCCTTCTGCTCGTTCTCCGCATCCAACCGCTGTATCTCCTCTTTGTTCAAGCGCGTTTCGAACTTCTTCTCCAGTTCCACGAGCTGTTCGCTCATGGATCGCTCGTACAAGGTGTCCTGCAGGTCACGCACATGCTTGGTCCAGAAGTAGGCACCCGCGATGTCGCCGAGCGAATCCATGCATTGCGCCCGCAGCTCGCCCAGGTCGATGGCCAGGTCCAGGGCGTTACCGCACCGCTGATTGACGGCGTCGCTCGTATCGAACGCGGCGATCGCTTCCCGGTACCGGCCGGCCAAAAGCAGCGACTCACCCAGGCTGCTGTAGGCCCAGGCCCGTGTTCGCAGGTTCGTGCTGTCCAGCTCCTGGAGCACCTGTCGATGCAGGCGGGCCGATTCTTCATGTTTCCCACTGAGGCTTATCGTGCTGGCCAAATTGCTCATCATGACCACCCGTATGGGATCGGGCCGTTCACCCAAAACGCGCAGGCCCTCCCGATAGAACTGCTCTGCCGAATCCGATCGTTCAAGCCGGTTGTACATGCTGCCCATGGCGTTCAGCGCACGCACCAGTTCCAGCGTGTCCTTACCGTAAGTGCGCGCCAATTCATAGTTGTCGCGCCGGTTCCGATCCGCCTCGTCGTAGTGGTGGCCTTCGACGTTCAACTTCATGATCAGGTACATCGAGCGGAGGATCCGCGAGGTGTCACCCATGGCGCGCGCCGTGAGCACGGCCTGTTGCGCATGACGCACCGCCTCAAGCGCATCACCGTTCAGTTGCAGGGCCAGCGCCAAGTAGAACTCCGCATCCTGCCGCAGTGCGCTCGGCCCGGATGGGAGGGAATCCAGCACGCGGTCGGCGGTGCGTTGCAGCGCTTCCCCTTCGGCATTGTTGTTCAGCTCCTTCAGCCTGTCCACCAGCGCGCGTTCACTTCTTTCTTGCGCCGAAAGGGCCAGGGCGAACAGGAGGAATATGGAGCAGGACGCTGCGCGCACGGCGTGAATATTGCGCAGAAATATCATGCGGGGTCCGCCACGTTGAGACTGAGCGTCACGCGCGTGCCAGCGGGCGCCCCGGCTTCATTCCGGAGGTCGTCGATGGCAAAGCCGCCCTGGCTCTTCATGCGACCGGTCAGCAGCTCCAAGCGCTCGCCGGTGAGCTTGAGACCCAGCGAAGTGCGGCCCGGAGTAGGAGCCTTCACCGTGCGCCCTACACCGTTGTCCTGCACGCGACAGGTCACCACGCCATCCACTTGGAAGAAGTGTACCTCCAACTGCTTCGGCCCCTGTTTGGGCGCCAGACCATGCCAGATGGCGTTCTCCACGAAGGGTTGCACCAGCAGCGATGGCACCTGCGGTTCTTCATCAAGCAGCGCTTCATCGGCCGTTATGGACCACGTCAGATCATCGCCTAGGCGAAGCTGCTCCAACCGTACGTAATCGTTCAGGAAGGCGATCTCCTCATCCAGTGAGATGCGATCGCGCACGCTGTGTTCGAGCACGTTGCGCAGGATGCGTGCGAAGCCCTCCAAGTATTCCTCAGCGCGTTCGTGTTCGCCTTTCAACGAAAGTGCGCGGATGGCGTTGAGGCAGTTGTGGATGAAGTGCGGGTCCATTTGCGTGCGCAGGACCTTCAAGCGCAGCAGACCGTTGATCTCCTCGACGCGTGCCTTCTGCTCGTGCAGCTCGGTGTTCAATCCCTCGAGTACGACCTGGTGTTTGCGCCGTTGCTGCAGGTTGCGCCACACGAGGATCACGGCTCCTAAAGCCAGAACGGCGAGCGCTAGACTTCCGTAAAGCTGCAGGTTGCGCGCGCGCAGCCGCTCGGTGGTCTCCAGGTCCTTGGCGCGCAACAACGCGTTGTCCTTCTCGGCACGCTCCGTTTCGAACTGGGTGCGCAGGCGCATCAATTCGTTCTCGGTACCGGCATTACGCAAACTGTCCTTCAGTGCCACGTAACGCTCGTAGTGCGCCAACGTGGCCTTGCTGTCGCCCATGGCCGAGGCCAATTCCGCGCGCTGTTTCTCGTAGTCCATGGCAAGCTCCGCACCGCCGTGCGCGCGGGCCAGCGATGATCCTGCGCTGAGGCTGGAGTCCGCCTGCACGTAGCTGCCCAGGGCCCTTTGCATACTGCCGATCGACAATAGGATGTACGCCATGTCAGGACCGCTGTGGACCGATCGATACGCGCCAAGGGCCTGCTGGTAATAGCGCAACGCCAAAGCAGGATCCTTGGCTTCGTACAGCCCGCCCGTATTCTCTGCGATGAGGCCCGCCCCCACCTGATCGCCGATGCGGGTGAACAGGGGACCCGCTTGGGCATAGTAGGACAGCGCTTGCTCGGTGTCCCCTTCGCTGCGGTAGGTGTTGCCGATGCTCATCAAACAGATGGCCCGCTTGTCCGGACGGTCCATGGCCTCCTCCATCCGCAGTGCGCGCAACAATAGCTCACGCGCACGGTCGTAGTCCTCCATCTTGTTGTAGGTGGTGCCGATGTTGTAGAGGATCACGGCCACGCTGCTGGAGTCCTTCGCCACTTCAGCATGCTTCAGCGCTTCCTGGAACTCGCGGAGCATGCCCACACGGTCGCCCTTCCGCTCGGCGAGCCAGCCCATATTGGATCGCACCACGGCCAAGTAAGCGGGTTTTCCGATGGTGGTGAACAGCTGCAGAGCTGTATCGAGCTGGGCGCTGGCCTCCTCCAAGTGGCCCTGGTTGAGGGCGAGGTAGCCCAGATTGTTGTGGGCATCGGCCAAGCCCTTGGTATCGCCGATGCGTTTGGCAATGGTGCGCGCCTCCTCGCCGAACCGTTGGGCACTGTCCGGTGAAGCGTTGGTGAGGTTGAAGCACAGTTTGACCAGTGACTGCACCCGCGCGGTATCAGCTTGTGGGCCGCGCAACGCGGTGAGCAGGTCGGGTGCGAGTGAAGGATCCTGCGCACGCGACCAGCACGGAACAAGCATTACCAGCAGAACGAGCCATCGCGTCATGCGGTGAAGTTCGGGGATCGGCGGCTTGTGAGCGGCCCTTGCGCAGCGCGGCGATCAACCCGCCAACGCCCGCGCCACCTCCTCGCGACGCCGCGATGCCACCTCCACACGCATACCGTTGCGCAATACCACGAAGCCGCCACGGTCAAGGTGGTCGATGTGCGTGCGGTTCACCAGGTAACTGCGGTGCGTGCGTAGGAAACCGAGCGGCGTCAACATGTCCTCATAGTCCTTCAACGTACGCGCCGAGACGAAGCGGCGCTCGTCCGCCAGGTGCAGGTTGGTGTAATTCACATCCGCCTCACACCAAACCACATCGGCCGGATCCACGAAATAGCTGCGGTCGCCGCTGGTGAGGGTGAGCTTCATACTGCGCTCATCGGGCTGCGCGATGTTGTGCAGCAATTGCTGTTGAGCTTCCATAGCCACCCCCTGTTTGGCACGGTGCCGCTCGATCGCTGCGCGCAACTCCTCGCCGAGCACCGGCTTCATCAGGTAGTCCAATGCGCTGAAGCGGATGGCCTGAATGGCGTGGTGCTGGGAGCCGGTCGTGAAGACCACATCGAAGTCCCACGTGCCCAAGCGCTTCAAGAGTTCGAAGCCATCACCACCGGGCATCTGCACATCCAGGAAGAGGAGCTGCGGCGCGTGTTCCTTCAACACGGCAATGGCCTGTACCACGGAGGATGCTTCCGCCACCACTTGCACCTCCGGAACATGCCGTTGCAGCAGGGCACGCAAGAGCCCTCGCGCCTCCTGCTCATCGTCCACGATCACGGCTCGCATGGCAGCAAGGTAGGAAGCGCGCGCACGCCGATGTGTTCACCCATGGCTGGGCCGCGTGCTGAGGACGAGCGCACTCCAAGGCCCGTTCACGCAGGAAGCCTGCGATGCTGCGCCTCCAACCTCACCACTTCTGGAACCGTGTCCGCACCTGCACCGCACCACCCGCCACCACTTCGATGACGTAACTGCCCGTGGCCAGTCCAGCGACATCCACCCCGAAAGCGTGGTCCATGGTCCCTGCGTTCACGCAACGTCCATCGGCACCGTACATCCGGAAGGCTGGACGTTCACCGAGGTCCGTGATCCCTTCCAAGCGGATCCGATCCATCGCCGGATTGGGCACCACACGAACTTCGGATCGTACCGCTTCGGCCACATCGGTGCCGATGGTGACGAGCAAGCCCGTGGTATTGGTGATCACCGGTGGGTTGAAGTCGAAGTAGATGCCAGCCTCATTGGTGATCACCGTTCCCGGGGTGAGGCCCTCCACCGGTTTCATGCGGAAGGTGACGAAGCCATGGCTGTTGGGCTCGTCGTTGGTGCTGTCGGGCAATTGGATGTTCGGGAAGTCGAAGCGCAAGGTGCGGTCCTCACCGAACTGGGCGGTGAAGGGATGCGAAGCGCCCAGGATCTCCAACGAGCTCAGCGCATGGAGTGCGGACAGGGTGTCGATGATGAAGACGTTCTGCGCCGGAGCGTTGCCCGTATTCTGGAAACGTACGGTGTACAGGATATCGGAATCCGTGCCAAGATCGTAGAGCGAGGTGCTGCCCGAAGTACTCCAGCCGGTCTTATCGTTCGGGTCGAAGGCGCCCACGACGATGAAGTTCTGTGCGAAGGTGTTGTTCTCGGGCGCCCCATCGGGCACCACGGAGGATACGTTCGCCGATGCGCTGTGTGCCGTACCGATGAGCGTGGGGTCCGGTGGGACCTGCAGATCGACGCGGTACATGTGCCATTGGTACGGCAGCAAGTCGTTAAGCTGCCAGGTGATGGTGGTGGCCGTGGTGCTAACCGGCGCTTGATCGGTACCGATGAGCGTGAACAGTGCCTCATGGTCGAAGGTGGTGGTGACCACCCCGCTGGGATAGGGCGAGTTGTTCCGTATGGTGATCCAGGTGCGCTGACCGAAACCCGGTACCGTTTCCGTGCTGCTCATGGAAACACTCAGGTCCAAGGTGCCCATGGTGGTATCCGCGAGATCCACCGTGTGCGTGGGCGACACCGCGCTGAGGTCGAAGGCATAGGGTACGGCGCTCGGACAGATCTGCATAAGCCCTGGATCGCCTTGTTCCAGCGTGTAGTTGCCATAGTCCAAGCCGATGTTGAACCGTCCTTGTGCATCGGTAAGTTGCACGGTGTTGCCGGGCTGGATCACGATCGGTCGCAAGGGAAGGCCTGGATCGCTCGGGCCCTGCACACAATCCTCATCGAGGTCCACGAAGGCGGTGCCATTCACTTCACCACAAGCACCCGGCAATGCAGGCACGGCAAAGGAGAAGTCGACCGGACAACTGAATTGCATGAATGCATCGACATGGACGTTATAGGTGCCCACCTCCAACCCGCTCGCTTGCACCACGCCGTTGAGGATGGTCACGCTCGTTACCGGACCGCTCGGACCCATGACGAACACCATCGCACCCGGTGGAAGGTCGAACGCATTGAAGGTGATGGTGGCACTTCCATTGGCATATCCCGGGCATGACGGGGTGGTGGTGGTGGAAAGCGGGAACGAATAAAAGCCCTGCGGTGGCATGATCATCGCGCTGCCCGTGCAGCCCAAGGCATCGGTGACGGTCAGCTCGGTCCCTGCATCGTTGAGGCCACCGATCTCCGCGTAGGTGGCGTAGTCGCTGTTGATCACCACACCCGAGGGATCCAAGAGCAGCGTGTACGGTGCTTGACCACCCAAATGACCCAGGGTCACGCTCACCCGCCCATCGCCTTGTCCGAAGCAATCCGCAGACAAGGGCACCACGACCTGTGCCACATCCAACCCAGCGCCCAATACCACATTCCCGGATGCACTCGCCACAGTGCCGAGATCGTCGGTGACGGTGACCGAATAGGTTCCCACCGACAGACCGGTGATGGTCTGGGTGGTGGCTCCCGTACTCCACGCATAGGTGTAAGGTGCCGCACCGCCCACCACGATGGGCCAGGCGATGGCCGTGTTGTTGCCGCAGGGATCGGACGTGGTCTGCATATACACGTTCATGGCCTGTGCGGCAGTGAAAGCGATGGCAGCCAGGAGCGTAGTGATCGAGCGCATGGTGGTGCGAGTTAGGTGATCCAAGGGTTACTGGTGCAATGACGTTGCTCGGCGGGCCAAGGAATGGCTGCGCGGCGTAAGTGTGCGGGGTGGATGCGCAGGTGTGCGATACCGCTGTCAACACGAACGCCGGGTATGCTGTACCCGGCGTTCGTGTTAGGATCGAGCCCATCTACATGGAGGTCATGTCCAATGTGTTGAGCAAACTCCCATGGGTGCTCCACAACACAGGTACGTTCTGGCCATAGCTGGGCGTGGGTACGAAGGCATTCACACCCATCATGCGGGGGGAGGGAGTGCACACGGCCTCGATCCCTGCATCGGCTGCCGTAAAGGCACTCGTACTCCACGTTGTGCTGGAACCCACGGACGCGCCGGTGACCGTGCTCAACTCAAGCAGTTGGGGTGGCGCCGCAATGGACTTCAACGCCATCAATTTGCTCGCGCAATCGAAGGTGAAGGCCTGTACGTTCGGAGGCGTTCCCGGCAAGTTCGTCACCTCCCCCGCAGTAACGCCCGTAACGGACAGGGTGGCCATGCGCGGCGAGGCTCCTACCTTGGTGTTGCGCAGGAGGTAGATGGTGCCTGACGTGGGATCACGCTCGATGTCCCATGCATCGGTGACGGTGGCACCGGAGCCGGTTTCGACCAGTGGCGCAACGATGTTGGCCGTGATCACTCCGCCTCCACTGCCCGGGGTCGGGAGCGGACCCGGTATGCGCCATAACAGGCTGCGGAATGCCGAATTGCTGGTGTTGTTATCGGTCACCAACCATGTGCACCCACTCGATACGTCCCACGCAATGCCCGTAAAATGGTCCACAGCAAGTCCACCCGGACCGATGATCGGACGTGCCGGGGTGGCGTATCTGTAGAGGATCGTGTTCACCAATGTGAGGGCCGACCCTCCTCCCGTTCTAGTGAGCGCATAGACATAGGTACCCCCTCCTGACTTTGCCAACCCGATCGCATCGCTGGCCGGTGCGACCGCCTCGTTGTTCTCCTTTTGGCATGCCGCCAAGAACATCGTTCCGCCTACCACCGCGCTCAGTGCGATGGCCGGCCCCCATTTCCTATTCAGTTGCATGGTCCCTGTTGTTTTTGGTGCGGTGAATTCCGCCCTACGAACTGAGTGAGAACAGCCGCCGATCACCAGCACCAAGGCGCAGGGGTGTCAAGCGATCACGCAAGTGTGCATCATTCACCCTCATCGTGCCAGCGCCACCAGGAACGCATCCCGCCGCCGGGCGCTCACATCCACGTGTCCGCCGTCGTCCATGATCACGTAGCCGCCACGGCCGCGCACGTATTGTTTCACGCGCAACAGGTTCACCACATGTGCATGGTGGACCCGGAAGAAGCCATGCGGAGCGAGCATCTCCTCGTACTCCCCCAGGTTTCGGGTGACCACGTAACGCTTCTTGTCCACCAGGTGGAAGGTGGTGTAATGGTCGTCCGCTTCGCATCGCACGATGTCGGCGATCGCCACCAATTGCAGGCCTTTGGCCGAGGGTAGTGCGATGCGCTTGGTGTCGTCCGCCTGCCGCTGTTCCGTGCGCATCAGCCCCATCCGCTCGCGTTGCGGTGCATCCAATGCGAGCTTCCGTTCCACGGCCCGCACAAGTTCGTCAACGTTGATGGGCTTCAGGATGTAATCCAAGGCATAGCGCTTGATCGCGTTCAGCGCATACTGCTCATAGGCCGTTACGAACACCACATCCGCAGGGGGTGCATCGAAGCGGTCCAGCAGGTCGAAGCCATTCCCGTTCGGCATCTCGATGTCCAGGAAGATCAGGTCCGGCCGGTGCAGCTCGATCGCGGCCTCTGCATGGTCGATACTGCCAACAGCAGCCACCACGTTCACCTGCGGACAGTACATCCGCAACAGGCCACGGATGTTCTCGCGGCTCTCGGGCTCATCGTCCACCACCAGTGCGTTGATCATGGCTCTCGTTCGTTGGTCCGTTCGATCGGGATGGTCACGGATACCGTGGTCCCTATTCCACCTGCACCGGGCCCCAATTCCATGCGGATGTCCAAGCCGAACTGGGTGTTGAACAACGCGATGCGCTCGCGCACCAGGTCCAGCCCTTCCGATACATGGTTCCCCTGGTGCGCTGCCGGTGCGGGGGAAGGATCGAATCCGACACCGTTGTCGCCTACGGTGCACAGTACACCATCGGTCGTCTTGCTGAATCGGACCTCCAACTCTCCCTGGCGGCCCTGCAAGGGATTGAGCCCATGTTTGATCGCGTTCTCCACGAAGGTCTGCAACAGCATGGTGGGCACCTCGGCATCCAGTGGAACGTCCGCATCTGCTTCGATCCGTGTGCTGAAGGCCTGCCGCGTGCGCATCATCTCCAAGGCGGTCTGTTCCCGCAGCAACTCGATCTCCTCGCGCAGGGGAATGAAGTTCTGCTTGGCCACCCGAAGCATCCTTCGGATGTAGCTCGCGAACTGAGCGATGTAGCGGTGTGCCTTCTCGTTGTCCGCGTTGATCACGAAGCCCTGGATGGAGTTGAGGCAGTTGAAGACGAAGTGCGGATCGATCCGCGCGCGGTGCGCCTGCAACTCCAACTCGGCCATGGCCCGCGTATGGAGCTCGCGTGCGCGGCTGGCACTGATCAGCCTGCGCTGGCGCCGGTGGAAGACCAGTCCCGCACCGATCAGCAGTGCCGCAAGGATACCAGCGAGCACCCACGGACGCTGCCACCATGGGGCTTCCACCTCGATGCCGATGCGAACGAGCGGTCCACCCCAGGTGCCACCCGAGGTGCGCGCCTCGATCGCGAGCGCATAGCTACCCGGTGTCGCACGCGGAAGGGTGATGGTGTTCGCTGTGGTGTACTGCCAAGCACCCTCATCGAACAGCCGGTAACGGTAGGTTATTCGGCCATCGCTCCGCATGTGCAAGGCCACGAAGGAGATGCTGATGTCGTTGCGGTCGTGGGGCACGCGGTACCGGTCGGCGATGAGGGTATCGCGCCCGTTGAAGCGCACCCCCGTGATGCGCAAGTGGAGATCACCGCGCTCTTCATCGCCTGCGCCGACCAGCATCACCAGGCCCTTGTGTGTTGCGATCCACAAACTATCCCCCCGCACCAGCACATCGCGCACCTCATTGTCCGGAAGGCCGTCCGCCACGGCGTAGTTCCGCACCTTCCAATGGCCACCATCACGCACCAGCCGATCCAGCCCCCGATCGGTACACACCCACAAACGACCGTGCTCATCCTGCTTCGATCGACCACAGATGGCGCCGGAAAGTCCTGCCCGCTCCACCGTCAACCACTCCATCGATCCGTCCGCATCGCGCATCAGCAATCCCCTGCCATGGGTGGCCACGGCAAGGGTGCCCGATGCCATCAGCAACAGGTCGGTGATGCGCACACCACGCAGTTCCGCCACCAGCGCACCAAGCCCCGAACTGTCCGGACCCATGACGCGAAGACCGTCCATGCCACCCACCAGGAGGTGACCAGCCCCATCGTTCAATACGGCGGTGCAGCGCTCAAGTGCCAGTGTGTCCAGCACCTTGCCGGTGTTGGGCGAAACGCGGTAGAGGCCCGCAGCGGTGCCCACCAGCACATTCCCATCCGGCTCTTCGGCCAAGGCCTTGCATGCACCGAACACGGGCCAATGGCACGCAACACCGGTGGTGGGGACCAGGAAGGCGCCGTCGTCACCGATGAAGAAGGTGCCCGTGCTCGTGCGCACCCCACGCAACACGCGGGTTCCGGCCCGTCGTGGACCACTGGCACTACGCACCCCACCCGCCGCCGATAGGCGTTCCACCGTACCATCGCCCGTCCCCACCAGCACAGCGCCGTTCCCGGCATCCACCACCACATGCAGGTCCTGGGAGGATAGCCCGTCCCGCAAGTCGAAGCAGCGGTCCTGTGTGCTCGACAATTTGAACACCCCATCGCGGTGCGACGCGAACCAGAGCACCCCTTCCCGGTCCATGATCAGTTGTGGAATGGCTGAACTGGGCGCGAACGACTCCGCAACATCCGTGGTGATGGTGTTGGTCCGGAAGCGGTACGCGCCACTCGATGGCGTGGTGATCCACAACGCACCTTCCGCATCGGTGTATGCCCGGTTCAACCCTTCGGCGAAGGGCCTGCGTTGGGCGACACGCGCATCCGTTCCGGAACACGCGATCCGCAGCAGTTCACTTCCGGTGTGGACCAGCACGTCCGTTCCCAGGTCCGCGACCCTGTCGATCGCAGGGAGTTCCTCCGATCCCGCACGAAGCACCAGTTCGGATGACCCGCCGGCGCGTTGGCGGTACAGACCCTCCGCGTTCATGTACCATAGCGTTCGGCTTACAGTGCGCAGCCAAAGCGTACCCCCATTGCTCTTCACCACGGGGATCGGTCGCACTGCTGCACCGCTGTATGCGAAGACCCCTTCGGTGCCGACCACCTTCACATCGCCGGCCTCCGGATCGGGTATGATCCCCAGCGCTGCGGCCGCGGTCACCACCGGGGTCAAGCTGCCATCGTTCGCGGGGGTGTGGAAGACGCCATCCTTCAGGTAGCAGAGCGGGCCCTGGAAGGTCTGCACCCACAGCCGGCCGAACTGGTCCAACACCAGACCCAGCACCTCGTTGCCCGGAAGTCCATCGGCTGTGGTGAAGTGGCGGAACTGCGTGCCATCGAAGCGCGAAAGACCGGTGGCTGTACCGAACCACAGATAGCCCGCGCTGTCCTGCTGCACACAATAGACCGTGGATCCGGCGAGGCCATGCTCCACATCGTAATGGCGGTAGGGACGGTGCTGGGCGACCGACACGATGGCCGCCAACAGGCCCACGAGCAAGTTCATGGGACGAAGCGGAAAGGACCCGTGGCACATGCCCCTGCAAGGTCCGACTTCCAGCGCGATCAGGAGACACGGCAACGAAGGACCACGACACACTTACGCGATCATGACGCGGACGTATCGCCCAGAACGCAACACGGCCCGACGAATGCCGGGCCGTGCGTCATCAGGTCTGTCGAAGGTCAGTTCCCTCCTCCATGGTCATCACCGGGAGGATCATCACTGCCATTGCCGCCATTGTCGCCCCCATTGTCATCACCCGCAGGATCGTCGCTACCGTTGCCGCCGTTGTTTCCTCCGTTGTCATCACCGGGAGGATCATCGCTGCCATTTCCACCACCGTTGCCACCATTGTCATCACCAGCGGGATCATCACTGCCGTTGCCACCGCTGCTGCCGCCGTTGTCATCACCCGCAGGATCATCGCTGCCGTTACCGCCACTATTACCGCCGTTGTCATCACCCGCAGGATCATCACTGCCGTTACCGCCGTTGCTGCCGCCGTTGTCGTCCGTCTGGTTGCTGCCCATGGGCGACAGCAGCTCATCGCGCTGGCAGGAGCTGAGCAGGAGGACGAGGGTGACGAGCGATGTGATGAAGAGCAGCAGACTGCCGCGCATCAAGGTCCTGTTCGGGAGGTCGTTGGTCCGTTCCATGGCCGATCGTGTTTGGTGCCGGTCTGTGTTGGCCAGCGGGACGAAGGTGCCGGGGGCGGCAGGCACGCGAAGCATGGAAGGCGATGAACCGGGCGATCGTGCGGAGGAACCGGGAATACCGGCCTATTGCCGCTCCCCATCCACCAGCCACCGTTACCCGGATCGCAACACGCCTTTCGGCGGGCGTGAGCAACCCCACCACCGAACCTACCGTCACCTCCTCGTGAACTGCACATCGGTAGGCGTGTTCACCTTGCCGATGAACCTGTCACGGATCCCGCTCCTTTCCTTCGCCCTCGGTCTCTTCCACGGGATCGCGTCGGCCCAAGTGCCTTGCGTCTCCCCACCCAACTGCATCGCCGACCCCACCCTCTCCGCGCTCGGCGGTGGCGACATGAACAGCGGCGGACCGTACAACCTCAACAGCTGGTCCATCTCCCACGGCACGCCGACCCTGTTCGGCAACGACAGCCCTTCCAACGCCACCGGTTGTTCCATCTGGATGTGGTCCTACAGCGGTTCCGGTGAAGGCGTTTACACCTGCTACAACTTCCAACAAGGTCAGACCTACGAGGTCTGCCTCTGGGTGCGCAACACCAACGCCATCACCGGCGGGGGCAACCTCCAAGTGTGGATGACCAATGGCATCGGTGAGTTCATCGGCACGGTAAGCCCTGCGACCATCGGCGACGGTCAACTCATCAACGACTCCTGGGTGAACGACCCCGACTGGACACCCCTCACCTTCACCGTCACCCCCACCAGCACCTACAGCCAGCTCCTCCTCTTCCCCTACATGGCCGGGCCACCCATCGGCAACCTGCAGTACGAACTTCAGATCGACGATATCCGCGTTTCCCCCGTGGGCATCGTTCCCGCCGGGTTGGCCATCACCGCCCAACCACCGGCCATCGCTGCCTGTGGTGCCTCCACGCTCTGCGTCACCGGCGCACCGGCCGGCAGCACCATCACCTGGGCGCCCGCCACCGGGCTCAGCGCCACCACCGGCACCTGTGTCACCGCCACACCCTGCACCACCACCACCTACACCGCCACCGTCACCACCACCCCGCCCTGCGACAACGTTTGTACGCCCTCCGTCACCACTGCTTCGGTGTCCACCACGCTCACCGTACAACCCCTGGCCACCACCATCGCGGGGCTTTCCATCGCGGCCGACCCACCCACCATCGCTCCCTGTGGCGCCTCCACCTTGTGCCTTTCCGGTGTGCCCGCGGGAAGCACCATCACCTGGGCGCCCGCCACCGGGCTCAGCGCCACCACCGGCACCTGCGTCACCGCCACACCCTGCGCCACCACCACCTACACCGCCACCGTCACGGCCCTCATCAGCTGCGGCAACACCTGCCCGCCGGTCAATGCCAGCGCCACCCTCAGCACCACCGTCACCGTACAACCGCTGGTGGATCCGCTCGCGGGAGCCAGCATCACCGCAGACCCGCCCACCATCGCAGCCTGCGGCGCCTCCATCCTCTGCCTGGCCGGTGTGCCCGTCGGCAGCACCATCGTCTGGTCACCCGCCACGGGGCTCAGCGCCACCACCGGCACCTGCGTCACCGCCACACCCTGCGCCACCACCACCTACACCGCCACGGTCTCCACCACCACCGCCTGCGGCAACACCTGCCCGCCCGTCACCAGCACCGCGGCGTTCACCACCACCATCACCGTGCTGTCACCGGCCGACCCACTGACGAACGTGACCATCACCGTGGACCCGGCGACCATCGCAGCCTGTGACTCCGCCACCCTCTGTCTCACCGGTGTGCCCACCGGCAGCAGCATCGTCTGGTCACCCGCCATCGGGCTCGACAGCACCTCCGGCACGTGTGTGAAGGCATCGCCCTGTTCCACCACCACCTACACCGCCAGCATCTCCTCCACCCTCGCGTGCGGCAACAGCTGCCCCCCTTTCACCAGCACCGCCACCCGCTCGGCCACCGTCACCGTGATCCCACCGGACGGCACGCTGCCCGACGTGCGCATCTCCGTGGACCCGCCGAACATCGCGTGGTGCGACTCGGCCACCCTTTGCCTCAGCGGACTTCCGGATGGCAGCAGCATCACCTGGTCGCCTGCCACCGGGCTCTCCAGCGCCACGGGCGTGTGCGTGAAGGCATCGCCCTGCACCACCACCACCTACACCGCGACCGTCGCGGCCGTGTACGCTTGCTCACCGGACTGCCCTCCTGCACCTGCCAACGCCACCGTCCTGGCCACCGTCACCGTTGCCCCGCCCGCCATCGCCTTGCGCAGCGAAGGAGCCGTGCGCTGCGGGGACGATTTGCGCCTGCTGGTGGACCGCAACGCTGACGCCTGCGGAACCGGCAGCTGGCAAGGCCCGAGCGGGATGGACCAGCCCTCCGACACCGTGCTCATCCCCGCCCTTGCACCGGAGCAACTGGGGTCCTGGTCATACCGCTTCACACACCCCTCCGGAACCTGCAGCATCACCGCGGAGGTGCTCACCCTGACGGCTGAGGGCACCACGGCGGAGCACTTCCTGCCCAACGCATTCAGCCCCAATGGTGATGGCATCAATGAACGCTTCCTGCCCAGTTCGGCCTACGGCTTCACCAACTACAACCTGACCCTCTTCGACCGCTGGGGCCGCGTGGTGCAGGAAGTTCGCGATGCCACGGGTTGGGATGGCACGTCCAAGGGCGGACCCGTGCCCAATGGCATCTATGCTTGGCGTGCCGAATACGTACTGGCCTGCGACCCCAGGCCCCGGCAGGTCACCGGCCATGTGATGTGCTTGCGCTAAGGCGAAGCGGTAGGAACGGTGTGCCGCACAGCGCCCACGCAACCCCATTTTTGTTCCATGCCCTTGTCCTTGCCCCTGCCTCTGGCATTCCGCCTGCTCCTGCCCCTGCTCCTGTCCATCCCCCTCCACGCCCAGACCTGGGAGCTCGTCACCCCCGTGATGACCCGCAGCGACCTGGCCGCCGTGTACCTGCGCAGCCCCTTGTAGGCCGTCACCATCGACCGCACCTTGGGCCACGTGCTGAAGACCACCGACGTGGGCGACAGCTGGGACCGCCTGCCCTACAACATGATCGACGTGCTGCGTGCGCTGGTGATGTTCGATGATGAGCGCGGCATCATCGGGGCCAACCTCGGCCGCTTCTACCGTACCACCGACAACTGGAACAGCTTCACCACCGTGATCCTCTCCGGCTTCGGCCACGCCGCCTGTCCCAGCTTCGTGGACGACCAGCTCGGCTGGGCCGCCAGTGAGAGCGGCAGGATCGCGCGCACCACCGACGGCGGCGCCACCTGGACCCTTCAGACCAGCGGCACCACCAACGCCTTTGTGGCCCTGCACTTCGCCAACGACCAGCTCGGCTTCGCGGCGCCACCGGCGCACTCCTGCTACGCACCGCCGACGGTGGCACCACCTGGACACCCGTGCCCGCCCCTATCAGCGCCAGCATGCGTGCCATCCATTTCTTCGATGCACAGAACGGCATCGCCGTAGGCCTCGGCGGCGAGATCATCCGCACCAGCGATCCCGGCCTCACCTGGACCGCACAACCCAGCCCCACCACCAACAGCTTGCTCGGCCTCTTCGCGCGCGACAACCTGCTGATCGCCGTGCCGTGATCCGCAGCACCGATGGTGGCACCACCTGGAGCGCACAGCCTTGCCGCCCCATGACCCTCAACAATTTCTTCGGTGGAGCGATCCGATCGGGGGGTGCCCCTCGTAATTCATGTCAGGACCACAAGATCCACCAAGAACCAACCAAATCAAGAGAACCATGAACAAGTTGATCATCACCGCGCTTTTCGCTACCGTCCTTGCTGGACCAGCGTTGGCACAGAAAGAGAAGATGGTAGGCGGCGCAGCCATGTACCCTACCAAGAACATCATCGAGAATGCCGTGAACTCCAAGGACCACACCACGCTGGTAGCCGCTGTGAAGGCCGCCGACCTGGTGGAGACCCTCTCCGGCGCTGGACCCTTCACGGTGTTCGCCCCGACCAACGCAGCCTTCGAGGCACTGCCCGCTGGCACGGTGGACGGCCTATTGAAGCCTGAGAGCAAGAAAGCGCTGCAAGGCGTGCTTACCTACCACGTGTTGGCCGGCAAGTTCGACAGCAAGGCCGTGGCCGAAGCGGTCAAGAAGGGTAACGGCAAGGCGACCATGAAGACGGTTGCCGGTGGCGAACTCAGCTTCAGCATGAAAGGGGACAAACTGATGGTATGGGACGCCAACGGTGGTTATGCCACGGTGACCATTGCCGATGTGTACCAGAGCAACGGTGTGATCCACGTGGTGGACACTGTGCTGATGCCGAAAATGTAAGTAAGGGGTATTGATCGAGGTGGTGCAGGGGCCTCTCTTCCAAGATCGTGGCAACACGGTGGCGGAGGAGGGGCCTTCTGTTTGGTGGTACCCGTAGGCACATCATTGCTCGTTCCGGTTCCACACCTGCGGATGTTGTGAATTGCGAAGGCAAGCATCCGGAGCGTGCGCTCTTCCTGCAACCGGGACGCACGCTGCTTGACCGGCGAACATACAGGATCCGCCAGGTCAGCGCTCGACCCCTTCCGCCCCGCGAACCCGAGGATCCCGCGCGTGAACCAGCTCGTGTGCGGGCGGGGTACTAGGCCTACCGGTCTCGTGCGCGCATTGCCGACCTTTGAACAACATGCGCAGCCCGTCCCTACTCCTCCTCCTTGTCCTCCTCGCCGCACCCGCCGCCGCCCAGACCTGGGAACTCGTCACCCCCGTGAAGACCCGCAGCGACCTGGCCGCCGTGCACCTGCGCAGCCCCTTGGAGGCCGTCACCATCGACCGCACCTTGGGCTACGTGCTCAAGACCACCGATGCCGGCGACAGCTGGGTGCGCATGCCCTACAACATGATCGACGTGCCGCGTGCGCTGGTGATGTTCGATGATGAGCGCGGCATCATCGGCGCCAACATCGGCCGCTTCTACCGCACCACCGACCACTGGAACAGCTACACCACCGTGATCCTCTCCACCTTGGGCAATGCCGCGTGCCTCAGCTTCGTGGATGACCAACTGGGCTGGGCCGGCAGCGAGAGCGGCAAGATCGCGCGCACCACCGACGGCGGCGCCACCTGGACCCTCCAGACCAGCGGCACCACCAACGCCTTTGTGGCCCTGCACTTCGCCAACGACCAGCTCGGCTTCGCGGCCGCCACCGGCTCCCTGCTCCTGCGCACGGCCGACGGTGGCACCACGTGGACACCCGTGCCCGCCCCCATCAGCGCCAGCATGCGTGCCATCCATTTCTTCGATGCACAGAACGGCATCGCCGTGGGCCTCGGCGGCGAGATCATCCGCACCACCGACGGCGGCCTCACCTGGACGCTCCAGAGCAGCCCCACCACCAACAGCCTGCTCGGCCTCTTCGTGCGCGGCGACCTGCTCATCGCCATGGGCAACAGTGGCACGGTCATCCGCAGCACCGATGGGGGAGCGACCTGGAGCGCGCAAGTCCTCGAACCCTTCCAGGACCTCTACAGCGCATCCATCGACCCCAGCGGCATCGGCCTCATCACCGGCGAAGCGCGCGTGTACCGCACCACCGACCACGGCGCCACGTGGGCACCCGTACAGATCGGCACGTACCACAGCAAGCTGAACAAGGTGAGCTTCGGCACCGACCTCCAGGGCGCCGCGGCCGGCTGGCTCACCATGGGCGGGTTGGAGAACGGTGTGATCCGCACCACCGATGGCGGCCGCCACTGGACCAACGTCACCGGCGGCAACGCGCAGTGGCTGGGTGTGCACCTTCGGCCCAACGGTGTGGGCTGGATCGGCGGCGGACAGGGCGTCAACCGCAGCACCACCGACCACTTCGCCACCAGCACCAACCACCCCGGACCCAACGTGGCCGTGCGCTGCACCTGGGCCCTCAGCGCCACCACCGCCATCATGGGCGGCGGCTACATCAACGGTGGCTGCTACCGCACCACCAACGGCGGAACCACGTGGGAGCAGGTGCTCGACGGCGGCGACATCTACGACCTCTGGTTCGTGAACGATAACGTGGGCTTCTGCGGCGGAGCTGGAGGAAGCATCGCCCGCACCACCGACGGTGGCGCCACGTGGGCGTGGATCGACACCCCGAGCAATTCCGACATCAACAGCATCTTCTTCCTCAACGATACGCTCGGCTGGTTCGCGGGCAATGGCGGCGCACGCACCACCGACGGCGGCGACACCTGGACCCTGATGCCCGAGGTACCCCAGTTCACCATGAGCGTCTTCTTCGCCGACCCGGACACCGGCTATGCCGTGCAATACAGCGGCTATGTGCTGCGCACCACCAACGGCGGCGACAGCTGGGACGAGGTGGTACCGGCCCCTTTCGATGTGGGTATGAACGATGCCTTACTGGTGGACGGCGTCTTGCTGGCGGTGGGCGACCACGGTGATGTGTTCCGCGCAGCGCTGCAGTGCCCCACCACGCCGCACATCCCCACCGTGCTGCAAAGCGGCAACACGCTGTGCACCGCCTACCGCCCGCAGATCCAATGGTACCGCAATGGCGAGCCCCTGCCCGATGCCACCACGCCCTGCATCACTGCCACCGCCGTCGGCAGCTACACGGTGGTGGTCACCGATGCACTGGGCTGTGTCAGCGCGCCCTCCGCACCCGTGAAGGTGATCGGTACCGGGGTGGAGGGACCGTTCAGCGCCGCACCCCTCTTACTCCCCAACCCCGGCACGGGTACCTACCAGCTGCGCTTCAGCGCCGCACGCACCCGCCTCCTCGAACTGCACGATGTGCAAGGACGACTGCTCCATCAGCAACAAACCACCGGTACCGATGTACAGCTTCACCTGCAGCGGCTGCCCGCGGGCATCCACCTGCTCAGCGCCCGCGAAGAAGGCTGGACCATCCGGCTGGTGAAGGAGTAGGCGCAACAATGGCCATCACCGCGTACCGGTCCTGGAGCCCATGCTTCCAAACCGGACAGGCACCGGCTATCGAACCACCCGCGCTCAGTGCGTGCTTACCAACCGGACGAGCGCCACGCTGCCATCGGCAAGGTGGACCTGGGCGGCGTATACGCCACCGGGGTGAGTGGACAGGTCGATCGTCGCCTGGTGGACTTCCAGACCAGCTCGCGTCCACACGGTCCTTCCGTTGAGGTCAAGCACCTCCACCCGTACCATCCGTTCGCCCGTGGCGCGCAGGGTGAAGACCCCTTCTTCCGAAGGGTTGGGGAAGGTCACCACCGCCGTTCGCACCGCCTCGGCATCAGCGATACCCACCGGCTGCGCTCTCGTGCCGGAAGCGATAGGACCCACAGTAGTCGCCCTGGAGCGCAGCGATCGACATCGCCACCGTATCGGGTTTGCGGTGTACACCAGCACGGTGTCGTACGCCACCTCGCCATCCACCCCTGTGGTGATGGTCTGCGTACTGTTCGTATTGGCGATGTAGACCCTCAGTGCAGGGGACGGACCCCGTGTGCTGGAGGCGAAAACGATGCGTAGGGTGCCGGGAAAGCCCTTCCATAGCTTGAAGTAGTCCTGGTTGCTGGTTCCGATGTAAGTGAGGTGGCCGTCCTGATCGGTGTCCGGTGGCACCACCACGGCAGTGGCAATGGACTCATTGGGCTCCGGGTCGTTACCGAACTCAGGGGGCAACACGTCGAAGCGCAGGCGATAACTGATGCCACAGCCGTTGGAGTTGGCGGGTTGAACAGCCACCTTGATCGACCCTGCGCGCACGCAGTTGAGTAGAACGTGTCCAACCCTGCGATCGAGGATGCGCCCACGGGGACCTGGATCGAGGAATTCAGTTGGTCCACATACACGTTCACCAGCCCGTTGCTGATGGTATCGTGCTGCTCGGCCTCGGCGATCACACGCAATGTACCGTCGTCCGGTAGTGGCAGACCGTACCAATCGCTGGAGCCATCACCGAAGAAGTTCAAGTGCCCTTCCACCGGCGTGTTCACCGCGATCGGTTCCGGGTCGGTCGGGTCATTGTTGGGTCCGATGTCGTTGCTGAAGACCTGTGGTATCAGTTCGAACCGCAGCCTGTAGGAGATCCCGCAAACGGTGGTATTGCCGCTGGATACTTTCACGCGCATGAATTGCGCTGCGAAACAGCGCACCGTGAAGGTGTCGATCGTGGCCACGTGTGCCGCACCGATGGGCAAGGTGTAGGTGGAGTTGTTGACATCGAGATACACTTGGAGCACGCCCGTGGTGGCCGCATCGGCGTGCTCGGCCTCCGCGATGATCCGCACGGTGCCATCCACCGGTAGTGTCACACCATACCAATCCTGGGAATTGTCATAGAGATGTTCCAGATGCCCCTCGAACGACTGGCCCAAGGTGAAGATCTGCGGGTTCTGCGGGTCATCGTTGGGAATGGCGTCGTTGGCGAACACCGTGGGGTCCACACTGAAGGCCATGGTGTAGCTGACACAACTGTTGGGCCCCACGTTGATCTCCTGGACCCTGACGTACATCGTGTCGCCGCTGAGGCAACTGTGGCTGAACGTTTGCGTGGTCGGCGAAAGCGTGCCTGGCAGGGTGTGGTATTGTGCATAGAAGCCCGCCTTCGGAAAAAGCGCGAACTGCAGGTCGCCCGGCGTCGGACCGGACCCTTGTGAGGTCACCGTGAAGGTGATCACGCCATCGCTGGGCAGTACGATGCGGAAGTAGTCGGTGTCGAACGCAGGTGGGTTGCACTCGCTTCCCTCCATCGTCTGGCCATAGGTCCAGTTCGTGGCTTGCAAGTAGTTCTCGTTCGGTTCGATCTCGGTCTGCTGGGCGCTGAGCGCGAAGGGAAAGAGACCCAGCAACAGGGCTGGAACGACGTGGGAGAGCAGGGTACGGTTCATGTCCACAAAGCGACGCAACAGAACAAGTCCGGTCAATCCCGAATTCTCGTGGTGTCCGATCGAACCATGTCCTGTCCCCGGCGTCCAAGACCCATGCGCCGTATCGCCCTGCCCACCCTGCTCCTCACCCTCGGCCTCCACGCCCAGGACCCGCTGATCACCTCCTGGATCCTCAACCCCGGCGGCGAGACCGGTTATGGGGGCATCGCCACCAACGTGCTCGGCGTGCACTACACCGCTACCAACGTCTACGTCACCAGCACCTGCATCCCCGGCTACGACATCGGGCCCTGGACCGCCAACCCCAACGTGCCGGCAAACCAGGACTTCTGCTTCCGCATCAGCCGCACGCCCACACCCAACACCGGCACCTTGGTCAACACCCCGCTGGGCCACATCGGTGTGTGGCGCAATGGCGTCAGCATCTTCAACGCCAAGGATGGCATGAGCTACAACAACCAGGGCATCTGGAACCGCGATGCGCTGGTGTGGGAGGGCATCAGCTTCGACCAGTGCCTGGGCCACCCCGCGGGCAACGGCGAGTACCACCACCACGTGAGCCCCAACTGCCTCTACGACCACCTGGACGATAGCCAGCACAGCCCCCTCATCGGCTACGCCTTCGATGGCTACCCCATCTACGGCACGCACGGCCACGCGAACCCCGATGGCACCGGCGGCATCACCCGCATGCGCAGCAGCTACCAGCTCCGCACCATCACCGCGCGCACCACCCTGCCCAACGGAACCACCCTGCCCGCCAACCAGTACGGACCGGCCATCACCGGGCAATACCCCCTCGGTGCCTTCATCGAGGACTACACCTACGTGGAAGGCAGCGGCGACCTGGACGTGCACAACGGACGCTTCTGCATCACGCCGGACCATCCCGATGGCACCTACGCCTACTTCGTCACCCTCACGGCCGCGTACGAGCCCGCCTTCCCCTACGTACTGGGTCCCCAGTACCACGGCACCGTGCAGCCCGGCAACACCGGACCCGGCGGCGGCCACAACACCATTCCCCCCGATGCCACGGCCTACACCGGCGGAGCCACCGGCCTCAGCCCCCTCACCCTGCCCGCACAGGCCCTGTACCCCAACCCCACGAGCGGCATCCTGCAGCTCGATGCAGGTACACCGCTCAGCACCATCCAGCTCCGCGACGCCAGTGGACGCTTGCTCCTGCAACACGATGCCCACGGCCAGGACCGCTTGGTGCTGGACCTGCAGCAACTACCCGCCGGGCCCTACACCCTGCATGCCCAGGCCCAGGACGGCAGCGTACGCACGGGGTGGGTGGTGAAGGAGTGAGCCGCGCACATCCAGCACCCTTCGCGGGTCGCCTCGTTGGTGTCCATTGCGGAAGTGGCGCCGTGGGGTCGGGGTGGGTTCAGACCTTCAACGGCCCTTCCACGCCGCCGTCATCGCCCACCTTGCCGGTCACCATAGCGAAGGCGATCTTGATGGCTGCTGCCACCTTGCCATCCTTCGTATCCCAATAATAACCGTCGGTGGGGGTCACCTTCAGCAGGCGCAGGTCGGGATCATCCACCCCATCGGGCACCCAGGCTTTGGCGAAAACGCTCCACAGTTCCTGTTTGCGCGCCGCGTCGTTCAGCACCTCGCAACGTCCGTGGATGGTCAGGAACTCCTGGTCCGAGGGGTTGGAGATGTGCAACGTGACGCGCGGATCCTTGGCGATGTCGTCGAACTTCTCGCTCGTGCGCAGGGCCAGGAACCAGAACGCGCCCTGGTCGTCCACCTCGCTCACCGCCATGGGGCGGCCGTTCGGCGGGTAGTGTGTGGGATCGGTCACCAGCATGCAGATGCGCTGGTGGTCCACGATGGCCTTCATGCGTTCAATGGCCTTCGTTCCGTTCAGGTGTTCGTAATTGCCCATGGTCGTTGTGTGTGTTGGTCACCCGACACCGGCCAATAAGCATACCGCAGGGCGGGGATCGTTACCTTCATGTTCCGGTGATGGTCCAGTCCTGCACCGCTGAACCGTGCGCAAAACCCTCCTCACCTCCGCCTTGGCGACGCTCCTTGGCTTAACGCCCACGGACGCATCCAGCCAGTCCCTCAGTGCCAAGGGCTCGTGTTCCATTCGCTGTGCCGATGGGTCCATGCAAGCCTGGGGCAACAACGGCAGTGGCGAACTGGGCACCGGCGATTACTTCAGCTGGAACGTGCCCGTGGGCGTGGACGTGCCACCCACCGTCACCGCCATTGCCGCTGGTGGCCTGGCGCACTCCGCGGTGATCACCGCCACCAACACGCTCTGGACCTGGGGCTTCAACTTCCACGGCCAACTGGGTAACGGGAACACGATGGACAATGCCGTACCCGCGGAGGTCCTCACCGACGTGGTGGCCGCCGCCACCGGCAACTTCCACACCTTGGCGGTGCGCAGCAACGGTACCGTGTGGGCCTCGGGGATCAACAGTGCGGGCAGCTTGGGTACGGGCGACCTGGCGTCCAGTAACACCTTCGTGCAGGCCGTGATAACCGATGTGGTGGCCGTCGGTGCGGGGCTCGAAAATTCCGTGGCCCTCAAGAACGACGGTACCGTGTGGGCTTGGGGCCTCAACAACTACGGCCAGCTCGGCAATGGGGTGGGCCCCTCCTCGTCCCTGCCCGTGCAAGTGCCCGTGACCGACGTGGTGGCCATCGCCAGTGGCCGCCACCATGTGCTCCTGCTCCGCAACGATGGGACCGTATGGTCCTTCGGTGCGAATCTCTACGGCGGACTGGGGCATGGTACCACCGGCCTCAGCGGTACCCCGGCCCCTGTGGTGGGCCTCACCGATGTGGTGCGCATCTCGGCCGGCGAGTTCCAGTCCATGGCCATCAAAGCGGATGGGACCCTGTGGGCCTGGGGCCGCAACGCACAAGGGCAGCTCGGCATCGGCAGCGTGGAGGACACCCCCCTGCCCGTGCAGGTGACCGCCTTGCCCAGCGTGGCCGAGGTGTCCAGTGGCGTATTCCTCGGCATGGCGCTCACCACCACGGGCACCATCTGGACGTGGGGCGAAGGCATCTCCGGCGGCCTGGGGAACGGCACCAACGCGACGAGCACAGTACCCGTGCAGGTCACCCTGGCCTGTGCGGTCGGCACTGCCGTACCCGAGGTGGCACTCGTGCCCGAAATGACCATTGGACCCAATCCCACCACCGGCCAGGTCGCGGTTCACACCCCATTCACCTCGCCCCTTCCCGTACGGATCACCGACCTCCAAGGACGCACCGTGCAAGCCACCACGGTCACGCACCAACACGCATCGGTCGACCTTTCAGCGCTTCGTCCCGGGCTCTACCTGCTCACCGTTCTTTCGCCGGTGGGTCCTCACGTACTGCAGGTGGTGAAGGAGTGAGCGCTTCGCCGTTCGGATACCGCAAGAACCGAAGTGCGGAGACCAAACCTCAGCAGCGGTCTCCCGTAGGGGACCCTGCGGTCTCATGAACACCCTCCGAAGACGAACTTCCATAGCCGCAGGGTCCCCTCGTGCTTCGGGAGACCCGGCGGAGGTTTGGGACCTTCAACACAGCACGTACCGGAGCGACCATCCGGGATCTTCATCGCTACACCCCGAGCACAGGTGAGAACCGGACGATCAGCCGGGCAACTCCCACTCCCATACCACACCCACTTCCTCATCGACCGCTTCACGAACCTGAACGAAGCCGCACTTCCGCAGCACGCTCGTGGAGGGGTTGTCCTCCGGCAATGTCCGGGCGATGATGCCTACCCGTGGATCGGTCGCGCGAGCGATGCGGACCAGTTCCAAGGCCATGCGCGTGGCGACGCCTTGGCCTTCATGACCGGGGTGCGTGCCGTAGGCGATCTCCACACAGTTGTTGCTAGGCCCACCCTTGAACGCACACACGCCTAAGGCCTCGTGCGTTCCCACTGCGATGTAGGCGATCCATGGAGGAGCGAAGCCCACCTGCTTGTAGAACGCGTGGTTGCCTTGGCACATGGCCTCGGTGAAGGGCGTGTGCGCAGCGGGGGCCAGCTCGGGCAATGTGTCAACGGGAATGGGGACGAGCCGCATTCAGCAAAGAAACAAGTGGGCCGGGGAATGCGTCCGCACTTCGGCATTGACCTTTCCAACCCCGCAAGTTCCCCTCGTACCTAGGGGGGCCCGGCGGTGGGTTGGAACGTACAACACAGCTCCTCCCGAAGACGAACCTCCGCAGTGGCCTTGGAGCGCTGAACACGCACCCACTGAACATCCGCACCGCGCAAGTGTTCTTCTTGGTGGCCCCCATGAAAACACTCCTCATCGTCGCCATCGCCTTGGCGGTGATCCTTGCTGCTTCGCAACTGTGGGCCCACGGACAAGTGCGCCAGACCGAAACACTGCCCTACCAGGTCGTCAAGGCCTACCCCGACTTCGAGGTGCGCCGCTACGCCACGGCCAACTTCATCACCGTCACCATGGCGGGCGATACCTACCGCGCCAACAGTGGCCAAGGCTTCCGCACCCTCGCCGGCTACATCTTCGGCGGCAACGCCACCGGACAGAAGATCGCCATGACCTCGCCCGTGGAGATGGAAATGGACAGCACCGTCACCATGAAGTTCATGCTGCCCGCCGCGCACGACCCCAAGGATCTGCCCGCGCCCAACGATGCCGCGGTGCGCTTCAGCACCGAGCGCGAACGCACCCTCGCCGCCATCACCTTCAGCGGCTTCGCCAACGACGAACGCATCGTCGAATACAAGGACCTGCTCTTCGCTGCCCTGCAACGCGAAGGCATCGCCCACACCGGCCAGTGGAGCCTACTGGGTTACGACCCGCCCTACCGCCTCATCGGGCGCAGGAACGAGGTGGTGGTGGAAGTGCTGCCGTGAGTACATGATGGCATCCCGCTGGCGCTTGGTAGTGCGCTTCGTTACAACATGTGCCTATGTGCCGCTTGGAACAAGGTTGGATCACCAGACCAACAGGCCTGCCGCCGGTAGCGACGGAGTTTACACATGCCAGCACCGAACGAGTGGAAGGCTGAAGGCCTGACCATATACCCCCGGGCGCCGGGGCGTCGGGCCGGGGGGGCGGGGGGCCCCCCCCACCTCGCCCGCCGGGGCCCTGCAAATGGCAACGCCATGGGTTGTGTCGCATGTTCGTCAGGTGAGGGCTGAAGGCCCGATACATCAAGCTCGTTGTCACCAGATCAATAGCCACTCGTGCGATCTTCGTTCATTCACCAGGATCACCTTACCCATGCCTCAGTCCCTTGGTAATGTCATTATTCACCTTGTGTTCAGTACCAAGCATCGCCATCCTTGGCTGAAGGTTCCCATCCGGCAACGCCTTCATGCTTACATGGCGAGCACGGTGCGGGAACTGGAGCGATGCGAGTGCTATCGCGTAGGGGGAGTGGAAGATCATGTTCATTTGGCGATCCGTCTGTCACGAACGATAACCGTGGCCGACCTGGTACAGAAGGTGAAGACGAGTTCCTCTCGTTGGATCAAGGAACAGGACCAGGCATTGGAACAATTCGCTTGGCAAAAAGGATACGCTGCGCTATCCGTCAACTACATGGGGCTCCATCGGCTTCTAGCGTATATCGACAACCAAGAAGAACACCATCATATCGCGGGTTTTCAAGAAGAGTATCGATCCTTCCTTACCGAGCACGGGGTCGAATTCGACGAACGCTATGTGTGGGACTGAGGTCGTGCCTGAACGCATCGATCCGGTATGTATCGGGCCTTCAGCCCGCTCTGAACGCGCCCGTTCGAAGCCCATGGCGTTGCCATGGGCTCCTATGTATCGGGCCGTTGGCCCTTTGAATGAGGTGCGCACACCGGAGATCCGGTAGGCAGGCTGTAGGAGTTCTGCGACCAGTCGACCTGCCGACAGGTAGGGGCGCGAAACCTGCTTTCGGGAGGCAGGCCCACGCAAAGCAGGCCGTGCTGTACGGGTTGCGCAACCGGCATGTCCCGTTCTGCGGGAGATGGATGGCCGTAAAAGACCCCGGCGCAGTTGCCATGGGCTCCTATGTATCGGGCCGTTGGCCCTTTGAATGAGGTGCGCACACCGTAGCTCCGGTAGGCCGGTAGTAGGAGTTTTGCAGCCAAGCGAAGCCTGCCTTCCGGGAGGCGGACCCGCGCATAGCAGGCCGTGCTGTACGGGTTGCGCAACCGACATGTCCCGTTCCGCGGGAGATGGATGGCCGCGAAAGACCCCGGCGCAGACCGAAGGGCTTTGTTGAGATGGCTGCTAGTGCCCAAACGCCACCGCCCGTGTCGTGCGGATACCATCCTGCACCACCTCCACCGCATACACACCGGGGGTGATGTTCCCCAATGGCACCACCTGTTCGCCAGCGCCTGTCGTAATGGCCACCACGCGACCGCGCAGGTCCACCACACGCACCTCGGCCACCCGCGACGCGTCCACAGGTAACACCCGCAGCAGGCCCGCCTCCTGCCGCAGCACGAAGGCCGCCGGATCCACCGACGCCACGCCCGTGTTCACCTCCACCTCCACCGCACAGGGTACCGTGGTGGTGGAACTGCCCACCGCGTTGTACACCGTCAGCTGCACCGGGTGGCACCCCGGGGTGGTGAACACGATGCCCTGCGGATCGGGCTCCAGGCTGGTGGCCGGCACACCCGTGGGGAACTGCCAGTACCAAGCGTACGGGTGATTGATACTGATGTCCGTGAAGTCCACCAAGGAACCGGACAGAACGGGCCCCACCGGCCCTGTGAAGTCCGCCACCGGAGCCTCCAGGCAGGCCAGCGAAGCACCGCCCTGCAGGTCCCAGGTCAAGGCGAAGTTCAAACCCATCGAGGAGAATTGGTTGATATACACCATGTACCATTCGCCCGGCAGCACATCCAGGTAGCGCACCCAGCGATCACCCCCTGCGAATTCGCTCAGGTCCATGGCCGTGTAGTTCATTCCGGTGGCCCCATTTCCGGCAGCATAACTGCATCGCACCGGCGGTGCCACCAAGGCGGTGACCGGAGCGCTGAACGGCCCCCACACCCCGAAGTCGAGATCACCCGACACCGCTGGCGTCAGCGTGAAGGCCAGCTGCCCGGCCGTGGCCACCTGCACATGCATCCACACCCCGTTCAGCTCGTTGCCCACCAGACAGCCCCGGTTGATCGCATCAAGGTCCGCCACCTCACCCGGACCGGCCTCACCCTGCAAGGTGGCATAGGACGTGTCCGTACACACATGCAGCGTATACTGCAGATCGCCGGGCAGGAAGGGGCCGGGCTGGGCCACTGCGGGCAGTGCGGCCAGCAGGGCAACGAAGGGGAGCAGGTGGCGCATGGCAGGGATCGATCTTCCGGTGCAGGAACGCATGGTCGCACAGGTACTCGAAGGTAGGCCATCGGCGGGAACCCGGAACGCACGGGCGCCTCCGCGTGCGCCCTCACTCCCCCTGCTTCTTCCGCCAGTGCCGCTCCAGCGAATGGTTGCACGCGTTCATCAGGTGCATGCCTTCGCGCGCCAGGTCGTGGTAGTCGTTCTCCCCGCGGCGGTAGAAGCGCGCCATGTCCTTGAACTGGATCATCGCCGTTTCCACCACGGAATCCTCCACCAAGGGCAGCACGCTCCAGTAGCAGGTGCGGAAGCGCTCCAGGCAACTGTCGAAGGCGAGCGTGTCCGCCGCACTGATCCACAGCTGCTCATCGTGCGGCACCACCAGCAGGTCGCCCACGGCCTTGCCCACTTCCTCGTAGGCCTGCAGCTTCTTGTTGTACATGCTGCGGCTGAACTCCATGGTGCTCTCATGGCTCATCTGGCTGCTGAACTGCCAGGCACCCACCGAGATGCCCAGTACCGTCAGCAGGGGCGTCACCACCTTGGTGAGGTCCCACGTGCGGCGTGCGGGTCGCGGTTCCATCAGCGGGTGAGGTAGAGGGTGCGTGTGGCGTCCGACTTACCGTCCGGCACCGTGGCCAGCCGCACGCAGGTCGCATTGCCCTTGCAGGCCGGCGCCGAGGCGGGCAGGGCCTTCACCTCGTACCGCGCACCGCCGAACGCGATGCCGCTCTTGCCGTTGGCACTCCACGTGTCCATGGGCTCCGTGCGGTTCGTCCATGCACCACCCGTGCACTGCCCCACCACCACCTGCTTCGCACTGAAGGTGTAGGTGGCATCCCCCGGAGCGCACTTGGGTGCGGCGGCATTGCCGATCACCTTCCACGGTTGGTTGCCACCCGTGGTGAGCGTCGCAAGGGCATCCGGTTGTTGCGCATGCACGGCGAACAGGGGACCAACGGCCAGCACGACGGCGATGGATCGCCACACGCGGGACCCGGTGCGGAGGTGGAAGGATGCTTTCATGCCACCAAGTAACGACAGGGACGAGGTGCTTGCGGTGCGTACCGTCACTTCGGGGCACGGCCGAACGAGCGCAGCCCCCTATCTTCGCACCAAGCATCCAGAGCTCGTCCAGCGCAAGCTGGCCGACACCAACCGGGTAACGACGCCACGGTGGGCAAATGATGTGGGCCCCATGCGGTCAACCAAGGTCGAAGACCCCCATCCTATTCTGTGTTCGCGCGGCACCGCCATTCCGGCGCCCCGGCTCCGCTGTTCCTGGATGTTCCACTACCCACCACGTACCCTTCGAGAGCCTCAGGGTACCTGCTGGGCACCCTGTCACCCGAACATCCCACACCCATGAACACGCTCGAACGACCACTTTTCACCATTGAACACCAGGGCCGGCGCATCACTGGCCGCGAACTCCTGCGCAACCGTCGCCAGCTGGTGGTGTAACCGTGCACTTTCTACGGGCTGCTGCACGAAAGCTCTTCCTGCCCGCCTTCGCGGCCCAAAGCGGCCTCGACCTGGAAGGACCCCTGGTGATGAGAAGCGCGCACTGCCGCTGCGCGGCCTCCATGACCACGCCACCCGGCTGGCCGCCCTGCTGCCCCCGTTGTTGCGCGCCCTACCGCCCGACGACCCCGGCACCCAGGCCTTCCTCCAGCACATGGACGACGCCCTGCACACCGCTCACACACGCACCAGCGCCACCACCGTGCCCCTGAGCGCCCTGCCTTGGGACCACCCCCACTGCTTCCACCGCGAAGTGACCTGGCTGCGCGCCCATGCCACCCTGCCCGCGGTGCGCATCGCCCTGCCCACCACCGACCGCGAATACGAATGGCAGCTCCTGCTGCTCCTCTTCCATGCCGCGCAAGGGCGGCCCGGGAAGTGGGTGGAGGGTGCGAACTGGGACCGCAATTGAACACCCCACAGCAATACCGAACAGACCATGCCGCTCCTCCTCCACATCCCCCACGCCGCCACCGCTATTCCCCTCCGCACGGGCTACCTCGTGGATGAGGCCGCGCTCCAGCACGAGCAGCTCCTGCTCACCGACTGGCACACCGACCACCTTTTCGGCAACCCCACGGACACCGCCATCACCGCACCCTTCTCCCGCATCTTCTGCGACGTGGAACGGTTCCCCGACGATGCCCACGAGGTGATGGCCGCCGCCGGCATGGGCGTGTTCTACACCCACACGGACAGCGGCCTGCCCTTGCGCCAGGTGGACGCCGACCTGCGCACGCACCTCCTCCACACCTACTACCTGCCGCACCACGCCCGCCTGCGCGCCGCCGTGCAACAGCAACTGGAGCGGTACGGTACCGCGCTCCTGGTGGACTGCCACTCCTTCCCGGACACGCCCCTGCTCCGCGACCTCGACCGCCGTCCCGGGCGACCCGCCTTCAGCATCGGCACCCACCCGCTACATACCCCACCCGCCCTCATCGCCGCCGCCGTGGACCACTTCGCCGCGCACGGCCACACCCTCGCCATCGACCAGCCCTACAGCGGCACCCTCGTGCCCACCCCGTGGTACGGCACCGATCCGCGCGTACGCTCCATCATGCTGGAGGTGAACCGCGCACTGTACCTCGAACCCGGCACCTCCACCCGCAGCGCCTCCTACACCCACACCCGCCAACTCGTCCAAGGCTTCTTGGACGTGTTGCGCGCCATCAACAATACTGCACAGCCGTGAACACCAAACCCCGAAGCCCCCGCACCAACGTGTTCCCACGTTCAGGGCGCGAGGGCGTCCACGATCAGCGCGGCACAGCTTGGACCGTCACCATCATCCCCCAGACCGAACACAAGCCGGGCTTTGATCGTGGCGGCTTTTTACCGCCAACACGTGGAAAAAGGATCTCTTGAATGATAAGCATCACACCTACACCCCAAACACCGGCAAAGGAGCGCACGGCCGCAAGCATCAACTCCCGAAGCCCCCGCACCAACCCGTTCCCAAGTTCAGGGCGCGAGGGCGTCCACGATCAGCGCGGCACAGCTTGGAACCGACACCATCATCCACCAGACCGAACACAAGCTGGGCTTCATCGTGGCAGCTTTGCTCCACTTTTGCCGCCAAAAAGTGGAAAAAGCGCTCGTGAATGACAATCACCACCTCTACCACCGCAAACACCAACACAGGACCGCACGGCCGCAAGCATCAACTCCCGAAGCCCCCGCACCAACATGCTCCCAAGTTCAGGGCGCGAGGGCGTCCACGATCAGCGCGGCACAGCTTGGAACCGACAACATCATCCA
>JADKCV010000032.1 GCA_016718655.1 Flavobacteriales bacterium | reverse complement strand
CTCCGTCCGCCACGGCGGATCGGATGATGACACCCCGCTCGTGATCGAAGACGCACAGGGTATCCTTCACCACGAAGAGTGGCGCATAAGGCACATGGAAGTAGCGATCCTTGTGGAAGCCCGTCATGTAACCGGCAATGATCTCACGGTCCACGCCGAGTTCACGTGCCAGGTCCATGGCCACCACCTTGCTCCGGCCATCCATGTACTTGTACTGCGCGCGGAACAGTTCCAAGGTGTGCGCATCCTCCACACTGCACACCAGTCGGGTGCGGTCGCCGCTCGGATCGTACGCGAAGTGGTCGAAAGCGGGAAAGTCCGGGCGACGATCGTTGCCCAACAGCCAGCCGGGCACACTGTCCGTCCACGGGAGGATGGCCTTGTGCAGCGTGGTGAGTGGTAGCGTTTCCCAATGGATCGCATCGGAGCTGGCATGCGGTACCCAGGCACTGGTGGCACCTTCCAACACCGGCCGCCCCCGATGGTCCACATGCAATGCGCGATAGCGTTCATGCAGCGTGGCACTGGCGCGCTCTTGGAACAAGGTGTCCAACAGGTACAGCCGTGCGCCCTTCAGTTCGCGCAGACCGGCCTGGTCCTCGCGGTGCCACAGCTGTGGTCGGTCATAGACCAACACCCACAGCCCATCGGGTCCTACCACCAGGTCGCCGACGTTCAAGGTGGGATGCGCGAAGACCACCTCCACCTGTTCGCCGTACACCTCCACCTCGGGAATGGCATGGGCCATGGGGGTCATGGTGAGTTGCAGCACGTTCATGGTAGCGGTCCAACGTACCATGTGTGCGAGGGGCGCGTAGGAAACGTGGGTGATGTGCAGGGTATCCATGGGACCCTGACCGAGCGCGAGCCGGAACCCACCTTGTGCATCGCTCACCGCACCGTGACGCGCATGCACAGCACGCACGTGTGCCCCAGCGATCGGTGCCTGTGTCATGGCATCGCGGAGAACCCCTTCCACCGTACGTTCCTGGCCATATAGAAAGGTGGAGCCATGGGTGAACAGGAAGGTGATGAGGAGGGCGATGCGGTACATGCGGATCGGAATTCCTACCTTAAGATGCGCAGATCCCCGCGATCGCATACGGCGACCCGGCGAACGGCGTTCCACGAACGGACAACGGTATCCCATGGGCTTCGATCATTACCGGGTGTTGGGCGTGGACCGATCGGCCTCCGAGCAGGAGATCAAGCGCGCCTACCGCGCACTGGTCAAGCATTGCCATCCGGACCGCAACCCCGACCCTGCTGCGGTGCGCATCTTCCATGCCGTACACGAGGCCTACACCACCTTGATGGATGCCGACGCACGTGCCGCGCACGACGCACTGCTGCGTACCCGGGATGCCTTGTACGCCCCGCATCGCAGCAGCACCATCCGGAATACACCGCCTCGTGTTCCCGACATCCGCACCCGTCATTGGGCCTTCGTGGGGTTGCACATCACAGGCCTGGTGTTCGGGCTCAGCTTGTTGATCAGTATCACGTTCGGGACGGTATTCCTCGGCTGGCCCATGTATTCCTTGGCCCTCACCATACCCGGCCTGGTGGTCCTCCCCGACAGTCTTGCCGGGTTGCGCACCAAATGAACAGAGGCCCGGTGTCGGGCCTCTGTGTGTCTTCATCAGTAAGCGGTCGTTCACACGCGCACCACCCAGCCGTACTTGTCGTTCAAGTGTCCGCGGCGGATGCCATCGAGCACGGTGCCGATGCGTTCGGCCAACTTCCGCTCGCCGACCGCGGGTAGTTCGAACACCTCATCGCCATGAGCAATGGATGCGATGTGCGCGATGGTAGCGGCCGTACCGGCACCAAAGGCGCTGATCAAGCGTTTCTCGCGCGCGGCGGTCACCACTTCCTCCACGGACACCTTGCGTTCCTCCACGGGGAATCCTTCGTCCTTCGCGATACGGATGATGCTGTCGCGCGTGACACCGCGCAGGATCGTGCCATCGAGCGCGGGAGTGATCAGTTTGCCATCGATGTTGAAGAACACGTTCATGGTGCCGCTCTCCTCGATGTACTGGTGCGTGAGTCCATCGGTCCAGATGAGCTGATGGTATCCGGCATCCTGGCCGAGCTTCGCCGGATACAATCCACCCGCGTAGTTACCCCCGCACTTGGTCTCGCCCGTTCCTCCGGGGAAGGCACGGCTGTATGTGGTCTCGATCTTCACGCGCACGGGCTCATTATAATAGCCCCGCACCGGGCAGGTGATGATGATGAACCGGTAGCCATCGCTGGGCTTCACACCGATGTACTCATCACTGGCGAACATGAACGGTCGGATGTAGAGCGCGGCCCCATCGCCTTCAGGGATCCACCCGCGATCCAGGCCCACCAAGGTCGTGAGGGCTTCCAGGAAAAGCTCCTCCGGGATCTGCGGCATGCACAGGCGTTTGGCACTGTGGTTCATACGCGTGATGTTGGCCTGGGGCCGGAACAGGTTCACCGAACCGTCAGCGCTCTTGTAGGCCTTCAACCCTTCGAAGATGGTCTGACTATAATGAAGCACCAGCGCAGCAGGGCTCATATGCAGGTCGCCGAAAGGCATGATGGTGGGCGGTTGCCATGCACCATCCTGGTAGTCCATCACCAACATGTGGTCGCTGAACACCCGTCCGAACTTGATGTCATTGAGGTTCGTCGATGACAGACGCGAGCTGTCCGTACGTTGTATCGCTATCTTTTGCCCGGTCGTGATCATGGAGCGGATGCGTTCGTGTAGAGGAACAAAGGTAACCGATGCCGCAAAGCGGCTCCGGCCGAAGGTAGTGTTCTGCCATTCCACCAACGTCCACCGGTCGATACCAGGGACCCGATGACCGAGCAACAGGACATCCACGCGGTACTTCAACGGTATTGGGGCTACGGTGGTTTCCGGCCCATGCAGGAGACCATCATCCGCGCAGCGCTGGATGGTCGCGATACCCTCGCGCTGCTGCCCACAGGCGGCGGCAAGAGCCTTTGCTTCCAGGTACCTGCGTTGGCCATGGGACGGCTCTGCCTGGTGGTATCGCCGCTCATCGCGTTGATGAAGGACCAGGTGCAACGCCTGCGGTCCATGGGAATAGAGGCGCGCGCGGTCACATCCGACATGCGTACCGCAGAGATCGAGAACGTCCTGGAGAGCGCGGCCGTGGGCCGGTTATCATTCCTCTATGTATCGCCCGAACGCCTGGCCTCCGAATTGTTCCTGGCCCGGCTGCCGCGCATGCCCATCGGCCTCATCGCCGTGGACGAGGCACACTGCATCTCCCAGTGGGGCTATGACTTCCGTCCCTCCTACCAGCGGATCGCCGAAGTGCGCGCACTGCTGCCCGGTGTACCCGTTCTGGCGCTCACCGCCTCCGCCACCACGGCAGTGGCACAGGACATCATGCGGCAGCTCGCCTTCCGTGCGGACCACATCATCCGGGGCTCGTTCCAACGGCCCGAGCTGGTGCTGTGGGTGAGCAAGGGTGAGGACCGGTATGGCCGACTACTGCGCGTGATGCAGCACGTTCCCGGCAGTTCCATCGTGTACGTTCGCGATCGGAAGCAGACCGTGCGCATCGCCCAGTACCTGGTCCACCATGGGCACAGCGCGAAGGCCTACCATGCCGGACTGGACCACGCTATGCGCGACCGGATCCAGGCCGAGTGGACGAGCAACGTGGTGCGCTGTGTGGTGGCAACGAACGCGTTCGGCATGGGGATCGACAAACCCGACGTGCGCAGTGTGGTGCACATGGAACTGCCCCCCGACCTCGAGAGCTATTACCAGGAAGCGGGCCGTGCCGGTCGCGATGGTCAACGATCACATGCCTTCCTGTTGACCGCCCCCGGGGATGAGCAGCGCGCCCAGGACAAGGTGGATGCCTCCTTCCCGGCCATCAACCAGGTACGCCAGGTCTACCAGGCCTTCGCAGATATGCATCGGGTGGCCATGGGTTCCGGCCTCTATGAAAGCTACCCCCTGCACCTGCATGCCCTCGCCGCGCGCACCACCCTTTCCGCGGCGGTGGTCTCCCATTGCTTGAAGGTGCTGGAACTCGATGGGCACATCGCCCTCACCGATGGCGTACACAACCCGTCACGCGTGTTCATCACCGCACTTGCCAAGGATGTCTACCACCTGCGTGTCACCGATGGTCGGTTGGGTCCCTTGGTCGAAGCCTTGCTGCGGCTCTATGGAGGGCTCTATGAGGAAGCCGCCATCATCGACGAAACGCGCATCGCCAGCCTCATGAAGCAGCCCGTGGACCATATCGTGAAAGGCTTGCTCGAATTGGAGAAACGGACGATCCTCGTCTACCGCCCGCGTAGCAGTGAACCCCTGGTCACCTACCTCCGACCACGTGGCGATGCACTACGCCTGACACTGGACCCGACCTCACTGAAGGACCGGAAGGACCGGGCCCAACATCGCTGCGATGCGATGATCCGGTTCGTACACGGTGGCCAATGTCGCTCGCGTGCACTGCTTGACTATTTCAGTGAACCCTTGGAGCAGGATTGTGGGCAATGCGATGTCTGTGTTCAGCGGGATCGTACCATCACGCTTCCACGGCCGTCACCATCGCCCGATGCCGTGTTGGAGCCCTTGCCCAAGGATCTCCGTTGGGAGTTGGACGAGGAGTGAATGACCGATAGGGTGTCCGGGACGAACAGGATCATCAACTTTGGCGGGATACCCTCATAGGGTCAGGAACGATCGAACATGAACAGCACTTCCCTCCCTCGCATCGTACTCATGGGCACACCGACCTTCGCGGTGGGTACGTTGAACGCACTGGTCGATGCGGGAATGAACGTGGTCGCCGTGGTGACCGCGCCGGACCGACCTGCAGGGCGTGGATTGAGCATCCGCATGAGCGCGGTGAAGGAACGCGCTGTGGAACTGGGGCTACCGGTGTTGCAACCGGAGCGCCTCAAGGATCCCGCCTTCCTGGCTGAACTGGCTCGATACGATGCGCACGTGAACGTGGTGGTGGCCTTCCGCATGCTACCCGAAGTGGTCTGGGCTCGACCGGTCCACGGCACCATCAACCTGCACGCCTCCTTGCTTCCGCAATACCGCGGCGCGGCACCGATCAATTGGGCCATCATCAACGGTGAACGCGAAAGCGGTGTCACCACCTTCCGCATCCAACAGGCGATCGATACAGGGGACCTGTTATTGCAGGAACGCATGGTCATTGGTGCCGATGAGACAGCAGGTGAGTTGCACGACCGCATGATGATGGTAGGCGCAGCGCTCATGGTGCGTACCCTTCAAGGCATCTTCGATGGCACGCTCACAGCGCGTCCACAGCACGTGGAAGGAACACTGCACGAGGCTCCGAAACTGACCACAACGACCGGAAGATTGGATCCCCGCTCCCGTGTGGCAGCACTGCACGACCGGGTCCGTGGTTTGAGCCCGTATCCGTGCGCATGGTGCTTATGGAAGCCTCCACAACGCCCACCCCTGCTGATGAAAGTGGCGCGAACACGATTGGCGGCGAACGATATCCGACCGGTAGCCGGTGATGTTCGCATCATAGGCGACCGCATCCTGATGGGGTGTTCCGATGGATGGTTGGAACTGATGGAACTACAGCCCGAAGGACGCAAACGCATGACCGCAGAAGAGTTCGTCCGGGGCTTGCAAGTGCGCGACGGATTCCAAGTGCTCTGTGACTGACGCACAATCGTTGGTTCAACGATTGCGGATCTTTCCGATCAAGGGTCCCTCGCAAACCCTTGGTGGGGGCGGCATCCAGCGCCACTTATCAACAAAACCCCAGATTTTTCAACATTCTCCGGAGATACCGCCGGAAACCCTTGACAGGCGTGGATAGTAGGATACATTTGTCCACGAGTTCACTAAACACAAACCAACTCAACACCTACAATCATGGGCTTGAACAAAGCAGAACTGATCGAGTCGATCGCCGCTGATGCAAAGATCTCCAAGGCTGACGCAAAGCGTGCCCTGGACGCATTCGTGACCAGCACCACCAAGGCGCTGAAGAAAGGTGAGCGCGTAGCCCTCGTTGGCTTCGGCACCTTCTCCATCACCAAGCGCGCTGCCCGCAAAGGCCGCAACCCTCAGACCGGCAAAGAGATCAAGATCGCTGCCAAGAAGGTCGTGAAGTTCAAGGCTGGTGCTGACCTGCAGAGCAAAGTGAAGTAATTCACTTCAACTGATCGGAAAGGTCCTCCGCGAAAGCGGGGGACTTTTTCTTTGTAACCCGTCCCGCTGCATCACCCATGACCAACGAGCAACTCTACGATCGACTCAGCGCATTCGTCTCGGACAACAAACGCGCCTTGTTCGACCGACTCGCACCCCAACGTACGCGCCACATCACCGTGGTGCTCGAGGACATCTACCAGGCCCACAACGCCAGTGCGGTTGTACGCACCGCCGATCTCCTCGGGATCCAGGACATGCACATCATCGAGAACCGGAACAAGTACACGGTGAACCCGGATGTCACCCTCGGTTCATCCAAATGGGTCGACATGCATCGCTACCGCGAGGCCACCGGCAACACCATGCGTTGTGTACGCAAGCTCAAGGAACAGGGGTACCGGATCGTCGTCACATCACCCCATGCACCGGAAGTGACCCCGGCCACCATCGCGTTGGATCGACCCATGGCCTTCTGCTTCGGCACGGAGCTCACGGGTGCCAGCGAAGAACTCATGGCCAATGCCGACATGCAGTTGCGCATACCCATGTATGGCTTCACCGAGAGTTACAACATCTCCGTGTCGGCTGCCATCGTGCTCTACACGGTGATGGAGCGACTGCGCAACAGCACGGTGCCGTGGCAACTGCCCCATGAACAATTGCTCGACCTGAAGTTGGCATGGGCGCGCAAGGTGGTCCACAGTGCGGCGCACCTGGAAGCCCACTTCCGGGCCGGCGAAATGCGCGAACAAGGGTAGCTCCTCGGAGGAATACACGTTCGCAGTACCGTCATACCTCCCGACCCGAACAACCTTTCGAAGCATCGGGACAAGGAATGCGGAAAACGATGCACCTGCGGACAGGACACTTGGCCGAGGTCGAAGCATCGCGTATCCTTATATATATGATCGCACGCACCATGGGATGTTCGGTAATTCCTACCAGGCAGATACCATGCCCCCGGTGCGAAGTAGCGTTGCCGACGCGCTGACACCAGGTCGGTCATCACTCGAGCAGGATCCGAGGTAGTATTTGGAGCGGTAGCCGGTAACCGTCATCCTGTTGCCACTCGTATCCACGGACCCATGGTGCGTGAGAATGGTCGGGATGAACGGATCGGACCTTGGCTCCGTCCATTGGCGGCCCCGTGATGTTGAAGGTGCACCGTGAAGGCAATGGTGATGCATGCCTTGTGTTCGATCACTTCGTCCATCGACGAACACCCATGGTCCCACCTGCGGCATTCGCTTGGAACGTATCGTGCTTGTTCGTTCCTATGCTCTTCCATCAGGTATGCTCTACTATAGGATGGCGTATCCTGTCCCACGGAACGATCGGCTGCTTCCATACATGCATACAACGACATCGCATATGGGTAAGTGCGTGTTCATGACATGCGCACCATTGGAGGTGATGATCCGCGTAGGCATCAACATGACTGTTGGCACCAGCGATCCATCATGCCTGCAACATCCTGTGCATACCAGCGTCGATCATTGAACGCGACCGATCGAAGACGGTGCATGTGGCAATGCGAGGTCTTGTCATCCATGCACGATGGAACGTGACGGATCATCGGGACGGTCGACAACGTGTTCCCAACGAACGCTTGTGATCGATGGCTACTTCCTCCATGCATGCACGGGTCGATGGTGATCATCAACACCGTTGCTCAACCAACAAGGAACGATGTGCGACAAGCATGGAACGTTATGCGCACAAGCGGACACGTCTCGCTACAACGCAGTAGTGGCGCAGGATACAGCAGGTACGATGCACCACACAGGATGGTGTCACAGGTGTGATCGAGGATCCGCAACCTCGACCAACATCATCCTTCATCGCACATGGTCGAGGGTCATGCGATCGATCATCGCACCAGCTCGAACACCTAGCATCACATCCGTGATGCATGTATGCAACGATACTGGTCGACACGCTACAACACCTGTGAACACTGGCACTTCAGCATGTTCGTGAGTGATGTGAAGCATTGATGGAGTTGATGATGACATGCATGAACGTGCCATCATGCATCATCGTTATTGACATAACCCCGTTGACAATTGAAACATCATTCATGTCGTGCACGTACCAGCGACCAGATACTTTTGGACCAAACCCTTAACACTCCAGACAATGGGAAAAGGTGATATGAAGACGAAGAAAGGAAAGCGTACCGCAGGTAGCACTGGTAAGGCCCGTCCGGCCAAGCGCGTAGCCGCTGCCAAGAAGGCGACCGCCAAGAAGGCTGCTCCTAAGAAGGCCGCCGCTAAGAAGGCTGCCCCCAAGAAGGCTGCTGCCAAGAAAGCTGCTCCGAAGAAGGCCACTGCAAAGAAGGCCGCTCCGAAGAAAGCTGCTGCCAAGAAGGCCGCTCCCAAGAAGAAGTAAGGATCACATCCCTACAGAAGCAAAGACCCCCCGGATCCCGGGGGGTCTTCTGCTTGATACAAGTCCCATCATCTGCGAGGACATATCCGCTTACCAAGCCATTCGCATCGGAGCGTCACAACATCCATCGATCACACGATCGATGCCTCGCAGGGTAGGACGCTGTGTACCATCGCATGCGAGCGAAGCGCACGCGATCATCGCAGCTTGTGCAACGATCCGACCGCACCGTTTCCCCGATGCTTCGACCAGCGTGCGGGAGGAATGATCCTGAAGCAGAAGACCCCTGGTCATCCCAAGGGTCTGCCATTCAACTTCAGAAAATGCAGCTCACGGTTGTAAGCGCATGCGCATCCACGTGCCGTCATTCATGTGTTCATACACGAGACGATCGTGCAGCCTGTTCTCGCGTCCTTGCCAGAACTCGATACGCACCGGACGCACCCGGAACCCACCCCAGTGCATCGGACGGGGCACCTCCCCTTCACTGAACCGTTCCTTCCAGCGCAAAAAGCGCTGCTCGAGTTGTTCGCGATCCTCCACCACACGACTTTGATCACTGCTCCACGCTCCGATGCGACTCTCCAATGGACGTGAAGCGAAGTAAGCATCGGACTCCGCTTCGCTCACGTGCTCCACCTTTCCCTCGATGCGCACTTGGCGCTCATGGTCCGGCCAGAAGAACAACAAGGCCGCACGCGGATCACGTTCGATGTCCATCGCTTTGCGACTGTTCAAGTTGGTGTAGAACACGAAGCCATTGCGATCGAACATGCGCAACAACACCACACGCGAACTGATGGTGTGGGAACCCATGGTGGCAAGGCTCATCGCATGTGGTTCGGGCAGCCCGTCACGTTCTGCAGCTTCCAACCACGAGCCGAACAAAGCGATGGGGTCGTCGCCAGCCGCATCCTCTCTCAGTTCACCCAGTTTGTAATCCTTGCGGTGGTGCACATGACGCGGTTCGCTCATCGGTTCGGATGTTGTTGGCCACGAAGGTATCCGTTGCCCGTTCTCCCTATGCCGCTCTTTTGAACGATCTTGTGGCACCTGCTCCGACAGGCTATCTTCCCACCCGGATGAGCGACGACCTTCTTGACCTGGATCCGGACAACCCGCTGCCCGCGGCTCGTGGACGACTTCTCGTGAGTGGTCCCTATCTGCCCGATCCCTATTTCCGGCGTACGGTGGTACTGCTTTGCGAACACAATGAAGAAGGCTCCTTCGGTTTCGTGCTGAACAGGAGCATGGACCTTTCGGTGAGCGACCTGATGGAGAACATGCCCCCCATCGGATCCCAGGTGAGCATCGGCGGTCCTGTGCAAAGTGGTAACCTGTACTACCTACATACGCTCGGACCACATCTCCCGGGTAGTGTGGAGGTGGTGGATGGGGTTCATATGGGTGGGGACTACGAACAGTTGAAGGCCATGCTGTCGACCAATATGGAACTTGCCAAGCACATCCGATTCTTCGTGGGCTATTCGGGTTGGGAGATCGGCCAACTTCAAAAGGAACTGGACGATCGGTCCTGGTTGATCGCACATGGCGACAAGCGGCGGATCATGAACACGCGGATCGAGGACCTTTGGGCCGACACACTGCGCGGTATGGGCAAGCCATTCGCACCGCTCGCCAACTTCCCGGAGGACCCCGCCCTCAACTGAGCGTCGAGGCGACCAGGCGTTCCATCAACGTGGTGGACATCCGGTGTGTGTATCGCTTCGTCCGATAGGTGCCCACCCACTGGATACCACGGATCGCATTGGTGAAGAACAACTCATCAGCGGCCAGCAGGTTCTGCGGGTTCAAGGAGCACTCGTACACCTTGATGCCATGGATGAGGGCAAGGTTGATGATCTGCGCGCGCATCACACCACCCAAACAGCCGTCGGCGAGTGACGGCGTGTAGAGCACGCCGTTGCTCACGATGAACAGGTTCCCACTACTGCTCTCGATGATGTTCCCGCGATCGTTCTGCAAGAGGCAATCGTCCAAGCCCCGTTGCTGGCTCCAGAGCGCAGCCATGATGTAATACTGGGCATTGAGCGTCTTGTGTCGCGATAGCTCATTGATCGGCTTGCGCATCTCAGGCCACAGGTCCACCATCAGACCCTGCTCGTTCAAGGCATGGTGAGCATCCTCCAATGGCACCAGTTCGATGGTATAGCTCCCGGCATTGGTCTGTGGACGATACTGTCCTCCACCCGATCGGTACAACGTGAACCGGCAGCGGCCGCTTCGGATGTCCATACGTTCCACCAGTTCCATGACCTGCCGTTCAAAGGATCGTCTGTCCAAGGTGGCCGGCAGATCGATATGCAACAGTTGGGCTCCGGTCGTGAGACGGGCCCAATGTGGATCGAGGAAGCACGGTCGTCCATCGACCACGCGGATGCTCTCGAAGAGCCCATCCCCGAAATGGAAAGCGCGGTTGTCCACCGGCAACACCGGCCCGTCCGCAGGCACCACCGTGCCGTTGAAATTGATCCAGCTCTTCATGGATTGTTGAGGATCTTTCGCACCACGGGCAACAGGTCATCATTGGATGCGATGAGCATCCCCCTTACACCCACCGATCCGGCCGCCTCCATGTCCCGCTCGCGATCGCCGATGAACCAGGAACGCGAAGGTGATATCCCATGTCGCGCCATGGCCTTCTCCAGCAAGAGCCCTCCGGGCTTCCGACACAGGCATCGCCCCTTGCTGGGGTGGTGAGGACAGTAAAGGATATCATCGACATGGATATCGGATCGTGCAAGCCGTTCGGCAAGAAGACCGTGCAATCGTTCCACTTCGGCGTTGCCATAAAGCCCTAGGCCGATTCCACTCTGATTGGTGATGACCACCAACCGGTATCCGGCCATACGTGCCTCCACCAACGCTTCTTCCACAGTGGGCAGCACCTCAAAGTCCTCCACGGTCCAAGTGTGCGCGCCTCGTTCACGGTTGATCACCCCATCACGATCCAGGAACAAGGCCTTGCACGCAGTGCTCATGGTAGGTATGGAAATTGGAAATGGCCGAACTGGAAGAGGGCTTGTGGCGCGAGGAAGGCTGTGAAGGCAAGACCGAAGAGCGCACCATGCAAGTGCGCATCGTGCGCCACGTTGTCACCACCACGTTTGTCCATGTACCAGGAGTAGAACAGGTACAACGCACCGAACACCCACGAAGGCAGATCGATGGGAACGAACAGGAACCGCACCGGGGCGGTGGGAAGCAGAAGGATCTGTGCGAAGAGCACTGCCGAGACAGCACCACTGGCACCCACGGCCCTGTATCCCGGAGTGGCCATATGCTTGAACATGGAAGGTAATGAGGATATGATCGCACCGCCCAGGTAGAGGGCGATGAACGCCCACACCGCCGTTGGGCCGACGAGCGCGCCGTACAGGAGTTGTACGTTCTGACCGAACGCGAAGAGCACGAACATGTTCACCACCAAATGTGGCACATCGCTATGCACCACGGCATGGGTCACGAAGCGGTACCATTCGTTCCCGGTGCGGATGCGGTAGGGATCGAACAAGAGCATCTCGAAGAGGCGCGCATTGGAGAACGCGGACCAGGAGATCAAGACGGTGATCACCAATATGATGGTGGTGGGTTCCAGGCTCAATGACACAGGTTCGATGCCCCTAAGGTATCGGACCGCTCAATAGGTATGGTCGCGGGTGATCCGCCATCCATTCTCTTCCAAGGTCCACAATAGGGAGAAGCCTCCGCCCAAGGTATCCGTCGCACGGAAGAGCTTCCAATCACCCGTACACCAGGCGTGCGCATCACCGGCAGGTACCACTTCATGGATGGTGAACTGCAGATCGCCCATTGCCGCCTTGTCCGGATAGTTCCTCGCATAGGAGGCCTGGACCTCGGCCTTACCGCAGCGTTTGCCGCGTGGGCTAAGGAAACAAATGGTATCGGAGTAAGCCTCCATGAATCCGGGGATGTCGCCTCGATCCCAGGCTTGTTCTTGCGCAGCCATGGCCACCTGTATTCCGCCCGGGTCGGTCGGGGTCCTTGCTGCACACCCCGCGAGAAGCAACATCCCGACCATGGGCACCTTGGCCAAGGCAGAGCGAAAAAGGCCACCCCCCGTTCGGAGGATGGCCTTTGTAGCGCGGGGGAGACTTGAACTCCCGACCTCAGGATTATGAATCATGCGCTCTAACCAGCTGAGCTACCGCGCCTTGGCACCCCACTGGCTCTTCCAATGGGGCCGCAAATATAATGATCCCCTCCGCTTCACACGTAGGTGCTGGATTGTACAGGTCTTGCACAGGTGGCGCATTTTCCTACCTTGGCGCCTACCCGGACCCCGCCCCTATTCTCACCATGGCCAAGAAACGCAACGCACCACGCAGTTCCTCAACCAGTAAGGCCAAAACTGCAGGTGGATCAAAAGCTACCGGCACCCGAAAGCCAGCACCGGCCAAGGTCAACGCAAGAACGGCCAAGACACGCGCATCAACGAAGAAGGTGGTAGCGAAGAAGCCCGTGAAAACCGCGGCGAGCAAGACGAGACCCGTGGCCAAAGGTCCGGCCGGGAAAGGGGCACCAGCCAAGAAAGGCGCGAAGACCGCAAAACCGGTCAAGGGTGGTCCGGGATCGACCGGCAAAGCCGCTAGGACCAGACCCAGCGTTCCGGTCAAGAGATCAGCGGTGAAAAAGCCGGCCATCAAGAAGGCCACCACTGTCAAGGCTCGAACCGGTCCAAAAAAGAAGGTCATCGCTAAGCCACGACCCGCAACGAGATCAGGGTCGTCTGCAGCGCCATCGAAGGGAACGCCTACCAAGGTGGCCGGAAGGACGGCCGTGAAGCCCAAGCCTTCCGCGGTGCGCCCAACACCGTCGACCGTAGCCAAGAAAGGCGCAGGACCTGCTCCTAAGCAGGTGGTAGCAAAGAAAGGGTCCTCCCAAGCGGGATCGATGGCACCTTCATCAGGCGCAGGAGGAACAACATCCGCGAAAGCCACACGCGGAACAGCGCAGCAGGCTCCCACCCCGGTACAGGTGGTGCCCCCGGTCGCCAAACAGGTGCCCGCGAAGGTGGAGCTGAAAGCCCCCGCACCTTCCGGTCCTGCGAAACCGGTGAAGACCAGTGACGTCAAACGCCCATTGAAGGAGCGCGTTGTCCTGGAGTTCATGGTGCGTAGCGCACCCGCGGTATTGTTCGACCTGATCAGCACTCCGAGCGGGTTCTCTGAATGGTACTGTTCCGATGTGAACATGAAGGGTGACCAATACACTTTCATCTGGCCCGATGAGGAGGAGTCCACGACCATGATCGGTCGCCGTCTCGGGGAAGTGATCCGCTTCCACCGCAATGACGATGAGGACGAGAGTTCCTACTTCGAGTTCCGCATCCGTATCGATGCCATGACCAATGAGGTGGCCTTGATCGTGACGGACCATGCTTGGCCTGATGAAGTGGAGGAGACCAAGAACCTTTGGTCCTCACAGATCGCTTCGCTCATCCGCGTATTGGGTGCTTGACCCCACATACCAGTGAGCCTTCCCCAGCGTTGAAGCGGGCATGAAGCGATTGCACCGGATGATCATCAAGGCCTATCTCGGGCCGTTGACGGTGACGTTCGCCATCGTGCTGTTCATCTTGGTGATGCAGTTCCTGTGGAAGTATGTGGATGACCTGATGGGCAAAGGTCTCGAATGGTATGTCCTGATCGAGTTGATGACGTATGCGACCGCCAGCTTCGTACCCTTGGCACTTCCTTTGGCCATCCTCCTGTCCAGTATCATGACCATGGGTGCACTGGGCGAGAACTCGGAGCTGATCCCGCTTCGATCCGCAGGGTTGGGGCTCGGACGGATCCTTCGCCCCTTGTTCACCACGGCATTCCTCTTGGCACTCGGTTCCTTCTACTTCAGTAACAACCTACTGCCCATCGCCAACCTCAAGTTCCGTTCGTTGCTGTGGGATGTGACCGAGAAGAAGCCGGCACTGAACCTGAAGCCCGGCATCTTCTACAACGGTATCGATGGGTTCAGCATCCGGGTAGCGGCCAAGGACCAGGACACCGGCGAACTGACCGACGTGCTGATCTATGACCACCGCAGCCCCTTCCAAGGGAATCGCACCGTGATCCGCGCCCGCTCCGGCACCATGAAACGCAGTACCGACGGCCACTACCTGGTACTCACCTTGCATGATGGTCATTTCTATGACGAACAGTCCCGTACCGGTGAGAAAGGTGCTCGATACCCGATGATGCGGGGCACGTTCGTGACCGATGAGGTCCGTTTCGACCTGAGCGGCCTTGGCCTACAACGCACGGATGAGGAACTGTTCAAGGACCATTACAAGATGATGACCATGGGTCAGTTGGACGGCTCGGAGGACAGTCTGCTCGTTCGGATGGGTGATCGCCAGAAGGACCAGGTGATGCATCTCAGTCGCAGCCTGCAGGTGTTCCGTGATAGTGTCGGATCAGCGGTCCAACAGGTGCCGGCTCGCAGTTGGTCCGCTATGGAGGCCGACCTCACCCCTGAAGCACGCCAAGCGCTCTACGATGTGGCCATCAACCAGGCACGCAACAATGTCTCCTACCTGGAACGGGCCAGAACGGAACTGGACGGGCGCCAGGAGCAGGTGTCACGGCATCGGATCGAATGGCACCGCAAGCCCATGCTCGCGGTCACGTGCATCGTCTTCTTCCTGATCGGCGCACCCTTGGGGGCCATCATCCGCAAAGGGGGCATGGGCCTGCCCGTGGTCTTCGCGATCAGCTTCTTCCTGGTCTTCCACATCGTCTCCTTCTCCATGGAGAAGTTGGTCATCGCTGGAAGTATGGAAGCCTGGCCGGGCATGTGGGTGGCTACGCTCATGTTGCTCCCCGTAGGCCTCTTCCTCTTGTGGAAGGCCGCCAACGACAGCCCACTGCTGGATGCCGATGCGTATTATCGCGGCTGGGAGCGGATCCGTGGCCTCCTACGACGTCGCAATGCGCATACTTCAACTGTGCAATAAGCCTCCTTACCCTCCGATCGATGGAGGGGCCAAGGCCATGCTCACCCTCACCAAGGGCCTGCTCAACGCGGGCCACTCCGTGAAGGTGCTGTTCATCACCACACCCAAACAGCCGCTTGACCTGGCGACCATGCCGCCCGATCTGATGGAGCGCACCGCCATGGAAGGCATCTTCGTGGACACCTCGCTGAACATCGTGGATGCGTTCACGGACCTCGTCACGGCCGACAACTACAATATCAGCCGTTTCTTCTCACCCGACATGGACATCAGGCTGATCCGACTTCTCAGTGAGGACAGCTTCGATGTGGTCCAGTTGGAGAGCCTGTTCATGACACCGTACATTCCGACCATCCGGAGATATACCAAGGCCCGGATCGTATTACGGTCGCACAACCTGGAACATGTGATCCAGCAACGGATCGCACACGGCGAACGGAATATCATCAAGCGTCCCTATCGACAGTTCCTGGCCAAGCAATTGGAACGGTACGAAATGGAGGTACTGGAAAGGGTGGACGGTGTGGCAGCCATCAGCCCGGCCGATGCCGCACACTTCGAAGGTCATGGCAGCTTGACGCCGGTGATCACCATTCCCTTTGGTGTGGACCTGAAGGATTACCCGATCCCCGATGATCCGGACGGGTCGCCCATCTCCTTCTTCCATTTGGGCAGTATGGACTGGCATCCCAACGAGGAGGGGGTCCGATGGTTGCTCAATTCCGTGTGGCCGCGGGTCCATAAGAAACGACCGCAAGCCAAACTCCACCTGGCCGGCAACAAGATGCCGGAGGACCTGCTCGCGTTGAACATGCCCAATGTGGAGATCGTGAGCAGGGTCCCTGACGCGGTGGCCTACATGCAACGCTACGCGGTGATGGTGGTCCCCTTGTTCTCCGCCGGTGGCATGCGTGTGAAGATCATCGAAGGCATGGCAATGGCACGGACCGTGATAAGCACCCCCATCGGGGCCGAGGGTATCGATGTGACGGATGGCACGGACGTGCTTCTAGCGCGGAACGCGAACGAGTTCGTGGAGCGCATGGTGTCCATCATCGACGATCCTTCCCGGGTGCGTAGGATCGGCGCCGCGGCCCATCGGTTGATCCAGGAACGGTATGCTGAGGATGCCATCGCGCATGACCTCAGCGCATTTTACGGTCGTCTACTCACGTCATGAGGTTATTGGTCGTCCTATCACGTGTGCCCTACCCCTTGGAGAAGGGCGACAAGTTGCGTGCCTATCACTTCATCAGGCGTCTGGCGCGCACCCACGAAGTGGAACTGTTCTGCCTTAGCGATGGTCCTACCAAGCCGGAACACCTCGAACACCTGCGCCAATTCTGCTCACACATCGAGGTGGTCTACCTACCGCGATGGCGCATTCTGCTCAATCTCTTCCACGCCATCTTCTCCAGGCTTCCTTTCCAGGTGGCCTACTTCCACCATCGTTCGGCACAACAGCGATTCGATGCTGTTGTCCGCCGGTTCCGCCCTGAACACATCATCTGCCAGTTGGTGCGTACCACCGAGTATGTGCGTGACCATCATGCCATCCCGAAAACGCTGGACTACATGGACACCCTTTCCAAGGGTCTCGAACGGCGCACGGAGATGGCATCCTTCCTCTTCGCCCCCTTGTTCCGCGAGGAGTCGCGGCGATTGATCCGGTATGAGAACCTGATGTTCGACCTCTTCGATCATTGCGTGATCATCAGCGAACAGGACCGCGAGTACATCTATCATCCGCAACGGGACCGCATCACCGTGATCCCCAATGGAGTGGATACGGACCATTTCCAACCACGGGAGGCACGACCGGAGCACGACCTGGTGTTCACGGGCAACATGAACTACCCACCGAACATCGACAGCGTGCTCTACCTCGTGCAGCATATCCTGCCGTTGGTGAGGAAGGTCCTCCCCTCCACGAGCTTGTTGATCAGCGGTGTGGACCCCAGTCCCAGCGTGCGGGAACTGGCCAAGGACGATCCACTCATCACCGTCAGCGGTTGGGTGAAGGACATCCGTGCTTCCTATGCCAGCGCGCGTTTGTTCGTTGCACCCATGCAGATCGGTACCGGACTGCAGAACAAGCTCTTGGAGGCCATGGCCATGCGTATACCGTGCATCACATCGACCTTGGCCAACAATGCCGTGGGTGCTGAGCCCGGAAACGCCATCCTGGTGGGTAATTCGCCCGAGGAATATGCGGCGCACATCCTCGCCTTGCTGAACGACCCCGCCGAACGCGATCGCATCGCTCAGAACGGGTACGACTTCATTCGCACACACTTCGACTGGGACCAGGCCTCATCCAAACTGGACCGCCTGATCACCGCGCCATCCGGTCGGTAGTACCCGCACCCCCTTCCGTAACTTTGCACGCCTCGACAAAGTACCGAGCGCCATTCCATGAGCAGCGAATTGAACCGTATCGAGGAGGCCATCGAGGATATCCGGCATGGCAAGGTGGTGATCGTGGTGGATGATGAGGACCGGGAGAACGAAGGGGACTTCGTGACCGCCGCTCGGAACGCCACGCCGGAGGTGATCAACTTCATGGCCAAACACGGTCGTGGACTGATCTGCGCACCCTTGACCGAGCAGCGTTGTGAGGAACTGGGGTTGGACCTGATGGTGCGCGACAATACGGCACTGCATGAGACCCCGTTCACTGTCAGCGTGGACCTGAAAGGCCGGGGCACCACCACGGGGATCAGCGCGGCGGACCGCTCCAAGACCATGCTGGCGCTCATCGACCCCGCTATCCAAGCGGTGGACCTGGCGCGCCCGGGGCACATCTTCCCGCTGAAGGCACGTAACGGAGGTGTGCTTCGTCGTACGGGTCACACCGAGGCTGCGATCGATCTGGCACGCATGGCCGGATTCGAACCCGCTGGGTGCATCGTGGAGATACTCAATGACGATGGCACCATGGCGCGACTGCCCGAACTCCTCGAGATCGCTCGTCGTTTCGACCTGAAGGTGATCAGCATCGAGGATCTCGTGGCCTACCGAATGGCCACGGAACGGATCGTTGAACGCCAAGTGGATGTGCAATTACCCACCACTCATGGCGACTTCCAACTCATCGCCTACCGGCAGACCACGACCAACGAGGAGCACCTGGCGCTGGTGAAGGGGACTTGGGAACCCAAGGAGCCGGTGCTCGTTCGCGTACACTCCTCCTGTGTGACCGGGGACATCTTCGGATCCTGCCGTTGCGATTGCGGCCCCCAACTGCATCGAGCGATGGAGATGATCGAAGCGGCAGGGAAAGGCGTGATCGTCTATATGCAACAGGAAGGCCGTGGCATCGGGCTCATGAACAAGTTGAAGGCCTACAAACTACAGGAACAAGGAGCCGACACCGTGGAGGCCAATCTGATGCTCGGCTTCGGCATGGACACGCGCGACTATGGCGTGGGCGCGCAGATCCTGCACGACCTGGGCGTGCGTCATATGAAGTTGATGACCAACAATCCGCGCAAGCGTACCGGATTGGTGGGCTATGGGCTGGAGATCGTCGAGAACATCCCCATCGAGATCACCGCCAACAAGCACAATCAGCGCTACCTCCGGACCAAGAAGGACAAGCTCGGCCATAGCCTGCGCTTGGGTGAACCAGAGGCGTGATCAGGCCTTGATGGCGGTCGGATCAGGCGGGACCGGAGCGGTTGGACCCCGCGTCCGTCACTTGTCACGCCCGATGCGGAACAACTTCCAGAAGTTGTTGGATTCACGTCGGTAGGCGATCCCTGCACCTTGCGTGGTCAATGCTTGGTCCGTGCGGTTGAGGTTGCGGTCGTTGCTGATGCTGAAGGCCTTCAGTCGGAGCTTGCCATCATCGGTGAGGAGGTACTCCAGTTGGAAATCACCCACCAGTGAATTGGAGTTCTGCTGCGCCTGCGCACCGTACTGCACGCCCAGGTTCGTGCTCAACAGGAGGCGCTCATTGAACAATTGGGTGCTCACAGCCACCTCCAGTTCATCCTGTGTGATGTTATCGCCTGGACGATAATTCACACCCAGGTCGAAGCCCGTGCTCAGTTGCGAGAGCCAGTTGCTGATCTGGTTGCTCATCAACTCAAAGCCCGTGGTGCCCGCCACCGTTGAACCCGATGCGGGTGTTCCCGCCCCTGCGTAGGACGGTGGCGGAAGGAACCGGTTCAACACGATGAGCGCGAAGACCTGCCTGTTCATTTCCTGGTCCGTGCTCAACACGCTCGCCACCTGTGCTTTGAGGCTCTCATCCACACTCGGTAAGCGCACTTCGAAATTGATCTCCGGGTTCATCAAGCGGTCGCGTAGGTTCATCACCACCTCCACCGGTACACGCTTACGATAGGCCTCGGTACGCTCCGAAGGAGGAACCATATCGTAGAGTGGCGCACGTAGCTTGTACATGGCCTGGAGGTCCAGTTGCGCATCGAATGGATCACCATACCAGGTGATGGTCCCTCCGGGTTCCACTTGGAAGCGCTTGTTCACCACGTTGCGCAAGGTGAACAGGTAGGCCCCGTCGGTGACCTCCACCTGTCCGCGCATATCAAAGGCCCCATTCCGGTCAACGCTCATCTCCATGTTCCCACGGCCCCGACCGGACATGATGTCGCCGACCGTGGGATCGAAGATCAGTTCGAACAGCGCATCCGGAGTGACCTCCACATTGAGGTCGAGCGTGATGCCCGACAGGTCCACTTCCGCCTCGACCTCCTCTTCCGGACCCGAAGTGAATCGTACGAAACTGATCGCGGACACCTCGGTGCTACCACCCACCGGGAAGTGGATATCGGTACCGGGTGCGGTGCGCGCATCCACCACCACTTCCAAGGTCCCTTCCTCACCGCTCACCTCCATGGTGCCGGTCGCGTACGCCTTTCCATAGTAGAGATCGTTATCCGCCACGGTGGTGTTCATCACCATGAACCGCTCCATATCACCCCATACGTTGTAGTTCCACTTCCGAAGTCCGGTATGTAGGATGGTACCACCCAACTTGGCCGTGTTCCCCTCTTCATCCCGGACGGTGACCAGGTCGAGCGCGAACATGTCCGGACGCACTTGTACCACATGGGAGAACCGGTACAAGGTGTTCAGGTAATCGATGCGCAAGCCAGCGTCCTTCAAGTCCAATTCGCCGTTCACCTGTGGCTCCTGCAAGGCCCCTGTCACCGCCAAGGTGCCGGTCACCAAGCCTTGGATCTCACTGACCCCTTCGGGTAGGTAGGGATCGATGAAGGTGAGGTCGAAGCGGTCCATGACCAGGTCCACGTCCAGTTCCTGGGTCTCGCCCAGTGTGAGCAACCCATCGAAATCGAGCGCCTTGATCGGACCACGTGTGAGCGACCCGGACAGGTCGAGCACATCGCGTCCTTCCACCCAGCCTGCATTGAACCGGATATCGCCCACCGGCTTATCCTCCACGGCCAACGAATCGATGCAGAGCTCGCTCTGGAGGATGGGCGTTCCATAGAGATCGTAGAGGATCCCATCTCCGCCGAGCGTGCCTGTGATCAATGGACCACCCAGATAGGGCGTGATGTTCTCCAAGGCGACCTCCTCCAACTCGAACCGCAACGGCTTCGTCGGATCGCGATCCACGTGGCCGGAAACCGCGATCCATTGACGGCCATTGTGCAAGACCAGCGAGTCGATGTGGATGCTATCCCCTCGGATATCGATGTGCGCTACGCGGTCGTTCGACCAGTCCCCACGGCCAAGGAAGATCTTCGACGGTAGCAGTTCCAGGGAAACGTTGTTCATGCCGTTGACCAACCCGAGCAGGTTGAGGTCGCCGTTGGTGCCGTTCGTACTTGTCTCCCAGCCTACGCTAAGGTCCAATTCATCCTGGTAGGCCTTTCCCGTGAAGGCACTTCCTGCGATCCAGGTGCTATCACCCAAGGATTGGCGCGCACTCCGGATGGAAAAGGCCAAGATATCCAACGTCTTATCCATGATGATGGTGGTGCTGTCCGCTTGGAAGGGCCCATACCGCAACATGGGGATATCGGCAATGAACTCCAGGTCGAACGTGCGACTGTTCAGCGCTCCTTGGAAGGTCGATCCCGTTGCCAAGGTCAGGTCGGGAACGAACATGCCCAGGAAGACCTCCGGCTCACGGACCGTGATGGAGAAGCGCAGGTCCTGTTCCTCCTGACGGTAGTCCACATCATCGCCCAGTGCGGGGAACACACTGTAGATCATGTTCTCCAAGAGCGTGGGAACCCGGGTGGGCAGAAAACGGCCACGCACCTCGGCCTCGGCAAAAGTGGCATCCAACAGGAGCACATCCTCTCCATCGACCTTGCCGCTCTCCAGGTCGAGGTAGCCCAGGTCGTGGTCGCCTCGATCATCGCAATAACTGATCTCGGTGGCGTGGATGGTCCCTTGAAGGCTATCCGGCGACAAGCGCCCCTTGGCCTCGACCATGGCGCTTATGGCATGGTATCCCGGCCGCGGTGCGATACCCAGTGAGCGCAGGTCCGCATGTTTCACGTCCGCTGCGAAATCCACGATGGGCCAACGTCCGCGTAGGTCGGCCAAGCCATTGAAATCCATCACCAGATCATCGTCGACCACACTCAACGATCCATCGAAGCGATCGCGCTCCAAGGTGCCCTGCGTGGTGACATTGGTGATCGTGGCACCGTTCACGGTGATGGCCGGGATGGTCCCCTCGAGGTCGGCCTTCACATTGGCGAAGGTGCGCCCGGTGAGGATCACACGAAGGTCAGCAGTAAGCCCACCCAAGGTGGAGGTACCGAGCAGACGGCCCAGTTCGAAGCCGGGCGTTCCAAGCCGGCCCGACAAGCGGAACAGGTCCGTGATGGTATCGCGCTCGTAGGATAGATCGGTGCGAAGTGTACCGAGGTCAGTGCCGAGATCGCCATAAGCAGTGAAGGCACGCATGAATCCGGTGAAATTGCCTGAGAACCGCAAAGGGCCCAATGGCGCGAGTTCTGGAGGAAGGTCGACCGTGCCTCCCTCCATGAATGGCGGCGCGGGGAGTTCGGAGAGGTCACCCGCATCGGTCCGCATGTCGGCGATATCGATGAGCATGAAGGTGTTGTCCATGTCAGGCAGTCCGCTCAACTCCGCATTGCCCCTGAAATACGACCGTTCGCCAAAGGAGATCCGCATGTCACGCCCCTTCAGATCGGCGATGGTCCCGCGCACCCGACCCGAGAGTCTGACCGGCAAATGGATGCCCCGCAATTCCGGGGCGAAATAGGCGACGTCAGCGAACTCGAGGGTGGAACTGTCCAAGCGCATGCGCAACTTCACCTTATCGATGAAGTCGTTGTGGTCTGACCACCCCTCGGTCAAGAGTTCCAGGTCGCCCTGTAACGAACTGCCCTCCGTTCGCAGGTCCATTCCACCAACTCGTATGCCAGTGGGTCCAACTTGGACCCGACCAGCAAGTTGGTCCAACCGCAACCCGCTCTGTTCGTGAAAGGAGAACTGATGCAACCGTGCGGTTATGGAATCGCCGATCACATCGAGACCCGTACCCACCACATGGACATCATCCAGATCGACATGGTCGACATCCACTCCGAAGGGTAATGGATCGTGATGCGCGTCATGGAAACTGAAATGGATGTCGTGCAGATCGAATCGCGAACACCGGATCCGCCACTCGTCGGACGGATCGGAGGACGTGGTGTCCGGGTCGATCCTGTTCAGCAGGTTGGTCAGGTTGCTGTAGCTATCCCCTTCTGTTCGCGACAAAGCGAATCGCACCCGATCGACCTCCAACGCCGAGATCCAAATGAAGCGCGTCGCGCTGTTGAATCGGGGACGCGTCACTTTGAGCATGTCCACCATGAACAAGGTATCCTGTCGCAGGTCACCGACATATACCTGCTTCAAGGTGATGGCACCGAAAGGATCGGCCGTGAACCTTCCGATCCGCACGTCCACCCCCAGTTCAGCCGAGGCGTACCGGGATAACCGCTGAGCCACCAACGTCTGCACATAGGGCACCAGGAGCAATGCCGATAGTGTCAGTACGAGGAACACTACCAACGCCACGAGCACGCCCAAGGAGCGTAGGAGGATCCGGAGCCATCGGTATGGTGCGTTCGCGGCCAAGTGGTCTCAGTAGCTTTGCCGCCCCCTGCCATGCAAGGACCGGGCCCGATCAACCCCCAAAAGTAGCCGTACCGTCGATGCCCCCTGCCCAAGCGCCCATCATACTGGGTATCGAGAGTTCTTGCGACGAAACCGCGGCGGCCGTTCTGGTGAATGGCCAAGTGCGTTCCAACGTGATCGCAGGCCAAACGGTCCATCAACAGTGGGGAGGGGTGGTGCCTGAACTCGCCAGCAGGGCCCATCAGGAACATATCGTGCCTGTGGTCCACGAGGCCTTGCGATCGGCCGGTGTGCGCAAGGAGGAACTCCATGCTGTGGCCTTCACGCAAGGCCCGGGCCTCATCGGGGCGCTTCTGGTGGGTACCTGTTTCGCCAGATCGCTCGCCCAGGGCTTGGGCATACCGCTCCTGGCCGTGGACCACCTACGTGCACACATCCTGGCGCACCTCATCGTGGACAAGGACCCACGACCGATCCCGGGATTCCCGTTCCTGAACCTCACGGTGAGCGGTGGGCATACCCTGCTTGTGCTGGTCCGTGGACCACTGGATATGGAGGTGCTGGGGGGAACCTTGGATGATGCTGCCGGTGAGGCCTTCGACAAAGGCGCCAAGATGCTAGGGCTACCTTATCCCGGTGGCCCCCTTGTCGACCGCTATGCCCGACAAGGCGACCCCGGACGTTACCACCTTCCGCTGCCTTCCACCAAAGGCTATGACATGAGCTTCAGCGGTCTCAAATCCGCCTTCAATCGACTCGTGACCGACGTACGTGAACGTCCTGACGTGGATATGGAACAGGAACGCCCTCACCTATGTGCCACCCTCCAACAAGCCATCATCGACATCCTGCTCCGGAAGCTCCAGAAGGCCGGTCGCCAAACCGGGGTTGAACGCATTGCCATATCGGGCGGTGTGAGCGCGAACAGTGGGTTACGTGAACAAGTTTCTGCGTTGGCTCTTCGTGAGGGCTGGCGATCGTTCATCCCACCCTTCGACTATTGCACGGACAATGCCGCCATGATCGCCATGGCCGGACATCACCTGTACCTCGCTGGCAGGTTCAGCGGACTGGACACGGTACCCCTTCCCCGCCACTGACCCTCGATCCATCCAACTGACCCTCGATCACAGCCCGGCCGATACTTGGGGGATCGAACTGGCAAGCCCGTGGCATACTTCATGCTCCTTGGCGCCTACATTTGCGTCGCACATGACCCGCACCCGGCCTTACCTACTTTGCGGCCTTCGCTGTTCCGGCTTCTGGCTGGCAACGGCACTGATGCCTTTGGCGGGTGCTCATGCGCAAGGTGTGGACGCTCTGCTGAACAGCGGCGACTCCCTACTTCGGCTGCAGAAGCCCCAACGAGCGATGGAACTGTTCGACAAGGCTATCGCCATGGGGCCCAACGCCAATGCGCTCCTTGGTCGGTCCAAGGCCTGGTACATGATGGACCGTATGGACCGGTTCCTCCTGGATGTGGAGAATGCGCTCCGGTTGGATAGCACCTTGGCAGAAGCCAATTACCAACGGGGGCTCTATGCCATGCGGGCCAATGAGTATTCCCGAGCAGAAGTCTACGCCACCAAGGCCATCATCAACGCACCTGACAGTTCGCTTCGAGCGAAGGCTCATATCCTGCGCGGCGAGGCATCCGCAGAATTGAAGCGATATGGCGCTGCGATAGATGACCTCAACCATGGCATACAGCACGGTGCCACCGATACCGAGGCCATGCGTACGTTGGGCAGACTGTTGGACCTGGCTGGTCGTCACCAGGAATCACTGGCTGTGCTCGAACAGCTCTGCATGCTGGAGCCGAACGATGTGGGACACTGGAGCAATCGAGGATTCGAACTGATCATACTGGAGCGTTACGACGAGGCCATGACCATGATCGAGAAGGCACTGAGCATCGACAAGGACGAACCTGTCGGCCTGAGCAACCGGGCCTACGTGCATATGAAACAGGGACGTGAAGCGGAGGCTTGGCGCGACGTGGAACGCAGCCTTCGTGCGTACCCTTCGAACCCCTATGCGTTGAGGACCCGGGCCATGCTCCGGTTGCGCAAAGGGGAACGCACCAAGGCCTGTGAGGACCTCACCCTGGCCAAAGCCTTGGGTGATGTTGCGGAAGTGGACTACCTCCTGAAGGAGAATTGTTCCATGGAGCAAGCCCCACGTCGGCGCTGATCCAGCGCTCAGCAGTGGTTCCAAAGAGTACAGCGCGTATCCGCCTGTTCGATCGACCCCACTGGGCGGGCTACCCGATCCTTGTTATCGGATCATTCCTTTGAACGATCGACCGTGGATCGCCTTCGTCAATAGGTGGATCGAATTCAGGCTAGCCCGGTTCAAGCGGGGCTCAATGCACCACAAGAATGGACCGAGCACTGCGCTCCCCTTGCTCGTTGGTCACCCGCACCAGGTAGGCACCGACGCCTAGCGTGAGTTGCAGGTGTTGCATCCCGTCCTGAACGTGATCCTGATGCTGTACCAAACGGCCGGTAGCGTCGATGACCTCCACCCCGTATCGACCCGGTGCGGGCATCATCACATTCACCTGACCGGAACTCGGGTTTGGCCAAAGTGCGAATGTCGAAGTCTCGGCCACGACAGGAATACCGACCGTAGCAAGGTCCACGACTTCGAACCGATCGATCCCGGCCTCCACCACATGGCCTGATGCATCATCCACGGCATAGGCGATGAAGGTCATCTGGTCCGTGGCGGCTACGTGATCCAGGATGTTGAACGACCGTGAGATCCATGCGGACACCGAGGCCTGAACGGTCTCCACCACAGCCGTGTTCGTACCGTTGCTGATGGAGATCACCAGGCGATCGTTCGGGGAGCCACTTCCACCACCGTTCACGAACCAGCGGTGATATCGCACGGCAGGCTGTGACATGCCGGTCGCGTCAAAGATCGGACTGCGCAATTCGGTATACCCACCGTCCAGGTCGAAGTCGCCTGCACTGACTCCGGCAAGAGGACCCGTGACATATGCCGCATCACCACAATCTCCTGATGCATCGCTGGCCGGATTGGACACCTGTCCGTTGAGCGTCATTCCCTCCGGAACAGCACGTTCCCAACTCCCAATGGTGGCCGTACCGGTCACGGTCCAGCCCAGATCGAAGGACATATCATCCGCGTATCCGGGTTCCAGTTCGATGGAATACGGGACCACCGAGGGATCGATGGTGATGTCGGATGAACACGTTGGGATCCAGCCCCAACGGGCCGCACCGAGCTCATAGGTGCCATTGAACACATTGGGCAGCACATAAGTACCTGAACCACTTGCCGTTGCTTCGTAATTGAGGTCCTCTGAGGAGAAGCGCACCTGCGCGTCGGGTATGCCGGCACCGGAGAAGGCATCCACCACCGCACCGCCCATGGCGAAACTCTCCAGTGGCTGCAAAGCCACGTCCAACAGGGTCAGCTGACCATTCACGAGTTCCACGTCCGCGATCGTCGCCGTCACGTACCCGGGTGCGCTGACCGTCACTTGATGCGTGCCAGCTTGATGGCTACCCGTGGCATACACCCCGTCGAATGCAGTGACATCGATCAGGGAAGGCGCTGAGAGAACCACCGTGGCTCCTTGTACCGGAGCACCCGTGACCGCATTGGTGATCACGCCTTCCAACCAACACGCACGCACATACTCCGCGTCGAGAACGATCAAACCTTCCTCGATATCCGAACTGATGATGCGACCGCTCGGGAGCCAAGGATAGGTACCCCAGCCTCCATTGTAGTTATCCCCGACGAAGTCGCAATGGTCGTATCGTGCAACTTCGACCACATTCCACGGACGGGATACATCATGAATGGTGGTCCCCAATCGGTAATAGCTCGTTACCACATATTCGTTGATGAAGTGCGTATTATGCGGAATGGTGAGCGAACCCGGGTCGGACTGGAACAATTGAAGCTCTTGGATATCGGTGGGATCGGAGATGTCGTAGCTACCGAGCCAACCACCCGTGACCTCGTCCGTGGTGTACAGGTAATCACCGTCATCGGAGACCCAGCAATTGTGCGTGAAGTTGTTGCCGGTGTTCTGCGTCCCAAGAAGGACCGGAGATTGCTTGTCGGAGACGTCGACGATGGAGAAGAACCCATCACTGATGTGCGCCGCGTACATGGTATCACCTCGCACCATACAATCGTGTGAGTACCAGTTGTCGAACTCACCCACTTCCACGGGCTCGAAGGGGTCGATGGTGAGGTCGAGAAAGATCACACCACCATTTCCACGATCGGCTCCTGAGATATAGGCGATGCCGTTCTCATCGATATAAAGGTTATGCGCACTGCTCCATCCCCCGGTCGTCCACGTCTGAGCGGTGAGTGCGTTGCTCTCGGGCAAAGGAGAAAGGTCCACGATGGCCAAGCCGCCACCCCCTTCCGTGGTCACATAGGCATGGTCGTTCCAGACCTTCAGGTCGCGCCATATGCTTCCGGGACCGGGGAAGTAGAAGATCTCGACCGGTGCGCTCGGTACCGCCAAGCTCACCACGGAGACCCCACCTCCGTTCACACCCACCAAGGCGTATTCATTCCCTTGCTCATCCACGTAACCCCAAATGTCACTGATGTCGCTATTACGAAGGTCCTGATAGCTGAGTTGACCCACCAAGCTCATGTTCAATTGGGCAGCAACGGGGAAGCAAATGAGTCCGACGATCGCGAGGAACGCAGTTCTGGGTAATGTTCTGAACATGGCCGCAAAGTAGCGCTTCCTGTCATGGAAGGCCGCACCCATGCCCGATCAAGTAGGACCCTTTCTTTGGATCTCGGGGCAGGAACACCAAGGAATGGTCGTCCGTTGGTTACCGGCCATGCCCCTATCTTGGCCCCTCATCCCGCCGCTCATGAAGGATATCCTCTGTGCCACCGACCTCACGCCCGCTGCCGATATCGCACTGCATTTCGCCCTTCAGATCGCGGACCGTTCCTCGTCGCAAGTGACCCTCTTGCATGTCGTTGAGGAAGGCGATGCCAACGGTCCGGATGGGTTGAACCACCTCGGTCGCTTGGATGACCAGGTCCAGCGCATGAACGGCACCGAGCGTGTTCGTAAGCTCCTGCTGGAAGGACATTTCATGACACGCATTGCCGAGGAAAGTGAACGTGGACATGCGCTGGTCGTCATGGGCACCCACGGACCTCGGGGGATCCGTCAGACCCTGTTCGGGGCGGATATCCTGAAATTGGTGCGACGCATTTCGCAACCTACCCTGGTCGTCCAGGAAACCACTCCCACTGAGAACGCTTTCGATCACATCGTGATGCCGGTGGCAGGTCATGCCGATATCGACCGACTATTGGAGGCCGTTTCCATGCTTGCACGGATCCACGCATCCGAGGTGCACATCTACCAGTTGGTTCGACCGAACGAGGAGCCTTCCGAACAATTGATCGCCAACCGGAAGCGCATGATGGAGCGCTTGCACGAAGAACATGTCCGTTGTGTACAGGTCATGGAGCCGTCAACGCACTTCAGTATCGGGTTCGCCGAGCCCACCATCCGCTATGCCGAGCGGATCGGCGCTGGTTGCATCGCCATGATGTCCCATGCCAGCAACGACCATCGTTATATCGCCGATGCGGAGAAGGAGCGTCTATTGACCAATGACGCTGGTATTCCGGTGCTTTGCTCTTAATGCTTACCGCCTTCACAATCTCCTGAACTTCAGGCATCTGGACTCAGGACCAGACGGGGATCCCACCTTGGGCTGATCAAAAGCCCTACTTTTGGTTACTGTACCCTCCGGATCCTTTTCCCGGTGGGCCTGGGACCATGCGTTCGTCATTACTCTGGATCCTGGTGCTGCTTGTCGCAACACCTACCACTCGTGCCATCGCGCAATTCGCCCAGCCGCAGTTGGTGAGCGACGTGCCGCACAATGGTGCGCTCCTATCGGTGGATCTGGATGGTGATACCGACCTGGACCTGCTGGGCCTGTTCCAGGACGACGAATTGTACTGGATCGAGAACACGGATGGATCCGGCGCATTCTCTACTCCCGTGCTGTTCGCCACAGCTGGGTCCGACTGCCAGCAATTCCTTGTCGGTGACCTGGACAATGACGGCCCACAGGATGTCCTGTTGGTCAAGGGCGATGAGTTCAGTTGGGTGCGGAACCTGGGCGGTGGTCTTGGTGATCAGGAATCGCTGATCACAACATTGGATGATGTACCCGATGCGGTCGTGTTGGCGGACGTCACTGGCGATGGCCTGTTGGACATCACGTACTTGGTGAACACGGATGGTGGTGCCGGTGTGGGTATACTAGTGAACAGCGCTACTGGTTTCGGTCAGGCCCAGTTCTTTCCCGATCCTGTGGATGGGCTTGCCACCCATGTGCTCGTTGCTGCCGATATGGACCTGGTCGGAGGAACGGACCTGGTGTTGAGCACCACCTTCAACGACCTGATGATCCTACGCAACGTGAACGGTGATGGTAGTGTATGGCAACCCGCGATACTCCTGGCCGGAGCTCCCTATGCGTATACCTCACCGCGCGCATTGGACGTGGATGATGATGGGGACCTCGACCTTGTGGAAGCTTCCAATAGTGCGGTACATTGGGCCGAGAACACCGTGGGTGAAGGAGGCTCGTGGAACGTCTTCACAGAGCATGTTCTCGAGGAGATCTGGACCTCGGGTACCGGTGCGTTCGGATCGGTCGCTTGTCACGGCGTCTCATTGGTCTATGTCCCTGCCAATCCCTTTCTACCAGTGCGTTGGTCGTCGTGGTTGGATGTGTTGAACGACTTCGGCTACCGCATCGACCGGCCCGACCTGCAACGTGGGCAGCGTCCCCAATTGGTGGACCTGAACGGTGATGGGTTGGATGACCTGATCCTGGACCGGCCGGAAGGGACTTTCTGGTATCCGGGCAATGCCGTTCCGGCCACCACCGATCTGATCCTGCCTGATATCGAGCCACATTGTGTGTTCGGTGCACCGCTGCCACTTCCGGCCGTGGAACCAGCCGGTGGCAGGTGGTCGGGTACATGGGTCGATCAGGACATCCTCTACCGCTCCAACTTGGGCGCGGATAGCGACGTGCTTCTTGCTCACACCTATTATGAACCCACTGCGTGCCCGGTCGCTGAACGCGATACCATCCTCCTCCTGACCGGCCCTCGCACATTCCCGGAGGTTCCCACCATTCTGTGTTCCGCCGATGCGCCGATCGTCATGACCTCACTACCGTCCACGACCACCTGGTTCGGGCTTGAGGCGGGCAACATTCTGGACCCTGCACAATTCGCAGGCGGTATCGTGGCCTGTGAGATGGTCGACCCCACTTCCACCTCATGTGCCACCCTATTGGGTCCCTTGCAGGTCTGGAATTCCCTGCCAGCCCAGATCGCGCCTGCCGGACCGTTCTGCGTGGATGCCGGTCCACAAAGCATCACCGCATTGGCCTCCCCACCCCAAGGTGCCGAATGGAGCGGGGATGTGACCCCGCAGACACCGTTCCAATCCTTGTTCGACCCTTCCCTGGGAGCTGGCTACTACACCGTGATCATGAACGTGTTCCCTACCGCACCACAACAATGCGCGAATAGCGACACGCTCCTGATCCTGGTCACCGATGACCACCCCGTGGTCACCCTGCCGAGCGAAACGACCTTTTGCCAAGGAGGCTCCGCCTTCCCACTGGTGGCCACCCCTCCCGACGGGGTCTGGTCCGGGGCCGGCGTGGTGAACAATGAACTGGTCCCTGCTTTGCTCGCGGTCGGTAGCAACTCGCTCACCTACACAGCTACGAGTGCCACGGGTTGCGCCACGGTAGCCTCTTACATCGTACAGGTCCATGACGCGATCTCCGTGGGTTGGAACGTGGAGGACCTCATTTTCTGCAAGACCGACGCACCTGCATTCCTCAATGCCACTCCAGCTGGCGGCCAATGGAGCGCGCCCGTTTGGATCGATGGGGAATTCGTACCGGCCACAGTGCCTTCAGGAACGTATCCCGTCACCTACTCTTGGACCGGTCCCAATGCCTGCGAACTCATCTCGGACACCATCACCCTCACGGTATGGAGCGATCTGGAGGTGTCCCTGGAGCCCAGCATCACCGTTTGTGTGCAATCCACGGAGGCCGAGATCACCGGCTCACATCCCGGGGTCTGGTCCGGCAGCATCGCTGGCCTTGGACAATCCATCGTTTTCTCACCCGCATCCCTTGGCGTTGGTGAGTGGCCGATCAGCCTTACCGCGGAAGCGGACGGGTTCTGCCCTGCCACGGCCGATGCCGTGATCATCGTGGAATTCTGCTCCGGCTTGGACGAGGTCGGCTCCAGGCAACTTTCGGTCGCCCCCAATCCGTTCACCGACCTGTTCGTGTTGCGCGCTGAAGGAGGTCCGATCCTACGTGTCGAGGTGTTGGACGCGAGCGGTCGTAAGGTCCTCGATCAACGACCCGGAGCGGACCAGTGTGCCATGGACCTTGGTGTTGCACCAGCGGGGTTGTACACATTACGTGTCACCACCTCACGCGGAATGGAGCACCTCCGCTTGGTGAAACAGTGATCAGTCCAAGCCGAGGGTGATCTGCTTGCCCGGCTCATAGCCGATCAATGGATCCTCTGGTGAACGTTCAACTTCCTGCTGGGCCTGGGCCCTTTTGAACTGCTTCACTGGCGATTCCTCCAGACCTTCTTCTTCCGGTGCCTCCAGGTTGCCGATCTCGTCCTCACTGATGAGCATGTTCTGCGTTTCCTCCAACTCAGGGGTCATCGGTACGAACACGGGATCCAGTAGCGACAGGTCCTTCACTTTGTACGGCGTCAGCCTGTTCCCGAGTGCCTTCACACCTTTCACGGTGATGAACGCGGCCATGTCCACCTCCTCATCCGGCCGGTCATTGCTTCGTTTGTCGAAACTCATGCGCACCCGTGGTGCGGGCAACAGACTGTGGACCGCCAGCTTGCTATCGGCATGTTCGGTGATGAAGCTTACTGCATCCTTGGCAGGCTCCACCAGGAACCGCTTCACCTGGTACTGCTGCTTCTCCCCTTCCCAATAGACGACGCTGACCGGTTCCTTGGGATTCCATTTCACCACGGTCACCGCATTGTCGGGGAAGTGGGTGCTGAGCACGAAAGGGAATAGTTGATAGGTCCCGTCGGACATGATGGCCAGTATACGGTCATCACCTTTGAATCGCCCGAGGTACCGGCCATGTCCGGTGTCATTGAGCCGTCGTACGGTCTCATCGAACCAGATCGGAATGGCACCCAGTGTGCTTCCTCCGCGCTCCTTCTGAGTGATCTTGCTGACCATGTACCGGGTCAGCAGGTTACCCTTGCTGCTTCGACCCTTGACGCTCAGTTGCGCGAAATCGATGTCGAACTTGGTCTTGCGGAGGTTCGGGCGCGGACGGAGTATCACTTGGATCACTTCGCCAGCTCCATCCGGATTGGCCGTGAAATACTCCACGCGCGATCCTGGCGCGCCATTCGTCAGATCGTATTCCTTGTCGCGCGTTATGCCGGTGACCGCGAAACGCTTCATGAAGAAAGCGCCCTTGGGCCCATCCTGATACACCATGTGGTAAATGGTGCGCTCGTCGTTCTTCTTGAAGACACCGACATGGATCACGCCCTTTCCAATGAATTTCTTGTCGGCCACTTTCGTGACCAACATGGTGCCGTTATCGCGGAAGATGATGATATCATCAAGTTCCGAGCAGTCATCCACGAACGTGTTGTTGCGCAGGCTCCAGCCCATGAACCCTTCGACAAGGTCCACATAGAGCTTCTTGTTGGCCACCGCGACCTTGGTGGCCACGATCGTATCGAAAGCACGCACTTCGGTCCTGCGCTCACGGCCTGCCCCGTACTTCTTCTTCAATTCCTTGAAGAAGTCGACCGCATGGTCAACGAGGTGATCGAGCTTGTGCTGCACGTCCGAAATGGCCTCGGCGAGTTGCTTGATGTGCTCATCGGCCTTGAAGCTGTCGAACTTCGAGATGCGCTTGATCCGGATCTCCGTGAGTCGGATGATGTCATCGTGGGTCACTGCCCGTTTCAACTCCTTCACGTGGGGCTTCAATCCCTTGTCGATGAACTCGATCACCTGCTCCCAGGTCTCGGCCTCCTCGATGCGACGGTAGACCTTCTTTTCGATGAAGATCCGCTCCAACGAAGCGAAGTGCCACTGCTCCTCCAACTCGCCCTTCTTGATGGAGAGTTCCAATTCGAGAAGCCGAAGGGTGTTCTCGGTACTGATCCGAAGCAACTCCTTCACCCCTACGAACCGCGGCTTGTCGTTCTCGATGACCACCGCGTTGGGGGCGATGCTCACTTCACAATCGGTGAACGCATAGAGCGCATCGATGGTGTTGTCCGGTGAAACGCCAGCAGCCAGGTGTACCAGTATCTCCGCGTTCTCCGCCGTATTGTCCTCGATGTGACGGACCTTGATCTTGCCCTTGTCGTTGGCCTTGATGATGCTTTCGATCAGCGAGGTGGTGTTGGTGCCGAAGGGCACCTCGTGGATCACCAGCGTCTTGTTGTCCTCCTTGCGTATCCGTGCGCGACAGCGGATCCGTCCCCCGCGTTCCCCCTCGTTGTAGTTGCTCACATCGGCCAAGCCTCCGGTAGGGAAATCGGGGACCAGATCGAACGACCGTTTGCGCAATACAGCGATACTGCCATCGATCAACTCGTTGAAGTTGTGCGGCAGCACCTTACAGCTCAGACCGACCGCGATACCCTCACCGCCCTGGGCCAGCAACAGTGGGAACTTCACCGGCAGGAAGACCGGTTCCTTGTTCCGACCGTCGTAGCTCAATTGCCATTCCGTGGTCTTGGGGTTGAAGACCACATCGTGGGCGAACTTGCTCAGGCGTGCTTCGATGTAACGCGGTGCCGCCGCACTATCGCCCGTAAGTGTGTTCCCCCAGTTACCCTGACAGTCGATCAACAGGTCCTTCTGCCCCAGTTGCACCAATGCATCGCCGATGCTTGCATCACCATGCGGATGGTATTGCATGGTATGCCCGATGATGTTCGCCACCTTGTTGTAGCGACCGTCATCCAGGTCCTTCATGCTGTGCAGGATGCGCCGCTGCACCGGTTTCAATCCATCATACAGGGCTGGTACGGCACGCTCCAGTATGACATAACTCGCGTAATCCAGGAACCAATCCCGGTACATCCCACTTACCGAGAACTTGCCAGCTGTACCTGAACCAGGAACCCCCTTGTCCCCACCGGTCACCTGTGCACCGTCAGTCTCGTTCGGGACCTCCTCGTTCGTCCGATCGTCGTTCAGTTTCTCGTCGTTCTGGTCGTTCATCACAAGGTCGCACAGATCACCTCCGCCTTGGCAGCAGAGAAATTATTGGACAATCGCAGTTCGAGGCAGGCCGGGACCTGCTCGATGATCGTATCGCGTACATAACTGTACCCATGACTACCAGCAACGGCCTGGCGAAGCTCTGCGGTACTGCCGGTGCCGAGGTCCTTCAAGAGCACCGAATACGTGACATCTGAAAGGAAGAGCTCGTTCCTTACCCGGAATTCGACCACCTGCTGGGGCACATTCCCGATGCCGGGTATGAAGGTCACTTGTACCGATGTCCCCTGCATCTCGAAGACCGATGGTCCGACGTACTCCGGATCGAACGGGTTGTTGGTCAACGAACCGGTGTCCACCTCGTCCTTGTAGCAACCCGCGAACAGGACCAGCAGGGCCGGAAGCAGGGTTCTGGAAAATGTGTTCATCGGATCGAAAGGGAAAAGGTGGCCAATAAACCTGCTCGACCAGGTCCTTCGTTCCAGCCGGTGAGGCCTTCGAACCGGATACGTTCCTTGTCCTCATAGGTAGGCGGCTGTCGGTCCTTGGCGCGTTCACGAACGAACCAGGTGGCTCCAGCTGAAAGGGCGAATACACCGGACGCGACAATGAACTGGGCGCGCGCATTGCGGAAGTCCTGCTTGGCATCAGGGATCCGTTTCCCCTTGAGATCCGCGATATCGCCGGGGTCTGCCAGCGTGATGTACGCTTCCTCCGCATCCGACAAGGTGCGATCGGCCTTCCCCCAGCGGATCAGACTGGCACCGGCCCAAATGGCAGCTGCGCCAGCTACCACAGCTGGCACGTGGCGCACCAGTCCATGACCGCGCTCATAACGGCGGAGGTCATCCCTGTAGGAGATGTACTCCTCTGCGTACCGCAATACGATCCGTACCTCGGTCACGCGGTCGGGAACCACGGTGATCGTCGTATCCAGCATCTTGCGTTCAGGCGCCCAGAACACGAATCGATGCGGTCCCTCCAGCAAGTTCAACTCGCGTTGTACCATGCGGTGTTCGTTATCCAATAGATAACTGGTGGTCCCGGCCGGCTCCATCAATAGCCGGACCTGGCCGGTGGACTGTGCTACGGATCGAGCGCTCACCAGGATCGTACCTAGGAGCATGATCGGAACGAGGGAAGGGACGTGTCGAAACCCGTTCATACCTCTTCCACTTCGTTGGCCTCCAGTTTCTCAGCGATGCTCTTTACCACACTGGCACGTGCGACGGACTCCGCCTCTTCCACCAGGTCCTTCTCCACCTTCAGGTTGCCAATGATGAACTCCTGGCGTTCGGGCGTGTTCTTGCCCATGTAGAAACCCAACAGGTGCTGTACCTGTGCATCCTTGGTGATCATCACGGGTTCCAACCGGATGTCCGGGCCGATGAAGTGTTTGAACTCGTCGGGGCTGATCTCACCCAAACCCTTGAACCGCGTGATCTCCGCGGTCCTACCCAATTTCATCAACGCGCGTTGCCGTTCCTCATCGCTGTAACAGTAGATGGTCTCCTTCTTGTTGCGGACCCGGAACAATGGGGTCTGTAGGATATAGAGGTGGTCGTTCTTCACCAGGTCCGGGAAGAACTGGAGGAAGAAGGTCATCAATAGCAGCCGGATGTGCATACCGTCGACATCCGCATCGGTGGCGATGACGATGCGGCTGTAGCGCAAGCCATCCATGCCGTCCTCGATATTCAGCGCTGCCTGTACCAGGTTGAACTCCTCGTTCTCATACACCACTTTCTTGGTGAGCCCATAGCAGTTGAGCGGCTTCCCCTTGAGGCTGAACACCGCTTGGGTGTTCACATCGCGGCTTTTGGTGATACTACCACTGGCGCTGTCCCCCTCGGTGATGAACAAGGTGGTGTCCCACTTGCGATCGTCCTTCTTGGGGTCGTTCAAGTGCAGACGGCAATCACGGAGTTTGCGGTTGTGCAGACTGGCCTTCTTGGCGCGCTCACGGGCGAGCTTGCGTATGCCGCTCAATTCCTTGCGCTCGCGTTCGTTCTGTAGGATGCGCGCCTGCAGGACCTCGCTCACGTCGGGATGCTTGTGCAGGAAGTTGTCCAGTTCGCGACCGATGAAATCCCCCACGAAGCTGCGCATGCTCTGGCCACCGGGCTCGATCTCGAGGCTACCGAGTTTGGTCTTGGTCTGGCTCTCGAACACGGGCTCGATCACCTTCACGCTGACCGCAGCCACAATGCCCGTGCGCACATCACCGGCCTCCCAATCCTTCTTGAAGTAGTCCTTGATGGTCTTGGCAACCGCTTCGCGAAACGCACCCTGGTGCGTGCCACCCTGCGTCGTGTGTTGGCCGTTCACGAAGCTGTAGTATTCCTCACCGTAGTGATTGGCATGGGTGATGGCCACCTCGATATCGTCACCCCGCAAGTGGATGATCGGATAGAGCGGCTCACCGTCCATCTTCACCTGCAGCAGGTCGAGAAGTCCGTTCTTGCTCTGGTACTTCTGACCATTGTAGTGGATGGAGAGGCCTGTGTTCAGGTAGCAGTAGTTCCACAGCAGTCGTTCGATGTGCTGCTCGCGATACTGGTAGCTCCGGAAGATCTGCTCATCGGGCTCGAACACCACCCGGGTACCATTGGCCTCCGTGGTGGCTTGGAGCTTCTCATCCTTGCGCAATACGCCGGTATCGAATTCAGCACGCTTCAACTGCCCTTCACGTACGCTCTCGATCTTGAAGTAGCTACTGAGCGCGTTCACTGCCTTGGTACCCACACCGTTGAGGCCCACGCTCTTCTTGAACGCCTTGCTGTCGTACTTGGCCCCCGTATTGATCTTGCTCACCACGTCGACCACCTTCCCAAGGGGCACTCCCCGACCATAGTCCCGCACCTCCACACGTGAGCCCTCGATGTGCACGTCCACCTTGCGGCCGTGACCCATCACGAACTCGTCGATGCAGTTGTCAAGGACCTCTTTCAGGAGGATGTAGATGCCATCGTCGAAGCTGCTGCCATCGCCCAACTTACCGATGTACATCCCTGGTCGTAACCGGATGTGCTCCTTCCAATCCAGTGATCGGATATGCTCTTCACCGTATGTAGTCCCGCTCATCGCACATGTGCTGAACCCCGCGAATGCCAAGGGTTCCGTTGCATGCGACGAAGATAATCCTTCACCCGAGCGGCGGTGCGGCGGTGCGATGACCGCTTTTCAACGATCATCTTGAGTTTTCAACAACAGACCGCGCGGTCCTACGGCAATTGCTCGGTCAACGTGGCCGTAGGCAGTGACCCACCAACATTCCCAAGGATCGGATCCCGATCGTTGTCGAGACCTACGTACCGGACCCTACCATCCATGTTGACGTCGGCCAGATGATATCCGGTCGTGGTCGCGGTCGGTACCGACCCACCCACAGCAGCCAGAATGGGGTCCCGGTCGTTGCCCAACCCCGTATAGCGAAGTATGTTGTCCACCAGCACATTGCCGGACCATAAGGTGCGCAAGGACCCCACGGTGCGTCGTGCATTCGTGCCGTAGGTCGTGACCGCCTGACCGCTCAGGTCGATCGCAGTGGCCGTGCCGGTCAATGCATACGCATTACCGGTCATGCAACCCAGGTGGTTCCTGTGCCGAACCGCCAACCGATAGGACCCCGCGTTCGAACAGAAGCCCAACGCGGACGTACCATCGACACCGACCACATCGCCATCACGTTGCAACAGGCCTGCGCGAGCTTCCAACACCGCGTACGGAGCCGTGGTGGAACGCAATTCGACCAACACCCAGTCGACAATGGCATTCGCCCCACTGACCGCGAACACACCGGAAGTGGTGCTCAAGGGTCCACTCACCGTATGCCCCAGCGCGGAATACGGCTCTGTGAGCGGTAGGTAGCCACGTACCCGAAGCGAGTCGACCATAAGGCCTGTAGCACTCCGGTATGCACCGTCCAACATCACGCGCGATGCGACAACGGAACGGGGCACGACCTCACAGGGCGCCTCCAACGTCACGAACGTGGTGGTCAAGGTATAGGCAGAGGTGACACCACCCTGGCTCCCTTGCTGGCCCGCACACACTGTGCGCACTTCCAGGTCGTAGCTGGTCAAGGGTGACAAGCCATTGAAAGCGAAGCTGTTCGTGGTCAGCCCGACGATCACCGTCCAGTCGACGCTGCTGGTCAACTTCCAGCGCAGGTCGTACGTGACGGCGTTCGGGGCTATGCTCCAACTCGCTACGGCACTGTTCCATGTGATGTTGTCCGCGTCCAATCCCTCAGGGCGATCACACCCTTGCGTGCCGAAGGCTGATGCCGACAGGTTATAGCACAGTGTGCCACTGAACGCCCCGTTGTAGCCGAAGACATGGATGACATAGGTACCAGGTGCAGCGTTGGTGTAGTTGATGCTCTCCGGACTGGTCGAGCCATTCTCGGAAATGGCCAATTGGGTGCCCGTGTTACTCAGAAGGCGTAGGTCGTAGTCGCCTGCCAGATTGCTCAGATACAGGTTGATGGTACTGTTGGTGGTCAGGGTGAAACTGTAGTAGTCCACATCCGATGCAGTGGCGATCAACGCATTGGTTGTGGCTGGCAACACCAGCGTGGCCGCGGTGGCGAGGGAATTATTGGGTTCGAACGCATCCGGACAAGGCGAGATCGTCGTGAACCCGTATGACGAGGAATAACCTGAGCTCGAAGCCCCACAGAGGGAAAGTACTTGGAACTCGTACGCCGTGGATTGCGCGAGACCGCCAAGGGCATAGGTATTGGTGGTAAGACCCGTGACCTCCGTCCACGTGCTACCAGCGGTCGGTTTCCAACGCAGGGTGTAGCTGGTAGCGCCGATCGCCGCCCACGATAGCGTTGCCGAGGTGGTGGTGATGCCGGTGGCGAACAGGTTGCCCGGTGCATCGCACGAAGTGCCACAAGCACTCAAACAGCTCGCACTATTCACCCGGTTCACGATCACGGCGGTAGGCTGGGGTCCGAACCCGTTCTGGAACCGGATCCCCGCGCTCACCAAATGACAGTAGCTCATGATCGTTCCGCCAACTGCGCTGGTTGGGACCGGCCCGTTCGCGCAGGTCCCCTCCACATAACCGGCAGCTGGACCACACCCATCGATCGCTGTGTTATTGCCGTTCCACGCACAAGCATGGGTATGCCGCGATCCCAGGTTATGGCCCTGTTCATGGGTCACCACCTCCACGCTCCAACTGTAGGTGGGTACGCTGGAATAGGTGGCATTGATGTCGCTGTAGGCCATGCGCATTGCCGTTGAACCACTGCACAAGGTGTTCAGATAGGCGATACCACCGTTACCCTGGAATCCTAGCAAATGGGCCAGGTCCCCATTGAAACTGGTGCGTGTCACTCCGAACTGGTCCAGTAGCGCACCGGTCGTGGTCTGCGTGTATGGGCTTGGGACATCCCAAACGAAGACCTCGGAAAGGGTGACATCGATGCCATCGTTATCATAGAGTATGGCGCTTTGGTTGAATAGACCGGTCACGTAATTCACCGCGTTCACCACACTGCCCTTGTTCTGGAAGATATCGTAGTTCACCTCCCAGTAATAACGGACGCATCGTAGGGTGCGTTCGGCACCGTCCTCGCGCAGCTCCGCTGCCGTATAACCCCTGCCATCGTCCTCGGCATGACAGGAAAGCGGATTGGTGATCCTCAGGTCACTTGCGTTATAGAACACATGCAGATCGGCGGGGCCTTCCGCGAATCGTCCAAGTACACGTTCACCTTCAGCATCGGAGACGATGGCCATCACTTCGGAGCCGAACACACTGACCGCTGCCAGCGAACCCGGAACACCTCGGATGACACCGCGGTAATGTGCTGCGGAAGGAGTCTCCACCGCGAGCCCGGTGCTTGCCACCCGTACCACTAGCGGATCACGTGCGATATCGGTACGCTCCAGGTCGAGTATCATGGTACCACCTTCCACGGGAATGCTGAAAGCCACAAAGGGGACACCCGATCGAAGGAGCGCTTCAGCCCTGTTACGATCGAAACGCAGCACCGTGGCACGCTGCAACTCTTGGCGCCACAAGGCTGTGACCTCGGGACCGGATCCCATGGACACGAACAGTTCCACCGGCGTGAACGGCACCTTGGCTCGTTGGAGCTCAGATAGCCGGTCCGAAACACGCCCTGCCTGCACGACACCAACATGTAGCAGGATGGCTGATAGGACCAACAAGAACGCTTTGTGGTGCTTGGGGAGCATGTGCCCGGGTCCCCGTGTAGGTGCGGGGTGCAACGAAATTAGGGAACCGGGCACGGAGTATCACCCTGTATCGGTCCGACCGTCCTCAGGAACCATTGAACAGCCCGTCCTGTTCGACGACCCGTTTCACCGCAGGCCCCGCTTCACCAACAAGGGCTCCACGCGCGGATCCCGTCCGGTGAGGTCGCGGTATAGCTGCTCCTCGGGCTTACTACCACCCTGGGACAGGATGGCGGCGCGGAACTTGTCGCCATTGGCACGGGTCATACCACCGTTCTCGTTGAACCAGGAGTAGGCATCGGCATCCATCACCTCGCTCCAGATGTAGGCGTAGTAGTTGGCCGCATAGCCGGTCCAGCTATGGCTGAAGTAACAACTCTTGTAGCGGGGCGGCACCTGGGCCGGATCAAGACCGTACTTCTTCAGTGCGGCCTGCTCAAACGCATCCACATCCGTCACCAAGGGCGCATCAGCGCTCAAGGAATGCCATTCCAGGTCCAGCAGGGCGGCCGCCAGGTATTCCGTGGTGGCATAACCCTGGTTGAACTTGCTCGCGTTGCGGAGCTTTTCGGCCAAGGCCTCGGGCATCACCTCGCCCGTGGCGTGGTGCTTGGCGAAATTGCGGAAGACCTTCGGCACCATGGCCCAATTCTCGTTCACTTGGCTGGGGAACTCCACGAAATCCGTACTGGTGGCGGTTCCGCTGAACTTCGGATACTTCTGCGCGCTCAGCATCCCGTGGAGCGCATGACCGAACTCGTGGAACAACGTGGTCACGTCATCCCAGCTGAGCAAGCACGGCTGTCCCGCCGCGGGCTTCACGTAGTTGCAGTTCTGGGTGATCACTGGCTGTTGCTCCAGCAAGGTGCACTGGTCCACGAAGCTGCTCATCCAAGCACCGCCCTGTTTGTTGTCCCGGGCATAATAGTCCCCATAGAAAAGGCCAATGACCTCACCGGTGGTATCGATGATGTCGAAGACGCGCACATCGGGATGGTACACGGGCATATCCTTCCGCTCCTTGAAGCTCAGTCCGAAGAGCTCGTTGGCGGCGAAGAACACACCGTTCTGGAGCACGGTCTCGAACTCCAGGTAGGGCTTCACCGCAGCTTCGTCGAGGTCGTATTCTGCCTTACGCACTTGCTCGGCATACAGGTCCCAATCCCACGCGTCCACTGTGAAACCGCCTCCCTGCTTGTCCACCAGGGCTTGCAACTTGGCAGCTTCGGCCTTGGCATTCTTGGCGGCCGCGGGGGCCATACCGGAGAGCAGCTCCATGGCCCGCTTGGGGTCCTTGGCCATCTGATCGTCCATCACATAAGCCCCCCAATTGGGGAAACCGAGGACCTTCGCCTTCTGGGCACGCAGCTGGGCGAGCCTGGCGATGATGGTGCGGTTGTCGTATTCACCACCATGACCATTCCGGGCGACCGATGCCTTGAAAATGCGCTCGCGCAATGACCGGTCCTTCAATTCGGACAGTGCCGGCTGTGTGGTGGTATTGCGCAGGTCGATGAGCCACTTGCCCTCCTGCCCTTTCTCCTTGGCCGCTGACGCCGCAGCATCGATCGCGGCTTGTGACATGCCTTCCAATTGCTTCACATCATCGACCAGGATGGCGCTGGCGGTCCGTTCCTTTAGGATGTTCTCCTCGAACTTGGTGGTGAGGTTGGCCTCCTCCTCGTTCAACTTCATCAAAGCGCTCTTGGCCGCATCGTCCAGCAAGGCTCCGGCGCGGACGAAGCGGGTGTAGTACCGGTCCAGCAGACGGTCGCTCACCGGATCCAAAGCCAAGGTGCTGCGCTGTTCGTAGAGCGACTTGATGCGTGCGAAGAGGGCGGAGTTCAGGGTGATCGCATCACCATGAGCGGCCAGCTTGGGGGCCAGGTCGTTCTTGATCGCCTGAAGGCTGTCGTTGTTCGCGCTGCCGGTGAGGTTGTAGAACACGCTGGTGGCACGTCCCAGGTCCTGGCCAGCCTTTTCCATGGCCACCACGGTGTTCTCGAAGGTGGGTGCCTCCGTGTTGTTCGCGATCGCCGCGATCTCCTCCAGATGGCGCTTCATACCCTCCAGGATGGCCGGGCGGAAGTGGGCATCGGTGATGCGATCGAAGTGCGGGGCTTTGAACGGCAGAGTGCTGGGCTGGAGCAGGGGGTTGTCAGCGAGCTTGTCCATGGCGGGTTGCTGATCGGTCGTGGTCTCGGGTGTGTTGGAGCAGCCGGCAAGGATGACGGCGGCTGCCAATGTGGGAACGTGCAGGTAACGCATGGTGGAATGCAAAGGTGCGCGAAGGTAGGACCAGCGGACCTGAGCACCCTCATTGGCCCGGTCGGGTGGTTACCGAAGGGATGAAGGCCCCCTACACGTTGAACAGAAAGTGCATCACATCCCTGTCCTTCACGATGTTCTCCTTCCGTTCCACGCGCAGCTTGCCAGCGGCGCGGCAGGCGGCTTGGCTGCCCAGGGTGCTCGTAGCGATACCAAGCTTCAAGACCTTGACTTTGCCTCCTGCCACGCTCGGTTAGTGCTCACAAGTGAACAGCACTACCCAAAAGCTATGGATCAGCTAGGCCGACCATGTGCAGACACGATTGATTGGATGCGACTTGGGCAACGGCAGAATGTCAACACCATACCTAGCCTCCAAACGTGAGCTCGGCCGAGCACCGTGTCCCGTGCTCTGTTCGGCTCAGGAAAGCCAGGCTACGTACCGAAGACCAAGCCATAGGTCGATGAAGCAGTCTTGAAGCTACCGATGAACGGATCGATAACCCGTTGCCCACGTACGGTATAGAGGGTATAACCACCGATAACCATGGAACCCCGCTTCCCCCTCATCCTGAAAAGCGCCTACGGGCCTGTCTTCATCAAGTTGGACAGTATCCTCCACATCAATGCTGAGGATAAGCACAGCAGATTGCATTTCACGCAGGGCAAGAGTATGGTCCTCCTGCACAGCCTGAATGACCTGGAGGAACGTCTGTGCTGCGGGCAGCGCATCGGCGACAGGGTCTTCCTTCGGACCCACCGTAGCTGCATCGTCGCTCTACATCATGCCGACGGCCTGGACGGTCGCGACCAGGTGGTGTTGAACGTACAGGCCGCACCGATCAGCCGGACTATGTGGAGTTCCCTGCTCCACCTCCTGGGATCCATTGGCACTCCGAAAGAGGCGCTTCGCTCCGCGTAAGTGACGGTCGTCAGAAACCAAACACTCGGAAAGACCTGCCGGATAGTTTCAATGCAATGATCACCCCGACTAGCCGATCAATACGAACCCACAAGCACTGGAAGCATGATCACCCTAACCCCCATCACCGAAGCAGCCAAACTCCAGGAATACTTCCGCTTCCGCTACCGCATTTACAGCGAGAGCCGCCAGGCGGGTGTCTTGAACGAAAAGGCAGAGGGACAGGACATCGACCGCTACGATACCCGTGCCCGCCACTACGGCTGGTACCTAAACGGCGAGCTGGTGGGCTGCGTGCGCTTTGTGGAACCCGACGAAAGTGAGGACGCCCTGCCCATGCTCAGCTACATGAGCGAAAGCGGGCCGCGCAATGCGGTGAAGCAGTTCATCGCCGAGCGCCGTAGTCAAGGCGAACCCATGGTGGAGGCCAGCCGCTTCAGCCTGGCACCAGAACACCGGGGCCTGCGCACGGCGAAGGAGTTCGTGCTGGCCATGGTGCGCACCATGCAGCCGTTTGGCTACGAGCAAGGCCTGTTCGATTGCGATGAGCGGCACAGCGCATTCTATTCCTTGTTAGGCTTCGACACCGACGCGGCGGCTGAGAGCTTCAAGTTACAGGGGCTGCAGTTCCGGAGCTGCGTTAAGCGCTATGACTTCGCCAAGGTGCTGGCGCGCAACCCGGGACTCATGGAGCCCATGGGGGTTACCCAAGAGCAGAAGGCGGCGTGAGGTGATAACGGATGAGAAGATGGTGGAATACAACATCAAACGAACGACCATGAAAACCCTGAGCATTCTCCTCTCACTCTCCTGCGTGATCGCGGTCTCCAGCTGTAGGAAGGATGAACCCGATCCACCCAGCGAAGGGTGCACCATCACTTGCCAAAACGGCGGAACCGTAACAGCTTCATGCGAGTGCAATTGTCCGAACGGCTTTTATGGCACGAACTGCCAGAACCAGCAAACCCCATCCACGTTCAGGGTCAACCAGATCGTGCTGACGAGTTGGCCTGCAACCAATAACCAGGGTCAGATCGCCTACCCATGGGACAATAATGGAACAGGCCCGGACATTTTCTTTCGTTTCGGTATTGGAACTACACCATACACCACGACAGGTTACATCAACAACTGCTCTCCAGGCACGCCCCTTACCTTCAATGCTCAGAATGACCCAGCGCACTTCCCTTTCGCATTGGGCTGGGGTACTACGTACGACCTGAAAATCATGGACGAGGACGGTACGCAGGACCAAGTGATGCTGGATTCGTCGATCAACATGGCCAACTTCGACAACGGCCTTCCGACCACGATCAACCTGAG
>JADKCV010000031.1 GCA_016718655.1 Flavobacteriales bacterium | reverse complement strand
CGGTGCGACGGGTGGTGCATGGAGCGGTGGTGCAGGCACGTATGCGCCGAACAACACCACGCTGAACGCGACCTACACACCAACAGCCGGTGAGATCGCCGCTGGTACGTTGACACTGACGTTGACGAGCACCGGCAACGGTACGTGCTTGCCCGTCACGAGCAACCGTGTGATCACCTTCACGCCAGCACCAGTGGTGAACGCTGGTTCGAACGCCTCGGTCTGCGCGAACAACAGCGCGATCACCTTGAACGGATCGGTGACCGGCGCTACCGGTGGAACGTGGACTGGCGGTGCAGGAACGTACGCACCGAACAACACCACGCTGAATGCGACCTACATACCATCGGCCGCCGAGCGTGCTGCTGGTACCGTGACCTTGACCTTGAGCAGCACCGGGAACGGCAATTGTAATGTGGTTGCTGATCAAGTGACGTTTACCATCACGCCTTCGCCTACGGCGAACGCTGGTACGGATCAGACCTTGTGCAGCAACAACGCTGTGGCAAGCTTGGGAGGATCCTTCACCACCGCTACCGGCGGTGTGTGGAGTGGCGGTGCGGGCACCTTCGACCCGAGCACCACCAACATGAACGCGACCTACACGCCCACAGCGGCGGAGATCGCAACGGGCAACGTCACGCTTACGCTGACCACGACCGGCAACGGTACCTGCAACCAGGTAACGGACAACATCACCTTGAACTTCACGCCTTCGCCGGTAGTGAACGCGGGTGCTGCTGTTTCGCTGTGCGCGAACAATGCAGCGGTTTCCCTGAACGGAAGTGTGACCGGTGCTACGGGTGGAGTATGGTCCGGTGGTGCGGGATCCTTCACGCCGAACAACACCACGCTGAATGCGACCTACACGCCTACGGTCGGTGAGATCGCGGCAGGCACTTTGACCTTGACCTTGTCCAGCACGGGCAACGGGAATTGTAACGCAGTATCCGCAAGCCGTGTGATCACATTCACGCAAGCACCTGTAGTGAACGCGGGTGCCAACGCCTCGGTCTGTGCGAACAACAGTGCGATCAGTTTGAACGGATCGGTGACCGGAGCTACCGGAGGAACGTGGACCGGCGGTGCAGGAACGTACGCACCGAACAACACCACGCTGAATGCGATCTACACACCAACGGCTGCTGAACGCGCAGCGGGAACAGTAACGCTCACCCTGACCAGCACAGGCAATGGTACGTGCAACGCGGTAGCCGACCAAGTGACGTTCACGATCACGCCTTCACCAACGGCGAACGCTGGTGCGGATCAGACCTTGTGCGGCAACAATGCTGTGGCAAGCTTGGGTGGATCCTTCACCATCGCTACCGGCGGTGCATGGAGTGGCGGTACGGGCACCTTCGATCCGAGCACCACCAACATGAACGCGACCTACACGCCCACGGCGGCGGAGATCGCGAACGGCAGCGTGACACTCACGCTGACCACGACCGGCAACGGAACATGCAACCAGGTAACGGACAACATCACCTTGAACTTCACGACTTCGCCGGTGGTGAACGCTGGTGCTGCTGTTTCGCTGTGCGCGAACAATGCACAAGTGGCCCTCAACGGCAGTGTGAGTATTGCTACGGGCGGAGTGTGGTCCGGTGGTGCGGGTTCGTTCACACCGAACAACACCACGCTGAACGCGACCTACACACCAACCCCTGGTGAGATCGCTGCTGGCACGCTGACATTGACCTTGACCAGCACGGGGAACGGCAATTGTAATGCAGTTTCAGCGAGTCGCGTGATCACCTTCACGCCAGCTCCCGTCGTGAATGCGGGTACCATCGCATCGGTGTGCGCGAATAACAGCGCCATCAGCCTGAACGGATCGGTGACCGGTGCTGCCGGTGGCACGTGGACCGGCGGTACAGGAACGTATTCGCCGAACAACACCACGCTGAATGCGACCTACACACCTAGCGCTGCTGAACGCACCGCTGGAACGGTGACTTTGACCCTGACCAGCACCGGCAATGGTACGTGCAACGCGGTCACTGATCAAGTGACCTTCACCATCACGCCTGCTCCGACCGCGAGTGCCGGTGTGGATCAGACCTTGTGCAGCAACAACCCGGTCGCTTCCTTGAGCGGTAGCTTCACCGTTGCCACCGGCGGAGTGTGGAACGGTGGCAACGGCAGCTTCGATCCGAGCACCACCAACATGAACGCGACCTATACCCCCACGGCGGCGGAGATCGCGAACGGCAGCGTCACACTCACGTTGAGCACGACCGGCAACGGCTCGTGCAACCAAGTAACGGACAACATCACCTTGAACTTCACGCCATCGCCGGTCGTGAACGCGGGTGCTGATGTAACGCGTTGTGCGAACAATGCCTCCATCGCGCTGAACGGCAGCGTGACCGTTGCAACGGGGGGTGTATGGAGCGGTGGACTGGGCAGCTTCAGCCCGAACAACGCAACGCTGAACGCGACCTACACACCCACCGCTGCCGAGATCGCCGCAGGCACCTTGACGCTCACCTTGACCAGCACGGGTAACGGTACTTGCAACCAGGTTTCGGACAGCCGTGTGGTCACCTTCACGCCAGCACCGACAGTGGATGCCGGAGCGAATGGTACGGTGTGCGCGAACAACAGCGCGATCATCTTGAACGGCGCAGTGACCGTTTCCACCGGTGCGATCTGGAGCGGCGGCACGGGCACCTTCAACCCGAACAACAGCACGCTGAACGCGACCTACACCCCAAGCGCTGCGGAGCGTGCGGCGGGTACGGTCACGCTCACCCTGACGAGCATCGGCAACGGTATCTGCAACGCGGTGAGCGATCAGGTGACCTTCACCATCACACCAGCGCCAACGGTAACCGCTGGTCCGGACCAAACGCTTTGCGGCAACAACGCGAACGCCACCTTGATCGGCGGATACACGGTGGCCACGGGCATCGTATGGAGCGGTGGCGCTGGCACCTTCACGCCAGGCAACACGGCGGTGAATCCGGTATACATGCCAACTGCAACAGAGATCGCGAACGGCAGCATCACGCTGACCGCTACGACCACCGGTGTTGGTAGCTGTGTCGCTGTGAGCGATGCCATGACCATCACCTTCACACCGGCACCAACAGCCAACGCCGGTGCTGATGTAACGCTGTGTGCCAACAATGCGAGCGTTGCCCTGAACGGCAGCATCACCCTGGCGACCGGCGGCGTGTGGAGCGGTGGCGCAGGAACCTATTCGCCGAACAACACGGCGCTGAACGCGACCTACACGCCCACTTCTGCGGAACTCGCTGGTGGCATCCTCACCTTGACCTTGAGCACCACCGGTAACGGAACGTGCAACGCCGCGACCGACAGCCGTGTGATCACCTTCACGCCTGCTCCGATCGTCAACGCCGGTGCGAATGGAGCGGTCTGCGCGAATGCTTCCACCATCACCTTGAACGGATCGGTTTCCGGTGCAGGTGGTGGGCTCTGGAGCGGTGGCACGGGCACCTTCACGCCGAACAACACCACACTGAACGCGACCTATGTTCCCAGCGCGGCTGAACGTACCGCCGGAACTGTAACGCTCACGCTCACCAGCACAGGCAACGGTCTGTGCAACGCGGTGAACGATGCGGTGACCTACACGATCTCTCCCGCACCAACGGCCAACGCCGGAGCGGATCAAACACTGTGCAGCAACAACCCCGTGGCGACCTTGAGCGGTGGCTACACTGTTGCGACCGGCGCTGTTTGGAGCGGTGGAGCGGGCACCTTCTTCCCGAGCACGATCAACATGAACGCGACCTACACGCCCACGGCGGCGGAGATCGCGAACGGTAGCGTGACGCTCACACTCACCACCACGGGCAACGGTCTGTGTGTGGCTGTGAGCGACAACATCATATTGAACTTCACGCCTTCGCCAACTGCGAACGCAGGTGCCGATGCATCGGTCTGTGTGAACAACCCGAGCGTTGCTTTAAGCGGTGGTGTTACCATTGCGACCGGTGGTATCTGGTCCGGCGGCGCAGGTTCCTTCACGCCGAACAACACGGCCCTGAACGGCACCTATACGCCAACGGCCGCTGAACTCGCTGCGGGCACCATCACGTTGACATTGACCACCACGGGGAATGGCAATTGCGTATCGGCTTCGGATAGCCGCGTGATCATTTTCACGCCAGCTCCGATCGTGAACGCTGGTGTAGCAGGAACGGTATGCGCGAATGCTCCAGCGATGAGCTTGAATGGCAGCGTGAGTGGTGCCACGGGAGCCATCTGGAGCGCTGGTGCCGGAACCTTCACGCCGAACAACACCACGCAGAACGCCACATACACACCGACCGCGGCGGAGATCGCGAACGGCAGTGTGACCTTCACTTTGACCTCTGCGGGCAATGGCAATTGCAGTGCGGTAACAAGCCAGGTGACGTACACCATCACACCCGCGCCCACCGCGAACGCTGGCGCGAACATCTCGCTCTGCTCCAACAACGCCAGTGCTGCGCTGAGCGGCAGTGTCTCTGTTGCGACCGGTGGCATCTGGAGTGGTGGCAACGGCACCTACGCGCCAAGCAGCACCAACCTCGGTGCGGTGTACACGCCAAGCGCTGCGGAGATCGCGAACGGCAACGTCACGCTGACCTTGACCACCACGGGCAACGGCCTGTGCGCGGCAGTGACCGACAACGTATTGCTCACCTTCACACCAGCGCCTACTGTGAACGCTGGTGTGGATGTGTCCATCTGTGCGAACAATGCTGCCGTTGCCTTGAGCGGCACGGTGGGTGGTGCAACGGGTGGTGTGTGGAGCGGCGGCAACGGATCCTTCACGCCGAACAACACGGCCCTGAACGCGACCTACACGCCAACGGCTGCGGAGATCGCCAACGGCATTCTCACGCTCACACTGAGCACCACCGGCAACGGCAATTGCAATGCGGTATCCGATGAACGTGTGATCACCTTTACGCCTGCACCGACGGTGAACGCTGGTGTGAACGGTACGGTGTGCGCGAACAACTCCGCGATCACCCTGGCCGGTTCCGTAGTGGGAGCCACCGGTGGTGTGTGGAGCGGTGGCGCAGGAAGCTTCGCACCGAACAACGCTACGCTGAATGCGGTGTACACGCCGACAGCAGCTGAACGCACTGCGGGTAGTGTGAACCTCACCCTGACCAGCACCGGCAATGGCAACTGCAGCGCGGTGAGCGATCAGGTGCTGTGGACCATCACACCTGCACCAACAGCGAACGCCGGTGCGGATCAAACGCTGTGCGCGAACAACACCGTGGCCACCTTGAACGGCGGTTTCACCGTAGCGACCGGTGGTGTATGGAGCGGCGGTGCTGGCACCTTCAGCCCAAGCAACACCAACATGAACGCGACCTACACGCCCACGGCGGCGGAGATCGCGAACGGCAACGTGACGCTCACCCTGACCACCACCGGAAACGGTCTGTGCAACCAAGTGAGCGACAACATCACGTTGAACTTCTCGCCTGCACCCATGGTGAACGCGGGAGTGGATGCGAGCTTCTGCGCGAACAATTCAGCGATCACCTTGAATGGCACCGTGACCATCGCAAGCGGTGGCATCTGGAGCGGTGGACTGGGCAGCTTCACGCCGAACAACACCACGCTCAACGCGACCTATACGCCAACACCGGCGGAGATCGCAGCGGGCACGCTCACGTTGACCTTGACCAGCACGGGTAACAACAATTGCACAGCGGTTTCGGATAGTCGCGTGATCACCTTCACGCCAGCACCGACGGTGGATGCCGGTGCGAACGGAACGGTCTGCGCGAACAATGCTTCGATCAGTTTGAACGGCAGCATCACCATCGCGACCGGAGCCATCTGGAGCGGCGGCACGGGCACTTTCAGCCCGAACAACAGCACCCTGAATGCGACATATACGCCAAGTGCTGCGGAGCGTACAGCCGGTACGGTAACGCTTACGCTCACCACGGTGGGTAACGGCAACTGCTCAGCAGTGAGTGATCAGATCACCTTCAGCATCACGGCAGCGCCAACCGCGAACGCGGGTGCTGATCGTGTGCTCTGCGCGAACAACGCTTCCACCGGATTGTCCGGCGCGTTCTCCATCGCAACGGGCGGTGTGTGGAGCGGCGGCAACGGCACCTTCGACCCGAGCACCACGAACATGAGCGCGATCTACACGCCTACTGCGGCGGAGATCACCGCAGGAAGTGTCACGCTCACGCTAACCACAACGGGCAATGGCTTGTGCAATGCGGTGACCGACCAAGTTGTGCTCACCTTCACCGATGCGCCCTCTGCGAACGCTGGTCCTGATGTGACCGTGTGCGCGAACAACGCGGCTATCGCTCTTGGCGGCAGTGTGGTAACGGCCACAGGCGGAGTGTGGAGCGGCGGAACGGGAACCTTCTCGCCCAACGCCAACACGCTGAACGCGACCTACACACCCGGCGCTGCGGACATCGCTTCGGGACAGATCACCTTGACCTTGACCACCACGGGCAATGGCAACTGCGCACCTGCAACGGATACACGGGTCATCACCTACACCCCTGCGCCGATAGTGAACGCTGGTGTAAATGGTGTGGTATGCGCGAACGCACCACTGATCAACTTGAACGGTACAGTGAATGGCGCCGTGGGTGGTGTGTGGAGCGGTGGTGCCGGTGTGTTCACCCCGAACAACATCACGCTGAACGCGACCTACATGCCTACCGCTGCGCAGATCGCCAGTGGCAGTGTGACCCTCACGCTCACCAGCGCGGGTAACGGCCTCTGCAATGCCGTGACCGATCAAGTGACCTTCACCATCACCCCTGCACCAACGGTGAATGCGGGTGTGGACCAAACGCTCTGCGGAAACAATGCGAACGCTGTGCTGAATGCTGCGATCACGGTTGCAACGGGCGTGCAATGGTCGGGCGGTTCCGGTCTCTACGCACCAGGAAGCACGGCACAGAACATCACCTACTCGCCTTCGCCGATCGAGATCGCCAATGGCAGCGTGACGCTCACCGTGACTACTACGGGCAACGGCAACTGCGGTGCGGTCAGCGATCAAGTGACGCTGAGCTTCACCAATGCGCCGATGGCCAATGCCGGTCCGGACCAAACGGTGAGCAGTAACAACGCCAACACCACGTTGGCCGGAACGTTCAGCATCGCAACGGGCATCGTATGGAGTGGAGGTGCCGGCACCTACAATCCGAACAACACCACGGCCAACGCAGTCTACACGCCGACCAACGCGGAGATCGCCGCGGGCAGTGTGACCTTGACGATGACCACGACCGGCAATGGAGCGTGCGCGCCTTCGAGCGATCAAATGACGATCACCTTCGGCGCAGCACCTACTGCGAACGCAGGAGCCGATCAGACCAGTTGTGCGAACAACGCCAGTGTGGTCTTGAACGGCCAAGTGGCGATCGCGACCGGTGGTATCTGGAGCGGTGGCACGGGAACCTACACGCCGAACAGCGGTGCGCTCAACGCGACCTACGTTCCAAGCGCAGCAGAGATCGCAGCGGGAACCGTCACGCTTACACTGACCACAGTGGGCAATGGCAACAGCAATCCCGTGACCGATCAGATCACGATCACCATTACGCCAGCGCCTGTTGTGAACGCTGGTGCGAACCTCACGGTATGTGCCAACCAATCCACCGCGCAACTCGCCGGTATCGTCAACAACGCGACCGGTGGTGCGTGGAGTGGTGGATCGGGCACCTTCAACCCGAGCAATACCAACCTGACCGCGACATACACGCCTACGCCTGGTGAGATCGCAGCAGGCACCGTAACGCTCACATTGACCAGCACCGGAAACGGTCTGTGCAATGCGGTGAGCGATCAAGTGGTGATCAACATCGCACCAGCACCTGTAGTGAACGCGGGTCTGGATGCGACGGTCTGCTCGAACAACGCTGCGGTGCAACTCGCCGCAACGGTGAGCAACGCAGGTGGCGGTATCTGGAGTGGTGGCACCGGTGGATTCTCGCCGAGCATCACTGCGCTCAATGCGGTCTACACACCGAGCACCACCGAATTGAACAACGGATCGGTCACCTTGAACCTGACCAGCACCGGTAACGGCACCTGTTCCCAGGTCACGGACCAGGTCTTCATCGTCTTCACACAAACGCCGGTAGTGAATGCCGGTACGGATGTCACCGTCTGCGCGAACGGCGCCTCGGTGATTCTGAACGGTTCGGTGACGATCGCGGGTGGTGGTGTCTGGAGCGGCGGCGGTGGAAGCTTCAGCCCGAACGCCAATACACTGAACGCGACCTACACACCAAGCCCTGCGGAAGTAGCACTGGGCACTGCAACGCTCACGCTCACCTCCACACAGAACGGCCTGTGCAACGCTGTGAACGACGCCATGACGATCACCATCATCGCGGCACCTGTCGCCGATGCGGGCAACAACCTCTTCGTGTGCAGCAACAACGCGAGTGTGCAGTTGGGTGGTAGCGTTAGCGGTGCAGGTGGTGGCCAATGGAGTGGTGGTGCTGGCACCTTCACACCTTCCATCGCTTCGCTCAATGCCGTGTACACACCAACACCTGCGGAGATCGCGGCGGGCACATTGACGCTGACCTTGACCACGATCGGCAACGGCAACTGTGTACCGGTCACGGACAATGTGCTGATCACCTTCACTGCATCTCCAACCGCTGAAGCGGGAACGGGTGCGGTGTTCTGCGCGAACAACGCGAGCATCCAACTGAACGGCAGTGTCACTGTTGCGAACGGAGGATCATGGTCCGGTGCGCAAGGCACGTTCACGCCGAACGCGAACAGCCTCAACGCGGTGTATGCTCCTTCCGTGGGAGAACTCGCTGCAGGCAGTGTCACCTTGACCTTGACCACCACGGGCAACAACGGTTGCACCTCGGTGAGCGATCAGGTGACCTACACCTTCACGCCCGCACCAACGGCCAACGCCGGTGTGGACCTGAACAGCTGCGCGAATAGCGCGACGGTTCAGTTGAATGGTGCTGTTACCGTGGCTACTGGAGGTCTCTGGACCGGTGGTGCCGGTGGTTTCACTCCGAACAACAGCACGCTGAATGCGACCTACACGCCGAGCGCTGCAGAGATCGCGGCGGGAACCGCAACACTGACGTTGACCACTGTGGGCAATGGTACCTGCAACGCGGTGAGCGACCAGGTGGTGATCACCATTGCGCCAGCGCCGATCGTGGATGCGGGCGCCAACCAGTCGGTGTGCGCCAACAATGCAAGTCTGCAATTGAACGGCTCCGTCTTGAACGCTGCCGGTGGAACATGGAGCGGTGGCGGCACCTTCAGCCCATCCTCGAGTGTTCTCAGCCCAAGCTACACACCAAGTGCTGCGGAGATCGCCGCTGGCGTGGCAACACTCACCTTGACCAGCACGGGCAACGGTCTGTGCAATGCGGTAAGCGACCAAGTGGTGATCACCATCACGCCAGCACCCGTCGTGGAGGCAGGCATAGGTGGTGTATACTGCATGAACAATGCGAACATCCAGCTCGCGGGCAGCATCACGGTAGCGAACGGTGGCACCTGGTCCGGAGCACAAGGCACCTTCACCCCGAACGCGAATGCGCTCAATGCAGTGTACACGCCTTCCGTGGGTGAACTGGCCGCTGGCACCGTTACGATCACCCTCACATCCACCGGGAACAACGGCTGTATCGCGGTAAGCGACCAAGTGACATACACCTTCACACCTGCACCAACAGCGAACGCCGGTTCGGACGTCAACAGCTGCGCGAACAATGCCGCTGTACAACTGAATGGTGCGATCACCGTATCGACGGGTGGTCTGTGGAGCGGTGGAACGGGAACGTTCAACCCGAACAACAGCACGCTGAACGCCACCTATACACCGAGCGCGTCCGAGATCGCTGCGGGTACGGCAACGCTCACGCTGACAACAGTGGGCAACGGCCTCTGCACTGCGGTGAGCGACCAGGTATCTATCTCCATCGCCCCTGCACCGATCGTGGATGCCGGTGCTGCCATCCTGGTTTGCGCTAACAACGCGAATGCACAATTGAACGGTTCCGTGCTGAATGCTACGGCGCGATCTGGAGCGGTGCTGGAACCTTCAGCCCGAACCCGACCACACTGAATGCGGTGTACACGCCTACTGCTGCTGAGGTGGCTGCGGGCACTGCCACAGTGACGCTCACCAGCACAGGCAACGGCCTTTGCACACCGGTGACCGACAACGTCACGATCACCTTCACGCCCTCGCCGATCGCGGAAGCGGGTGTGTCCCAAACGCTCTGCGCGAACAACGCGGCCGTGCAACTTGCTGGAAGTGTAACGGGATCGACCGGCGGCAACTGGAGCGGTGGTGCAGGCACCTTCGCCCCGAACGCGAATGCACTGAACAGCGTGTACACGCCGAGCAATGCGGAGATCAGTGCGGGTAGTCTGTGGTTGTTCCTCACCTCGACGGGCAATGGTGGTTGCAACGCTGCGCGCGATTCCGTGCAGATGTTCTTCACCCCGGCACCCACCGTGAACGCTGGAGCCAATACGCACGTCTGTGCCAGTGCAGCTGATGTGGTGTTGAACGGTGCAGTGACCGTTGCGACAGGTGGTGCTTGGAGCGGTGGAGCGGGAAGCTTCAACCCGAACAACACGTTACTGAACGCGACCTACACGCCAAGCCTAGGTGAGATCGCCGCAGGCCAGGTCACACTCACGCTCACGACCACCGGCATCGGCAACTGCCTTGCTGTGCAAGATCAAATGGTCATCACCATCGATCCTATTCCCGTGGTGAACGCCGGTCCTGACCAATCGATCTGCGCCAACAATCCGAACCTGCAACTGAACGGCTTCGTGGGCAACGCACCCGGGGCCATCTGGAGCGGTGGAAGTGGCATCTACGTGTCGGGCGCTACGGCCACCGCCACGCAATACCAGCCAACGGCGGCTGAGATCGCTGCGGGTTCCATCACCTTCACCTTGACCAGCACGGGCACTACGATCTGCGATGCCATGAGCGACCAGATGACCATCACCTTCACCGGAGCTCCTGTTGTGGATGCTGGTGTTGATCTGGCCATCTGCGCCAACAACAGTGCTGTGCAGTTGAACGGCAACGTGACCAACGCGAATGGTGGTGTGTGGTCCGGCGGGGACGGTACCTACTCGCCAGCGAACAACGTGTTCGCTCCGGTGTACACGCCGACCGCAGCTGAAGTGGCCGCCGGTAGCGTGACCCTGACCTTGACCAGCACCGGCAACAGCAACTGCTTCGCGGTGAACGACCAAGTGCTGATCACCTTCACGCCAGCGCCTGTTGCGAACGCCGGTATCGACCTCGATGTGTGCGAGAACAACCCGGTGGTGACCTTGAACGGTGCGATGACCATAGCAGCGGGCGGAACGTGGAGTGGTGGTCTCGGCACCTTCACGCCTGACGCGAACACCCTGAACGCACAATACACGCTCACACCATTCGAACTGCAACAAGGCAGCGTCACGCTCACCTTGACCAGCACGGGCAATGGCAACTGTTTGGCTGTGAACGACCAGGTGACGATCAACGTAACGCCTGCGCCAGTGGTGAACGCAGGTGCTGACATCACAGCCTGCTCCAACGCCTTGGATGTGCCGCTGAGCGGAACGGTGAGCGCTGGGGCCACCACCGGCATGTGGAGCACCTCCGGAACCGGTACCTTCTTCCCGAACGCCGATTTGCTGAACGCCACCTACATCGCCAGCAGCCTCGATTCGCTGAACGGCAGTGTGGACCTCACATTGACCTCCACCAACAACGGTCTGTGCACGAGTGTAAGTGATGTGCTGACGCTGACCATCCTGCCGAACGCGATCGCGAACGCCGGTGTGGACCAAGTGGTATGTGCTTCGGAAGCGAGCATTGCGCTCAATGGCACCATCACCGGTAACGCCACGCAAGGCACCTGGACCACCAACGGTGCAGGCAGCTTCGCGCCGAACGCCGATGCCGCCAATGCGGTATACACCATTGCGCCAAGCGATGCGGTGAACGGCACGGTCACCTTCACCTGGAGCGTGAACAGTTGCGACAACGCCATGGACCAGATGACGCTGACCATCGTGCCGGAGTCGCAAGCCAATGCGGGCGACGACCTCGTGGTCTGCGTGGATGACCTGGATGTGTTGATCAATGGTAACGTGAGCGGTGCATCAACCACAGGTGTTTGGAGCACGCTCGGTACCGGAACATTCCAGAACGCTGCCAGTGCCTTGGCGAACATCTACAACGCCAGCGTGCAGGATTCCCTGGCCACCGGTGTGGACCTGATCCTCACGGCGACCGGTACGAGTGTTTGCCCAGCGGCAGTGGACACCATCCACATCGACATCCTGCCGTTCGGTACGGTGAACGCTGGCGCGGACCTCAGTTACTGCGCGAACAACGCGGTGGTGCAGTTGAACGGATCGCTGGTGGGTGATGCCACGGATATCCAGTGGACCACTTCGGGCACAGGACAGTTCTTCCCGAACAACGCGGTGCTCACACCAACGTACATCCCAAGTGCGGCGGATACCACCAACGGTACGGTTACGCTCACACTGAGCGCACTGAACAGCTGCAACGCAGCTACCGATGCACTGGTGCTTGAGCTAACGCCTGCGCCCGTCGTCAGCGCGGGTAGTGACCAGACCTATTGCGACCAGGTGAGCAGCTTCGACCTGAACGGTGCGATCAGCGGCATCACCAGCACCGGTATCTGGAGCACCACCGGCACGGGCACCATCGCCATCGCTGGAGCGCTCAACACGACCTATATGGCAAGCGTTGCGGACATCGCTGCGGGCGAGATCGCGTTCACGTTGACCTCATTGAACAATGCGAACTGCAATGCGGTGACCGATCAGATGACGATCTACCTCACCGACGGTCTCACCGCGAACGCTGGTCCTGACCAGAGCGTGTGCGTGCTGGGCACCTTCGCGCAACTGCAAGGCCAGATCATCAACGGTTCGCCTTCGGGCTTGTGGTCCGCCACGGGTACGGGGTCCTTCGTGCCTGGACCGGATGTGCTGAACGCGCAGTACCACTTCTCTGCGGCCGACGTGGCCAACGGCAGCGTGGTGCTCACCTTGCTCAGCACCAACACAGGCACGTGCCCACCGGTACAAGATCAACTGGTGCTCACCTTCGGCAACACCAGCTTCGCCTTCGCTGGCGACGATCAAGTGGTGTGCGCGAATTCACCACTGGTGGAACTCAACGCCAACTTCAGCGGTGGGGCGCAGGGTGTGCAGTGGAGCAGCAACGGCAGCGGCTTCTTCAGCAACACCACGGATCCACAAGCGAGCTACACGTTGAGCGCAACGGACATCGCCAACGGCGGAGTACAACTGACGGTGACCACCATCACCAACGGCTCGTGCACCCCGGTGAGCGATGTGATGACCGTGGGTGTGCAAGCCCTGTCTCAGATCGATGCGGGTGCCGACATCGTGGCCTGCACGGCCGATCCGGTGCAGCTCATCGCCAACACAGTGAACGCACCTTCGGGCACCTGGACCACCTCAGGTACCGGTTCCTTCCTGAATGCTGATGCGCTGACCACGCTCTACACGCCGAGCGCGGCGGACAGCACGGCTGGAAGCGTAACACTTACGATCACCACCACGGGCGTGGATCCTTGCAGCGCAGTGAGCGATCAACTGGTGATCACCTTCGGTGGCGGCCTTGCGGCTGAAGCTGGAACGGATGTGATCGCCTGCAGCACCGATCCGAACGTTGCGCTGAACGGTGCGGTTGCTGGTACCACCACGGGCATCTGGAGCACCACGGGCACCGGTTCGTTCATGCCCGCTGCAACGGCGCTCAACGCCACGTACATCCCAGGTCCTGCGGACTTCGTGATCGGCAACGTCTCGCTGATCCTCTCCACCACGGATAACCAAGGCTGTGCTGCAGGTCGCGATACCCTGGTGGTGAGCTACCATGTACCGCCGACCGTGGATGCGGGTGCAAGTGTGCTGCTCTGCGATGGACTGGAAAATGTCCAACTCAACGGAGTGGCGCAGAACGCAGGCAGCGTGCAGTGGTTCACCACAGGCACGGGCACCTTCAGCCCAGCGGCCGATGTCGCCAACGCGGTCTACACGCCAACGGCCAACGACAGCATCGTCGGTGGTGTGTACCTGATCCTCACCGGCTTCGGGACCGGTACCTGCGGCAACAGCAGTGATTCGCTCTTCGTGGACATCGGTCCAACGCGCATCGCGAATGCGGGTAATGACCAAACGACCTGTGCCGATGGTGATCCGATCCAGCTGAATGGCGACATCACGGGTGTGACAGGCGGCGTATGGAGCACTACGGGCACAGGCTCCTTCCTGCCGGACAATACCACGTTGGGTGCGGCCTACGTGCCAAGTGCGACCGACATGGTCTTCGGCGAACTGGAATTCATCCTGACCACCACGGGTAACCTTGGCTGCCCTGCTGACACGGATACGATGACCGTCTCGCTGCAACAACCACCTACCGTGGACGCAGGCGCTGACATCAATGTGTGCGATGCCTCGGATGCCGTTCAACTCGGTGCGACCTCCACGGGATCAGCGGGTGTGTTGTGGTCCTCCAACGGTTCGGGTGTCTTCCTGCCGAGCAACATGGACCTCAACGCGAGCTACCAGCCAGGTACCACGGACGAGCAGCTGGGCACCGTGCGCATGATCCTCACCAGCACCGGCAACGGTGTGTGTGCTGCGGCGACCGATACGTTGTTCCTCAGCTTCACCAACCCGTTGCAAGCAGCGTTCACCATGAACAACGCCTGCGCTGGGTCGGGAACGGTGTTCACTGATGCGAGCACCACCACCGGCGCACCGATCATCGGTTGGAACTGGAGCTTCGGCAACGGCACCACGGGCAGCGGTCCTCAGACCATGAGCACGTTCGCTACGCAAGGCCAATACACAGCGACCCTCACGGTGTTCGCACAGAACGGTTGCAGCAGCACGGTCACACAGGTGATCGACGTGTTGAACGCACCGGTGGCCGGCTTCAGCATCAGCGGCGACCCCTTCACGGATACGCCGATCGAGTTCACCGACAACTCGTTCGAAGGCACCAACTGGCAGTATGACTTTGGTGATGGCAGCGGCGCGATCGTGGCGGAACCTACGCATGTGTACACCGAGGAGGGTCAATACATCATTGTGCAGACGGTGACCAACAGTGCCGGATGCAGCGACCAGGACTCCTTGCTCATCAGCATCGCGGTGAAGGACATCCTGCCACCCAAGTTGCCGAACGCCTTCAGTCCGAACGGCGATGGTGTGAACGATGCCTTCTTCGTGCGCGGAGGACCGTTCGTGACCATCGATCTGAAGATCTACAACGGTTGGGGTGAGCTCATCTTCGAGACCACGGACCCCACCTTCGGCTGGGATGGTACGCACGAAGGCAAACACGCGATCAACGGGGTCTATGTCTACTCGGTGATCGCCACGACGGTGGATGGGATCCTACACGATCGTTCGGGTAAAGTGACACTGGTACGTTAAGCAAATGAGGACCATGAGAACGACGAACAACCTCCTTCTGTCCCTGATCGCCCTTGTTGGTGCTGGCCGGATCCACGCCCAGGACGGCCAACTATCGCAGTACGATGCGGCATCAGTGGTACTGAACCCTGCGCTCACAGGTATGTATGAGAACGCCGATTTCCGCATGAGCAGCAATGTCCGCAGTCAGTGGAGCAGCCTGTCCACCAGCTTCCTCACCACGGCCTTCGCCTATGATGTGAGCGTGCAGCACCGCTTCGGATTCGGAAGCTACCTGTACAACTACAACATGGCGGGCATCATGAACACCTTCCAGTTCGGCCTTACGGCGTCGTACAACGTGGCCGATCCGAAGGCGAAGTACACCCTGTCCACCGGCGTGGCCTTGGGATTGATCTACAAGAAGGTGAACGACCAGCAGTTGGTCTGGGACGCGCAGTACGACGATGGTTACTTCAACAGCGACCTGCCGTCGGGCGAGTTCCTGCAACGTGGTGCGCGCTTCATGCCCGACATCTCCGGCGGAGTGGCCTATCGCTCCATCAACCCCAACAAGCGGGTGAACCCCTTCGGCAACTTCGCCCTCTTCCACGTCACCACGCCGGATGAATCGATCCTGCGCACGGAGGTCAGCGAGTTGCACATTCGCTACATGGTGAACGGGGGTGTGCGCGTCAAGGTCATCGATCCGCTGATCCTGATCCCGCAAGGCGTTTACATGCGTCAGGGAAATGATCAGTTGATCCATGCGGGGATGCTCGCCGAGTTCAACATCGGAGGATCGATGTACAGCGTGATCGGCGGTGCCTCCTATCGACTGGATGATGCGGTCGTAGCGCAAATGGGCTTGAAGCACAAGAGTGCGGTGTACCGCTTCAGCTACGACATCAATACCTCGACGCTGAAGAGCTACACCAACAGCAACGGGGCCTTCGAATTCTCCATCAGCTACTACGGAACCCACTCGGGCCGCGAACGTCGCCTCCAGAGCAGCACATTCTGAACGGCGTGAAGGAGCGATCATATGCTCCGGCGATCCAACACGGCCCTGTATTCCCGCTTGCAGGGGGATCCAGGGCCTTGGTCATCCCGTTCAGGAAGGCCATTGAAAGGTGTCGCACCTATTCTGACAGCGACCGCGAAGACATCCTGGGTCACATCGATGCGAACGCACAGCATGATCGAAGTCTCGCGCGATGGCGATCCTACGTTGAGCGAAGCGGGCCATATTGACAAGATCACAGGGTCGAGTTCCTTGGGTCGATCACACGTCCACATGATGGAATGATCCTGTTCTTGTTCCATGGTATACAAGGAACGAACAAGGGCCGTCCTGTGCAGGACGGCCCTTTGGTCGGACGAGGAAGGATCGCAGCGGTGATGAAGGCTATCCGCCCATCACGTTACCGTTGTTGATCACAATGGGGCGCATCACCGGGACACCATCCACCATCGCTTGGAAGTAATAGGTCCCGTTCTCGAGCAGTTCAGCGTTCACGTTCACACGATCGCCGTCCATGTTCAACTCCATGGTCATGAACTGACCGCGGTTGTTGGTGATGGTCACGTCGCTCAGGGTGCCATTGGCCAACACCGAGAAGCGTCCGGGTCGGGGATCGCTATGGATGGAGAGGTCCTGAAGGCCCTCGTGGCGGATGGAGAACTGGTCGGAGATCTCCTCCCATGCACTGTTGCTCTTGGCCAACAACCGGTAGTAGGAGACCCCATTGATCGGAGCCTCGTCCGTCACGGAATAGGGCGTGTAGCTGTCCGTGTGACCGGAGCCTTCCACTTGCGCCACCACATCCCAGTGGATCAGGTCCCCGGAACGCTCCACGTGGAAGAACTCCTCGGCCCGCTCGGACACCGTCGCGAACTGTATTTCTACAGTACTGTGGTCCTTGGATGCCGCTTCGAAGGAAACAAGTTCCAATACCGGAAGCCCGCTGTCCAGCAGGACAGGTTCGTCCTTGATCCGTTCAGCCGAACGCTGCGTCGAGGTGGCACGCGACAAACCGACCAGGTCGGCCTGAGCGTGTAAATGGCCCATTAGTGGGGCAGCAAGCAAGACGAGTAGTGTTCTGTTCATGGTCCATTCGTTTGTGAGTGGACCGTTGTACGTGGACCGATCGTTTTGGTTCCGGTCGTCGACAGTGAATGCCGTTTCGTCGAAGACAATGGCCGTTCGGTCGCAACCTTGGGGTAGCCGCGATCATTCCTTGACCACGCGGCGGGTGCTTCTCCCTGCCGATGTGGTCACGCTCAACAGATAGGTCCCCCTGAGAAGGGCATCGGTATCCAGCAAGGCGAGCCCATCCAGGATGCGCACGGGCAGTGCCACCCGTTGGCCGGATAGCGTATGCACCGCGATCTCCAAGAGGGGGCCGCTGCCACTGATGACCTGCGCCTCGTGTGCGAAGGGCATCGGCTGTATGGTCCAACCGGGCTCAACGGCATGTCCGGTATCCACGGCGCGCAGGTCACTGAGGGAGGTGGTGCCGTTGTGGTCCGTCTGCCTCAAGCGGTAATAGTTCGTTCCCGGATGGGGCGTCCGATCGATCGCGGCGTACGATAGGGGTTGATGACTGGTCCCGGCACCGGGTACTTCGATAGTGCCTTCCCAGGTCGTCAGATCGGTACTGCGTTCCACCGTGAAGTACGCGTTGTCCTGTTCGCTGGCCGTGGTCCAGTTCAGATGCACGGAACCGGCAAGCGCTTCGGCGTTGAACGCCACCAGTTCGACCGGCAGGGGCGTGGCCGAAAGATCGGTGGTACCCAGGGTGAAGCGCACACCATTGGTCAAGGCGGTGACCCCGGAGAATCGGTATCGGCCACTACCCAGGTCGGTCGCACCACTCAAAGGGGTCTCATCTGCGAAGTTCCCATCATTGTCGCTGTCCACCAGCAAGCGCAGGTGACTGGCCGTCACTGGCCCGAACGTGCTCAAGTCGAAGGTCATGTCCACGGCACCCACATTGACCGCTGTGCCGCTGGCGTTCACCTCATTGATGCGCCACGTGCGGTCCCACCTGCCTTCCACACCACTGGGACGGTCGCCAACTCCCCAAGCGCCAAGGATACCGTTATCGTGTCCCCAGACCAGGTATTCGTTGTTGTTCAGGTCACTCGGGTTATTGATCCTCAGTAGGCCGGTTCCTTGGGCGTCATCGTGAAGGTCCGTGGAACTGGCTCTTCCGATACCGGCCACATCGTGGTCGAAGTTGCCGTTCAACTCTTCATCCTGTATGTAAAGGTCCAGGCTAGCCAAGGTGCGTCCGTACTTGGCGGCCAGGTAGTTATGGATGATCGTGCGGGGCACGCTGGTAAGCGTGGTATTGAACAGGATGATCTCCGCGATCCTGCCATTGAAACGGGTGGTATTGCCCGCAGCACCGGTATGGCCGTAAAGTTGTCCGATGTGCAAGTTGGACGTGTAGTTGGGAATGCTGGTACTGGTCTCCGCGCCGTTGGCCACGGCAGTGTTCCCGGTGAGGAGCACTTGGTCCTGGGAATTGGTGGGAGTTGCCCCGTGATACGTGAAGCTGTTGATGTACACGGTGTTGATCGCATGCGAGCCCGGGCTACTGATCCGGTTGCCGGTACCGACGATGTCAAGGTGTTGGGCCAGATTGCTACCGCTCTGCCAGAGGAACCAAGCGTATGCGTTCTGAGCGGCGCCCGGATCGACCCGTTTGGAGAGGATGCCGCGTGGTGCGGCCAATGCGGTGCCTGCTGCCAGGTCGAACACAGCGAAGCCGGTGAGTCCGTTCATGCCTTCCAACGTGGCATTGTCCGCTATGGTGAGCAGGTCCGCCGCTGCCGGGTCGTTGTCGAAGGTGATCGCCGGGTAACCATTGAAGGACCCCGGGGTCAGCAGGGGCTGGCGGTTGGCGGTGGCTTGAAGGGCGTGATTCCCGTTACCCGATCGGTCGCCCCAGCGGGAGACCCCCACGGAAGGAACCGTGACATCATGCTCGGCTGAGAGCCATAAGAAATTGGTGGTGCTATTTCCTACCCCGCCGGGACCGGTTTGTGCGAGCGTATTCACCGAGATGCAACAGCAAAGCAAGGTCGATCTCCACATATCATCGGTCGTTGAGGTGGACCGTTGTACGGGACGTTCTTGCCGCAGTTGCGGTCGTGGCCTATTCGCCACATGATCGCTAGGAAAGCGGGTCTAGCCCTTCAATGCCTCAGCACCGCCCACGATCTCCAGGATCTCCCCGGTGATGGCGGCCTGGCGGGCCTTGTTGTAGGACAGCTTCAGCTCCTTGATGAGGGAGTCGGCATTGTCCGTGGCCTTGTGCATGGCGGTCATGCGGGCACCGTGCTCGGCGGCGTTGCTGTCCAGCAGCGCCTTGTAGAGCTGGATCTTCAGGCTCTTGGGGATGATCTGTTCCACGATGGTGGCGCGATCGGGCTCCATGATGTGCTCGCCCTTGGTAGTCTCACCCTTCACCTTCTCAGCGGCTGGCGGGATCGGCAGGTATTGCTCCTCCGTGGTGATCTGGACCGCAGCGTTCTTGAACTTGTTGTAGAACAGGACCACGCGGTCATATCGACCCTCGACGAAAGCGCTCATGATGAGTTCCGCAACGGGAGCCACTTTGTCGAAGTTGAGGCCCTCATACAGTCCAGCGAGGTCCGTGGGAAGGCTCTCGTCCAGCTTGCCGCTCCTGCGGTACATGTCCATGGCCTTTTTCCCGATGGGCAGGATGCTCACTTCCACGCCTTGGGTGCTGGCTTCCGATAGGGCCTTCCGCATCAGTCGGAACACCTGTGTATTGAACGCACCGGCCAAACCCCGGTTACTTACGATCGGCACGAGCAGGACCTTCTTCACCTCACGCTGCTGGCTGAACTTGCCTTCATTGCTATCCAAGGACGCACTGACGTTGCTCAGGATCTGCTGCAACTTCTCGGCATACGGACGCATGCGCACGATGGCATCCTGGGCACGGCGCAGTTTGGCCGCGCTCACCATCTTCATGGCCGCAGTGATCTGCTTGGTGCTGTTGACCGAGACGATCCGGTTCCGTACCTCCTTCAGGCTGCCCATTCGTGCGTGCTTATCAGCGTTGTGCGGGTGCTGCTGCTGCGGCGTGTACGCCGACCCAGGGGGTCGACGCTACACGTGTTCCACTATTAATTATCCAGGCTCTTCACCAGGTCCGCCGCCACTTTCTCCAGCGTGCCGGTGATCTGGTCGTTGTAATCACCCTTCTTCAAGGCGGCCAGCACATCGCTGTGCTTGTTGCGCAGCATGGTGATGAACTCAGCCTCGAACTGCTTCACGTTCTGCACAGGGATCTTGCTCAGCAGACCCTTGGTGCCGCAGTAGATGATGGCGATCTGCTCCTCCACGCGCATCGGGCTGTTCTGCCCCTGCTTCAGGATCTCCACGTTGCGCGCACCCTTGTCCAACACCTGTTTGGTGGCGGCGTCCAGGTCGGAACCGAACTTGCTGAAGGCCTCCAGTTCGCGGTATTGCGCTTGGTCGAGCTTCAGGGTACCGGCCACCTTCTTCATGGACTTGATCTGTGCGTTACCACCCACGCGGCTCACGCTGATACCCACGTTGATGGCAGGACGTACACCGCTCAGGAACAGGTTGCTCTCCAGGAAGATCTGACCGTCCGTGATGGAGATCACGTTCGTCGGGATGTAGGCGGAGACGTCACCGGCCTGCGTCTCGATGATCGGCAGAGCGGTCAATGATCCACCGCCCTTCACCTTGCCTTTGAGGCTCTCGGGAAGGTCGTTCATCTGGCTGGCCACGGTCTGATCGGCGGTCACCTTGGCGGCGCGCTCCAGCAGACGGCTGTGCAGGTAGAACACGTCACCGGGGTAGGCCTCACGTCCGGGCGGACGGCGCAACAGCAGCGATACCTCGCGGTAGGCCACGGCCTGCTTGGAAAGATCATCGTACACGATCAGGGCCGGACGACCCGTATCACGGAAGTACTCACCAATGGCCGCTCCGGTGAAGGGAGCGTAGAACTGCATGGGGGCGGGATCGCTGGCGTTCGCGGCCACCACCGTGGTGTAGGCCATGGCACCGTTCTCCTCCAAGGTCTTCACCGTGCCCGCCACGGTGGATCCCTTCTGGCCGATGGCCACGTAGATGCAATACACCGGCTGGCCGGCTTCATAGAATTCGCGCTGGTTGATGATGGTGTCGATGGCCACCGTGCTCTTTCCGGTCTGGCGGTCACCGATGATCAATTCGCGCTGGCCACGACCGATGGGGATCATGGCGTCCACTGCCTTGATACCGGTCTGGAGCGGCTCCTTCACCGGTTCGCGGTAGATCACGCCCGGGGCCTTGCGCTCCAAGGGCATTTCGAACAGTTCACCGCCGATGGGGCCTTTGCCGTCGATGGGTTCACCCAAGGTGTTCACCACACGCCCCACGATGCCTTCACCGGTCTTGATGCTGGCGATGCGTTTGGTGCGCTTCACCGTATCGCCCTCTTTGATCCCCACGGAGGGACCGAGCAACACCACACCGACGTTATCCTCCTCCAGGTTCAGTACGATGCCGCGCAGGCCGCTGGTGAACTCCACGAGCTCACCACTTTGCACGCTGTTCAAACCATAGATGCGGGCGATACCGTCACCCACCTGGAGCACGGTACCGACCTCTTCGAGTTCGGCTTCGCTGCGGAAACCGGCGAGTTCTTGTTTGAGGATCGCCGTTACTTCGGCGGGGTTCACTTCGGCCATGGCGGGAAGTCGTTAGATCGCGGGGATGTACGGGTTCTTGGAGAATTCGCGGCGCAGGTCGGCCAGACGACGGCTCACAGTGCCATCGTACAGCTCATCGCCGATCCGGATCGTCACACCGCCGATCAGGGCGGGGTCCACTTTCTCCACCAATTCGATGGACTTGCCCGGGTGCTGTTTCTCAGCGATGGCCAGCACTTTCGCGCGGGCACCGGCGCTCAAAGGAACGGCGCTGGAAACGTGGGCAACGACGATGTTCTTGCTGATCTTGTAGAGCTCGCTGAACGCATGGGCCACATCGGGCAACAGACGTTCGCGGCCCTTGCGCACAAGGATGCCCATGAACGTTGCGGTGAGCTGTCCCACCTTGCCGGAGAACACCCGTTCCAGGATGCGGTCCTTCTTGTCGGCCTTCACCACCGGGCTGTTGAGCAGCACCACCAGTTCGCGGTTGGCCGCGCAGGTGCTTCCCACCAGGCGCATGTCCTCATGCACACCGGCGAGCACACCCTTCTCCTGGGCAAGCTCCATCAAGGAGCGCGCATAGCGGTAGGCGACCGGTGCTACGATCATGACTTGCGCAGTTCGGCCTCGTTCATCACCTTGTCCACCAGCGATTGCTGTGCGGCATTGTCGGCGAGCTTCTCCCGTAGGACCTGCTCGGCCACCAGGATGCTCAGCTCGGCCACCTGGTTCTTCATCTCGGTGATGGCGGCGTTCTTTTCGTTCTGGATGTCCACCCGGGCGCGGCTCAGTAGCGCTTCAGCCTCGGCCTTGGCCTTGGCCTTAGCTTCGCCGATCTCCTTATCACGGATATCGCGGGCCTCCTTCAGCAGCACTTCGCGTTCTTCACGGGCCTGGCGCATGAGGTCCTCATTGCGGGCGTTCATCGCAGCGATCTCTTCACGAGCCTTCTTGGCCTCGCTCAAAGCGTCCTCGATGGTGCGTTCGCGCTCGCTCAGGACACCGAGGATCGGTTTCCAAGCGAACTTCTTGAGGATGAACAGTACCGCCAGGAACGATACGGTCATCCAGAAGATGAGGCCGAAGGAGAATTGGATAAGCATGACTTGGGGTCAGGGTTTACGACCGGCAGGTGCTCAGAGCACCATGGCCAGCAGGCCCACAACGATACCGAACATGGCTGCACCTTCCACCAGAGCGGCGGCCAGGATCATGTTGGCGCGGATGTCGTTGGTAGCCTCGGGCTGACGGGCGATGGCCTGCATGGCATCACCACCGATACGACCGATGCCGATACCGGCAGCGAGGGCAGCGATACCAGCGCCGATGGCGGCGAAACCGAAGTGGGCGTTCTCGGCGGCGGCTTGCAGGAGGATCGAAAGGAACATGGGGGACGGGTTTGGGTTTGCGTGTTTTACTTAGTGATGGTGGGGCTCCTCGATAGCGGAACCCAGGTACATGGCAGAGAGGAAGGTGAACACGAAGGCCTGGATGAACGCCACCAGAAGTTCCATCATGCTCATGAAGATGGTGAAGACCAGGCTGAAGATGCTCACACCCCAACCCAGGCCAGCGTTGATCTCGCCGAATATGAAGATCAAGGAGAAGAAGCTCAACACGATGATGTGCCCGGCGGTGATGTTCGCGAACAATCGGATCATCAGGATCGCAGGGCGCAGGAACACACCGAGGATCTCCACCGGTGTAAGGATGAGCAGCACCGGTTTGGGAACACCGGGCATGGCCAGGATGTGTCCCCAGTAGTGACGGTTACCGTTGATGAGCGTGAGAACGAAGGTGATGGCCGCCAAGGTGAAGGTCACCGAGATGCTACCGCTCACGTTGGCGCCGAAGGGGAAGATGGGGATCAAGCCCATCAGGTTGTTGATCAGGATGAAGAAGAACACCGTCAACAAGAAGGGCATGAACCGTTCATACTTCGGGCCGATGTTCGCTTTTGCCACATCGTCGCGCACGAACAGGATGATCGGCTCGATGAAGCTCTGAAGCCCCTTGGGCGCGCTGGTCCCGCGCTTCTTGTACGCTGCGGCCACGCTCAGGAAGATCATGAGCATCAATACGACGCTCACCAGCATGGCCAGTACGTTCTTGGTGATGCTCAGGTCCCAGGTGGCCTTGGTCAATGCCTCGTTCTCGGTCGCGTGGTGCGCATCGGTCCCGTCCGCGGCGTCCGTGGCAACCAACTTCCCCTCATGCAGCATGTAACCACCGTGGGTCTTGTGCCCGTGGTCGAAGTGCGCACTGCTGAAGGCGCTGAAGCCGCGTTGGGTGTTGTAGACCAGGATCGGGAGTGGGAGGCTGGTGTGGCCCCACAGGTGCCAGCCGTGCTCATCCCCCACGTGGCCCATGATCATCTCACCAGGGTTGAACTTCGCCACACCATGCGCGTCATGCGCTTCGCCGGTGGCTTCATTGGGATGCCCATCGTGGACATCAGCCGTCGGTATCACCACCTCGTGGACATGGGTCGTGTCGCTGGCCGCGTGATCGTGCCCTTCATGTTGCGCGAAAGACACCCCTGCGAACAGAACGCTGAACAGAAGGGAAGTGGCGCGGATCAAGGGTTTCATCACGGTTTTGCGGAGTGCTACCCCCCGCATTGCGGGCGCAAAGGTAGAACTCTGTTCGGAACGCGAAAACCCATCGTGCTATTTGCGCCCGGTTTCCCGGATGAGATGGATGATGGCCCCAGCGATGCCCACCAGTGCCAGAAGGATGGTGAATAGCGGGAAGCGCCATCCTAGTAAACCATCCAACCAATGTCCCGTAAAGGTGAATGCGAGCACCACGGCCATCATGGTCAATCCCATGCCCGAGAGTCGCATATAGGTACTTGGGTCAAGGCGTCCCTTGCGGCCTTTCTCCGGGGTGGTCATGGAGCGGTCCATCGTCGGATCAGCCGCAAACTGGTGACGGTGCTGAAGACCAGGAACGCCAAATAACAGCCCATGAAGACGAGGGCGAGGGTGAGCACCTGGTCCTTCGGACGCGTGAGCAACAACACCATGAGTACGAGGAGTGAGACCATCATCTTCACGACCATGGAGGCCATGAACCGGCGCACCATCATCCTACTATCCGCACTGGCCGCTGCATGCACCCAGCCGTGAAGAAGGAGAGTGAGTACCGTGAAATATAGGACCACCGCCTGATGCAGCGCGAGCATGGTGATGTGCAAGGCGGCAAGGGTGGCCCAAAGTGCCACAAAGCAGACCACACCAAAGAGGATGACGGGCAGGACGAAGGACCAACGGGAGGCCGATCGCTCCATGGGGACGAGGTCGGTATCAGCGAACGGCCTGTGCAGGCTGCTCGGTGCGGGCACCTTCCGTGCGTAAGCGCACGGGGTCCATTTCCTTCAACACACCACCGCCCATGCTACAGTTCCCGGTGAACACGGCACCTGGTTCGATAGCGAGCTTCTTCGTGTTGATGTCGCCTTGGAGCTTGGCGGTCGCCTTGAGGCTCAACAGGTCCTGGCAGTTCACACGGCCCAGAACAGTTCCTTCGATGTCGCTACTCTGACAGGTCACCTCTCCTTCGATCACGCCACTTTGTCCCACGATCAATCGGCCGCGAACATTGATCGTACCCTTCACACGACCATCCACGCGGAGGTTACTGTCGCTTTGGATCTCGCCTACCAAGGAGGTGCCCTCCATGATACTGTTGATCTTTCCTGGGTTGACGGTCTCTGCGGACTTATTCATGGCAGCAGGGGCGGATTTTTCGCTTCGGAACATGGTCCCAATGAGCTAGGTGGTACGAACGTGCCGGACAAAGATAGCCCCTGCAACGACTTATCCTATTGAGCCTCTAGGTACTTCTCGGCAAAGAAGGCTTGATACCCGATCAGGTCCTTGGTGCGGAAAAGGGCGGTGTAATTCTCCGGGGTGATGACGAAGGAGGAGAAGCCCTTGGAGTTCAGGTCGGAGAGCACATCGGTGTTGCCCGTGAAGAGCATGTGGTAATTGAGCGCTGCGGCCTTGTCAGCCAACCGGTCCACCAGCACCAGTTGGTGTTCGGCGTCCAGGAAGTTGTTGGTGATCTGGAAGGTCTCTGAGGGCAGATAGGCCCGTCCGAAATCGGCGATCGCTGCTTTGATGGTGTTGAGGTCGTTATCCTTGTTGGGTACCACCACCACATAGAAGTGGGGACCGTTGCCCATGGTGTAGGAGGCCGAACTGCCTTCCGCCCGAGGTGGGACCGTTCCACCAGCCGCCTTGTCCAGTGCGGCAAGCATCTCGTCGGCCGCCTTTGCCTCATCAGTGCCCGGGTAGGTCGATCTCAGCTCGTTCAGGGTGCTCCGGTAATTGCCCATATCCCTTAAACCACCCAAGGCCATGGCCTTCAGGATGTGGTACTTGGGTCTGAAGTGGTTGCGGGGTTCCTCGCGCAGCACCACATCGCAGGCATTCACCACGGGGATATAGCTGTACTGACGGAACTGCTGATAGATGCCGCGATAAGCCTCCTCTTCCTCCCGCTTGCGTTGTTCATCGGCTTGTAGGATGTTGGGGTCACGCACCAATCGGGCGAACTCCGAATCGGGCCACCGTTCGAGGATGATGTCGGCATAGGTCTGTGAGCCGATCCCTTCCAAGGAGAACCATCCACCTTGCTCCTTTTCCAAGTAGATGCGGTATAGCTGATAATAGCTCTCGGGGGTATAGCGACATTCTTCGAACCGGTTGTTGAGCACCTCGAAGCTCTCGGTGGCATTGTCCACGTCCTTCAGCTGTTCCTTGTAGATCATCCCGCTCACGTAGAGCGCTTCGCACACCCGCGCATTGCTTGCCAGCACATCGGCCTCATCACGGGGCAGGTCTTTCATGTAGAAAGCAGGGTCCTTCCATTCGGCCTCCTTGTCCTCCTTCCCTCCTTCCTCGCCTTCCTCTCCCTCTTCCCCTTCTTCATCGAACCCTTCGGCCAATGCGCTGCCGCTCTTGTCCTTGCGGCGCCAGTTATCCTCCAACGGGCGGTTGCCCCAGCGCTTCCGGAACTGGGCAAGACCACGACCGATCTGTTGGGGGTCATAGAAGTACCAGTTACCACGTCCTCCGGCAGCTGGTGGGGTGGGGGTCACCGGTCCTCCTGGGGCAGCGTCACCCAACGCGCGGGCCTCCTCCTCAAGCCTCTTCTTCTCCTCTTCCTCACGCTCCCGGTCGCGGATGATGCTGTTGATCTTCTTCTCCAGTTCGCCTTCATCCAACTGCGCCAGCGCCTGTAGGCTATCCTCCCGGGCGATGATCCCCAGTTGCTCCACCAGATCGCCCAACACCCGCGCCCGTGTGGTCACTTCCTCGAAGCGCAGGTGCTCTTCATTCAGAAGTGTGGCCGTGCTATCGTAGTATTTCTGGGCCAGTGCATAGATCCGGTCGTCGAACTGGATATCGGCCAACTTCAAGAAGGTCTTGGCTTTCTGTTTCGTATCGGTGGTGCTCACCTTGGCGCTGGTCAGCAGGTGGGCAATGGCGTCCTCCTTCTTCCGCTCCTTCAGGTCCAGGTCCGCCAAGGCATAGTGGATCATGTCGAAGTGGTCGATATGCTTGTCGTCACGAAGCATGCGGTTCAGCTTCTGACGCAGGGTCTTGCTATCGCCCTTATTGAAGGCCAACGCCTGCATGATCTGTGCGTGGAAGGCCATCTCGTAGGGTGGGTTCATGCGAACCACCTTGCCGAATTGAGCGATCGCCTTCTCTTCGAAGCCCTTGACCTGGTAAAGCTGGGCAAGGATGAAGGCCCAACGCACACGGGAGCGACGGTCCTTCGTCAGGTCGACCGCACGTTCAAGATGGATGATCGCGTCGTCCACCTTGCCGCGCTTCAGCTCCATGTCGGCTTGCACGGCGCTTTGTGAGGCATGGTCGAAGTCCTTGGGCAGCTTCTTTTCGTCCTTCACCAGGTCCAACGCGCTCTGGGCCTTGGCGAACTGTTCCAGTTGGATCGCTGTCCGAGCTTGCCACTCCAGCGCCTGCAATCGGCGGTCGCCATCCTTGAACCTCCTGCTGATGTAGGTGAACCCGCGCTCGGCTTCGTAGAAATTCCCTTTGTAGAACTGGCTCTTCGCGATGACGAACCAGGCATCATCGATCCACTTGTTACGTTCCTTGCCTTCGATGTCCATGCTGTGCCGCTCGATCACGAGCGAGCACTTGTCGATGCACTTCTCCAGGTCGGGCGTGGCATTGCGGGCCTGATCCTCCGTGCCATAGATGAACAAGGGTAGTACCTCGTCGTAGTTGTCCACGTGGGCATCCTCCATACCCCGGACAACCTCCTTGAGCTTCTCGTTCGCGTTGAACCAGCCGTTGTCCCTGGAGGTCAGACGGTGGTAGGTGCGGTTCAGGAAGGCATCCTTCTGTTTACTGCAACCGGTGCCGAACAGCACGGCCAGCAGGAGCGCCCATGAGGCGGCATGGTGAAGGGAGCGGGGAAGCATGGTTCCGGATGCCTTAACTACGAACGGGCGAAGTTATTTCATTGGGCTCTATGCTCGGCCGCTTTTCCGAATTGCCATCGGCCGATCCGATCGGGATAGCCACCTTTGTGCGTGATGGCCGAATCCGCGAAGGACCCGAGACCCGTCGCCCGGCCCCGTCCCCGGGCCAGGCGGCTATTGGGCAAGCTCAAGAACAAGTACCGCTTGCTCCTGATCAACGACCGTACGTTCGAAGAACGGTTCAGTATCCGGCTCACTCGGTTGAACGTCTTGTTACTCACGCTGGTGGCCTTCACGCTACACGGCCTGTTCGTGACCGCCTTGATCGTGTTCACACCGCTCAAGCGCTACATTCCCGGTTATTCCGACCAGGAGACCAAGCGCAATGCTTATCGGAGTACGGTCCTGGCCGATTCCTTGGAGCTGCGGGTGAGGGAACAGGATGCCTACCTGATGAACCTACAACGCGTGTTGCGGGGGGAGTTGCACGCGGACAGTGCCAATCTGTTCGCCCCGCTGGTTGCGACTCCCGGACCGGAGGACCTGGTGCCCGGTGATGCCGACAGTGCATTGCGCGCCCGTATGGCCCGCGAGCAAGCCTATGACCTGGTGGAAGGCGCCAATGGCAGTGGTCCACGTGACCTGGCCGGGCTGGTGCTGTTCCCACCCCTTCGAGGTATCGTCACCACCACGTTCGACCGTGCCCAAGGGCATTTCGGTATGGACATCGTGGCCAAGGCCGATGCGGCGGTGAAGGCCTGCTTGGAAGGAACGGTGATCGAAGCGAGCTGGACCACCGATGCCGGGCATGTGCTGCACATCCAACATCGGAACGATCTGGTGAGCATCTACAAGCACAACAGTGTGCTTCTCCGGAAGGTGGGTGATAAGGTACGTGCTGGGGAGGCCGTGGCCATTGTAGGTAACAGCGGAGAGCTCACCACCGGGCCGCACCTCCATTTCGAGCTGTGGTTGAAGGGTGACCCGGTGGACCCGCAGCGCTACATCGTCTTCGAATGAGCCTGAAGAGCGCCATCGCCAAGCCCTACGCGCGCTACGTGACGGACGCCGTGATGCGCCGTGCCCTGGACCCCGTGGCCACCCAGCAGGCCCTGTTGACCCGGCTGGTCCGCTTCGGGGGCGACACCGCCTTCGGGCGGGAGCACCGCCTGCATGACGTGCGCGGTCATACCGACCTGGTGCAGGCTGTGCCCTTGCGCGATTACGAAGGCTTCAAGCCCTATGTGGACCGCGTCCTGTTCGGCGAGGACGATGTGCTGTGGCCCGGCAAGCCCCTCTACTTCTGCAAGACCAGCGGCACCACCAGCGGCGCCAAATACATCCCCATCACCCCGGAGAGCCTGCCCAACCACATCGGTAGCGCTCGCCGGGCCTTGCTGGCCTACATCGCCCACAGTGGCCGCGCTGACTTCGTGGACGGCAAGATGATCTTCCTCCAAGGCAGTCCAGTGCTCGATCGCTCGCGGCGCATCCCCACCGGGCGGCTCAGCGGGATCGTCGCCAACCACGTACCGGCCTACTTGTTGAAGAACCGCATGCCCGGCTTCGCCACCAACAGCATCGCCGACTGGGAGACCAAGGTGGAGGCCATCGTGGGCGAGACCATGCAGGCCGACATGCGACTGATCAGTGGCATACCTGCCTGGGTGCAGATGTACTTCGAGCGTCTGCTGACCCGCACCGGCAAGGCCACGGTCAAGGAGGTCTTCCCGCACTTCTCGCTCTTCGTGTATGGCGGTGTCAACTACGACCCGTACCGCAACCGTATGGAGGCGCTCATCGGTGGCAGCGTGCCCAGTGTGGAGCTCTTCCCGGCCAGCGAAGGCTTCATCGCCTACCAGGACAAGGACAACGACGAGGGCCTGCTGTTGGTGGTGGACAACGGCATCTACTTCGGCTTCGTGCCCATGCAGGGCAACGACCGCCGTCCACGCTCCATCGCCGAGGTGGAGCTGAACACGCAGTACGCACTGGTCCTATACACCAACGCTGGCCTATGGGGCTACGAGATCGGCGATACGGTGAAGTTCACCTCGCTCAGCCCCCCGCGCATCAAGGTCACAGGCCGCACCAAGCATTTCACCAGTGCCTTTGGCGAACATGTCATCGCCGAGGAGGTGGAAGGAGCGTTGAAGGATGCCCTGGCGTTGGTGCCGGGCGAGGTGGCCGAGTTCACCGTAGCGCCTCAGACCGCTCCCAAGGATGGCCTGCCCTACCACGAATGGTTCATCGAGTTCGCGGCCCCTCCGGCGGACATGGCACGCTTCGCCGTCGCGATGGACGAAGCCCTGCAGAAGCGCAACCCCTATTACAAGGATCTGATCGCGGGCAAGGTGCTGCGGCCGCTGGTGATCGCGGCGGTAGCCCGGGGCGGTTTCGCAGCATGGATGAAGGCGCGGGGCATGAACGACGCCCAGAGCAAGATGCCGCGCCTTGCGAACGACCGGCGCTACGTGGAGGGCTTGGGGTGACCGTTCGCTCGGCCACGCGTGCCGTTCATCGCACAGCGCTCCGGACGATCGCCATCGTTCTGCAACTTGGTCGACACATACCGACCCCATGCGATCCTGGTCCACCATCATCCTGTTCCTGGTCCTGACGATAGCGCAGGCGCAATGGACCCAGTTGTTCCATCCTACCATCGAGCGCTGCGATGACCTCTATTTCCTGAACGCGGACACCGGCTTCGCGGCTGGCGGAGGATCCGGGCGTATCCTGCGCACCTATGATGGTGGTGACTTCTGGTCCGTGGTGGCGGACTTCGGCGACAGTTACCTCCGCAGCATCGAATTCCTCGATGACCAGAACGGGTTCTGTGGATCGTTGGATTGGCAACTGTACCGCACCGAGGATGGCGGGACGACCTGGACCGACATCATGTCACAGTTACCGCAGCAGATCCCCGGTGTCTGCGGGTTGAGCGCACCCGATGCCACTACCATCTATGGCTCGGGCGTGTTCTTCGGACCGGCGTACATCATCAAGAGCACGGATGGGGGCGATACCTGGTCCCACACCGATCTGTCGAGCCTGGCCTGGTGCCTGGTCGACGTCCACTTCCTCAATGCCGATACCGGTTTCGCGGTGGGTGCCGGTGCGAACACCAATGCGGGTGCATCCATCTACCGGACCGAGGATGGGGGTGTGACCTGGTCCGAGGTGTTCACCACGGGCACGGGTTACGAGTGGTTCTGGAAGATCCAATCCCCGGATGGGGTCCACTTCTTCGCGTCCATCGAATCGGCGTTCAACAGCCGCCCGCGCATTGCCGTTTCTTCCGATGCGGGCGTCACGTGGACCTTGGATACCCTGGCCCAGACCAATGGTCGCTTGCAAGGAGTGGGCTTCCTGACGCCACAGCTCGGTTGGGCTGGGGACAACACGCTCTATGCCACGCAGGATGGAGGCACTTCCTGGAGCCAAGGGTTCGGCGTTCCTGGCTTCAACCGCTTCCACAAGGTGAATGATCAATTGGCCTTTGCCGGTGGATATGGGATCTTCCGCTATGGCCCCTTGAGCACGGGTGTCCGTACACCGGAACCGCTGCCCGAGGTGCGCGATCGCCTGTCCGTCTCCAGCACGGTGGCAGAGGGGCCGCTCCGCGTATCGGTCGTGCTACAGCACCGTTCGTTGACACGGGTGGCCGTGCATACGGAGCAAGGTGAGTTGCTACGCATCCTGCACGAAGGGGTGCTTCCTGCCGGCGCACATGACCTCCCCTTGGATCTAGGCCGATACGCATCGGGTACCTACGTCCTTTCGCTCTATACCAACCTGGGCTTCGTGACGCAGAAAGTGATCAAGCCCTGATCAGGCGAAGCGCACCATCAATTCCTCGCCCACCGCTTCCACCGGGTAGCGCTTCAGTCCCGCCTTGGATGGGCCCTTGGTCACCTGTCCTTCCCGGTCGAAGGTGCTGCCATGCCAGTCGCAGGTGAGCACGCCTCCCTTGTTCTTCACCGGGCCGTTCTTGTGCGGGCAGTTCAGGGCCAGGGCGGTGTACGTGCCATCGGGTCGCTGCACCACCATCACCGGGTGGGGTGCGCCTTTCGCTTTGATCACCGCCGTGCCGTCCTTGCCCATGGAGCTCTTGGGGAACCGCAGCAGACCATCGGTAACGGCCAGCCCGGAAGCACAACTCTCCAACGAGCCAGCAGCCAAGGGGACCAAGGCCAGTGCGGCACAGGCCTGGCAGGCGGAGCGAAGGAAGTCGCGGCGTTGCATTGAGGCGTGGTTCTGCCCCGAATGTATCGCGTTATGCGATCCCTTGGTCAGCCGCGTTGGCATCAGCCTCTCCTGCACCGCATCCGTTCCCCGCTGCCGATCTTTGCACCATGAGCACCATTGGCACCGATAGCGCACAGGCGGCCCAGCACCTGCAGGCCGGCGCGGTGGTGGCCATCCCCACCGAGACCGTATACGGCTTGGCCGCCAACGCCTTCGATGAAGCGGCCGTGCTGCGCATCTTCAGCGTGAAACAGCGCCCCAGCTTCGATCCGCTCATCGTACACATCGGCCGCGCGGCTGACATCCACCGGGTGGCGCGCGAACTGCCACCGCAGGCCCAAGCCCTCATGGACGCCTTCTGGCCAGGCCCGCTCACCCTGCTGCTGCCCAAGCACCCCGACGTGCCCGACATCGTCACCAGCGGATTGGACACCGTGGGGGTACGTATGCCTTCCCATCCCCTCACCTTGGCGCTGCTGCAAGCGCTGCCCTTCCCCCTCGCGGCGCCCAGTGCCAACCCCTTCGGCTACGTGAGCCCCACCACCGCACAGCACGTGGCCGACCAGCTGGGTGACCAGGTGCCGTACATCCTGGACGGTGGTCCGTGTGCGGTGGGGGTGGAGAGCACCATCATCGGTTGGCAGGACGGCCGGTGGCAGCTCTTCCGCCCGGGCGGCATCTCCGCCGAGGCCATCGCCGCCATCACCGGACCGCTCACCGTGGTGCCTACGGCCGCCAAGCCCCACGCACCGGGGATGTTGGACAGCCATTACGCCCCGCGCAAGCCCCTGTACCGCGGCGATGTGGAAGCCCTGTTGAAGCGCTTCGCGGGCCGCTCGGTGGGTGTGATCAGCTTCCAACGCGAATACCTGGCCCACCGCTGCGAAGTGCTCTCCGAAAGCGGCGATCTGGCCGAGGCTGCGCGCCACCTCTTCGCCGTGCTGCGCGAGCTGGACGGCAGCGACTGCGCCGTCATCGTGGCCGAGGAATTCCCGGAGGAAGGCCTGGGCCGTGCGATCAACGACCGCTTAAGGCGGGCGGCGGGGGGGCGGTGAAGCGGGCGATCAGGAGCCTGCGCACCAGCCCACAAAACCCCGATCTTTGCACCCTTGCCGCCGCAGGGGTGGCGGTCCGACCATGCAGAAACGCATCGCCATCCTCGGTTCCACGGGTTCCATCGGCACACAGGCCCTGGACGTGGTGCGTGAGCAGCCCGAGCGTTTCGCCGTGGAGCTGCTGAGCTGCGGCAACAACGTGGGGCTGCTGATGCAGCAGGCGCTGGAGTTCAGTCCCAATGCGGTGGTGATCGGTGACCCGGCCAAGCTGGACGCCGTGAAGGACGCGCTCTTCCCCAAGGGCATCAAGGTCTATGCCGGTGCCGATGCGCTGGAGCAGGCGGTGACCATGGAGGGCATCGACCTGGTGCTGACCGCGCTGGTAGGCTACGCCGGGCTGCGGCCCACGCTGGCGGCCATCGCCGCAGGCAAGCACATCGCCCTGGCCAACAAGGAGACCCTGGTGGTGGCGGGCGAGCTCGTCACCAAGGCCGCGCAGGACAAGGGGGTGAACATCTACCCCGTGGACAGCGAGCACAGCGCCATTTTCCAGTGCCTGGCGGGCGAGTGGCACAACCCCATCGAGAAGATCGTGCTCACGGCCAGCGGAGGTCCCTTCCGGGGCAGAAGCCGCGCCGAGCTGGCCACGGTGACCAAGGCCCAGGCCCTGAAGCACCCCAATTGGGACATGGGCGCCAAGATCACCATCGACAGCGCCAGCCTGATGAACAAGGGCCTGGAGGCCATCGAGGCCAAGTGGCTGTTCAACCTGAAGCGCGAGCAGATCGAGATCATCGTCCACCCGCAGAGCATCATCCACAGCATCGTGCAGTTCCGCGATGGCAGCATGAAGGCGCAGATGGGCCTGCCGGACATGAAGCTGCCCATCCAGTACGCCATGGCCTACCCGGACCGGCTGCCCACCAGCTGGCCCCGCTTCGACTTCGTGAAGTACCCGGCGCTGACCTTCGAGCAGCCAGACCTGAAGACCTTCCGCAACCTGGCCCTGGCGCTCGAGGCCATGGACCGGGGCGGCAATGCGCCGTGCGTGCTCAATGCCGCCAACGAAGTGGCCGTGGCGCTCTTCCTGCAGGATGCCATCGGCTTCCTGGAGATGAGCGACCTGATCGCGCACTGTCTGGAGTCCGTTCCGTTCATCCCCAACCCCTCGCTTCTTGACCTGGAGGCCAGCGATGCCGAAGCGCGTCGCGTCGCCGGGTCCGCCATCCCTTCCGCATGGAGATCTTGATCAAGGGCGCACAGCTCATTCTCAGCCTCAGCATCCTGGTGGTGCTCCATGAGCTGGGCCACTTCCTTCCTGCCCGCTACTTCGGCACCCGTGTGGAGAAGTTCTACCTCTTCTTCGACCCGTGGTTCTCCCTGTGGAAGAAGAACTGGAAGGGCACCGAGTTCGGCATCGGTTGGATCCCCTTCGGCGGCTATGTGAAGATCAGCGGCATGATCGACGAGAGCATGGACAAGGACCAGCTCGCGAAGCCGGCAGAGCCTTGGGAGTTCCGCAGCAAGCCCGCGTGGCAGCGCCTGATCATCATGGTGGGTGGCGTTACCGTGAACCTGTTGCTGGGTATGGCCATCTACATCGGCATCCTCTTCACCTGGGGCCGGGACTACCTGCCCTTGAGCGAGGTGAAGTACGGCGTGCATGTGAGCGACCTGATGCAGCGCCAAGGACTGGAAGAGGGCGACCGCATCGTTGGCGTGGCAGGTGCACAGCCGAAGACCTTGGAGGATGTGACCCGAGCGATCCTGATCGACGGAGCGCGCGAGCTTACCGTGGAGCGGGGCGGGGTGCAACAGCGGATCACCTTGAGCCCTGCGGTGCACGACAGCATCCTGGCCAGTGGGGAGAAGAGCCTCTTTGCACCGCGGGTACCGTTCATCGTGGACACCGTGATGGCGGATGGACCTGCTTTAGCGGCCGGCATGCAGAAGGGCGACATCCTGGTGGCCGTGGATAATGTGGTGACCAAGTATTACACCGACCTGCGTGAGGCCATGGCCGACCGCAAGGGGAAGGAAGTGACCGTGAAAGTGCAACGCAGCAATGCGCTTCTGGAACTACGCATGACCGTGACCGAAGAGGGCACCGTGGGCATCGGCAACCGGGCACCTTCGGCCTACTTCACCATGGCCCACGAGGAGTTCAACGCCATCTCGGCGATACCCGCAGGCATTGCTTACGGGTGGGAGACCTTGGGCGGTTATGTGCGTTCGCTCAAGCTCCTGTTCTCGCGCAGCGGCGCCAGCCAGATCGGGGGCTTCGGGTCCATCGGCGGCCTGTTCAGCCCCACGTGGGACTGGCAGGTGTTCTGGAACATGACCGCTTTCCTCAGCATCATCCTCGCGTTCATGAACATCCTGCCCATCCCGGCGCTGGACGGGGGCCACGTGGTCTTCCTCTTGTACGAGATGGTGACCGGCCGGCCACCGAACCAACGCGTTTTGGAAGTGGCGCAGATGATCGGCATGGTGCTGCTGCTGGGCCTGATCCTCTTCGCCAACGGCAACGACCTGTTCAAGGCCTTCACGCGCTGACCCGCCAACCGTTCCTGCGGATGCCCAGGCTCACCGAGACCAAGAAGCAGCTCACCAAGTTCATCTTCATCGGTGGGCTTGCAGTGCTCACCGACCTGGCCTGTTACTACGCCTTCCTACAGGCCCTGCCCGATGCGCTCTTCCCGCCACCCCTGAACAACGAGGCGGTGGCCAAGACGCTCTCCTTCCTCTGCGGGCTGTCCGTCACCTACCAGCTGAACAAGCGTTGGACCTGGCGCCGCAAGGACCGCAGCAACCGCCGCTTGGTGAAGTTCCTAGGCCTCTACGGCGTATCGCTGGTGTTGAACGTCAGCATGAACAGCCTGTTCCTGTGGATCCTGCATCAATATGGGACCTGGAGCTGGGTGCCCCGCAAGTACCTGGTGGCCTTCGTGGGCGCTACGGGCATTTGCGCGGTGTTCAATTTCGTGGGCCAGAAGTTCTGGATCTTCAAGGGTGTACCGCAGGTGGCGGTGAGCGGGGAGGAGGACGAGGACTGAACGACATGCGTGGTGTGACCGTACCCGGCATCTTTGTAGCGTGAGGTCGCCAGCACCATGAACGACAGCGGATTCTTCGAACACTTAGCGCGCGAGTTCGCGTTGCCCTTGCAGAACCCTGTGCTGGTGTTCTGCGTGGTGCTCTTCATCATCCTGCTGGCCCCGTTGATCCTACGGCAGTTCAAGGTGCCGGGTGTCATCGGCCTCATCATCTCGGGTGTCATCGTGGGTCCCCACGCCCTGAACATCCTGGAGAAGAACAGCGCGGTGGAGCTCTTCAGCACCATTGGTCTGCTCTACATCATGTTCATCGCGGGTCTGGAGCTGGACATGGACGAGTTCCGGAGGCACCGCAACAAGAGTTTGTGGTTCGGGCTCTTCACCTTCGCCATTCCATTGGCCATCGGGTATCCGGCCTGCCGCTACCTCCTGGGTTATGGCGAGGCGGCGAGCTTCCTAACGGCCATCATGTTCTCCACGCACACCTTGGTGGCGTATCCGATCGTATCGAAGTTCGGCATCAGTAGGCACCAGGCCGTGGCCATCGCGGTGGGGGGCACCATCCTCACCGACACGGCGGTGCTGCTGGTCTTCGCGGTGATCATGGGCGCGGAGAACGGGGGCCTCACCCAGGGCTTCTGGATCCGCTTGGGCACCTCCATGGCCCTGTTCCTGCTGTTCATGTTCCTGGTGTTGCCGCGCATCGCCCGGTGGTTCTTCGGTCGGCTGGAGAGCGAGAAGACCTCGCACTACATCTTCGTGCTGGCGGCGGTGTTCTTCGCGGCCTTCCTGGCCCAGGTGGCCGGGGTGGAGCCCATCATCGGCGCCTTCGTGGCGGGGCTTTCCCTCAACCGGCTGATCCCTTCGTCCTCGGTGCTCATGAACCGACTGGAGTTCGTCGGCAACGCCCTCTTCATCCCCTTCTTCCTCATCAGTGTGGGCATGGTGGTGGATGTGCGGGTGCTCACCCGGGGCACCGATGCGGTGGTGGTGGCCGGTGTGCTCACGGTGGTGGCCTTGCTGGGCAAGTGGCTCGCCGCTTGGATCACCCAGTTGGTCTTCCGCTACACGGGTCCGCAGCGCCAACTGATCTTCGGTCTCAGCAGCTCGCATGCCGCGGCCACCCTGGCCATCATCCTGGTGGGCTACAAGGCCGGCATCATCGACGAGAACATCCTCAACGGCACCATCGTGCTCATCCTGGTGACCTGCCTGGTGGCCAGCTTCGCCACCGAGGCGGCGGCCAAACGCATCGTGCGGGCCGGTGATGTGGAACAACAGCGCAGCGACAGCGCCGAACCCCAGCGGGAACGCATCCTCATCCCCTGTGCGGAGCCGGCCTCGGTACCTCCCTTGCTGGACCTGGCCACCATGCTGCGCGACCGCTCCCAGGCCCAGCCGATCACCCTGGTGAACGTGGTGGAGAACGACGAGCGGGCCGGATCGCGTTCGGTGCGCATGCGCAAGCTGTTGGGCGACCAGGCGCGCTACGCTGCGGCGAGCGAGACCACGGTGAACACGGTGGTGACCATCGACAACAACGTGGCCGGTGGCATCATCCGCACGGCGAAGGAAACGGGGTCGAACCTCATCCTGCTGGGGTGGAGCGACCGGGTGACCCTGCTGGAGCGGCTCTTCGGCCCCAAGACCGACACCCTGTTGCGCAACTACCACAAGCTGGTGCTGGTCACCCGCATCACCAAGCCGCTGGCGGCGCACCGCCGGATGCTCGTGCTCTGCCCCCCGCTGGCCGAACGGGAGCCCGGCTTCGGGCAGTGGATCGGCAAGGTGCAGCGCCTGGCCAAGGAGCTGGGGCTTAGGGTGGAGTTCCTGAGCGAACCGGTGACCCACGTGGCGCTGTTGGCCGAAGCCCGGGAGCAGCGCCTGAACTTCGAACCCGCCCTGCTGGCCCTGCCTGAAGGGGCCGACCCCGACGAGCAATTGGCCCGGCACACCCAGCCCAACGACCTGGTGGTGGTGGTGAGCGCGCGGCCCCGGTCCATCAGCCACAACGCGGTCCTTGACCAGCTTCCCCGTCGCTTGGACAAGCAGTACCAGGAGCTGTCGCTGATCATGGTCTATCCCGCCACCGACCCCGTGGCCGAGGACATCCTGGAGTTGGCGTGACCGTATGGGCAAGGCCCAGAGCGCGTTCAGTTGAACTTCCGGCCCTCACCCTGCGTAAGAGGCCCATGCCCCACGTGATCCTGATCGAGGACGATGCCCTTGTGCGCAAGCTGTTGGAGAAGCGCTTGGTGCTGGCCGGTTGGCAGGTGACGCCCTTGCGCGACGGCCGTGGTGCTGCCGAGGCCGTGCTGGCCGCCGGGGCCGACCTGGTGCTGCTGGACCTGGGTCTGCCCCATGTGGATGGCCTGAGCGTGGTGGAGAACTTGCGCCACCGCGGCATCACCATCCCCATCCTGGTGCTCACGGCCTACGAACTGCCGCACCTGCTGGCCACCGTACAGGGCACCGGCGCCAACGACCTGGTGCAAAAGCCCTACGACCCCGACGCTTTGCTGGAGCGTATGGAACGTCTGTTGGCTGCGTGACCTTCGGTCCGCGGAACTGTCGTCGGACCCTGCATGCCTTTTCTTGTGCGTCGTTGGCCGACACGGCAACCCGCCATGCGCTGTGCCCAGCCCTTACTCTACCACCACTCGCTCATTCCGTTGTCCTTCGGGGTCGGTGATGCGCAGGATGTAGGTGCCTTTGCCAAAGCGGCTGAGGTCGATGTCGGCGGTGGTTGCGCCTGGGGGCAGGGGACGTTCATAGAGCAAGCGTCCGGTGGCATCGATCACCGAGTAGAAGCTCTCGCGCAGCAGGGGGGCGGGGAAGTCAACGGAGATGGCCCCCGGGGTGGGGTTGGGACGGATGCGGACCCTGCCATCGGGAGAAGGGCGTGGGGCCACCTCCAAGGGCAGCTCGCAGACATCGTACTGCACAATGGGTGGGTAGGTGATGGGCGTCAGGAAGGCGGGCCTACGCTCGGCGCCATCCACGGTGGTGAAGGTGAAGTCGACCGGGGTGGGGAAGAGCTCCATGCTCACCATGGGGTAGTACTGCTCGCGGCAGGGCAAGTGACCGTTAGAGTCGGTCTTGCAGAGCAAAGCCCAGTTGCTGTAGTTGCCGTCGGGCATGTCGCCTTCAATACGGCCGATATACATATAACTCCCATCTGAAAAGGCGAGTAGGTTGCGCGATTCCTGACTGTAGGGATAGGTGTTGATGGAGCGGGTCCATAGCGTATCGCCGTTCAGATCGAACTTCACAAGCGCATTGCGGGACCAGAGGTTGTAACCAACGGCACCTTTATTGGCCAATAGAACTGGATTTCCATCCAATGCATGCACCATCCGAATGGGACTATGCGTATGCCAATGTCTGGGAGCGCTGTTGTAACCCTTGCACCAAAGCACATCTCCGTCTGGATCCAATTTCAAGAGGAAGAGCAACGGTGTGGTCTGGGGCCAAAATGCCCCAGGTTCGGTGTACAGGATGGACCCTCCCTCCATCGCGCATCTCCACCAACCCAGGCTGGAAAAGCGCTTGCTCCATAGTATGTTCCCAGCGCTGTCCATACGCATCAACGAAGCACCACCTTCAACCCCCGGTTCAGGAGCGCCATAGTCGAAACCAGCAAGGATATCGCCATTAGGCAACTCCTTGATAAACTTGAAAGCGAAAAATGGTCCGGTGTTCATTCTTGCCCAGAGAAGATCACCATCCTGGTTCGTTCGTATCACAAAGTTGCCCCCATAAATGATGATGTCATTGTTCTGTAAAAGCGTCAGTCCCTCTGCATATTTAAAGCAGTAATCTGTGTTTATTACATAATGATAACTCCAATATACATTACCATGGTGATCAATTTTGGTCAGAGAGGGGTGAGAATTTGTCGATACGCCTGGATAATTAGTACACGTATCTTTATAGTAGGTAGCTGTAAAGTAGAAGACACTGTCGTTTTTAGGTTCAATCGAAGCCATGGCTAACATGGTATCAATTTGATAGCTATATGTGCTAAACAATATTCCTGATATATCGAATATTGAAAATCCGGAACTTCGAGAAGATCCAATCAATAGTTTTCCATTTGATAATTCATGCATGTTTTTTTGTACAACACCTGTGGATCGAAACATTTTAATAAATGGATCTTGACCATGGACTGATCCAGAAATACATACCGTGGTCTACAATAGGTTTTTCCGGCCTATGGATCAAGTTTCTTGATCCCACATGTTCGCCTTCGCTTACCGAATACTCACCAAGCCGGATCTACATGGCAAAGGTGAAGGCGGTCAGTAGCCGTAACGGATTGAATGAGCACAACAAGCGGGGCATCCAGCACGATGGATGGGGGTGTCGCTCTCGAAACGGAGCCAAGCCTCTTCCCGTGCAGGGTTCGGATAGAGCGCAAAGTCCCAACTCTTTGGCGCTTTGGTTGTAACTGGTTGTTCCTCTGCGCCACCTCGGCGTTTCACAAAAGGCTCTGGGCTGATGATAAAGGCAAAGTCCGCATGAAGTGTGTCGATGTGGTTGTTGAGTACACCACCCAGAGGTCTGCTGCTCAGGTCCAGCGCCACGCTACCATCGCCATCTAAATCTTGGTGGTCCGTAGGGATGTCGGTTGGGGTACCGTTCAGACGGGTTGGGAACCAAGGTGGCGAACCACCTCGGTGCAGGGCATCTGTTCCGCAGCGCTGTGGACCCCAATGATCAGGTATCGGCACGCGTGCAACCATCTCCCCGAAGGTACGTGAAACCATGCTCCGCGCCAAAGTCCAAAGCAGCCCCCTCGCTCCACCACCACCCGCTCATTGCACTGCCCTTCGCGTTCATTCTTGAGGACTGATGGCAGTTGGATCGCATACCGTGCCACTCGCCTCCGTTGCTTTGCACCCATGCTCGCCGCTCGCCTCCTCGTCCTGCTGTCCATCGGCCTGGCCGCTTGTTCACCCACCACACCCACGGCGGAGCCAACTCCGTCGGCAGTGGTGGATAGTAGTGCGACCCAGGTCCATCGGGTCTACTTCGCCGATGGTCGCCTGCGCGCCGAGGTGCCGGTGGTGGAGGGCCTTCAGCACGGTACCCTTACGGAGTACTTCCCCGATGGCCGGGTGAAGGCGGTGCAGGGTTGGGAGCACGGTCGCCCCTTCGGAGAACACAAGGTGTACGCCGAGGACGGGGCCTTGGTGTACCATGCGGTGAGCACCTATGAGGATCTGGATGATGCGCAGTTCCTGGCCTATAGCGTGTTGCTGAACGACAGCACACGCAGCTTCTCCACGGCCAACCGCGTGGTGATCACCGATCTGGCGGCCTTGCTGAGGTCCGTGCGGGTGGAACCCGATAGCGCACTGCGCTTCGGGGTGGACAACAAGGTGCGCATCGTAGTGCCGAACGTGCCCTCCTTCAGTCCATCGGTGCAGCACGGCATCATCTCCAAGGGCGGTCATGAGGAGGCTTGGGTGCTGCGCCCCACGGTGCGTGGCAAGGATGTGGTGCTCACGTTGAGCGCGCAGGTGAACGACAGCACCCTGGAGTTCGCGCCCGTGACCCTGCCGGTGCGATGAACACGGAACGGGGTCGCCGCCGCCGACCTTTGTACCCATGAGCAAGGGTGTGGTGGATGTGGTGGTCCTGGGACGCGGAATAGCGGGTGCAGTGTTGACGGAGACCTTGCTACGCGCGGGTCACAGCGTGCATGTGTTCGACCGGAAGCAGGAGGGAAATGCGAGCATGGCCGCCGGTGGTGTGGTGAACCCCTTGGTGTTGCGACGGGACATTCCCAGTTGGCGCGCCAAGGAGCTCCTGCCCGTGGCCGATGCACTTTACACGTCGTGGCAGTCGCGCTCGGGTGTGCGTTGCTGGCATCACCTGCCCATGGTGAAGGTCTTCCCCACGGCCAAGGAGGTGGACCAATGGCAGCGGGCCATGACCGCACCGGAAAGCGCTCCGTTCGCTACGCTACAGGCCGAACAGGAGGTGGACGATGGACCCTTCAACGCTCCCCATGGATACGGTACCGTACGCGGATCGGCCTGGCTGGATGTGCCCGCCCTGTTGGCCGCCCAGCACGAGGAATTGCTGGATGCCGGAGCGCTGAGCGAGCAGTTGGTGGAGGAGCAGGACATCCGGGTAGGGGCCGATGGCGTGTGTGTGGGTGCGGTGGAAGCGCGGTGGTTGGTCCGTTGTCAGGGTCCTTTCACCTCGCCGCATGGCCTTGTGCCGGTGAAAGGCGAGACCTTGGTGGTGCGCATCCCAGGGCTTGTGTTGACCCGCATGGTCCATCGTGGCGTATTCATACTCCCGATGGGGGAGGATCGCTTCCGTGTGGGTGCCACGTTCCAATGGAACGATGTGTTCGAAGGCCCCACCGAGGCCGGGCGAACCTGGTTGTTGGAGCGCTTGACGCAGCTGGTGGATGCACCCGTGGAGGTGCTGTCCCATACTGCGGGTGTGCGTCCTGCTGCGCGCGACCGTCGTCCCCTGTTGGGTATCACGGGTCCGGGTGAGGCGCTGTTCAATGGCCTGGGATCACGTGGGGTGCTGTTGGCGCCGTGGTGTGCCGAACACCTGGTCTCCCACCTCTTCCATGGCACGGCGCTGGATCCGGAGGTGCAGTGGGACCGCGTGCTCCCGGATGCCTCGGATGGGCGGACAAAGGAGTGAGGCCGGGTTCCGGAAATCGCTGCTAGGCGCGCTCGGGACGTGATCCTTGTTCACCGGCGATCACGGCTTCCAAGGAGCGTTCGTGGAACTTGACGCTGAAGCCGGCGTAGCGCAAGCGTAGGTCCGGGTTCAGCGTCTTGTGCAGATCGTCCAGTTCCCAAGGTAGTTGCGGATGGGCCTCCACCAGCGTAGCTAGCGGCACATCCGCCACGAATTCGGCATGCTCCCAGCCTTCGGGATAGGCGCTGCCCGGCTTGGGTGCAGGCACTTCGATCACGTGGATGCTGCGACCCTTGAAGCGCAAGGGTCGGTGCAGGCGGTAGGTGGCGATGGGCCTTCCCCCGATGGTCGACTCGGCGAGGAGCACCCCATGTTCGGCCAGGGCCTCGTTGATCGCGGCATAGCGTTGCGCGGAATCGACCCGGTAGCACAGGTGGTCCAAGGGCCAGTGCGCGACTTCGGGCAGGTCGTGTTCCACGGCGGCCAGCAGACGGACCAGGAAAGGGTGATGATCGGGCAGCACGACAGCGAAGATCGGGGTGAAGGTGACGGATGGGTGCGAGGGTACCGCGGAAGGACATGCACCTTTGTGCCCTGTCCATGCCCCATGTCCATCGTACGATCCTCATTCCTCGTGCTGTTGAGCGCCGCCGTTCTCGGTGCGTGCCGAACCCATAAGAACCCTGTGCACACCGGACCCGCTACCGATGCCCGTTGGGCGCAGGTGGATTCCCTGGCCGGGATCGGCCAATATGCGACCGCCTTGGAGCTGAGCGGAACCATCCGGTCCGAGGCTTTGGCCGAAGGGGACTGGCGTACCGAGTTCAAGGCGTGGATGCACGTGCTGCGGTTCAGGGCGTACGCCGGCGGGGATATGCAAGAAGGGCTGCGCGAACTGGAGCAGCGTGCGGCCGAGGCGCCGATCCCCTTGCAGCAGGTGTTGTACAGCGTGGCGGCCGAACAGTGGTGGAACCATTACCAGCAGCGGCGTTGGCAGGTGCTGGAGCGCACGGAGATGAGCACGGCCGCTGGTCCCGATGCGGAGACCTGGACACAGGGCCAGTACATGTCCCACATCCTTGGACTGTACCAACGCTCCATGCAGGAGCTGGACACCCTGCGACGCATCCCGAGCAGTGAATTGGGTGAGTTGCTCATCGACGATGGAACGGCGCGTGCTTCGCGACCGAGCCTCTTCGATGTGCTTGCCCACCGTGCGTTGGAAGTGTTGTCCAACCCGGAGACCCGGTTGACGGAACCGACGTGGCGTTTCCAGCTGGAGGGAGCGACACCCTTCACCTTGTTCGAGCCTTGGATCCTCCGTCCCTTGGCCCATCGCGACAGCAGTTCGTGGCTCTTCCAGGCCCTGCGCATCCACCAGCAGTTGGAGCGCACCCACCTGAACCGCGACCCCATCGACGGCTTGGTGGATGCCACCTTGGAACGGCTCACCTTCGTGCATACCAACAGCAGCGCTCCCGACCGGGATAGCCTCCTGTTGGGCGCCTTGGAAGAACTGCGCTCGCGGTTGCCCAGTGACAGCAGTTGGTCCATGGTCACGGCGCGTATCGCCCAGTGGCATGCCGATCAAGCCGCATCCTACGACCGTTCGGCGGGCGATGCTTGGAAGTGGGAGAAGCGCACGGCTCGGACCATGTGCATGCAGGCCATGGAGCGTTGGCCGGCGAGCCGGGGTGCGCGTCATGCAGCCATCCTGAAGCAGACCTTGGAGCAACCCGTGCTGGTGGCCGAGGCCGAGCAGGCGGTGGTGCCTGGGATGCCCAACACCATCGCGCTGCGTTATGCGAACCTGCGCCGGGTGTGGGTGCGTGTAGTGGACGATGCCTGGGTGAAGGATGCACCGTGGGTGGACGAGGCGGAGGTGTGGAGCGCGCTACTCGCACGCACCCCGCGACTGGCCTGGAGCGTGGACCTTCCCGATGACGGTGACCTACAGGAGCATGTGGTGGACCTGCCCATGGAGGGCCTTCCCGCTGGGCGCTACACCGTATTGCTGAGCGCTGCCGAGTCCTTCGGTGGTGAGGCGGCACCACGCGCCAGGATAACGCTGTGGAGTACGGCCATGGCCGTGGTGCAGCGGCAGCGTGCCGGTGCCGACGAGCTGCTGGTGCTGGACCGGTGGAGCGGCATGCCCAGGTCCAACGTGAAGGCGACCGCCTATACGATCGACCCCTATCAGCGGGATGCCGCCGGTGCTCAAGTTGTGGGGGAGTTCGTCACCGACAACGAGGGCCGCGTCCGGGCGGAACTGCAGCAGACACGGGGCCAACTGTATTGGGAGCTGCGCGATGGAGGTGACCACTTCGTCACGGATGTCCAATGGAGGCACGGTGGGTCCCTTCGTGCGCATGGAAGTAGTGGACCGCTTGTTCCTCTTCACGGACCGGGCCATCTATCGGCCGGGACAGCAGCTGTTCTTCAAAGGGATCCTGGTGCATCAGGAAGGTGGGCGATCCACCATCCGAGCCAATGAACGGGTGGAGCTGAGGCTCTTCAACGTCAACGGCGAGGAGGTGGCGATGAAGCCCCTGGTGACCGATGCCTACGGATCGGTGAGCGGAACCTTCGACCTGCCGGTGGGAGGGCTCACAGGCGGTATGCGTCTGGAAGCAGGACCATTGGGGAGCCACTATTTCCACGTGGAGGAGTACAAGCGGCCCACCTTCGAAGTACTGATGGATCCGGTGGAAGGCACGCCGGCCCTGGGTGGAACGGCCACGGTGACCGGTAAGGCAAGGAGCTACGCGGGTGTACCGCTGGACGGTGCACAAGTGCGTTGGACGGTGAAGCGGGGCGCGCGGATGCCCTGGTGGTGTGGAGGACCCTGGCGCGGACTGCCATGGGGTCAGGAGACCGCGATCGCCAGTGGCAGTGCGGTTTGTGATGCCACGGGAACGTTTTCGCTGAGCTTCCCCTTGGTCCCCGATGCGGCTTTCCCTCGGGACGCTGACCCCACCTTCACCTACAGCGTGGAAGTGGATGTGGTGGACATCGCCGGTGAGACCCAACAGGGCAGCACCGCCTTCGCGGTCGGCTACCGCAGCATCGACATCCGGATCGACGGTCCCGACGTGGTGGACCGTGCGCGCACCACCAGCCTGTCCGTGCAGGTGACCAACCTGCAGGGTCAGCCGGTGGACCTGCCGATGGAAGTCCGGATCGTGGAGCTACAGCCCCCGGCCGATGCGCCTGTCCGGGAGCGCGTCCTGACACGTGCGGACCGTGCCTTGGATGGCACTTCGGTCGGGCCGGATGCATCCGATGTGGGGACCTGGGCCGAGGGTCGGGTGGTGTTGGAGCGCAGGGCCTTCAAGGCCGATGCGAAGGGACTGGTGTTGGCCGGAGTGCCCGATTGGACCGTGGGTGTGTACCGCATGGAGGTGAGCGCCGCGGATGCGAATGGGCGCACGGTCAAGGTCACCAAGCACCTCACGATCATCGATGACGCCATCCAGAACACGGGTTTCCTGGACAAGGCCTTCCATGTCCACGCCCTACAGGAGCGCTGTGAGCCCGGGACCAAGGCGCGCTTGCTGCTGAGCAGTGCCCTGCCCCAGTGTCGTGTATTGATGGAAGTGGAGCGCAAGGGCCTCATCGTAGCGAGCCGCAGCCTGCTCCTTCGCCGGGGGCAACAACTGGTCGAACTCCCTGTGATGGAGGATGATCGAGGCGGATTCGCCGTGCATTTCGTGAGCGTGGAACGAGGCCGTGAACACCGGACAACCTTGCCGATCACGGTGCCATGGAGCAACAAGCAGTTGCAGGTGGAGTGGCAGAGCTTCCGCGACAAGTTGCTGCCCGGTGCGAAGGAGGAGTGGCGACTGCGGATCAGGGGACCACGCAAGGAACAGGTGGCTGCGCAGGTGTTGAGCGTGTTGTACGACGCATCGTTGGACCGTTTCGCGCCCCACGAGTGGCGCATGGACATCTGGTCGGACAACCCGGTGGAGTTGGGCTGGAACAATGCCTCCCCTTTCGGTCCGGTGACCGGTGGTGGTTGGTGGCAACCCATGGGCGCTGTAGCTCTGGCACCGTACAACCCGCCCTACCTGAACACCTTCGGAATGGAGGTGCTTGGCGGTGGCAGGGGTTATCAGATGCGCGGTGGGGAGATGCTGGCCATGGCCGATGCATCGGTACCAGGGCGCAACGTTCCGGTCCCACCCGATGCAGTTCCGAAGGCCGAGGAACCTGCCGAGGCGCAAGGCCCCAAGGCTTCACAAGCGCCGGGCGCGGTCATCCGCAGTGACTTCCGGGAGACCGCCTTCTTCCTGCCGGAGCAATTGACCGATCGCGACGGCACCATTGTACTTCGCTTCACCATGCCCGATGCGCTCACGCGGTGGAACTTCATGGGACTGGCACACACCAAGGACCTGCAACTGGCCCACATCGCGCGCAGCACCGTCACGCAGAAGCCGTTGATGGTGGTACCCAACCTGCCGCGCACCCTGCGCCAAGGCGACCGCATCACCTTGACGGCCAAAGTGAACGTGCTCGAAGGGGGGGCACGTTCGGGCACCGCCACCTTGGAACTCTTCGACCCGCGCACCAACAGCCCCATGGGACAGGCCTTCGCCTTGACCCGGCCTTCCGTTGCGTTCAAGGCCGGCCCGGGAGCCAGTGCCACTGTGCGGTGGAACGTGACCGTGCCCGATGGTGCGGACGCGGTGGCCGTGCGTATCACGGCGCGCTCCGCGGGAGCCAGCGATGGTGAGGAACGCGTCCTACCTGTGCTCACGGATCGTATCCTGGTCACGGAGAGCCTGCCGATCACCCTCACCAAGCCAGGGACCCGGCGCTTCGTCCTCGAGAAGCTCAAGGCTACGCGAAGCAGCACGTTGCAGCACCGTTCGCTTTCCTTGGAGTTCACTCCGAACCCGGCGTGGTATGCGATCCAGGCCATGCCCTACCTGATGGAATACCCGCATGCCTGTGCGGAGCAGACCTTCAGCCGCTTCTATGCCAATGCCCTCTCGGCGGACATCGTACGGAAGCGTCCGGCCGTCGCTGAGGTGTTCGCGGCATGGAGCAAGGGAAAGGCCGGTGAGGAAAGCGCGTTCCTGAGCGCCTTGGAGAAGAACCCGGAACTGCGGTCCGTGGTGTTGGAAGAGACACCATGGGTGCTGGATGCGAAGGACCAGGCGGAACGCAAGCGGCGAATCGCGCTCTTCTTCGACCTGCAGCGCATGGCCCGAGAGCGCTCGGAGGCCTTGGCCCAATTGCGGGCGATGCAATTGCCGAACGGAGCCTGGCCGTGGTGGAGTGGCATGCAGGCCTCCCGGTACATCACCCAGCACATCGTGGGGGGGATGGGCCACTTGGAGGTCCTGGGAGCGCTTCCCGAAGGAGAGGAGGCGAAGGCCATGGTGCAGCTGGCGGTGCAATGGTTGGATCGGGAGGTGGCCGAGGAGTTCGAACGAATGAAGCGTGCGGTGAAGAACGACAGCCTACCTCGCCCATCGGCATTGGACGTTCACTACGCTTATGTGCGCAGCCAATTCACGCAATGGCCGATGGAGCGGGGTGCGGGAACCGTCGGTGCCTGGCTGGTGGAGCAGCTAAGCACCCACTGGCTGAGCTTCGGACTTCAGGAGCAGGCCATGATCGCAATCGCGCTGGAAAGGCTTGGTGGTGGGCAGGTGCCGAAGCTCATCACCACCTCCTTGCAGCAGCGGGCCACCGTGGATGAGGAGCTCGGCATGTATTGGAAGGGGTTGGAGGCCGGCGTGGTTTGGACCAGCTTCCCCACGGAGACCCATGCGTTGATGATCGAGGCCTTCGATCGCGTGGCCCATGACGGTGACGCGGTGAACGCCTTGCGTCAGCACCTCTTGACCTTGAAACGGACCACGGATTGGGGCACCACCAAAGCCACGGCGGAAGCCTGTTATGCCTTGTTGCTCACAGGGCCCGACCTGCTGTCCTCCACGACGATGCCTGTCATCACGGTGGGTGCAGTGGCCGTCGATCCCGATCGGAAGGAGGCCGGGACCGGTTATTTCCAGCAGCAGTGGTCCGGGTCGGAGGTACGTCCCGCTATGGCCGAGGTGAGTGTGACCACGGCGAGTTCAGGCGTGCAATGGGGAGCCCTGCACTGGCAATACTTGGAGCAGATGGACAAGGTGACGGCGCATGCCAGCCCCTTCGCCATGACCAAAAAGGTGATGCTTCGGGAAACCACCGATGCGGGCGAGCGCTTGGTGCCGGTGGCCGAGGCGCGTTCCCTGCGACCGGGCGACCGCTTGACCGTGCGCTTGGAGTTGCGCACGGACCGCTGGTTGGACCACGTGCACCTCAAGGACCTGCGTGCTTCCGGCCTGGAGCCGGTGGATGTGTTGAGCGGGACCCGATGGCAAGGAGGACTGGCATACTACCAGAGCATTCGTGACGCAGGTATGCACTTCTTCTTCGACCGGATCGCACCGGGGACGTATGTGTTCACTTACGATCTGCGGGTCACACACGCGGGCGAGTTCAGCAATGGGATCACCACGGCCATGTGCATGTACGCCCCGGAATTCGCTACACACAGTGCAGGCGGGCGTGTAACGGTGCAGGAGTAGGCTGTGGGTATTGGCCAAGGAACCTTGGTCAAGCGATGTCCGTATCAGCCGGGCATGTTCTTGCGGTCCATCCTAGCGTTCGCCCTGTTGGGGGGTGGTCCGTTGTTCGCGCAACGCCCGTTCCTCGTGGTCCCTCGGCAGTTCGGGGCGGCCCAAGGGATGAGCAACCGACACGTGACGGCCTTGCACCAGGATGGACTGGGCTACATCTGGGTGGGCACGGTGAGCGGGTTGGACCGCTTCGATGGTCATACGTTCCGGAACTGGTCCGCGGTGGATGGTCTATCCGCCGGAGAGGTGGACGGATTACGTTCCGATGCCGAAGGTCGTTTATGGGTGTTCGCAACGGATGCTGAAGGCGATATCAACGCCATTGATGTGTTGAGGCCCGATGCCCCTCGCTTGGAACCTGTCTCGGACCTGCCAGTGGACCAGGACGAGATCATCCGGGTCGGTCCCCAACGCGACGATGGCGTGTTGGTCCTCGGTCTCCGTTCTCCGGCACGTTGTCTATGGCGGCTTGCCGATGGCACCTACCGTATGCATGCCTTGCCCGGGGAACGATTCGAGCCTTTGGGTGATGACGGAAGCGGGGCGGTGATCGGTCTTCTGATCGATAGCACTTGGGACCGACGGTTGGTCACGGTAGGTCTGAACGGGCGCACCCAGGTGTTCAAGGAACTGACCAAGGATACGCATGTGGAAGCCATGGTATCGGGCCGCCGGACCCGGGGCGCACTCTACCGCATCCGGGATGAGGCCAGGAACAACACCTATTACGACACGTATAGTGCGCTTTCAATGGAATTGGGCCTCTCGGAAGAGTTGCCCAATGGCGACCCGATCAGGCGACCACCCAATTACACGCCGCTCATGAACGGGATGTTCGTGGTCGATAACCGGATCCATGACCAGGATGGCCGGTTGATGTTCGACCTGTCGGCCCATTATCCTGAGGTGGCGGGCCGCTTGAAGGATTGTCTGGTGGATCGCTCCGGCGACCCTTGGATGGCCACCGAGTTCGGGTTGTTCCAAGTGGATCTCAGAGGTGATCTCTTCGATCGATGGCTCTACCGCGATACCCTGCACAACGGCTTGGGTCTCATCTGCCGGGGCATGGTATGGCATGCCGATGAACTTCTCCTCGTAACGGAATGGGAAGGGGCCTTCCGCATCAGCACACAGGGATCGGCGCAGGTCTTGGAGGGCATTGCCTCACCGCTCTACTTGTTCGCCAATCACATGGCCCCGGATGGAGTATGGTGGCGAGGAGGCCCGTCCGTGGTGGTGAGCCGCACTTCCCACGGGAAGGAACGGACCTATACGGTCCCCGATAAGATCTGGTCGATCCATGCGCTTGAGAGTGGACGGATCATCCTCGGAGGGACCAAGGGCTTGCACCTGTTGGACCCGACCACGGGTGCTTGCACGAACTGGAACGACCCCCAACATCCTGAGTTGAACAAGGCCACGGTACTTCAGGTCCAGTCCTATGGAAAGGATGAGGTATTGGTCACCTCGTCCAAGGGTCTCTACCGTATCGCGCGCAATGGCCAAGTGCTCCAGCGTTGGCATACGCAAGGGGAAGGAGGGGACCGGATACCGTTCGCGGACCTGCACCACTGCATGGTGGATGGTGAAGGGGTGTTCTGGCTGGCGACCCGCGGCAGTGGGTTGTTACGGGTGGACCCCGGCACTGGAGCGCATCGGTTGTTCACGAAGCGATCGGGCTTTCCCAACAACATGGTCTACGCCACCTACGGGGATCCCTTTGGACAACTTTGGTTGAGCACGGACGGTGGTATCGTTCGGTTCGACAAGGCGACCGGCCAAAGCACCGTGTTCACCACGGCCGATGGGATCACGAACGATGAGTTCAACCGGGTGGCCCATGCTCAGGCTCCTGATGGTCGGATCTTCTTTGGTGGGTTGAACGGGATCACCGTCTTCGACCCGAAGCGCTTCCATCGATCGGAGACCGGACAAGCCCATCCCTTGGTGTTCACCTCCATCCGGACGTATTCCGCGAAAGCGAACGACTGGCATGAATTGCCCACCACACGCACGGTGGAGGATGGCTTGCGCTTGACCGAAGCAGATGGCAGCCTCGAGATCTCGTTCGCGCTGCTCTCGTTCGACGGACAGGACCATAACCTCTATGCGTGGAGGTTGGGTCAGGGGCAGAAGGATTGGAACTATCAGTACGACCCGGTGGTCCGCCTGGACCGGCTACCCTATGGCACACATACCTTCGAAGTGCGGGCGCGCGATGCAATGGGGGTCTGGAGCGAACGGGTGATCCAACTGGACATCACGATGGAAGGCCCCTGGCACGCGTCCACCAGCGTGCTCATGGCCGGTGGTGCGATCGGCATGGCCATCCTGTTCGGTCTACTGTTCCTGGTGGTCCGGCTTTGGAAGCGGCGCCCACGACGGTTGCGTGTGCGTGTGGTACGTTGAGCGCATACTGCAACGATCGACCCTTGGCCGATACCTTTGTAGGATGAAGCAATTCCTTCCATTGGGTATCCTGTTGCTGATGGCCGCATGTGGCGATGGCAAGAAGGAGGCGGCAGAACTTCAAGCAGCTGCGGACTCCACGACGACGGCCTCCACCATCGTTGAACTTGCACCCTTCGACGTGCCGTTCGCAATGGAACTGGGTGACCTTGCCACATTGGGTGTTGACAGCGCCGAGGTGAAGTGGAACGAGGAGTTCGGCTGGCTGGAGGTTCGAGCAGGTGAGCGTTTCGCGGTCACCATCACCGAGGAGCCGGGGGACATGGCGCGGCTGAAGTCGGACCTGGATCGTAGCACCCTACAGACGCATGAGGTCATCACGGGAACACCCGATCTCCTGGTATACCGTTCGCAGTTCCCCGATGAGGACCTGGTGTTCGTCCATTTCTATCGGATCGTCCAGGCAGGTGGACGCACCTTCGTGATGCAGGATGCACAGGGTGGGCGTTTCAACGAGGCGGACGTGACCCGTATGAGCAATTCGGTGCGCACCGAACCTTCCGTTTGATGCGGGGGATCGCATCGGTCGGAGGCCTGCTGTGTGCCTTGGTGGTCCAGGCGCAACCGGTGGATCGTGTCTGGGCGGACGGTTTGGAGGCCTACTGGGACCGCATCAATGCGGAGTATCGGGATACTGCACATAGCCCCCTGTTGCCCGAGGACCTCGCCGTGTTCACGGAGCTCGATCGATATGCCCCGGACCCACAGTTCCGCATTCTGGCGCGCTACCACGCACGTATAGGCAAGCCTTTCGGTATGCGTACCTCCACGGATCGGCTACCCCTGTACGAGTCCGTTGGCATCCTCTACTTCCGGATCAATGAGGTGAAGGAGCGATTGACCGTATATCGGAACATCGAGCTGAGCAAGCGACCGGAATACGCGGACCACTTGTTCGTTCCCTTCACGGACCTCACGAACGGAGGCACCACCTATGGCGGTGGCCGCTACCTGGATCTGGAAGCGCCCCTGGGCAAGGAGGTGGAAGTGGACCTGAATCGCGCGTACAATCCCTATTGCGCCTATGGTGGGCGCTACAGCTGCCCTGTCCCACCGATGGAGAACCACTTGAAGGTCCACGTCGAAGCAGGGGTGAAGGCCTTCGGGCCGGCGGGACATTAGTACGAAGCCCGCAACCTCTTGGCACTGCGTGCGTAAACAGCCATCCAACAACTGGGAAAGCTGCTCGGGAAGTTGTATCCTTGCAGACTGTTGAGACCCCATTTCGCCATGCGCTTGCTACCCACGCTACTTGCTCTTGCCCTCGGTCTGCCCGGTCTGGCCGGTACCATCGTCCTCGAAGGCCACTTCCAAGGCAAGAACCTGTTCATCCAAAACCCGTTCTCCGAAGCGGGTGTGGGCTTTTGCGTGTTCGAGATCACGGTGAACGATCAGATCGCCACCGATGAGATCAATTCCAGCGCGTTCGAGGTGGACATGAACAACTTCGGTCTGAAGGTCGGCGATGCCGTGGTGGTGAAGATCAAGCATAAGGATGGGTGCACGCCCGTGGTGCTCAACCCCGAAGTGCTCAAACCACGCAGCACGTTCGATATCGTGAAACAGTCCATCGCATCGGACGGGACCTTCACATGGTCCACCACCAACGAGACCGGCGAACTGCCCTACGTGGTGGAGCAGAAACGCTGGAACAAATGGGTGAAGGTGGGCGAGGTGATGGGCGCCGGCAAACCCGGTGAGCATACGTACAGCTTCAAGGTGACGCCGCACCATGGGGAGAACACCTTCCGCGTGAAGCAGGTGGACCTGACCAAGAAGGCGCGCTACAGTGAGGCGGTACGTTATACGGACAGCAGTGTGGCCATGGTCACTTGGAGCCCGGTCAAGCCCAAGGACGTCATCACGTTCAGCGCCAATACGCTGTATGAGATCTATGACCAGTATGGGAACATCGTGAAACGCGGTTATGGCAACAGCATCGATGTGACCACCTTGAAGAAGGACATGTACTACCTGAACTACGACAACAAGACGGGTGAGACGTTCATCAAGCGGTGACCCGATGTCGATCCTTTCGAAATGGCCCTCCTCATGGAGGGCTTTTTCATTCGGGGATGCTGCTCCACCTTTGCGGCCATGGAACACCTGATCCGCATCGAGCACATCGGCATCGCCGTGAAGGACCTGGGCGAGGCCGAGGCGCTGTACACCCGCTTGCTGGGCGTGGAACCTTACAAGCGGGAGGCGGTGGAGAGCGAAGGGGTGATCACTTCCTTCTTCCGCACCGGCCCCAACAAGATCGAGCTGTTGGAGAGCACAAGTTCGGACGGTCCGATCGCCAAGGCCATCGAGAAGCGGGGGGAGGGCATCCATCACATCGCCTTCGAGGTGGCGGACATCCGGGCGGAGATGGCGCGGCTACGGGCCGAGGGCTTCACCCTGTTGAACGAGGAGCCCAAGCGGGGGGCGGACAACAAGCTGGTCTGCTTCGTGCATCCCAAGAGTGCGGGGGGGGTGTTGGTCGAGCTGTGCCAGGAGGTGCACGATTGAACATGGCAACACGGAAGGAGACCGCAGCGTTCATCCTCGCTCAGTTCGGCCACCCCGAGCGGTTCACGGTGAAGGCCATGTTCGGCGAGTTCGCGCTGTACGCGGATGGCAAGCCGGTGGCCTTCATTTGCGATGATCGATTGTTCGTGAAGATCATGCCCGAAAGCGCTGACCTTGAAGGCCGCTGTGAGCGTGCGCCGGCTTACCCTGGATCGAAGGACTACTACCTGGTCCCAGAGGATATCATCACCGGGGAAAGGAGGTTGGCGGTCATCCTGTTGCGGATCAGCGAAGCACTTCCCATGCCGAAGGCGAAGAAGAGGCCGGTGAAGAAGTGATCTCAGGAGAGCAGCTTCAGCCGATCGACGAGTGCGATCACATCCTCCTTCTCCAGTTCCAAGTGCTCGGCGTGCAACCCTGCGGCGCGCGCACCAAGCACGTGTTGGATGCTATCGTCGATGAAGAGGGTGCGTGCAGGGTCGGCCTCGTGCTTCTCGAGCACATGCAGAAAGGACGCAGCATCCGGCTTGCGTAACCCGATCTCGCAGCTATAGTAGGCACCATGGAACAGATCCTTGAAGTGCGCGACCCCGTTCTCACGAGCGATGATGGCCTCGAACGCAGGCACGTGGATGGCGTTGGTGTTGCTCAGCAGCAATACCTGGTAGCGTTCCTTCAGTCGTTCCACCAAGTGGATGCGTTCTTGCGGTACGGAACCGAGCATGGAGTTCCAGCAGGTATCGATCTGCGGATCGGTGATGTCCGGCCGGAAGAGTTGGCGTATGCGATCACGGAACTCGGCAGGGCTAAGATCCCCGGTCTCGAAGCCATCGAACAGGTGGTCCTGCTTGGCTTTGCTGTACAGCGAATCGAAGTCGGAAAAGCCCAGCTCTTGGAAGGCGCGCGCAGAGGCATGGTAATCCACATCGATGAGCACACCGCCCAGATCGAGGAGTAGGGTGTCGTAGTGTTGTTCCACGGCGCGCGAAGGTACCGGGTGGGTCCTACATTTGCCGCCCGACCGGGCCCATAGCTCAGCGGTCAGAGCAGGGGACTCATAATCCCTTGGTCGCAGGTTCAAATCCTGCTGGGCCCACCACGTGTTCGCTCAATAGGGCCTTACGGCACTAACGCGCATGAACACGTCGTCCACCAGGAATCGCGCCTGAAGGTCCTTGTTCCAGAGGTAGAACTTCAGCGTTTCATCATCTGCCAGTGCAGGCACGGGGATGCGGTATTCGATCTGTTGCCAATGGTCGTTCTTCTGGCCCGGAAGAGGGTTGATCCGGAACGGTTCATAGTATGCCGGGTCGCGTGCTTCGGCTTGGACCACGGTGATGCCCAAGGCTGGACCGCTTTCGCCAGCCACCGCTTCGTAACGCTGGTAACCCACCTCCAAGAACAGGTCCCGATCCGGTGGGATGATCCCAGGTGGAACGGTGAAGGTGATACCGAACTCATGATCCTCGTCATACACACAGACATGCTTGCCAGTGAACGCTTTGGGGTCTTCCACCCGATGTCCACCGCCCCAATAGGTGCATGGGTTATCAAGGTCGCAGCTCTCCTCGATGATCACGTCCATGCCGTTGGGGTGATAGGGCGCTTCTTGATAGTTCCCGCCCAGTTGGCCGCGGTCCTGGGGAGCATGCCGTCCGAATGCCCAGACGTATTTGGCCCGGTCCATACACTCATGATGCAGGATGTGGGTGTGGTACTGCCAGAGTTGGAAGAGGTGGAGCACGATACAGGCCACGATGAATAGCCGGGCGAGGATCCATGTGCGTGTGGTGGTGCGTTGGAGCAATAGTGCCATGGGGATGGCCAGTACGGGATAATGGTCCACAAAGACCCGGGCCCCGAATCCACTTCCGTAGTACCAGATCCACCAGCTGCTGATGACATACACGTTGGACACCCAGTACACCAAGAGCCAAGCTGCACGAGTGCGGTCCCATCGCCACAAGAGCAAGGTGCCGATGCCGGAGAGCAGCAGTACCGGTGTCCACAGGAAAAGCCCGCGGCGGAACCCGAACAGGACTTTGAACACCTCGGGGCGGTCCCACAAGAAACCCTCTCCGCCATAGCCGTATTCCAGCCAGTTGCCGGTCTGAAGTTTCCAGAGCAGTGGCTGGATGCCGATCACCAAAGCCGAGGCGAGCATGGCTCCGAGGGCCGTGCCGGGATGCACACGTAGGCGGGTCAGCAGGGCGGTCAGGTCCTTTCCGGCCACCACGGGGATGGCCAGGAGAAGCAGGCCATTGACGGGACGAATGAGCACGATGAGACCGAAGAGCGCGCCAGCCACCACGGACCATCGTAGATCAGCGCCGGTGGCAATGCGCTGCACCAGTAACAGGAAGATGGCAATGACGCAGAAGGAGTGGATATGCGACCAAGCAGGTTGGAACCCGGCCATCTGGAGCAGGGTGGATCCGAGGCCGAAGGCCAGCACCACCCACGCGATCACCCCTTCGCGGATACCCAGCCCGATCAGCAGTGCGCGTAGGGCGAGCAACCCCAGGAGCAAGTAACACCATGCCCCGATGAACAAGGCCTTCATCTCGTATTCGCTCAGCCCGTTCCTTGGAGCGTCGGGGTCTGTGAGCGCCAAGGCGTGACCGACCGCGAACCACGGGGCCATGGTCACAGCGGTTCCAGCGAAGTACTTATTGAGCGTGCCGTTCGGCGTGCGCTTCACATACTCCCATTGGAACGGTTCGTGGCCCAGGTCATGGCGGAGGAAGATCGCTTGCAGGTATCCATAGTACCCTTTGGCATCGCTTCGGATGGTGCCCTTCCAGCCTTGACCATCCCCGCCTTGCCAAGACCCCCCTATGCTCAACACGGCTGTGAACAGCACTACCAGGCCTATGGCCATGAGCGCGCTGGGTGGATGGATCGACCTCAAGGAAGGGGATCGGTTTGCTTCTTTCGAGGCTGTGAAGATGGTAAGGAACAGTTGAATCCGTAGGATGAAGTTCCGCCTCGACCCCAACGGCTACTTTCGCACTGGTACGCCAACGCGCGTTCCTGTCACATCATGAAGAAGGTCATCGTCACCGGGGGAGCCGGGTTCATTGGATCGCACACGGTGGTGGAACTGCTTGCGGCGGGGTACGAGCCGGTCATCGTGGACGACTTGCGAAACAGCGAGGAGGGCGTGCTGAAGGGCATTGCTGCGATCACCGGTCGCTCACCACGGTTCCATCGGGTGGATTGCAACGACCGCATGGCGTTCGACCGGGTGTTCCGAGAGGAGGGGCAGGTGCATGGGGTGATCCATTTCGCAGCATACAAGGCGGTGGGCGAGAGTGTGTCGGAACCGTTGAAGTACTATCACAACAACGTCGGCTCGTTGACCGTGTTATTGGGTCTGATGGCCGAACATGGGGTGAAGCGGCTGGTATTCTCCTCCAGTTGTACGGTATATGGCCAACCGGAGCAGTTGCCGGTGACCGAATCATCCCCCGACCGCAATGCCAATTCACCTTACGGATACACCAAGGTGGTCTGTGAGCAGTTGTTACGTGACCAGTGCCACGCCGATCCCTTGCTTCAAGCCGTGCTGCTGCGCTACTTCAATCCCATCGGAGCACATCCTTCAGGCCACATCGGCGAGCTTCCATTGGGCGTGCCGAACAACCTGGTTCCATTCGTGACGCAGACCGCAGCGGGAATACGCAAGCAACTCATCGTACATGGGGCGGACTACGCCACGCGCGACGGTAGTTGTGTGCGGGACTACATCCATGTGGTCGACCTGGCGCGGGCACATGTGATGGCCTTGGACTGGATGGCTGGTAAGGTGGGATCGGTGTGCGAGGTCTTCAACCTGGGTACGGGAGAAGGGAACACGGTCCTGGAGGTGGTGCATGGTTTCGAGGAGGCCACGGGCGTGAAGGTTCACCATAGCATCGGCCCACGCAGACCGGGCGATGTGGAGAGTGTGTATGCCGAGACCAGCAAGAGCCGCGACGTGCTGGGCTGGACCTGTACCTACGGGTTGAAGGACGCGCTACGCGATGCGTGGAACTGGCAGCAGCGGCTGGGTGCATGAAGCGATCGCTGCTCGTGATGCTGTTGGTATGCGCAGTGGCACTTGCGCACGGGCAGCCTCCGGCCGTGGACGACACAGCTGACCGTCTGCAGTGGTTCCAGGACGCCAAGCTGGGCATCTTCATCCACTGGGGCATCTACAGTGTGAACGGTGTGGACGAAAGCTGGGCCTTCTACAACAAGAAGATGCCTTACGCTGACTACATGAAGCAGCGCGATGGCTTCACGGCGAAGAACTACGACCCCGTTGCCTGGGCGGATCTGATCCAGGCGCAGCGGTGCGAGGTATGCAGTGATCACCACCAAGCACCATGATGGTGTTGCGATGTGGCCGACCGGTATCGGGTATTCCATGCCCGATATGCCGCAGCTCGTGGCCTTGAACACGGTGTACAACCACCGGGTGGAACAGAAGTTGATCCAGCCGCTCTTCGGAGCGCTTCGGGAGCGCGGGCTGAAATGCGGCGCCTACTATTCACTCATCGACTGGTCGTACTCCGACTATCCTGCGCATCTCGAAGGCAGCAAGACCGGTACGATCACGGAAGTGGCAAAGCCGTTGGCAGGACTTCCGCCGGTTCTACAAGGCTCGATCGATGAGCTGTCCAGGCAGTTGAACCCCGACCTCTGGTGGTTCGATGGCGACTGGGAGCACAGCGCGGAGGAATGGGAAGCCGCCAAGGTGCGCGCGATGATCCTGGAAAAGAACCCGAAGGCCATCATCAACGGGAGGCTGGCAGGGCTACGGCGACTACGCCACGCCGGAGCAGAACATCCCCGTGGAAACGCCGAAGACTCCCGCGTGGGAGGTGTGTATGACGTTGGGCGATCAATGGGGCTGGCAGCCGCAGGACACCAACTACAAAAGCACACACGACCTCATCCACATCTTCGCGGATGTGATCGGCCATGGCGGCAACCTGCTGCTGGGCATCGGGCCGAAGGAGGACGGCACCATTCCACGGGGACAGGTCAAGTGCTTGGAGGAGATCGGCCAGTGGAACGCGAAGCACGGCGAAGCCATCTTCGGCACGCGCGCCGGATTGCCCAACGGTCACTTCTTCGGGCCCACGACGCTTTCGCAGGATAGCACCACGCTCTACCTCTTCCTGGCCAATGGCATGAGCGGCAGCGTGGAGGTCAAAGGGCTCGACAATAGGATCATCTCCGTAGAAGTAATTGGGTCCGGCACCGTGTTGGAACACCGCGTGGTGGGCAAGATCAGCTGGAGCAAGGTGCCGGGGCTGGTCTTCATCGATGTGCCCGAGGAAGCCGCTGATCAGTGGATGACGGTACTGAAGGTGAAGTTGGACGGGAAGGTGAAGTTGTACCGGGGGGAGGGGGGGTATTGAGCCCACTCCGCTCACCCAGTGATCTCAACCAAGGATTCGCCTTTCGCGAACATATCCAACGCCTCTGGAAAGCGCATCTGAAGAGCGCTCTTCATTCGGGCATTGCTCGTGTTGCCCATCGTTATCCAGATAACCTGCGGCGGTGGACCGAGCCTTTCCAGCAGCGCTACGAAGTCCTTGTCCTTCGTGATCACGATATCGGCCTCTTTCTTGGCTCGCATGAAGATGTGCTCATCAGAACCTTTCAGCATACCAAGATCCCGCATCGGAAAAGCGGTCAACTGGAAGGTGGACCTCATCCAGTTGGCCAGCACGGGTGATAGCTGCGCGTCGAGCCAGACCTTCACGCGGCGAGGATCGGATGGTCAAGGCGGGAACTGGCGAACTTCAGCGAGGCATCAATGTCGGCTTCTTCCAGATCCGGCATTTCATCCAGCAGTTCCTTCCGGTCCAGGCCCGATGCAAGAAGATCCAATACATCGCTCACCCGGATCCGCATGCCACGAATGCACGGACGACCTCCGCACAAGGCGGGGTCAACGGTGATACGGTCCATCAGGTAGGTCATGTCTGGCGGTCTTTGAACCAAAGTTAGAGGTATCCGGGCACCCTTGCCTGCCGGGCCCCAGGGTCCCGAAGCGGAGACCCTGAGGGAGCATAGGGTCATCGCCCGAGGCACATCCTTAGCCTGGAGCATGCGGCGCTAGAACTCGCTCAGCAAGTACGTCACCTTCACCACCAGAGGAGGCACGTCGATCTTCTTGGCCGAGCCGGGTAGCCGGAGCGTGAGCGCTTCAGGGGTCCGAGCGTAACGCACCTTGCCGAATGACCCAAGGCACGAGACCCTTTCACCATAGGCCGAATCGGAGAGCGGCACAGTGACGGTGCCTGATCCGATCACCCGCGGGTCCAGGAAGATGTAGGTGGTCCAACGTTCGCCGACCCGCCTCGTGTGCGTTCTCCCAAGTACGCCGGACAATGCTGGTTGGGCACTGGCCTGTGTCCCATACACCGCCTCCCCGTTCACCTTCAACCACTCGCCCACTTCCTTCAAACGCACATAGGCCGTTGAGTCCAATTGCCCATCCGGTCCGGGCGCAACGTTCAGCAGCAGACTTCCACCGCGCGATACCACGCTCACCAGTGTGCGGATGATCTCGTCGGTGCTCTTGTACTGCTCGTTCGGCACCCAGCTCCAGCTCGTGCCCATGGGCATGCAGGTCTCCCACGGCACGCCGGGATCCTCCTCTGGAACGTGCCCTTCCGGCGTGATGTAGTTCTCGTACTCACCGCCCACCGTTCGGTCCACTACGAGCAAGCCCGGCTGCTTCTTGCGGGCCATCGCAGCGATGCGCGGCATGTCGATGTCCTGCTCGATGGTGATGGCCTTCTGCCAGCTCACGCGGGTGTCGATGCTGCTGAATGGGCGCACCCAACCGCCGTCCAACCACAGGATGTCGACCTTGCCGTAGTCGCTCATCAACTCTTCGATCTGCGTGTACGTATGGTCCTTGAACTGCTGCCAACGTTCAGGATGTTTGGTGGGCAGGTAGTTCACACTTCGATCCTTGGCTGGAAAGTAGGGCCACCAGTAATCGGGGCTATGCCAGTCGGGCTTGCTGAAGTAGGCGCCGGTCCATAGGCCTTCAGCACGGAACGCATCGAAGATCTCCTTGGTCACGTTCGCGCGTGGATCATCGTTGAACGGCGTGTTCGGTGAAGTGATCCGATAGTCCGTGGTCCTCGTGTCGAACATGCAGAAGCCGTCGTGGTGCTTGGTGGTGAAGACCATGTACTTCGTACCGGCCTCCTTCGCGGCGCGCGCCCATTTGGCCGGGTCGAACTTCACGGGGTTGAAGGTGGTCTGAAGCGCCTCGTAGTTCCTCACATATTCGTTGTAGGTGGCGCCGTGCTCGGGCCTCCTGCGGCACCAGTCCTCATCCTCGGGGCAGATGCTCCAGCTCTCCACCACGCCCCATTGGCTATAGGGGCCCCAATGCATCAGCAGGCCGAACTTGAGGTCTTTCCAGTGCTCCAGTTTGGCGGCTACAGCGGGGTCCGAGGGCACCGCGTAGGGAGCCTGAGCGTGGATGATGCCCGTTGCCAGCAGGATGGCGAACAGTGCTTCAAGCGAACGTCGGAGCATGTCACAAGGTATCATCTTCACGATACCCACGCGTGCTCAGACAAGCATGGTCACGCTCGCATAGGTGACCCCGGCGCCAAGCACGGCACCCGCGATCACCTGGCCTTGGGTATGATCACTGGAAAGCAGACGTGCCGTGCCCAACATTCCGGCGAGCACAATGATCGCAGTAAGCAAGGGGAACAGGTCGAGCGCATGGAGACTGTTGATCGCGGCCAGGGCACCCACCATGCCACCGATGCCCACCATGTGTGCGCTGATCTTCCATTGCAGGGTGATGATCAGGGTGAAGAGCAAGGCTGCGCTGGCACCCGCCATCACGGCCGGTACCGCTGGGTGGAGGGGCGTGCGGAACATCAGGTACCACGAGATGACGTAATAGATGAACGTGATCCCGTAGGGGAGGAAGCGGTCTTCACGCCGGTGGAGTTCCAGTGAATCGATCACGCGGGCGCGGACCAGGAGTTGGATACTGGCCAAGGGGAACGCGGCGGACATGAGTGCCAGCATGAACAACGGGATCATGCGGCGGTCCGGATGGATGAAGTAGGCGAGTCCGGGGTCCACGGTGAGCATGGCCCACACGATGTAGGTGGGCATGAACACCGGATGAAGTACTACGGATAGGAAGCGGGCCGCGGTGCGCACGGGATGGACCTAGAGTTCCTTGCGTAGACGGGCCACGGGCAGATTGAGCTGCTCACGGTACTTGGCCACGGTGCGGCGTGCGATGTTGTAGCCCTTCTCCTTGAGCAGTGCGGTCAGCTCATCATCGGTGAGGGGCTTGTGTTTGTCCTCTGCCTCGATGGCATCCTTCAGGATCTTCTTCACCTCACGTGTGCTCACCTCCTCGCCACTATCGGTGCTCAGGCTTTCGCTGAAGAAGAACTTCAACAGGAAGGTCCCGTAGTTGGTCTGGACGTATTTGCTGCTGGCCACCCGACTGATGGTGCTGATGTCCAATCCGACGCGCTCAGCGATGTCCTTCAGGATCATCGGCTTCAGCTTGGTCTCATCGCCGGTGAGGAAGAACTCGCGTTGGTACTCCATGATGCACTCCATGGTCATCAGCAGGGTGTTCTGCCGCTGCTTGATGGCATCGATGAACCACTTGGCATTGTCCAGTTTCTGCTTGATGAACTGGAGGGCCTCCTTGGCGTCCTTGTCCTTCTTGTTACGCGCATATTCCTGCATCATATCGCGGTAGTTGCGACTGACGCGGAGCTCCGGTGCATTGCGACTGTTGAGCGAAAGTTCCAGTTGGCCGTCGATGGCCATCACCGTGAAATCGGGAATGATCTCCTGTACCGGTTTGTCGGTCTCACGTACCGTGTTGCCCGGCTTGGGGTTCAAGTGCACGATCAGATCGATCGCCTCTTTCAAGGCTTCCTCATCGATCTCCAAGCGGTCGAGGATGCGGTCGTAGTGCTTCTTGCTGAAAGCCTCGAAATGCTTGTCCAGGATGGCCTCTGCCACGCGCTGTTCCAGGCTGTGCGGACGGCGGCGCACTTGCAGGAGCAAGCATTCACGCAGGTCGCGTGCACCGACTCCGGCAGGGTCCAGTGACTGGAGTTCGTGCAACGCGCCTTGGAGTTCCTCCTTGGTGCACATCACGTTCTGGGTGAAGGCCATGTCGTTCACGATGGCGTCGAGCTCGCGCCGCAGGTAACCATCTTCATCCAGGTTGCCGATCAGGTTCTCTGCGAGCAGTTCGGTGCGCTCATCGATATCGCGCAAAGCGAGCTGTGCCTTCATGCTGTCCTGGAACGTGGTGCCGCCTGCCAGGGGCATCTCGCGGTCCTCCTCGTCCGGACCGCTGTTCTTCACGCTCAACTTGTAATCCGGCGTGTCATCGTCCTGGAAATAGTCGCTCAGGTCGAAATCATCGCGCTCGTTCTCCTCATTGCCTTCCATCTCGGAGCTTTCTGCAATGGCTTGCTCCTCGGTGGGTACATCGTCGTCGTGCGTTTCGTCACCCTCTTCCAAGGCGGGGTTCTCCTCGATCTCCTGCTTGATGCGTTGCTCCAGTTCCACGGTGGGCACCTGCAGCAGTTTCATCAATTGGATCTGCTGAGGAGATAGCTTCTGCTGGAGTTTCTGGAAAAGGCCTTGTTTGAGCATCGCGGGGGTAAAAATAGGGGTGCCCGTGCGCAGGCTCATCGCCCAGGTGTTGATCTTTGTTGCATGCGGAGCATTCTAGTGGCGATGGTGGTCTTGGCGACCCCTACTATCGGTGTGGCCGAAGGAGACACCTTACGCTTCCATTCCGCCGCCTTCGGTACGGAGCGAACGGTGGTGGTCCACGTGCCTGAGTTCCACCACTATGCAAGTGCCGAGGTGGGTATGCCGGTCATCATTCTTCTGGATGGCCAGCACGATTGGTTCATCGATCCGTTGTTGAACGATATCCGCTTCCTGCAATACACCCATGAGGTGCCGCAGGCCATCGTGGTCACCGTGCCCCATGAGGACCGGGTGCAGGAGTGTGCGCCGGACAGCATCGACCAACCGGGTATGCCCTTGCTGGAAATGCTCACCCAGGAACTACCTCCGTTGTTACGGTCGTACCATCCCGGGGAGATCACGGTATTGGTCGGTCATTCGTTCACTGCCAGCTTCGCGCTCTACGCATACCTGAGGGCAACAGATGCCTTCGATGCGGTCATCGCCCTATCGCCATTGCACCAGGTGAAGCGGTCCGTTCCGTTGGTGGTGGATCGACTGGTGGAGCGGTTGGATCAACGGGTGCTGGTCGCCGTTGGTGGTGCTGAGCGCCTCAAGGACGGTGGGCACCATGCCACCCTGGTCCCTGCTGTGCCGGCCGCATCACATGAGCGGACCGAAGGCCGGTTCCTGTTTCGCGCGTATCCCGCGGCCGGACACACCGCCGTGCCGATCATAGCGTTCCCAGACCTCTTGGCGACCCTGTTCAAGCCGTATGCGTTGCGCGACTCGCTGGCCCCCGTGGACGATGAGTACCGGATCCTGGACACACCTCCGGCTGCTCAGGATCTGTTGCGAGCGGTCGAGGCTTCCCATCGCTTCCTCGGTGGATCGATCCCATGGAATCTCGACGAGATCAATGGTCTGGCATCACGGCTCGGCAACAGCGGTCACACCGAACAGGTCAAAGCCATCCTGGAACGAGCACTGCAGTTGTACCCCGAATACTACGCGTTCCATGCAGGGTACGGTGAACTGGTACTGCCGACCGATGCCACGACAGGTGAGGCGGCCATTCGGACCGCATTGGAGCTGTTGGAGCGTCATGAGCGCGACGATCCGGACTACGCGGCCATGCGCGAGGAGGTGCTGGATCTGTTGAAGTAGGGCGTTCGACCGTTGGAAGCGGCAATTCCATCGAACCAGTGTGATCCGCCAGATCGCAACCAACAAGAAACCCGGACCTAACGGCCCGGGCTTCCTGATCGCTAAGCGAAAGGTCAAGCCTTACGAGGCTCCTCCCGCTTGCCGAAACCCTCCAGCAGGGAATTCACTTGCTCCTTGCTCTGCCCGAGCTTCTCTTGCAGGCGACCGATGAGTTGGTCCTCCTTGCCCTCCACATACAACAGGTCGTTGTCCGTGAGGTCGGCATACTTCTCTTTCAGTTTGCCTTTGATCTGGTTCCAGTTGCCTTTCAGCTTGTCCGTTGTTGCGCTCATGGTGTGGTATGTATTGGTTCATCCGAACCCCAACACAGAACGCGCCGATCCCGAAGGATCCCGTTCATCGGGCATTCCTTGGCCCACATCAACGACCGGTTGGGTGATCCATCCCCCACAGTGTGAAATGAATGCCACAGTGGATACTCCTTGGTACCTTACTGATCACCCCGCCGCCTCCACCATCGCCGCCACATTCTTCGGCGCATTACCGATGAAGATCCGCTCGCCAATGATGATCACGGGTCGTTTCAGGAACGTGTATTCCTGAAGGATGTACTTGCGGTAGTCCTTTTCGCTCAACTTCATCGTGTTCAACCCCAGACTTCTGTATTTCAAGGCGACCTTGCTGAAGAGCGCCTCGTAACTACCAGCCATATTCTTCATCTCATCCAGTTGTGCCGCAGTGATCGGTTGTGACTTGATCTCCTGCTGTTCGAAACGCTTGATCTTCGGGATCTCGCTGAGGATGCGCTGGCAGGTGCCGCAATTGCCGAGGTGATAGATCTTCATGTGTGAGCTGGGCAAGTAGCGTGAATAGTGAGAAGTGGATGACGAACGCGTCGAGGTGGTGAAGTGTTCATTTCCGGCCTATGCGAGCGTATTGCCAGGTCCGGAACTCCCTGCCTGCCATGTGTGCGTAGAAGAAACAGAGTAGGAAGAACCCGACACTGTAGATCACATACATCGGTCGAATGAACACCTCCCGGATGGTATCCTGGATCGCCCAGCTGTGGAACTGGCCAAGGTTGTGGAGGATCACCAGTACACTAACCACAGCGACCGCCTGTAACGTGCAGTGCACGAGTTGCGCATAGTAGAGCTTCGGCTCTCGTCCACTCCGAAAGGCCAGGTAGCGTTCGTGGTCGGGGCGAGCGTAATGCACGAGCGAGAGGAACTGCCAGCGGTTCTTCGGGGCTCCCTGGACCGATCGCACGGCATAGGTGCGGCAGTACCACCAATGTCCATAGAGTATTACGGCGGTCAACAACACGTTGGAAGCCAACAACGGCCAGAAGGTGAACCCCAGCACGCTGGAGAGCGGGTTCATCTCACCTTGTTCCCCTCCCGGCTGGAGCATCCAGATGCTTGTGCTCCAGATATCGCCCGCGCGGGTGATGAGGAATGCGATGGCCCAAGGCCAGAAGCGGGGCGGGGTGATGCTCGTGGACACTGTGCGAAGATCGCCGAAGCGGATCAGAACTCCGCACTCTTCGGCGTCCGCGGGAAGGGGATCACATCCCGGATATTCCCCATGCCCGTCACGAAGAGCACGAAGCGCTCCAGCCCCAGCCCGAAGCCCGCGTGCGGCACCGTGCCGAAGCGGCGCGTGTCCAGGTACCACCAGAGCTCTTCGGCGGGCACGTGCATCTCCTTCATGCGCGCTTCCAGCACATCCAGGCGCTCTTCGCGCTGGCTGCCGCCGATGATCTCGCCGATGCCGGGGAAGAGCACGTCCATGGCGGCCACGGTCGTGCCCTTGTCGCTGTAGCCGAAATCGCCGGGCGCGTTGGTGCGCATGTAGAAGGCCTTGATCTTGCCGGGGTAGCCCGTGACGATCACCGGCTTCTTGAAGTGCTTCTCCACCAGGTAGCGCTCGTGCTCGCTCTGCAGGTCGATGCCCCATTCCACGGGGAACTGGAACTGCCCTTTCTGGTGCGGCTTGCTGCGCAGCAGGATCTCGATCGCGTCGGTGTAGGTGATGCGTTCGAAGGGGTTCTCCAGCACGAAGTTCAGGCGATCGATGAGGCCCATCTCGGCGCGTTGCTCCTTCGGCTTGGTGGCTTCCTCCTCCTTCAAGCGCGCATCGAGGAACTGCAGGTCGTCCATGCTGTTGCGCAGCACGCGGGCGATGAGGTGCTTGCACAGGCCTTCCGCGAGGTCCATGTCGCCCTTCAGGTCCATGAAGGCGCACTCGGGCTCGATCATCCAGAACTCGGCGAGGTGGCGCGCGGTGTTGCTGTTCTCGGCGCGGAAGGTGGGGCCGAAGGTGTAGACCTTGCCCAGTGCGAGCGCCGACAGTTCTGCCTGCAATTGCCCGCTCACGGTGAGGCGTGATTCGGCACCGAAGAAGTCCTCCTTGAAGTCCACTTCACCGGCCTCGTTCAGCGGCGGGTTCTTCGCATCCAGCGTGCTCACGCGGAACATCTCACCCGCGCCCTCCGCATCGCTGGCGGTGATGATGGGGCTGTGGAAGTAGTTGTAGCCCTTCTGGTCGAAGTACTCGTGGATGCCGAAGCTCACCTGGTGGCGCATGCGGAAGATGGCGCTGTAGGTGTTGGTGCGGAAGCGCAGGTGGGCGTTCTCGCGCAGGAACTCGAGGCTGTGCTTCTTCGGCTGGATGGGGTACTTCTCCGCATCGCTGTCGCCGAGCACTTCCACGGCGGTCACCTGCATCTCCACGCGCTGGCCGCTGCCCTTGCTCTCCACGATCACCGGTGCATTTCACGGCAGCGCTGGTGGTGAAGCGCGCACGCGTGGCGGCATCCACCTGCTCCTGGTCGATGACGCACTGCAGGTTGCGGATGGTGCTGCCGTCGTTGAGGGCGATGAAGCGGTCGTTGCGGAAGGTGCGCACCCAGCCGGCCACGGTGACGGTGGTGTTGGTGAGGGCGGTGTCGTCGAGGAGGGCCTGCTCTTGCACCCTCACTCTTGCACCCTCCAACTGCGACTTCCACCGCAAAGGAACGAAGGCGGAGGCCATGCCGGAAGACCTGTTGAGGCAACAGCCGGGGACGGTCGGCGCGGAAATGTGATAAACGGTGGAAACAAAATGATGACCGGAATGTTTCCATCGTGTTTCCTCCCACTACCTTTGGGGCCCCAACGGCCCGAGGACGGGAAGAGCGGACCCACGAACGACCATGGAAGAGCGCGAGCAACAGATCATCGATCAGTCGGCCAAAGTGTTCATGCGCCTGGGCATCCGCAGCGTCAACATGGACGATGTGGCCCAGCACCTGCACATCAGCAAAAAGACCCTTTACCAATATGTGAAGGACAAGAACGAGCTGGTGCAGCGGATCATCCGCCACATCACCGATTCGCACCGGGAGTGCATCCTGGGGATCTGCGAACAAGGGCACAGCGCCATCGACGAGAGCTTCGAGATCACCCGCTTCGTGGCCTCGCAGGTCGGGAACATGCACCCCAGCGTCCACTTTGATCTGGAGAAGTACCACCCCGAGGCGTGGCAGCTCCTGCAGAGCACTTCGCGGGAGGACATCTACCGCTGCGTGAGCGAGAACATGGCCAAGGGCATCAAGGAAGGCGTGTACCGGGATGACCTGAACATCGACGTGATCGCGCGCATCTACATCTCGCGCTTCGATGTGGCCTTTGATGGGAGCTTCTTCCTTCGGACAAGTACCGCTTTGAGGACGTGATCTGGGAGACCTTCCGCTACCACATCCGCGGCATTGCCAGTGACAAGGGCGTGAAGTACCTGATGAAGAAAGTTGAGAAGGAACGAAACACCGCACCGGCCGCACCGGTGACCCGCAAATGAGGAAGCTATCCCTATTCATGACAGGCCTGCTGTTGCTGGTGGGCCTGACGGTCCGCGCACAGGGGCCCGTGAGCCTGACACTGCAACAAGCGGTGGAGCTGGCCGCGAAGCAGAGCTACCTGGTGCAGAGCAGCGAGCTGGAGGCCGAGAAGTCGCGCATGCGCATCAAGGAGGTCATCGCCATCGGCCTGCCGCAGGTCAGCGCCTCGGCCGGGTTGATGAACTACATCGACGTGCCCACGCAGGTGATCCCGAACTTCTTCGGTGAAGGCCCCGAGTTCATCCAGGCACAGTTCGGATTGCCGTGGAGCGCCAACGGTGGTGTGCGACTGGACCAGCTGATCTTCGATGGCAGCTACATCATCGGCCTGAAGGCGGCGAAGGAGGGCCGGATCATGGCGGATGAGGAACTGGAGAAGAACGTGAAGGAGGCCCGCATCCAGGCGGCCAAATCGTACTACGCGGTGCTTGCTGCGGATGAGGGTGCACGGCTGCTGAGCGAGACGGTGCCCGTGCTGGAACGCAGCCTGCGCGAAAGCGAGGTGATGCTGAGAACGGCTTTGCGGAGGCCACGGATGTGGACCGCCTGCGCATCGAGGTGGCGAACGTGGTGGACCAACGGCTGGTCTTCCAGCGCCAGGCC
>JADKCV010000030.1 GCA_016718655.1 Flavobacteriales bacterium | reverse complement strand
CACCTGCTCCACCTTCAGTAACCCCGGTTCGTCCTGATAGTCGCGCCGAACTGTACAGGTAGTCGCGGTTGGTCCACCCAACCGGCGCGCACCGGGTTCTGGTGGATGAAGCTGACGCGCTGCATGATGAAATGAGGCTGCATCTGAAGCGGGTGGTTGTCGTGCGTCCACACCTTGTAGTTCTCGTTGCGCGCCGTCGTTGTAGCGTTGGCTACGAAGCGTTGCAGCATCCACTCGCGGCGGCTTTCGTTCTCGTCGTGGATGGTTTTTACGATCGCCTTGCTGGTGAACCCTTTGAAGTCGCGGACAACGTCTGAGAGCGCGGTCTCTGGCGTACTGAGGATGGCGTGTACGTGGTTGGACATGATCACCCAGGCATGGACTTTCAGGCCCTTGTGCATCTGGCAGTGGCGCAAACTGTCGATCACGATGCCGCGATAGACACGCCGTGTGAAAACGTCGATCCAATCGACGATGGTGAAGGTGAGGAAGTGAAGTGCGTGCTGGTCGCCGATGCGGTAACCGGAGGCCATGTGCGTTGGGTTGGAGCGGTAAGGTAGCCACAGGCTACGGAGAGTTGCGTAAGGACGGTGTTGCGCGCGTAGCCACAGGCTACGCGCAGTGGGGGCAGTGGGGGCACCTGATCGCGTGATGTGCTCTGGTCCGGAAGTGCGTCTCAGCGTGATCCCCCGGCAACGATGAAGCTGGTGGATGCACGCTGCCCAGCGCGCGTTATGACGAGTGCGTGGTACACCCCTGGAGGGAAGCTCGACACATCGACCTGCATGGGTGAGGCTCCTCCGTTGGAGCGAAGCACCTGCTTCCCGGCGGCATCGACGAAATAGACCTCCTGTATGGCATCCTCATGCTCCAGGGTGATGCGGTCGCTCGCTGGATTGGGGCGAACAACAGGACGAATGCTGCTCAGCGGAAGCTCCGCAACGCCGGTGGCCACACCGAACAGGGTATCTGCCAAGGCCGTCGTGGGCAGGAATTGGAGGGAAGGGACGAACGAGCTGTTCAACAACGAATCCACCACGGAAGCATTGGGCGATCGAGGGGCTGAATGCGGTCAGCGATACGGTGTAGGAGGTTCCGAACGGTGCGGGCAGCTGACCGAGCGGTCCGGTCTTGTAGAGCAGGGGTGTCATATCTCTGAAGAAGCTCGCCGTGTATTGACCGTGGAAGACCTGTCCCCCATCAGGGGTGGGAAGCAGTTGTTCACCGAGCATGTATGTGCCAGTACCCCAGATGTTCAGTGTGGCGAATACGTGTGCCGTCCGCTGCGATCCGGAATGCGAAGCCACTGTTGACCACGACGCCGGTAAGGGCACCATCGGGTAAGAACCGGATGTCGTGCGGAGTTCCGCTGAGCCCCAGGTAACCCCGTGCGCTCACCAGATCCCCTGAGGAGGTGATGTCCACGACGGCCAGCCCGATATCGTACTACATCGCCCAAGGCGATACGCAACTGTCCATTGGCAGTTCACGCACAGCGGAGGGCATCGGCGTTCCCATTGCTGAACGGGCGATCTCCTTTGGCCCAGAGCACCGCTCCATCGGCGTTCGAGCGGGTTGCTATGGGACGCGGCGGCGTAGTGGGGTTGTAGCGGCCCGCGGCAACAAGACCACCATCAAGGAGTTGGACCACATCGCGGAAGCTCATGTTGCCAAGCGTGGAGACTCCTGCACGGTAGGTGCGTTGCCAATTGACGGAGCCATTGGTGCCGTAGCTGCTCAACACCGGGCGTGTGGATGGTCCTTGCTGCCGTACATGCGCCATGATGCAACCGCCATCGGCCAGCGATACGACCTTGCTCGTTGAGCGCCACGTTGGAGAACGTTGTGCCCTTTTGCCAGAGCACCTCCGGTAGCGGCGTTGGTCTGAGCAACAGCGCCGTGTCAGCACCCTGCAAGGCCTGGAAGTAGAACCCTCCATCCGCCGCGCGTTCCACCGAGCGGAGTTGGAGTTGGCTGGGAATGCTCCCGGTCGAAGTTTGAGTTGGACACACTGGTATCAGTTCGCCGCTCCCATCGGTGGAGCAGGCCAGCCCATCAAGCGTGGTGAACAGATACCCTTCATCCAGGACCACCGCACCGAAGGAAAAAAGCTGTCCTTGTGGTGGACTGAAACTCACAGCCGGAACGGCATAGGCGCGCATGAAGGTCTGGGACTGAGCGGTGCCCAGTGCCAGTAGGGTGAACAGAGCAAGTACGGGACGTGCGCAGTGCATGGAGAGCGAGTGTTGGCTATCCCAAAACTACCGCGCCTCCGTGGTGGACCATCACGAGAATTCGGGAGTGGTCCCTATTTCCGTTGGACGCATCGGGTCAATTTCAGAAGGACGTTGACCACCGCATGGTCCCCATCGTCGGACTATTGGGCCAAACGGGTCGACCTCGGGGCCGCATCGTTCGTCAAATGCCCACGTGGAGGTTCAGGGTTCCGACGACTGCTCTGCCGGGCAGGGTGTATTCCTTTATACCGGCGCCTACGCTGGCATGTGTCTCCGAAGCGGAACGCAGGGTGGGGCTAGTGACACTGATGCGCAAGTACCTGCGCCAGGGCGGCATCCTTATCGCTTGGGCGGCCAGCTGAAGCGATCCCTATTCGCGGTGTTCCACGCGGCGAGGTCGAGGAGCATCGCATCCAGGGTGGCCCGGTCCAGCCAGCGCCCGTTCAGCATCACGCCGTGGATCCTGCGCGTGTTCGCGATGTCCGCCAGCGGGTCGGCGTCCAGCAGGACGAGGTCCGCGGCCTTGCCGACCGCAATGGTCCCACGCTCCTGGTCCACACCGAGCCAGACGGCCGGCAAGCGCGTGGCAGCGGCAAGCGCTTCCCGTGGCGTCAGTCCCGCAGCAACGAGCAGTTCCAGTTCGTCGTGGAGCGAGAAGCCGGGCACCACGCCGGATGTGCCCGCATCGGTACCCGCCACGATGGGGACGCCTGCCTCCTGGAAGGCCTTCACCAGCCGGGCTTGGAACAGGACCATGCGATCGAAATGGTCCGCGTCCTCGGCGTTGAAATCCCGGTTGTAGTGATTGGCCTTGAGCCATTTCTGTTGGATCAAGGGGTGCATGTACTTCAAGGACGGCAAAGCGCGCAGTTCATCGAGCGAGCGGATCCGCTGGCGCATCCAGCGGATGGTGGTCAAGGTGGGTGTGACCCAGGTGCCGCCCTGTCGTGCGAGTTGAGCGAAGCGCAGGGCATCGGCCTCGGTGAAGTCCGCGGAGTGCTTGGAGAACTCCTCGGCGTGGGCCACCATGCCGAAGTTCGGCTGGAATGCGGCGGCCAGGTCCTTCTGAAAGGCATCGGGGATGTGTCCCACGGTCTTCATGCGGCGCAGGGCGGCCTCCTCGAGGATGGCGCGGTAGGTGGCGGTGTCGAGTTCCGAGTACACCTTGATGAATTCGTAGCCCTCGGCCTGTGCATCGCGCACGCACTGCCTTCCTTCGGCGGGGCTGTTCACCCGTCGTCCCTGCCCCTCGCCCCCATCGATCAAGGCGGCCAGGGCCATGTGCGGTCCCAGCACATCACCGCGTTCGATCAGGTTGCGTTGGGCCATGGATCCAGCCGTGGCATCGAGGTTGAAGACCTGAGTGACACCGTTGGCGAGGTAGGGCGTCATAAGGTCCTGGACGTTCAGGTGCAGGTCGGGTCCTTGTGTGGGATGCTTCTTCGGGCCCATGAACCCATCGGAAGGGATGTGCACATGCATGTCGGTGAAGCCGGGGATCATCCACTTGCCGCTGCCATCGACGCGCACCGCACCATCGGGGATCGGTCCCTGCAAGGCGGTGATCCGTCCGTTCGCGATCACCACGGTCGCATCCATCAGGGGCGCGCCACCGTCGACCATGGTCACCACGTTCACGTGTTCGATGACCGTTATGGCGGGCGGATCCGCATGGACCTTGTCCCGATCGGGGAGTGGGTGTTGTGCAACGACCGAAGTTTGGAGCGCGAGCCATAGCAGGGCTGGGCGAAGGAGGTGCGTGCTGTTCATTCCTGTACAGGACGGATCTCCAGCTGGCTACGTTGCACCGGGTCTGCGCAAGGACGGTGTGTCGATGCGTGATCGGCCGGTCACACGCGCGACGGAACGCGGCCATCACCTGTGCGATGCCGTTCATCCGAAAGCGCTGGAAGGGTGCTGGCGGGTGTGGCTAGTTTCGAGCAACTGACAGCCAAATCGCTAGTGACCATGAAGTATTCCTTGCTCATCGTGTCGATGACCCTTCTTGTTTCATGCGGGCGCACGAACAGCCCTGCGGAAGATCTGCCACAGGCGTTACAGGATGCCGGGGCGGTGGAACAGAAGGTGGACGGGATGCTGGGTTCCTTTCCCCGTTCGGGTTACGGAAAGGACCTGGTGGATGGCCTGTTCGCCGATGTGCTGGAGAAGGACACGGCATTGGCGGGCTTGCTGGAACGGATCGAGGAGCAACATGTGCATCATCGTTCCGCCATGGAGGAATACGATCGTTTCATGGAGCGGAACGCCTCGTACTACACCGCCGCTTTGGCGCATGCCGGGGCCATTGGTGATACGACCATGCGTGCTGCGCTGATCGCTGCCGTGGGGTCGAGCCGTGATCGTTTCACCGCCCGCATGGCGGGTGCCCGGGCTTCGGCTGCGGCCTATGCAGCCTCCGTGGCGCGAATGAATGATCTGATCACCCGGATCAAGGTGGAGCGGACCATGGCACTGATGGAGGCGTACCAGGGCGACTACGACAGCGCATGACCATGTGGAAAGGAGGAGCTGGCGCGGATGCAGGCCTTGGAGGCTGCGTTGGAGAAGGAGCAGCGGTCGGGTGGTAAATAGACCTGTGGTGTTGATCGGCGCTGCCTGTCCTGCGAACCGGAGTTCCTCACCACTCCCTCGGCGCGATCAGTTCCTCCACATCGGCATCGAACCCATAGGCTTCTGCGATAAAGGCGAAGTCCATGCCGATGTTTTCGCGGGCGGCGGTCTCCAGTTCGCTCCCCGCTGCTTCGAAGGAGGCCTGCAGGTCGTTGAAGCGTTCAGTCGCTTGGTGGCTGTAGGCGTATAGTTCGTCCAGGTCCTTCGGTGGTCGGGCTTCGAGGGTGTGGCAGAGGTCCACCAGGATGTCCCGGCCTTGGTCCACCAGGTGCTTGGGGAAGTAGTCAACGGCGTACAGGTCCGCGAGGAAGGCATGTTCGCGGGCGGCATCGTTCTTCAGCTGTTCCTGGGGCAGGGAACCGGGTGTGTTGGTGCAACCCGTGGCCACCAGCAGGAGGATGCTCAGGAGTTGCGGGAGGACGCGGGATGCGGGGAGGCGTGCGGTGCGCATGGGGTGTGCGAAGGAGGGTGTCGCTAAGGTCGGGAGGTGGGTCATGCGTCTTTGAAGGTACCCAGTACGATCCGATCAACAGGATCCCAGCGCATCGCGCTCTTTTCGATCGCCGACGCGCGAGAAGGACCAGCGATGGGGGTCGACGTTCGTTCCGATGCGTTCTCGCGCAGCGCTACCTTGCGGCCATGCTCCCCACCTGGCGTTCCGTCGCTGCCTTCATCGGCTCCCTGTCGATCACGTGGGCCATGGCCCAGCAGCCCACGCCCTGCGCCCTGGTCGTTCCTGCGGTGGTGGGCTCGAGCGTGGAAGCAGTGCCCACCACCTGCCCCTGCCGCGTGACGGCGTTCAAGGCCACGGTGTACAACCGTTGGGCGGTGGAGGTCTGGTCCACGGATTCGATCGCGACGTTCCCTGGTGGTATGCTGGGGGCGCAGGACCTTGCCGGTGGCACCTACCTGTGGAAGGTGAAGTACACGGCCATCGCGACCGGTGATGCGGTGGAGCAGGAACGGACGGGGTATGTGAACGTGGTGAAGTAGGAGGGGTCCTATCGGACCGGAAAGAATGCAATTGCGATTATCTTCGTTCGCACATTACAATACCGGGACCAAAGACCAATTCCATGGATCTACGTTACACGTGCCTACTTGCGTCCTTTATCGTCCTTTCCGCTCACGGTCAATGGGTCGAGGTGCCCTCGCCGATCGCTGCGAACCTGTGGTCGATGGCGTTCTTCACGGATGAACTGGGTTATATGAACAGCAATTCCGTGCTGCTGAAGACCACCGATGGAGGGGATACTTGGACCGCCACCACCCATCAGGGGAATGTGGATGGGGATTTTTCGTTCCCCAGCAGCACCGTTGGTTACATGGCTGGGTTCTATGACGTGATCAAGAAGACGACGAACGGTGGGAACACGTGGACGACGCTGACGATCAACAACCAGGCCTTGCCCATCCGCGCCGTGAGCTTCCCGGATGTGAACACCGGCTACGTGGTGAGCCTCAACGGCTTCATTCGGAAGACCACCAATGGCGGCGCCACTTGGACAGCCCAAACGGCCAGCGGATCCCCACAATTCCGCCAGGTCCATTTCGTGAACGCGAACCTTGGTACTGCCATCGGTGAGAATGGTGCGATACGCCGCACCACGAATGGAGGGACCACCTGGTCGTCCGTTACCGGTGCACCGTCCACGTATTTGAACGACATCTTCTTCTTGGACGAGAACATCGGCTTCATCGTAGGTGGGCAGGGCACCATGCTGAAGACCACCAACGGCGGGGCGAATTGGTCAGTGATGAACACCGGCACCACCGAGTGGCTGGATGCCGTGTGCTTCCGCAACGAAATGGAAGGGTATGTTGCTGGCACGAGCGGGTTCATGATGAAGACGGTGAACGGGGGTCTTACCTGGACCACGGAGGACAACCCGTTCTACTTCAGCACTCAGCACATCAACGACATCGCGTGGAAGAACGGTCGTTGGATCACTATTGGTGACGCTGGCAACATCACGCGTTCGGGATCGGATGTCGGTATCCACGATCCAGTGCAGGAAGGAAGCGCATTCGACATCGGTCCGAACCCGGCATCCAGCAGCGTGATGATCCGTGCACGGGATGGGAGGAACGTATTGCGTACGGTGCGTGTGTTCGATTTCGGTGGCGCCTTGGTCCGGACTAGCACGCTGGTGGTGGATCAGGACCAATTGAACGTGGCGGACCTGAGCGAAGGCCTGTACCTCGTGGAGGTGAACGCAGGATCGTCCACCGGGCGCCTGAAGCTGGTGGTGCAGCACTAGCCCACTGCCGGTTCTGAAGGGTGCAAGCCTGGTCGCTATCCGAGGGTAACCTGCGACCACACAGGACAGGAGCCCGGGTTGATCCGCGTTATCCCAGGCTTTTAGCGACGCGGTGCGTGGATCGGGAAGTACATGAATATTTCCCCGCGAACAACACCAACAAGAGATGATGCCCGCGAAATTCCAGGCCATGCTACTACTTGGCCTGCTGTCCCTTTCAGCGTGTAGCAAGGATGAGGATGAGCCCACATCGAGTCCAAGTCCTGCGCCAACACCGGCGCCCACCTATCCCATTTCAGGTCCAGCGTCGTTCTCGTTGAGCGTGGATGGTACGAGCGTGCGCTATCAGGCCGGAGTAAGTGGCTACGTGAACGTGGTGAAGTAGGAGGGATCCGATCGGTACATTTACCCGGAACCATCCCACCTGCCGTAGGAGATCCCTTGTCCCATGAAGAAGTCGATCGCGTTGTTCAGTGTGCTGATGGTGCTCCACGGGGGCTGTGGGTTCGGGCGGAAGTTGGTCAACGGTGGAGAGGTGGTGATGCAGGCCCGCACGGAGCGTGTGGCGTTGGAGATCACGAACGACCTGTTGTTCTGCCAAGTGGTCATCGAAGGCCGGCCGTACAAGTTCATCCTGGATACAGGTGCACCGACGGTGATCTCCATGGAGTTGTACGAGGCGCTCGGGCTGAAGGAGGAGCGAGCCTTGAGGGTGGTGGACTCCCAGAAGAACAAGGCGAAGCAGATCCTCTCCGTGATCCCCTCGTTGCGCTTGGGCAACATGGAGTTCAGGAACATCGCCTGCCTAGCCATCGACCTCAAGGCGATGTCCACCGCGTGTTTCGGCATCGATGGCTTCATCGGTGCGAACCTGTTGTCCGAACTGATCTGGAAGTTCGACTATACGAACAAGGAGGCGATCGCCTCGCGGGACATCACGGCCTTCGGTGTGGACACCTTCGATCTGGCGTTGGCCTTCCATGAGGACAACAAGAAGACCCCGAAGGTGAAGGGCGAGGTGAATGGAAAGAAGGTGGCCTTCACCTTCGACACGGGCTCCTCAGGCCACGTGTCGGTGTTCAACGATTACGCGCACCACATGGAGGCTACGAATGGAGAGCGCTTCATCACGTCCTATGGGTCGGGCGCTCTGGGGATCTATGGGGCAGCTGCCAATGAGCGGATGTTCACGATGAAACAGGCGGTGACGTTGGATGGCAGGACCTTCGAGCACCAGCTGATCGAAGGCGGCAAGAGCAACCTGTTGGGCAATCGGTTCCTGAAGGACCACCTCTTCGTACTCGATTGGTCGACCCGGCGGGTGTACCTCGATCGACGTCCGAGCGCAGCTCCCCAGGTGATGGAGGGTTTCGGTATGTGGTACCGTTTCGAGGAAGGCCGTGCGCGGGTGGTGGAAGTGGTGGAAGGACGCTCGATCCCCGTGCAGGTGGGGGATGAGGTGTTGCGTATCGATACCACGGACCTGGTCGGTCTCAGTGCTGAGGATGTCTGTCGCTATCAGCTGAACAAGGTGGAGCGGGACAAGGACCGGATCCACATGCGGCTGGTACGCGGAAGCGATACGTTGGAAGTGGACCTGGAACGGCAGGTGTTCATCGAGTAGCGCGACACCCTGCATAGGTCGGCGCAACCCTGTTGAAAGGTCATACGCGCCGCGAGGCCCAGATGGGATTCTGTTCCACCACGGTGCATGCCCCACAGAAGGAGGAGTACCGGAAGTGGTGTCCGGCGATGTACACGTTGGTGAAGTGGTACCACAGGTCGGACTCATAGGTGTTCGGTGCGCGCAACACCCGCATTTGGAACCCGATGGAGAAGTCCTCCCACGGCAACTGGTTCTCCACCACGCACATGAGCACCTCGCGTCGGATGTGGAGTTGCAATACGCTCATGCCCGCTTGCTCAGGCACGATGTCGGCCAGGGTGACCCGTTCATGCACGTTCCGCTTGAAGTCGGACCGGATCACCGGGTAGTGCGTGGGTTGGAAGGCGTCATCGGTGGGGATGAGATACAGGATACGATCACCGCGATAACCGGAGCTCTTGAGGTAGTCGATGACGCGTTCGGCATCATAGGGGTACTCGCGCGCCAAGGCTTCGAGGTAGACAAGGGGTTCCTCAGGGACCAGGTGTCCAACGTCCACCGGCTCGAGCGTCAGATCGCCATCGGCGAAGTGCAGCTGGTGCTCATGGGCGGGACGGACCAACGCGGCCCCGGCGGTGCGAGCCAACTCGCTGAACATGGAGGCACTGTTCTTGGCATTGTGTTCAAGGATATAAGCATCCCGAGGAGCGCGTTCGGTGAACATGCCGGCATAGGGCATGTAGTACCGTGGCCGGGTGGTCTTGATGTACTGCGTCACCATGAAGCGGAGCGAGGCCTTGTTCCGTTCCAGTACGTTCTGCTTCTCTTCGGGGCCCAGGTTATCAAAGCATAGCGGGAAACCACTGGCGCCACCGGCGAAGGAGGTCATCAGCAGGTCCAGGTCCCGGGGCAGCACATGGTGGTTGAGGAAGTTGCAGTCCACCGTGAGCAGGAAGGAGTGTCCATTGGCGCAGATATAGAGTCCCGAGTCATCACGGAAGTCGCCGGACTTGAGCACGCTGATGTGGAAGTGCTCTCCCAGTTGATGCACCTCCTTGAACGGTAGGGCGGTGACGTTGGTGAATCCCAATGCGCGCAGGTACTTCTCGCAGGATCGGGTCTTGAAGTCGGCCACCAGCAAGGGTTTGTCGCGCGGCAGCACGGAAAGGGTCTCGGCGTGGAGGTGGTCCGGATGGTTGTGCGAGATGAAGATGTGGTCGGCCTGTTTGAGGAGCTCCACGCTGTCGGCCGGGCTGGGTGATGCGAGCCACCAACCGGTCATGAAGGCCGGTCCGAAGAGCCAGGGGTCGGTGACGAGGGTCTTACCGTTGCACTCCACATGCACCGTGGCATGGTTCAACCAGCGCACGCGTACGGCCCCTTTCTTTTCGCCCTTGAAGGGGTCGAAGAGGTGACCGACCGCTTCCGACAGCACGATGTTGCCCGCCTGGTCCAGGGTGTGGTCCGTGGTGCTCTTGCGCACATGGCTATCGTTGTAGCGCAGATCGTCCAGGTCGAGCCGCCAGCCGTGCATGGGGCATATGGCCTTGCCCTCCTTGAGGATGAGGCGACCACCGGCATGGTCGCAGACCTTGTCGATGACATAGGCGATGGACCCATCATCACGGATGCGCACGAAGTGTCCGCCCGTATCGTTCACTCCGACCACGAGGTCTTTGCGCAGGATGGTGCGGCTCCTATCCTCCGTGCGCAGTTGAAGTTCACCGAGCCGACGCATGATCACTACGGCTGTTTGTGCAGGATGATGTGGTAGCGCGCGTTCCTTACGCGGCCATCCATGTCCTCTTCGCTGGTGCGGTACATGGAACGGATGGTGAAGTTCGTGCCGCTGATCAACGCTTCGACCCGTGCGGCATCGTAGTAGCCCTGTATGGTGTTGTGCTCGTGTACACCGGTCACCTCGGCATCCAGTGCGGCTTCGGCACCCTGGGAACCCACGGCGATCAGGCTGATGTACACGAGGTGGTCAACGGTGCGGTCCAGTTCATGCATGTACTGCCGGGCGAAAGTGAACTCCATGCTGTCCAGCACGGAATCCACCACGGCGATATCGAACGCCCCCGCATCGAAGGGCAGTTGCGTATCCGTCAATAGCAGGAAACGGTCGTCCATGGCGTAACCCAGCTCACGGGCCATAGCACGCGCTTCGACCAGGGCATTGGCGGAGATGTCCACACCATGGGCATGGATGCCGAACTCTTCGAGCAGGACCGTCTGCCTGCCGATGCCACAACCGAGGTCCAGACCGCGCAACCGTCCGGAGGTGGAGAGCACATCCACGAACGTATTCCGTCCCACCTTACGCCGGACATGGCGACTGAGGAACTTGACGACCTCTTCCTTGGGGTACTGGATGTGGTTCTCCTTCCTTGCGTAGCTCGCATCCCATTGTTCACTGCGGAGGTCCTTCATCGCGTACGATCGGCATTTGCTGGACAAGATACCCGATCCTGCCCTGGCTGTTGCGCGCGTCGGTCCTGCCGCGTCGGTGGGGTCCTTGGCACCTGCTTCATGATCGTCATCATCGCGCACTTTCGAGGATGATGGCACTCGATCCCGAACTACTTCAATTCGTCAGTGAAATGCCCGCCATGTGCACCGCGCGCGAACTTCTCCTGGTTGAATGCGCCGGAGTTGCCGCGTGGGATGGACAGGCTGCTCCACGGCACGCCCTTCAGCATACGCCCCAGCAGCACGATCTGCCCCACGTGGTACGCGTAGTGGCACAGCTGGCGGTTCACCGCGTCGGTGATGGTGTGGGCCTGCGCACGGATGTACACGGTACTGTCGAAGTTCGCGGTGTTCAGCGTGTCCAGGGCATGGAACAGGCTTTGCCAGCCTTCCTCCCAGCGCGCCAGGAGCGTGGCCCTGTCCGTGATCACCTCTTCGAACTCCAGGTCGCGTTGGCGCCATTCCTTCTCCCCATCGCTCGTGAGCAGGTCGGTCCACCGGGACCGCATGTTGCCATGAAGGTGCTGTACGATGATGGCGATGGAATTGGCTTCAGGGTCGGCGCGCCAGAACAGTTGCGCGTCGTCCACTTGGGCGAAGGTGCGTTCGCCAAGTGCCTTGTAATAGGTGAACTGATGGCGTGCGCTGAGGAGGTAGGTGGTGGCGTGGTCCATAGGGAGTGCCAAAGCTAGGCACGCCTCCACCCGAGGCCAGGCCGCGGTGCCTTGGTGCGCATTGGCGGTATCCGATGCGCACGGACGATGCCTCAGGGTGCGAAGTATCTTCGTGGTCCTGAGCAACCTACCGGGCCCTTTGGCGTCATAGGTGTGACACGGAACACGATGGATACCCTGCGCCCCCTTGCCCGCCTTTCAGCGATGCTCCTCATGGCCACAGGCCTTGGGCATGGGGCTACGGTCTTGATGGCGCAGGATTATTCCTTCACCAGTGGTGCCATCCCGCTCTGTGATACCAGTGAATTCACTGCCACGGTGAATGGTCTTGGGCCATTGGTGGACCCTAGCTGGGGCATGGGGGGTGTCTATTTGGACAACCTCTGGATGAACATCACGACCGATCATCCACAGACCTTGCAGATCAACCTGACCTCGCCGATGGGGACCACCTTGGTGCTGTCGGCCTTCAATGGCGCGGGTGGTGAGAACTATACGGATACGCACTTCGGCTTCTACAGTTCGAATAGCATCGCTGGCGCTGCAGCACCCTTCACAGGATGGTGGATGCCACAAGGAGGGAGCTTCAACACCTTCACAGGTGAGGACCCGAACGGTGTATGGACGATCACGGTGATCGATACGGCCTGTGCGAACGGCGGGCAGGGGCCTGGTGGCACTTGGACCCCGGGTTGGTTCAATGGCGGTTCCGGTTCCGGCGGCTTCGGATTCGGGAACTCCAGCCCTCCACCACCGTGCACGGTCGACCTGGGCTTCTACAACGAATACATCTGCCCAGGGGGGGCGATCGACCTGACGTCCATGCTGGACCAAGGCTGGGGCGTGCCCTTGGTCTATTCCGGGCCTCTTGGTAGCGCGGTGGCCGACCCCACGAATGTCACCGAACCAGGATCGTACTATGCCGACTATTACGACTGGTTGAACAATTGTTATTTCTACGGTTCTGTGGAACTCATTGTCCAAAGCCAGGTGGACCTTGGTCCCGATCAGAGCATCACGGTCTGTGATCCATCGCAAGCCGTGGACCTGACCGCCTTGTTCGCGCATCCTTGGCAATACTCCAGTTGGTCGTTCGAAGGGATCCCCATTTCCAACGGCAATGCCCAAGGGGCCACGGAACCCGGATCGTACCAACTGATCGGTAGCAACATGGCGGGTTGCAACGACACCGCGCTGGTAACCTTGAGCGAGGGCAGCATTTCGCTCGGTCCCGATCAGGTGGTCAGCATCTGTCCAGGGGCGAGCGCTGACCTGACCACCCTGTACAACACGGCGGGCCTGAGCAGTTCATGGTCCTTCGGCGGACAGCCTTTCGGAAGTCCGGGTGCGGCAACGGATCCGGGTTTGTACACCTTGGAGGTCGATGACGGTTCCGGGTGTCCGGCCAGTGCAGTCGTCGACCTGCAACTGGCACCCGCACCGGATCTGGGACCGAACGGCATCGTGGACTTGTGTTCCAACGGAACCGTCGATCTGACCACATTGTACGATCTGAGCGCCGGCAGTGCGACATGGACCCTGACCGGTACACCTGTATGGATGCCCGAAGCGGTGAACCAAGAAGGGACGTATCAGTTGGTGCTCACGAACGGATCGGACTGTAGTGATACGGCGACCGTTACAGTGACCATCTTCGATTCCCCGATGCTTGGGCCGGACCAATCGATGACGATGTGCGCGGGCGAGGTGGTCGATCTGACCGAACTGTTCGACACGCAGGGCTTGAATGCGACGTGGACAATGGGTGGTGCACCGGTGGCTGATCCCGGCGTGGTGGACGAGGGCGGCACCTATCGCCTGGTGGTGAGCACAGTGGACAACTGCCGTGATACGGCCTTCGTGAATGTCATCCTGCAAGCCGCGCCGGTGCTCGGTGCCGATGTGGAGTTGAGCGTGTGTGCCGGTGCGACGGTGGACCTGAGCGAACTGGTCGTGAGCGGCACCAGTACCGCCAACTGGACCCTGAATGGCACGGCTGTTCCCGATCCCACGGCGGTGGATGAGGCGGGCACCTACCAATTGGTGCTCACCAATGGCTACGGTTGTTCGGACACGCTGCTTGCGGACGTGCAGTTGCTGCCTACGCCGTACCTGGGGCCCGATGTGGCGTTGGGCGTGTGTTCCGGTGTTCCCGTGGATCTGAATTCCGCTTTCCCGCAGGTGAACGGCAGCTTGGAATGGAGCCTGAACGGCGTGCCTGTGGATGGTCCGGAGGACGTGACGAGCAGCGGTATCTATCAATTGGTGGCCACGTTCGCCAATGGATGCACCGACTTGGCCTTGCTGGAGCTGACGATAACTCCTGCACCCGAACTGGGCCCCGATCAGACGTTCACACTGTGCCCTTGGCAGACGGTGGACCTGAGCACGGTGTTCCCGGTAGCGGACGTGACGGTGACCTACACCTGGAACGGCGCACCCGTGAGCGATCCCACCGCGATCCACGAAGCAGGTACCTATGTCATATCCGTGACCGATGCGAACGGGTGTGTGGATGAGGCGATCGCCCAAGTGATGAACATGGATTGCTTGTGTGAGGCAGACTTCGTGGAAGATGCACGCTGCCTGCAGGAGCCGGTCCAGTTCACCTTGGTGGCGGACTCCACGGTGGTCTCCGCACATTGGTCCTTCCACGGTGCGGCGCATGCATCCATGGCGGTCGATCCCCTGGTACGGTTCACCGCCGAAGGGGAGGTGAAGGTGACGCTGGAAGCCACGTTGACCTGTGGTGTGGTGGTGGTGGAGCGGACCATTCGAGCACAGGATTGCACGGATTCATGCAGTGTATGGGTCCCTGCCTCCTTCAGCCCGAACAATGACGGTATCAATGACCTGTGGGGTGGCGTTACCGAATGCGCGGCGAAGGACTACGTGATCCAGGTCTTCGATCGGTGGGGCGAACTCGTGTTCTCGGCCACCGATCCGCTCCAACGTTGGGATGGCAATTCCAAAGGAAGACAGCTCGGTGCAGGGGTCTATGCCTACCGGGTGTCCTACCGGTTGCCCTATCAGGAGAACAAGAAGGTAGCGGGATCGGTCACCTTGCTGCGCTAAGGTGTGTGGTTCTGAACGACCGTTCGTCGTTCGTCAGCTTACAGGACCGTTCAATTGCGGGTGTCCTTCGGGTTCCAAGGGATCCCCTCACCAACGGCACCATCCATCACATCCGATACGGAAACACACGCCACCTTCTCGCCACCGGGGCACAGGTTCCAATGCACCATGCCATCATCCAGGTCCTGCCCGAAGGAGATGGGACCGTTCCATGCATGGGAACGCACAGCCGTGTAGAGCGCGCACGTGCGTTGCACCGCATCGAAGGCAAGTACATCAGCGGTGGTTACGGCAGGTAGAGCCACTTGGTAGGTGACCTTCCCGTGTTCCTCTCCTTCCGTGACGATACTGGTTGAGCAGCCCGCTGCGGCCAACGTGGTGAGCAGGAGTAGGGTGGACTGTAGCACTGGACGCATGGCGGTCTGGTTCGTTGACCACAAGTTCCGCCGGTCCTGCGCACCATCCGTTCGTATACACAGACTTTAACGTTCGGCCTGGTCCGCGGCCGACATCGATCGTCGCAGTTGCTCCATGGCGTAGGCGGTGAACTGTTCGGCACCGGTCCTGCTCAGGTGCGAGTAGTCCACGAAGAGCTCGTCCGGCCAGTGACGGTCGGTGGTATCGATCACACGGTGGCCAAGCGGATCCAGGATGCGGTGAAGACGCTCCAGGTGCTGCTCCACGACCTGGTCCACCGCTGCATCACGCACTCCGTTCCGGTAAGGGGATTGGATGAACACCAACCGGATGTTACGCTCCTTCAGGTAGTGCCCCAGGCGTTCCACAGCGGCATACTGGTCGTTGGCCAACCAGGATGTGGGAGGCGGACGACGGTCCCACCGTTCCCTGCTGATGCGTTCGGCGGGAACATCCAAGGGTGCCCAACCATGTTCGTCCACGCCCATGAACTCATAGTTGCCATGGTCGAACATGCGGATCTTGTTCCGCTCCATCTCGCGCAGGTAGTAGGCCGGTTTGAGGCTGCGCATGTAGCTCGCGGTGCTGCTCCAGTGCATCAGGTAGTTCGCCACCCGGGAGGTGTCGATCCGGTAATGCTTGCCGTCGTTCACCAGGTCGTTCAGGTTGCTCACCACGAGTACGGTCGTGGGCCTCAGGTAGGGCACCAATACTTCGGCCAGTCCGGTGCATTGTTCCATGTCCATGCCCCAGGCCCCCATGTTCACGAAGCTCGTATCCTGGAAATGATCGACCACCGCCGCACTGCCCAGGTTGTTCATGGTCATGCTGGAACCCACGGCCAACACATGGGCAGTATGGGTGCCGCGGTGTCTGAGGTGGCTCAGCTTCATGTTCAGCACCGCATTGGGGGTGATGCGTGGCGCGGGTACGAAGTGCCGGTTCAGCTGGAAATAGGCCGCGATACCGAGCAAGGCGATCGTTCCGAAGAGCAGGGCGTGGAGCAGGAACCTACGCATGGCTCAGAACTGGAAGTAGATGAACGAGTCGCCATTGTTCGGCGCCAAGAGGACCATCGCCGTCACGAGCACCCCGTAGATGCACCATCGGATCGCACGTTGCGGTATGCGTTCCAGCGCCAGGCCGTGCTGCTGTTCACGCTGCACCCATTCCACGGCGATGAGCAGCCCCGCACCGCCCAGCATGGTGGCCCAATGGCTGGGCAGCGTGGCGGGTACGGCACGGAACGCGCTTCGCGAGAACATCTCGCGGAACGCGGTGAATGCCACCTCGATGGTGGGAGAGCGGAAGAAGATGCGGGTGAGCGCGATGAGCACGAAGGTGGTGAGCATGTGACCCACATCGGAGAAGGTGGGCAGGATCCGGCCCGGTGCGAGTGGACCGGTGAACTTGCGATGGCGCGCGAAGAGGATGGCAGGAAGGAAGAGGAGCAGGTTGGCGGCACCCCACGCTACGAAGGTCCAATTGGCCCCGTGCCAAAGTCCGCTCACCAGGAAGATGGCCGCCACGTTGCGCGCTACGATCCACTTCCCGCCTTTGCTTCCACCCAGTGGCAGGTACAAGTAGTCGCGGAACCAGGTATTGAGGCTGATGTGCCAACGCCGCCAGAATTCACCCACATCACGTGAGAAGAAGGGGAAGTTGAAGTTGCGTTTGAGGTCGAATCCGAAGAGCCGCGAGCTGCCGATCGCGATGTCCGAATAGCCACTGAAGTCGGCGTAGATCTGGAAGGAGAAGCACAGGAGCGCCACCCAGAACGCACTGCCGTAATGGAAGGCCGGGTCCGTCCATACCATGTCCGCATAGATGGCGCAGTTGTCGGCGATGACCACCTTCTTGAACAGTCCCCAGAGCATCTGGCGCATGCCATCGCGTGCCTTGGCCTCATCGAAGGTGCGCGGCCCCATGAACTGGGGAAGGAGGTTGCTCGCCCGTTCGATCGGGCCGGCCACCAACTGGGGGAAGAACAGGATGAAAGCGCCGAAGGCCACCGGGTCGTGGGAGGCCTTCATCTCCTTTCGGTAAACGTCGATCGTGTAGCTCAACGTCTGGAACGTGTAGAAACTGATCCCAACGGGAAGTACGATCCGGAGCGTGCTCAAGCTGATGTCCTGGCCCATGAATGTGAAGGCCGCATTGAAGCTCTCGATGAAGAAGTTGTAGTACTTGAAGAACCCGAGCATCCCCAGGTTCACCAGAAGGCTCAGGATCAGCAATGCTTTTCGGCGCTTGGCGTGATCCGTGCGGTCCATGGCGATGGCCGCGAGATAATCCGTGGCCGCACTGATGAACACCAGTCCCAGGTAGCGCCAGTCCCACCACCCGTAGAACACCATGCTGGCGAACAGGATGAACGCGTTCTGCAGCTTCAAGCTCCGTTGGAACACGAACCAGTAGAGCAGGAAGACGACCGGCAGGAATACTGCGAAGTCGATGGAGGGGAACAGCATACCGGGAGCGGATGCCGGCCTTGGGGGGTCGGAAGAGCGGGAGCAAGATTAGGGACCACGGGCTACTTTGGCAAACGCACGGGGTCATGGGCCTAGGGGGAACACTGTGTTGGTCCCGTCCGGGTCGGTCGTGAGGGTCGGTGATTGGATCATGGTCGGGATGCGGGGCGGAAGTGGATCATTGACAGCCATCGCCCCCACGCATCCGAGTGCGATCTTTGCGGTCCAAGAAGCACGCCACACATGCTCCTCCAACGCTGGCCTGGGCACTCTTGCAGTGCCTCCTGTGTAACGACCGTTCTGGCGCTCATCGCCATGAGCGTGGTAAGCGGGTCGATCGTAGCACAGGAATCCTGTGATCGCATCCCTCCCAGGGAAGCGCCTCCAAAGGAATTGGTGGAGGCCATGAAGCGCCAATACGAGCAGGATAGCGTGGGCTTTCAGCTGCCGGACAAGAAGATGCTCAAGGCGGTGCGGAACGATCGCCAGCAGTTGCGGCGCGCCATGGTGGATCGCTTGGAGGATCGGATGTTCATCCATGGCACCCCCATCAATGCGCTGCTGGATAGCATGATGGACGTGATCGTGGCCACCGATCCCTCCTTGACCCGACCACGCGTGAACCTCACCTGGTTGACCATTCCGAACGCGGTCTCGTGGGGCGAGGGCACCATCACGGTCTTCATTGGCCTGCTTCCCCATCTCCGCTCGAAGGACGAACTGGCATTCGTGCTGGCCCACGAACTGGCACACCATCACCAAGGACATACCGATCGGGACATCCGTGCCAAACACGAGCGCTTGGCGTCGGGTGAACTGAAGGAACAGGTGAAGGAAGCGATGCGTCAGACCTATGGGCGAAGGGCCCGGTTGGAAGCCCTGTTGATGGACGTGGTGGTCGATGTCCGTAAGCATGGTCGGGCCTACGAGTCCGAGTCGGATTCCTTGGGGCTGATCTGGCTGATGCGCACCCGTTTCGACCCCCTCGGAGCCATCGGTACCATGGAGGTGCTGGACAAGACCGACAAGGAGTTGGATCAGCGTCCGATCGACCTCCGTGCGGCGTTCGATCATCCCGGGGTGGACTTCTCGGGACTGATGGCGAGGTCGCAGACGCCGATCAGTTCGCTCGCAGGCGTGGATGCGTTCGATCGTTCGCGGGAGGAGGATCTGAAGACCCACCCCGATTGTGTGCATCGTGCGGAGGACCTGCGTATTTGGTCCGGGATGGAAGGCATGGGCGAAGGAGGGCCTACCAACGAAGCGCGGGCCGCATATGCCGGGATCGCGCGAAAAGCGATGCGGTGGTTGGTGGAGTCGGAGTTCTATTACGAGGATGCCGGTAGGGCGGTGTTCCTGGCGCTTCAGCGGCTACGGGACGAACCCGAGGACCCCTTCTGGAACGCTGCGGTGGCAAGGGGCTTCGCCATGCTCCACAAGGCCTCCAAGGAACATGACCTGGCCTTTGTGCTCGCTACGCCCAAGAAGACCCTTGACCCCGTTTATGCGGCCTTTCTGGAAGTGGTCCACGGCTTGCGGATGAGCGAATACGCCGCGTTGAGCGAGCACTATCTCCAACGCGCACGGTCTTCCGGTCCTGCCTGTGAAGCCACCCTCTTCGCCACGTTCTGGCAAGCCCATGCGAAAGGTGTGACGAATGAACGTGGCGTGGCGCATGATGCGTTGTTCGCCGCCTACCCTGACACACGTTACAGGGAGCTTGTTGAGGAACTGGTCGCACCACCTGCGAAACCGAAGCGGTGAATCGTCCTGCGATTTATCTTCGGCCGGCCGCTCCATTGTAGCGCATCATTCTTCCATACCCGATGAACCGAACACGCAAATCGATCCTTGCCCTCGCCATCCTCGTCAGCGTTGCGAGCCATGCCCAGGAGGCCACCATTGAAAATGTGCTCCGCTCCAGGTCGCGCGGCAGTGGCACCATCATGAAGAACAACGAGCTGGCGGGCTACTGGAACTTCTACCAAGTGGATCGCGAGGACAGCAAGAACAACTCCTTCCGCATGGCCATGTTCGACAACAACCTGGCCTCCGCTGGAGAGATCAAGATCACGCGCCCCAAGGCCAGCTACCTGATGGAGAACGTGTTCAATGGCAAGGCCTTCATGTTCCTCTACCTGAACGGTAAGGAGATCGAGATGGAGACCTACGATGCGAAGGGCGCCAAACTGGGCTCGGCCACCTATGAGGATGCTTCCAAATGGGAGCGGATGCGGATGACCCAGGCCTTGCAGATGGGTACCAATGCCGAGGTGAACCAAAGTATCTTCCCCATGGGTGATGAGGGGTTCATCAAACAGACCCTCGTAAAGGGCGACAAGCGCGGATACCAGCTCGTGGCGTATGACAATCAACTCAAGGAAGTGTGGGTGACCACGGCTTCCCTTGCCGGTGAGATCGAGAACCTGGACGTGATCGAGGTCACGGACAAATACATCATCGGCTCGGTGTTGAAGCAGAAGAACCTGTTCGACATGCCGGACAACACGTTGCTGGCGATGTTCGATGTGAAGACCGGCAAGAGGCTCTGGGAGAAGGAGATCAGCCACCAGGGCAAGCCGATGACCGTGTTGAACGCGTTCCAAGTGGAGGGGAAGGACGAGATCCTGCTCCTGGGCGAGTACTTCGAACCCAAGGCCAACATCATCAAGGGCAAGAGCCAAGGCATGTACAGCATGCGGTTGGGGCTTGACGGGGTTCCGCTGCAGACCGAGCTCTACAATTGGGAGAAGGACGTGCTTCCTTTCGTGCCAGCGGATGAGAAGGGCAAGCAGGATATGCGGCGCATCTTCGTGCACAAGGTGGTGCGCCTGCCAAACGGTACGGTCCACCTGATCGGCGAAGAGTACAACAAGGCCGTGAGCCCCACAGGCGGCATCCAGCTTACCATGCGTGACATGTTCATCTTCGAGCTGGATGCGGAACTCAAGCTGAAGCGCTGTGAGGTGGTTCCGAAGACGAAGAGCCGCGTGGCCTTCCCTACGGAGTACGCACAGCTTTCAGGATCGGTACTGGCCCAGCTGGTGAAACTGATGGGCTACTTTGATTATGAGTTCACCACGGTGGACAATAACGGGGGACGGTATTTCTGCACCTACACGGACTATGACCGCAGCAAGAACGAGGATGGTGACAAGATCGGCACCTATGCCGGAACGATCGTGGGTGATGGAGTGAACAAGGTGACGTTGGACAAGTACGACGTGAAGGCCAAGGGGGCCACCTACTTCCGGGTGTATCCTGCCAAACCCGGCTATATCCTCGTTTCGGAATACCGCCGTAAGCTCAAGCGCATCACGTATCGCTTGGAGCGCGTGAACTTCTGATCACGCGCAACGCAGAACGCCGCGCCAGGGACATGCCCGGGCGCGGCGTTCTGCGTTCGGTGGAGGTGCGTCACTTGTCCGTCAAGCGGAACGCGATGGGCAGGGTCATCTCCGCATCCACGGGTTTGCCATGGGCCTTTGCCGGGTTCCAACGGGGCATGGCCGCCACCACCCGGACCGCTTCGGCATCGATCTCCTGGTGTACGCCACGCTTCACGGTCACTTGGGTCACGGCACCATCGGCCTTCACCAGGAAGCCGATGATCACCGTGCCTTCCACCTTGGCTTCTTGTGCCGATGAGGGATACGCGATGTTCGATCCGAGGTACTTCATCAAGGCTTCCTGACCACCAGGGAACTCGGGTTGCTGGTCGATGTGTTGCGCAAGCGGACCGATCCGCGAAGGAACGGGCACCACATCCCAACTGACCATGGCCAGTGCCAGGATCACGGTGGGCAGTGCGAACCACAACTTGCGACGGGTGCTCGATCGGGGACGGGTGTTGTACAACATGGTGATGCGGGTTCTTACGTGAGAGGTTCCGAAATGATGGGCCAATGTGGCCCGTGATGTGTTCAACGCGTGTGCGAGGAGGAGCTCATCGTATCGGTCATGGACCTTACACGCTTCGGCATCGGCGGCCAACTCGTGCACGAGCTTCAACTCCCGTCGTATCAAGGGCCAAAGCGGGTTGGACCACCACACGGCTGCGCAGCTCTCCATGAGCAGGATGTCCAGACTGTGGCGGTGCCGTGCGTGGGTCTCCTCGTGGATGCGCATCGCACGGGCATCGTCCGCGTCCGCTTGGGTGGGTAGGGCCACGGTGCCCAGGAAAGAGCAAGCCTGTTGAACCGGGCCACGTACCAGTCGCAAGGCAAGCCATGCACGGATCAACAGCCGCAGGAGGAGAAGCCCACTGACGGTGATATGGACACCTACAAGGAGCGAGGTCCACGGGATCCCGGTCGCAGTCTGGGCCTCGTTGCCTGTAGTGAAGGTGGGCAAGGTGATGGCCAGTACGGCCTGCGGCGGTGCCCACAGGGATGCCCAAGGGAGCACCATGGAGAGTGCGATGGCACCGATGAGCCAGGCCCGGCGTGCGGTGAACCAGGTCTCCTGGCGCATCGTCCACCAATAGCCGGCGAACGCGATGGCCAGACACGAATGGGTCTGAAGGAAAAGGGTGAGGGGGTCCATGGTTCACGAAGGGCGTTTGGAACGGATGAGCTTCAGGAGGGCATCGACCTCCTGCGCGTCCAACTTCTCGCGGTCCAGGAAGAAGGAGAGCAGTTCCTTGGGTGAGCCCTCGAAATAGTCGCGTACCAAGCGTTTCATGGAGCGCGACCCGTAGGCCTCCTTGCTCACCCTGGCCTGGTACCGGTGGGTGCGGCCATGGGCCTCGTGCTTCACGAATCCCTTCTCCTCCAGAATGCGCACGATGGTGCTCACCGTGGTGTAGGCCGGACGCGGTGCGGGCATGGCGGCGACCAGGTCCTTCACATACGAGGGGCCCAGGTTCCATAACAGGTGCATCACCTGTTCCTCCGCCTTGGTCAACACTTCCATGGTGCAAGTATAACTAAGAACTTAGTTGTATGACTAAGGATCTAGTGGAACGGTGGGGGAGCGACAGCCAGTGGTGGGAACAAGCGGGGAAGAGGTATGGTACCGGTCGTTGATCTTTCACTGGGGGTCCGCACCGGGAATGGAGGACGGTGTGCATCTTTGTGCGCTCTCCCGCACCAAGGACATGCTGAACGAATTGAAGCCCTGGCTATGGCCATGGGTGGCGGTGGTGCTCATCGCCTGTGGGGAAGAGCCAACGGAACGTCATGGTCTGGCAGCGGCCGTGCTGGTCAGCGATACGGCGACCGACACCATCACCGTGGAGGAGGCCATGGATATGCATCGGACCTTGCAAGAGGTGCGATCGATCCTGCAGGTCATCGATGATCGGGAGCACTTCATGAAGGGACAGGTCCGGTTGGCGGAACCATCGGACCTGATGCGCAGGCGGATCCTGTACAACATGCGCCTGGTGAACGCATTGGTGGCCGACGGGCAGGCACAGGTGGCCCGCGCTCGGAACGCGTTGGATGCAGCGGATATCCATGATGGGCAGCAGCGCGCAGCGCTGGATACGTGCCATACGCGCTTGGTGGAGAAGCAGATCGCGTTGGAGGCATTCGCGGCCGAACTGGCCACACAAGGGTTCGATGCGGAAGCGCTACGAGCGAAGTTGACAGCCATGGAACTCGCCGTGGCCAAGCAGGAAGCCCTGATCGAAGCGAGTGAACGGGCACGTCTTGCTGCGGAGCAGGAAGTGAAGCGCGTTTGGTATGCGGTCGGATCGGCACGCGAGCTCAGGGAACGCGGCGTGATCTCCCGCTCGGGCGCATGGGGGCTGTTGGGGAAACGCCAACCGACCCGCGATCGCACTGCGACGTTCACCGAGGTGCAACGCGATCGACTTCAGCGGCTACCCTTGCGAAGCAAGCGTGCCACATTGCTGACGGAGCATCCCGAAGGAAGCTACCGCTTCGTGGTGGATGAGGGGCGCCTGGCAGCGCTGGAGGTCACGGATAGCGAGCGTTTCTGGGCCTACACGCGTTACCTCATCGTGGAGGAGCGGTGATCGAACAAGTTCCTGGGTCAGCCACAGCCACCATCGGGGTTGATGGGTGGACATGAACGATGGCGAACAGGGAACACCGCTGATCGCACGATCTTCGGGTCATGGAACCACATGGTACCCCGATACGGATCCTGGTCGCGGACCCTTTGGACCTCGTTGCGGAAGGTCTCCGCAAACGCCTTGCGGACCTGGATGACATGACCGTGGTGGCGCATGCTGGAACGGGCCTCCGCGTGCTGGAACTGCTGTCCCGGATGCCCATTGACCTTGTGTTGCTCGAAGTGTCATTGCCCGGCATGGACGGCATCGACACCATGCGGGCCATCCGCAAGGAACATCCGTCGATGCGTGTTCTGGCACATTCGACCCTCTCGGACATCGAATACGTGAACAGTATGCTCACCGAGGGTGCTGGCGGCTATCTGATGAAGGGGGCGACGGAACAAGAGTTCCAGATTGCGGTACGAACGGTGATGGACGGTGGGCGTTACCTGAGCGAGGAGGCGCGATGCAGCGTGGAGGCGGGCTATGCCCACACGGAGAAGCGTATGGATGGCGAGTACATCGGACTGACCGCGCGCGAGCGGGAGATCATCCGGCTGGTGGCCTTGGAGCGAACGAACGGGGAGATCGCAGCGCAGTTGTTCATCAGCGAGGATACCGTGAAGACACACCGGAAGCACCTGATGACCAAGTTGAACGTGCGTAGTTCCGCCGGGCTGGTCAAGTACGCCATCGACCGGCGCTGGGTCTGACCGGCCGATCGTGTTTTTTCACCACTTGTGGGTATTGATGGAGGCCTGGGCCGGTGCGGACTTTTGACGCAGGGACCATCAACCTGCATCACCGTGAAAAAGCGCCTCAACATCACCTTCGCTACCGCACTCCTCATCGCCATTTTCGCGCTGTTGGGGCTCTCTCTCCTGGCCAACCCTGCCCTCCCGGTCACAGGCGATCAGGTGCGGATCGTGGGATGGCTTCACGCGGACGGGCTCCGGCAGGATGACGCCATCCTGGTGGTGGAGCTGAACGGGGAGCACTGCCTGGCTGCCGAGCTGCACGACAATGGACAATTCTTCTTCACGCTACCCGTTGGTGCCAAGGCCAAGTTGACCTTCGCTAAGCCCGGTCACCTACCCAAGGAGGTGGAGGTCGATACCCGTAACGCACGGAACACCCCCAAGGCCGAACGTATGAACCGGAAGTTGGAATTCGAAGTGATCCTGGAGAGCGAGGAACAGCGCCCCGGACTGCACTACGATGGCCCTGTGGGTGCGATCACCTTCGTCAATGGCACAGGCACCATGAAGGTGCGGCACGATCCACGGGTGCAAGCGCGCACGTCAGGGACGGTCGATCAGTAGCGTGCATGACAGTAGGATCAAGGTCGTCGCTCTCGCTGATGACACGTGCCAACGGACCCCGGATCTCCCGCCGGGGTTCCGTCCGTTGTGCGCTGTGCGACCCTACTTGAACGCCGCCAAACCCGTCACCTCCATGCCGGTGATCAGCAGGTGGATGTCATGTGTGCCTTCATAGGTCACCACGCTCTCCAGGTTCATCATGTGGCGCATGATGGGGTATTCGTTGGTGATGCCCATTCCGCCGAGGATCTGGCGCGCCTCGCGTGCCACCGTCAAGGCCAGGTGTACGTTGTTGCGCTTGGCCATGCTGATCTGCGCGGTGGTGGCACGGCCTTCGTTACGAAGCACGCCCAATCGCCAGGTGAGCAATTGTGCCTTGGTGATCTCGGTGATCATCTCGGCGAGCTTCTTCTGCGTGAGTTGGAACTGCCCGATGGGCTTGCCGAACTGGATGCGCTGCTGGCTGTAGCGCAGGGCCACATCGTAGCATTCCATTGCCACGCCCAGCGTTCCCCACGCGATGCCGTAACGGGCGCTGTCCAGGCAACCCAGGGGAGCACCCAGTCCGCTCTTGTTGGGCAACAGGTTGGCCTTGGGCACCTTCACGTTGTCGAACACCAGTTCTCCGGTGGGGCTGGCGCGCAGGCTGAGCTTGCCGTGGGTGGTGGGGGTGGTGAAGCCTTCCATGCCACGCTCCACGATCAGGCCATGGATGCGGCCCTCGGTGTTCTCGGCCTTGGCCCACACCACGGCGATGTCCGCGAGCGGGCTATTGCTGATCCACATCTTGGCACCGTTCAGCAGGTAGTGGTCGCCCATGTCCTTGAAGGTGGTGACCATGCCTCCGGGGTTGCTACCATGGTCGGGCTCAGTGAGACCGAAGCAGCCGATCCTGGTCCCTGCCGCCAATTGGGGCAGCCACTTCTTCTTCTGTTCCTCGCTGCCGTACTTCCAGATCGGGTACATCACCAGGGAACCCTGCACACTGCACAAGCTTCGCAAGCCGCTGTCACAACGCTCGATCTCCTGCATGATCAAGCCATAGCTGATCTGGTCGAGGCCCATGCCGCCATATTCCACGGGCACCATCGGACCGAAGGCGCCGATCTCCGCCAGACCGGGAATGATGTCGTGGCTGAAGGTGCCCTTCTCGAATCGCTCCTCGATGATGGGCTTGAGGTGGGTGCTCACGTGCTTGCGCGCCGTGTCGCGGATCAGTCGGTGCTCCTCCGTGAGCAGCTCATCCATCAGGTAATGGTCGTGGCTCTGGTACAGGTCGGTGGCTGCTTTCTTCGAGGCGGTGGTGGTGCTCATGGGGGAAGGTCTATCCGGTGTCAACGGGGGCGCAAAATTAGGAAAGCGTAGGCAGGGAGCGGGTGGACCATGCGCCTACTTTTGCGGTCATGCGGCCGGACCCCTTGCGTGCCATCGATCCCTTGAACGCCGAATGGGTGACGATCGTTCTGTTGGTGGTGGTGATGGTGCTCACTTTCACCAATGTGAGCTCGCCCCGGAAGTGGCGCTTGCTGGCACAAGCACTTTTCCGCATGCGCTTGGGCCGTCAGGCATTGCGCGAGGAGGTGGACCTGCGCGACCGCACGTTGCTGGGCCTGGTGCTGATCGCCCTGTCCGTGCTTGCCCTTTTCGGTTGGCAGTCCGACACGTTGTATGCTGCCGGGCCCGGGTTCAGTTACCTCCAATGGACAGGGGTCCTGGCCGCGTTGGTGGTGGGCCAATCGGTGGTCGTGGGGTTCGTGAACCGGCTTGTGGGCCACGACGGTGGGTTGACCGAGCACCTGTACACCGGACTCCTGTTGTATGTGCTCGGGGGGCTGCTCCTGCTGCCGGTCGTGGCCTTGGTGGCGTATCGGGTGGAGTGGCGACCCGAGGCGGTTTTGACCGGGAGTGTCGTGCTGGGCTTGTTGCTGTTGTTCAGGTGGTTGAGGGGTCTTTGGGTGGGCTGGGGTGAAGGGGCTTCCATACGCCATATTATACTTTACCTTTGCGCCGCCGAAATCATGCCTGTTCTCCTGTTGATCAGTGCGTTGCGGTAGATCACCTGCTCCTTCATCCAAAGCCGATCGGCCTTGAAGATCAAGACCATCCTTGTTTCGCAGCCTGCGCCAACGGACGAGCGATCGCCTTACCACGAGCTCGCGAAGAAGTACGCGCTGAAGATCGACTTCCGCCCGTTCATCAAAGTGGAGGCCGTGTCCGGGCAGGACTTCCGCCAGGAGCGGATCAACATCCTGGACCATTCGGCCATCGTTCTCACCAGCCGCAATGCGGTGGACCACTTCTTCCGCATGTGCAAGGAGCTGCGGTTGACGGTGCCCGAGACCATGAAGTACTTCTGCGTGAGCGAGAGCGTGGCGTACTACGTGCAGAAGTACATCGTGTACCGCAAGCGCAAGGTGTTCATCGGCAAGCAGACCTTCTCCGACCTGATGGACGTGATCAAGAAGCACAAGGACGAGAAGTACCTGGTGCCCTGCAGCGACATCCAAGCGGGTGATATTCCCACTTTGCTGAATAAGTCCGGTGTGAAGTACACCAATGCCATCTTCTACCGCACCGTTGCCAGCGACCTCAGCGACATCAAGAAGCTGGAGTATGACATGTTGGTGTTCTTCAGCCCTGGTGGCATCGAAAGCTTGAAGAAGAACTTTCCCAAGTTCAAACAGGAGAAGGTGTTCATCGCGGCCTTCGGAGCCACCACGGCAAAAGCAGTAGTGGAGAACGGGTTCCGTCTGGACCTGGAAGCGCCCATGCCCGAGGCACCCAGTATGACGGGTGCGATCGAGTGGTTCGTGAAGCGCGAGGCCAAGAAGAAGTGAACGGTCGCCGAGCGATCGGCCTATCGGCCGTCACGGCACCAACCGTCGGTGGATCGATCGTAGCAGCATGAGCGCCGAAGCCCTCACCTTTCGCAAACATGAACACCTGTGTGGTCAGCTGCGGATACAAGAGGTCTTTCGGACCGGCAAGGGCGTGGGCGAACCACCCTTCCGCTTGGTGGGCCTGCGCATGGAACTGCCCACCAACGCACCCGCACAGGTGGCCTTCTCGGTACCCCGCAAACACCTCCGCCGGGCGGTGGATCGCAACCGCATGAAACGCTTGATGCGCGAGGCCTACCGCCTGAACAAGACCGGCACCTATGCCCGGTTGGCCGAGCGACCCGGTCAAGTGGCCTGGTTGTTGATCTACCAAGGCCGGCAGGTGATCGCTTGGGAAGAGGTGGAGCGGAAAATATCCCGGGTCCTGGCCCGTTGGTTGAATGAAGATGCTCGCTGACCTGCTCGCATGGCCCTTGATCGTACTGGTGCGCATGTACCAGTACATCCTATCACCGCTATTGCCCGGTGCGTGCCGCTATTCCCCGAGCTGTTCCGAATATGGCCTTCAGGCGCTGCGGCGCCACGGTGCTTTCCGCGGTGGCTGGCTCACCCTGAAGCGCTTCCTATCTTGTCATCCATGGGGAGGTCATGGTCATGATCCCGTCCCCGAATAACATCCTTCCATGAGCACCCCGAACATTCGTACCTCATCCACCCTGAAGACCCTGATCATCTCCGGAGCAGTGGTCGTTGCCGGGTCGGTCACCATCGCCGCTGGCGACAGCTACTTCGAGATCAGCAAGAACCTGGAGATCTTCACCGAGTTGTACAAGGAGCTGAACGTCTACTACGTGGACGACACCCAGCCCGGCCAACTGATGAAGACCGGCATCGATGCGATGCTGAACTCCTTGGACCCGTACACCCAGTACATCCCGGAGAGCGACATGGAGGATTACCGCTTCATGACCACGGGTCAGTACGGCGGTATCGGTGCGTTGATCAAACGCCGCGACGACAAGGTGTTCATCAGCGAACCCTATGAGGGGTTCCCGGCCATGAAGGCGGGCATCTGGGCGGGTGATGAGATCATGGAGGTGGAGGGCCGGCGCATCGAAGGCATGGAGACCGACGAGGTGAGCAAGTTGCTCAAGGGCCAGGCCGGTTCATCGGTGAAGGTGCTGCTGAAGCGCGGCGAGGCCGAGCCCGTGATGCACACCTTGGTACGCGAAGAGATCAAGATCCCCGATGTGCCCTACAAAGGCATCATCGACCAGACCAACAAGGTGGGCTACCTGAAGCTGAACAGCTTCACGCAGACCGCGGGCACCGAGGTGCGCACCGCCATCAAGGAACTGAAGGAACAAGGGGCCACCAAGCTGGTACTGGACCTGCGTGGGAATGGTGGCGGTCTGCTGCGCGAGGCCGTGAACATCGTGAACCTCTTCGTACCCAAGAACCAGTTGGTGGTGGAGACCAAGGGGCGCATCCCTGAATGGGACAAGACCTACAAGACCTTGAGCGACCCCATGGACAGCGAGATCCCGCTGGTGGTGCTGGTGGATGGCCAGAGCGCCAGCGCGAGCGAGATCGTGAGCGGGGCATTGCAGGACCTGGACCGCGCGGTGATCGTGGGTGAACGCACCTTCGGAAAGGGCCTCGTACAGCAGACGCGCGACCTGTACTACAACAGCAAGCTGAAGGTGACCGTGGCGAAGTACTACATCCCCAGTGGCCGCTGCATCCAGAAACTTGATTATGCCAAACGCGACAGCGGTGGCAAGGCGGTTGAAGTGGAGGAGGCGAAGATCGCCGAGTTCAAGACCCGCAACGGACGTCCGGTGTTCGACGGGCGCGGCATCCTTCCCGACATGGCCGTGCAGGATCCCGAGCTGGCCAAAGTGGTGGGCGGCCTTTACCAGGAGGATATCTTCTTCGACTTCGCCACCAAGTACCGGAAGGACCATGCTGAACTGGAGGACCCTGCCTCCTTCCGCATCAGCGATGCCCTCTACGGCGAGTTCGTGGGGTACGTGAACACGCACGAGTTCCACTACGATACCGAGAGCATGAAGAAGCTGGACGAGCTGATCGAAACGGCGAAGAAGGAGCGTTACTACGAGCATACCCAGCCACAGATCGAGGCGTTGCGCAAGGAGCTGAGCCCCGATCGCAGCGAGGAACTGGTGCGCTTCCGCACGGACATCGAAGAGGTATTGAAGAACGAGATCGTATCGCGCTACCACTTCCAGACCGGTCGAGCAAAGGCAAGCCTGTCCACCGACCCTTACATCCTGAAGGGCCTGGAGATCCTGAACAACGGCAGCTACGGCACCATCCTCGCCGGAAAGTAGGCCCTTGCCCGAGGCATGTCCGATCAGCACTGGACCCAGCGGGTGCATGTGGCGGCCCTGGCCCTGTGTGCGGTGTTCCTGCCGTGGAGCACCGCCTTCCTGAGCATGGCGCAAATGCTGCTGGTGGTCAACTGGATCGCCAGTGGTGTCCTACTGGGAACGGTCCGCGAACGTTGGCGTGCCGCCTTCACGCGTCCACCGGTGTTGGTGTTCCTCGCATTCCTCGGGTTGCACGTGGTGGGTCTGTTGTGGACCACGGACCTGAAGTGGGGCGGCGACCTGGTGCGTATCCTGCTACCCGTGCTCAGCTTCGGGGCGGTGCTCGGCGGCTCCGACCGACTCTCGCGACCCGCCTTCCGCACCATCCTGTTACTGGGCGCTTGGAGCGTGGTGGCCTGTGCCCTGTTCGGGGCGCTGTTCAGCCAGGCCCGGGCCGATGACTACCGCGGACTGTCGCTCTTCATCAGCCACATCCGCTTGGTGCTACTGCTATGCCTGGCCATCGCTGTGTTCGTGTGGAAGGGGTGGCATGGCCCCTGGTGGGAGCGACTGGCGAGGGGGCTTGCCATCCTATGGTGCCTGTACTTCATCAACCGGTTGGGCAGTGTGCAAGGCTTCGCCATCGTGGGTATGCTCGGCCTTGTGCTCCTGTGGCGTACCGTGGATGGTGCGCGGCGTTGGGTCCGGTGGTCCGTTCGCGCCGCATTGCTGGTGGCACCGATCGTGGCCGCGTCGTGGGTGGTGCGCGAGGTCCGATCCCGGACCATCCCCCCTCCACAGGACATGCGATTCATGCCGCGCTTCACGGTGAATGGCGAGCCGTACATACACGAAGTGAACAAGGTGCAGCAGCAGAACGGACATCACCTGTGGACGTACCTGGCTTGGGGTGAACTGCGTAACAACTGGCTGAAGCGCAGCAAGCGTTCAATGGATTCGCAGGATGATCGCGGCCATGTGCTCTGGGCCACCGTGGTGCGCTACATGTCCGGCAAAGGGCTCACCAAGGACAGTGTGGGTGTGTGGGCCCTCACCGACGAGGATATCCGACGGATCGAACAGGGTGTGCCCGATCATCTGGAAGGTAAGCGCAGCATGCTGCAGGAACGGTTCGACGAGGTGGTGTTCGAATGGCAACACTACCTGGATGAGGGTGCCACCAACGGGCACTCCATGACCATGCGGTTGGAATACTGGCGCACGGGTTGGACCATCGCGAAGGCGAACTGGCCCATCGGAGTCGGTACCGGCGACACCCAGGTCGCCTTCAACGAAGCTTACGAACATATGGGCACCGATCTTGCCCGCGAGTGGTGGCACCGCGCGCACAACGAATACCTCACGCTGTGGATCAGCTTCGGACTGTTCGGCCTTGCCTTCGCGTTGTTCACCTGGTGGTGGCCGGCTTACGCGCTGGGTGCCTGGAGCGATCCCTTGTTCGTGGCCTGGGCGGTCATCTTTGGCATCTCCTGCCTCACGGACGACACCGTGGAGACGCAGGCGGGTGCCACGTTCTTCGCGTTGTACTACGCACTGCTGGTGTTCGCTGCACCCCGACCCCTTAGCGGTGAGGAAGCGCGCTGATCACCGCCAGGACCTGCTCCGGTGTGATGGCTTGTACCTGCAGGAGTGGATCGCGGATGCGCCCGGCGTCCTTGGCCACCAATGCATGTGCATCGGCCCCGATGGGCGCCCAGCGACCGGGGTGGATGGGACGGGTCGTGGCGTAGAGCCCGATGGCCCGGATGCCACTGGCCGCGGCCAAGTGCAACGGTCCGGTGCTGGCGGCCACCAAGGCGTGGCTTCCCGCGATCAACGCCATCAACTGTTCCAGGTCCAGCCTACCGCCCGCATCGGTGACCTGGGGCAGGCTGCTGCGCAAGGCCCTACGGTAGCGTTCGGCTTCGGCAGCGGTCCCTGTCAGGATCACTTGGTAGCGTGAAGGGTCCAGTGCGGCGATGAGGGAACGGAAGTGGTCCATGCCCCATTCCACCGCGCTTCCTTTGGAAAGGGTGTGGAGTACGATGCGGATACGGTCCGGGCGGAGCAGGGCTTGTACGGTGGCATCAGGCGCAGGTGGTGTGTAGCCGCCAAGCCCCGCCAGCCGGTCCAGTGGCAAGGTCTTTTCCAGACCGAAAGGGGCCAGGAGCTTCAGGTTCAGTTGCGACTCGTGCAGGTCGCTGCCTTTGCGGGTGAAGTGCACGCGCTGGTTGCAGCTGAACCAGTGCCACCACCGGCCTGTGGTGCCGATGCGCTGCGGGATGTCGGCGTGTTTGCACCAGGACGCCACTTCCCGATGCGGGAACACGTGTATGGCGTGCGAAATGCGCAGCTTGCGCAGTTCCAGCGCGGCCACCTCCGCACCGTAATGCTGGAACTCGTCCAAGGTGAGCACCGAGTCCACATGGCGGCATTGACGCAGAACGGGTGCGGTATAGGTGCGGCCCATGAAGGTGATGCGTACACCGGGGAAGCGTTCCTTCAGCAGCCCGGCCATGGGCAGGGTCATCATCACGTCGCCGATGCTGTCCGGCCGGCTCAGCAGGATATGCTCAGGAGCGGCCATGGTGCAGGGCGTGTAGTTTGGCGTACTTCAGGTGTACCGCTTTGGCGGAGAGGCGGGCGATGTGCCAACCGGCGCGGCCATCGAGCAGGCCACCTTGAAGCAGGTATCCCGAGAGGAACTTGGCCACGGGCGAGAGCCAGCGCTTGACCACCGATGCCTGCTTCCCCGCCGCGTACATCTTCTGCGCGTGCAGGGTGCTGTAGCGCTCGATGCGTTCGGCATGCGAGGCCAGGGTGGGGTAGCTGTAGTGGAGCAGGTCGCCGTCCAACCGGTGGACCGGTATGCCCGGTGCCAGTGCGAGGGTCTCGTGCACATGACTGCCTTCCCAACGGGCCTGGTCGCGGTGGAACAGACGAACCTTGGTATCGGGGTACCACCCCCCATGGCGCACCCATTGGCCGCAGTAGTTGGTGAGGCGGTCCATGGCGTATGCACCTGCCAGGCCCTTGTCCAGTGCCCGCTGCAACGCGGTCCGCAGGGTGTCCGATAGCTCCTCGTCGGCATCGAGGCTCAGCACCCAAGGGTGCGCGGCCTGGGCATTGGCGAAGTTCTTCTGGTCGCTGTAATCCGTCCACTTGCGCACGATCACCCGCGCACCCTCGGCCCGGGCCAATGCCGCGGTGTCGTCGCTGCTCTCGGCATCCACCACCACCACGTCCGTGCATACCCCCTTAAGGGCGCGCAAGCACCGAACGATGTTGTGCGCCTCATTGCGCGTGATGACGACGGCGGAGAGCCCGGACATGGAGGCAAGCTACGGCCTACTACCACAGGTGGGCCACCACGAAACGGCCATGGGCCAGTTCCTGCGATCCGTCCGTCACGTGGTAGATGTAGAGTCCGTCGGCCAGGTCGGCGGTGGTCAATGTCATCCGGCCGTTGTCCATCGCCTTGCGGGCCACCACGCGTCCGCTCTCGTCCAATACCGTCACCCCTGCACGGCCCGTGGCGGTGCCGGTGAGGTCCAGGTAGAGCACGCGGTCCGCGGGCGAGGGGAATGCCCTCAGCTCCACAGCAGGCCGGGTCTCCTCCACGGCCAATACCGCGTTCAGCTCCACGCAGTAGTCCTCGGTCTCTCCGTAGTCGTAGGTCTCACACGCGTCCACCAGGGGGTCCTGGTACTTCATCATCACACGCATGCGGGTCACGCCCGGGGTGGCGTCCACCGGAATGGTGAGGTCGCCGGTCACGGGATCCGAACCGGGCGCTGCGGTGAAGAGCTCCTCCGCCGTGCTGAAGAGCCCATCCTGGTCGAGGTCCACGAACACGCTCCAGGCCTCGGGGTAGGCGAAGAACGCGAACTCCGGTGTGAGCGTGATGGGGTAGGTGCTGCCGATCTGCAACGGGGTGGCCGCGCCGGTGTAGTCGCCGTAGCCATTGTCATCCTCGGTGGTGTTGTCGAGGGTGGCGATGCTCACGTTGGCGATCCACTCGGCCGAGCTGTCATCTCCTTCGGCGGCGCAGTAGGCATTGTCCACACAGGCTCCGCAACCCAGGGTGCTGAACACGGTGGTGGGCGACCAGTTGGCACCGATGCCATCGCACGTGCTCGTCACCTGCACCTCGTACACCACGCAGGAGGCCAGTCCTTCCACGGCGATGAAGTCGGTGGTGATCCCATCGATGGTGGTCCAGTCCGTGGTGCCTTGCTCGCGGTAGCGCACGCTATAGCTGTCTGCGACCAACACACTGCTCCAGGTGACGTTCGCGAGGTCCTCACCCACGAAGCCCATGTTCACGAATACCGGTGCGGTGCAGCAGCCTTCGCTGGTCCACACCTCCTCCGTACTGAAGGCGCTGAGGTCCCCGTTGCCGCAGTTGGCTTGCACGGTGAAGGTGTACGGGGTGCAGGGGTCCAGACCGCTGAGGGCATAGCTGGTCCCTGCGATGTCGTTCACCACCAGGCCCTGGGGTTGCACGGTGAGGTTGAAGAGCTCGCCGTTCACGGTGCTCCACCCCAGGGTGGCATCGGTGAGGCTGGTGTTGGTGGCCGCCAGGTTGTAGGGTGGCGGGCAGGTGCCGCAGTTGTTCATGATCAGCTCCATGCTGTTGCCTGCGCTGATGCGTCCGCCGGTCACGGTCTGGCCGCCCAGGTTGCCCACAGCCTCCACGCCTTCGAAGAGCTTGTTGCGGATGTACAGGGCTCCGGCCGGTGGGTCGTTCTTCACCAAGGTCATGAGCGTGGCGCAGGGCGCGCTGTAGAGCAGGCCGATGACCCCGGCCGTCAGCGGACTGGCGAAGCTGGTGCCGCTGGTGGTACCGTAGCCCCCGCCCATGCTGGTGGTGAACACGTTGCCACCCGGTGCACCCACATCGATGGTGGTGGCCCCGTAAGCACTGAAAGTGCGGTTGTCATCGATATCAGTGGCTGTGACGCTCACCATGTAGTCGCTGCTGCAGGCCGTGGGCAGGTCGCCCACCACGTCCACGTCCACGTTGTTGTTGGCCGTGGCGCCGCAGCTCAGCACGCCTTGCGCGCCGAGGGAATCGTACACCGCGCACCACAGGGGCGAATCATCGGGCTGCCCGCCGTTGATGCCCCAGCTGGCGTTGGTGGCCACCACGAAGGCGCCCTTCTCCCCGTCGGTCTCGTTGTACAGGCGGCGCATCACCCAGGGATAGGTGTAGGCGCTCACCACATCGGCCTCGTCCACGCTGGCATAGTCCACCACCATCATCTTCACGTTCCAGTTGGCGCCGCTCACGCCGGTGCCGTTGTTGCCGGTGGCACCGATCATGCCCGCCACCTGCGTGCCATGCCCACCGCCGTAAACGTCGTCGTCGTTGGTCGCGGGGTTCCAACCGCGGAAGTCGTCCACGTAGCCATTGAGATCCTCGTCCACCCCGTTGTTCGGTATCTCCGCGTGGTTGAACCAGGCGTTGTCGATCAGGTCGGGGTGGGGCAGGTCGCTGTTCTCGATGATGCACACCACAATGGTATCGCCCGTGGCGGTGAGCCCACCGGTACTGATGTCCCATGCGGCTTCGCTGTCGATGTTCTGGTGGTGCCACTGGCTGGCGTACTGCGCATCGTTGGGCACGGCGCGCCATTGCACCAGGTGGTTGTTCTGGGCCAGTTGCACATCGGCGTGCCCGCGCAGGGCGCGGAGCATCATGGGCTGGGCCAGGGCGGCGGCATCGAAACGCAGCAACCACGCCCGCCAGGGGGCGCTCACCACGCGCTCCACGCGCAGGCCGGTGAGGGTACCGTTCACCATGCGCAGGTCCTGCACCACGGCCTCCACCCGGGCCTCCGGACGCAGCATCACCAGCAGTTCACCGGCGGTGTAAGCGGGACCCTGCTGTTGCGCCAGCAGCGCGGTGGTTGTGGTGAACAGGAGCAGCAGGGCTCCGACATGGGAACGGATGGCGGTACGCATATCCTACAAAGTTACTGGGAACCTCCCTGTAGGGAAAGCCCCGGTGCCCGCCACCCTTGGAGGCTTGTGGATCAGAGGTGTTCCACCACGAAGGTGCCCCGGCCGAACACCCGATCGCGGCCCACCACCTGGTAGCTGTACAGCCCATCGGCGAGGAAGGCGGTGCTCACCGTGGCACGACCCTGCGTCAGGGCCTGGCGCGCCACCAGGCGACCGGTGCCGTCCAACACCCGCACCTCCAGTGCTTCGTTCGTGGGTGCGCCCTCCAGGTCCAGGAACAGCACGCGGTCCGCAGGATTGGGGAAGGTGCGGAGACCCGAATAGGCTGCTGGTACATCCGCCACCGCGGTGGCCAGGTCCACGTTCACCGGCACGCGCGGGCTCTCGCACACCAGGGGCACGCGCTGCACTTCCCAGTCGTAGAAGAAGTAGTAGAGCGCGTTGGTGTTGGCGCCCGTCACGGTGGTGCCGGTGATGCTGCCCACGCTGCCCAAGGCATAGGGGAAGCTGGGGTTGCTACCGATGCCATCGCGCCACAACTGCGGGTCGCCGCTCATCACCCGCAGGCCATAGGTGCCGGGGCCGGGCACATTGAAGTCCAGCTGCACCCGGCTCTCGCCGGTGGGCAGGGTGTAGGTGCCCTGTTGCACCACCGTGCCGCTGGGCATGTTCACCAGGCCGATCGGTCGTGCACCGGCGCCGTTCGCATACACCTTCACGCTCTTCAGCGTGAAGGCCTCGGTGGCCGTGAAGGTGAGCCAGAAGGTGGCGTTGGTGTGGAAGGCTCCGTTGGTGGCGCGGTCCGTCTTGGCGCCGAACTCCGGTGAGGTCGGCGTCACCACCGTGCTGCTGGCCCAGAAGGTGGTGGGGCTGTTCACCACCGGCGTTTCCCACGGACTGCCGGTACCCAGTGCGCTGCCACCGCTGCTTGCCGCATACCACGTGATGCTGTCGCCGGTGGCGTTCAGGGTGGCCGTGCCCGGTGCGGGGATCACCACGTCGTCGGCCACGGGCAGGGGGTTGGGTACCATGGTCAGTGCGATCGGCGCGCTGGTGGCGCTGTTGCACGGTCCGTTCACCGTCACGCTATAGGTGCCGCTCTCCGTCACGCTCAGGCTCTGCGCCGTGCTCGTGGTGCTCCACACGTTGCCGCTGGGGGCCGATGAGTTCAGGGTCACGCTCGTGCCTTCGCAGAATTCCCGGTCGCCGACAAGGCTCACCGTGGGTGTGGGCACCAGTTCGGGCACCAGCAGGGTGCTGGCACTGAAGCCGCTGGTCCCTTCGCTGCACAGGGCCTCGCTCTGGAACTCGTAGGTGGCACAGGGCTCCAGGCCGGTGGCGGTGTAGGTGGGGCTGGTCAGGTCGCTCACCACCGTCCACTCGGCCGCACCCTGCACGCGGTAGCGCACGGTATAGGGGCCCTCGGCCACGCTGCTCCAGCTGTAGGTGGCACTGGTGCCGTCCACCACGCTCAGTGTGGCGCCGAAGGGCGGGGCGCAATCGCTGCAGCCCGCCATCAGCAGTTCCATGCTGGTGCCTGCATTGATGCGGCCACCCGTCACCGTTTGACCGCCCAGGTTGCCCACCTGGTCCACGCCATCGAACAGCAGTTGGCGGATGTACAGGGCGCCCTCGGCGGGGTCCGCGTTCACCAGGGCCATCAGCGAGGGGCAGGGGGCGCTGTAGAGCAGGCCGATCACCCCGGCCGTCAGCGGACTGGCGAAGCTGGTGCCGCTGGTGCTTCCGAACCCACCGCCGATGCTGGTGGTGCGCACGTTCTCACCCGGTGCGCCCACATCGATGGTGGTGGCGCCGAAGCCGCTGAAGGTGCGCACGTCGCTGCTGTTGGTGGCCGTCACGCTGATCATGAAGTCGCTGGCGCAGGCCGTGGGCAGGTCGCCCACCGCGTCCACATCCACGTTGTTGTTGGCCGTGGCCCCGCAGCTCAGGATCCCCGCGGTGCCCAGCGTATCGTACATCGCGCACCAGATGGGGCTGTCCGCCGGGTCGCCGTTGTCGATGCCCCAGCTGGCGTTGGTGGCCACCACGAAGGCGCCCTTCTGCCCGCCCGTGCTGTTGTACAGGCGGCGCATCACCAAGGGGTAGGTGTAGGCCGCCACCACTTGCCCTTCGCTGGTGCCGCCGTAGTTCACCACCATCATCTTCACGTTCCAGTTGGCGCCGGCCACGCCGCTGGCGTTGTTGCCCTTCGCACCGATCATGCCGGCCACCTGCGTGCCGTGGGCACCGCCGTACACCGCGTCGTTGTTGCTCGGCGGGTTCCAGCCGCGGCGGTCGTCCACGTAGCCGTTCTGGTCATCGTCCACCCCGTTGCCGGCCACCTCGGCCGTGTTGAACCAGGCGTTGGCCACCAGGTCCGCGTGGGGCACGTCGGCCGTTTCGATGATGCACACCACGATGCTGTCGCCCGTGGCCGTCACCCCGCCGGTGCTGATGTCCCAGGCGGCCTCGCTGTTGATGTTCTGGTGGTGCCACTGCTGGCCGTACTGCGTATCGTTGGGCACCTGCCGCTCCTTCACCACGTGGTTGTTCTGCGCCAGTTGCACGGCCGGATGGGCCTGCACCGCGCGCAACACCCGGTCCTGCGCCAGGGCCGCCGCATCGAAGCGCAGCAGCCAGGTGCGCATCGGTGCGCTCAACTCCTGCACGGCGCGCAGGCCGCTCGTGCGGCCATCCACTGTCACCAGGTCGCGTTCCAACTGGTGGGCGCTCGCGCCGGGGCGCAGCATCACCAGCAACTCACCCGGCAGGTAGGCGGGGCCTTGGGCGCGGGTGGTGGAAAGGGACAGGCCCAGCAGGGCGAACAGCAGCAGGTTCTTCATGGCGGTCATACAGCGTTCAACAAACATAGCGGGTTGCGGTTCCCCCACCGGTCCCGGATCGGTCACGGGCACGTCACGAAATGGGGTCGGGGGTGGGAAGGCTGAGGGGGGGGACAAGTCACGAGGCACACCGGAACCTGCCGTGCACCGATCCCCTCGCCCGCGCCGTAGCTTTCACCATGCGACGCAACGGACCACCCATGCCTTGGGGCTATCGGATACTGGCCATCTTCCTGGCCGTGCTCTTTATCGGCTGGATGGTGGTGGTGGTATGGTAGGGGGGCCTTATCTGAAGCAGCGGGAGTTGCTCTCGTCATCGCACGACCGGCGCACCGATCGGCGTAAGCGGAATGGCTCGCGCAGGATGGTGCAAGGCATGAAGGCGAAGCGCGGTACATGCCTTCAATACCGGTCCAAGTGTGGTAGGTGGTGTGATCGCCTTCCAGCGACCAGAACAGCTATCGACCGAAGGGCGATGGCTTCATCGGTTCGGCAATTGCAGTACTTGAGCCGCATGGTCGGCGATGCGCAATACGTACAACGCAGGCACCACATCGGGCAGGGCTATCCGCGCCTGCCCAGCAGTGGCACGCACCACCCCCTGCGCCACCAGCCTGCCTTGAGCGTCATAGAGCGCGTAGGGGTGTTGGTCGTCCTCAGGCCGGTTATCAACACCATGTGATCGGTGGTGGTGGAGATGGTGAGCTCGGTACCGGTGATGTGCTCTGGAACCTCCGTGACCAACGCACACTCCTCGGTAAGAACTGGCCCCACGAAGCGCGCCATGCCCCCCACCGGCTCACCATCAATGGTGGCACCGCACTTGATGTACAGGGTGTCCGAAAGAAAGGCGATGCTCGAAATGGATCCTGTCTCTTGTGGGTCTCCCGGCATGGAGCACCATTCTGTGCCATCCCAGATGGCCATGCCATTGACGGGCACGCCACCTGCATAGTTGCAAGGTGTACTCAAGAATAGCAGTCCATTCTGGACTACCATGTCCTGCACCCCGCACCAGCCATTGTTGTTGGTCAAATAGGTTTGAAGACCCGAGCCCAACGCATGGAACGCCTCACCGTCATACCTGAAAATGCCTTGACCCGGCATGCCTTCATTCATACTCAGTTGCCCCCCAACATAGAGGTCCCCTTGGTATTCAACCAGCGTGCCTGCCATTGAAATATTGGCCATCAAGGAATCGGACAGGTTCACCCATGATCCGTTCACGAGCTTGGCCAATACAAAGCCCGCACCGTTCAAAGCAGCATAGAACTCACCTTGGTAATTGATGATGTCCAAGCCCCATACTCCCTGTTCTGCCGTGCCAAAGGGCTCCCAGGTACCACCCACCAAGCGATAGATCGGCCCGAATCCGCCCAGCACACAGACATAGAGTGTATCATCGATGATCCTGAACCGCTCTACCGGAGGGTCGGAAGGGTTCACACGAAGCGAATGCCACTCGCCATTGTGGAGGTACGCCATATTATCCATCGGCGCACCGTTGATAGTCGTAATACTCCCGCCTGCAATGAAGAGCGTATCATGGAAGACCACCGCATGACGTATGAACCCGACATCGTACAGTACCGTGTCCCATTGATTGTTGCGCCAAGCTAGGACCGCGCTATGCTGCGAGGTGGTATTGTCGAAGCGGATGAGGCCAGTTGCGTAGACCGTGCCATTTGCCTCATCTGCATATAAGCGCCTTTCTGAGCCATGTTGCACACCTGGCATGAAAACACCCTCCCAAGGCGACTGCGAAAAAGAATTGAGTGCAAGCAGGAGCCAAGCCCAAGGAAGTAGCGCTGGACCAAGGGGCAGGTTGTTCATCGGTTCGGCAATTGTAGTACTTGAGCCGCATGATCAGCGATGCGCAACACGTACAACGCAGGCACCACATCGGGCAGGGCTATCCGCGCCTGCCCTGCAGTGGCACGCACCACCCCCTGCGCCACCGTTCTGCCCTGTGCGTCATAGAGCGCGTAGGGGTGTTGGTCGTCCTTCAGGCCGGTTATCAACACCATGTGATCGGTGGTGGTGGAGATGGTGAGCGCGGTACCGGTGATGTGGTCTGGAACACCTACTTCTTCGGATCGGAGTTTGACCACCCAAAAATCGATATTCCCAAGATTTGCGGTGAGGTCCCCATCTGTGGAGTTGCTCCTGCCGACCGCCAGCAGGCCTCCATTTTCGTCCACGACGACACTGCGGAACTCATCATCATTCGATCCGCCAAATGTTCTTTGCCAGTTCAGTTCAAGGGATGCGTTTAGCGACAGTACCCAAGCATCTTCCGCTCCTTGATGTTGTGTGACTTGACCATCGATGGATCCGGTCAAGCCGACGCAGAAGAGATCACCGTTGTTCGCAGCGACGATATCCCACGGTGCATCACGACCACTTCCACCAAAAGAGGCACTCGTTATAACGTTTCCAAGTGTATCCAAAGCAATGACCCAGATGTCGTTATCACCCCACGTTTGCATGATCTGACCTGCGGTGGAGTTGGTGTACCCGGTGACATGGAGTTGGTCGGAAGGCCCGTAGCACAGGGCAAGTGCTTGACTCGCTCCATTCGACTGGAGGATCCGTTGCCACTGGATGTTCATTTGGTCATCGACAGCAAGGATCCAGATGCTGTGCTGGCCGGAATTGCCGACGACGTCGCCGTCCACCGAACTGGCAGAGCCACACATAACGATCAGCCCTTCCGGTGTTACGGTCATATCGTTTCCATCTTCCGTAAGTGTGCCACCGTAGCACCGCTGTTGGATCAGATCGCCATTGGAAGCGATGCGAACAAGATAGTAGTCGGACAAAGGGCCATGGTATCCCGGGATCTCGTCGGAATTGGTAGCACCGAAGGCCATGTAAGAACCGTCACTCATTCGTTGGATGGAGAAGGCATACTCATCACCGGAACCACCAAAGGTTCGTTCCCATTCAATGTTGCCCGCACCACTGAGCTTGATCACCCACATGTCCCTATTGCCTAAAGAGGCGATCACATCGCCATCGTTGGAACGCGTTTCTCCCAGGATCAAGTAACCCCCATCGGGCGTACTCAAAAGATCGCGGCCTTCGTCGAACGCACTGCCACCAATACAGCGCTGCCATACGAGTGAACCCGTGCTGCTGACCAGTGCTACCCAAATGTCCAATTGACCATGTTGACCGGTTACTTGACCATCGATTGACCGGCTTGATCCTACGACCAGGTGATCACCGGTCGAGGTGATCACGGAACGCAACCCGATATCCATATTACTGCCTCCCAAATTCACCTGCCAATCAATGGCAGGTTGAGCATGGAGGAACATAGGAACAAGGCCGACCAAAATCGAGCTCGATCGGAAAATGTCCATCGTGGTCTTTGTTTGAGGGATCGTTCGTAACACAAAACGCCTGAGCCGCCGCAGGGCCTCCGCCTCGGGACCCTGCGCATTCGAAGCCGAACGCTCAAGCGAACTACTGGCAGATCGCTTCATCCTGCAACGCCAAGGTATGCACCAAAATTGCCATTTACCACCCCCCCAAACGCACAAGGCCCCGCAGCACATGCTGCAGGGCCTTTTCATCCAGAAATGCGCGTTGTTAAGGGTGCGCGTAGATCAAATGGGGGCGGTAGGCGAGGGGCGTGCCGCGTACCATGCGGGTGCCCACGATGCTGGGGCGGTAGCGGCGGCCGATCAGGTGGGCGTGGGCGGGCAGGTGGCCCACGGGCAGGTGCAGGTAGGGTTGCAGCGGCAGCAGCCAGCGTTGCAGCTCCAGCCCCACGGCGGGGCTGTCGGCCACGATGAGGCCGTGGCCCAGCAGCGGCAGCAGGAACCCGCGCACCTGCGTGCCCTCGGCGTACACGCTGCCCAGGTAGAGGTGCTCGCGCAACAGCGTGCTGCGGTCCTCGCCGGTGGCCTGCTGGTCCAGCCGCAACACGGCCAGGCCATGTTCGGGGGCCAGGTCCACCACCTCGGCGCGGGTGGCTTCCAGGAAGTGGCCGTGGGTATAGTGCAGCAGGCTGCCGGTCTCTGCGAAGCCGCAGGCGGTGTAGGGCGCCTCGGCACCCGGCGGGGCGATGGCCAGTTGGCTGTGGGCGCCGTAGGACTCCATCCATTCCACCAGCGCGGCCAGCAAGGCGGGGGCCACCTCCGTGGTGTGCGGTGCGGTGTGCAGGTGGCGCACCCAGCCGCTGCTGCCGTGTACCAGGCCGCAGGCATGGCCCAGCAGCTGCGCACCCTGCTCGGCCTTCAGGGCCTGTGCATAGGGGGTGTGCAGGTGCCACAGCAGCCGACCCCGACAACCGGTGTCGGTGGGGTCCAGCGCGCAGGCGGCGGCGAGGTCCGCGGCCGTGAGCGGGGCGATGTGGAGGGGGGCGTTCATGGGTTCGTTGGGATGCACCATGCCCCGACGTACGTCCCGGAGAAGGTGCCGGGCGCACGTCGGGGGCATGTGTGAGGGTGCAGCTTACGCGGCTGTTGCGCTCGCGGCCTCGCTGGGGATGCTCTCGCCGGCCACACCTTCAGCCACCACACGGAAGCTGTAGGTCTTGAACCGATCCAAGCCATCCACCACCAGGCGCACCTTGCCCGTGAGGGCGATCAGTTCCCAGCCGGTCTCCGAGCTGGGGTCGCCGGTGGTCTGGTACACCTTGTAGATGCGGCGTCCCTTGCTCGCACCCCAACGGACCACCACTTGACCCAGCACCGGGGTGGCCTCTGCACGCATGTTGCCCGGTGCGGCTGGCACACCACTGGCCTCAGGCTTGCGTTCCACATCGAGCCCTGCGCTGAGGATGATCTCCTTATCCCCACCGCTGGCCAGCTGCACATAGCCGCCCAACAGGTGGAAGATCTCCTTGGCCTCCTGGAAGGCGAGGTCGCGCGCTTCCTTCTCCAACTTGCCCCGGTTGAAGGCGTAAGCGGCCTCGGCAGCTTCCAGCTTGTCCACCGATGCGCTCACGTCACCCAGTGCGGGATCCGGAAGGGGGTTGGGTGCCGCGAAGGCCGGGTTACCGGTCATCATGGTCACGCAGTTCCTGATCTTTCCGACCAGTGTCATCGGCGTGATACGGCTGATACGAAGTGATGCGAAATACCATACCTTTTTCATTTGCTCCCCGGTTTTGTGGGTTGCGGTTTATATGCAGCAACACGGGTCAAGGTTTGTCGCACGGACGCCCATAGCGTGGGAGGATACCCCGCGCTATAGCGGCGGTAAAAGCAACAGAATAGACGCCTGACGCGGGGTTCCGAACGATCGCCACCTCCACAGGGTCCAGGACCGTCCCCAGCGCCTGGGAACAGCGCAACGCATCCCCCAGGCGAGCAAGCCAGGTTGATCCATCCAATGGAATGGTCGGATCGTACAGCTTGACGAGGAGGTCATACAGCTTGATGAAGGGATCATACAGCTGAATGATGTGATCATACAGCTTGATGACGGGAGCATACAGCTGAATGAATGGATCATACAGCTTGATGAATGGAACATACAGCTGAATGAATGGATCATACAGCTTGACGATGGGAACATACAGCTGAATGAACGGATCATACAGCTTGACGATGGGAACATACAGCTGAATGAATGGACCATACAGCTTGATCATGGGAACATCCAGCTGAATGAATGGATCATCCAGCTTGAAGAAGAGATCATACAGCTGAATGATCGGATCATACAGCTTGAAGAAGAGATCATGCAGCTGAATGAATGGATCATCCAGCTTGAAGAAGAGATCATGCAGTTGAATGAATGGATCATCCAGCTTGACGACGGGATCATTCAGTTGAATGAATGGATCGTTCAGCGTGGCGCTGGAGTCGTTCAGTGGTTCGAGATGGGCGAAGTGCAACACCACCTACCCGCGCACACCCACCCACCCTCCCAACAGCCGACAGCACCTCGCTTATAGATGAACGCGCGCGCACGCGTACGCGCGTTCCTAAGTATTACGCACTTACCAGGGTCGTATGAATAACATAGCTCAGCTATGATCCATCAGGGGACATTGCACCCCGGCGCCGACCAGGACCAAGGGTGCGCCGATCCGGCCACACTATTCCGTGCGCCGCTTCACAGCCGTACGAAGTTGAAACGCAATGCCAGCCGCAGCAGCGCCACTCGGGTGCGTGCTTCGGTCTTGCTCACAATGTTCCTGCGGTATTTCTCGGCGGTGTGGATACTGATCTTCATGCGCTTGGCGATGGTCTGCCGGCTGGGGCTCTCGTCGGAGATGTAGGCCTTCAGGAACTCCCGTTCGCGTGGGCACAACGCCTTCTCCAGCTTCTTGCGCAGGGCCATCGGGCTGTTGGGGTCGGGCGTGTGCTGCACCTGGCGCATCAGCAGTTCGTTAGCGTACAGACCGGTGTGGTACAGGCTGTCCAGCGCGGCCAGTAGGGTGGCGGGTTCCACGGGCTTGCCCAGCACCCCGTGCGCCCCGGCCTGCAGCGCCGCGTACACCGCATCGTCCGTGGGGTCGTGCGTAATGGCCAGCAGCTTGGTAGCGGGGTGGTGGGTGCGCAGCCAGCTCAGCGTGGCGAAGCCATCGCGCCGGGGCATCATCAGGTCCACCACCGCCAGCTGCACCGGGGCCGTGGTGGCCAGCTGCTCCTCCAGGTCCACCCCATCGCAGGCTTGCACCACCAGCTGCCCGCGCGGCCACACCGCCAGTTCCGCGGCCAGTGCCTGCCGCACCAGCACACGATCCTCCACCAATGCGACACGCCAGCGATCAAGGGTTTCTTGGCCATGGAATAGGGGGTTGGGTTGTTCCAGTAGGGTGGGGCCTTCGCCCCGTGCCGTCCTGCCCGCTAGTGCCTGCGCCGCGCTTTTCGAAAATGACGAAATGCCCCCTGTTGGTATGGCTTGGGGTGGGGGAGTTTTTAACGGGGGGTGGTGGAAAGGGGGGATCAGCCGATCACGGTTGAACAACGCACGAGGCACTTGGAATGGGGCACGGCCACGTCAACGATGGGTCGATCACCACCAACACCTTGGTTGGACAATTCCGGGAACGGACCTATCTTCGAGATATGGATACGAACGAGCGATGTTACGTCTGTAGCGGAAGCGGACAATGTGGCACCTGCCGAGGGTCAGGGTCGCAGAGCACCTGCTTCAGTTGTTATGGTCAACGCCAACTCAACGGCATGCCTTGTCCCGGATGCGGAGGGCGAGGACATATACCGTGTAGTTGGTAATGCTTCCGGGCGTTGCGCTGGTTGCGGCGGAACAGGTAGGCGCTAGGTTGTTCAACCAGCGCATGGTTTCCTCCCAGTGAGCTTGTATCTTCGCCTGGGACCACTACGAAGACCGTCCCATGGTGGAAGCCCAGAACGCGTGACGGAACTGCAGAGCCATGAAAAGGAGCATGTTGAGTACCAGGTGAAGTTCGAACTGAAGACACCAACGATACATTTGAAAATTACCCTATCCAATTTTAAGCTACTCCTAGGGATCACCCTCTGGTTGAAATTATTCCAATGATCAGCGAAGCCCCGCCATCCGGCGGGGCTTCCTATTTTCACGCCATGCCGCTCTTCCAGTCCGCTGTCCTCAAGAAGTATCTGAAGCAACAGGATGGATCCCGTATCGCAGGTGCTTACGCTGCATTCTCGGCCTATTTCCACAATGCAGAACGGCAGCAGAACATCCTGAACGCGAAGGAGGAGCAGTTCCAAGAAGGGTTCCTCCGAGAGTTATTCGTGAAGGTGCTGGGCTACACCCTGAACCCGGACCCGAACTTCGACCTCACCAGCGAATTCAAGAACGAGAAGGGCAGCAAGAAGGCCGATGGTGCCATCCTGCAGGACGGCAAGGCGCTGGCCGTGATCGAGCTGAAGGGCACCGATACCACCGACCTCGGGAGCATCAACACCCAAGCCTTCAACTATAAGGCCAACCACACGCACTGCGTGTACGTGGTCACCAGCAACTTCCAGAAGCTTCGGTTCTTCATCGACAATCAAGTGGACTGGTTGGAATTCGACCTCTTCACGCTGAACGCCGAGCAGTTCCAGCTGCTGTGGTTGTGCCTGCAGCGGGACAATGTGCTGGGCGGCCTTCCGAAGAAGGTGAAGGCCGAAAGCCTGCAGGAGGAGGAGAAGGTGACCAAGCACCTCTACAAGGACTACAGCGCCTTCAAGAACGCGTTGTGGGTGGACCTCTGTACCAACCACCCGGAGCAGGACAAGCTGCACCTCTACAAGAAGAGCCAGAAGCTGCTGGACCGTTTCCTCTTCGTGCTGTTCAGTGAGGACAAGGGTCTGTTGCCGCCGAACACCCTGCGCGGCATCCTCACCGACTGGAAGAAGCTGATCGAACTGGACGAGCACCGCCCCCTGTACGAGCGCTGCCAGAAGTACTTCGGCTACCTCAACACCGGCTTCAAGAGCGCCACGCAGGACATCTTCGCCTACAACGGTGGCCTCTTCAAAGCCGATGAACTGCTGGACACGGTGCGCATCAGCGATGCCGTGCTGGAAACGCACTTGGACGCGCTGACCAAGTACGACTTCGCCAGCGAGGTGGACGTGAACATCCTCGGCCACATCTTCGAGCACAGCCTCAACGAGATCGAGGCCATCACCGCGCAGATCGAAGGGCGCGCGCTGGACACCAAGAAGACCAAGCGCAAGAAGGACGGTGTGTTCTACACCCCGAAGTACATCACCAAGTACATCGTGGAGAACACCGTGGGCCGCCTGTGCACCGAGAAGCGCGAGGAACTGGGCATTGATGACGAGGAGTATGCCCGCGGCCGCAAAGGCCGGCAGAAGAAGACCATCCAGGAGCTGGACACCAAGCTGGACGTGTACCGCGATTGGCTGCTGAGCCTCACCATCTGCGACCCGGCCTGCGGCAGCGGGGCCTTCCTGAACCAGGCGCTGGACTTCCTGATCGCCGAGCACCAGTACGTGAACGAACTGGAGAGCAAGTTGCTGGGCCAGAGCATCGTGTTCAAGGACATCGGTGACCACATCCTGGAGCGCAACATCTACGGGGTGGACATCAACGAGGAGAGCGTGGAGATCGCCCGCCTGAGCCTATGGCTGCGTACCGCCACGAAGGGCCGCAAGCTGAACGACCTCAGCGGCAACATCAAATGCGGCAATAGCCTGATCGACGACCCCGCCGTGGCGGGCGACAAGGCCTTCGATTGGAAGAAGGAGTTCCCGGCGGTATTCGCGAAGGGTGGGT
>JADKCV010000029.1 GCA_016718655.1 Flavobacteriales bacterium | reverse complement strand
ACACCTGTTGATCGCCATGCTGCTCAGCACCATGGCGTGGGCCCAACTGCCCTTCAGCTTCTCCGGAAGCGCTGGGGGGGATTGTACGCCCCAGATCCATAATGAACCTTGGCCTGGGACCACCGTGCCCAACAACGCGGTTCGGTTCGACTGGTCAGCCATCAATACCACTGCCGATCCGATACCGATGCAGGTGTTCGTCTATCGGAATACGTACGGGACCGGTGGTGGCGGGTTCGTGACCGAACAAATACTCCATGCCTTCACGATCACTGCAGCGCCGAACACCACCACAACAGGTGTCGATTTCTGGCCTTGCGCATCCACGCAATTCGAAGTGAATCGCGGTCACTCGGTGCGCGTGGCCGGCCCGAATGGGACCTGCACAGCGTTCTCCATGACCGTATCGTTGGTCGCACCAGCGTTCGCCAATGACGCGGAGGGGAACAACTCCTTCGGGACGGGCGCGCTGATCACGACAGCCACCGACAATGACGGCCGCTTGCGCTTCAACGGCGCAACGGACGATGACTGGTACCGCATCCAACTGCCTGCTCAGGGCAAATTGGTGATCACACTTCAGTCCGAAACCCCCGCCGATGTGGCATCCACCCTGCTGGCCGATCTGTACTATACCTCCGGCACCTACATCAACGGCTTGAGCGCATCCACCGGAACGAACAATGTACCCAACACGAACGTGTTCGAGCAGACCTGCCGTGGCGGTAGCACGATCACCTACTACCTGCGCCTCCGAGCCCTTGGCGCCTGCGATGTGAGCTACCGCTTGACGGTTTCCGTGGTGACACCGGTATTCGGGATCGACCCTGTCGCGGACAACACCTTGGTGGCCTACAACACCTACCAGGACGGTCAACAACAGTTCGATTCGCCGAATGACAACAGTGACCTCTTCGCCATCGCGCCGCCCTTCAATGGCTTGATGAGCATCGAGGTGCAGGCCGAACATGCCGGACCTGAACAGAGTACCATGCAGGTGCGGTTGCTCTATTCCAGCGGCGCGGTGGTCCAGACCTGGAACGTGCCTTCTGGCGCCAACGGTGTCCCCATCACCACGGTGGTATCGATCCCTTGTCGTGGAACCTCGCCCTTCCAGCGGATCAGTTTCCAATCAGCGACATGCGGAGCCTCGTACCGCTTCAAGTACACCGTAGCACAACCCCTCTTCACGAATGACGCGGAACCCAACAACAGCAGCGGTCAGGCGTACATACTACCCGAAGGCCAGACCGCTCAAGGCCAGGTGAACTTCGCCGATGACGACAACACGGACTCCTACCGCGTGAACCTGAGCAGCGATGGCATGATGCACATGACCATCGAGGCCGAACATGTGGAGGCCACTACGACAGGCACCATCACAGTAGCGCTTTACTTGAGCACTGGCACGATCCTGGAGACTTGGACAGCCCCCGTGGGTGCTAACTCGACCCCCATCAGTACCACCTTGAGCAAGACTTGCCGGGGAAATGCAGGCAATTACTACATGCAAGTGAGCTCGAGCGTTTGCGGCACGTCCTACCGCATCAGCTATGCCGTCACACCGCCATTCTTCGCGCAGGATGCCGAACCGAACAACAGCACCTCCCAAGCTATCGTGCTACCGGAAGGACAGTCCGCGCAAGGGCACCTCAACTTCTTCTTCGGGGACAATGGCGATACATACCGGGCGAACCTCTCAGGCGATGGTGTGATGAACGTGAACATTGAGGCGGAGCACGCCGATGCGAGCGTCACCGGCATCATCACCGTGCAGCTCTCCGTCAGCACCGGCACGGTACTGCAGACCTGGACCGCACCCGTCGGTGCGAATTCGCTTGCGATCGGTACAGCGCTCAGCAAGACCTGCAGAGGAAACGCGCCGAACTACTACCTCACCGTGAGTTCGGATGTCTGCGGAACCTCCTACCGCATCAGCTATTCCGTCACGCCGCCTTTCTATGCGAACGATCCCGAGCCGAACAACAGCACACCCGGCACTCCAATGGACCTGAATGCCGCGAACCAACAGGGACATATCGGCTTCTACAATACCACGGACGACGACTACTACGCCTTCACGCACCCCGGCGGTCCATGGAGCATCATGGTAAGCGCTGAGCATGCTGACGCCGGCGAGGGCTCCATGAGCTTGGTAGTGATCAACAACCCCGGAACCGTGTTCGGGACTTTCACGGTACCGGTCGGCGGTTCGTCCACCGCGCTTACGAACACGTTCACGATCCCATCCCTCCCGGCTGGAACGATCTACCGTGTGCGTCTTAGTGATATCACCTGCGGGGTGAGCTATCGCATCCATTGTTACGACACCGACAACGATGGCACATGCAATGCGTTCGATCTGTGCGCCGGTGGCCCCGAGCCCGGCACACCGTGCAACGACAACAGTGCATGCACCACCGGCGATGTGATCCAAGCAAACTGCACATGCGCAGGCACAGCTGTCGATCCGAACGACAACAACCCATGCACGCTCGACAGCTGCGATCCCATCACCGGTGTCTCGAACGTGTTCCAGGATGCCGATGCCGATGGCACTTGCGATGCGAACGATCTCTGCCCCGGAGGTCCGGAGCCAGGCACGGCATGCAACGACAACAACGCCTGCACAACGGGTGATGTGATCGGCACGAACTGCTTGTGCGCTGGAACCTTCGCTGATGCGGATGCTGACGGTACGTGCGATGCGAACGACCTCTGCCCCGGTGGCCCTGAGCCCGGCACCGCATGCAACGACAACAATGGTGCAACGATCAATGACATCATCCAAGCGAATTGCTTGTGCGGTGGTACCCTGCTCGGTAATGATTGCGAAGGTGTGCCCGGCGGCCCGGCTGTGCCTGGCACGGCGTGCAACGACAACAATGCGTGCACCACGGGTGATGTCTACGGCGCCAACTGCCTCTGCGCGGGAACCTTCGCCGATGCGGATGCCGACGGCACCTGCGATGCCAATGACCTCTGTCCCGGTGGACCCGAGCCAGGTACCGCCTGTGATGATGGCAATGCAGCCACCACGAACGACACTGTCACGGCCACGTGCACCTGTGCCGGTGTACCCACCGGTGGATGCGACCATGAGCTGACCTTGGAGTTCCAGACCGATGGTGCCCCCAACGAGGTCACCTGGGAGATCCGTAGTGAGGACGGGAACTCCGTGATCGCTTCCGGCGGACCGCTTGTCGCACCCAATGGTGTACAGACCAACTTCGCCTGCCTGAACGACGGCTGTTTCACGCTTCGTGTGCTGGACAGTGCCGGCGATGGCATGACCTCCGGAGGATACATCCTGCGCACGACCGGCACGAACGAACGCATCATCGACAACCGCAACAACTTCAGCTCAGGAAGTGTGAGCGCCATCAGCGCAGGCCAAGGCTTCTGCTTGCCCTTGAGCAACGACAAGCTCCTCTTCACCAGCTGCGACAAGTTGGATTGGATCAACGGTCAGTATGTGGTAGCGGCCCCGAACGCAGCGGTCAGCGCCGAATGGATCCCCAACGGTGCGAACAGCACAGGATGCCAATAGCGGTTACGAGTTCTGGATGCCGATCCCAACGGCAGTTACAGCTTCCGTCGTTTCCGCAACCACGCCACCAGCGACGGCTTCGGCCCGGCCAATGCTACGCGTGCCTGCCACATGAAGTTGAACAACTGGGCCGTCGCCAACCAAGTGCCCGCGAACAGGCTGATGAATGTGCGCGTGCGTACGCGGGTGAACGGAGTGAGCGGTGCGTTCGGTCCGGCGTGTCGCCTGGCGATCAACCCGACGCTGGCCGCCTGCCCACAGACCCAGCTGATGAACATCCCGGGTGATCCAGACTTCAGCTGTGGTGCCACCCGCATGTGGGGCACGGGCAACCTGGTGCATGCGCGTCCGGTGAGTGGTGCGAACCGATACCAGTTCCGCTTCCGCATCCCTGCCGAAGGATTCTCCGTGACCCGCACGGTAACCACATACTTCACGCAACTGAACTGGTCCGTGTTGCCCTTGCAGGATGGCAAGACCTATGATGTGGACGTGCGCGTGAGCAAGGATGGCGGTGCCATCTGGTGCAGCACCAGCGACCCTTGGGGCCCTGTCTGCCAGCTTACGATCGACAACACACCCGCCAACAGCGGCAACCAGAACTTCGCGATCGAAGCCACTGCGGCCGAACTGCGCATGTTCCCCAACCCGAACCGGGGCGATCTGCTGAACTTCAGCATCAGCGCCATCGAAGAAGGAGTGAACACGGTGAGCGTGGACATCTACGACCTGACCGGCAAGCGCATGAGCGCACGCATGATCGCAGTGGCCGATGGTAAGGTGAACACGGTCATCGACTTGAATGGTGAACTCGCCGCAGGCATGTACCTGGTGAACATCACCGCAGGTGAGAATACCTACACCGAGCGGTTGGTGATCCAGCCGTAAGCCGACCACCAATTCCAGGAACGGCGCCCAAACGGGCGCCGTTCTTGTTTTCCGATCACATAAGGTCGGAGGAGGACCTGATCCAGCCCGTTCTTTCCTCCGATCGATCCCCCTGGCACGATGGGCTTACCGGTGTTCCGTAGCCCAAGGCCAACTTCACCAATCCAACCCTATACGTACCCTGGTCATTCGAGTGCTCCTATTCGTCGCGAACGTACAGGCGACCCCAACCGTCGAAGGCGGCCTTTGGGCATTGGAGTGTCTCACGGAGTGACAGGGGTGACCGACCGGATCGCTCTTCACCAAGGTGGAGATATCAACATTTCGGCGCGGCACTGATCCGATCGTTATGCGATCCACGTATGTAGGTCGCACCCCCTTGGTGCATGACCAACATTATTCACCTAACCCCTCTGACCATGACCAAGTATTTACGTCGTGCTGGCCTGCTCAGCGCAGCCTGGCTGGGCCTGTTCCCCATGGGCGCCCAAGCCGCCATCCTACCGGTCACCAATACCAACGACAACGGACCTGGATCGTTGCGCGAAGCCGTTTCGATCGCCGTCAGCGGTGACGTCATCGTCTTCGATGCCACCACGAACGGAAGCCCTATCGTTCTCACTACGGGCGAGATCGCGATCGGCGTTCCGCTCACCATCACCGGTAATGACACCACGAATACGATCATCAGCGGTGGTGGTATGTTCCGCGTGTTCAACATCGCCGATGCTGGCATGGTGAACATCGATGGCGTGAAGTTGACCATGGGCTTCAGTGCAACAGAAGGTGGGGCGCTCAGGGTGAACAACACCACACTTTCCCTGACCGGCTCGGCCGTTACGGCGAGCGTAGCCGGCATGCGGGGCGGAGGCATCCACATCAGCGGCGGCAGTCTGGCACTCGTTGGCTCCTGGGTGCGTGCCAACACGGCAATGGGCCCAGCAGCCACGGATGGCGGTGGTGGTATCTACAACCAGGCCGGCGCAGTGACCATCAGCAGCGGATCCGCGGTGGTGTCGAACGTGGCAAATGGCACGGCGGGCAGCGGTGGTGGCATCTTCAACAATGCCGCCGGCATGCTTACGGTGAGCAACAGCAGCATCACCGGCAATAGCGCGGTGCGCGCCGGCGGAGGTATCGAGCAGAATGCCGCTGGCTCCAGCATCATGCTTACCGACGTCATGCTGAACATGAACAGCACAGGCGGCAATCCCGGGAATGGCGGTGGAATGCACATCACCGGCCCAGGTAGCGCAACCATCACCGGCGGAACGGTGAATGGCAACTTCGCCGCACTGGAAGGCGGAGGACTTTGGAATGGCACCGGGTCCATGACGGTGAGCGGTACCACGATCAACGGTAACACCGCTGCAGGCGCACTTGCGGACCAAGGCGGTGGAGGGATCTTCAACAATGCGAAGGGCACCCTCATCGTGGAGAACGGCACCATGATCACCAACAACATGGCGACGGGCGCAGCGGGCAGCGGTGGCGGCATCCTATGCGACAGTACTGCGACATTGACGGTATCGAATAGTACGATCGATGGCAACAATGCACCTCGTGCCGGTGGCGGCATCGAGTTCTTCGCCAAGGCCGGTCAGATGCAGACAGCCTCCCTTGCGAACGTGACCCTATCGAACAACACCACGGGCAGCGCTCCCGGCAATGGCGGTGGTGTGCACATCACCGGTCCCGGCACGATGACCATAACGGGCTGCACCGTGACGGGCAACATGGCAGCACTTGAGGGCGGAGGCTTGTGGAATGGAACCGGCACAATGACCGTGAACAGTTCCACCATTGACGGCAACACCGCTGCAGGCGCACTGGCCGACCAAGGCGGTGGAGGGATCTTCAACAATGCGAAAGGCACCCTCATTGTGGAGAATGGCACCATGATCACCAACAACATGGCGACCGGTGCAGCGGGCAGCGGTGGCGGCATCCTATGCGACAGCACCGCGACATTGACGGTGTCGAATAGTACGATCGATGGCAATAGTGCACCTCGTGCCGGTGGTGGCATCGAGTTCTTCGCCAAGGCCGGCCAGATGCAGACAGCCTCCCTTACGAACGTGACCCTCTCGGACAACAGCACAGGTAGCGCTCCCGGCAACGGCGGCGGTGTGCACATCACCGGTCCCGGCAACATGACCATCACGGGCTGCACCGTGACGGGCAACATGGCAGCACTTGAGGGTGGTGGCTTGTGGAATGGAACCGGCACAATGACGGTGAACAGTTCCACCATTGATGGCAACACCGCTGCAGGCGCACTGGCCGACCAGGGCGGCGGAGGCATCTTCAACAATGCGAAGGGCACCCTCATCGTGGAGAACGGCACCCTGATCACCAACAACATGGCGACCGGTGCAGCGGGCAGCGGTGGCGGCATCCTATGCGACAGCACCGCGACATTGACGGTGTCGAATAGTACGATCGACGGCAATAGTGCACCTCGTGCTGGTGGCGGCATCGAGTTCTTCGCCAAGGGTGGGCAGATGCAGACAGCCTCCCTTATGAATGTGACCATTTCGGACAACACCACAGGTAGCGCTCCCGGCAATGGCGGCGGTGTACACATCACCGGTCCCGGCAACATGACGGTAACGGGCTGCACAGTGATGGGTAACACAGCTGCTGCGGAAGGCGGCGGCTTGTGGAACGGATCCGGTACGATGACGATCGATGATTGCGATGTCAGTGGGAACGTGGCGAACGGTTCGGTGAACCCGGTAGGCGCGCCCGGCGGTGCACTTGACTTGCAAGGCGGCGGCGGCATCTTCAACAACCTGGGTACGGTGAACATCGTGAACATATCGGGGGCCACCAACATCACCGGCAACACAGCGGGTGGTGCTCCATTCGGTAGCGGCGGCGGCATCCTTTCGGCTGGCGGCAGCTTCTCCATCACGGGTGCCAACATCAGCATGAACGAGACCGCGCGCGCAGGTGGCGGCATCGAGAACGCAGCCTCGTCAATGAGCGTGACAAGCTCGGTCATCAACGGGAACGATTGCTCCCTGGCTGGCGCACTCGCAGCGGCATCGCCCGGTAACGGCGGTGGCGTGCACGTGACCGGCGCAGGCACGATGACTGTATCGATGTGCACCGTGGATGGCAATACGGCTGGGAACGAAGGCGGCGGATTATGGGGTTCGGGCACAGGCACCCTCACCGTATTGCGCACCACGGCCAGCAATAACACGGCTCCGGATGGCGGTGGGCTTTTCCTTCAAGCGGGGCCGACCGGCGTGCTCAACATGGACTTCAGCACTTCTTCCGGCAACACCGCGACCAATGGCGGTGGTGCGCAAACGGAAGGCGGCACCTTCAACATCACGGGTTCCACCATCGCATCCAACACGGCAAGTACGGGTGGTGGTGTGAATGTCATCGCGACCGCGGTGAACAGCACGAGCACCATCATCGCCGACAACACCGCGGGCACGGGCCCTGACCTCAACGGCGCATTCGCTTCGGCCATGTTCACCCTTCTGGAAAATGGGACCGGTGCAACGGGCATCATGAACGGCTCGAACGGCAACATCGTGGGTACCGACCCCATGTTGCAAGGGTTGGCCAACAATGGCGGGCCTACCGGAACACACGCACTTGCATGTGGCAGCGCGGCTGTTGATGCGGGCGACCCCGCGCTGATGGGCAACGATCAGCGAGGCACTCCCGTGCAAGGCATGGCACGCGATATGGGCGCCTTCGAGCAGGATGCAACGACCCTCTTGAGCCTGGAGATCCAAGCGGATGGCGTGAGCACCATCCTATGGGAGCTGCGCGCGGAAGGGACCAATACGCTTGTTGCCAATGGCGGCCAACTGTATCCATCAGGTCCGGCCATGGAGTCCATTTGCATCGCTCCAGGCTGCTACTACCTGGTGGTCACCGATGACGGCGGGGATGGGATCCTCAACGGTGGTTATGTATTGCGCGAAGAGGCATCCGGCCTGCGCATCATCGACAACACCGGGAACTTCTCGACGGGTTCGGTCAGTGCCATCAGTGGTGGACAAGGCTTCTGCCTGCCCTTGAGCGACGACAAGCTCCTCTTCACCAGCTGCGACAAGTTGGATTGGATCAGCGGTCAGTACGTGGTAGCTGCCCCGAACGCAGCGGTCAGCGCCGAATGGATCCCCAACGGTGCGAACAACGTGCAGGACACCAACAGCGGGTACGAGTTCTGGATCTTCGATCCCAACGGCAGCTACAGCTTCCGTCGTTTCCGCAGCCACAGCCAGAGCGATGGTTTCGGACCGGCCGGCGCCACGCGTGCCTGCCATATGAAGTTGAACAACTGGGCCGCGGCCAGCCACGTGCCGGCCAACGTGCTGATGAACGTGCGTGTGCGCGCTCGTATCAATGGCATCAATGGTGCCTATGGTCCGGCTTGCCGTTTGGAGGTGGACCCCGTCCTAGCTGCCTGCCCACGCACCAACTTGATGGATGTACCGGGCAGCAGCCAATTCAGCTGTGGCGTTACGCGTCAGTTCGGTCCGGGCAACTACGTTTATGCGCGTCCGGTGAGCGGTGCCAACCGGTACCAGTTCCGCTTCAGCCAACCCAACGAAGGCGTTGTTGCGGTTCGTACGTCCACCAACTACATCCTCCAACTCAACTGGGTGACCGGTGCCCTCTTGGCCGGAGAGACCTACGATGTGGAAGTGCGTGTGAGCAAGAACAACGGTGCCACGTGGTGTACCAATGATGCGGTGTGGGGCCCTGTTTGCCAACTGACCATCGGTGCCCCTGGTGCTGCTCTGGGCAGCGCGAACTTCGCCGGTATCGCCGACGTTGCTGAACTGCGCATGTTCCCCAACCCGAACCTGGGTGATGTGCTGAACTTCAGCATCAGCGCCATCGAAGAAGGGGTGAACACGGTGAGCATGGACATCTACGATCTGACCGGCAAGCGTGTGAGCGCACGTACGATCGCAGTGGCCGATGGGAACGTGAACACGGTCATCGACTTGAACGGTGAACTTGCTGCGGGCATGTACCTGGTGAACATCACCGCTGGTGAGAATACCTACACCGAGCGTCTGGTGATCCAGCCCTGATCCGAACTGTGTATTGCTAGAGGCCCCGCCAGCAATGGCGGGGCCTCTTTTATTGTATCCTTGCCATCTTCGTGGTGGATGTTAATGAAGGCGTATACAACGCGTTGGGCATGCATGCGGACCTATCTCGTAATGATAGCCTGCTTCGCTGATGTTGCTCTGCGCGCCCAATTACCCCCACCCGCCGTACTGCACAAGCTGGATATCCCCGGCCTGCCAGCGGAATCCGTGTTCGACCTGGACTTCGACAAAGATGGGTTCCTCTGGATCAGCACCGGCAACGGGCTTTGCCGCTACGATGGTGTGAACCTGGACGTACTGCGCAACGAACCGCGCGATACGGCCAGCTTGCCGCACAATCCGGTTGGAAGCTGCTTGCTGCTACCCGATGGCCGCTTGCTCGCTGGAACGCATGCGGGTCTGGCGGTGGTGGACACGCGTGAAATGACAGTAGCGCGCATCGCTGCACCCAAAGCATGGAGCAAGGGGAGTTGCACCGAGGTCGCTGGCTTGACCTTGGATACCAAGGGGCGCGTTTGGGTCTGCGATCGTGAACTCGGCTTGCTTCGCTTCCATCCCGAAACCAACAGTTTGGAGCGCATTTATCCGAGCGCCGCCATGCCCAGCCGAAACGAACGATCAAACGTGCATTCCGCTTTGATGGACGCTGACGGCAGTCTGTGGGTCCTGGACCTTGATCATCTATTGCACATCGATCCTGAGCGCTCGCAGTTGGAGGCCTTCCGCTATGTGGACGTGCAACCCGCCCCAGCACCCAAGCCAATGCTTGGCCGCATGCAAGCGGTGGCCGGCGACCCGAACCTCTTGGTGATCGGTAGCTGGGGCTCGGGCATCATCACCTTCGACAAGCGCACGCGCAGCTTCAGCACCGTGAAGCACGATACCGGGAAGTCCTGGAACGTCTCGAACATCGTACTCGCCATCACCGCGATCGATGAAAAACTGATGGTCGTTGATTTTGATTGGGCGACCTATTGGTACGACCCGCATACCCGGCGACTGAGCGAACCGTTCGTTTCGACAGGTCCCTTCGCGGCGCACGTGAAGGACCAGATGAAAAGCATTACGACCGACCCGTCAGGCCGTGTGTGGCTCGCTGGCGGGGCGGGTGTTTACATCGGCTTCGACCCGCAGCATCAACCGGTCATACCCGTCGCTGCGGGGTCTTTGGGGTCAAGCATGGTTCTGGCCACGGCCACGGACCACGCCGGTTATTGGGCGACCAGGTACTACTACGATCGCAAGCTCTATGCATTGGATCCGGCTGGTGTGCCTTACGATTCCATCGCCATTCCACAAGGCGAAGAACTCCAGGTGGAGACCTGGAAGATCCTTTGCACACGCGACCGACGCATCTTCCTCGGCACATCGGATGGGCTGCTGCGCTATGATCCCGAACGAAGGGTCTTCTCCTTGTGCGACCTGCCCTATTCTGATGGATACGCGTCGGACCGCCGACACATCAACGACCTGATCGAAACCCCGGACGGCGACCTATGGGCAAGCGGGCATGGCTATGCCTTCCGAGCACGTGCGGGCTCAGACCACTTCGAACCCTTCGGGGTTGACACCAGCGCACAAGGTGCCTGGAAGCAGGAATGGCACAAGGCCTTCGCGCTGCTCGATCCCTATCACCTCGTCATCGCCACCCTGCGAAGAGGCATCAGCGTAGTGGACCTACGCCTAGGCACCACGGCGGACCTGTCCTTCGAAGCTGCGCCGGAGCTGCGTGGCATGGAGGACGTAGTGACCACTCCCGATGGATCGATCTACGGTATCACGCGGAACGACGGTATCGTGCGCATGCGCTATACGGATGGAAACCTGACCGACATCGCCGTGTTCGAGGACCGATCCGAGCGCGGCAACTACCAAAGCGCCGTGGTCGATGACGATGGCACGCTCTGGATCTCCGGCACGGCCGATCTGGTGCGTTTCGACCCGAAAGACAGTTCCTTCACCCGGTACGACGTACGGGATGGCATGCCAGGCCTCGGCGCTGATGCCTTAGTGCTTGACAGCGGGGGGACCTATTTGAACCGCGTAAGCCCGTGGCACCGCTTCGACCTGCAACGCCTCGCTTTGCGTCCACCGCCGCGAAGGCTCTACATCCGAAAGGTATTGGCGAACGGCCAAGCATTGCCGATAATATTCGATGCGAATACCATCGAACTCCCCCATGACCGCAACAGTGTGGCCATCGAATTCGCGCCCATCGACCCCGTTTACGGTGATGAGCGACGCTACGAGTACCAACTGGAAGGCTACGATGCCGATTGGGTGGCGAGCGGCGCACTGCGGACCGTGAACTACGCATCATTGGCGCCGGGAACGTACACGTTCAATGCGCGCATCGTGGGTATCGACGGTCCCCAGGGGCGCACACGGCTGACCATCACCATTGTGCCCGCTTGGTGGCAAACGACGTGGTTCAAGGTACTCGTGGTGCTCGTATCGGTGCTGCTCGTCTTCCTGTTGTCCCGCTATATCCTGCGCTTGCAGTACCTCCGGCGCATCGCGGCCTTGGAGAAGGAACGCGAGGTGAGCAATGTGCGCAGCCGCATCGCCCGCGACATCCACGACGACCTGGGCAGCGGGCTCACGCGCATCACCATGCTCAGCCGGGAAATGCAAGGCAACACCGGCGTGAACGAGGACAAAGGTAAACTGGCCGCGCACATCGCCAACGCCAGCAGCGAGCTCATCGGTCAGCTCGGCGAGATCGTGTGGGCCGTGGACCCGCAGAACGACCACGCGGAAGGCTTCATCGCCTACGTGCGCAATATGCTCGGTAACCAGTTCGAGGAACTGAGCATCGGCCTGCGCACGGACCTGACGGTGGAAGCCGGGCAAGAACGGCGCGACCTGCCACCGGATGTGAAACGGAATGTGCTCCTGATGTTTAAGGAGCTGGTGAGCAATGCGCTGAAGCACGCGCAAGCGAAGACCATCAGCGTTCGTCTACACATCGGCGCCTCCGCGCTTTCACTCACTGTGAGCGACGACGGACATGGCTTTGACCTGTCGCGCACGCGGGCTGGCGGCAACGGCCTGAGTAACCTGCGTAAACGCGCGGAGAGCATCGGCGCCGTGCTCACCATGGACAGCTCGACCAGCGGCACCACCAGCACCCTCACTGTTCCATTGCCCGCACCCACTATCATGCGGGGACCCTCGGCGTAACGTCACGATAACTTCGCACCGCTCCTGATGCCCATCCGTGTCGCCATCGTTGAAGATGATCCCGTGCTCCGCGCCAGCGTGCAGCGCATCGTGGAGCGCGAGGGCGACCTGCACTGGAAGGGCAGCTACAGCAGCGCCGAGGAGTTCATGGCCCGCACCAGCGGCCTGGAAGACCTGGACGTGGTGCTGATGGACATCAACCTGCCGGGTATCACAGGCATCGCGTGCATCGCTGAATGCAAGCCGAAGCGCGAGCAGGTGCAATACCTGGTGAGCACAGTCTTCGAGGACAACGAGAACATCTTCAATGCGCTGAGCGCCGGTGCCACGGGCTACCTGCTGAAAAGCGCACCGCCGGAACAAGTGGTGCGTGCCATCCACGACATCCATGCCGGTGGTTCGCCGATGAGTTTGCACATCGCCCGGAAACTGGTGGATAGTGTACCGCGCAAGAAGAGCAACAGCGCCTTGCTGGAAAGCCTCACCAAGCGCGAGCGCGAAGTCCTGGACCAGCTCGCCGGCGGTTATCGCTACAAGGAGATCGCCGACCGTATGGAACTGAAGATCGATACCGTGCGCAGTTATATTAGGGACATCTACACCAAGCTCCAGGTACAGAGCCGCACGGATGCCTTGAACAAGGTGTTCGACCGGTAGGGAACCGAAAACCGCAGAACATTGAACCGAAGAATGTAGAAGTGCCTTTGGGCAACTTCTTCGGTTCTGCATTCCTTGTTCTACGGTTCTGCGGTTCGTTGGGTGTTCCGTTGAGCTGTCTTCACACTGCTTTGAAAGATGGCCACAAGCTCCGAGCATTCCTTCAGGCCGCTCTCCCCGATAGCCGTGTCGGGGTGAAGCTCAGCCTTCTTGATGATGCGCATGCAGGCGTGTGTCTCGCGCAGCTCCTTCAGGGCCACTTTCATCTTGTGGATGAAGTCGCGCTTGGACTCGGCTCCTTGCGCTTCTCCGTAGTGCAATGCGGGTGATGTCCCGGAGCGTAGCAGCTGGTCCGCAAGCAGTTTGCCCGCTGCGGTGCTCGGCAAGTCATCAACCATACGGATCACTTGGACCGCAAAGTCGATGAGCCGCTCTTGAAGGTCGAATGGGTGCTTGGCGGTCATGGGGTCGTGGTTCGAAAACCAAGGTACTTGAACCGCAAAACCGCAGAACATGGAACCGAAGAATGTAGAAGTGCCTTTGGTCAACTTCTTCGGTTCTGCATTCCTTGTTTTTCGGTTCTTCGGTTCCCCACCTCACCCACTATCATGCGGTTGAATGGCTGATCGATCGCCGATAGCCTTGCAGGATCACTTCCGGTGATCCACTAAATCCAAGGCCATGACCCGATCCGCCCTGCTCTTCCTGCTTCTTTTCACAAGCCTCGGCGCCTCCGCCCAACTGGCGCAGCGCAACACCGAAGGCCAGCCCGCCACCACCGCGGCAGCCGGGGAATTCCCGCGAACGCCCAGTACGGCGGCCATCACCCACCGCATCATCGTTGCGCCCAACGGCACCTACGGCTACGAGGTCCTCGCGGATGGCAAGCTGCTCGTGCGGCAAACGAACATTCCCGGGCAGCCGGGCAACACGGGTTGCGCCACGAAAGCCGACGCGGAAAAGCTTGCCAGGCTGGTCGCCGACAAGGTGAAGCGCGGGGAAATGCCGCCGACGGTGACGAAGGAGGAATTGCGCGGATCGAACATCATTCCCTGAAACCGGCCAACCTACGGACCCATGAAAAAGCTGTACTCCCTTCTACTCGGTACACTGCTGTGCATCACCGGTGGTCACCTGTTCGGCAATAGCTGGCTGCAACGGTCGAGCCTGCCGGCCGATGCACGGCTTGCTCCGATGAGCTTCGGCTTGAACGGCAAGGTCTTCCTCGTTGGTGGCCAGCATCAAGTAGCCGGATCTGACTATGACCTAGCCGACTGCTGGGCCTATGACCCCACAACAGATACATGGTCGCAGCAAGCGGACTACGGTGGAGGGCTCATCAGTCGCGGTGTGGCATTCACAATCGGCTCCCTCGGCTATGTGGGTTGCGGCACAGTCTTCCCTGCCGGTCAATTGTGGGCCTATGATCCAGCGGCGAACCAATGGACCCCAAAAGCCTCAGCCCCCATAGCCACACCCACGGCGGTGCGCATACTGAGTGCGGCCTTCACCGTTGCGGGCAAGGCCTATGTATGCGGCGGGTTGGATACGGCGATACGGTCGGACCTGTGGGAGTATGACCCGGTAACGGACACATGGACGCAGCGCACTTCCTTCCCCGGAGGAGGACGTTACGGTGCCATCGCCTTCAGCGCGAACGGCAAGGGCTACTTCGGAACGGGTACCAACGGCGCGAACGAACAACAGGACATGTGGGCTTATGACCCACAAGACGACACGTGGATCCAGCTGGGGAACTTCCCAGGAGCGGTGCGCACCAACGCAGCTGCCTTCAGCATCGGTACGCGCGGCTTCGTCCACGGCGGCGTGGACGTGGGTGTAGCCTCCTACAACGACCTCTGGGAATTCAACACGCTGAACGGCACATGGACCCAACGTGCGAGCAACGTCACCCGCTACCTGGCTACAGCGACCAGCTTAGGCAACAAGGGCTATTTCGGCATGGGCAACTTTGGGCCCAACTTCAACGATTGGTGGGAGTACACACCCGATCCTCAACTGGACTGTCTTGGCGTTCCGAACGGAACAGCCCTGCCAGGGACGAGCTGCGATGATGGCAACGCCAGCACCACCAACGATGTGTTTGGCAGTAATTGCATTTGCGCAGGCACCCCGAGCACGAACAGCTGGGTGCAACGCGCCGACTTCGGCGGTGGTCAACGTGGAGGTGGATTCAGCTTTGCGCTGGCTGGCAAAGGCTTCGTTGGAGGAGGCTCGAATAGTGGAGGGGCTACCTTCAATGATACTTGGACCTACGATCCCGCCACCAACGCATGGAACCAAATGGCCTCGTTGCCGGTCACTGGCGCTACAGGAGGCTTGGGCTTCAGCATAGGTGGTACCGGCTACGTATACGTAACGGAGGTTAATGCCTTGTGGGCCTATGATCCGAACACCAATAGCTGGAACGAACGCGCAGCATTCCCGGGAGATCCACGTTTCCGCCCATTCGGTTTCGCCTTAGGCGCTTACGGCTACATGGGCGGAGGCTTCAGTTATGGACCAATGGCGTCCATGAACGACTTCTGGCGCTACGACCCCAGTTCCGACAGCTGGCTCCAGCGCGCGGACCTCAGCGGCGTTGCACGTTCAGGAAGTGCGTCATTCACGGTAGATGGGCTCGGGTATGTATTCGGTGGGGCGGACGATGCCTTCAACGTTCTGGGTGATCTACAAGCCTATGATCCAGTTGCCAATACATGGAATTCGCGCGCATCGTTGCCAAGCATTGGGCGTCGGTGGGCCACAGGCTTCAGCATCGGTCACGCAGGATACGTGGCAGGTGGTTCAACCTCAAGTTTCATACGCTTGAACGAGTGCTGGGAGTACCAACCTGGGAACAACCTGTGGAACGAGGTGGCCGCCCCGGGACCCGAAGGACGCGAAGTGGGCATGGCCTTCACCATTGGAATGCAAGGCTACTTGGTAGGTGGCTACGCCGGTGGTGCCAATACAACGATCGCCGACTTGCGCATGTACACCCAGAACCCGCAACCGGATTGCAACGGGGTGGTCGGCGGAACGAACTACCCTGGTACACCATGCAACGATGGCAACGCCACCACCACCAACGATGTGTTCGACGCCAATTGTATTTGCGCAGGCATCCCGAGCACGAACAGCTGGGTACAGCGCTCCGACTTCGGCGGTGGCGGTCGAGCACAGCCTTTCAGCTTCACCCTGAACGAAATCGGTTATCTAGGTGGCGGCTTCTTCTCCCCCTTCGGGCTCGACATCTCCGACGACGTCTGGGCCTACGATCCATCGATCGATGCCTGGTCGCAGGTAGCGGACTTCGGCGGGGGAGTGAATGCCGCTTCCGCGACATTCGTTGTCAACGGAAAAGGCTATGTGGTCGGCGGACTGAACAACGGCGGCGAGGTGAACGAGCTGTGGGCCTATGACCCGATGCTCAATACGTGGATCCCCCGAGCTCCCATTCCCAACAGTGCACGCCGCAGACCCATCGCCTTCGCGCTGAACGGCTTGGGATTCGCGGGAACGGGGTTGTTCGGGTCAACGACACTGGATGACTTCTGGGCCTACGATCCGGTAAGCGATACTTGGAGTCCACGGGCGAACGCGCCGGCGCCTTCGCGGTGGTTCGCGACCTCCTTCACGGTGGATGGGATCGGCTACCTCTGTGGCGGAGCTGACGAAACCTTCAATGATCTGACGGATCTCCACGCCTATGACCCGCTCACGAACTCCTGGACCAGTAGGGCATCCTACCCCGGTGCTGCGCGACGGGCAGCTATCGGTTTCAGCATCGGACATGCAGGCTATGTGGCATGTGGACTCGGCGCGTTGGAGCGTTTCAATGACTGCTACGAGTATCGCCCCGGGCTCGACTCATGGATACAGGTAACTGCGCCTGGTCCGCAACCACGGAGTTCTGCGGCGGCTTTCACCATCGCCGATAAGGCCTTTCTCGTTGGCGGCTACAGTGGAGATCCGGTCGCCACCATCGCCGACATGCGCATGTACACCCAGAACGCGCAGCCCGATTGCAACGGGGTGATCGGAGGAACCAACTACCCCGGCTCGCCCTGCGACGACGGGCTTGCCTACACCGGAAATGATGCGCTCAATGGCCTTTGTATGTGCCAAGGCACGTGCGTGAACGATGCGGATGGTGATGGCATCTGCGACGAGGTGGATAACTGCCCCTTGCTCCCCGGTGTTTCAGGTACACCATGCGACGACGGTAACCCGTGCACGCTGGATGACCAACTCTACCTGGTGTTCGGGGGCAACTGCAACTGTACCGGCTACTATGCGGATAGCGACAACGATGGGGTATGCGATGCACAAGACAATTGCCCAACGCTAACCGGCCAGCAAGGCGATACCTGTGATGATGGCGATGCCAACACAACCAACGATGTCATCACTAGTGCCTGTATTTGCGCTGGCACACAAGTGAGTAGCGACGCATGGACCCAACAAGCCGCCTTCTCCGGTTTCCCGCGCGCGAACGCGGTCTCCTTCACCATCGGCAACTACGGCTACATGGGCACGGGCGAGGACGGTGCAACGCTCTTCCAAGACCTGTGGCGCTATGATCCTGTAAGCGATAGCTGGTCGCAAATGGCGGACATCGATGTGCCTCGCACCGGTGCCTACGCCTTCGCCATCGGCGACTTCGGCTACGTGGGTGATGGCAACGACCAGAATGCGCTGCACATCGCCGATCTGCGGCGCTATGATCCGGCATCGAATTCATGGGCATGGCTTTGGAGCAGCGGTGCGAGTGGCTTCCCTGGTCGCTACCGTGGCGTGGCCTTCAGTGCGAATGGCAAGGGCTACGTGGGAACCGGTCAAACCGAGTTCGGTAACGTGCAGGATTTCCATGAGTTCGACCCTACCACGAACGGATGGACGCAACTAGCAGACTTCCCAGGGGATCCGCGTGCATTGGCAACTGCATTCTCCATCGGTAACAAGGGCTATGTGGGCACAGGAGCATCTGGTCCTGGCGTTTTGCTGAACGACTTCTACGAGTTCGATGCGGTCTCGCTCACGTGGTCGCCCAGGTCCAACTTCGGTGGTACTCCTCGTGCTACTTCAGTCGGATTCTCCTTGAACGGCAAGGGTTACCTCGGAACAGGTCAAGATGCCAGCGGCACCTTGCAGGACTTCTGGGAATACGACCCCACTGCGGATACATGGACATTGCGCACACCATTGCCTGGTGTGGATCGGTCAGCCGCAGTCGCTTTCGCACTGAATGACAAAGGGTATGTTGCTACCGGCGGTAACGTCAACGGTGTGCTCGGCGACGTGTGGGAGTACACACCGGATGGTGTGACCTGCACCGTTGGAGATCCCTGCGACGATGGTCTCGCGTACACGCAGAACGACACGCTCACCACCAACTGCGGTTGCGCTGGTGTATGCATAAGTGACCTCGATCTGGACGGTCTTTGCGATGAGGCGGACCCCTGCCCTTATCAGTCCTTGCCTGTGGGAAGCGCTTGCGATGACTTCAACGCCTGCACGGAGAACGATGTGGTACAGCCTTGGTGCGGATGTGCCGGCACTCCGCTGCCGGATGGCGATTCCGATGGCATCTGCGACCTGCTGGACCAGTGCCCGAGCAGCCCCGGCAGCATTGGCTTTGCGTGTGACGATGGCAACCCTTGCACGGCGAACGATGTGATCGACGCGAACTGCGTGTGTGCGGGCCAGATACCCGACGCCAACAACGATGGCCTCAGCGACCTGTGCAACCCCTACGTGATACAGACCGTGACGAACGGCTGCAGCACGTACATGTTGTTGAGCCGAAGCAACTGGACCAATGCCGAAGCGGCCGCGGTTTCGCTGGGCGGGCACTTGGTCACCATCAACAATGCTGCAGAGGATGCCTTCATCTACAACACCTTCACCCAAAGCGGCCCCGTGGAGAGAGGCCTTTGGATCGGGTTCAACGATCTAGCCACAGAGGATGAGTTCGTTTGGAGCAGCGGCGAGGCCAGCACGTACACGAATTGGACACCCGGCGAGCCCAGCAACTTGAGCGGTGAGCGCTACGCTGGCATCTTCTGGCCGAGCGAGCCGCGTGCACCGCAGTGGTTCGATGAAACCAACGGGTTCCTGCCGTACGGCTTTGATGTCGGCGTGTACATGTACGGCGTGGTGGAGATCCCTGCCGATGACAGCGACAATGACGGTATCTGCGATGCGCAGGATAGTTGCCCTAACGAGGCGCCCGGCGCAGGCGATGTTTTCGCCACGGCGGTGGACATTACTGTATCCACAGGTGCCATCGGGGATGCCACTTGCTACTCCAACGCCTACACCGCTACCAGTACGCCCGGCGATGCCAGCGCTTCCGGTGATCATGACGTGTTCTACACGTACACCACCGGTGTTTGTGCCACCACACTGGATGTGGAACTCTGCGGCGGCGATGTGGTGCACCTGCTCGATGCCAGCGGCGCACACCTGGCCAGCGGCGATGCGACCTTGCCCGGCTTCTGCGGTGCCATCACCACCGGCTCATCGCTGATCGCCTTCGGCGTAGTGCCCAACACCCTCTACTATGTTGTGGTGGAGGCCGATGCGGAGTTCGTGGTCAGCGTGGAGGAGAACGGTGGCGCCGATGACAGTGACAACGACGGCATCTGCGATGCGCAGGATAGTTGCCCCACGCAAGCCCCCGGTGCTGGTGATCTCTTCGCAACGGCCGTGGACATCACCACGAGCGGTGACGCCGTCGGCGATGCCACTTGCTACTCCAACGCCTACACCGGTTCATCCACACCCGGCGATGTCAATGCATCAGATGATCATGACGTGTTCTACACGTACACCACCGGTGTTTGTGCCACCACACTGGATGTGGAACTCTGCGGTGGCGATGTGGTGCACCTGCTCGATGCCAGCGGCGCACCCTGGCCAGCGGCGATGCGACCTTCCCGGCTTCTGCGGTGCCATCACCACGGGCTCATCGCCTGATCGCCTTCGGCGTAGCGCCCAACACCCTCTACTATGTTGTGGTGGAGGCCGATGCGGAGTTCGTGGTCAGCGTGGAGGAGAACGGTGGCGCCGATGACAGTGACAACGACGGCATCTGCGATGCGCAGGACGATTGCCCTAACGAAGCCCCCGGCGCAGGCGATGTTTTCGCCACGGCGGTGGACATTACTGTATCCACAGGTGCCATCGGGGATGCCACTTGCTACTCCAACGCCTACACCGCTACCAGTACGCCCGGCGATGCTAGTGCCTCGGACGATCACGATGTGTTCTACACCTACACCACCGGTGTTTGTGCCACCACACTGGATGTGGAACTCTGCGGCGGCGATGTGGTGCACCTGCTCAGCGCCAGCGGCGCACACCTGGCCAGCGGCGATGCCACGCTTCCCGCGTTCTGCGGAAGCCTCACCACCGGCTCTTCCCTGAGCGCCTTCGGCGTAGCGCCCAACACCCTCTACTACGTTGTGGTGGAGGCCGATGGGGAGTTCGTGGTCAGCGTGGAGGAGAACGGTGGCGCCGATGACAGTGACAACGACGGCATCTGCGATGCGCAGGATAGTTGCCCCACGCAAGCCCCCGGTGCTGGTGATCTCTTCGCAACGGCCGTGGACATCACCACGAGCGGTGACGCCGTCGGCGATGCCACTTGCTACTCCAACGCCTACACCGGTTCATCCACACCCGGCGATGTCAATGCATCAGATGATCATGACGTGTTCTACACGTACACCACCGGTGTTTGTGCCACCACACTGGATGTGGAACTCTGCGGTGGCGATGTGGTGCACCTGCTCGATGCCAGCGGCGCACACCTGGCCAGCGGCGATGCGACCTTGCCCGGCTTCTGCGGTGCCATCACCACGGGCTCATCGCTGATCGCCTTCGGCGTAGCGCCCAACACCCTCTACTATGTTGTGGTGGAGGCCGATGCGGAGTTCGTGGTCAGCGTGGAGGAGAACGGTGGCGCCGATGACAGTGACAACGACGGCATCTGCGATGCGCAGGACGATTGCCCTAACGAAGCCCCCGGCGCAGGCGATGTTTTCGCCACGGCGGTGGACATTACTGTATCCACAGGTGCCATCGGGGATGCCACTTGCTACTCAACGCCTACACAGCTACCAGTACGCCCGGCGATGCTAGTGCCTCGGATGATCACGATGTGTTCTACACCTACACCACCGGTGTTTGTGCCACCACACTGGATGTGGAACTCTGCGGTGGCGATGTGGTGCACCTGCTCGATGCCAGCGGCGCACACCTGGCCAGCGGCGATGCGACCTTGCCCGGCTTCTGCGGTGCCATCACCACGGGCTCATCGCTGATCGCCTTCGGCGTAGCGCCCAACACCCTCTACTATGTTGTGGTGGAGGCCGATGCGGAGTTCGTGGTCAGCGTGGAGGAGAACGGTGGCGCCGATGACAGTGACAACGACGGCATCTGCGATGCGCAGGACGATTGCCTAACGAAGCCCCCGGCGCAGGCGATGTTTTCGCCACGGCGGTGGACATTACTGTATCCACAGGTGCCATCGGGGATGCCACTTGCTACTCCAACGCCTACACCAGTTCATCCACACCCGGCGATGGCAATGCCTCAGATGATCATGACGTGTTCTACACGTACACCACCGGTGTTTGTGCCACCACACTGGATGTGGAACTCTGCGGCGGCGATGTGGTGCACCTGCTCGATGGCAGCGGGGCACACCTGGCCAGCGGCGATGCGACCTTGCCCGGCTTCTGCGGTGCCATCACCACGGGCTCATCGCTGATCGCCTTCGGCGTAGCGCCCAACACCCTCTACTACGTTGTGGTGGAGGCCGATGGGGAGTTCGTGGTCAGCGTGGAGGAGAACGGTGGCGCCGATGACAGTGACAACGACGGCATCTGCGATGCGCAGGACGATTGCCCTAACGAAGCCCCCGGCGCAGGCGATGTTTTCGCCACGGCGGTGGACATTACTGTATCCACAGGTGCCATCGGGGATGCCACTTGCTACTCCAACGCCTACACCAGTTCATCCACACCCGGCGATGGCAATGCCTCAGATGATCGTGACGTGTTCTACACGTACACCACCGGTGTTTGTGCCACCACACTGGATGTGGAACTCTGCGGCGGCGATGTGGTGCACCTGCTCGATGGCAGCGGGGCACACCTGGCCAGCGGCGATGCGACCTTCCCGGCTTCTGCGGTGCCATCACCACGGGCTCATCGCTGATCGCCTTCGGCGTAGCGCCCAACACCCTCTACTACGTTGTGGTGGAGGCCGATGGGGAGTTCGTGGTCAGCGTGGAGGAGAACGGTGGCGCCGATGATAGTGACAACGATGGCATCTGCGATGCGCAGGACAACTGTCCGAACATCCAGGGTCAGATCGGATCCTCCTGCAACGACGGCAACCCTTGCACCATCAACGATATGATCTCCGCCTTCTGCGTTTGCGCGGGAGCGTCGGGACCGGACAGCGATGGTGATGGCGTATGCGATGCGATCGATACCTGCCCCAATGTAGCAGGCCAGGTAGGCTCTCCATGCAACGACCAAAGCCCTTGCACTACAGGGGATGTGCTGAATGCCAACTGTCAGTGCGTTGGCACACCTGTTCCCGACGGCACGATGTGTGATCTGAACGCACAATGCATCGCTGGTGCATGCACCCCGATCGGAACGGACTCCGATGGCGATGGCATCCCGGATGCAACGGACAACTGTCCTACGGTTCCTGGCCAGATCGGTTCCCCCTGCACAGACAACAACCCGGCTACCCTCAATGATATACTGAACGCCAACTGCCTGTGCCAAGGATCACCTGCAACGCAGATCACCTTGGTCCTCCGAACCGACGCTTTTCCAGAACAGACCTCCTGGGACCTCATCGATGCTGTAACGAATGCGGTTGTCCATCATGGCGATGGCTACAACGCGAATGTGACAACGGGCATCACCCTTGTGGTGGCTCAAGGCTGTTACATCCTGCGTGTGAACGACAGTGCTGGCGACGGTATCGTCGGCGGTGGTTACGTGCTCTTCAATAACGACCAAGCGGAACGCATCATCGATAACGCTGGAAATTTCAGCACAGGAGCCACCAGTCAGATAGCCAACTCCGGGACATTCTGTGTGCCGCTCGGTTACGATCGAGCCGCGTTCACCAGCTGCGACAAGCTGGATTGGACCAGTGGCCAATACGTGGTGGCCGCCCCCAACGGGGCGGTGAGCGCCGAGTGGATCGTCGGCGGCTCGAACGCCGTGCAGGATGCCAACAGCGGCTACGAGTTCTGGATCTTCGACCCCAATGGCAGCTACAGCTTCCGCCGCTTCCGCAGCCACAACCAGAGCGACGGTTTCGGACCGGCCAGCGCCATCCGCGCCTGCCATATGAAACTGAACAACTGGGCCGCTGCCAGCCATGTACCGGCCAACACCCTGATGAACGTGCGCGTCCGTGCCCGCATCAATGGCGTGAACGGTGCCTTCGGACCAGCGTGCCGTTTGGAAGTGAACCCCGCATTGGCAGCGTGCCCGCAGACCCAATTGCTCAACATCCCGGGTGATCCGGACTTCAGCTGCGGTGCCACCCGCATGTGGGGTACCGGCAACCTGGTGCATGCACGTCCTGTGAGCGGTGCCAATCGTTATCAGTTCCGTTTCCGCATTGCAGCGGAAGGGTTCGAAGTGGTGCGCACGGCGAACACCTACTTCACGCAACTCAACTGGACCACCTTGCCGTTACAGAATGGCAAGACCTACGACGTGGATGTGCGCGTCAGCAAGAACAGTGGTGCCACTTGGTGCTCCACCAGCGACCCTTGGGGCCCTGTCTGCCAGCTGACCATCGACAACACGCCTGCCAACAGCGGCAACCAGAACTTCGCTGGTATCAGCGAGGATGCTGAACTCCGCATGTTCCCCAACCCGAACCGTGGTGATGTGCTGAACTTCAGCCTCAGCGCCATCGAAGAAGGGGTGAACACGGTGAGCGTGGACATCTACGACCTCACCGGCAAGCTCATCAGCGCCCGCACGATCGCAGTGGCCGATGGGAATGTGAACACCGTGATCGATCTCGCAGGTGAACTTGTCGCAGGCATGTACCTCGTGAACATCACCGCTGGTGACAACACCTACACCGAACGTCTGGTGATCCAGCCGTAAGCGGATCTTGAATGATATGGGAGCGCCCCGGGCCACACGGTCCGGGGCGTGTTGCGTTCCCGACCGCATGCGTGGCCACCTTTCCCTCGCTTCACAGGAGGATCAGTTACGGCGTAGGTCATTCGCAACGGACCAACAGCTCGCGAACTGCCCGGAACGATGATCTGGATCTAACATCCTCCTAAGGTCCGCGGACTAGGTTCGTTCCTCCAACCCACCTACCATGCACCTGCTCCTCATCCTACTGAACGAACGAATGATGGTTGTTCTGTGCGGACTCCTGTTCTTCGCCACGGCGAAGAAGGAACCATCCACCATGGATGGCCAGGCGCCACACGGGGTTCCCGCTCGGATCCAGGCCTGCCGGATACCAGCGCCGGTACCGGACCCAGCAGCACCGCGCCCTGTCTCCGACTTCATGGTCGGTGTGAACGGAAGCTACCAATGGGTGATCAACGGTGTCGTGAACCCCGTGCTCACCCTGACGCGCGGACGGACCTATACCATCGATCTCACCACCATCTCGGACGAACACCCCTTCGTCATCAATGCCGATCCGGTCTATCCGTTCGCACCCTTCCTGGTACCGTCAACGTATGGTCAGGTCATCACCTTCACCCCGGACCTTGTGATGCCCGCCACCATCCACTACCACTGCACCGTGCACTACGGGTCCATGTCCGGTGTGATCCAACTCATTGCACCACCGCCATGCGCCGGTGACATGAACGTGGACGAGGTGGTGAACAGCACCGATTTCGGGATCTTCGTCAACGCCTTTGGCACCAGCTGTTCCGGCTGTGCGGCGGACTTGAGCTCCGATGGCGTAGTGAACACATCGGACTTCGGGCTCCTCGTGAACGCCTTTGGGGCGGTATGCAACTAGCTGCACCCAGCTGTCCGCCACGGAACCGGGAATGACGAAAGGCCTGGTGCCGGATGTCGCGGTTTTTGCCGGGGACCCTGTGACACGTCGCGGATGCGTTCATCCTCCCGGCGGACGATCTCAACCAGCACACGAACGCGTTCGATCGACCTGCAAGGGGCCTCAACCCTCCAGCACCAACAAGGGGATGCGGCTGTGCATCGCCAGTTGTTTCGCCACACTCGCATGGAACAGGCCATCGAGGAAACCGGTGTGGCGGTGCAGCACGGCCACCAGGTCCATCTGCTGCCGCTCGGCGAGTGTGCTCAGGGCCTGCGCCACATCATCGTCCCGCACCTCCGTGTAGGTATAGGGCACCTCGCCCAACAGGTCGTCCATTTCCGCCAGCGACCAGGGATCGGGCCGTTCGTCGTCGGTGCGCGCCACATGGGCCAGGGTGAACTGTGCACCGGTCCGACGCGCCAGCTCCACCAGAAAGGCCATGGCGGTGGGTTCCGCACTGCGGAGGTCATCGGCCAGCAGGATGTGGCGCAGCCCGGTGTACTGCGCATCCTTGGGCACGATCAGCACCGGCACGGGGCTCGCCTTGGCCATGGCCGCTGCATTGCTGCCGAACAGGTGGAGGCCGGAGACCCCTTGCGTGCCCATCACGATCACGTCCACCTGCTTCCTTTCGCACAGCACCTGCAACGCAGCCGTCATCGGACCGTATTCCACCACTGTGAACACCTGCGCGTTCGCGCCTCCCGGCAATCCGCGGAAGCGTTCGGCGAAGTGCGCCAGGTCCTCCACCGAGGTCGTGTAGTAGGCACTGCTCATCTCCACCACCTCCGCGTAGCCCGGCAACGGGTCCACATAGGTGTGTACCAAGGTGTACACATGGCCTTCGCTGCCATACAGGTCCAACGCGTAGGCGCACGCGTTCAGCGCGTGGTGCCCGAAGTCCGTGGGGAGCAGGATGTGTGCCATGGGATACGATCGTTCGGCGGGTATGTGCGTACCAACTTACCACCACCAACTCCTGGTGGCAATGACCCTTGTCAGTGAGCGCCGTGGCGCAGCGCGCGGGCGTGTGGTGCAGTCCGTTGCATCGATCCAATGAGAGGGCGCTGGGCGAGCTGCATCGTCGTTGATCGTGATCATCGCATTGTGCGTGAGCCATGTACCGCAGGGCCCTGCCGAATGCGTGGAGCGCCTGCGGTGGTGGTAGCATGCATCGTAGTTGAACATGATCAATCCGTTGTACGACCAGATCGCCTTCCTGCCCGGCCTACTGGGCCGCTTGCAGAACGCCGGGGTGTACGACATGGACAATGCGCTCTTCCCCGATCTGTGGCAGGCGAACACGGCGCAGTTCCGCAGTTACATGAAGTATTACATCAGCGACCACCGTCCGTTCTGGATGCAGGTGGGGGTGTGAGCTTGGAGGTACGATCCCACGCACCTGTTCTTGGGGGCGTTCACACCCCCCTATCGCTTCACGAACCGTGCATTGCGCACGGCACCGGCATCCGTGAGCTGCAGCACGTAGGCCCCGGGGCGCAGGGCTTGCACGGGGATGCGGCCGTTGGTGGCCTGGCCGGTGAGCACGGTGCGGCCGCCAGCGTCCAGCACGGCGTAGGTGCTGGTGGGTGCGGCGCCGGTGAAGGTGAGGTGGTCGTGCGCGGGATTGGGGGCCAGCGCGAAGGGGGTGGGCGCGGGCTGGGCCACGGCGGTGCTGGTACCCTGTTCGATGACGTGGGTGGTGTTGATGGCGAGGTCCGTGAACGTCTCCACATCGCCATTGGGCCAGCGGATACTGACGGCGGTGACCACGGTGTCGGCCCCCAGGCCGAAGTGGGCGCCGATGTGGCTCATGTACGCGAAGCCGTCGCCGCTGCGGATGTCGCGGATCTGGGTGCCCAGCGCACTGGTGATGGTGACACGCGCGCCGATGGCATCGCGGTTGCTGACCGTGCCACGCGGGTGGATGCGGATGTGGTTGTAGTGGTGGTCGTTGCCGATGTTCCGGTAGTAGCCGTTGAACGTGGCCAGGTCCAGCAGGCCATCGTTGTCGATGTCGCCCACGGCTTGGTTGTGGGGTGCGACGGGATCGTGGCTGAAGGTGCCGTCGTGGTTGTTGTAGTGCATGGCCTGGCCGCCGAGGACGTCGATCCAGCCGTCGTTGTTGAAGTCGTGCGCGGTCCACTCCACGCTGAGGCCCGTCCACTGGTCCATGCCGTTGCCGGCAGGTGCGGCCACGAAGGTGCCGTCGCCGTTGTTGTACAGCAGCTTGTGGACCGTGCCACTGCTGGCCCCGATGAGCACGTCCATGTCGCCGTCGTTATCGTAGTCGCCCCAGGCACTGCTCCAGCTCTGGTGTCCATCGGCCAGTCCCAGCGCGGGCGCGGTGTTCGCGAAGGTGCCTGTGCCGTTGTTCAGCATCAGCAGGTCCTCCGGATCGCAGCCGCACTTGGCCACGAAGAGGTCGTTGGTGCCGTTGTTGTCGATGTCCGTGAAGATGCTGCCGTAGTTGCCGCAGGTGGTGCCGTAGCCGCCTTGGGTGAAGACCAACTGCCCAGCGCCGTTGTTGATGAAGGCCACGTTGGCATCCACATCGTGGCAGGTGAAGGCATCGAGGTGGCCGTCGTTGTTGAGGTCCGCGAAGTTGGTGCGCTGGCAGAAGATGTACTGCGGCGGGCTGAACTGGGTGAAGGCCGTGCCGGTGGCATTGGCGGTCATGAACGTGGCACCGTTGCCGCCGCCATACATCAGGTCGCGGTGGCCGTTGCTGTCCCAGTCGCCCACGGCGAAGCTCCAGCCCGCGGCGTTCACGGCGGTGGTGGTGGGGTAGGTGGTGATGGGCAGTGTGCCGTTCGGTTGTTGGTGGGCCACCTTGAAGTTCACGTCGTTGGGCGACACCAGGTCGTCCAGCCCATCGTCGTTCATGTCCACCAGGCCCATCACGTTCGAGAGCCCGGACACGATCTGCAAGGTGAAGAACACCACGTTGACGGGCACCGTGGACTCCTGCACGGTGAAGGTGAACCCTTGGGCGCTCCAAGTGTCGTCCCACACGAGGGTGTAGGTGGTGCCAGCCAGCACGGGGAAGGTGGCGATGGTGGTGTATCCCGGTCCTTCGTCATCGCCGCCGGCATGGCATTCCAGGGCATCGCAGGGTCCGCGGTACACGTGCAGGCGCGTGTCGACAGCGGGGAGGCCGATGTTGTAGCTGCTCACCGTGAGCACCATATTGGCGGTGGGGGTGAAGCGGTACCACAGCCCGTGGGTGCCCAAGTTGAAGACCCCGCCGCAATTGGCCCCGGGTGCTGCGCCGGTGACCGGGGGTGCGGTGTGCGTGCCGATGCCCACCACCACGGCATCGGCACAGGTGAGTTGTGCGGTGGCCGCCACAGGCAGCAGAAGGGCGAGTGCGAGGGCGGTGCGTGGGGTGGCCATGGGTGCGGGGTGTGGATACCAAGGTAGGCGGTCGCGGCGATGCGTGTGTGCCGTTGCCTGTGTGGGGGCGACCGGTGCGCGGGGGCGTTGGAATGTGTGTGCCTTCCTACAACTTCACCCACATCACGGACGGTAAGCAGTACGACCGGATCGCCTTCCTGCCGGGCCTACTGGGCCGGTTAGTGAATGCCGGGGTGTACAATATGGACAATGCGCACTTCCCCGATCTGTGGCAGGCGAACACGGCGCAGTTCCTTCGCATCGAACAAGGCTACCTCCGGTCAAGGGATTGTTGGGCCTGTGGAACGATGAGGTGGGGTGGGTCGGGATCGGATGACGCTGGATCGAAGTACGTGCTCATAGGAACCAGCCTTGGAGCGTTCACTTCGCCCGCATCCTGTTCCCCTTCGCTTCGTGCGTCACTTCCGCCAGGCCCAGCGCCTCCATCAACGGTGGCACATACACCCCGAAGCGACCACGCAATCCCTTCTTCAGGCCGTACCAGCCTTTCACGGGATTCTGCTCGCTGCGGCCCCAGGCTTCCACGGTGCCTTCCTTCGCGGGCTTCTGCTCATCGGCACCGCCCAGGTCCATCCAGTCGCCGTGCTTCTTCAGCATGGCATGCAGGTCGGTGATGCACCGGATGTCGTAGAGCAGCACGGTCTTGCCTACCGTGCAGACCAGTACGTCCTTCCCCTCCTTCTCCGCGATGTGCATGGTGTATTCAGCTGTGCCGGGAGGGGTCTTCAGTTTCCAGGGGTTGTCCTTCGTGCGCTTTTCCATGGTTGTTGAGGATCGGTCGGGGCCGGGAATTCCCGGCCCTTACAAATTGATCGGGTTCAGTTGCTCTTGTTCTGGATCAGTTCCGCCTCCTTCTTCAGATCGGCCGCAAAGGCATCGAAGCTAGCATCGAAGCTAGGGATGTATTTCGCATACATGGGGAATAGGAGGCCGCCGATGCGCTCGGTCATGGCGAATGTTACGGTACCGTTACCGGTGTTCGTCAGGGTGTAGGTGCGTTGGCCCTTGCCATCGCCCCACACGAGCTTTTTCGCAGGTTCGAATTCCTTCACCTTCAGCTTGAAGCTACGCTTGGCGTCCAGGGTGCTCTTCAGCACGATCTTCTCGCCAGGAGCGATGTTGCCTTGGATCGAGGTCACCGTGCTGTTCCACCGCGAATAGTCGCTGGCGTTGGTGAGCAGCGCCCAGATGATGGCCTCATCGGCTTTGATCACCGTGCTCACGGACGTCTCGCGGTGGAAGGTGGTCCTGGTGGTGGTGGCGTGTTGGGCGAAGGTGGTTGCAGTGGTCATGATCAGGATGGGGGTTGAAAGGTTCATTGGTGTGGTTTCTGGGTCTTTGACGACCCAGCCCGACGGAACGATAGGATTCGGGAGAATTATTTTCAGAATGCCCATTGGACGGGGCTCTCCGGGCAGGTTGCTACCTTGGTCAGCCCATTCCAATGCCCATGGACGCACTGCTCAAGAAGTTGAATTACGCCGGCCAGGATCCAGTGGTCGTAGTGAACGCTCCTGCCGAGTTCGACCCGATCGTGTTGCAACTTTCCAAAGCCGCCACCGTGCACACTCGCCAAGGGAAAGTGAAGGCCTGCGGCTTCGCCATCGTCTTCGCCACCAAGCAGCAGGAAGTGGACGCCAGCATCAACGCCCTCGCCCCGGAACTGAAGGGCGACGCCATCCTGTGGATCGCCTATCCCAAAGGCAGTTCCAAGCGGTACACCTGCGACTTCAACCGCGACACGGGTTGGACCGAAGTGGGCAAGGCGGGTTTCGAGCCCGTGCGCCAAGTGGCCATCGATGCGGACTGGAGCGCGTTGCGCTTCCGGCGCGTGGGCTTCATCAAAACGATGACGCGGAGTTTCGCCATGACGGAGGAAGGCAAGGCCAAGGCCGGGAAGTCCCGGTGAACCTATCTTCGTTCCATGCGCGCAGCATGCACGTTCCTCTTCACCGGCCTACTGGTCGGGGTCGTTGCGCAAACGACGGTGGACAGCATTTCCACGGTGGATGGATACCGGACCTATCGTGTGCACACACCACCGGGCTTTCAACCCACGGAGCACCTGCCCTTGGTGTTGAACCTGCATGGTGTTGGAAGTGACAACGTGCAACAGGAGGTGTACAGCGCGATGAACGCTGTGGCCGACACGGAGCGCTTCGTGGTGGTCTACCCGAATGGCGTGAACAACAGTTGGAACCTGGGCTTGGGCACGGTGGACGAGTATGGCTTCTTCACGGCGCTCCTGGATACCTTGGCGATCACACACGGTATCGATGAGAACCGCACGTACGCCTGTGGCATGTCGCAGGGTGGTTTCATGAGCTTCGTGCTCGCCTGTGCCCTGTACGATCGGTTCGCTGCGATCGCTTCAGTGGCGGGCAGCATGGCGCTTGGCCTCGATCTCTTCTGTGCACCCACACGTCCGGTGCCGGTGATGATGATCCATGGTACGGCCGATGGCATCGTGCCCTACACCGGCGGCATCCAGAACCTCGCAGTGCCATCGGTCATCGACTTCTGGGTGGCCCACAATGCGTGCGATCCCGTGCCCGCCATCACTCCGATACCGGACATCATCGCTTGGGACCTGTGCACGGCCGAGCGCGAAGACCATATCAACGGGGACCTGGGCAGTGAAGTGGCCTTGATCCGTGTGCTGGGTGGCGGGCATACCTGGCCGGGCAGTGCCATACCCTTGGGCGTCACCAACCAGGACTTCTCCGCGAGCCAAGCGATCTGGGAATTCTTCGACGGCCATGACCTGAATGGTGCGCTTAGCGTACCCACGACCCGGCACCATGCGCCGAACGCTGTGCTGGTCCCTACGCTGTTCGATGACCGCACGGAACTGAGGAATGAAGGACCCGAACAGGTGACGGTCACGGTGACCGATGCCATGGGCCGCATCATTGCGCGTAGCAGCCTACCCGGGTACGGCCGTCAGGTCTTCGACACGTCGGCATGGCCGACCGGCCACTACACCTGGTCGTTGCGCCATGCCGGTGGTTCCCACACGTTGCGCGCGGTGCTGGTGCGTTGAACAAGGGGGCCCTACGCAGGCTAGGCTTCGGCCACGTGCTTCTCCATCACGTTGCGGTCGAACTCCAGATGATGCAGCTGCAACTCCGCCGCAGGTGAAGTGAACGGGTCGATCTCCTGCATCACCTTCATGCGCAGGTCGAAGAGGTGATCCTTGTCCTGCTTCTTCGCATCGCGCACCATCTGGATCTTCACGGCCTCCTCCTGCGCGTTCTGTTTGGGGTTGAAGATGCCGTTGAGCTCGGTGCATTGGTGGCAGGCACCATCCTTGTTGATCAGCGCGCACCGCTTGTCGAACACGTCGATCATCCTACCGCGCCCGGTGTGCAAGTAGTACTTGACCATGGCTTCATTGGTCTCCATGATGTCCGCGATCTCCTTCGCGGTGAATGCGTACACCTCCTTCAGCATCAGCGCCAGTTGTTGCTCCAGTGGCAGCGAACGGCTCACACAGGTGAAACAGAACGCGATGTGTTCGCGGATCTCGAATTTCGCTTGTGCCGAGGTCGCATGGATCGTCATCGCTTCACGGAAGAAGTCGGGGTCCTTCATCGCGGCATCCTTGCAGATGTCGCCCACCTCTTCGGGCCAGCGCTTCAGCGATCGCAGGTGGTCGCGCGCGATGTTCTGCGCGATGGCGAAGAGCCAGGTCTTCACGCTGCTGTCGCCTTTGAAGTTGGCCACGTTCTTGTGCGCGCGGATGTAGGTCTCCTGGGTGATGTCCTCCGCCTCCTGCTTATTGGCGGTGATGCGCACGATGTAGGACTTGAGCGCCCCTTTGCAACGCTCGAATTCGGCGGTGAGGGTAGCGATATCCAACGACGATGGGCGGAGGGGTCTTGCTCGTGCATGAATACGAAGTTCGTGATCGGATCCATGGCGCGTGTTTCCGCGAGGTGAACTTTCCGGTCACCCGTTCAGGCCGGGTTTCGGGTGGTGGACCATGCTGGGCACTTCCGGTGGTACGGGCCATCGTTCAGTGCGTACCACCCAGTGCACGCATGTTGAAGACCTTGCTCTTGGAACTGCTCTGGAACGCGCGAAGTGGAGCTTCCGATGGGAATGGAATACACGCCGGTATCCCATTCCCGTTGCCGGGTACCAGCGTGAAGGAGCCTCTGTATGAGTGTTACACAGCGGACATTGCGGCACCATCGTGGAAGTCACCGAGGCATGATGACAGCGATCCTGGTCAAGTCTGGAACCAACCCCGGTCCGCCATCGCCCCCAAGCACCACGCGATGACCCCGCCCATGACACCCACGGTGAAGGCTGCTGCCACTACATCCGCGGCCACTGGCCACAGCGAGTTGAAGAAGTGCGAGGTGGAGTACCAGTACAGGTCCGTCATGATGGCCACGAGCATGCCGATGAGCGCACCCAGGAGCAGCCCCTCCTTGAAGGTGTGGACGTGGGCCCAACGCGCGAAGATCAAAGCGAGCAGGAGTGCGTAGGCCATGCAGGAGAGTAACAGCAGGAGCATGCTGGTCGCGTCCCCCTCCTTGTGGAAGCCCGGCAACCGGGTGGTGTGCGCGGCCATATCGCGACCGAGTATTCCTTCGAAGACGAGCCAGCCCACCAGGAAATAACCGAGGGTGCCGAGCAACGTGGCGAGTGCGATGCGCATGATGCGTGTGTTCGTTCCAATAGTAGTGATCAGGTCCGGAACCTGACAAGCTGGTCGTTGCTCCCGTTCATCGGGCGAACGCGAACCTACCGATCCTGGAAAGAAGGAGGTCGAACGATCCCAGCAGTTCCTACTCCTTCACGAACCGCCAACGTTGATGCTGTCCGGTGCGTTCCAGGAAATACACACCCGAAGGCAGCGCGGACACATCGATGGTGTTGTGGAAGGATGTCGTGTACACGGTTTTGCCCCGGATGTCGGAGACGGTGATGGAACCACCATCGGTGGGAAGCTCGGGCAGCTGCAGCCGGTGTGTGGTCGGGTTCGGGTAGAGCATGGTGTGCGTGGGCCCGATCGGGTCGATGCCGGTCGCCAACGGAGCCAATTTCGCCACGAAACCATCACCGGACGATCCCACGAGCTGCGCGCGCCCGGCGAGGTGAAGTGCGCCATCAGGACCCATGACGATGGCGTTCACCTTGCTGTGCTGTGCACCGGGTACGTTCCAAGCCTGGCGGAAGAGCCGCGTACCTGTCGTATCGTATTCGTACAGGTAGGACCCGATATAGGCCGTGGCGATGGTCCACCGGTCGTCGTGCAACAGGGCATGATCCATGTTCAAGCAGTAGTTGTAGCTGCCACCGGTCAGGGTATCCATCCACAACACGTTCCCGGCGCTGCTCAGTTTGGCAAGCAGGAGGTAGGGGCCCGGGATCGATGCTTGGAAGGACCCTTCGCCCACGGCATAGACATCGCCCTGCGCATCACAACGCACATGCCGCACCTGTCCGCTCGCACTACCAAGTCCCGGAAAGGCGAAGTCGGTGCTCCAGGCCACGTCGCCGTTCGCATCGAGCTTGGTGACGTTGAACTGCTGGTCGTGTGCGCCGCCCACCAGCACATGCCCAAGCCCATCGGTGGTCATCGCGTTGTTGTTGTCGTTGGTGGTCACTTGCAGGTCCGTGGTCCACAGGTGCGCACCGCTGGGCGCGAACCCGAGGGCTGCGGAATACGAGCTGCCGTTGCGCGTCCATAGCACCACCAGCGAATCGCCGATGGCCTCCACCGCGAGGCCTTTCCCGAAGCCGTTCCAATGCGGCGGCACCGGATACGTGACCCACCACTCCAGTGCACCCGTCGGAGAGGCGCGCCAGTCCGGGCTTGTACGCGCCAGCGGTGGCGAAGGTGCCGGTGGTGCGACGTTGCCCTCCGCATCCATCGTGGCATCGCCGAGGTCATCGCCATTGTTCAGGCCGGGCGAATCGATCACCACCTGGTCCAGAAGCACACCGTCCGTGCTGTAGCGTTGCGCGAGCACATCATTCGTGCCCGTGTGGTTCTCGTAGTCGCCCAGCGACAGCAGTGTGCCGTCGTTCAGTTGGAAGATCTTCCACGCTTGGCCGATGCTGTCCGGTAGGCCGTTCGTCCATTGGGGCGTTCCGTCCGCAGTGAAGGCGGCCGTAAAGAACTCGGTGGTACTGCCTGGTGTGAACACCCCGCTCACCGCCACAGTGCCCGATGGCAACAGTACCAGGTCCTCCGCGCTGTGATAGCCCGTGAGCCCATCGAAGAGGGTGATGTACGCAGTGGTGTACTGTGCTCGCGCCGATCCCGCGGAGAGGAGCAGGATGATCGCGACGCCCAGCGGAGTGGATGCGTTCTTCATGGATGGTGGAATACCGTCGGTGATCCAAGTTTACAACGCTTTCGCGGCAGCTGCGTGCGCGATGTGGTGGGCGCATCGCCGTTGCCGCAGTGCGCGGCAGGGGGCGTGTGCCGACCCACTCGCTGGCGAGCGATTCCGACCGCATAGGAGAACGTGCCGTTCCACGACCGCTGAGCAGGCTGGTCCCATTCGGTGGTTCACACACACGAAGCCGCATTCCTTCAACCGGCTTCCGCCTTCACCCATGCTGGTGCCAAGGTGGTGATGAACTCCCGGCGAAGGTCCTTGCAAAGGAGTTGGATGGCCCATCGTCCGCTCTGCGCAGCAGGCGGCAGACCGCCACCGGGTGTGATCCATTGCCCGATGAGCGTGAAGCCATCGAGCCCGGGGATCCGCATCTCCAATTGGCTGTTCAGGTTGTCAGGTCCGGGCAGGAAGCCCTCGTAGGCGCCTTGCCACACACCCGTGTAACGCACATTCGTTTGTGGTGTGGCCACGTCGGTCACTTCGATATGACCTTCCACTTCGGGATACAATGTGATCAAGTGCCGTGTCATGGTCTCCAGTATGACCCGTTTCTCCTCCTGATAGTCCTCACCGTCCAGGTCCTTCCAGATCGCCCAAGGCGAATCGAAGCGGATGATGATGGTGGTCTTGCCAAGGGTGCGAGCGTGGGGTCGAATCCATAGTTGAGCACGTTGAAGCCGGTACGTAGGGTGGTGCGTCCCACACGTTCCCCCGCCGCGAGCACCGTGGTGGTGGCATGCTGAACGGGCACCTCTCGGTCGATGCCGAAACAGACATGGACCAGTGGTGTGAAGGTCTCCCACGTGGCGAAGGCCTCTCGCATGCGCGGCGTGAGGTAGCGGCCTTGGAGCATGCCATGAAGGGTGCTGTGCGCATCGGCCGCGCCGATCACGTGGTCGGCCGGAAGGAAGCGGTCATCCTCCAATTCAACGCCAACGGCCTTGCCGTGCTCCACACGGATGGAGCGTACACGGTGCTTCAGCAGCAGTTCACCACCCAGTTCCTTGTAACGCTTCGTTAGTCGCATGGCGAACGGCAAGGAACCGCCGATGGGATAACCTGCGTTCTTCTTGGACATCCAGGTCAGCATCATCAGGAAGGCCCCGGCACTGAAGTGCAGGTCGCCGTACAGGTTGTCGAAGTAGAGCCGCAGTCGTGGACTGGTGAAGCCCAACTCATCGAAGTAGGCGCGGCAGCTCTTGTGCATGTGTTTGCCCAGCGTGTACAAGGCTCCTCCGCTGTGGTACAAGGCCTTGATGTAGTCCACGATGGAACGCATGCCCGGCGCGTCCTCGAACTGCTCCAGTGTGTGCGTGCCGCGCATGTCGTGGATCATGCGACGGATCGCCTTTTCGTCCTCGGGCGCGATCTCCAACAAGTATGCTTCCCAACGATCGATATCGGTGTACACCAGGAACTCCGTGCCGTCCGGAGCCAGCACGCGGGTGTGCACGGCGTGGTCCACGATGCGGGTGTCGGGCTCCAGTGCTCCAAGTTCCTTCCAGATGGTGTGGAACGTGCCTTCGTGGGTGCCCACCAACCAGTGCAGGCAATGGTCGAAGTGGTAGCCGTGCCGCACCCAGGCCGTACACTGGCCGCCAGGTATGTCGTGCATCTCCACGATGGTGGTGGTGAAGCCGTTCATGCGGGCGTAGATGCCGGCACTGAGCCCGGCCACACCGCCCCCGATGATGACGAGATGAGGATCCATGAGAGGTTCTATTGTACGAACGAAGGTCCTTGTAGCGGCGCGTGGTCCCGCTGACGCTCATCAGGGTTGGGTTGAAGCTTGTGTTAAGCTTTCGTTCGTTCCGGACCTGGGTCAAGGACCTTCATCAGGACCACTCGGAGACCCGAGCTGACCCACGGTGAAGGTGGGCCGGTGTATCGGATGGGTTCCAAGGGAACTCCGGGTCCGGCGCGTGGGAAGCACATGCCATGCGCGAAGAAGCCCCGTCCCCGGGGCCTCTTCATCTGCTCGTCCGCTGTCCGGATGCAAGGATCACCGGCCCCGCACACGGCGCGGTGGCATGGCCCTCCCGGGCTTGCACATCGTGATCTTCACGAAGGCCTTCTGCTCGAAAGCCTCCTTCCTTGGGACAACGGACGTCGGGTCTTCGATACACCACGAAGGTCGTGCGGCATTGTAACGTGGATATGTACGGTTCATCAAGCGTTCGTGCATGGACCTCATCTTATCCACCATGCTTCAACAACCCGTCGATCCATGACCGTGGTCCATGCACGATCACATCCTTCCAAGGGCGCGGGATCGAAGCACCGATGATGACGTTGAGATGACCGGGTGCCTCTCGTCGTACTGCGCAGTTCGTACCCGACCGTTCGTGTCACGATCGTGCATACCACCTGCATGTCGTCCCCCTCCATGCGTTCGATCATGCATCTTTCACATCCGCCGACCAGAACATTCAGAGGGAGCGGTACCTAACGCACCACCAAGAAGGGCGTTGTGACATGACCTTCGACACCGATCGAATACGACCCGGGTGCCAGCATCCGAACATCCAGTTGCATGGGGATCCGCGCTACACGTTGCTGCAGGACGGCGCGTCCGGTCGCATCGCGCACGGTGAGCCGGTGGTGGAGCGACCCGGTGTCGAGGCTTATGGTGAGCAGGTCATCCACCGGGTTCGGGAACAGGGAAGGGCGCGGCGCGAAGCGCTCCGCCACACTGGTAACACCTTCCAGTAACCAGCCCAAGGCATCGCGCAGGTGTGCCCGGAAGATGAGGTCACTGGTGTAGTTCTCCTGTGCGTGGCCCAGTGCGGTGTACACCACCCGTGAACTGCCGGGTGTGCGGTACCAGCTCATGGGGCGCGGGGCATCGTAGCTGTTCACCTGCCCGTTCGGTCCCACGGTCTCTTCCACGATCAGCATCGGCGTGTTCAGCTCCGCGAAGTAGCCGTTCTCCCAGTAGTAGTATTCCTCGGCCTTCACCCATTGGTCGGGCACGTTGTAGGTGGCGGGGTGTGCGCCCACGCGTTGCATGGTGTAGGTGGGTGTTCCATCCACATGGTTGGGCGCCTCCTGCACGCTCGCGCCGATCAGCTCGGGGAAGAAGTCCCACGTCCCCGTGTTGTTCCCGTTCGCGGTGCTGTGGCGGTAGGTGTCGCTGGCGGCGTGGATCCCCAACACCCGCCCACCGTTGGCCACCCACTGCTCGAAATGGGTGCGCTGCTGCGCGTCGAGGATCGCATTTCCACTGGTGTTGCTGAAGATGATGACCGCGTACTGCGCCAGGGTGGCCGGGTCGCTGAAGGGGTCGCTTGTGGCATCATCGTCCACCACCACACCCAGGTCCGTAGCGATGGACTGGAACATGGCATAGGAGACCGCACGGGTACCGTGGTCGAAGCCCGAGGTGCGTGTGAAATGCAATACACGCGGTTGGGCGATCAGGGGTATCGATGAGACCAGCACCACCCAGAAAAGCGATCTGCGCATGGACCGAAGATAGGGTGGAGGGGGGTGGGAGTTTGTCGTTCCATACGGCCCTGGTCCACGTGCGGACCGCGCGGGAAAAGCTGTGCCGCTCCACCTTGGACGGTCTTATCCCGGTGTTGGTCGCACATGAAGTTTCAAGCGTGGTGGAAATGCTCATGCTGTGTTGGTGATGGCCTAACACGGTAGTGGTCCCTTTGCGGCACCAAACCGAACAGCATGCACCAACGAACACGAACGACCTCCATGTACCTCATCGCCATCGCCACCCTCTTTTCCGCCCCGCTTCGCGCTCAAGAACCGGACCACCTGCTCGCAGCAGCTCCGGTCGCGCATACCACCACTGCCGCTACCTCCACCGCCTCGGTAAGCGACCGACACAGCTCCATGGAAGCACCCCGCACGTTGCCCGTGATCAACGAACTGCTCGTGGTCGCGCACGATGCGGACGGTGACCTGGCCGTGGAGGTGCGCAATGCCCAAGGCCAGGTGATGGACCGGTGTACGACAACGCTGGATGCACACGAGCGCGTGCGAGCGATACCTGTTCACTCCCTGGCTCCAGGACGCTACGTGGCCCGCGTGCAGCATGCATCCGGCGCTGTGCTCCTCCGCTTCCAGCGCGACTGAACACCCACACCATACGGTATGGCCGGCCTTCGGGCCGGCTTTGTTGTTCTTGGGGGTCGCTTGCCCACTTGCGGACCCATTGTTATCCCCACCGGCGTGGGGCCTACCTCGTTGACGACCTACCTTCGCCGTCCTTGCGCACTAGCGTGCAGGGGTCATTCCATGAAGAACACCGCCCGTCTTTTGTTCCTTTCCATTGCACTCGTCACCAGTTCCTTCCTCGCTGCGCAGAAGAAGAACGTGGCGGTGGTCACCTGCTACGTGGACAAGTACCTCGATGCCTCCGAGCTGAACGGCAACGCTGCCCTGCTATCCGGGATCGCCACCTTGGCCAAGGACGAACGCTTCGACCTCACCTCCGTACTCGCCAAGTTCCACGACGACTTCTTCACTACCTATTCGAAGGAGTTCACGTTCGACCTGGTGCCCGAGGCGGAGGTGCTCGGCAACGAGGCGTACAAGAACTTCGATAGCCGGTCCGGGGAATCCGATCAGGATGGAACGCGCATCATGGACAGCTCGCTCCCGTATCCCGGTTACAAGGTGCTCATCCCGAACGCGCTGAAGCGTGAGAACAGCAACAAGTTCAAGATGCTTCAGATCTTCAAGGGCAAGGCCGACGGTGTCATGTTCATCAACCTCGGATTCAAGTTCCAACCCAAGGTGGCCGTGGGGGGCATGGGCACCGCCGGTGTGGCCGCCGTCATGAACATCATGCTCTTCGATGAGGCCGGTGATCGGGTCTTCAACTTCGTGGAGTATGCTACGGCCAAGAAGTCCATTCCCATGGTATCGGGCGTACCCGTGCTGGACCTGGACAAGATCAAGCCACTGTGTGAGGAAGCTGCGGAGAACCTCATGAAGGACATGCTGGAGAAGATGCCCAAGCTGATCAAGAAGATCGACAAGAAGTTCTGATCACACGATCCTGTTTCGCGAAAGGCCGTCCAAGCATGGGCGGCCTTTCGTGTTGTTCGGTGTGTGTGTATCCTATGCCAGCTGCACGAATGTCCTGCGGAGATCGGTCGATGTGCGTGATCCCACGATCGATCAAGCTTCATTGGCCACTGTTCATTCGAACCTCGATGTTCACGGGTAGGATCGGTGCAGGAGATCGGTAGCGAACGACCTGTGTGCCGGTTATGATCGGACCATCGGCCGCACAAAACCACCGGCTTGGTAACGACACCATGTAGACGGTTCCCACCGTGCTACGGACCCTGTGCTCAGCGCAGCAGGGTCACGGTTCCGTGGAGATCACCAGGTCCGTCCGGTCCCGAGTAGGTGAGCGTCCAGAAGTACACGCCATCGGCACATTCGTTCCCGGCAGCGGTGCGCCCATCCCACGCGAACTCCGGCCGTTGAGAGGCGTACACCAATTGCCCCCACCGGTTGTGGATGGACAATTGGATCCCCGAAGCACCCTCGATCACGGTCGGAACTGGTCGTTGATCGCATCTCCATTTGGGGTGAAGATGTTGGGCACCTCCACCGCGACGTTGCACGGCTCAATGGTCACCAACGCCGTGTCCGAAGCAGCGCAGGGGCCATCGGTCACCACCACCCACACGAGACCGCTTGTAACGGCCGTGAACGACGTGCCCGTGGAGCCGTCCTGCCAGCGGTGACCGGCATCCTGTAAACCGGTCGAGAGCGTCACCGGAACATCTGCGCAACTGGTGAGGTCCGGACCCAGGTCCACCTCGGGCAAGGGTAGGAGCGTCACCGTCACCGAATCGCGACCGAAGCAGGCCCCGGTTAGCACATTGACCCAATAGGTGCCACTCGATGTGACGGTGAACTGTGGGCCGGTCGCGATGCCGTTGTTCCACGTGTAGGTATCAACGGCGGGCGTGGTGGCATCCAACACCACCGGCCCCGGTCCGCAGATCACCTGGTCCGGCCCCAGGTCCGGTTCGGGGTAGGCGTTCACCACCACCACCACACTATCCGTGTAGGTGCAGAAGGGGTTGAACGAGATGTCGTCCAGGGCGAAGTCGTTCCCACTGGTCAAGGTGTTCTGGTTGGAGATGCAGATCTCCGCCGTGGTGGTGGCACCTGCGTTCCACACCTCGTAGAACTGGTTCCAGGTGCACGAGGAGGCCGCCGCGGTGAATGGATCACCCAGCACCTGACCGTTGATGGTGAATTGGAGCACCGCGGGGTTGGAGACCACCATGGAGGAGAGCCACGCAGAAAAGGCATAGGACGTGCCCGGGACGACCGTCACGGTCTGGCACCAAACGGATACCCCTGCCGTGGCTGCACCGTTCACCACCATCATGTTGCCACCACCCGTGTGGTCCGTGCAGGGCGGGAAGTTGGTGTGGGTGTCGCTCGCGTTGCTCGCCACGGCGTACTGACCTTCCAGGCTCAACAATCCGAAGGTGCCACCCGTGCCCGGGATGTATCCACTGGTGAAGCCGGTAGCACCGGAGGAGAAGTCGCCGTTCACGACCAGGTCGTCACCCACGGCCAGCTCCTGTACCGTGCAGCTGTAAACTCCGGCGGTGCCTTGGTTGAGGACGGGTGCTGTGGAGCCAGTGTTCCATACGTAGCTCAAGTAACCCGGACCCGGGGTGAGGAGCGTGGTCTGGCCTTCGCAGAGCACCACATCGGGGCCCAGGTCGATGGAACCTGAACATTGGGCATGCAAAGCAGCGTGCATGGTCGGCCATGAACAGGCCAAGAGTAGGATGTGCCTCATTGTGTGTGATGACCGGATCAGGGGGGTAAAGGTCGCCTGTGGACTTGGATCGTGAACATCAGAGGCCGGACACCGCCCCGCCACGCTTCCGGATATGCGTGCGCGTAATGCGCTGAGGTCCTGAAAGTGTGCCCAACATCCTGTGGAAAGTGCCCCACACCGCTTACCTTTCGTATACGATGCACGATCCCCTTGATCCGTTGTTCCAGTTCTTCGGACGGATGACGTCCAAGGAACGTCAGTTGTTGGAGGATTCGGTCTAAACCAGGTGCGTGGCCAAAGGCACGGTACTGCTCGAGTTGGGCGAGGTGTCCGACCGGATGTACCTGGTGGTCGCCGGTGGTCTGCGCACCCTGTTCCATGACCGTAACGGCAACGAAGTGACACGCTACTTGGCGTTGCCTTGCCGGGTGTGTGTGGTGCTCGATTCGTTCATCACCGGCAAGCCCAGCAGGGAGGTGATCGAAGCCTTCGCGGACAGTGAGGTGATCACGTGGGACCGTGCGACACACGACCTGCTCATGGCCAAGGTGCCGGCCTGGTCGCGCGCTTACATCTTGCTTTTGGAGCAGGCGCAGGTGATCAATGCCTGGCGGCTGACCACGCTACTGGGTATGGATGCCGCACAGCGCTATGTGGCCTTGATGCGCGATCATCCGGAACTGGTCCAGGAGGTGCCGGACCGTATCGTGGCCAGTTACATCGGCATCGCTCCCGAGTACCTGAGCCGGTTGAAGCGCCGGATCCTGCGCGGCGGAAATTGACATAGTTCAAGCGCTACGGCCCACCCCTCGCCGGACCTTTGCGGCATGACGACAAGCGTTGAGAACCTCACTGCTGAAGTGACCGCGGGTCCACACGGGGAGGTGTGCATCCGGTTCAAGGAGGATGCACAGTTGACCGCATCGAGCATCGCGGAGGTATTGGCCTTGCGCAAGGCCCATTTCGGCAAGGAACCCCACCATTTGCTGATGGTGCTGCCCGCGGAGATCGACTTCGACGTGCGGGTGATGTATCAGGAACACTGCGCCCAGGCTCAGGTGGAACGGCTCGCACGTACCATCTCCTGGGTGGTGAACTCGGAGACGAACAGGAGCCTCATCCAACTCTATTACACCTACCACCCCACGGACGTGCCCGTTCAGATCTTCCTGCGTGAGGACGAGGCCAAGGACTGGCTGGCGAAAGGCACCATGGGCAGTTCCTTGAACTGAGCAGCACACATCGGTCGGTCGTCACGTATGCATCGGGACGATCCCGGTGGCGCGGAAGGCTTGTTGGGATCCAGAGTGGGTGAGTTGGATTGGCAGGTGGGCGGACCGCGTCACACGAGATATGCCAGGACTATAAGGTGGAGTTGAGCGAACGGGCCGTCCTTGGAGTTCTTGCTTCCGCTATCGGAGCGATCCACGCCCGTTCCACCAGCACCTTCAAGCGGTTGTATGCGCCGGCTTACTGACCGAGTGGTTCGAAGTGTGCTGTGAAATGACGGAGGAATTCCGGTTCTTTCACGATGCGGTAGCCGCGAACTTGTTCGCGTGAGCGCAGCACCTCCTCGAAGGTCTCCGCCACGTACTCCATGTGGCTCTGCGTGTACACGCGGCGGGGGATCGCCAGGCGCACCAGCTCCATGGAGGACGGTACCAATTCACCGTTCTCGGCATACTTCCCGAACATCACCGAGCCGATCTCCACACTGCGGACACCGGCCAGCCGATAGAGCTCGCAGACCAGTGCTTGTCCCGGATACTCCCGTGGCGGTATGTGCGGGTACAACTTCTTGGCATCGATGTACACCGCGTGGCCACCGATCGGGCGCATGAGAGGAACACCAAGCGCGTGCAAACTGTCCCCCAGCCAGGTGGTGCTGCGGATGCGGTAGTCCAGGTAATGCGGGTCGAAGACCTCGTCCAGACCGATGGCGATGGCTTCCATATCGCGGCCGGACAGCCCACCGTAGGTGGTGAACCCTTCGGTGATGATGAGCAGGTTCGTGCAGGCCGCGGCGATCCGCTCATCGCGCAAGGCGAGGAAGCCGCCCATGTTCACGAGCGCATCCTTCTTCGCGCTCATCACTGCGCCGTCGGCCAGGGAGAACATCTTCCGGGCGATCTGCCGGTAGCTCAAGTCATTCATGCCTTGCTCGCGGTGCTTCACGAACCAACTGTTCTCTGCGATGCGGCAGCAATCCAACAGGAACAGCACACTGTAGCGGCTGCACAGGGCCGACACACCTTCCGCATTGGCCATGCTCACGGGTTGCCCGCCACCGCTGTTGTTCGTCACGGTAAGGATCACTGCACCCACCTGCCCCTGGTGCTGCTCCAGCAAGCGTTCCAGTTCATCCAGGTCCATGTTGCCCTTGAAGGGATGCTCCAGCGCCGTGTCCCTCCCTTCCGGGATCGGGATGTCGATGGCCGTGGCGCCGGTGAACTCGATGTTGGCCCGGGTGGTATCGAAGTGCGTGTTGCTGATGAACACTTTGCCCGGTCCGCCCAGGTGTCCATAGATGATCCGTTCGGCCGCGCGCCCTTGGGGCCCTGGGTGGGCAGCACGCTGGCCATGGTGGTGAGCTCCTGCACGGCCAGCTCCATGCGTTCCCAGGAGCGGGAGCCTGCGTAGGCCTCGTCGCCCTCCATCATGCCGGCCCACTGCTGTGCGCTCATCGCACTGGTGCCGCTATCGGTCATCAGGTCGATGATCACATCCTTCGACCGCAACAGGAAGGGGTTGTAGTGTGCCTCAGCCAATTGCTCCTTACGCTCCTCGGCCGTGCTGATGCCGATGGGCTCCACGCTCTTGATGCGGAAGGGCTCGATGATGGTTCGATGCTGCATGGGAAGATGGTTCATCCGTCAAGGGAGCGAAGAACAGGCAAAGCTGTCCGATAACCATCCAACGGTGCCTGACAACCGTCAGGTCGCCTCGTGCTCCGGGCAATCGGTGCGTAGCTCGGCCACGGCAATCCTTCCGTAGCAACAGGAGCGATGCCGCCCACGCCTATCACCATTGTAATGTGCGCAGGTCCAGCACATGCGTTGCACTTGCACATCACCTCGGCTGAGCAACGCTTCCAATAGACGCATCAACCCCAGTAGCAGGGACTCACGTTCGTGCAGCGGCAGGGTTGCCAGCGACTCGGTGAAAGGACCGCCGGTTGGCAGCACCGTCTCCTTCCGCCGAAAGACGAAGCGCATGGCGCCCGTCGTGGTCGGGCTTCCGCAGTAAGGCTGTTCCACCAAAAGCGCCACCTGTCGCTCACCGTGGGTCGGACACCTGGAACTCCCGCCGCGCGCCACACCGGCCTCCCCAGCTGCTCCGCGACGAAGCCGGATGCGCTGTACGTCCGTAGCCTGCTGCACGCAAGGCACGCGCCACTCCCGATGCGTTAGCAGCTGGGCAGGGCGCATCCAACGCGACATCGGTAGCGTGCTTCCGGGCCATGGCGGAAAGGTATCGTGAACAAGGGACCCGGCACAAGCGGCCAGGTCCCCTGTTCGCGGGCCGCCTCAGCCTTCACCTCGGCGATGCTCGCACCGTGGTTGATGGCAGCACATCGCTGCGACCAGCGCGGGCACGCTTTTCCACCGGCGGCCTCCTCGGCGATGCGGGCGCGGTCCTGGCCCAGATGCGTGCTCCACCTGGGTACCTGCGGGTCCACCAACTCGGTGATGCGATCCGCGTTGATGCACACCGGGCATCCGGCGTGGTAGAAGACTGCCTTTTCCATGTTCTTCGGGAGTTGAGGGTTTGTGTGACAGGATGGGGACGTTCTTCGGCGCAAATATAGTTAGGTTTCCACTTTTGTGTACCGTTCACCAACATGAAGTACTTACTGACTCTGCTCCCACTCTTCTTGATCGGATCGCTATGCAGGCCCAACAAGCACCAACATGACAGACAGAAGAAAGCGGCCGAGGTGGCGTATGGGACACCTACGTCACCCGCAGGATGGACGTGATGCGCCGACATCATCGCACGAAGCCAACGCGACACGGCCGATCCAGCTACGGCCGTCTGGAAAGCAAGCAGGCGGACAACCCCTCGCCGCGAAGGAGTGCCGCTTCTGTCACGTGCGGGACCCGTGCCCTTGTGGGAGGACAACATCCGGCGCCAAGGCTACTCATCCTGGAGATGGAGAATTGCGATTGAGCGTTCAGGCTCTAGGCCCGCAACGGTTCGAAACGCGCCTGGAAGAAGCGCAGGTACTTGGGTTCGTAGGTCATCTTCAATCCGGTGATGCGGTCACGGCGCTGGTACACGCGCGCCACCGACTCGGCGATCACATCCATGTGGGCCTGGGTGTACACGCGGCGCGGGATGGTGAGGCGCACCAGCTCCAGTTCCGGATAGCAGTGGTCCCCGGTGAGCTTGTCGCGACCAGCGCTCACGATGCCGCGCTCCATGGTGCGCACGCCGGAGTCCACATAGATCTCGGCCGCCAGGGTCTGTGCGGGGAAGGCGATCTGCGGCAGGTGGGGCAGGAAGGCCTTCGCGTCGAGGAACACGCCGTGGGTTCCGGTAGGCCGTACCAAGGGAACCCCCGCTTCGAGCAGCTTCTCCCCGAGGTAGAACACCTGGCCCACGCGGGCGCGGATGTGATCGTCCTGAACGCTCTCCGCGATGCCGATGGCCATGGCTTCCATGTCACGACCGGCAAGACCGCCATAGGTGTGCAGGCCTTCGTACAGCACCACCTGGTTGCGGGCCTCTTCGAAGACGTCCCATTCGTTGGTGGCCATGAAACCACCGATGTTCACCAAGGCGTCCTTCTTCGCGCTCATGGTCGCACCGTCGGTGAGGGAGCAGATGTCAAAGACGATCTCGGCCACGCTGCGCGCTCCCTGCCCTTCCTCAAGTTGCTGGATCATGTAGGCGTTCTCCGCAACACGCGTCATGTCGTGGATGATGCGGATGCCGTGCTTCGCGGTGAGCGCCCGAACGGCTTTCAGGTTGGCGAGCGAGATGGGCTGTCCACCGGCCATGTTCACCGTGGTCGCCAGACTGACGTACGGGATCCGTTCGGCGCCTTGCTCATCGATCACCCGCTGCAACTTGGCCAGGTCCACATTGCCCTTGAAGGGGAATAGGCTCCGGGGATCATGCGCCTCATCGACGATGATGTCCACGAAGGTCCCACCGGCCAGCTCTTGGTGCGCCTTGGTGGTGGTGAAGTACATGTTGCCCGGCAGGATGTCACCGGGCTTGATGAGGATGCGCGACAGGATGTTCTCGGCGCCGCGTCCCTGGTGGGTGGGCACGAGGTACTTGTAACCGTAGTACTTGCGCACGGCCTCTTCCAGGTGGTAGTAGTTGCGGCTGCCGGCATAGGCTTCGTCGCCCAACATCAACCCGGCCCACTGGCGATCGCTCATGGCGCTGGTACCACTGTCCGTGAGCAGGTCGATGTACACATCCTCCGACCGTAGCAGGAAGGTGTTGTACCCCGCCTCCTCCAGGGCCTTCACGCGTTGCGCAGGCGTGGTCATGAAGAGGGGTTCGACCATCTTGATCTTGAAGGGCTCGGCCCAGGACATTCGCTTCTCGGTCATGCTATGGTTCTCGTTGAATGTTCGTTACGGCCAGCACGGCAGGGTCATGGCCGCAGCACGTTGACCCGTTGCTGGTGCCCACCGCGTTGGGGTTCATGCGACCACTGGCTCCGGGGCGGTCAGGCCGCGGACCTCCTCGGCGAAGTGCTCCAGATCGCTCTTGAAACGATGCACCCGGTCCTGGGCCTGTTGCTGGAGGATGGGAAGCAGCTCCTCGTAGTAGTGTATGCCATTGAGCAGGTTGGACCTGAAGGTCTCGATATTGCGCTGTTGCTTCACGGTCATCGCATCCCTCACCTCATCGATCTCGCGGGCGAGGTATTTCACGTAGAGCTTGAGCTCGTTGATGAACATGTGCGGGCGATCGTTCGCGTTCAGGAGCGTGGTCCGGCCGTAGATGTGATCGACCATGGTACGCAGGGGGACCACTTTGGAGAAATAGGCAAGGTTCGGCCCCGGACAGATGGCCACGGCCTCCAGCTTGTGAGCGGGCGTCATCCCGGCCTTCAGCAAAGCACCCGCTCCCAGCCCTTCGCAGAGGCAATCCTTTTCAGTGATGCGCGCATAGGCGCGGTCGTGTGCGCCCTGCTCCAAGCCCTTCGCTTGCAGCTGCTTGATCTTCAGGTCCTGGTACTGACGAGAGGCCGTGCAGATCGGCGTTGCTGTGAACTCGGTGTCAGTGGACAGGAACTCCTTGTAGCAAGGGCTTCCCGGACGTCCCTTGATCGTGCGGGACTTGCGCTGTGCTTCCGATGTGCTGGGCCTGAAGTTGTGGAAGGGAATGCCGAGCGGGGACGCCCAGCTCATGTAGTAATCGTCCGGCGTGGCCTGCGTGAGCTGCTGCAGGGTGTGCTCGTCCACGTTGGTGGCCTCCGGGACCAAGAGGAACGGGCTGCCCCATCCGGTGCCGTCCATGCCATAGTAGGTGCGCAGGAAAGCATCCTCCTCCACCGTGCCGATCCCGCCCTGCACCGTGATGCGGATGGACGGCGGACCAACGAGCTGGTGCTTTCCTTCCTCCGCCAGTGTCCTGTTGCAGAGCTCGAACAGTTCGGCCGCCATCGCTTCCCGCTTGTCGTGGAACTCCTGCAGGATCGGTCCCAGCAGGATGCCATCGGTGGCGAAGGCATGCCCTCCACAATTCAACCCGGACTCGATCCGGAACTCCGACACCCACACACCCTTTTTGGCAAGGATCTTCCCTTGGATCAAGGCCGAGCGCAGGTCGCTCACTTTCAGGATCACCTTCTTGCATAATGCTCCGTTCACATCAGGAAGGAAGTCGTTGAACTGGGCGATGTAGGCGTACACCCGGGGGTTGTAGCCGGCGCTCAGCACGATCGAAGAGGACAAGGTGCTCTTGGCGAAGCCGCGGAAGGCCGCCATGGCATCGGCGAACTCCGGCGGCAGTGGCTCCCCTTCCTTGTTGTAGTTCGTCCGGTCGATCTTCGACATGATGTTCACATCGATCGAACCGGCCCGTATGGTCCGGCGCAATTCATCCTGGTAGGCTTGCCTCGCGTGCCCTTCCGCCATGGCCATCATGTCCTTGTACATCTCCCGGTGCGGGGATGTATCCGGCAACATCCCGAAGTACTTCACGATGTCCGTCCCCGTCACGAAAGGCTCCTGCCTCAGCGCCTCGACCTGCCGCTTCACCAAGCGGTCCATCAGGTCCAGGTAGGCCGTCACGCGCCGGGCCCTGTGATCGGGATCACTGGATGGAACGGGTTCGTAGGGCTCACCGCTCTGACCACAGTGGAACTCGCCCATACGTTCGACGAGCTCATCCTCGATGATGGAGACCACGGACGAGATCCCGAATCGGGCGACCTTCAGTGGCGTGTCGATCGTGTAGCCCAGCCCCATCACGGGGATGTGGAAGGTGTGGGGCTGTTGCTGGCGTTCGTTCATCGTACCCTTCGTTTCAGTGTGCTCAAGCACATTCATTCAATGCCGCGAAAGTGGTGCAGTGTCCGCTGGCCCGAACTGACCGGCATCAGGTCATCGGCGCGCAAAACGAGCTTGGATCTTCGTGGAGCGGGAGGAGCGATGCTCCGGGGATGCCACCTCATCCGCGAGGAAGTGCGTGCCCACGCTGCGGGGTTCGGCCAATGCTGCTTCGGTGATCACGCGCGCCACGGCCGTCATATCCCGCAAGTTGAACAGCCCATCTGACAAGCGGCGCCGGACCCATCGTCGGGCGACCACCAGCTCAGCATGCGCGATGGTGCGCAGCGCACAGGCCAGCCCGTCACGGTCCCGCACCACCCCCACATGACAGGTCATGGCATGTCTCAGGTCACGGATGGCCCGATCGATGCTGGCATGGGTACGGCCCGTGATGCTGAATTCGGCAAAGGCGTTCGCCGTGATCGGACCATCCGACGGAGCGTATGTTGGCGCGATGGCGGCTGCCCGCATGGCGATCACCATGGCCTCCAGCAAGGAGTTGGAGGCCAAGCGGTCGGCCCCGTGCGAGCCGCTTCCAGCACATTCGCCCAGTGCCAGCAGGCCGGGCAGACCGGTGCGTCCCCGATCGTCGGTGGCGATACCGCCGCATAGATAGTGGGCGGCGGGCATCACGGGGAGGAGGTCCCGCACGGGCCGCAGACCCAGTTCGCCACAACGCCGATCGATGGCGGGGAACTCCCGTGCGAATCGCGCAGCACCAACAGGCGCGATATCAAGCCAGACATGCTCCGTTCCGCTGCGTTCCATCTCTCGGTGGATGGCACGTGCCACCACATTGCGCGGTGCCAGGTCTCCCATGGCATGCAGGCCATCCATCAGCGGCTTACCGTCATGGCAAAGGAGCCGTGCACCTGCACCGCGGACCGCCTCACTGATCAGGAAGGCCTGCCCGGATGTACCGGTATACATAGCCGTGGGATGGAACTGCACAAAGGCCATGTCACGCAATGGGACACCGGCCCGAACGGCCATTGCAATGCCATCGCCTGTGGACGCGGTGGGGTTGGTGGTGTGCTGGTATACCTGACCCACACCGCCTGTGGCCAGCACGACGAGGTCGGCCTGTAAGGTGTGCATGGTGCCCGTCCGCTGCTCCAAGGCACTGAGCCCGGCACAACGTCGCTGGCCATGCTCACCCTGCACCAACAGATCAAGCGCCTGCCAACCCTCCCAGACCTCGATCATGGGCAATGCCCTGACCCGACCCCGGAGGACCCTGACGATCTCCGCACCTGTACGGTCCTCATGATGGACCACCCGGGCAGCGGAATGCCCTCCTTCAAGGGACAGGTGCAACCGTCCGGAAACATCGGCATCGAAGGAGGCACCCATGGCGATCAACTTGTTCACCAGATGGGGACCCTCGCGCACGATACGGTCCACCACCTTCGGTTCATTGCGTCCACCGCCCACCATCAGGGTATCCTCCACATGCCCATCGAAACTGTCCCGCGCGTCCATCACGGCGGCCACACCGCCCTGTGCGGCATACGAACTGCTGGCATGCACCGGAGCCTTGGAGAGCAGTCTGATCCGCACGTTCCGCCCGATGGCCGACCCCGCCAGTTCGATGGCGTAGCTCATGCCAGCGATGCCACTGCCCACGACCAGTACGTTGAGGGGCCTCTTCATCCCAGGGAGAGCATACGACGCAAAGCACGTTCGGCGCCGATCGAAATGTGTTCCGGCAATACGATCTCCGGCTGCAGGGTATCCAACGCGCGGTACACCTTTTCCAAGGTGTTCAGCTTCATGTAGGGGCATTCACTGCACGCACAGGTATTGTTCGCATACGCCGGTGCCGGTATCAGGTGCTTGTCCGGAACGGCAGCACGCATCCTGTGCAGGATCCCTGCCTCGGTGGCCACGATGTAGCGCTGCCCCGGATCGCGCTGTACGAAATCGATCAGGGATGAGGTCGAGCCGATATGGTGGGCCTCGGCCAGGATCGGCTCCGGACACTCAGGATGCGCAATGAGCTTGGCGTCCTCGAATTGCATCATCAGCAGTTTCAACTTGTCGATGCTGATATCCACGTGCACCTCGCACACGCCATTCCAAAGTAGGAGCTTGCGGCCCGTGACCCGTTGCACATACGCTCCCAGGTGCTTGTCCGGAGCGAAGATGATCGGACGATCGGCCGGTAGGCTGTTCACCACCCGCACGGCATTGCTACTGGTGCAGATGATGTCGCTCATCGCCTTCACGGCCGCGCTGCAATTGATGTAGCTCACCACCAGATGGTGCGGATGGGCTTCGAGGAAGGCCGCGAAAGGACCCGCCGGTGCACTGTCGGACAATGAACAACCGGCCTGCAGGTCGGGCACCACCACCGTACGCCCGGGGTTCAGGATCTTAGCGGTCTCGGCCATGAAAAGCACCCCGGCGAAGACGATCACATCACTGGTGCTGCGATCGGCCGCCTGCGCCAGCTGCAGGCTGTCCCCCACATGATCGGCCACATCCTGGATGTCCGGGGTCTGGTAGTAGTGCGCCAGCAAGACGGCATTTCGTTCACGCTTCAGCCGACGGATGCCCCTGACCAAGGCATCGTGGTCCATCGATCGCGGGTCGGCAGGTAGCTCTTGGACGGCGTGGATGCTCATCGGTTGTAGGCTTCGGTTGATCGATCGACCGGCACGGGTCTTGACCGCAGGAACGGACCCAGCAAGGCCCATGATGCATGCACCGCCAGCAACGTGATGCCCACGAACAGCACGATGCCCCAGGCGGCGAAGGACATGAGGAACGGACGCACCATCACCATGATGTCCTGGAACGACAGGTCGCTCATCAGGGTGTACCAACCCTTGATCATTCCAGCGCCGATCAGGCTGAGCCAGAATAGGACCAGGCCACCATTGAGCAGCCAAAATCCCAACCGCACATACTGAACGCGCGTACCAGTGTCCCCGTGCACCCGATCCACTGTATGGAAGATCGCTGCGAAGAGGATCATGGTGTTTATGCCGATCGTACTGCCCATGGCATGGGCCACGGTGATGTGCGTGCCATGCGTGAACAGGTTGATGGCGGGAATGGAGATCAGCAGGGCTAATCCCAGATTGAGGAAGACCCAGGCCTCGCTCGCATATAGGAAATGGGCCGCGAGGACGTGCTGGTGGCGCTGCGCACCGTCCAGGGTATGGCGCCAATGTCTGATCATGCGCGCCAGCAGGATCCACTCCGTCATGCTCACCCCATAGGCCAGATAGCGCAGCCAGGGTGCAGAGGGCACCGGATAGATATGGTGCGCCCAACCGAAAAGCAGGTTGGTGAAGCCGAGCGCATAGAGCAGGAACGCCGTTCGGGAGCGTGCATACTCGGTAACACCACTGATGCGCTCCATCACGACCAGGGCCAACCCGTATACCAGCATGTTCCACGAACCGGTGAGCGCGCCATAGGCCTTCCACTGCACGGTAAGGTCGCGTACCACATTGGCGTCATCACGCGGCCACAACCAGCTGTAGGCTTCCAGAAAGGTCAGCAGGAAGAAGACGACCCCCGTCGCCCACATCCAGAGGTACGCGGGCCAGGGACCACGACCCTGCATGGCCGTTCTGAAAAAATTGTAGACCAGCAAAAACCAGGAGACGGCAATGAGCCCTCCCAACGCGGGAGGAAATTCCCAGTACTCCCGGCCTCCGAAGCGGCCGAGCATATAACTGCCCAGAACAGCGAGCCCGAGGATCATCCAGAGGAACAGATGCACCCTGACCAGGCGAGGCGAGTGCATGGGGCGCCCCACCAACAGGGGCAGATAATGATAGACCCCGCCCACAGCCACCATGAAGATCCAGGAGATGACGAGTGAAACATGCAGGGGCCTCGACTTCACAAAGGGGATGACATCGAACAGCCCGGGCATGACCTGTTGCCATGCGCCCAACAGTCCAAAGAAGGCTCCCAGCCACAGGGAAACGACTCCGAACACCAGGAAGAGCAGGGCGGACCGGTCAATCGCGGGCATCGTCGTTCATCTGGAGATAGGTGCCCCAAGGCGTGAGGTCGAAACTGCGGATGGGATAGGTCCCCGATGACGCCCAGGCATCCAAATAGGCCACCAAGTGCCCGGCCTCGGCAGGTGTGACCTGCTGGGCAGGCATCAGCTGCGTACCGTGCAGGATGATGCCCCTTGCATAGTCCGGACCCTTTCCCTGAGCACGCGTCACATTGGTGAGGTCCGGACCCATGTATCCGCCCAGGCCATACAGCTGATGGCAGGCTGTGCAGTTATGGTCCTGATACAGTTGCCGCCCGATAAGGGCCTGTGTGCTCAGCGATCCTCGGCCAGGTGCCACCGAAGTGGACGAGGTCCATGTCAAGGCCGTCTGCACAGCGAAAAGCCCCACCAGGACGAGAATGATCGCCCGCTGATGAACGCCTTGGAAGGATGTCGATCGCCCGTGTGACATGTTCTCTATTCGGGACAAATCTATCCTGTATAGGTCCATATTGTATGACATGCATCATAATTATTCTGACCATGCTCCAGGGAGGAGTATCGACCAGGCCTGGAAAGCGCCACGTTCAACTGAGGCACCGAAAGATCATCGAGGCTCCCGGAAGCGTTCCGGCCTGGTTGTTCGGTCATTCAAGCAGGGCTGCCGAGGCATGCTGCTCATTCTCCTTGGACGGAACACGCTGTTGGTACCTCTGAATGCGCTACACGTGCCCGATGCGCCTTGCCATCGCGAGGCCATCAGATCGCGCGCCAACAGGTACTGAACAGCACAGCCCCGCCGAAGCGGGGCCGCACCTTCATCACCGCACATCTGCCCCAGAGCAGGATGGCTTTCTACAAAGCACTCAACGCACCAGCGTGCGCGCCACATCGCTCCAAGGGCTCCTGCCCGTGGTACCGATGGCACGCACTCGGAACCAATGTTCCCTGGCGCTCGTCAGCCCGGAAACCACCTGCCGGATGCGCGTGGTCTCCGCCACCTGGGTCCAGGCTGCGGCATCGTCGGGGAAACACCGTTGTGCTCCACCACATAGAGAGCGGCGCCCTTGGTGGTGGCCCAGTCCAGGCGGGCCTCACCAACGTGGTCGCTGATCCGGGCGCGCAGCTTCAGGGGCATCGGTAGCCCCTCCTGTGAACGGCTGTTCTTGCGCACGAAGAAACCCGCACCAAGGATCTTTTCCGCGTCATCACCGGCCTGGCTCATGACGTCACCGGCCAGTGCATCGAGAGCCAGTTTCAGCTCGCGTCTGCGCTGCTCGCGTTGCGCGGTCACTGTGCGGCCACCATCGGCCGCCTCGGTGATCGCCTGCTGTAGGGCTTCGCGCTTGGTGGCGATCTCCGCAAGGCTGGGTGAAAGGGTGGTGAACGCCGGGTTGTCCTCCAGGCGTTCTTCAATGAAAAGTGAACGGGCGACCAATTGCACTGCGTTCAAGCGGGCAATGGCCTTTACTAATCTGCTCATGACCTAAGGTATTTGGTGCTGTCCTGCCATGCAGGAAACCACCGGTTATTGAAAGAAGGTTCGATCGCCGGTGCTCCTGAGGGATGCACCTGTCCGGTCCAGAGGGGACCTTGCCGGCACAGGCCAAACTGCCTTGCAAGCGCACGGCACCGCATTGCACGGAGGACGATCAGCTCAGTGCAGATGATCACTGTATCGCAGACCACAAAGGGCAGACGATCCAGCGCGGGTGCCGTTAGCAGGCGGAAAACGGTGGTGGGCGTGGACCGAGCGGACTCCTTCCGTTGCCGTCCTGTAAAGCAAGGAGATATGGAAGGTCCTGACCTCCGGTGCGTTCCGAAAGGCCCAGTACAAGGCGGGCAAATGCCAGGAGGAACGCAAGCAAAACTTCCGGATCGCGCCGCACTGGCTTGACGGCGACTAGAAAGTAGAGCAGTTCGTGTACAAGGGGTGGCATGGGCTTCCACTTCTTGTGGAACCGACCGTACGTGAAAGGATCGTCATCGATGTACCCCACTTCGAATAGATCATCGAAATCAGTTTCCCGATAGTACTTCCGCATTACCGGGTCGGAAAGCCCCATCTTCCGGTAGTACCACTCACTGATCTCGTACCGCAACATCGCGGCCATGCCGCACAACAAAGCGAACGGGTTCAACGACCGCAGCAACGATAACAGGGACATGCGGGCATAGTTGTCCGACATGGCTTCGATGTCGGACGGCATCAAGTACAGGTCGCAGGGCATGGCGCTCATGTCGCCCGACATAGCGCCTTTGTTGTCCGTCATCGCCACCATGTCACCCGACTTAAGGTTCGGATCGCCTGACAAGTGCCGCTGTTCGCGGAACATGGTACGGATGCTTCCGGACATGCGCTGCACAACGCCCAACGTGGCGCCCATGTCGGACGCCTTTGTCAGTATGTAGCGCAGCGTGGGGGCATGTTCCGTGTGTTCACCAGTGGGAAGTACAAATGATCTTTCACGCAACAAGGAAACCGACCGACCGAGATCGGCCAGTTTTCAACACATGCCGTTTCTTAATGCACCGACTCTTTTCGGAACGCTCTATCCCGTAGCCTGTGAATGTGCCTAACCCGGGCCGACGGTGGTCTCCACCATGGCGATCTTACCTGAACTCCTCCAACACCCGCTGCTTCCACTCGTCCTCGAAGATCACTTGGAACTCCACCTCCTTCTGGCTGAACTCCAGTTCCAGTTCACCCCAGGGGGTCTGCTTACCGAAGGTGTTGCAGATCTCGAAGATGCTCTGCTTGTACTTGGTGTCCTCGTTCTTCAGGTGCAGGCCTTTCGTTTCCAGCACCATCACGGAGCCATAGTCCGTGGGGTCATCCGCCTTCGTCTTAGCGGTCACGAAGTCGGCGTACACCTTGTTCTTTTGCCAGCCTTGCACGAAGTAGCCGCTGGGTACGGTGTTCCGGTACCACCACAGGAGTTTGTCCTGTTCGTCCAGGCATAGCGCCACGCTTTCCTCCAGCGTGTTCATATCGTCCTTGTCCACCTTCTCAAAGAGGCTCTTCTGGAGGAGTTCGCCTTTCCTTGCATTGATCAGCACGTTGCTCTTGGTTACGCGTATGCTCTTCGGTACCTCGAAGCCGGTGCCTTTCTGGAGAATCTCGGCCTGGGTGTCCTTCTGCTCTTGCAACACCTTCACCAGTTCCTCCACGATGTACACGAGGTTGGCGGCGATCAGTGGTTCGGCGTTGTTCTTACGCAAGCCTTCGATGGCTTCACGGGCCACCTTGTAGGCTACCCAAGGGTTGGGCACCACGTCCAGGATGTGGCGTGTGATGAAGAGCAGGTCCACGGTGAGGCCGCCGCCTTCGAGGCGTTCGCTCTTCTGCTTCTCTACCATTTGGGCGGGGTCGCTGCTCAGCTTGAAGGCGGTGTGCTCGTCCTTGCTTTCCAACGCTTCCAAGTGAAGCTTGGCAATGGAACTCACATCCGCTGTGCTCCAGTCGATGCGGCTGGCAAGGTCCATCTCATAGCGCAACTCGCGCCAAGTGCCACCTTCCTGTATGATGAAGTGAGGCAGGTAGATGGTGCCCTCGAACTTCTTGAACTGCTTCCGGTAGCCGTAGTCTTCCTGCGGCTCGTGTACCACGTCGTCGGTGTTCTCGGCCACGCGACCGGCAATGTCGCCCAGGCCTTCGCCTTGCAGTCCGGCGCGGATAGCGTTCATAAGTCCACCGGCGTTCTGTTGGAAACAGTACACGTAGCACTCGTCCAATGCCTTCACCTTGGTCTTGCGCGCGTTGGGTTGGCGCAGTATGCGGCCCACCAACTGGGTCAGGGCGTTCTTGCTGCTCGGGTTGGTAAGGATGGTGAGGACGTACGCGAAGGAGCAGTCCCAGCCCTCCTGCAAGGCTTGCTTGGTGATGATGTAGCGCACCTCCACATCGCGGGCGTCGAGGTCCATGCCCTCTATGTCGTCCTTCTCGCTGCTCTTGATGGCGACGTGTTGCGGGGGTATGCCGCATTCCTCCAGCAGGTATTCCTTGGCATCCTCGGCATGGATGAAACCGCTGCCGCGCTGGTCCTTGCCGGTGCGCTCCACCTGTACCAATACGATGGGAC